>NZ_DATDJO010000076.1:0-28360 GCF_036520495.1 Povalibacter sp. | reverse complement strand
ATCAGGCCGCGGTAACCTGGGACGTACCTCCGTTGGGGGGTTCACACTCCTCGAAGTCCTCATCGCCGTCGCGATCTTCGTGATCGTCGGCGTGCTGGCGATGAGTGGCTACAACGAACTGATAACGCAAAGCGGCCGTCTCGACGAGAGTGCAGCGCGCACGCGCGCCGTTCAGTCGACGATGATGCGCATGAGCCAGGATTTCTCGTTGCTCGAACCGCGCGCCGTGCGCCCGGTGCTCGGTGAAGAACCGATGCCGGCATTGCGTGCCGGTGGCGACGGTAACAGCGGCGGCATTGAACTCACGCATTCCGGATGGAGCAACCCCGCCGGTGTGCCTCGCCCTACCCTGCAGCGCGTTGCCTACCGGCTCGTGGACACTGAGCTTCATCGCGACTACTGGCCCGTGCTCGATCGCATGCAGAACGCGGAACCAGTCAGCGTCGTGATGCTCGACAAGGTGAAGAGCATCTCGGTGCGCTACATGGGCGGGGATCGCGACTGGAAAGAGCAGTGGCCGCCACTGGGCTTCTCGGGACCGACACAGCGCTATGCCCTGCCGATTGCCGTGGAGATCACGCTGGAACTGGAAGACTGGGGCAAGGTGACCCGCATCGTGGAGGTCGCCGGATGAACATGCCGCAACTGGGTGCAAGACAGCGCGGTGTGGCTCTGATCACGGCCGTCCTCATCGTGGCGCTCGCAGTGATCCTGGCCACCAACGTCGGGTTCAAGGGCTATCTCGATCAGCGCCGCAGCTCCACGATGTTCTCGCTCGATCAGGGATTCGAGGTCGCCATGGGTGCAGAAGCCTGGGCCGCTGACATCCTGAAGCGCGACGCGCAGAGCGGCAGCAGCGTGGACGATTACACCGAGGAATGGGCGACGCCCATCCCGCCGATTCCGGTCGACGGCGGCGACGTCGCGGGTCAGCTCGAAGACATGCAGGGCCGGTTCAATCTCAACAACCTGGTCAAGGTCGACAATGGCGAACTGGTTGCCGACGCCGAGGCCGTCAAGCGCTTCAAGAACCTCCTCGTGCTGCTGGAACTCGAAGAAAAATGGGCCGACATGATCGCCGACTGGCTCGATACGGACATCAATCCGGGATTTCCCGACGGCGCCGAGGACAATGTCTACACCTCACTCACGCCGGCGTATCGGCCGCCGAACATGCGTATCACACGCACCAGCGAATTGCTGGCGCTGCATGACTTCGGATTGGAACGTTATCGTCGCCTCGAACCTTTCGTTTCCGCCCTGCCGCCGGGCACGTCGATCAATCTGTGTACCGCTGCTCCGGAAGTTCTCGATGCGTTGATCGGCAACGGCGTGAGCGAGTTCACGCGCGACCGCAAGAACGTCACCGAGATGCGCAAGCTGCGTTGCTTTCCCAGCCTTGCAGATTTCAAAGGGCAGCTGGATCCCGCACTCGCGAGCGCGTATGACCAGGGCGATGTCATCAGCGAGAGCAGCAACTACTTCCGCGCCAACATCTGGGTCACTATTGGCACTACCCAGTTCACCCTGTACAGTCTCTTGAATCGCGCCAACGGCATGGTCCGTCCCATTTTGAGAAGCTTCGGAACCGACTGATGACAGAAGCGCTGGTCATCCGACTCACAAACACCTCGCCCATTGCACGCGACACCACGCAGCCCGTCACGGCTGAATGGATCGCTGTCGACAGCACCGGCGCGCGTCACGGCAACGTGCAATCAGGATCACTGGCGGATGCAGCGGCGTTCACAGGCGGCCGTAGGGTCGTCGCGATCGTTCCGGGCACCGATGTCACGCTGGCAGAACCGGTGTTGCCCGTGAAGAGCGGCGCCAAGCTGCTGCAGATGGTGCCGTACGCACTCGAAGAGCAGATGGCGGCAGACATCGACGATATGCACTTCGCCGTGGGCCGTCGTGACGATCGTCCGGGAACGCCTGTCGCAGCCGTAGCGAAAGATCAGATGCAGTTCTGGGTTGCGGCATTCCAGGACGCGGGACTGCATGTCGATGCCATCTATCCCGAGACGGCTGCGCTGCCCGTTACAGCCAATGGCGTGACGCTGCTGGTCGATGACACGCGTGTCTTCGTGCAACGCGAGTCGACTCCAGGCGCTGTTCTCGACGTGCAGCCCTTGATCGAAGCCGTGCAACTCGCGCTCGCCTCCGGCGATGACTCGCGCGAACACGTGACGATCTATCTGACCGAATCCGTCTACGAACATGAGCGCGACCTGTTCGAAGGGCTGCGCGAATTCACGGCCAGCCTGCAGTTGAAGCTGCTTCCCGATGGACCGCTGCCGCTGCTCGCCGCAAACGTGATGACGAAGCCGTCGATCAACCTGCTGCAGGGCGCCTACGCGCCGAAGACGCGGTTGCGGCTGTCGTTCCAGCCCTGGCGCTATGCAGCGGCGTTGCTCGCTTCCTTCGTCGCGTTGCACATCGGTCTCACGGCCTGGCAGTACGTCGACCTGCAACGCAAGGAGCAGCGCCTGGACGCGGAGATCGCGGAAGTGTTCCAGCAGGCGATCCCGGGTGCGCCCGTGCCCGATGCCATCGCTGCCCGCAAGCAAGTCGAGATGCGTCTGAATGCATTGCGCGGCGGCGGCGCCAGCAGCGGTGTCATGACCACGCTCGGCGTGCTCGTCGACGCCATGGCGCAGGCGCCCGGGGCCACGCTCGAAGCCCTGTCGTATCGCGACAATGCGACTGATCTGCGCGTGCTGGCCCCATCGGTCGATCAGCTCGACAAGATCCAGCATGTCGCGGTCGAACGCGGCCTGTCGGCGGAAATCCAGTCGGCCAGTCCGCGCGATTCCAAGGTCGAAGGTCGCTTGAAACTCAAGCAGTCCGGCGCCTGAGGCAGGCAGCAATCATGCAGAAACTCCAGGACTGGTTCCGGACTCTCAAGCCGCGCGAACGCGCCGTCGTGCTGGGCGGCGGCGTTATCGTCGTGGTGGTTGCGCTGTACACGCTGGCACTCGCCCCGTTCTATAAAACGCTGCACGAACGCAGCGAGCGCGTGCAGCATATGGAGGCCGACCTTACGTGGATGCGCAGCGTTGCCGGTGAAGTGCAGGCGCTCGGCGCCAATCAGCTCGTCAGTGCGGGTCCCAGTGACGAGTCGTTGGTCGTGCTCATCGATCGTACCGCCCGTGAATGCGGTATCGGTTCCTCACTTACCGGTCAGACGCCGAATGGCGATTCCGGCATCCGCGTGCGCCTCGAAGCCGCTCCCTTCAATGCCCTGGTCAAGTGCGTCGGCAACCTGCAGCAGGTGCATGCCATCAGTATCGAACAGGCTACTTTCGACAAGGCGTCGCGCCCCGGCCTCGTCAACGCCAGCCTGGTGCTGACTCGCGCTCCCACCTGAATGAAAAAAATCTGGCCCCTGGTCGCGCTCGGAATCGCGGCTTATATCGTATTCGCACTGGTGACTTTGCCCGCGAGGGTAATCACTTCGCGCCTGCCGCCTGACATCGTCATTGCCGGGGCGGAAGGCACGGCCTGGAACGGACGCGCACCGGTGGTGATTGTCGGTGGCGCCAATGTCGGCAGCATTACCTGGAAGCTGCATGCGCTGCCGCTGCTGGCGCTCAAGCTCCAAGCCGATGTGAAAGTCACGCGCAGCCAGGGATTCCTGCAGGGCACGGTCAGCGTGTCCGGTTCACGGGACGTAAGTCTCACCGGGTTCTCCGGCTCGCTGCCGCTGGACTCCCTGCCCGCCCACGCTGTGCCGGGCGGTTGGACGGGGACAGTGAACGCCAAGCTTGCGCGCCTGGATCTGCAGGACGGCTGGCCGGTCCGTGCGGATGGCACCCTCGAAGTGCTCGATCTCGTAGGCCCCGCACGCAAGCCGGCGCCACTGGGAAGCTACAAGATCATCTTCCCGCCCGAACCCACCGGCAATGAACTGGTCGGCGCGCTCGCCGACATGGGCGGTCCGCTCGAGATCGCCGGTAACGTTCGCCTCAGTCCCGATCGCAGCTACCTGGTCGAAGGATCGGTCGCCGCGCGCCCCGAAGCCTCCCGGTCGATGGCCGATTCGCTGCAGATTCTGGGCACGCCCGATGCCCAGGGCCGCCGACCGTTCTCCCTCTCCGGAACGATGTAATCGCAGACGCAGGCGTCCTGCCTGCGTATTCATGCCATCTGCACGCTGCATTCCCGCAGCGCTACACTGCTGCCTGATTCCTGGCCAACGCCGGCCGCTCGAATCGCATCCTCGGAAAAACGTTCCTTCGCGGGCCAATCCAACCGGGAGAATTTATGCGATCACTCATCGATTCATCCGCAGTGCGCATCGTGCTTCTGGCTTCGGTCGCAACGATGGTTACGGCGTGCGGCAAGAGACAGGAAGAGACACCCCTCGCCCCTGCAGCAACTTCTGCAACTGCAACTGACGCGGCCCTGGAGGGCCAGGTCGATATCGTGGCATGGCCCGGTTACATCGAACGCGGTGAAACCGACAAGAGCTATGACTGGGTGACGAAGTTCGAAGCCGACACCGGTTGCAAGGTCAACGTGAAGACCGCCGGCACGTCCGACGAAATGGTGTCACTCATGACGCAGGGCGGCTACGACCTGGTCACAGCATCCGGCGATGCTTCGTTGCGACTGATTCGCGGCGGCACCGTGCAGCCGATCGACGTCGAGCGCGTGGCCTCGTACGACTCGCTCGATCCACGATTGAAAGAAGCCCCCTGGCACTTCGTCGATGGCAAGCACTACGGCGTTCCTTATCAATGGGGACCCAACGTGCTCATGTACAACACCACCGTATTCAAGACCGCACCAACCTCCTGGAACGTATTGTTCGAAGCGCAGAAGTTTCCTGACGGCAAGAGCAGCAAGGGCCGCATCCAGGCCTACGACGGTCCGATCTACATCGCGGATGCTGCGCTGTATCTGATGACCAGCAAGCCTGATCTCGGCATCAGGAATCCGTACGAACTCACTGAAGCTCAGTACGCTGCGGCGCTCGATCTGCTGCGCGCCCAGCATCCGCAGGTACAGCGCTACTGGCACGACGCGAACGTGCAGGTGCAGGATTTCACGAACGAAGGAGTCGTGGCCTCGAGTTCCTGGCCATTCCAGGTGAACACGCTGGTCGCCAACAAGCAGCCGATTGCCAGCACCGTTCCCGCAGAAGGTGCGACGGGCTGGGCCGACACGACGATGCTGCACGCCAGCGCCAGGCATCCGAACTGCGCGTACAAGTGGCTCGAATGGTCGATCAGTCCCAAGGTACAGGGCGACGTCGCCTCCTGGTTCGGTTCCCTGCCTGTCGTACCCGCAGCCTGCAACGGCAATGACCTGCTCGGCGCCGACGGTTGCAAGAACAACGGCATCGACAACTTCGACAAGATCCACTTCTGGCGCACGCCGGAGTCGAAGTGCGCCACGCAAGGCGACGCTTGTGTTCCCTATAGCCGCTGGGCGACGGATTACGTGGCCATCATGGGCGGAAGATAAGACTTAGAAAGATTTCCACGGGGCTACACGGGGATTAAGGGAATAGGAAGATATGGAGGTTCGACCCCGTGGTACCCCGTGATCCCCGTGGAGATCTTCATCCAGTTCGTCCCGCATGACTCCCGCCATCGAGTTCAGTAACGTCTCACGCGTCTACGGTGACGTGCGGGCCGTCGATCAGGTGTCGTTGCAGATCGCGTCCGGCGAGTTCTTTGCCATGCTCGGGCCTTCCGGGTCGGGCAAGACCACGTGTCTGCGACTGATCGCGGGGTTCGACTTGCCGGATGGCGGCCAGATTCTGCTCGATGGTGATGACGTCACCGACCGGCCGCCGTACGCTCGCGACGTCAATACGGTGTTCCAGGACTACGCATTGTTTCCCCACATGAACGTGCTGGAGAACGTCGCGTATGGGCTGCGTGTACGCAAGGTGTCGGGCAACGAACAGCGGCGACGGACCATGGAGATGCTGGAACTCGTCAAACTCTCCGCCCTTGCGCAACGGCGGCCTTCGCAGCTGTCTGGCGGACAGCGTCAGCGCGTGTCTCTGGCGCGTGCATTGATCAATCGGCCGCGTGTGTTGTTGCTGGACGAGCCACTGGGCGCACTGGATCTGAAGCTGCGCGAGGAAATGCAGATCGAGCTGAAGAATCTGCAGCGGCAACTGGGCATCACGTTCGTGTTCGTGACGCACGATCAGGGAGAAGCCCTGTCGATGGCCGATCGGGTCGCCGTGTTCAATCAGGGCAAGGTCGAACAACTCGATACGCCGCGTATCCTCTATACGCGCCCAGCCACTGCGTTCGTGGCGCGATTCGTCGGCAGCGCCAACGTCGCGGGGCGCGAACTTGCTCAGGCATTGACGGGCTCGGCCCAGCCGTTCGCGATTCGCGCCGAGAAAATCCGTGTCCAATCCGCGGGATCAGCACCGCAACCCGGCACGATTCACTGCAACGGCACACTCATCGATGTGCAGTACCACGGCGCCATCAGCCGCTACCAGGTGCAGCTCGCCAGCGGTGACCTGTTCGCGGCGGCCGTGAGTAATCATGCGGAGACGCAGCATTCGGCAATCGGTTCACAGGTGACGCTGCATTGGTCCGCCAGCGACGCAGTCCCGCTCGCCGGAGAGCCCGGATGAACACGGCGCTTGCAGCGGATGCGGCAGGCGGCTGGTTTCGCGGCGCGTCGACGTTCCTCTACCGCCGTCCCGGCTTCTACCTGTGCCTGCTCCTGATTCCGCCGCTGTTGTGGTTCGGCACGGTGTATCTCGGTTCGCTGTTCATGCTGCTCGCGAACAGCTTCTATGCGATCGACGAGTTCACCGCAAAAATCGTGTACGAGCCGACGCTGGCCACGTTCAGGCAGGTGGTCACGCAACCGGCCCACATCGACATCATCGTGCGCACGGTCGTGATGGCGCTGGCCGTCACGATCGCCTCCGCCTTCATCGCGTTTCCAGTGGCCAACTACATGGCGCGTTACGCCACACCCCGCATAAAGGCATTGTGCTATGTCGGCGTGATGCTGCCGATGTGGACCAGTTACCTGGTGAAGGTCTACGCATGGCGGCTGCTGCTCGCGAAGCAGGGCATTCTCAGCTGGCTGTTCGATTCGGTCGGTGCAACGCCGTTGCTGGATGCGACGCTGGAACTGCCCGCCATCGGCGGCCCGTCGCTCTCCTCGTCCTACCTCGGCATGTTCATCGTGTTCGTGTACATGTGGCTGCCCTACATGATCCTGCCGCTCGCTGCAGCGCTCGAGCGTGTGCCGACCGCGTTGCTGCAGGCTTCGGCCGACCTGGGTGCACGTCCGATGCAGACCTTCCGCACTATTACATTGCCCCTGGCGTTGCCGGGACTCGCCGCGGGATCGGTCTTCACATTTTCACTCACGCTTGGCGACTACATCATCCCCAGCGTCGTCGGCGCGCCCGGCTACTTCATCGGCATGATGGTCTATCAGCAGCAGGGAACCGCAGGCAACCTGCCGCTGGCCGCGGCATTCTCGGTGGTGCCGATCGTACTGATCATGGTGTACCTCGCACTCGTGAAACGTGCCGGAGCTCTCGATGCGCTCTAAGGCACGAGCAACTCATCACGGGTCCTGGGCAACGCGGCTCGGCGCGATTCTCGGGCTGGCCTTTCTCAACCTGCCCGTACTCGTGATCATTCTGTATGCCTTCACGACCGACGATCGAACCTACGCCTTTCCGTTGCCGGGTGTCACGCTGCACTGGTTCCAGGCGGCCTTCGCACGCAGCGACATCTGGGCGGCCATGCGTCTGTCACTCAGTGTCGCCGCACTCGCCACGGTTCTGGCGATCGTGCTCGGCACCCTGACGGCGCTCGCACTGGCGCGTTCGCGCTTCTGGGGCAAGGAAGCGATCACCTTCGTCCTGATCCTGCCGATCGCCCTGCCCGGCATCGTGACTGGCATCGCCTTGCTTGCCGCCATCAAGGCCGCGCACGTTGATCCGGGCTTCTGGACCATCGTCATCGGTCACACGACCTTCTGCACCGTCATCGTCTACAACAACGTGGTCGCGCGACTGCGGCGCATGCCGCAGAACTGGATCGAGGCATCGATGGATCTCGGCGCCGACGGCGCGCAGACGTTCCGTTACATCGTGTTGCCGCAGATGGCAACGGCGCTACTGGCGGGCGGCATGCTGGCTTTCGCCCTGTCGTTCGACGAGATCATCGTCACGCTGTTCACGGCCGGCCACGAGAGAACCTTGCCGATCTGGTTCTTCAACGAACTCTTCCGCCCACGCGACCGCCCGATCACCAACGTCGTCGCCGTCATCGTGATGGCGGTGACGCTCGTGCCGATCCTTATGGCCTACTACCTGACGCGCCCGGCTGAAGAGGGAACATGAATGATTCTTCTCCGCTTGCTCGGGTCTCTCCGCGTGAACCTATGACGAGGTCGACATGAATACCAAGCTGCTGATCAATGGAAAGTTCGTCGCTGGCAAGGGCTCGAAAGAGGACGTTCTCGATCCTGCGACAGGCAAGGTCATCACGACGGTTGCCGAAGCGTCCGAAGAACAGATCGTTGCAGCCGTGGACGCTGCATCCAATGCATTCGACAACTGGTCCGCCACAGTGCCGAAGGATCGCGCCGCGCTGCTGCTGAAGGTGGCCGATCACATCGAAAACGAGGGCGAAGAGTACGCGCGCCTCGAATCGATCAATTGCGGCAAGCCGTATGCCGCCGTGCTCGCCGACGAGATTCCTGCCATCGCGGATGTCTTCCGCTTTTTCGCTGGTGCTGCCCGTACCCAGCACGGGGCGATCGCTGGCGAGTATCTTCCGGGCTTTACGAGCATGGTCAGGCGCGATCCGGTCGGCGTCGTGGCGTCGATTGCACCCTGGAACTATCCGCTGATGATGGCCGCATGGAAGTTGTCGCCGGCTCTGGCTGCGGGCAATACCGTCGTCATCAAGCCCTCTGAACAGACACCGCTCACTGCACTGAAACTAGCCACGAAACTGGCGGAGCTGTTTCCGCCCGGGGTGGTCAACGTCATCTTCGGACGAGGCGCATCGGTCGGTGCCTCCCTGATTTCTCAACCTGGCGTCGCGATGATCTCGCTGACCGGCGATGTCGGCACCGGCGAAAAAGTGCTACAGGCGGCAGCGAAAGGCGCCAAGCGCACGCATCTGGAACTGGGCGGCAAGGCGCCGCTGATCGTGTTCGACGACGCCGATCTCGAAGCGGTGGTGGGCGGTGTGCGCACGTTCGGTTTCTATAACGCGGGTCAGGATTGCACGGCGGCCTGTCGCATCTACGCCGGACCGAAAATCTACGACAAGCTCGTGGCCGACCTGACGTCCGCCGTCGCATCGATCAAGGTGGGCAGGCAGACGGACGAAGGTGTCGAGATGGGCCCGCTGATCAGCGCAAAGCAGCGCACGCGCGTTGCGGGCTTCGTCGAGCGGGCCGCCGACAAGAAGCACATCGAGATCACGACCGGCGGCAAGGTGCGCGGTGGCGGCGGCTTCTTCTATGAACCCACGATCGTCGCTGGCGCGAAACAGAGCGACGAGATCGTCAAACGGGAAGTCTTCGGACCGGTCGTCTCGGTGACCCGCTTCAATGATGCCGACCAGGCCATCGCCTGGGCCAACGATTCGGACTACGGCCTGGCCTCGTCGGTGTGGACCAACGACGTGAGCAAGGGCATGCGCGTCGCATCGCGATTGCAGTACGGCTGCACATGGATCAACACGCACTTCATGCTGGTCAGCGAGATGCCGCATGGCGGTATGAAGCGCTCGGGTTACGGCAAGGATTTGTCGATGTACGCGCTCGAAGACTACAGCGTAGTGCGCCACGTCATGGTGAAGCTGTAAGCGCCGGACACGCCTTCCGTACACTGGCGAGGACCTGTCTCTTGCGCTGATCCTCTGGATCAGGGGCACAACCGCTGTGGCTGCTGCACTCGCCTGCATGCGAATAAACAACCGAACCGTCAGCGTCGAATGGAGTGACACATGGCCACCAAACGCAGCAAGTCCCGCGCAACCAAGCGTCCCACGGTCCGGCGTCCGCCAGTACCGGGAGGAAGCGATAGGTCCGGCAAGCGGGCGCTCAGTACCACCGACGGTGAGTCCGGTCGGGTCAGGACGATCCTGTATGTGCACGGCATCGGCAACAAGCCCTCGCCGGAGATCCTGAAATGCCAGTGGGACGAGGCGCTGTTCGGCTTCAATCTCGGCGAACGCAGTCGCATGGCGTACTGGGTCAATCGCGTGCTGTATCCACAGCCGACCAAGGCCAGCTGCAAGATGGCCGATGCCACGCAGGACCTGGCCTCGGCAAGTGCCGATGCGGTTGCCATTCGCGCCCTGGCCCATGCGGATGCAGGCATCGAGCCGCTGTTGCCCGCTGACACTGCGAAGAAAAGCGAACGCGACATCCTGCGCCGGATCGCCGAGCGCGTACTCGAAGAACCGGTACTGGGAGATCAGATTGGCGCAGCGGATTTTCATGCGCGCGTACTGCCCTTGCCGGCGCCCCTGCGCGAGTTCATCACACGCCGTATCACCAAGGCCTTCCTCAAGGACGTCAACGAATTCCTGTTCGTCAAGGAACGCCGGGATGCGATGCGCGAGAGCGTCCTGTCGCGCCTGCGCACGGGCGGCGGTCCGTTCATCGTCATCGCGCACAGTCAGGGTTCGATGGTGGCCTATGATGCATTGAGCAGCTTGACCAGCGCGGATGGCATCGAGATCGATCTTCTGATCACGATCGGTTCGCCGCTTGGGCTCGAGGAGGTGCAGGATCAGCTCAAAGTCATCACGAATCAAAAAAAGGGTCTCGGCGTTCCAGGCGTGGTCAAACGCTGGGTGAACGTTGCCGATCCGCTCGATCCGGTCTGCGCCGACAAGCGGTTGCGGGGTGACTACTCGCCGACCGGGGGCGTGTCCGTCGAGGACTTCGAACAGTGGAATGCCGACTCGCCGCGCGATCCGCATTCCGGCTCAGGCTATCTGCGGCTGCCCGAAGTACGCGGACCCGTTCGCTCGACGATCGATCGCGAGCTGTTCCAGCGCATCGCGCCATTCACCATCGCGCGCGATCTCGTCAGCCAGATGGAAGCCGGTGCTGCAGAGGAGCGCCACGCGGTCTTGATCGAACTGCGCGATCAGTTCGAGCCCGGTAGTGCCTCGCGCCCGGCAGACGATGTGCGGGAGGATGTCGTTGGCTGGATCAGGAAGGCGCTCCGCGACACCCGACCACGATTGTCAGAAGACGACGTCGATCTCGAGCCGCTCGCCAGTTACGTGTCAGCCAAACTCACGCGGACCGAGATCGAGCGCATGTCGACGGAACTGCATCTGGACTCGGTGTATCGCGTCTTCCGCAACGCGCGCAAACGCGCCCTCCTCGACCAGTCCATCAATGTCCTGCAATGCGCCACTGCGCACCGCGGCTACGACTCGCGCGGACAGGGCATCACGTGGGCCGTGCTGGATACGGGCATCGACCCGTTGCATCCGCACTTCTCGTACGGCACTGCCGGTTCGAACATCGGTCGCGTCTTCGATTGCCTGAGTCCGGGGGCGATACGCGAATGGGATGCGAAGAACGCACCGCGCGTCGGCGTCGACGGCAACGGACATGGCACGCACGTCTCAGGGATCATCGCCGGCCGGATCGCAGAGCTGGGCATCAGCGGGATCGCTCCCGCGGTAACGTTGCACTCCTACAAAGTTCTCAACGATGAGGGCCGTGGCAGCGATGCGAAGATCATCAAGGCGCTCGATCACATCTACGACAGCAACCGTAGTGGAGCGTCGCTGGTCATTCACGGCGTCAATCTGAGCCTGGGTGGCGCCTTCGATCCCGAGGCTTTCGGCTGCGGCGACACGCCGATCTGCAAGCAACTGCGCAAACTCTGGCGCCAGGGTGTGGTGGTCGTGCTCGCGGCTGGCAACGAGGGCTACCTGGAACTGCAACAGGGCGATGAAACCATCGGCCTCAATACCGATCTGTCGATCGGAGATCCCGCGAATCTCGACGAGGCCCTGGCGGTCGGGTCCATCCACAAGTCCAAGCCACATCTGTACGGTGTTTCGTATTTCAGTTCCCGCGGCCCGACGGCCGACGGCCGCTGCAAACCCGATCTGGTCGCGCCCGGCGAACGCATCGTGTCGTGTCGCGCCGGCGCGAACCCGAAGACGATGACGCGTGCGAATCTCTACGTGGCGATGAGCGGCACCAGCATGGCGGCACCGCACGTGTCAGGAGTCGTGGCCTGCTTCCTGTCGGCAAGACGTGAGTTCATCGGCTATCCTGAACGCATCAGGGAAATCCTGCTCGGCGCCTGCACGGACCTGAAGCGTGATCGTATGCATCAGGGCGCAGGCATGCCGAATCTGGTCAAGATGCTGCTCGGAAGTTGACGATCCTGCGATGGCGAGGGTGCGGGCATGGCGCAGCGTTCGGAAAATACAGCTATCACCCTCGACATCATCGCGGTGGGATCGCCGCGATCGCGCAGAGACCGTCATGAGAACAATCCGCCGTGCGGCGCCGTCGCAGTCGACCTGCATCAGCAGGTCGCACCTCATCGTCGTGCTCGCAGCATTTGCGCTTGCAGCGTGCTCATCACTTCAGGATCGACCTGCGCTGCCGGTCGAGAAGGCACTGCCGGTGAGTGCTGAGAGCACCGAACTCGACCGCCTCCTGCACGATGCGGAGTCACGACGCGCCGGACAGTCTGCGTTCCGTTTGCTGAAGGAAGGACCGGAAGCCTTTGCCGTCCGTGTGCAGAGTGCGCGGATGGCCGGACGCAGCCTGGATGTCCAGACCTACATCTGGCATGCCGATCTCACCGGCGGGATCATCGCTCAGGAACTGCTCGCAGCAGCGGATCGCGGCGTCAAGGTCCGATTGCTGGTCGATGACATGGATGCGCGCGCGAAGAATTCAGGATTCGCAGCCCTGAGCGCTCATCCCAATATCGATGTGAGACTGTTCAATCCCTTCGCATCGCGCAGCGGCTTCCTCGGTTTCGTCAGTGAAGGCCTGAGCAGCTTCAAGCGCATCAACCGTCGCATGCACAACAAGACGTGGATCGCGGACAACCGGATCGCCGTCGCCGGCGGCCGCAATATCGGCGATGAATACTTCGGTGCCAGTGACGAAGTGAACTTCATCGATCTCGACTTCGCGATGCTGGGTCCCGTCGTCCGTGACGCTTCCGCCTCATTCGACAAATACTGGAATTCGGCATCCGCCTACCCGATGGAGTTTCTCGACAAGCAGGCGGTCAGCGATGCCGAGCTGCAGAAGTTGCGCAGTCGTCTGGCGGAAACGCTGAAGGATGCCGGTAACAGCCGCTACGCGAAGACGCTTCGGGAAGACAATGCGATCAAACGCATGGCGGCGGGCGACTGGCCGATCGAATGGGCCCACACGTATCGCTTCGTGTCGGACGATCCGGGCAAGGTCACGATGACAAAACGCGACGCGAAGCAAATGCACGTCGCTGCAATTCTCCTGCCCGAACTGCAGGCGACACAGTCACAGGCGAGCATCATCTCGCCGTACTTCGTTCCGGGTGACGTGGGTACCGACGGACTGGTTTCCGTCGCGAAATCAGGCAAGCAGGTGCGGATTCTCACCAACTCGCTGGTCGCCAACGATGTGGCCGCCGTACACGGCGGCTATTCGGGTTATCGACCGCGGTTGCTGGAGGGCGGAGTGCAGCTCTGGGAACTCAAGCCGCAGCCGGGGGAGGAAATCGACTCCAGTCTGTTTGGTTCATCCGGCGCGAGCCTGCACACCAAGGCCTTTGCAGTCGATCACCGCATGTTGTTCGTCGGCAGCTACAACCTCGATCCGCGGTCGACCTGGCTGAATTGCGAACAGGGCGTGCTCGTCGAAAATGAAGTGCTCGCCCGACAGCTCGAGGACATATTCACCAGTCAGACCACCGGGGACCATGCGTGGCACGTGACCCTGCAGAACGACAGACTCCATTGGACGGACGGCAACGAGAACTTCGACTCCGACCCGAAGGCCGGCGTCGGGCGCCGCTTCCAGGCCTGGTTCGCCCGCGTGCTGGGGCTCGAAGGGCAGCTCTGAATCGGAATCAGATCCGCCTTGTCAGTCGATGCCGATTTCGCGCCACGCGCGCAGTAGCGGGAAGTAGAGCGCCGCCCGCACTTTTCGCGCACCGTCAAACAACCGCATCAACCTCCCGTAGCGCATCAACTGCGGCCGGTAGCGAACCGACTCTTCGTCCAGGAACTGTTCGAGACCGCCGCCTTCGTGAGCGCTGGTCTTGAAATCGACCACCCAGCGGGTTCCTGCTTCGTCGACGAAGGTCCGATCGATGATGCCCTCGATGATCTGGCCGTCGACCACACCGCTCAATGCCAGCTCCGATGCGGAATCGGTGATTGCACTGTCGATGCCGAGCAGCCAGCGTCCCCGCTCATCCTGCAGCGTGCTCTGCATCGCGGCGATGGCGCGGTCGCAAGCGGCGGCGCAACGATCCGGAGGCACGCCCAGCTCGGCGAGTTCGAGCATCATTCGCCTGCGCTGGTCGGACTCATCGGAAGGAACGCGCCCTGATCGGCACAGCCGCTCGATCTCGCGATGTACGACCGTACCGACGTGACGGCTGGTTTCGGAAACCCAGTCGAACACCGGCGGTTGGGCTTCGATATCGATGACGGCCACGTCGGGCGTCGTCACGACTTCTTCCATCTCCGGAGCGCGCCAGTCGATGGGCAGCCGGCGCAGCTTCTGCACTGGCTCGACGGCGTGCGAAGACTGAGTGCCCGCAGCAGGCGCGGCCGACTCGAATTCGTTGACGACCGCACTCCACAGCATGCGCAGCATCGAACCCGGCAACGGCTCTCGAATGACCATTTCGCCGCCGCGCTCGCTCGCCTGGACACTGCCCAGCAGATGCAGCTCGTGCTTGGCCCGGGTCGCCGCCACATACAGCAACCGCGCGCGTTCGCGAACGATGCGTTGCCGTTCGAGGAGCTCGATCCAGCGATAGATCGGATCGCTGTCGCTGCCCTCTTCCTTCACAGGCGCCATCACCATGCCGCCCTGTTTGCCGGCGATGCGAGTCCAGCGCAGCAGCTCGCGATCCTCGGCCCGCATCTTGCGTTGCAGTCCAGGCAGGATGACGGTTTCGAACTCCAGACCTTTGGCTGCGTGGATGGTCATGATCTCGACACGCGGCTCGCCATGGACCTGGCCACTCGCGAACAGCCGTCGCAGCTGGTCTTCGAGGCGCGCCACGTCTTCAAGATCGCCCGTGATTTCGATCTCGTCGAGTCGTTGCAGGAACGACTGCGCATCGTCCAGATCGTCGAGGCGTGTGAGCGTGGCGGGTCCGCCCAGTGCATTCCAGGTCCGCTCGACCCAGATGCGCAGTGCCCAGCGGCCCCGCTCCGCGAGTGCAGCAGTCAGGACCTCATGCACCCTGACCAACCGCGCGCGCCCATCCGCAGACAGTGACGACTCCTCCGCAGTGAGTTCCGACGTTATCGCTTCATCCACGACGAACGTCGGCCAGGCGGCCAGCGTGTGCAGGTCGGCCAACGTCAGGCCACACCACGGAGCCCGCAGCACGGCGAGCCATGCAGTTCGATCGGCGAGATGAATCAAGGCACGCGTGAGCGCAATGAGATCCTGGACGACGGAGCGGTCCCGCAGCTGTTCAATCTCGACAGCGCGAAACTCGATGCCGGCGATAGCCAGCGCCTGCGCGATGGCATCGACGTGCGTACGCGCTGTCACCAGGATGGCGACGCGTCCGGAATCGTCGCGTGCCAGGGCGTCGCGGACGATGGCCGTCACCCGCTGCGCTTCCTCGCCGGCATCGGCATTGACGAAGGCATGAACTTTGACGCCGGCGGATTCGCCGGTGAGCGCCGCCGTGCTGGGGCTGTACCTGACCGCACCCTGCTCGGCATCGTTGCTCGACGACAGCACCGCAGGAAATACCGCGTTCACCCACTCGACGAGCGTGGGAGTGGAACGGAAGTTCGCTTCGAGACGCAGCGGCTCCAGTGGGACGTTGCCCAGCCCTGTGGACTGCATCTCGATGAACAGTCCGACCTCTGCCTGACGGAAGCGATAGATGGACTGCATGGGATCGCCGACGCAGAACAGCGTGCGCCCATCGTCCGGTGTCCAGCCGGCGATCAGCTGCTGCAGCAGATCGCGCTGCGAGAACGATGTGTCCTGGAATTCATCGACGAGGATGTGCTGCAGGCGATTGTCGAAGGCCAGCGCAAGATCCGTCGGTTCGTCTTCCGTGCCCAGTGCGCGCAGAGCGCGCAGCGATACCTCGACATAGTCAGCCTTGCCCTGCGCCTGGAACTCCATCTGCAGCTCGGCGACGGCTTCGGGCAACAGTTCCAGCAAAGCCTGCAGCGTGCGCCACTGATCTTCGCCATAGGCGGCGTTGGGCAGCGTGCGTACGTCGAGGAGTTGCTCGCACAGCAACGTATGGCCGCCGAGCCACGCGAGCATGCCGGTCATGCGCTCCTTCGTGGCCCGGTCCGTGGTCGGAAATCCATGGCGCTTGTCGACCTTGGAGTACACCTCGCCGTCCTGCTTGAGCACCATCGCGACCAGGGCGCGCCACAGGTCGAGGCAGGCGCTGTCGGCACCCGGGATCTGTGTCGCGGCTACACACTGTTCCAGTGCGGCGCGGCGTGCAGGATCGATCGAACCTTCCAGCAGATTGCGCGCCGAGTACTGCAGCAGCTCGAACAGTTCGCGCACCCGGTCGGCGCCGAGGCCTTCGCACAGCACAGCGAGATGCCTTTGCACGACGCGACGCAACGTCGCCTCCAGTACCTCGCGCAGATCGATGCTGGCGCGCGCCTCAACCACCGGCCGCAGCCATTGATCACGCTTGCGCAGCACCTCCCCGAGCATTGCAATGAGTCGGTCGACCCGATTGCCGAGATGCACGATCAGCAGTTCGAGCTGTTGCGACGCGCCGGAGCCATCGCCGAGTCGTTCGATCAGGCGCCGGCCGGCCGCTTCATACAGTGGGTCGGGATCGCTGGTCGGCTCGATCGATGCGCCTGTTCCGGCCAGCATGGGCAGCCGTCGCGCGAGCGATGCATTGAGCGCATCGATCGTCTGCAGGCGCAGTCGCGCCGGATGCTCCATCAGCTGCCAACCGTAACGAACGTCCGCCTGACGCACGGCGCGTGCGAGTTCCCAGGTTGCGCGTTTGTGGGCCGACTCCGGCGCCGGCCCATTCGCGGCCTCCAGCGCCAGCAGGATGCGCGCGCGCATTTCCGCCGCCGCCTTGCGGGTGAACGTGATCGCCAGAATCTGTTCCGGCGATTCGACCGTGCCCAGCAGCCGCAGGTAGCGCTGCGTCAGCAACTCCGTTTTTCCGGATCCCGCGGGGGCCTGGACGATGAATGAACGTCGCGGATCGAGCGCCGCGCTTCTGGCAGCCGCATCACTCGTCATCGCGACCGACCTCCTTATCGTTATCGTTCGAATCCACGGTGCTCTCGTTGATGCGGCACAGTGTGCTCAGATGACAGGTGGCGCACTCCTGCGGCAACGGATCGACCATCGCGTCGCCAGCCACGTAGCGCTCGGCCAGCCGCGTCAAGGTGAACTTCCAGTGATGCAGCAAGGCATCCCAATCGCTCGGGTCGCCGAGATCGATGCGCAGGCCGGTCGGGTACGCCACGACGCCTTCGGCGATCGGCGTGCCGTCGCTCCAGCCGCGATACTCGACAGCACCGGGAGCCAGCACGACATATGCGAGGCCGCGAAGCTGCTCACCACGCGCGAGACCGTACAACGGCAATTGCGGGCGTCGTGGACGACCCGGCAATGCATCGAACCAGTCGCGCTGCTTGTGGCTGGCGCCGAGCTTGTAATCGATCAGCAGTTCGCCGCCGCTATCCAGGGCGTCGATCCGGTCGGGCCGCAGTGTGATCGACAGGTCGCCGATCACGTACTGCTCGGATGTCTCCGCCAGATGCACGGTGAATCCAGGACGCAGCTTTTCCTGTTGCAGCAGCCGTACGATCTGACGCACGACGCTCTCGATCTCCAGCATGGCCAGCCGATTGCGCGACGGCGTGTCGATTGCGAGCGCTTGCAGCACGTGCCGATGTGCAGCTTCATGGACGCGGCGTTCCAGCGTGGCATCGTCGATTGCCAGCAGTCGCTGCTGCGTGCGCCACTCGCCCCACAACTCTGCAAGTACTTCGTGGAGGATCGCACCACGGTCGAGCGGCTGGATGCCGACCACGACTCTCGGCATCTGTTTGGCCCGCAGCCGCAACTCGGCCTGCGCGCGAAATGGACAACGCGACTGCAGCTCCAGTGTCCGCGCGCCGCCACGTGTCGCCTGCGCCGGTACCGGCGGCGCACGATCATCCAGGATCATCTGCATCGCGGGACGCTCGTTGAACAGCAGTTCGCGCAGAGCCATGACCGGCGACGCTGACATTGGCAACTGATCATCGGCGGCGGCTATTCGACCGAGCAATGGACTGCGACTGAGTTCGATATCGCCATCGCGTGACGCCCAGCTGAGCACCAACCGGTTCGCGCTGCGCTGCCAGCGTTCGAGCTGTGTCGATGCCAGTCGTAACACACCCGCGGCAGTGGCTTCGGGAATACCTGCTGCTCGCTGCAGCTCCAGTGGAATGAGCGAGTCGGGGTTCACGGCTGCGGGCCAGCGATCGGCATCGAGACCGACGACCCACAGCGCATCGAAGCGCATGCCGGCGCTGGTCGCGGTATCGATCACCGTGATCGCTGCATCGACGGTTTCGGGCTCGAACGGCGTGTCACCGAGAACATCGCTCAACCGGCCGATCGCGCGCTGCAGTCGCATCGGTCCGACGATTGCGTCGAGCGCGCCGAATTCCGCGAGTGTCTCCTGAAATTTGCGTACGGTCTGATGCTCGGCGCTGTTGAGGGAGCGATCACCGGGCCAGCCGATACTGCGCAGGATCTCGTGAAAGCGCTCGGCCCATTCGCTCGCGAGCGCCTTGCCCGGCAGTGTTCGCGCAATGGCATTGAGATCGCGTGCCGCCAGCAGCAGCTGTTCGCAGCCGGTCATGCCCGCCCAACGCTCGAGCTTGGGCCAGTCCCAGCCTTCGCGCTGTTCTTCGCGCAGACGCAGATCCGCCAGCGCGCGCACGGCCCGCTCTTGCTGTCCGCCGCGGATGAACGGCGAGCGCAGGACTCTGCCGGCCTGCGTGCTGGCAGCATTGCCGACCATCGTCTGCAGCATCAGCAAGGCCGCATCGACCAGCGGATACGACGACAGCGGCGCAGGTGCGGCGATGATGGCGGGCAGTGGTGCCGTCTCGGCCTGGGTACGGCGCGATCCCGGCGAGAGCACGTCCTCGAATGCCCGTCGCACTTCGTCCCGACGTCCCTGCAGGTTGGACACGATGATGCCGACGCTGGTGCTCCCCGCCTCCACCTGTTCACGCGCCCAATGCGCGGCCATGACGAGTTCGGTGTCGAGACCGGTCGCTTCGACGACGCTGACGACGGCCCGTGTCGATGCATCGGTGTCGATGTCGGCGATCAGTCCGGTGTGTCGCCATCGCTCGCAGAGCCGATGCATGGCTGGCGGCATCGTGTCGAAGCCGGCAAAGACGATTCGCTCGGTCGGTTCCAGCCCGGAGTCGAACGCCCACTGTGGCAGACGGGATTCGTCGATGGCCCCGAGGGCCTCACAGCGGCTCGCGAACTCGCTACTCCACGCCAACAGTGCCTCAGCCTCCGGCGTATCGAATGCCTGCAGCTCGTCGATCGGAATCAGATAGTCGTGCAGCAGCCGCCAGCTGCGCGCGGCCAGCCGGGCAGCGCTGGAGGGATTGAGAAGCTCCGCAGCGGCGCGGCTGTCGGCGACGACCTCATCCCAGAGCGCGCTCGATTGTGCGGATTTGAGGACACGCGCCGCTGTTTTGGACGACGACGTACGCGATTCGAGATGTTGCTGGCGCAGCCATGCAGACCAGGGCAGTACCCGCGGCGTGAGCCAGATGCGATCGCCCCGTGCACGTGCGCCAGTCGCATAGGCCAGACGCACCGCATGCGCCAACCGGCGACTTGCGGTGAGAACGGTAACGCCCTGGTCGAGAAGTGAGTTGAGTGACAAGTCCGTGGGAAGCAACGAGAGAACCGGACGCGATGATAGTGAACTGCGGGCGCTGCATCACGCCCGCTCACCGCCTCGCGGCCACTTCATTACTTCATCGGCACGACTTTCATTCCGGACGTGCGGGTTGCAGGCTCCGCTCCCGACGCGTAACTGTCCAGCACTTCTTCCATACGCTGGAAGACATCCGCAATGACTTCCGGGTTCGGCAGGTTGGTAATCCGGAAGTGGGTTTTGTAGGCCGTGTTGAAACTGCTGCCCGGTGCGAGCAGCACGTGCTTGTGTTGCAGCATGTCCATTGCGAACTGCTGATCGACGAAATCCGGCAGCACGCCTTCCTTGATGCCGACGAAGGCGTAGATCGCGCCGCGCGGCGCGTGCACCTGCAGGTACTTGCTGTTGGCAACGCCGTCGAGAATCGCCTGGCGCGACTGGTACAGCCGACCGCCGGGACGGGTCAGTTCATGGATGCTCTGGTAGCCGCCCAGAGCCGTCTGCACGGCCCACTGCCCCGGCACGTTGCTGCACAGACGCAGCGAGGACAGCTTGTCGAGACCGTTCAGATATTCACGCGCAGGCTCGACCTCGCCGGAGAACGAGACCCAGCCGACCCGGTAACCGCACGCCCGATAGACCTTGGACAGGCCGGACAGCGTGGCGCACAGCGTGCCGTGCACGAGCGTGGCCATCGGTATGAACTCGGCACCGTCGTAGAGGATCTGGTCGTAGATCTCGTCGCTGAACACGACCAGGTGATGCTTCTCGGCCAGTCTCGCAATGGCTTCGAGCGTCGCACGCGAATAGACGGCGCCGCTGGGATTGTTCGGATTGATGACGACGATCGCACGCGTGCGGCTCGTGATCAGAGACTCGATTTCCGCCGGGTCGGGCTCGAAGCCGCGCTCGGGACGACAGGGATAGTGCACTGCCCGGCCACGATTCAGATTCACGGCCGCGGTCCACAACGGATAGTCGGGAGTCGGCACCAGCACTTCGTCGTCAGCGGACAGCAGCGCGCGGAGCACGAGATCGATGAGCTCGCTCACGCCATTGCCCATGTAGACCTCATCCGCCGTCACGCCGCGTACGCCGCGACTCTGCTGCTGCATGACGACCGCTTCACGAGCCGGGAAGATGCCCTTCTGATGCGAATAGGCCTCGCTCGCGCGCAGATTCTCGATCATCGCCAGCCGCATCGTCTCTGGCGTGCGGAAGCCGAACAGCCCCGGATTGCCGATGTTCAGCGCAATGATGTCGTGCCCCAGGCGTTCCATCTCATGCGCTCGCCGCGCCAGGTCCCCACGGATTTCGTAGCGGACATTGGCGAGGCTGGAGCTGGGACGGATGGTGCGCATGGGATGTAAGGGCTAACTGGCCGGCTGGCAAACGGGGCTACTGGCCAGAAAGATAACAGAATCATTGCGCGGTACACCCGGCACACCCGGCAAGTGCGGCGAGGATCACAGTGAGTCCGATCGGGCCAAGCGATCGCAACGCCAGTGATTCCGGATCCGGCCAGCCTGCCGGTTAGCCAGTCGGCCAGTTGGCGGTTCAGTGCTCCATCAGCAACGATCCAAACCCCTCCATCCTGTCCTCGATGCCGTTGCTTCGCAGTGCCTGCCAGTACGTGCAGGTGTTCACTGCCAGCACTGGCTTGCCCAGCCAGCGTTCGGCCTCGGCCGCGACACGGCCGAAGGCGAGATTGGTGCCGACCTGCAGGATCAGCTCGACACTGGGGTCGTCGACTTCGCGGACGGCGCGACGCAGGCGTTCGGGCGATTCGTGGGCCATGAGCAGCGGACTGTTGCTCTTCAGGCCGAGCAGGTTCACGACCTCGAAGCCGGAGTCGGTGAACGAGCGGCGGACCTGCGCGTCGCCCGAAGGCATGTAGGGTGTGATGAGGCTGATGCGGCGGATGCCGCCGTATCGCTGCATCGCCGCGTAGCAGGCCTGGGCGCCAAGAATCACTTTCACATGCGCCCGGGACTCGAGGTGACTCTGCAGACCCGCGGCATCGAGGGTGCCTTCCCAGAAGGTATCCGCGTTCAGCGCCATGATGACGGTGGCTGGTGCGCAGGCCATGACCGTATCGATCGCGGTCTCGACCGAGGCCCGCACCGTGCTCATCATCTGGGCGAACTCGTCCTCCGTGCCCACGGGCGTATCCGGGATGACTACGCGAGTCAGCTGATTCGAGATGCCCGGCGGACGCATCGCGTCGAACTCGGGCTGTACGATCGTGTTGGTGGCAGGCGCAATGACGCCGATTTTCAGGCGCGGGCCAAGTGAGTCAGGCATGAGTCCCCATCTGTTCGGATTTCCAACCGGGCCGGCAGTTTAGCGGGCGGCGCTGCCGACGTGCCGACGAGTCTTTTTGCGGTGCGTTCCGGACTACGGAATTTCCTCGCAGATCAACGGGTAACCTCAGCTGCAGCGCGTCGGATGCGCGTTGACTCCGAGGGCGTGTTCCGTTAGCTTGCCCGGCCGCTGCCCGGCGGGAGGCGGCCATCCCTTTGAGACGGTACTCGCACATTCTTTGGCACATCATTTGGAGCGCGGCGTGAGCAAGATTCTGGTTGGCCTCAAGCGCGTCGTGGACTACAACGTCCGCGTGCGCGTGAAACCCGACGGCACGGGTGTCGTGACTGAAGGCGTGAAAATGAGCATCAATCCGTTCGATGAGATTGCGCTCGAAGAAGCCCTGCGCATCAAGGAAAAAGGCGGTGCCACGGAAGTGATCGTTGCCAGCATCGGTCCGACCGACACCCAGCAGCAGCTGCGCACCGGTCTCGCCATGGGCGCCGACCGCGCCATCCTCGTGCAGAGCGACGCCGCCGTGGAGCCGCTCGCCGCAGCCAGGATTTTCCTGAAGCTCATCGAGAAAGAAGGCCCGCAGATCGTGCTGCTCGGCAAGCAGGGCATCGATGACGACAACAGCCAGACCGGTCAGATGCTGGCCGCCCTCTGGAATCGTCCGCAGGCGACGTTTGCCTCCAAGGTGGAACTCGATAGCGGCAAAGCCAAGGTCACTCGCGAAGTCGATGCCGGTCTCGAAACGCTCGAGGTCGACCTGCCAGCGGTCATCACCACCGATCTGCGCCTCAACGAGCCGCGCTACGTGAAGCTGCCCGACATCATGAAGGCGAAGAAGAAGCCGCTCGACGTCCTGCCCATTGCAGATCTCGGTGTCGACACCGCCAGCCAGTTCAAGGCTCTCAAGTACGAAGCGCCGTCCGCACGCTCCAAGGGTGTGATGGTGAAGGATGTCGGCGAACTCGTGTCGGCGCTCAAGCAGAAGGGGCTGATCTAATGACCAGAATTCTCATCGTCGCCGAACACACCGGCGGCAAACTCAATCCAGCGACCGCCAAGTGCGTGGCCTGCGCCAGCAAGATCGAAGGCGCGGAAGTCGATATCGCGGTTTTCGCCGCCGATGCATCTGCAGTCGCCACGCAAGCGGCCGCCCTCCAGGGCGTGAAGAAAGTGCTGACGGTGGAGAACGCAGCCAATGCGGAACCGCTGGCCGCCGTTCTGGCACCGCAGGTCGCCGCCCTCGCTGCGAACTACACGCACGTATTCGGACCGTCGACCACGTTCGACAAGGATCTCATGCCCCGCGTCGCCGCCCTCCTCGGCGTCGGCCAGCTGAGCGACATCATGGCCGCGGAATCGGCTTACAAATTCCGTCGCCCGATCTACGCCGGCAACGCCATTGTCAGCGTCGAAGCCGCTGCGGATAAGAAAGTCGTCGCCACCGTCCGCGTTGCATCGTTCCAGCCCGTGGCCGAAGGCGGCAGCGCCGCGGTCGAAGCCGTCAGCGTCAATGCTGAGCTGCCGACTCACACGCGCTTCATCGAACGCTCTGCAGCGAAGACCGGTCGTCCGGATCTGCAGACGGCCGCCAAGGTGGTCTCCGGCGGTCGCGCCGTGGGCAGCGCCGACAACTTCAAGATCATCGTCGGACTCGCCGACAAGCTCGGCGCAGGCGTGGGCGCTTCGCGTGCTGCCGTGGACGCGGGCTACGCCGCCAACGATCTGCAGGTCGGCCAGACGGGCAAGATCATCGCGCCAGAGCTGTACGTCGCCGTCGGTATCTCAGGCGCCATCCAGCACCTGACCGGCATCAAGGACGCACGCACCATCGTCGCGATCAACAAGGACCCCGAAGCGCCAATCTTCGAAGTTGCGGACATCGGGCTCGTTGGTGATCTATTTACGATCGTGCCGGAGCTGGAGAAGGCACTGGGATGAGCCGGACGGCTCATCGGCTCATCGGGTAACTGGCCACCGGCCACCGGCCAGAGCAAGAAGGGGACGATCGCTCGTCCCCTTTTCTTTTCCGCTCTTGCCAGTCGGCCGGCTAGCCAGTCGACCAGTTGGCCTCTTGCTCAGCTACAGCTGAGCAAGAACATGCTCCGCACTCGACACCTTGAACTCCCCTTTCGCTTCCACATTGAGCTGCTTGACCACGCCGTCGTCCACCACGATGGCGAAGCGCTGGCCGCGCGTGCCCATGCCGAAGCCGCTGGCGTCCATCTCCAGTCCGAGAGCCTTCGTGTAATCGGCGTTGCCGTCGGCAAGCATGTCGACCTTGTCTTCGGTGTTCTGTGATTTGCCCCAGGCCTTCATCACGAAGGCGTCGTTGACCGAGAGGCAAGCGATCTTGTCGACGCCCTTGCCCTTGAGAGCACCTGCCTGCTCCACGAATCCCGGCAGATGCTTGGCATCGCAGGTCGGCGTGAACGCGCCAGGCACCGAGAAGAGCACGACCTTCCGGCCCTTGAAATAGTCGTCCGTGCTGATCTTCTGGGGACCGTCCTTCGTCGCGAGTGTCAGTGTTCCCGATGGCATCTTGTCGCCGACTTTGATGGTCATGGCATGGATCCTTTGATGAGGTAAATGGCCGGCGAGCGGTTTCGCTGCGCAGCATTGAGGAAAGAGGGGCAGGAGAATGCTTCCGGGCGCCCCAAAAAGCCAGTGCGCAAAGTAATCGGGTCCACGCTCGCGCAGAGGACCCGATCTGTTCCTGCGTTCCTCCGCGTGCATTACTGACGCGCGGAGAACTTCCTGTCTACAGCAGTCGCAACGCGCCGCGCGCGCCGAGAATGTGCGACCGCATCAACGCCGCCGCCCAATCCGGATCGCGAGCCTCCAGAGCACGCACGATTTCCAGATGATGCGATGCGCTACGGATCAGGTCCTCATCCTGATACGACTCGAACATCTTCATCACGAGCTGCGCTTCGATCAGCGACGACAAGGCATTCACCAGGCGCGAGCTGCCGGAACATTCCTGAATGCGACGATGAAACTGACTGTTCAGATCGCCAATGCGCTCCAGGTAGCCTTCGCGCTTGCTGAGTGTCTCGTGATACTGATCCTCTGCGAGCTGGCGCAGCTCGGCGATTCCTTCCGGAGTCAGGCGACGAGCAGCTCGCGCTGCGCCGTATGCCTCGAGCAATGCGCGCAGCTCGAATACGTCGTCGCGCTCCTCGGTGGTCCATTCGGTAACGATGGCGCCCTGATGCGGGATGAAAACGAGCAAACCTTCGGCGTGTAGCTTGCGCAACGCCTCACGAACCGGCGTCCGGCTGACGCCTGCGGCGGCGGCCACTTCCTGCTCGGTGATTCGCGTTGATGCCGGATACACGCCGCGGACGATGCGTTCGCGCACCGTCTGGTATGCCTTATCCACTGCCTTTGCCATGATCTTCCTTCGAAAATGCTGGAGAGCCCTTTGCGGGCCCGGTGGCGTCGAGTGTATACGCGCGGGATACGGCCATAACAGAGTTGCACACAAAGAGGCCCGCACGCGGCGAAGAATACGTGTGCAGATCGGGATTCCCACTGATCACATAATGCCGCAGCAGGAGACTTATCAACGTCAACTATCTGTTTGATATTTATTGGGAAAACACAGCTCTCCGAGCATGCATGGAATGACGTTGCGGCGGCATCCGCGCCTGTGTGCTGCATGCATCGGGATTGTTTAAATCGCTGTCAGGATCGAATCGTGTGCCGCTGAGCATGTACACGAGATCGGACGCGTTGCGCGTATGAAATGACAACGCATGGATCGCGCCCCCCGGGGACGAGCCCGGTGATTCAGGACCCGCGGCGCCAATGGCGCTGGCGTAATTTCCAGCGCAGGCGAATCGGGTAATCGGTTTGCGACATCAACGAGCCGGCTCGCAGTGATTGCCACTTCGATCGGGATGGTCGGGATGCGGGAGTTCTGGGCGGCGTATGTACAGACCGGACCCTATTGGCGAGTCATGCCTGGATCGATGAGGCTCGCAAACTCGCTGTACGCAATCCCGCTGTACGCAATCCCGCATACGGGCGCCGGAGCCTGATGCGCGAACGGCATCACGCTCGCTGCAGCTACTGCAGGAAGTTGAACCTGCGCAGCTCTTGCCCGGAGGCAACTACCTTGCGGTACACGTGAGCGGCACAGGCCAGATCCTGCAGCGCGAGACCCGTGGAATCGAAGATCGTGATGTCGTTCGGATTCAGTCTGCCCGTCTTCGCTCCGGCGGCGATGTGTCCGAGTTCGGCGTAGATATCGCTTGCTTCCAGAACGCCTTCGCTCAATGGGACATTCACTTCGCCGCTATGGGTCGCCTGGTCCATTTCGTCGACCACGATACGAGCGGAGGTGGTGAGCTGCGATTGCAACTCCTGTTTGCCTGCTGCATCGGCACCGATTGCGTTGATGTGCGTGCCCGGCTTGACCCACTCGGCCAGCACGATCGGTGCTCGTGTCGGCGTGATGGTCGTCAGCACGTCGGCGGCCCGGACGGCCTCCTCCACCGAACCTGCAATCTGCACGACCACGCGGAAACGATCGGTCGCAGCCAGCGCAAGACGTGTCGCGCGTTCACGATCCACGTCGTAAACCATGATCCGGGCGATGCGCGGCCGCACGGCCAGGACGGCTTCGATCTGCGTCAGCGCCTGATTGCCGGCGCCGATCAATGACAGCACCGTGGCGTCAGCACGCGCGAGGAAGCGTGTCGCCACGCCCGCGGCTGCACCGGTGCGCAGTCGCGTGATCGCAGTGGCGTCCATGATCGCGAGCGGCATACCGGTCGGCGGATCGAACAACGTCAGGGTACCGACGATGGACGGCACATCGCGATTGCCCGGATGCATGTTGATGTTCTTGATCGACGCGTAACCGAGCGGCGCAGCGTACGCGGGCATGGCGCGAACATCGCCGCCGGGAAGTTCGAGATAGACCTTCGCGGGCATCTGCACTTGCCTGCGTCCATGCAGGCGGAAAATTTCCTCGACCGCAGTCAGAGCCTCGCGCATGTCGATCGCCGCGAGGACTTCCGATTGATCGAGGAGGATCGTCCCGGTCACTGGTTAGTCCGCATCCGTCACTGCGCCTTGCGAGGCACTGCTGACGCTGCGCGCGTATTTCGCCAGCACGCCGCGACGGGTGTACGGCTCTGGCGCTTTCCACGACTTGCGGCGCACGGCGAACTCGCTGTCGCTGACGGCGCAGCGAATCTCGCGGCTCACTGCGTCGATGGTGATCTCATCGCCGTCGCGCAGCAGGCCGATCGGACCACCGACTGCCGACTCGGGCGAGATGTGACCGACGACGAAGCCACGGCTGCCGCCGGAGAATCTGCCGTCGGTGATCAGGGCGACTTTTCCTGCGAGTCCGCGCCCCGCGATGGCGCTGGTCGGACTCAGCATCTCGCGCATGCCGGGACCGCCCTTCGGTCCTTCCTGACGGATCACCACGACGTCACCTTCAACCACGACGCCGTCGAGAATCGCCTGCAGGGCACGCTCCTCGCCGTCGAAGACGCGTGCGGTACCGGTAAACGACAGTCCTTCCTTGCCCGTGATCTTCGCGACCGCGCCTTCCGGTGCAAGGTTGCCGTACAGAATGACCAGGTGGCTCTCGGCCTTGATCGGGTCGTTGAACGCATGGACGATGTCCTGGTTCTTCGGATATGGCTTCACTGGCTTCAGGTTCTGGGCGAGCGTCTTGCCGGTCACGGTGAGGCAGTCGCCGTGCAGGAAGCCGGCGTCGAGCAGCGACTTCATCAGCGGCTGGATGCCGCCGATCCGGATCAGCTCCGACATCGAGTAGCGCCCGCTCGGGCGCAGGTCGGCGAGCACCGGCACTTTCTTGCCGATGCGAGTGAAGTCGTCGAGCTCCAGTGGAATGTTGGCGGAATGCGCAATCGCGAGCAGATGTAACACAGCATTGGT
>NZ_DATDJO010000075.1:0-29590 GCF_036520495.1 Povalibacter sp. | reverse complement strand
CTGGAGATGTACGGCACGCAGGTGTCGCCAGACTTCATCAGCAAAGTCACCGATGAAGTCATGGCCGAGGTCACCGCTTGGCAGAGCCGGCCGCTGGAGCCGATGTATCCGGTGGTGTTCTTCGATGCCCTGCGGGTGAAGTGTAGTGGTCTAATGAATCCGGACACTCACTTAGGCGAGAATAGTCGCTGTGGAGAGGTGTCTGATGGGCAAGCCGGCAGCGGTGGTTACGGCGGTGGCGGCGGCGCCGGCACCGGTGCGTCTGACGCTTCGTACACCGTACAAGGCGGTTTGGGGGGCTCGATTGAATCTGTGGCTGCCACTACACGAGAGCAGCAGCCAGGCAGTGGTGCTTGCGCTGGCCCGCCATGGCTGGCTGATGCGCGGGGTTAAAACGATAACTACAGCTGCACCTGGATAACCCGGTTCTTTCCCGCGCGCTTGGCCTCGTAGAGCGCAGCGTCTGCCCTGTTTATCAGGTTGATGAGCGTGCCGCCTCGCGCGGTGCCCGTAGCGCCGCCTATGCTGAGTGTGACTTCGCCTCCGACTTTCGACCCCTGGTGGGGAATGTGCAGATTGCTTACCGCCTGACGTAACCGTTCGGCAACGTCCTGTGCCGCGGCGGACGATGTGCTCGGCAGAACGACGGCAAATTCCTCGCCACCGAATCGCGCCACCAGATCGGCCGGTCTGCAGCAACTGCCGAGCAGAGCGGCGGCTATCTGCTTGAGTGCTTCGTCTCCCGCCAGATGACCGTAGGTATCGTTGTAGCTCTTGAAATCATCAACATCGGCGAGAAGGATGGAGAGCTCGCTGTGGTCGCGCGCCGCACGCTGCCATTCGATCGACGCGTACTCATCGAAGCGACGCCGGTTATTGAGGCGGGTGAGGCCATCCATATTGTTCAGGCGCTGCAGCTCGATGTTCGCCTCCAGCAGTTTCTGCTGGCTTTCACGCAGTGCCCGGTAAGCCTCGTCACGCTGCAGTTGATTCAGGTAGGCGCGCGAGTGGTACTGCAGCCGCGCGATCAGTTCGATCTTGTCGGGTAGTTTGACCAGGTAGTCGTTCGCCCCGGCGGCGAAGGCTTCGAGCTTTGTCCTGGGTTCTTCCTTGGTGGACAGCACGACCACCGGAGTGCGCCGGGTGGCCGGGTGCGCCCGATACTGGCGTAGCAGCGTCATTCCCTCGACACCGGGCATCACCAGATCCTGGAGGATGACCGTCGGCGCAATGTGCTCGGCGATAGAGATCGCCTGACTCGCATCGGAACAGTAGTGAAAGTCCATGTCTGGCTCGTCGGCCAACAGCCGGCGCACGGCTTCGCCAATCATTGCCTGGTCGTCGACCAGCAAAACCATCAGCTTGTAATCGTCCGAAAGCGGCCGAAGCCAGGTCTGTTCAGGGTGAGTCGTCGTCTGCAAGTCCATAGTCGATGTTCCCAAGATCAGAGCTTCTCTCTGAGCATATCAATCAGTCGCGGAGCAATGCGTTCGATGGGCAGGATGTCGACCGCAGCACCGAGGGTCGCTGCGGCCTTGGGCATGCCATAGACCGCGCTGGTCGCCTGATCCTGCGCAATGGTGTAGTGGCCTTTACTGCGCAGTGTCTTCAGGCCTTTCGCACCATCTCGCCCCATGCCGGTCAGGAGCACGCCCACCGCTTCACCGGACCACACCGTGCTGACGCTCTCAAAAAACACGTCGATCGATGGTCGGTAGGGATAGTCGCGCGGTTCGGGCGTATAGCCAATCCGATCCTTCGCCTTGAGCATCAGGTGATCGTTCGTGCCGGCCAGCAATACCGTGCCTGCCGTCAGACGATCACCTTCCTGCGCCACGCGAACGGGCAACGGCGAATCGCGATTCAACCAGTCAGCCATCCCGGCGGCGAAGCGCTCGTCGACGTGCTGCACGATGACGATGGCGGCCGCAAAGTCTTTCGGCAGGCCGGCCAGCAATATGGCCAGGGCGCCCGGCCCACCGGCTGAGGCGCCGATGGCGATCAGTCGTTGCCGGCGAGTGATGGCCCACGTCTCGCCGAACATATCGGGACCAGGAATGAACCTGCGCGTACCAATCAACCTGGCGATGGTGTCGATCTTTTTCAGGAAGGCGGCGACGCTCGCCTGTGGATCGTTCAGATTCAGCACGGGCGTGTCGACTGCATCGATGGCGCCATGTCCCATGGCATCGAACACGCGTCCAGTATTGGCCCCGACACTGGCCGTCACGAGCAGGATCGCGCAGGGAGTGCCCGTCATGATTTGCCGTGTCGCTTCCACGCCATCCATCACGGGCATGATCAGATCCATCAGCACCAGATCCGGCATCTGCCTGGCGCACAGCTCCACCGCCTGCGCACCGTCGCGCGCAATCCAGATCACTTCATGATCCGGTCGCAATGCAAGCGCGCGTCGCTGCACTTCGACGGCCAGTGGCAGATCATTTGCGATACCGATTTTCATGGAACCGCCGTGCCGATCAGATCGACGACCGATTGCAGCAGCGTATCGTCGTTGAAGCTGCCTTTGGCCAGGTAGTGGTCCGCGCCGACTTCAAGACCGCGCCGACGGTCCTCCGGGCGGTCCTTGTAAGAGACGATCATCACCGGAAGCGACTTCAGGTGCGGATCCTTCCTGATCAATGCGACCAGCTCAATGCCATCCATGCGCGGCATGTCGACATCGGTAATGACCAGATCGAAGTTTCCTGTCCGCACCGCGTTCCAGCCGTCCATGCCGTCGATGGCAACATCGACTGCGTAGCCGCTGCTGGCCAATAGCTTGCGCTCCAGCTCACGCACTGTCAGCGAATCATCGACCACGAGGACGCGTTTGCGCCGAACGTCCGGCGCTGCGGCGGCTGCAGATTCAAGGCCGCTCAGCCGGCCGCTGGCAATGAGCTTCTCCACCGAGCGCACGCAATCGTCGACATCCACGATCAGTACCGGACTGCCGTCGTCCATCAACCCGCCGGCGGCAATGTCCTTGATCTTGCCCAGCCGCCGGTCCAGCGGCTGTACGACCAGTTCGCGCTCGCCAATGAAGCGGTCGACGATCAATCCGTAGGCATGATGCTCGTTGGCCAGCACCACGACACTGAGCTCAGCGTCGTTGAATCCGGGCTGTGCAGTGTCCAGAACCTGGTGCGCCGTCACCAGCCCGATCCGCCTGCCGTCCAGATCGAAATGCTGACGACCTTCGAGCGAGTCGATGCGCTGCTTCGGCAGTCTGAGGGTCCGTGTGACATGCGCCAGCGGAATCGCGTATGGCTCGCCGCTGATTTCCACCAGCAATGCACGCACGACCGACAGAGTGAGCGGCAGTTGCAACTGAAAGCGCGTACCTCCGCCGTGCTGTGCCGAGACATGCGCGGTACCGTGGACCTGTTTGAGCATGTCCTGCACCGCGTCCAAGCCTACTCCACGACCGGAAATATCAGTGACGGTATCCGCCATCGAGAAGCCGGGCAGAAACAGAAATTCAAGCAGCTCGGCATCGCTCAGCCTGCCAGCGGTCTCGGCGTTCGTCAGATTACGTTGTACGACCGCATGACGCAGCTGCGCGAGGTCGATGCCCCGGCCATCGTCGGAGACGATGACGTGCAACATGCCGGCGCTGTGGCGGGCCTCGAGGCGCACGACACCTTCGACAGGTTTGCCGGCCGCTTGGCGTTCCCCCGGTGATTCCAGACCGTGGTCCACCGCATTGCGCAGCAAGTGGCCCAGCGACGCTTCGAGCTTCTCGAGTATCTCGCGGTCGACGCGAGTGTCCGGACCGACGATTTCAAGTCGTACCTGCTTGCCCAGGCTGTGGGCCAGGTCACGCGCCATGCGTGGAAAGGACTGCACACCATCGGCAAATGGACGCATGCGACAAGCGAGCACGCCTTCGTACAGTCGGTGAGCCAGCGTGGTCACGCGGTTGTCGAAGATTTCGATCTCTACGAGCCGCTGCGCCAGGAACTGTCCGCACTCGAGATTGCGCTGACGAGCGGTGGCCAGGGCAGTCTGCGACGCTTGAACCGCAGAGGCGTCCGACAAGGTTTCGCGCAGTTGATCGAGCGCACCCGTCAGATCCGACTGCAGCCGCTTCAGGCGCTGCAGCGAGTCGGCGAATGGCTGCACCCAGCGGGACGCAGCCCGCGATTCGCTGGCCAGCGCCAGCAATCGATTGAGGTCGGCCGCCGTCACCCGCAAGAATCGGTCCTGAGTCTCACGTGCGCCCGCAGCTGCGCTCGTATCCCCGAGGCTGGTCGGTGAAGGCAGCTGGAGCAGCGTGGTCTCAGGCCGGATCGCGGCCGGTTCCATGTCCGTTGCATCTGCATCTGCATCTGCGTCTGCTTCAGCAAAGGCGCGGCTCAAGGCAGCGAGGAGCGTCTGGATTTCAAGCGTTTGCTCCGCCTCATTCCAGCGCTCCAGCTCGCTCTGTGCGGTAAGGGCGATTCGATTCAAAAGATCGACGCCGCGCAGCAGATGATCGATCCGCTGCCGGTGCAGCGTACAGCGTCCCTGTTGCGCAGCCACGAAGCAGTCTTCCAGCACATGCGCGACTTCGACTCCCGCTTCAATGCCGACGATACGTGCCGCGCCCTTCAGTGAGTGCGCCGCACGCATGCAGGACTCCAGTTGATCGGCGGCGCCCGGATCGCGCTCCAGCGCGAGCAGTCCCGAGGTCAGCGCCTGCACCTGGCTCTCTGCGTCCATGCGGAACAGATCCAGCATCGAGATCTGACTCAGATCCGGGTGGCTCATGCGAGGCTGCGATCGACGGTGTGGAAGACGAGTTGCGCATCGAGGATGCCGACGGTCGTGTTACGCCAGGGAAGTACGGCCTGGCTGTACGTCGCCTGCGCCTTGCCCACGGTAGCAGGCACTTGCGCCAGTTCGGAAGCGCCATACCGATGCACGCCGTGCACTTCGCTGACCGGGAACACAACGCTCGCTGTCCCGCGACGGAGCACCAACAAGCGTTGCACGCCGTTACGCCCGGTGGGTTCGGATGGACTGCTTGCATCCAGTCCAAGGATCGCCGCCAGCGACAGACAGACCAGCAGTTCGCCGCGCACGTTGGTGATGCCAAGCACCGCCCCAGTGCGACGGTGCGGCAGGCAGTGCATGGCGCGCGTGTCGGCGACTTCCACGCAAAACACGGTGGGCAGTGCCAGCCATTCGGTTCCAACGCGAAAGATGATGACGGAATGCGCCAGCTCCTTCACTTGCGCGGACGGTTGGGCGAAGTGGCTGGTCCACCCGTCCGAGTAGTCTGGCGGCGACGGTACATCGAGCAACGCTCTCGCCGAGGCCGAGTACGTCGGACAGTTGCGGCAGTGAAGGTGTTGCTTCAGCTCGACGCATGATTTGTCGCCGCGGACGCCGATCCGGTTCCAGCAGTCGTTGAGCGCGGGGCGCACGAAAGACAGGGTGCTCTGCGATTGCGCGCTCATGCTATTTACCTGCGACTTGCGCACGCTTGGCGCGCTCGAACAACCGCTGCGCGCCGCTCTCATCGCCGCCGCGTCTCAGCGCCATCGCCAGATGCAGCAGTGCTTCCTCGTGGTCGGGGTCCAGATACAGCGCCTTGCGATACTGGTCGCAGGCCTGCTGAGTACGCCCGGCGGCATCGTGCAGCAGCCCCAGCAGACAGAAAGCCCGCGCGCTGGGTGTGTCCGCCTTCATATGGGTTTCGCAATACGCCAGAGCCTCAGCCAGGTTGCCACGATCTGCCATCTGCTGCGCCTCCTCGATCCAGTTCTTCGCCACTGACGGGCGCGGCGCATCCGCCACTGCCACTGACGGGCGCGGCGCGTGAGCACTGCGCTGCTTCAGCCCCGGCGCGGGGACTCCCGCTGGCGCATTGCTGCCAGGAACCAACATCGGCTGGAGCGAACGCACAGGCGGAGTGGGCGTTCGGGGGCTGGCGATGGCTTTGCGAAATGCAAACGCGAGTGGCAGCTTCGCGCTCACATATCCCTGATCCTGCAGCAAGGCAGTTTCTGACGGACCGACGAACAGCACTCCCGTGCTGGCAAGCAGCCGGTTCAATATCGCCACGGCTCGCACCTGGGCCGGCCGATCGAAGTAGATCAGAACGTTGCGACAGAACACCACATCAAAGGTCTGCGCGCCCCACGCGATGCCGGGATCGAACAGATTGCCCTGATGCAGCCGTACTTTGCGGCGCACGTTCTCGTTCAGGCAGTACGCCGACCCCATCGGCAGGAAGTGACGGTCACGGAACTCGAGATCGCTGCCCCGGAACGAGTTCTTTCCATAAATGCCGCTGTCGGCCCTGGCAATGACGCGCGCACTGATGTCGACGGCATCGACCTGGAACTGATGCAGCGACATCCCCGCGTCCAGAAGTGTCATCGCAATCGAGTACGGTTCTTCTCCCGTCGAGCACGGCAGACTGAGCACGCGCAGCACCCCATCCGGATGATGACGCGGACCGTCCTGCGCGATTCGCGCCAGAGCCTCGAATGCCCTGCGATCACGGAAGAACCAGCTTTCCGGCACGACGACTGCTTCGATCAGTTCCTGCAACTCCGGTTCGGATGCAAGCACGAGATCCAGATAGGCGTGCATATCCTGGCAACCTGTGACTGCAGAACGCTCGCGCAGTGCACGCTCGAGTGTCGTGGCGCCGATCGAGACCGCGTCGAGTCCGATCCTTTGCCTCAGCAGTGCTTCGATTCGGGCGATGACCAAGAGTCCTCCTCGGGCTGGCGAAACAACACATCGCTCACGTCAGCCGTCAGCAGCTTGTGCACTTCAACCCGCTGCAGCAGGCGGCCATCGGCGGTGCACACCGGTCCCAGGTATGACGCAGCATCGCTTGCGACGCCGGTGGCGACGAAGTCGGTCGATTCACGCCTCACGGTCTGGGTCACTTTCTCCGCGATCACACCCAGCAGCCGCTCCCGCGCCGTGCGATCCGGATAGCGCACCAGGATCAGGCGGGTGCTGAGATTCCGTGCGGCCGGCTCGCCGGTTGCGAGCTCACTCAGATCGACGACGGGTACCGACTCGCCGTGGTAGTTGATGACGCCGGCCACGCCCGCGGGCGCACGAGGAATGCGCTTGATGTCGACGAGTGGCAGCACCTGGACGACCTGGGTCGCGGCCAGCAGGTAGCCATCATTGGCAATCTGAAATTCGACAAACAGCGCCACTGCGACTCAGGCCTGCAGCTTGAATCGCAACACCGCCCCACGCAGGCCGTTCGCCACGCTGTTGAGCCCGCCGATGGCTTCATTCGACTGGCGCAGCGACTCCACCGTCTGTTGCGAAGCGTCGGTCAACTGCGAGAGTGCATCACTGATCTGGCCCGCACCCGTGGCCTGAGCCTGCATCCCTTCGTTGACCGCGACAAAACGCGGCGCCAGCGTCTGCACCTGGTGAATGATCTGCGACAACTGCCCGCCGACCTGCTGCACTTCCTGCATCCCGCGCCGGACTTCCTCCGAAAACTTGTCCATGCCCATCACGCCGGCGGCTACCGCGGATTGAATCTCCTTGACGGTCTGCTCGATGTCGTACGTCGCAACGCCGGTCTGGTCGGCCAGCCGCCGGATCTCGGTGGCGACGACTGCAAACCCGCGGCCCGCTTCGCCGGCCTTCTCGGCTTCAATCGCCGCATTGAGCGACAGCAGATTCGTCTGATCCGCAACTTTGGTGATCGTCGTGACAACCTGATTGATGTTGCTCGCCTTCTCATTGAGCACGACCAGCTTGGCGTTGATGGAGGCTGCAGCTTCCGTCACTTTGCGCATCGTCTCCTCCATGCGCACCAGCCCTTCCTGTCCACCGCCCGCGAGACCCGCAGTCTGCTCGGCGACGACAGACACTTCCTGCATCGTGTGGACCAGTTCCCTGGAGGTTGCGGAGATCTCTCTGGAAGTGGCGCCGATCTCGGTGGTCGTCGCTGCAATCTCGGTGGCGGTCGCCTGCTGCTCGTTCGACGTCGCCCCGATCTGCGTCACCGACGTGTTGACCTGAATGGCGGACTTGCGCACCTGATCGATCAGTTCGTTGAGGTCGGCAATCATGCGGTTGAACGCATCGCCCAGCGTGCCAAATTCATCCCGCCGGTCCAGTGTGATGCGTTGCGTGAAGTCGCCCTTGCTCACGACGTCGGTTGTACGCAGCAGATAGTTCAACGGTGTCATGATGGCGCGGACCAGAAAGTATCCGCACAACGCGGCGAGCACCAGCGCGACGACGAAGCTCGTTGCGATGCTGATGAGCGCATAGGAAACCGAATCCGCTATTTCCTCTGCTGCATTCTCGGTGGTCAGGCGGTCGTATTCGCTAAGCTCATTCAGCGCGGCCTTCAGGCGCTCCAGTTCGGGAGCCAGCTGCGTACTGATCATGAGCGTCGACTGCGCAGCGCTGGCGGTTTCGTTTGCCTGGATTATCTGCCGTTGGGCCTGAAGGTACGTCACGCGCGAGTCCTGCACCTTCCTGAACAGCTCCCGCTCCCTGTCCGTGAATACGCCTGCCTCATTCCGGGCCATCAGCTCGTCGATGAGCGCCTGATTGGCGGTAATCTCGAGTGACACCTTGTCCATCGTCGCTTGATCTTCGAGCCTGCCATGTTGCTCGATGAGCAGGTAGTTCGTGGTGAAGGCCGACTCCAGGGCCATATCGGTTTCCAGCCCTGGTAACGAATCGGTGCGCAGCGCCCGAATCGCTCCATCGATGCTCCGCAGCTCCGTGAAGAGAACGCCTCCGATGACAATGATCAACGTCAGAATGGCGCCGAAGCTGACCACAATGCGGCGGCGAATCGTCCAATCTTTCATGCTGTGGGAAGCTCCTGCTCTGCAAGTCACTGTGATCGTCGTTCCGGCGCTGGTCGGCCCGGAAGTCGATGCCACGCGAAGATGACGCGCCCATCGGTGACGGGCTGACGGTACAAGGTGTGTCCGCGGGTATCTCTGCGGGTATCTGAACTGTCGACCGGGACTTCGTCGTTCACGGCATCCGTCTTTGCCGCGGAAAGAATGCATCGTGAAGTGAGGCGACGCAGCCGTATTGTGAAGCGCTCGTCATTCCACGTGTGTGTCTTATGTCCCACTAAGCGGGGCGACAGCGACGTGATGGGTTGCGGACACGACTGACGCGTAGGTGAGTGACTACTGCAACAACCATCCGGCGCAAATTCCCTCACGGCACGGACGCCGCTTCGCATGACACCGCCTTCGCGGCGCCGAATATTTTACGTTTTGGTACCGGCTCTCAGGGATTCCACGACGCCTCATTCATCGAACGTCTACGCGGACTCTTCGCTGGATTCCTTATCGTACAGACGCCGCAATCCTACCTTGGCCGACTCCAGCTTGCGCAGCCGGGTCGCCGCAAGCTCTCTGCCCGCTCGATTGATATTGAAAGTCAGCATGGAATCACGGATCGATACGGCGAGGACTTCCGCTGCTGACTACGGTCCGCGGACCGCTTCAACGAACGCGCGATGACGCGCGGGTCGGACGGATCATTCGCAGAAATGCGCCTTCGCTACCTTGATAGAGAAGCTGCCTTCGGCGTTGGGCCGCCCCAATGGCTCAACGCCAGCGGTATTGCAAGCCGACTCCGAGAAAATCCATGGACTCGCTGTCGACCTTATAGCGCGTCCAGCCGCCCGTGAACGCCAGGCCGCCGTCGAGCGCGTATTCAAGCCCTGCGCCGTACGTGAGATCGATGCCGTTTTCTTCACGCTTCACGAAGTCGCCGAGGGAGTTACTCACGGTGTAGTCGGCATTCCATGCAAAGGCGCCGAGCTGCGCCGTGATCTCGAATCCCTTCCCTAGCGGATGGCGTCCTACGAGGTTGAGGTCGAGGCCGCTGGCGGACCGTGGTTGCAGACGGTTCGCATCCCGCAGAAATGCCTGGATGTCGAGAGCGTCTCCCGTAAAAGCGGTCTCTACGGTACCAAGATGCGTGTAGCCCAACTGCACCCCGAAATGCTGCGATACGCGCCAACCTCCAAAGACGCCCCACGCCGTTCTGCTGGAATCCTCGACGCGCGCGCTGACGTCATAGCCCAGATCATTGAGCCGATGGTTGACATCGGCGGAGCTCACGTCCGTGCGCGCGCTTCCCAAGCGAGCGCCCGCATACCAGGCATTGAAATCACCGGCCTGAGCCATGCCGGGCAGCACGAGAAGCAACGCGACGCCGCCGCGAAAGCGGCGACGAAAACACCGCGCGAGCAACATGATCAGCAAGCCACCCACGGTGAGGAAGTTCATGGACCCGCCCCCGGCCTTGCCTTTCGCCGTCACCACGACCGCGAATGCGGCGCTGATGAAGCAGGCTTGGGAAATCGGCGCAGTCGTGAACGTGCTGCCGCTCAGACTGCCGCCGCAACCACTCACCCTTGAGATGCTGTAGCCGGCGGCAGGCGTCACGGTGAATGTTTGCGTTTGGCCTTCTGCGACCATGACGGCTGCCGGCGATAGGGTTCCCTCGCCATTGGCGACGATGACTGTGACCTGGTGCTCCGTGACTCGCGGCTCGAATGCAGCGGTAATGGAGCAGGCTTGGGAAATCGGCGCAGTCGTGAACGTGCTGCCGCTCAGACTGCCGCCGCAACCACTCACGCTCGACATGCTGTAGCCGGCGGCAGGCGTCACCGTGAATGTTTGTCTTTGGCCTTCTGCAACCATGACAGTCGCAGGGGAGATGGTTCCGTTGCCGTTGGCGACGATGGCCGTGACCTGGTGCTCCGTGACCTGGGGCTCACTGGTCCCCGCCCCGTTAAGCGTGACAGCTGCCGGCGCGCCAGGCGCGTCCGAATTCAATTGCAGCACACCAGAATGATTGCCGACGGCATCGGGTGAAAACGTCACCTGCACAGCGCAAGAGGCATTCGGCGCAAGCGTCGCGGGACAGTCGTCGGCAGCAGTAAACGCGCCGCTGATGCTGAAGCCGTTCACGGTGAGATTGGCATTCCCGGCGTTGATCAACGTCACGGAGAGCTGGTGAGCTGTCTGGATCGGCCGCGCGCCGAAATCGATGCTGCCTGGCGAGAATTGCGGGACCGGAGCCGGGGGTGGAGGGAAGCCCGTGAATACAAACTCCACATACGTATGCTGATAATTGATCGAGTAGAGCGGAGTCGCACCCGAAAATACGACGGTATCAAACGTGCCGGTAATCGAAGACGAAGTAAGGAATCTGTACGATCCAGTTGTGACATCGGGATCGAGGTCGATCTGCAAGGTGCCAGCTAACGACGCGGGCCCGGTCACACTCACGACGGAAGTGACGCTGTTGGAATCGATTGCAATGTTGACAAGGCTTCCGAGGGTGCTGCCGGATGGATACGCGGAATTCAGTGTCAAGCTGCCCAGGGTGAGCGTCGTTGCAGGATCCGGAGCGATCGTTCCCGAATTGGCGAAGACATTGCCAGTCAGCGTCCCAACCCCGCTCAACGTCCCTCTTTGCGAGCTCACGTTGGAGTTTCTGCAGACGAAGACGGATGCCGCGTCAATCTGTCCGTTCACTTTGAAATTCGCGTTGTTGACCGTGACGGTCCCCTGATAGTCAGTTGTTCCGTTGTAGACGACGGTGCCCTTTCCGGCGACAAAGACACTTGTTCCTCCTGCGCCGAAGTTCGTGTCATCTGTAAACGCAACCTGATCGCCCAACGTCAAAAGATCGCCCGCATCTTGCGCCCTGAACGTAAGCGCAGACCCTGTGCGCAGAAAAATGCTGTTCCCCACAGCCGAACCGTCGGTTCCATCCGAGCCTCCCGGGCCACCGATTCCATGGGCTCCAGCGTGCGTCGTAGTGTTGGACGTGTTGAAAATCGTTGCCACACCCGAGAGCGCCTGAACCGTGAAATTCAGATTGCTGTCGACGAAGATCGCGCCGCCGATCCCGCTCCCGCCGCCGCCGCCGCCGCCGCCAAAGCCGGATCCGTAAGTGTTGGCGCCGCTGCCTCCCGATCCGCCACCGAGATTTCCAATATCCGCTCCACCCTGAGCGGTCGGGCCGTTCGACGGTCCGCCACCCGCACCTCCACCTCCGCCAAGAGAATTGCCGCCGTCTGCAGACGTTGTTCCCGATTGATTGACGCCACCACCACCGCCGCCGCCGCCTGTGCCCCCCAAGCCTCCTTGTACCGAGTACGAAACGTCATAGGCGCCGGTGCCGGCTGCGCCGCCACCGCCACCGCCGTAACCACCGCCGCCGGCTTTCCCGTCCGCCTCATTTGTGAACGAAACGGAGACAACTCCTCCACCTCCGCCACCTGCTCCCTCTCCACCGTTGCCGCCGGAAGCGATGGGATCCGAAGGGGCGAATGGAGGGATCGACCCTTGAGGCGGACTTCCGTTTGTTCCAGCGCTGCCGCCTCCTCCACCTCCCGGAGGCAAGAAGCCCCCACCGCTGCCTGCGCCTCCGCCGCCTCCGCCCGCGTTGTTCCCGCCGCTGTTGCCACCGCCGCCGGAGCCTGCGGTGATCGAAAGACCGTATCCATTCCCATCCAGGCCAACGCTCTGATCCGAGCCTCCATTTCCCAAATTCGCAAGCGTGCCGATCGTGGCGCGCGATCCCAAGCCGCCGCCGCCCCCTCCGCCGCCGCCGTTCACATCCATATCCACCGAAAGCGTAACGTCACCGCCGTCTCCGCCGAATCCGCCGCCACCAGCGCCCCCAGTCGCGCCTGTGGTTACAATCGATCCGCCGTTTCCACCAAAACCGCCCCCGCCGCCGCCGCCCTCGTTGCCGGTGGGAGAGCCGCTCATATAATTTCCACCGTCTCCTCCGATGGCCGCGGAGTTGTTGATGAACACGTTCATCAACGTGATCGATGGGTTTGAGCCGTTCAAAAAATACTGAGGCGCGTAAATGGCGCCCCCGGCCCCCATGCCGCCGCCGCCACCTGAAATTCCATCGCCGCCGTTTCCTCCTTTAGCCGTGAGGTTCTGAAACGTCATGTTTTGAACCGTGACATTTCCTATGGGGATGAAAAATCCGCTGTACGTGCCGCCGTTTCCGTCGATGGTGACGGTGGGAGCAGCACCCGGATTGCCGATCGTGATGCTCACCGGATTGGGGGAGTTGTTGATGATCGGAAGAATTCCGTTCAGCTGAATCGTCATCGGCGACGCAAAGACGATCGCGTAGTCGTCGGCCGTCGTATTCAAATCCTGATTCATCGAGTTGAGCGCGTACCGAAGATCACCCATCTCACCGAATCCCCCCGGATCGTTGTCGCTGCTCAGCGCAACCGTGATGGTTGTGAGTGCGTTGGCCGTGCCAGAGCTGATCGAAAAGATCAGTGCAAGAGTTACAAGTACGTTCCGCATGATTCCCCTGGCCGCGTCGATTCGAGACATTGTCTGGTCATTGATCACTCCCACTCTAATCTCCCGCTTTCTCAAAAGCGTGAACGCAGTGGGAATTCCGCGAAAGCATTTTTCACGATAAGAACCAGTCCCTGGGAACAGCAGCCAATGTGACCTCGTCGCCTTTATGCATGCGCTCAACGAGTTCTTATACGAACGGGCACTGCAGGGACAGCGTAAATCCCTTCACCCCGACCAATGTTCTCTGAGCCGGCGCAGATCCCAACCGATAACTCCAATCACCGCAGCTGCGGCTCGCGACACTCGGGACCGCTCGCAAGAATCTATTTCCAGACACCGTTTGCTCTCTTCAGTCGCGAACTCGCATCCCATCTGCAATTCGTCGACCTCGGCGGTCACGGCTATGCGCAGGTGCGCTTCACCGCGGAGGAAATGCGAACAGAATTCGTGTGGCGAACGGCCGTTCTCGTACGGGAAGTGCTCGAGGGCGATCCTGGAATTGGTCAGGTCGCCGGGAGTCGACCGCTCTTCAGGAATTCGCAAGACGCATGACCGTGGATGGCCGGACTCTTGCAGGCCATTGCGCCGCGGCCGCGTTCGACTGGAGCCTCACCGACAGCACGACGCTGCTGCTCGATGTCGAACACATTCGCAAAAACATTGCCGAGCCTGCAGCGATTGCACTGCCTGCTGCGGTGGGCGGCCGGATCACGTTGCCGACGGTTCCGCCCTCAACGCGCAATCTCGCCGACGATTGGCATCGCTACGACGCGGTCGCCACGAATGCCGTCGGACGTCTGTCGACGACATGGAGCAACACGATCGCGACGATCGTCGAATTCTCATCGAAGGCCGCGACCGCGTCACGGCGCTCAGGCTGGGGAGCCTGAGCGAGCTGGCCGACGATATCGCGACTTTGGGCAAAGAGCTCGCGCGCAATACCGATATTGAATTTCGATGTGACGTTGTCGGCGACCAGCGCGAATTGCATCCCATAGCCCATGAAGAGAGTTTTTTCATCGTCAGAGAAGCGCTGATCAATGCGTTCCGACATTCAAGAGCGACGCATATCGCAGTGCACGTGCTTTTCGATCGACACGTGCTTTGCATCGAGATACAGGATGATGGGCGTGGCTTTGCACCGGAGATCCTCGAATCAGGCGGCGTGAAGAATCATTGGGGTCTTGTTGGCATGCCCGAGCGTGCCGCCCGCATCAGTTCGACAGTGCGGATCGGGAATCGCGTGGAAGGCGGCGCACTCGTCGAACTGCGCGTGCCTGCATCCGTCGCCTATGAATGAAAGAGTGCGCCCCAGCCAGGAAATTTCGTCTGCCACATGAAATTGCACATCGGTTTCGCTCCCATTCTGCTGCTGCCGCACTCTGACATCGCGACGCCAGGGTAGCCGTCGTCGCGCTGGAATCGCAGCCCAACAGGATGGATACGCCGTGTTCGGAGAATTTCTTGTCTGGAGTTCGATCAGCAGCAGCACGCTGCTTTGCGTCGGGTCTCGTCCCGGTCTTGAACGCGGGCATATCGAATCGCGCCGTCACCCAGTGGGATAAGACGATCTGGAATTGCTTGCACTCCTGAAGGTCGACACCTATCCGTTCGGTTTCAACCGCAAGCCCTCACAAGTGAAGGCCCGGGCAAGCTTCGTGCGGTCCGCCTCGCTCACGCCTTCCCCGCGGGCAATCGCATACGACCTGGCGCGCACGCGCAACTCCATCTCATCGATCAGCACGCTCGCGGCCTCTGGCCCAACACGCCTTTCATACGTGTGGTCTCAAACGTGGCGTCGCCCCCCCGATGCCCCGTTCCAGTGCAATGACCTGGCCATCGCTTCGACGGTCAGGCGACCGGTTTCAGCTGAAACGCGGCCATCGACGCGCGCAACCCGGACGTAACCCGCGGCCGGCAGGCTGAAGGTGCGGCAGTTCCGCCGCGGCATCCGTTGCGTCTGGAGAAATCGATGAGCGCATTAAACAGACTTGTCGGCCCCCGCCCCTTCACTCTTCTGATCATCGGAGCCGCCTTCGCCTACGCAGCGTCCGCGTTGGCTTTCGACCTCGACGACGAGCTGCTGATGCTGCACAACGAGTTCGAGATCGGTAATGGCGAAACGAAGCTCATTGCCGACCACAAGACCCCCGAAACCTACCGGATCTGCGTGTCCAAAGGGCCGGACACGGTGCCGGTCAAGGCGCGCTACGACTCGCAGGAAGGCGTAATCAAGGTGGGTAGCTGCGATAACCTGACTGCAAAGCGCATTGCGCTGACGCCGGCCGGCAGACTGGGTGAGGACATGGTGCTGATCGGAAAGTACGAACGCGTCCAGAAGTGAGCGGATGACTCGTTGACGAAGTGGACTGGTCCCTGCATGAGGCCAGTCCACCGGCATAGATTGCGCGCCAGGCCGCGAGTGCATCCGACGCCTGGGTCAGAAAAAAACAGGGCGGCATATGCCCGAGCGCGTGCTCGATCCAGGGTCTGTTACCTGTTGGTTACTGCTGGCTCGCGGTACCGGACTGCGACCTGCCCGACGCCGGAAGCGGCTGGCAACACCGATACCGGGATGCTTATGATGCGCGCGTTTGGCGCGCTTCTCGGCTCTGGACGTAAAAACAACCCGCAGCAGCGAATGCCGAGCGGTGGCATGATCGTTTGCCTTGCGACCGCGTGACGCTTCACGTCCCCGCGGACCGCAGTTCGATGCAGGCAGGCGCCTTGGTACGATCGGGGACATCCGCTTCATGTCATCTTCCAGTTCCAGTATTCGAATGCTTGTCGTCGATGATCACCCGATGATGCGCGATGGCATCGCTTCCGCCCTGCGCGCTCAGCCGGATATGGAGCTAGTCGGTGAAGCAGGCAACGGCCGTGAAGCCATCGCACGGTTCCGGACACTGCGCCCGGACGTCACGCTGATGGATCTCAACATGCCGGAGATGAACGGGCTGGACGCCCTGCATGCCATTCGCAACGAATTCCCGGATGCGCGCATCGTGGTGCTGACGACTTACAAGGGCGACGTGCTGGCCCAGCGTGCGCTCAAGGCAGGCGCGCTCGGCTATCTGCTGAAGAGCTCGCTGCTCACCGACATGGTCGGCGCCATTCGCGCGGCGCGCGACGGTCGTCGCTATGTGCCGACCGAGATTGCCGTGATGCTCGCGGAGAACATGGGCTCGGAAGAACTGAGTCCGCGGGAGGTCGAGATCCTGAAGTGCGTCGCCAGCGGACTGAGCAACAAGCAGATTGCCTCGCAGCTGCGCGTCTCGGACGAAACCGTGAAGACGCACCTGAAGAATGCGTTCGCGAAGTTGAACGTCAACGACCGCTCGCATGCCATTGCGGTCGCGATGTCGCGCGGCATCTTTCAGTTGTGACGCCTTTCAGGATGCGCATCGTAGCGACTCCCGCACGCCGCGCCCGCACTGGTATTCGACCGTGCTGGGGCAGCTGAGAACCGCGGCGCTCTTCGCGCTGGCATTGTTGGCTGGCGTCGATTCTGAGGCGCTCGATCGCGACCTGACGCTGCGGCAGCTCGAACATCGCTCCTGGAACCACTGGGACCTCGCGCCCGGTACGGGCGCGGCACTCGTGCAGACAACGGACGGCTGGCTGTGGATAGCGACCGCGGTCGGCGCTGTCAGGTTCGATGGTTTTAGATTCGCTGAACGGGCGTCCGCGTCCCTCGATTTCCCTTTCGCGATCTCATCAACCGCTCTGGCCGCCTCGGACGGCTCGTTGTGGATGGGTTCGCAGTTCGGCGGTGTCGTGCGGATGGACACCGACAAAGCCATCTCCGGGTTCGGAATCGATGAGGGTCTTCCCGAGGGCACTGTGAATGCACTGGTCGAGGACCGGCGCGGCGTCGTGTGGGCCGCAGCGACCGGCGGCCTGGCGCGATTTGCTGACGGGCGCTGGCAAATCATGCGCCACTGGGATTTCACCCAGTCGGGCGTGTACGGCGCCTTCGTCGCCCGTGACGATACGCTGTGGCTCGCAACGAAGGACCGCGTGGTCGCAATCGATCCTTCGCGCTCCGGCCATCGCACCGTGCTGGCACTGACCTCACCCGGCGCGTCGCCGAAGTATTTCGCACAGGCACCGGATGGGTCTGTCTGGCTCAGCGCTCCAGGCCTGGGTGTCATGCGAGTCGATGCGCCGTCATCGCGTCAGCGTTGGTTCGTCGGGCAGCAGATCGGCCAGATCCTGATCGATCGTGACGGCAGCCTGTGGATCGCCGGCGATGGGCTGCGCCGTTTGCGCCCCACCGACGGTGGCTTCGATATGGACGCGCGCGAGGCCGAGCGCCGCACGGAAGTGTTCAGGCGCAGCGACGGCCTGAGCGGCAATTGGGTCCGAGCGTTACTTGAGGATCGCGGCGGCAATCTCTGGGCCGCGACCTCAGGCGGACTCGACCGCTTCGCCAACGTCATCGTTGTGAGAGTGCCGACGCCCGAAGGCATGCAATCCTGGGGAAAGCAGGCACTGGTAGCAACGCAGGACGGCGGCGTCTGGGTAGCTGCGAGTGGCGGGCCGGCACTGCTGCGCTACGACGACGGTCGGCTCTCGCAACGGCTCGTGGCTCCGTTACTAACGGCGGGCACGCGAGCGCCCGACGGCAGCGTCTGGTTCGGCGGCCCGCAAGGCGTGGGACGTATCAGTGGGGAGCGTTTCGACCTCATTCCGCTTCCACCTGAAGCGCGCGGCAACGATGTATTGGCGATGACGCATCATCCGGACGGCGCGCTGTGGGTCTCGATCGACGAAAAAGGCGTATTCACCTTGGCCGAAGGAGCGTGGGTGACAGCGGGTGGTGTTGCGAACCTGCCGGCTGGCAGTGCGCTGTCGATGACAACCACCGCAGCAGGCGAGGTGTGGCTCGGGTACCCGCACAATCGACTGGTCCGGATTTCCAACGGACGTGCGACCGTCTTCACTGCAGAAGACGGACTCCAGGTTGGCGCCGTGACGGCGCTGACCGCCACCGCTGACTCCGTGTGGGTTGGTGGCGAAACTGGGCTGGCCCTGTTCGACGGTCGACGTTTCCATGGCTTTGTCCCGTCCAACTGCCAGCCGTTTCTTGCGATCTCCGGCGTCGTCGAGAGAAGCAATGGCGACCTTTGGCTATTGCGGGGCGCCGGTGTGAGCGCACTACTCTCACCTCGCGAACAGCTGACTGCGACGTTGCAGGAACACTCTGTTCGGTGTCGCACCCTGGGCAGCGGCGTGACATACGGTTCTCCACAGGTGGGCGGCGCGTCGCCGTCACTCGTGCACACGCAGGATGGACGATTGTGGATCGCCAACACCGACGGTCTCAAGTGGATCGACTTGAAGAGATTTTCGAACGCGCTGGATCTGCCGTTGCCGGACGGTGCAGACCCCGGTCCGCCGCGCGTCGAGGTTGAATACGTGGAGTGGTACACCATGACAACAGACGAGTCGCCCAGGCGAGAACGCTACATTCCGAACGTCGGGAAAATAGTTCCGGGCTTGGGCCGGTGGCGCGTGCCGCCGCAGCTGCCAGCCCATACCCGGGATATCTACATCACTTACTCAGTCCCCGCTGCCGGACGGTTCGGGTACATGAACTTTCGTCATCGTTTACTGGGCCACTCGGACGGCTGGCACAGTCAGAGGAGCACCACACGCCAGGCCGTCTACACGAACCTCGGTCCAGGCAAGTATCGATTCGAGGTCACCACGGTCAGGGACGACGAGGATCCGCGGGCGCAATCGGCGTTCGAGTTCGAAATCCTGCCCGCGTTCTATCAGACCCGCTGGTTCCATGCCCTGTGCGTGGCGCTTGCAGCGCTCGCGCTGGCGCTGGTGTTTTGGATCCAACTGCAACGCGCCGGCGCCCGTCTGCGCGAGAGGCTGGAAACGCGGATGCACGAGCGCGAACGCATCGCTCGCGACTTGCACGACACCCTGCTGCAGAGCATCCAGGGCCTGATCATCAGGATTCACTCGATCGCCGCGCAGATGCCGGAGCGGGAACGATCTCGCGCAACTCTCGAACAGGCGCTGGGACAGGCACAACAGGTGCTGATCGAAGGTCGCGATCGGGTGACCGCCTTGCGGGATTCGCACGACGGCGATGGGGACATGACCGATGACATCGCCAAGCTCGGCGAGCGCCTCGCGGCCGAGGCCGGGATGGAGTTCCGCTGCAACGTTCATGGGAGCGCGCGGCCACTGCATCCGATCGTCCGCGAAGAAGCCTTCCTCGTCGTTCGCGAAGCCATGCTGAACGCATTCCAGCACGCGCAGGCCGGCCATGTCGCAACGGACATTTTCTTCGAACGCACTGCCTTGCGCATTACGGTGACCGATGACGGTCGTGGTCTGCCGCCGGAGATACTCGCTGCCGGCAGCCGTGAGGGTCACTGGGGCATGACGGGTATGCGCGAACGCGCGCAGCGCATACGCGGAACCCTCACCATCGAGAATGGTCCGCGCAGCGGCGTGCGGATCGAACTTCGCGTTCCGGCCGCCGTCGCCTATCGGCTGGCCGGTCGCGGCATACGGCGACCGCTGCGCTATTTCGAATCGCGGTAGAAATCTGATCCAGCCAAATAGGACAGCTTCACTGATGCGTGCATCTACCTGGTTGATGGCGACGACAGTCCTGGCCTCACCGTTCTGTGTGCTCGGCGAGACGCTGGATAGCGTGATCGTCGAACGCTCCCGCTACACGAGTGATGTCGAGATGGCGGGCAAGATGCCCGTCGATCCACGCGAGATTCCTGCTTCGCTGTCCGTGATCACGGAACAGCGCATGCAGGATCAGCATCTCACCAGCATCGCCGATGCACTGACCCAGGTCACCGGCGTCACCGTGGTTCCGAATGACGGCGTCCAGAGCCAGTATCGCTCGCGCGGCTATGCACTCGGTCTGATGCTCGATGGGGTACCCGCCTACTCGTCTTTCTCGGGCTATGGACAGCTGGATCCGGCGGTCTACGAACGAATCGAAGTCCTGCGCGGTCCGACCGGCCTGCTGCAGGGATCGGGCGAACCGGGCGGATCGGCGAATCTGGTCAGCAAGCGGGGTCGCGATCGTTTCGGATTGACCGCCGCCGTCGACCTCGGCAGCTGGAACGATCGCCGCGCGAGCCTCGATGTCACCGCGCCGCTGAATACCAGCGGATCGCTGCGAGGCAGAGCAGTCGGTGTGTACGCGGAGCGCGACTCCTTCGTGGATCTCGCGCAGTACGAACGTCGCCTCGCCTACGGCAACCTCGACTGGGACATCACAGGCTCGACGACGCTCAGCCTGAATGCGACCTCACAATCCGATCGCAGTCTGGCGAGCTACTCCGGTTTGCCTGCGTTCACAAGCGGAGTTCAGCTGAACGTGCCGCGCTCGACGAGCGTGAGCCAGCCGCACAATCGCAACGACTGGGATACCGTCGATATGAGTGCCGTCGTCACTCAGCGCATCGGAAACTCCTGGCGCGTCGTCGCGCGGTGGTGGCATCGCGATCAGCAGCTATACTTTCATGATGCCTTTACCGTGGATGGTGTCCGCGACTCGGACTTCACTGTGCCGTTCGGGCGCCGCAGGTACGACTACGACTATTCACGCGAAGCAGTCGATGTGTTTGCCACCGGGGAAATCGCACTGTTCGGTCGCACTCATCGGCTTCTGGCCGGATACAACTACGACAGCTTCGACCAGACGTTCGTCGGGGTGCAGCGCTCCGCTGCCGCCGACGTCATCCGCGTTCCGTTCGATCAGAGGGCATTCGTTCCACCGCTGCAGCTTCCCTACGACCAGGGCGGCGAGACGCAACGCAGCCAGAGCGGCTTCTACCTGCAGGCGCGCCTTGGCGTCACCAGCGACATGACACTGATCCTGGGCGGCCGGCTCAGCGAATTCGATTCGCGCTCCCGCTCGAGCGCGCCGTCCACCGCCACGCCCTGGCGGCAGGGCGATCGCGACCGGAGCGAGTTCACCCCCCTGGCCGGTGTCGTCTACGACGTGCAACCCTGGCTTTCGCTCTATGCGAGCTATGCGGACATATTCACGCCGCAATCGACTTTGCGGCGTGCCGATGGCGAGTCGCTCGATCCCCGCATCGGCCGGCAATACGAAATCGGCGCCAAGGCCGAATGGTTCGACGGTGCGTTGCAAGGATCCTTAGGGTTGTTCGATCTGCGTGATGAAGGCCGCTCGCTCGCGGACACGGCCAACCCCGGTTTTTTCCGCAACGCGGGCGAGGTGGAATCCAAGGGCTGGGAAACCGAATTCGTCGGCAGTCCGATGCCTGGTTACGAAATCCAGGTAGGTTACGCGCGCCTCGATTCTCAATTCGTCGTGGCGCGACCGGATCAGCAGGGCGACAGATTCTCCGCGATCGAGCCGAAGCATTCGTTGAAGCTCTGGGCCATCCGTCGCGCCGCGCGCGAGGCGACTTCCGGATTTACCTTCGGCGCCGGACTCACCTATCAGAGCGGCATCGAGTTCGATCCACGTACGCAGGGCGGTTACACAGTGGCCAATGCCATGCTCGGCTATCGTTTCAACGAGCAAGTCGCCTTCCAGCTCAACGGCAGCAATCTCTTCGACAAGGCGTACTACGCCCGGCTCGGCCCGATCAACGCCTACAACACCTTCGGCGCGCCACGAAACTACTCGCTGGGAGTGCGCGCGACGTTCTGATCAACAGGGTGTGTCCCTTCTGGACACGCAACTCCGTTCGACACGCTCGCGGACCTGGGACAGCTGGTCCTGTGCGCGTCCGACGACGGTCTCGATGCTTTGGCGCTCGGCGACGTCCTGCGGCAGCCTGCTGGCGATGCTGTGCACGTTGAGAATCAGTCCCTGCGTGTTCTGCATCATCGTATCCGCGACTTCCTCGAACATACGCAGTCGTGCACGCAGGCGTCGCACCTTGAAATGACAGTACGCTGCGACCATCGCCAGCAGAACCAGCAACACCCACCAGCAGATAGTCACGGCGTTTCCTGCGGAGTTGTTCATACGGCTTACCCCCTCCCTGCCGGGCGACCTTGCCCATAGTCCATAGCCACTCTTCCCTCACCAGGCGAGCGCGCAGGCCGGGTGAATATCTACCCAAACGCGAGCACTTCACTCCCCCGAAAAGGGGATCCGCCAGGCCACCGTTTCTGGGCTACCGCATAATCGGCCGACGCCCAATGATGCGCACCCGACGGAGGTGCTCATTATGAAAAATCCAGCTCAGCCCATCGTAGCCATCGTGAGTGGTGACGAGATGACCCGCACGTGGGTTGCAACCGCAGTCGCTACCGCGGGATTGCGTACGATGACATTCTCGTCCGTTGCCGATTACATCCACCCTTATGGATCGGGCGCCATTTCCTGCGTCATCCTCGATACCGAACCGCCCAATGCCAGCAGCTTCGACCTGCAGCTGCGTCTCGCCCGCAGCGGCGTTCCCGCGTTGTTCGTAGCGCGCGAACCGAACATCTCCTGGTGCGTGCGCGCACTGAAGGCCGGCGCCGTCGATTTCCTCACTCTGCCGTGCGACAAGGCACGCCTGCTCGAGGCCGTGCAGGAGGCCTGCGCCGATGCGCTGAGGTCACGCAGCGCGCGCGATCGCATCGACGAACTGGCCATTCGAATGCGAACGCTCACCAAACGGGAGCAGGAGGTGTTCGCGCTCGTCGTCAGCGGGCTGTCGAACAAGCAGATTGCGGGGCATCTCGCGATCAGCGAGACCACGGTGCAGGTTCATCGTGGCCGGGTGATGCGGAAAATGCGGGCCGACTCGCTCGCCGAACTCGTGCGCATGGCCGACGCCCTGCAGCTTCCGCTGACCGCGAGATCATCGACCGGTGCGGCCCCCACGCGACGCCGCACAGACACGATCGCGGTTGGCGAGCACAGGAGGGAGTGCCCCGCGATGGCATTTTTCCGCTGATGCACTTGCCGCTGGTCGACGAGGCTGCATCCGCCGTGATCGGGATGCCCGGGTTCATTACCGTTGCAACATCCGCGTTCCCCGACGACACGATCCTGGAACCTCCGGTGTTCAGCGTGGCGCTTCGTCGGCCGAACCACTGGCGCACATTCGCGTCTCGTGGGCGCCAGAGAGTCGCAATCTCCGCAGAGACGCGGGTTCGGTCCGCGTGGCGATGTTGAACAGACACGATGATGACGACCATGACCAGGCAATCCCTGCTGCGTTCGAACCGGCTTGTGCAAAGGCTTGCACTTGCCATCGCGCTGCTGCTGCCTGGCTTTGCCAGCCCTGCCGGGGTGGACGCCTGCCGAGCGGCGGCCGACGCGGTGACGTGCCTGGGGACTGTCGCGCGCATTCCGCTGGTAGACCGAACGATCTGCCCTCGCCACGAGCAGCAGGACCTGGCGACGGCCGAGAATCAACTGGAGGCGGACACGGACGCCCGGGATGCAGCGCGCCTGCGTCTCGTCGAAGAGCGTCTGCGTGAGGGCCCTCCGTCGGCAGACCCGACGATATATCCGGATCTCGAAGATCGGCTGGACGCTGCGCGCACACACGTGGCTGCCGACACCGCACTAGAGGTCGAACTGACGCCTTCGGGAAAGACGACCACCTGCCGGGATCTGCCAGCCACAGATCCGATCAATCCGCAGGACATCATCGAAGTCATTTTTGATAGTCCGGGCGACCGGCTGCAAGTACTGCAGCGCGCACGTGAAGCCCGGCGGACGATCACAATCGAAAGCTCACGGCCCGAACTGCAGCGTGCGATTCCGGCGAAGATCGTGAATGTGGTCACGGTGGTTCAGGCCGACGGCACCATCGTCCGCGCGCATGCAAAACTCGACGACACGACTACAGCACTGCTTGACGGTGACACCGTCATCGTGCGCATTCCATTGCCGTGAGATTCGCCCGTGACACAAACAGGTGATCTGCCAGTCGTGCGGAAATTCAAAAAGATCAGCTCCGCTCCTGTTCTTGCACTCAGCCAGTCGAGAGGACAGCGATGCTCTGCCTGCGTCGATCCTTCCCCTCCCGATCGACTTTTTATCTACGCGTCTCGGGCCATTGAGCGCCCAGAGAACGCAACAACTGCGCAGCGGCTACAGATGAAATGCGCGCAGACATCATGCTGAAGCGCACGCGGCGCAATGTACGTCGACAGATCCGGAGGTACGAATGAAGGAAAAACTCGAAAAGCAGGGACTGACGTGGAACGTGCTGTCCGTCAAACGCCCCGGCCTCGCGCGTGATCTGCCGCACGCCCGCCCGGAACTCACGTGGGTAGCGAACTCCGCGACGCTCATCTCGGGTCGACGCGATGCCGTGCTGGTGGACACTTTTCTCACGAGCGAACACTCGCAAGTGCTGCTCGATTGGGTGGTTGCGAGCGGCAAGAACCTTGTAGCCGTGTATGTGACGCACGGTCACGGCGATCACTTCTTCGGGCTTGTGCCGCTGCTGGAACGCTTCCCGCAGGCCAGGGCGGTCGCTACTCCTGCGGTCGTCCGCGCGATGCGCGCACAGCTCACACCCGACTGGATCGATGGCTTCTGGCGCAGGCTGTTTCCGGGGCAGATCCTCGATCATCTGACGAGCGCCGAGCCGCTGGGGAACGGAACCCTCGAGCTTGAAGGCGAGCCACTGATCGCTGTGGAAACGGGGCACACCGACACCGCGTCCTCATCCTGCCTCTTCGCGCCCTCGATCGGACTCATCGCAGCGGGTGACGTCGTCTACAACGGCATTCACCCGTACCTCGCCGAGACGAATACGCATAGCCGGCTCGAGTGGATCGCCGCGCTCGACAAGCTCGAGGCATTGCAGCCCAGTGTCGTGGTCGCCGGACACAAGGTGCCGGAGAACGACGATGATCCGCGAGACATCGGGCGCACGAGGCAGTACATCCGCGACTTCAATCGCCTCGAGGGCCTGACGCATACGGCGCTCGAGCTGTATGACGCGATGCTCCACCTGTATCCGGATCGCGCCAATCCAGGCTCGCTCTGGGGCGGGGCGAAAGCGGCCAAGACCGTGTCGACGCCGAGCTGATTTCAAAATCCGATCCGCGATAGCGCATCGCGGCCTTCTCCTTCACGTTCGACTGAACGCACGCAGCCGTGGGCTTTCCTGTTTTTTCCACCAGAGGTACTCGTCATGAAGAACGTCATTGCAACCATTGCTGCTGCCGGAGCAGTGCTGACCGGATCGCTTGCGAACGCGGCGAACGATCGTCCCACTGTCGTGCTGGTCCACGGTGCATTCGCCGATGCGTCGAGCTGGAACGGCGTGATCCGGATTCTCGAGAAAGAAGGTTACCCGATCGTCGCAGCGGCCAATCCGTTGCGCAGCGTGAAGGGAGATGCCGCCTACGTCAGCGATATCGTTGCAAGCATCGAATCACCGGTGGTGCTCGTCGGGCACTCGTACGGCGGAATGGTGATCAGCGAGGCGGCCAAGGGCAATTCCAACGTGAAGTCACTGGTGTACGTGGCAGCGTTCGCACCGGCAGCCGGAGAAACCAGCCTGGGCCTCTCCAACAAATTTCCTGGCAGCACGCTCGGCGCAGCGATCGCCAAACCCGTCGCGCTGCCGGGTGGCGGCAAGGATCTCTACATCCAGCAGGAAAAATTCCCCGGGCAATTCGCCGCGGATGTTGCGAAAAGCGAGGCGCGGTTGATGGCAGCGACGCAGCGTCCGATTGCGGAAGTAGCATTGAACGAAGCGGCGAGTGAGCCTGCCTGGAAGAACATTCCTTCGTGGTTCGTGTACGGCACCCAGGACAGGAACATTCCTCCGCAGGCGCACGCGTTCATGGCAGATCGCGCACGGTCACGCGAAACCGTCGTCGTCGAAGGCTCCTCACATGTCGTGATGGTTTCGCATCCGGCTGCGGTGGCGAAGCTCATCGGGCAGGCCGCTGCGATCAAGTAGCGAAAATATCTCTCGCCGCGCATCTGGCGCGGCGAGAGCGTTCGACGATCGTCTCGAGACGCAGCCGCATCGATCGAAGGTCAGGCCTGATCGCTTCTGTGCTCAGGGCGGCCTGCGCCCCTGAATGGAATTCGCGAACGACAGGATGAGATCCGCGATCGCCTGATACTCGCCGCCGAGATGATGACCGGAGCCTATTTGCGCCGTCGTCGCGCGATCCGCCGGAATTTCCGGACAAAGTGTGTCGTTGTCGTCTGCGCCGCCGTACAGGCACAACAGCGGTAAACCAAGTTTGTCGATTTCCGGCATGACTGGCAGGCCCCCGCTGCCGCCGGACAACATCTGCCCGATATGGATTTCGAGTTCCGTGGCGTGCCCTGGGGAAAGCAGCGTGATCGCAGCGATTCGACCGCGCCACTGCTGCGGCAGGCGGTTGACGAGAAATGGCAACACGTCAGCGCCGTGAGAGTATCCGACCAGCAGCAACTGATCGTCGACGCCCTGCGCGGCGAGATATGTGCGCATCACCCGTGCAAGGTCCTGAGTCGCCTCCTCCGGGCTGCGTGCATGCCAGAGATATCGCAGCATGTTCATCCCTACGACCCGCACGCCAGCAGCTGCCAGGCGAGCACTGACGGCTTCGTCCAGCGTCGCCCAGCCACCGTCTCCGGAATAGAAGATGACCAGGCGCTGCGGGCCCGGGACTGAGGATCCCCGTGGCTGCACTTCGATCAGCGGCAGATCGGCCAGTGCAGCAGGAATTTCCGTTGCGTCCGCATCCGTCGCGACACCCAGAAGAATCAGCGCCACCAGACCAGCGATGCGAATGCTCACTTCGTCACCAGCTCTTTCAGACCGCCGGCGATAAGGATCGAGATGTCCGCCAGCACTCGCGGAGCAGCCAGGCCGCCTGGCGCGGCGAGATAGCGCGGCTCCCACACCGGCCGGAATTTCGACTTGTAGCGTCGCAGGCCATCGAAGTTGTAGAAATGCTCGCCGTGCCTGTAGATGAAGTTGCCCAACCTGTGCCACACCGGCGCCAGCTGGTGTGTGGGCAAGCCGGACAAAGGCGCCATGCCGAGGTTGAAGGCACCGAATCCCTCTGCTCTGGCCCACAGCATCAACTCGACGAACAGGAAATCCATCGTGCCGTTCGGTGCGCCGGACGAGAATCGCATCAGGTCCACCGAAAGCTCACTATGGTCCGGCGTCGTCCAGACATTCGCGAAGGCCACCGGTTCGTCTCGATAGCGTACGAGCGCGATCGGAAACTGATGCAGGTACGCCTCCGAGAAACTCCCGACCGAGAAGCGCTTCTCCGCAGTTGCCTTGGCGACGAGCCACTCCTGCGAAATGCCCCGCAGTGTCGGCATCAGCGTCTCCGCGGCGCCGACTGGCACTATCTCGAACGAGGCACTGGCACGCGAAACGCGCCGGTGAGCATGTCGCAACTCGGAACGCGAGCTGCCGTCGAGTGAAAACTGCGCCAGCGGCACCCGCGCCTCCTCGCCCAGTTTGAACAGCTCCAGCCCCAGATCGACGTAGAGCGGCAGTCTGTCGCCGCTCACCTGGTAGAACACCGTCCATCCACCATGCCGATCCGACAATTCGCGGAACTTCCAGACCAGTTGCTGATGGGCGCAGCGATCACCCACCGGGTCGCCGAGTGCCACCCAGCTACGGCGTGCAACCTGATACATGACGAACGCGGATCCTGAATCACTCATGAGCACGCGCTTGTCGCCGGCGAGCACGGCCTGCGCAAGCGACGATGTCGCCTGTCCGAGGGCGGCATGCAGTCCGCCCGGACCGTCGTTCGGGCCACTGTCGGCCTTTGCATGCGGCGGACCCAGTAGATTGGACAGCAACAGGACCACGGCCACGATCGCCGCGACCAGCGAGCCTCGCAACATCCGTGAAGCATCGGCGTGCAGTGCGAAGTGCCACCAGAGTTCGTTGGAGTAGGCGACCTCGCGATACATGAAGAAGCCCACGCAGGTGACGAGGACGAGCACGGCGGCGACACTGGCGATCCATCCGCCGGTGAACCGCTCGTACAGGAGCGATGAGGATCGGTAAAAGGCTGCGCGGCCCAGGTACAGGACACCGAGGATCGCCGACAGCAGCAGTGCCTCTTCGACATCGAGCCCCTGAAGCAGCGAAGCGGCGATGCCCGCGAGCAGCAACCAGAACACGATGTCATACGCTGCCCTTACCCGCCGCAACAATGCGCGGGCAAGGATCAGCAGCGCCGTGCCGATCGCACTGCCTGCAAGGTGGGAGATTTCCAGCACCGGCAGGGGCAGCAGATGCCTGATCATGGAAAGTCGTGAATCGATGAGCGGCGTCGCACCCGACAGCAGCAGCACAATGGCGGCGATGAAGACGATGGCCGCCGCCAGGCGCGGCATGATGGAGCCGAGATAGAGTTCAGCGGCACGAATCAGAACGATCAGTCGCGCCCGCTGAGCGACAACCTCCCGGAACGCGAACAGCACCAGGGCGAGAGCCAGGGGCGCCAGGTAATAGATGGCTCGATAGGCAATGAGCGCACCGAGCAGATCGTGTCGGGGCACCTGCGGCAGGAACAGCAGGACCATGGACTCGAACACGCCCACCCCGCCGGGCACGTGGCTGAGCAAGCCGACGGTACAGGCAATCACGTAGATGCCCGAGAACGCGACAAAGCCGACATTCGCGCTGGCGGGAAGCAACGTCCACAGGACCGCGCACGCCAGTGCCACATCGATCACGCCAACGATCACTTGCCTCACGGCGAGCTTCGTTCCCGGTAGCGGCAGTGACCATCCGCGAAATTGCAGCGCGGTTCCAGGCCGCGCCGCGTAAGCCAGATAGGCCACGACGCCCGCCATTGCCGCGGCACCGACCACCCGAACCCAGCCGTCCGGAATATTCGCCACCCCGGCAACCCCGGCAGGCATCAGCACGAGCGACATTCCACCGACGAGTATGCAGCCGCTACCCAGTGTCAGCACGTTGAAGGCAGCGATGCGTGCGACATCGCCGATGCTTACGCCCTGGGCCGCATAGAGTCGATAGCGGATCGCAGCCCCGGTCAGCGATGCGAAGCTGATGGTGTGCGAGAAGGCGTAGGCAATGAACGCCGTGAATACGATCAGGGCCCTGTTCAACCGCTTGCCGATGTAGCGCAGTGCCAGGAAGTCATAAAAGGTCAGCACCAGATAGCTCACCACCGTCAGAGCGATCGCGGTTGCCACTGCACCGAGGCGGATGCCGCGGGCACTGTCCAGTGCGGCGCTGAGCTGGCGTGCGCTGAGCTCCTTGTGCAGGATCAGCGCCGCTATCGCCAGCAGCGCGAAGGGGATGAGAGCGCCGAGCCAACGTCCCAGTCGA
>NZ_DATDJO010000074.1:0-6113 GCF_036520495.1 Povalibacter sp. | reverse complement strand
CGCACCGTCCATCTGCGCCGCACCCGTGATCATGTTCTTCACGTAGTCCGCGTGCCCCGGGCAATCCACGTGCGCGTAGTGACGGTTGTCTGAGGTGTACTCCACGTGCGACGTCGCAATCGTGATACCACGCGCCTTCTCTTCCGGCGCCTTGTCAATCTGGTCGTATGCCTTGAACTCACCACCGTGCTTCTCGGCCATCACCTTCGTCAACGCCGCCGTCAACGTCGTCTTGCCGTGGTCAACGTGACCAATCGTGCCTACGTTCACATGCGGCTTCGTGCGTTCAAACTTCTCTTTGGCCACAGCGGCAGTCCTCTAAATAAAGTTGTCAGTCGACCGTCGTCGATTGACGGCCAGATTCAAGTGCAGAAAAACCTGCGAATTCACTCGGCCTCAATCGACCTGAAATCTGGAGCCCACGACCGGAATCGAACCGGTGACCTCGTCCTTACCAAGGACGTGCTCTACCGACTGAGCTACATGGGCACACTTTTCAAACCGATACCGAACTCTCGCTCTAAAACCCTTTCAACATCCGAAATCTGGCTGCAGGTCACGGCACCTGCAACGACCTGGGCAGTAGGTTCAATGGAGCGGGTGATGGGAATCGAACCCACACCATCAGCTTGGAAGGCTGAGGTTCTACCATTGAACTACACCCGCACATTGGTGGAGGGGGTAGGATTCGAACCTACGAAGGCATAAGCCAGCAGATTTACAGTCTGCCCCCGTTGGCCGCTTGGGTACCCCTCCGCAGACGGACATAAAGAGCCCGGTATTCTGTTGGGCTCGGTATCGAGTGTCAACATGTAGTTGCATCGCAACTTGGAGATTACCTGCTCAAGCAGGCTGTTCCCGGGCCGATACAGGCGGCGACCCCGGGAAATTCAACCCCAACCATAGCCGCCATGACGCCTCAGGACTTCGAAAACCGGCTCAAAGCCCAAGTGGACTTCCCTAGTCCGTCACGAGTAGCTACGGAGATCATTGCTCTGGCGCGCGATCCGGACATCGAGATGTCACGGGTAGCAACGGCCATCAGCCGCGATCCGGCGATAACCGCAAAGATACTACGAATCGCCAACTCAGCGTTCTACTCACAACGCCGTCCCAGTCAGAATCTTCGGCAAGCCCTCGTCATCATCGGACTGAATGCCGCTCTGACCCTGGCACTAAGCTTTTCCCTGATCTCAGCCGTCCGTGCCCTGCGGCCGGCCGGCATCGACTACCCGCGATTCTGGCGCAGAGCGCTTCTCGCCGCCACTGCGGCGCGAACTTTTGCTGACGCAATCAAAGCGCCGCATGCCGAGGATATTTTTCTGGCCGCCCTGCTGCAGGACATCGGCGTACTCGCGATCGACCGGGCTTCCCGCGATTTCTACAGTCAACTGCCGCAGTCCTCAGTGCATGCGGACTGGATTACTTACGAGACGAGCAACCTTGGCAAGGACCACGCGGCCTACACCGCGGTCCTCCTGCAATCCTGGAAATTGCCGGATCGCATCTGGCAAGCCGTCGCGGCCAGCCACAAACCCCAGACCCTGTCAGGCGACACGGATGACGGACGCTTTGCGCGCTGCCTCGCGCTTGGCAGTGATCTCGCCGAAGCAGTACTGAGCACCGACCGGTCCGGTGTGCTGCCCCCGCTTGCGCAACGCGTCATGGCGCTGGTTGGACTCGGCAATGAGGCATTCACGGAAGTCGTGAGCCGCGTCATGAGCCTGATCCCGGAAACCGAGGCCCTGTACGAAACCAGCATTCTCGATGCCGACGACGCCGAGAATCTGCTCGCCGAAGCACGCGAACTGCTGGCGGTGCGCAACCTGCATGCTCTCCAGGAAGTCAGCAGCCTACAGGCGACGACCAGCGTGTTGCTGACACGCACCGAGGAGGCGGAAGACTCCAGTCGCCGTGATCCGCTGACCGGCGCCCTGAATCGGGCGTGGCTCGACCGGCTGCTCGATCGGGAGTTTACGCAGGCTGTGGTTTTCGGGCGCGATCTCAGCATCGCGCATGTCGATATCGATCGACTGAAAAACATCAACGACAAGTACGGCACGGAACTGGGCGACGAAGTTCTGAAGAACTGCACAATAAAACTGCAGTCCTGCGTGCGGGGCAGCGACCTGGTCGCACGTTTCAGTGGCGAGGAATTTCTCGTCGTCCTGCCGGGCACAGACCGCAACATCGTGAAACAGGCGGCTCAACGCATGTTGAACGCGGTTGCCGACATGCGGGTCACGTCACCCGACGGGCCCGTCGGCGTCACTGTCTCGATCGGACTTGCGACATACACGACCCGCCAGCGATTCCCGAGCACGCTTGCCCTGCTGGAAGCGGCCGATCACGCCTTGTACGCAGCCAAGCTCTGTGGCCGAAATCGGTTCGAGGCTTACGAAGATCTTGCCGCCACGAATCGCGGTGCCAGCAGCAACCGCTAGATCTTCAGCGGACGAGATCCACCAGTTCAACCTGCCGTGCGTCGACCGGTCGCCCCAGGAACCGGCTCCCGACTCTCGCGAATCGCTGTGGTCCATCCGTCGCCATCAGCGAAATGGCCGGTTCGAATTTGCCTGGCGCGCCCAACTTGCGACGTGCCAGATCTGCAGCGAGTGCTTCGGCTGTCGTCGCCGCGGAATCGACGATGGCGACCCGCGGATCGACGGCCGCCCGCAGCGCCTCCAGCAACAACGGGAAATGAGTGCAGCCGAGCAGCAACGTGTCCAATTGCGGATGCGCGGCAAACATCGGATCGAGATAGCGATGCACGATCGCTTCGACAATCGGGCCGTCCGTCCAGCCTTCCTCTGCCAGCGATACGAACAGCGAACACGGTTCGGCAACTACGGCAAATTCCGGCCGGATTCTTCCGATAGCCTGCTGATAGGCACCGCCCTGCACGGTTCCCTCCGTGGCAATGACGCCGATCTGGCCACTACGCGAACTGGCGCAACCTGCGACCGCACCCGGCTCGATGACGCCGATCACCGGAATAGGCGCGAAGCGCTGTCGCAAAGCCTCGACAGCCACCGATGATGCCGTGTTGCACGCGATGACGAGATACTTGATGCCGCGTTGAACCAGGAACTGGGCCGCCTGGATCGAATAGCGCAGTACTGAATCGCCACTTTTAGTGCCGTACGGCAACCTTGCCGTGTCACCGAGATAGAGGAACCTCTCGTCTGGCAGTCGTTCGCGCAGCGCACGCAGCACCGTCAGGCCACCTACGCCTGAATCGAAGACGCCGATGGGCAACCGCAGGTCGATGCCCGCAGGGAACGCGGAGGTATTTGCAGGAGACCCGTCAGTCATTCGCCACCTTTCATGATCGATAGTCGTCGTATGACACTGCGAGCGTTGCAGAACAACTTACCCGGTCGAGTCGTCAGCATTTCCGACATGTTCCTTCAGTCGACAGCGCCGCGCCACGACATAACACTCAACATGCTGCTTCGCACGGGCAATGTGCCGCGGCATAATGCCGCATCAACGCGAGCAGCCTTCCTCAAGTACGTCGACAAATGCGCAGCATCACGATCAGGCCGGACAACAACATGCGAACAGCGGGGCACTGACTATGGAGAGACGACTCCACACTCGTCATCGCGCGCGTACTGCCGTGTATGTGGCGGTTCCCGGCCGTCCCGGCAAGTTGTGCCGGGCTCGCAACCTCAGCGCCAACGGCGTGTTCATCGAGACCGAGAACCTCGGACTGAAGAAGGGCGCCACCGTCCACCTCGCCTTCGCCATCAATCTCGGCGTCGTCACCAAGATCCATCGTCGGACCGCGATCGTTGCGCATATCTCCAAGGGTGGCACCGGATTGATGATGGAAAGCCTGACGGGCACGCGCTGAAAATCGCGCCGACTCCGTAGGCTCATCCCCTTTCGTGGGAGCATCCGAACACGCAGCGCGATAGCTGCAGAAGGGCATTTCCGGGCAATCGACTCGCATTCAGTATCTTCGTTACTGCGCCGAAGATGCGATCATGGCAGTTCGTCCCCGCTGCCGCTCCATACTCCCTTGCCAAGCTCTGATCTCTTCACCGCGCTGAAACATGCGTTTGGTTTCGACTCTTTCCGGCCGGGACAGGAAGCAATCGTGCGCGATGCCCTCGCCGGTCGCGATGTGCTCGGCATCATGCCAACCGGTGGCGGCAAATCCCTCTGCTTCCAGCTACCGGCAATCCTGAAGCCCGGCGTCACTCTCGTTGTGTCGCCCCTGATCGCTCTCATGCAGGATCAGGTGCGTCAGCTTCTCGACAATGGGATCACCGCGACATTCATCAACTCGAGCCTGCCGTTCTCCGAAATCTCTGCCCGCATCGGCGCCGCAATGCGCGGCGAATGCAAACTGCTCTACCTCGCACCGGAACGCCTGATGCAGGCGGAATTCTCGAACTCGATACTGCAGCGACTCTCCGAATCGCCCGGTATCGCGTCCTTCGTCATCGACGAAGCGCATTGCGTTTCGGAATGGGGACACGACTTCCGGCCTGAATATCGCCAGCTCGCTCAATTACGGACCCGATTCCCGTCAGTACCGCTTCTTGCGTTTACTGCAACGGCGACGCCGCGTGTGCGCACCGACATTCTGCAGCAACTCGCGCTGCAAGACCCGGCCATTCATGTCGCCAGCTTCAATCGGCCGAACCTGTACTACGCCGTCCGGAACAAGGACAAGCACACCTACAAGGAACTATTGGCGCGCGCACGCGCATCGGACGGCGCAGGTATCGTCTACTGCCTTTCGCGAAAGCGGGTCGATGAGCTGGCCGGCCGTCTGCGGGAAGACGGAGTCCGTGCACTGCCCTATCACGCCGGGCTCGATGGCGATGAACGCAGCCGCAATCAGGAGTCGTTCATCCGCGATGACGCCCAGGTCGTCGTCGCCACCATTGCCTTCGGCATGGGTATCAACAAACCCGATGTGCGCTGGGTCGTTCACTACGATCTGCCACGCACACTGGAAAGTTACTACCAGGAATCCGGTCGCGCGGGGCGCGACGGCGATCCCGCACAATGCACTCTGTACTTCGGCGTCGGCGACATCCGCACGGCCGAGTTTCTGATCGATCAGAAAATCGACCCCGTCACCAGCGAACCGCTCGAAGAAGAACAGCGCATCGCGCGGCAGCAGTTGCGACAAGTTCTCAACTATGCCGAGTCGACCGAATGCCGCCGGGCGATCCAGCTGCGTTACTTCGGCGAATCATTCGCGCCTCCTTGCGGCGCCTGCGACAACTGCACTCAGCCGCGAGACCTGAAAGACTGGACCGTCGAAGCGCAGCAGTATCTCTCCTGCATCGCCCGTCTCGCGCAGCGCCGCGAACGATTCGGTGCGGCCTATTTGATCGAGATCCTGCGCGGTGGCGAGTCCCAGCGCCTGATCGACCGCGGGCATCAAGCGCTGAGCGTGTATGGCATCGGCAAGAACCGCAGTGTCGATGAGTGGCGTCATCTGGCACGTACGCTCGTGCATCAGGGACTGATCGATGAAGCGCAGGATGGGTATCCGGTGGCGATGTTGAACAAGGCAAGCTGGGAGGTGCTGCGAGGGGAGCGTCGAGTTTCAATTGCGGAATCGCTGCGCCCTGTCCGCGAAAGAAAACAGCGAAAGACTGTTGTGACCAATCATGATGCATCGCCAGATGCGGCGCTGTTCGAAAAGCTACGCCTGCTGAGAAAAAAACTCGCCGACGAAAACGGAGTGCCGCCTTACGTGATCTTCCACGACGCAACATTGAGAGAAATTGCGACACGGAAGCCAACGACGTCGGCCGAGTTCTCCATGATTCCTGGCGTGGGGGAACGCAAGTTGGAGCGTTATGGCGACGCATTCATGTCGATAGTCCGCGAAAGCAGTGAGGCATGAGCGGTTAGGCACCAATGAGCGGAACGACGGCAAATTTAGCGGAACGACGGCAATTGAGCCTGCACCGCGTCGCACGGCTCCATGCTGTATGCCCGGGACGTGTCAGATTTTCTGTGTTCGAGGCGGTTTGCATTTAGTTCGCGGGTCTGACGAAGCGATCTCCGTACAGCACAGCGAACTGGTTCATCGCCAACTTCCACTCCCGCGCTGATCGTACCTTGCCATCGTTGATGTT
>NZ_DATDJO010000073.1:0-38644 GCF_036520495.1 Povalibacter sp. | reverse complement strand
CGCCCATTTCCCGGCTGGTGGGCACGCGTGGAAAACTGTCGGCTATCGAATTCGACGACGGGCAGGCGCGACCGCGGGACGTGCTCTTCTTCGATACGGCGGCGAGCGGCCAGTCGCGTCTTGCCGAATCGCTCGGGTGCCAGTTCACCCGCAAGAAGGGCGTGAAGTGCGGTCAGTACGAAGCCACCAGCGTCCCCGGTGTCTTCGTCGCGGGCAACATCATCGGCGATGTGCAGCTCTCGATCGTGGCGGCCGCCGAAGGGGCCCGCGCCGCCTTTGGCATCAATCGCGCATTGACGCGGGAAGATTTTGACCGCAAGGCGACCGGACGGCGCCGCATCGAGCACCCGCCGATGCTGTCCGACGTCGTGCAGCGCTAGTCGCGATAGCAGCGGCTGTCTGCCGAATTCATCGCTGCTTTCCTGCGGAGCGTTGCCTCATCCACATCCATGCGCACACCGAAGCGAGTTACCGGATCTCAGGAACTCTGTCTCAAGCGAGCCGTTGAAAGTTGCCGGCGCCGCTGCGGTCGACGGCACACCGACTATCTGCAGATCCACGCTCTCTCGTTCAGCCCTTGCGATCGTTCATTCGTCGCATTCATCCTCGTTGGAGAACTCGCTCATGGCCACGCGCAAGAAAAGCCCACCACCTCCCGGCAAGAAAGCACGTGATGCCGATGCAGAGGTCGCCAAGACCTCTGGTCGCTCCACGGCCAGCGGTCCGACCGCCAAGCCCGGTGTTGGCGCTGTCACGGATGCGGCCAGTGCGAAACTGATCGGGACGCAGGCGCTGGCGTCGGCCTTCCCCTACAACGCCGCCAAGCCATCCGAGTTTGGCGACGCGGGCGCAGCAGTCGGGCAGACGGCGGAACCACCGCACCCGATGGTAGGCGGCAGCACGCTGTCGGAGGTCAATGCCTCGCCGAAAGCCGGCAAGGGCAATCCGCAGCTCAGCTTCAATCCGGGCAATGGTCCGCTGGATCGTGTGCGGGTCGACTCCAGTGGGCGGGTGCTCACGACCAATCACGGCGTGCCGGTGGCAGACAATCAGAATTCCCTCAAGGCCGGATTGCGCGGACCTGCCTTGCTGGAAGACTTCATCCTGCGGGAGAAAATTACGCACTTCGATCACGAGCGAATTCCCGAGCGGATCGTGCACGCTCGCGGTTCCGGCGCGCACGGATATTTCGAGTGCTACAAACCACTGACCAAGCTCACGCGTGCGTCGATCTTCGCGGAGGCCGGTAAGCGCACGCCGGTGTTCGTGCGTTTCTCGACGGTCGCGGGCGAACGCGGGTCGACCGACACGGCTCGTGACGTGCGGGGCTTTGCTGTGAAGTTCTACACCGATGAAGGCAACTGGGACCTGGTGGGCAACAACATCCCGGTGTTCTTCATTCAGGATGCGATGAAGTTTCCGGATGTGATCCATGCCGTGAAGCCGGAACCGCATCACGGCATGCCGCAGGCCGCTTCGGCGCATGACACGTTCTGGGACTTCGTCTCGCTGATGCCCGAGTCCACGCATATGTTGCTGTGGGTGATGTCGGATCGTGCCATCCCACGCAGCTATCGCATGATGCAGGGATTCGGCGTGCACACATTCCGCTTCATCAACGCCGCGGGGGAATCGCGCTTCGTCAAGTTTCACTGGAATCCCGTCGCAGGAACCCACTCTCTGGCGTGGGATGAAGCCGTCAAGATTTCGGGTGCGGACAGTGATTTCCATCGGCGGGATCTGTGGGAGGCGATCGAGGCGGGCGCCTATCCGGAATGGGAACTCGCGGTGCAGGTTTTCAGCGAGGCCGACGCCGAGCGTTACAGCTTCGACGTGCTCGATGCGACCAAGCTCATTCCCGAGGAACTGGTGCCGCTGACGCCTGTCGGTCGCATGGTGCTCAATCGCAACCCGGACAATTTCTTTGCGGAAACCGAGCAGGTCGCCTTCTGCACGGCGCACATCGTACCGGGCCTGGATTTCAGCAACGACCCGCTGCTGGCGGGACGCATTCACTCTTATGTAGATACGCAGATCTCGCGCCTTGGCGGTCCGAACTTCCATGAGATCCCCATCAACGCATCCGTTGCTCAGGTTCACAACAATCAGCGCGATGGCATGCATCGCCAGGCGATTCCGCGCGGACGCGTCGCCTACGAACCGAACTCACTCGGCGGCGGCTGTCCATTTCAGGCGGGTGCCACGGGCTTCATGTCGTTCCCTCAGCAAATCGAGGAACACAAGGTGCGCGGCAAGCCTGAGAAATTTGCCGAGCACTACAACCAGGCGACACTCTTCTTCGACAGCCAGAGTGCCGTCGAGAAGCAGCACATCATCCGTGCCTTCCGGTTCGAGCTGACCAAGGTACAGACCGTTGCCGTGCGCGAACGCGTGGTCGCCCAGCTGCGAAACGTGTCGGAGGAACTGGCCGGCGCGGTGGCTGAAGGACTTGGAATGAAGGCGCTGCCCGAGCCCCTGCCGCAGATGCTCAAGCGTCGACCCAAACCGGAAGTGCAGCAGTCCAGGGCGCTGTCGTTGTTCGCACGTCCTGGCGCGATCGGTATCAAAACCCGTCGCGTCGCCATTCTGGTCGCCGATGGAGTGGATGGAGCGTCGGCGCTCGCAATCCACGAGGCGCTCACCGCACAGGAGGCCGTGCCGCGGTTCGTCGGTGTGAAACTCGGCACGATCGAGAGTGCGAGCGGGGAAGACTTCGAGGTCGAGATATCGCTGGAGACTGCGCCAGCGGTCGTGTGGGACGCGATGATCGTCCCCGACGGCGAGGCCGCGGCGGCGACGCTTGCGCAGCGGGGGCAGGCTCTCGAATTCCTGAAGGATCAGTATCGTCACTGCAAACCCATTCTTCTCATCGGTGCCGCACAGGCGCTGCTCGATGCTGCCGGCGTCCCGCCGGCCTTGCCTTCGGGCAAGGCGGATCCGGGACTGCTGCGTTTCGACCAGGCGACCGGCGATGCCGTCCCTGCATTCGTCAAGGCGCTGACGAAGCATCGTCATTTCGAACGAGAGACCGATCCGCCGCGGATCTAGGCATCGGCGTCCACTTACTTTGCAAGAGGCTTCCATGAACTCATCGCAACTGAAGGAGCTGCTGCTCCAATCGCTCGTCCATGAGCGTGGCGGGATACTGGTGTATCAAACCGCGCTCGAGTGCGTTCTGAACAAGGATCTGCGCACGGAGTGGCGGGAGTATCTGGAGCAGACGACGAAGCACGTCGAGGTGCTGACGCGAACCTGCGTCGCGCTCGGACTCGATCCGGGCGAAATCACGCCGGGCTGTCAGGTGGTGCAGCACACGGGCAAGTCGCTGGTCGTGGCGATGAAGATGGCGCTGGCCGCCAACGATCCGCCAGCAGCGGAACTCGTTGCCTGCGAATGCGTCGTTCTGGCGGAAACCAAGGACCATGCGAATTGGGAATTGATCGGCCAGTGTGCCAGGGCGGCGCAAGGCGAGGCCGCCGCCGCATTGCAGGCTGCTTACGATGAAGTCGAAGACGAGGAGGACGAGCACCTGTATCACACGCGGGGCTGGTGCCGTGAGCTGTGGCTCAAATCCCTTGGCTTGAAGTCTGTGCTGCCACCGCCGGAGGAAAAACAGGACGTGAAGACCGAGGTGGAAGCAGCTCAGGCAAAGAAACAGGCCGACGCTCGACGCAAATAGCCCACTAATGCCTTTCGCAGCAATCGGGCCCGCCGGAATTCGATGGCGGCCTGCGGGCGATACTCGTAGTCGAAAATCCCTGGCATCACGGATACAGGGCGGACGCTCTTGCGTTGCGCCTTTGTGAACCCATTGATTGAAAGTGAATGCATTCTTCTGAAGGGAGGTGCCCCGATGCGAATAGAGATTGTCGACAACGATCGGCAGCGTGCAGAAAGAATCCTTCTGTTGTTGAGTCGTGCGCCCGAGGTGGACGAAGCTGAAGGATGGCAGTACGTTGAATTGGCTGGGGATGGCTGGATCTATGGCGGCTGGGTCCGTCTGTCCGCCGATGGAACGGCCGAGGGCCACACGATTTCAGTCAAAGATGCGCGCCATTGATTTTCCGTACCGGCGGATGTTCTTCAGGGAATTGGCGCCGCTTACGGATGCGTCCTGATTCCACTGACTGAATTGCGAACGCCAGTGAGTTGGGAATGCCACTGGCGATCATCGCCGCCGCCGATGCATGAAGTTCTCTTTCGTCCAACTGCGTCGCGCGGGTAAGTCAGCGTCCCAAGCGTTGTCTATGAGTCATGCTGATGGCTCCGGCTCGCCGGCGCAAGCGGGAAAACAAACGTGTCAACGGTTCGAGGAACCTGCGGCAGGCAGGCGGCGTTGCTTCGCTGTCTCGTTCTTATCCTGCCGACGCCAAGGGGAAGCTTCATGCCAAGTCGTACTGCCAGCAAGGCCCGTCGCGGAGCCTCACGCACCGCCAAGCGCGATGCCATCAGTCTGTTGAAGGCGGATCATCGTCAGGTGGAGGGATGGTTCGAGGAGTTCGAGAAGGCGCGCGCGGATTCGCGCAAGACGGATCTGGCCGCCAGGATCTGTCTGGCCCTGCGCGTTCACATGCAGATCGAGGAGGATATCTTCTACCCAGCCTTCATCGAGGCCACGGAAGATGAAGACATGCACCACGAGGCCGTGGTGGAACACGCGGGAGCCAGGAATCTCATCGAGCAGATCGAAAGCTCCGGGCCCGAGGATGATTTCTTTGGCGCCAAGGTCACGGTGCTGTCGGAGATGATCAAGCACCACGTAAAGGAAGAAGAACAGCCGGGCGGCATGTTCGCCAAGGCAAAGAAGTCCGAAATGGATCTGAAGGCGGTCGGCGATCAGCTGGCGGCCCGCAAGTCTGAACTGATGAGTCGCGAACCGGCGCGATCATCGAAGGCATCGCAGCGGGCGACGCACGCACATGCCTGAGATGGATCGCTGCCGCGGTCTGCATTCGGTTCAGTCAGAAAAAGTGTCGGGCGCAGGCTGGTATCGGCCTGCGCCCTTGGCAGGGTGGCCCGGGAGTAAGCCAACGTAGAAAATAATTTGCTGCGCATCCAGCGATCGGTTCAACCTGCACATCATGCTGCAAATCATGCGGTGATCCGACAGGAACCCTGCGGAGTCAGGCACGTTGTTTCCTCGAGGTAACGATGCAATGACCCCGCTTACACCATCCCCCGAAAAGACACGCGATCCATCCCCCGAAAAGACACGCGATCACGCCATGCTGTCAGTGGGCCTACGCAAGCACTTTGAGGCGCCACCGCCTGATCCTGTCATGCTTGCGCTGTTACTGCGTCTCGCACGCCGGGAGGCGGAGACAAGTAGCGTACGTAGGACGTTGGATCCTTCAGCTCGCTGATCGTTCAGCCAAAGACCGTTCACCAAACTTGTTCGATAAGTACGCCGTTGCGAATTTCCTCAACTGAACTTGCGCATGCGACTCGCTTTCCCGAGTGACAGCGCTGCGACAGTGGCTGCAATGGCGCGAGATTTCGGATCGAATGGGTGACGGACTTGACGCGACCTTCGGCTCGATACTAGAAAGGATGCATGACTACATCAATGCCGCCCGTAACGCCCGCCGACATCAGTCTCTTTGTCGAGAACGGCAAGTTTGTCTTTCGACTGGAAGTGCTCTCGCTTTACGTGTACGACCGGGATACCGATGGACAACCAACATGCACCGCTGAATGCGCCCGGCAATGGCAGCCGGTGATTGCTTCAGACGGATCGAAGCCGCTCGGTGATTGGACCCTGATCGAGCGAGCGGATAAGTCCCGGCAATGGCGGTATCGAAATCGCCCCCTCTACACCTATATCGATGAGAAGCCAGGCCAGACCCTGGGCCATGGCCGTGACGGGGTGTGGCACCTCGTGGTTCCGTAAGACGGGATCAGCACACGATTGATAGCCATCCGTGTGAGGGCGGACATTTGTTCGCCATTCCCGCCGCGCGGACCTGAGCTGCATCGCTGACCCGGCGATGCACGAACTGACCAAGGGCGCGAACCTCCTCCTGACAGCATAGATGCGTTCCAGGTGCAGCCGCTAAGGGCAACCTTGGCGCACAGCGTGGCACCATTTATCAGGCCTGTGGCACCAAACATCAGGCTCCCGTTGAGTGTCCCCAGTAGCATTCTGGGTTCAAGTACCCGCTCACGAGATCAATCACGAGAATGGCCACGTTACACGACGGGGAAACGGCGTCGTCCCTTTCCCCCACAGATAAAGAGTATGAGCTAACGGCGGAACGCGCCGGGATCCTGGAAACGGCAGACCGCTTTGCCCGCAGGGAACTGGCACCTCTGTTCGCGAAGATGGATGCGGACGAATGGTGGCCGCCATACATCATGCGCAGCATCGGCAGCGCCGGCCTGATTGGCGTCGCGGTTGACCCGGAGTTCGGTGGCGCCGGCCTGGATTTCTTCTGTCAGGGGCTGGTCATTCAGGCGTTCGCGCGTCACAACTCGTCGATCGGACTGAGCTATGCGGGGCACGAGAATCTGTTCATCAACAATCTCGACCAGAACGGTACACCTCAGCAGCGAGCAAAGTACTTGCCGGGTTGCATAACGGGCGATCTCATCGGAGCGCTCGGGATGACGGAGCCGGGCGCCGGCTCCGATGCCATCGGCAGCATGGCGACTGTTGCGCATCGCGACGGAGACAGCTACATCCTGAATGGACGTAAGACCTTCATCACGAACGGGCCGATTGCGGATGTGATGATCATCTACGCAAAAACAGCTCCGGAGCGCGGCACCAAGGGTGTCTCTGCGTTTCTCGTGGAGAAGAACTTTCCGGGGTTCTCAGTTGCGCAGAAGTTGATAAAGATGGGGCATCGAGGTTCGCCGACAGGCGAGCTCGTTTTCGACAACTGTCGAGTACCCGCCGAGAACTTGCTGGGCGAAGAGAACAAGGGCGTCGCCATCATGATGAGCGGCCTTGATCTGGAGCGGGCGATCGTCGGTTCGCACGCGCTGGGCGTCGCGGAGCGAGCGCTCGAAATCACCGTAGAGTATGCGAAGCAGCGCGTCCAGTTCGGCAAACCAATCGCGAGCTTTCAGATGGTTCAGGCGCTGCTCGCCGATATGTATGTAGCCGTCGAAAGCATGCGGCAGATGGTTTACTACACGCTGGCCAAGTGCAATCGATTGGCTGGTACCGACGGTGGGCGTGGCGAGATCCACAAGCTGACCGCAGCAACCGTGTTGCTGTGCGGGCGATCGTTGCAGAAAATATGCGACAGCGCCGTGCAGGTTCACGGCGGCATGGGTTACATGTGGGAGACCGAAGTCAACCGACTGTATCGCGCGGCCAAGGTTTTCGAGATTGGCGCTGGCACCAATGAGATCCGGCGCCTGATCATCGCGGGCGAGCTGTTGAGCGAGTGATTCGTCAATGCTGGGTGCGCGTCGAGCGTCGTGCGGTACGACGCTTTCGATACTCGGTCGGCGGCATGCCATGCCACTTCTTGAACGCATGATTGAAGGCCGTGAGATCCGAATAGCCCAGATTCGTCGCGATCTGGGTGATCTGTAGCTGCGTGTCTTGCAGCAGAAACCGCGCCTTCTTGCGGCGGCATTGCTCGAGCAATGCCGTGAAGGTCGTGCCGTGCTTCAACAGAGTCCGATGCAGGGTGCGGCGGTGCATGGACAGCATCAGGGCGATGTTGTCGGCGCTGCAATTGCCGAAAGTCAGCGCTCTTTCCATCAGGTAGTTGATCTTGGCCAGGGTGTCGGCAGGATAGTGCGCTTCCATGACCTTCAGGTAGCGTTGCAGCGTTTCTGCCAGTTCCTTGTCCGAGGTTGCGATGTTCTGTCGCAGGAAGCGTTCGGGGAATACCAGGGCGTACTCCTCGCGATCGAACTGCACGGAGCACGAGAACAACTTGCGATAGGGGGCACGGTCCTTGGGCGCTGAGTGCGCAATGTGGACCTGTTGCGGCGTAAACGACTTGCCGCAGAAGTATCGAACCAGTTTGAACGTGGCCGCCAGCGTGGCCTCTGCCAGATAGCGCACATCCTTCAACGAGGCGAAGGAGAGAATGATATAGGCCTTGTCGCCGAACACCTCAATGCGCCAGGTGGCTGTGTTCTGCCAGAGCAGATGATTGTTCGTTATCAGAATTTCGAGCGCCGCCTGCACATTGGCTGCCTGCTTCATGGCCAGGCCAAGATCGCCGAGTGCCGAGATCGACTGCTTGCTGCCGAACAGCACGCCGAAATGCTCGCACTGTGCGGCCTTGGCGGTCAGTCGCAGGATTTTCTTCACCTGCTGCAGCTCGATCATGTCGCCATAGCGTGACGACTCGATCGTTGCCTCGCTCAGTCCCACTGAGCGCAGGATTTCCTGAGGATCGATGCCGAGACTGCGTGTCGTCTGGCTGTATCCGGCAAGCGCGAGTGTTCGGACCAGCTCCATCGGAGAACCTCTGTGTTCGAGGTGTCACTAATTATCAGAAGAGTGGCACCAGATATCAGGTCGGAGATATGGCGGGATAGTAGCATCGGATTTCAGTAGCGGTCCAAATCTACGTAGCGTCGGGGGGCGTTATTCGAAATGCGAACGACTGGTGATGACAATGTCGAGTTCGAACTGAGCGGCGATCGCGCCGCGATCCTCGAGACTGCAGATCGTTTTGCCCGCAAAGAGCTGGCGCCGTTGTTTTCGCGAATGGATGCGGAAGAATGGTGGCCGGAAGACGTCATGCGCAAGATCGGCGCGGCGGGACTCATCGGCGTAGCAGTTGAAAACTCACTGGGCGGCGCTGGCCTGGATTTCTTCTGCCAGGGCCTCGTGATTCAAGCCATTGCGCGCCACAACTCCTCGGTCGGGTTGAGCTATGCGACCCACGAGAATCTGTTCGTCAACAATCTGTATAGAAACGGGACGCCCGCGCAGCAGGAAAAGTACCTGCCGCACTGCATTCGCGGCGAGATGATCGGTGCACTCGGCATGACCGAGCCCGGAGCCGGCTCCGATGCGATCGGCAGCATGGCAACCGTCGCGCGCCGCGAAGGCGATCACTACATCCTCGACGGCCGCAAGCTGTTCATCACGAACGGTCCGATCGCCGACGTGATGATCATCTACGCGAAGACCGCCAAGGAACTGGGCGCCAAAGGCGTTTCCGCGTTTCTCGTCGAGAAGGGATTCCCGGGTTTCTCGGTCGCGCAAACGCTGAGCAAGATGGGCAACCGGGGATCGCCGACCGGTGAGCTCGTGTTCGAACGATGCCGCGTGCCTGTCGAGAATCTTCTCGGCCAGGAGAACAAGGGCATCGCGATCATGATGAGCGGCCTGGACCTGGAACGTGCGATCGTCGGTGCGCACACGCTGGGCATTGCCGAGCGTGCGCTGGAACTGGCGGTGGAGTACGCAAAGTCGCGCGTTCAGTTCGGCAAGCCGATTGCGAGCTTCCAGATGGTCCAGGGGATGCTCGCCGACATGTACGTCGCGGTTGAGAGCATGCGGCGGATGGTTTACTACACGCTGGCCCGGTGCAATGGCATGCGCGAGGGCGAAGGCGGGCGCGGCGAAATTCACAAACTGACGGCAGCCACGGTGCTGTTGTGCGGCCGCTCGCTGATGGAGGTCTGCGATAACGCACTGCAGATTCACGGCGGCATGGGCTACATGTGGGAGATGGAGGTCAACCGTCTCTATCGTGCGGCCAAGATTTTCGAGATCGGCGCCGGCACCAACGAGATCCGCCGCCTGATCATCGCCGGGGAATTGCTGTCATGACCGGCGAGCCGGGTGGGGCGGCGCCGAGGGCGGGGGTTTCGAAGCCGACGTACCTCGATCTGTTCTGGCATTGGACGCAGCAGCAGCCGGATGCGCCGTTCGTCACCCAGAAGCTGGGCGAGCAATGGCGCACGATGACCTGGGGCGAGGCGGGAGAACAGGTCCGGCGAATGACGTCCGCGCTGGTCGCGCTGCTGGGGCAGGACACGGGCGAACGCATCGTCATCCTCGGACGCAACAGTCTGCATTGGTATCTCGCGGATATGGCTGGCCAGAGCGCGGGTCATATCGTCGCAGGCGTGTTGACGACCAGCCTCCCGGAGCAGGTGACGCATTGCTTCGAGCTCACCGGCGCAAAGCTGCTGTTTCTCGGCCCTTCAGAAAACTGGGAAGCCGTGAGGGATTGCGTTCCTGACGACGTTCGCATCATCACGTTGCCGGGAGCGACGGATTCAAGGGCCTTCACTTCATGGGAAGAGCTGCTGACGACCCATCAGCCGTTCTCGGGCACACCCGCTCCACCCATCGATGAGCCGCGAATTATCATCTTTACCTCCGGCACCACCGGTCTGCCGAAAGGTGTGGTGCATTCGCTGCGGTCAGGCACCGCCGTCATCTCGCCGTTCGTCGAATGTGAGGAGCTGCGCGGCACACGCTTCATCAACTACTTGCCGATGGGACATGGCGCCGAACGCGTCGTCATCGGCTACCAGATGATCAGCAACGGCGGACAAACCGTCATCAGCAACGGAGTTCGAACCTTTGCGGACGACATGAAGCTTGCTCGGGTCGACTGGTTTCTCGCGCCGCCGCGACTGTGGCTGGCGTATCAGAAGATGGCAGTAGCCGCGCTGGGCGGCGAAGAGGCGGCCAATCGCCTGGTGGAGAATCCCGCGACTGCGTCGCAGGCAGGCGTTGCTTTCAAGAACCTGCTCGGTCTGAACGATGCTCGCTTCCTGGCGAACAGCACGGCGCCTCTGCCGCTGAGCATTCACCAGTGGTTCGACAAGGCCGGGGTCGTGATCTGCGATATCTACGGTCAGTCGGAGAGCACGCCGGTCACGCTCAACATGCCATCTGAGAATCGCATCGGCTCGGTCGGCAAGTCAGCGTTCGGTTCTGAAGTGAAGTTGAGTGCCGAGGGTGAAATCCTCGTGCGTTCGCCGGGACGCATGCTGGGCTATTTCAATATGCCCGAGAAGACAGCTCAGACCATTGTCGATGGTTGGGTGCACACCGGCGATCGTGCCACGGTCGATCCGGACGGCTTCTACTACATCGTTGGACGGGTTTGCGAAGAGTTCAAGACCGCCAAGGGCAAGTATGTGGCGCCTGTTCCGATCGAGAACGCCATCTCCGAGAACGAGCTGGTGGAACAGCAGATGCTATGCGGGCGAGGGCTCGCTCAAACGGTGCTGCTCATCGGGTTGTCCGGAGTCGGTCGCCAACGAACGAGCGACGAAGTAGAGCAGAACCTGCGAGCCGCAATTGAGCGCATCAACGGCAGGCAGGAGAAACACGCGCGCGTGTCGCTGGTCGTGATTTGCCGGGAACGCTGGACGCTCGAGAATCGCTTGTTGAATCCCGTCGGCAAGATTCTGCGGGATCCGATCGAGACGAAGTACTGGGGGCTGGCAAGCAGGGTCGATGAGAACCCGCATGAACTGCGCGTCATCTGGGAATGACCGGCGGGAGAATCACGATGCACACTACTTTGAAGGGCATTGCGGCCATCAGCGGTTACGCCGAGATGAAGCCGCAGCGACAGCCAGGATCCCATACGCCGACGACGATTTGCGCGGACCTGGCGCGTCAGGCCGTGGCAGATGCGGGACTGGAGCGCGGCCAGATCGATGGGCTGCTGACGGCCACGCCGTTCTCCAACTACAACATCCTGTGGCCGTCGTACCTCTGTGAGTACCTGAACATCCGGCCGCGCTATTTCGACACTGTGGACATCGGCGGTGCCTCTGCAGCTGGAATGATCTGGCGCGCGGCGGCGGCCATTCAAGCCGGCATGTGCAACCACGTGCTGTGTGTGACTGCCGAAGTGATGGACAGCAAGTTCTTCGCGCGTCTTGCGCATCTGATGCCACAGAGCGACCTGGAATTCGAGATTCCTTACGGCAACGTTCCGGCGAATGCCGGCTACGCCATGGTCGCGATGCGTCACATGCACGAGTACGGCACGACCGCACGGCAGCTCGCCAAGGTGGCTGTCGATCAGCGCTGCAACGCGCAGCAGAATCCGGACGCGCTGTTCTACGGCAAACAGCTGACGATCGATGACGTACTGAACTCGCGCGTCGTGATGGAGCCATTGCACCTGTTTGAGATCGTTTCGCCTTGCACCGGCGGGGCGGCAGTCATCGTTTCTCGCGCGGACCTGGCCGTACGCGGACCCAACCGGCCAGTGAAGTTGCTCGGTGCTGGCGAAGCCGGCACGAGCATCTCCATTGCGAATGCTCCGAGTCTCACGACCAGCTGGATCGAGGCGGCTGCCAAAGGCGCTTTCGAGATGGCGGGGTTGCAGCCGCAGCAGATGCAGTTCATCCAGCCCTACGACTGCTACACGATCACGGTCGCGATCACGCTGGAAGACATGGGCTTCTGCAAGAAGGGTCATGGCGGTCCGTTCATCGCCGAGCGCGATCTCACCTGGCAAGGCGACCTGCCGTGCAACACGCACGGCGGACAACTCTCCTTCGGTCAGGCCGGGCAGGCCGGCGGCATGTCGCATGTCGTCGAAGCGGCGCGGCAACTCATGGGACGAGCGGGCGGACGCCAGCTTCCCAACGCCACCACAGGTCTTGCGCACGGCAACGGCGGAATCCTTGGCGAGCAGGTGACCTTGATCCTCGGAATCGAGTGAAACGTAATCATGAGCTACGCCGATCTGCTGTTGTTTCGAAGTCCATCAGCGCGTCCGTACTGGGACGCTGCGCGCTATGAAGTACTGCAGGTCCAGGAATGCATGACGTGTTCGCGCCGGCAGTTCTATCCGCGTGACCTGTGCCACCACTGCTGGAGCACGGATCTCAGATGGATCGTGTGCTCCGGAAAAGCGGTCGTTCACAGCTACACCGTATGCCACGTGGCGCCGCATCCGGACTTTACGGATCAGTTGCCTCTGGTGATCGCCATCGTGGACCTCGAAGAAGGCGTACGTATGACCACGAACATCGTCGAGTGCGATTCCGCAGCCGTTCGCATCGGTATGGCGGTGGAGGCTGTTTTCGATCACGTGACCGCAGAGGCGACGCTCGTGAAGTTTCGTCCCGTCAAGAACCAATGAGCGGGCCGCGCCAATGAAGCACTTGCTGACAGAGAATCGTGATGGTGCGTTGTGGGCGACGTTCAATCGCCCCGACGTGTTCAACAGCATCTCGACGCGAATGGCGTGCGAGCTCATGGATATGTGGGAGTGGGCACGCAGCGACTCGGCCATTCGCCTGGTCGTGCTGACCGGAGCTGGCGATCGCGCGTTCTGCTCGGGCGGTGATCTGAAGCAATTGATTCCGTTGTTGACGGGCGCGCGCCAGCCGCAGGACGACTACGACCGGCGCTTTATGGAGCCGGGTTTCGCCGCGCGCATCACGATTCGAGACGACAGTTTCGTCAAACCGATCATTGCTGCGGTGAACGGCGTCGCGATGGGCGGCGGCAGCGAGCTGACGGTGGCATCCGACATCCGGATCGCCTCCAGCACCGCACGCTTCGCACTGAGCGAGCCGAAGGTCGGCATCGTCGCGGGCGGTGGCACCACGGTGAGGCTGCCGCGACAGATTCCCTGGTGCAAGGCCATGGAGTTTCTGCTGACGGGCGAGTCGATCACGGCGCAACAGGCGTTCGAGATCGGGCTGCTCAACCGTGTGGTCGAGCCGTCGCAGTTGATGGCCGAAGTACAGAAAGTGATCGAGAAGTTGCTCGACAACGCACCGCTGGCGCTGCAGGCGATCAAGCGCGTGGCGTTGGAGAGCAGCGGAGTGTCTTTGCAGGAAGGGTTTCGCATCGAAAGCCGCGAGCTGGCGGCGATCCTGGCGACCGACGATGCGAGAGAAGGGCCGCGAGCTTTCGCCGAGAAAAGAAAACCAAACTTCGTTGGTCGATAGACGCGTCGTTATTAAATCAGGTGGAGCGCAAGATCTTGAAACGATTGATATGCATGCTGACTTTACCAGCTGTGTCGTTCACCCCAGGCGTTGCCTGGTCCGCGGACGACGGGCTGATCCTCGAAGAAGTCATGGTGACTGCCCGCAAGCGCGAAGAATCGCTGGTCAACGCGCCGCTCGCGGTGTCGGTGGTCTCCGGTTCGGAAATGGAGAGCCAGGGCGTTACGGGGCTCGAGCAGCTCTCGGCGAAGGTACCGAGTCTGCAGGTGGGGCGTGGTGCACAAGCCAGCTCCATCTATATTCGCGGTATCGGTTCGGGTATCAACAAGGGATTCGAGCAGTCCGTCGGTATGTACATCGACGGCATCTATCAGTCGCGCAGCCTGCAATTCACGCAGTCGATTTTCGATCTCGCGCGTGTCGAGGTGCTGCGTGGTCCGCAGGGCGTGCTGTTCGGCAAGAACGCGGTGGCCGGCGCCATCAAGATCGAAACGGCCGGTCCGCAACAGGGCGACGGCTTCAGGGGAACGGTCAGTGCATTGTGGGAGCCCGAGTACAACACCCAGCGCTACTCGTTGGCGTTGAGCGGTGATCTGTCGGAGACGCTTGCAGCGCGATTCGTTTACAGCGATTCGTCGTCGGACGGCTACGTCAGGAACAAAGCGCGCAACACGGACGAGCGCCAGGACGAAGATCGGGCGGCGCGACTGACGCTCGCATGGGCGCCCACCGACACGCTGTCCGTCACCGGCAAAGTCTCCTATTCGGAGATGGAGGCATACGGCGCCGAAGTCGTGATCGCCGACATCAACTATGGCGTCATTCCGGGCTATCTGGCGTTGGGCAAGACGACGGCAGTGCTGGGGTCGCTCATTCTCTCGAATGGACTCGAGCCTAACTTTGGCTTGTCACGTGGATGGGAGAGCTACACCAACAATCGTTTCTGGAGACCACAGGACGTCGAAACCAGCGAATCCACCAATGTATCGCTGAATGTGGAATGGAATGTCGGCGACTTCGTGTTCACGTCGCTCAGCGGATTCACGAACTTCGAAACCGACAACGACCATGACGTGGATTTCACGCCCGTCAATCTCGCGCACACGATCGAAGGCGAGAAACTCGAGCAGTTCTCACAGGAATTCCGTCTCGCGTCGGATTGGGACGGTCCGGTCAATGTCGTTCTCGGTGCGTACTACGAGAAGCAGCGCCTCAAAATTCAGAACGAGAATCAGCTCGACGGCACCATGGGCGGCCTCATCAGTCCGCTCATCGGCGGCGCGCCCACGCTGTTCCACGCCAGTGTGCTCGCTGCCAGCAATCCGGCTGTCACGGCGCTCATCAACGCGGGTCTGTTGACGCCGACGACGCAGCTCAATTCGGTCGATCGTCGCTACACGTTGAAGCAGACGGCGGAGACGAAGGCGATTTTCGGTGAAGTCGAGTACGAGTTCACCGATCGATGGGCGCTCGAGCTGGGTTTACGCTACTCGGAAGACGAGAAGGACGTAGTCAAGGACAACATAATCGGTACCGGTCAGCCTGGCCAGTTCGTCCCGCTGTTGAATCCTGCGGATACGGTGGGTTCAGCGAGCCTGAATCAATTGCTCGCCCGGGCATACGCTGCCGGCGGACCACAGGCGGTGCTGGCGCAGGTCGTCTGGGGCGGTCTGGTGACTTATCCGCATCTGCAGGATCTGAACAGTGCGGAGGAGCACCTGGATGCTGCCGCGAAACTGCGCTGGGAGTACAGCGATACGGGCATGACGTATCTGTCGTTCTCGCAAGGCTACAAATCCGGCGGTTTCAACGCGACGCCCGATTCGGCGCGTCCTGATGGCACACCGTCGACCGGCACTGAGTTTAAGGACGAGTCGGTGGATGCTTGGGAGCTGGGCGTCAAGCAGTCACTGTTCAACGGCCGGGCGCGTATCGGCGCCGCGGTCTATCGCAGCGAGCTGGAAAATCTGCAGGTGACGTCGTTCAACGGCATCAATTTCGTCGTCGGCAATGCTGCCGAACTGGTGGTGCAGGGCGTCGAACTTGAAAGCCAGTGGAAAGCGACGGGTGAGCTCGAGTTCGGCCTGAGCCTGAACTACCTCGATCACAAGTATGCGTCGTTCCCCGGAGCCCCGTGCACGATCGCAGAAGGCGCTCTCGTGGCGGTTTGCACCAAGGATCTCACCGGCAAGCGCGGCGCGTACGCGCCGGAGTGGACCGGAGCGTTCTACGTCGACTACGTCAAGTCGGTCGGCGCGAACTGGGATCTGTTTGCCCACGTGGACGTTAACTACAAGGCCGACATGTATCTCGGCAACGACCTCGACGAGGCGTTGCACCAGGATGCGTACGTCAAGGTCGACTCGCGCATTGGCGTGATGTCAGTGGATGGCACCTGGAGCGTCTCTGTGTTCGGTCGCAACCTGACCGACAAGCGAACGTTCACGACGGGCCTGGATGCGCCGCTCACCGGCGGCATCAAGGCCGCATGGGTCGAGGAACCTCGCGTGCTCGGTGTGCAGGGTACGTATCGCTTCTGAGTAGCGACGCCCGCGCCGCAGGCGATCGGCCCTGCGGCGCGGGCAGATGCTATCTGCTCGTTCGCGACGTAGAGCGATGGGAGACGTGACATGTTCAATATCAAAGAAATTGCGGCGCCCAGGCTTGGCCTTTCCGGACTGGAGCCGACCCTGAGCGATGAGGAGAGGGCGCTGCAGAGCGCTGCGAATCGCTTTGCGCTGGAAACGATGCGGCCCTACGCGGCCACGCTCGACAGACTGACGGCCGAAGAGGTGGTCGCCGCCGGCTCGCCATTGTTCGAGTATCTGCAGAAGTTCCAGGCATCCGGGCTGTTCAACCTCGATCTGCTGGCGTCCCTGCAGCCGGAGCAGATGGCCCGGCTGCTGCCGTTGCTGCTCGAGGAACTGGGCTACGGCGATGTTGGATTGACAGTGCTCGCGATCGCGACGTCGTTTCCTTCCTTTGCAGCAGCGCTGTCTGGCGATCCGGAATTGCTGGAGCGGTTCAAGGGCCTGCCCGGCTGCTGGATCGCAACTCAGCCGGATCGCGGCAGCGACGTGCTGGATATGGCGGGGCGTGAAACTCTGCGCGGCAGCCGGCAGGATCGCGGCAATCTGGTGGCGCGCGTCGACGGCGATCACGTCGTGATCAATGGGCAAACATCCGAATGGGTTTCGGCGGGACCCATTGCGCAATGTGCGCTGGCGTACCTGCAGTGCGACTACGGTCAAGGTATCCATCGAGCCAATGGATCGCTGCGCCTGATCGGGATACTGATTCCATTCGACATTCCCGGCGTCTCGAAGGGCAAGGCGCACGACAAGCTCGGCCAGCGATCGATGCCGCAGGGTGCGATCTATTTCGACAATGTGCGGGTGCCGAGGAAGTACATCCTCGCAGGCGAGGACGCGGCGGATCTCAGCTTCTACGGCGCACTTACGTTCGCCAACATGGAGATCGCCTGCACGCTGGGTGGCCTGGCGCGCGCGTCGTTCGAGCACGCATTGAAGTATGTGCATGAGCGCCGCCAGGGCGGCGCTGTTCTCATGGATCATCAGAGCGTGCGTCTGCGGGTGTTCGACGCCTGGCGCAAGCTCGAAGCGTGCAAGGCGATGGCCCGTCGTGTCGTCGACTACAACTACGGCAAGAATGGACCGCATTTCCTAGCGTCCGTGACCAGCAAAACCTTCGTCACGCAGAGCGCGTACGAGGTGGCCGATGCAGCCGTGCAGCTGATGGGCGCAAACGGGCTTTCCCGCGAGTATCCGGTCGAGAAGCTGTTGCGCGATGCGCGCGCGGCGCTGATCGAAGACGGCGAGAACAATGTGCTCAGCCTGCACGGCGCCAACCATTTGAGCGATTGGTACCGGCAGCACGTCGGCTGATCGCATCCATTCATCCTCATTCGAGTATCGAGATCATGTCGAACTATCCTGTCGTCATCTACGGTGCAAGCGGCTACACCGGTCGTCTGGTGGCTGAGTATCTGCGCGAATACAACATTCCATTCATCGCTGCGGGGCGCGACAAGAAACGCGTCGCCGAGGCCATGAAGCAGGTCCCAGGCATCGAAACCGCAGACTTCAAGGTGGTCGACATCGAGCACGATACGAAAAGTCTCGCGCAACTGTTCGATGGCGCATCCGTCGTGCTGAACACGGTGGGACCCTTCACGTACTACGGTGAGCCTGTCGTGGCGGCCTGTGAGCAGGCCGGTGTGCACTACCTGGACAGCACCGGTGAGCAGGAATGGATGCTCAGCATGCGGAACAAGTACAGCGACGGCTTCAGGAAGAAAAACATCGCGCTCGCGCCGAGCGTTGCGTACATGCACACGATCGGCCAGATCGCGTGCGAGATCGTCCTCGAACAGGAAGGGATAGACACGCTCGAAGTAGGGTGTCTGACGAATGGTGTGCCGACATTCGGATCCACGCAGACGATTTTCTGCATGTTCCAGTCCGAGCACATGTATCTGGCGGACAACAAGCTCGTTCCCTGGGTCAAGGGTCGCGGTTTCGAGATGTCGGCGCCGGGCATGGCGACGACCGTGCTGTGTCATCCGTGGGGCGGTGGTGCGATTCCGCTGGCCTACCTGGATGATCCGCGAGTCATCAACTGTCGGCATCTCACGGCGTTCGACAATCGCCCGATGTTCGAGATGCTCATTGCACTGCAGAAGAACTACGAAGACAACATCAGGCCGCTGCCTGTGGCGGAGCGCGAGAAGGCGCTGGCCGATATGGCGGCCAAGATGCAACCCGGTATGCCGCCGCGCGAACGCCTGCGCACCGGACGCAGCACGGATTTCGCCTACGGGCGCGGTGCCGCCGTCAGCCGCTCGTGCGTAATTCGCAGCACGCCGCCGTACCAGATCACCGGTCTGCTCATGGCGGCGGCGGCTCGCAAGCTCATCGACGAAGGGACGAACAAGGCCGGCTTCGCTTCGGGGTGCCATATCGTGGGCCATCGGTACTTGCTCGGCGCGGTGCAGAATTTCTTCCCGATCGAAGTTCAGGTCAGTTGAAGGCGGTAGTCATTCCATGCGCATCATCGATTTCTTTGACCGGGGCGCTGAGCTGTATCCGGACAATATTGCCTTCATCGACGGCGATGAGAAGCTGACTTATACGCAGGCGGCGCAGGCGACGCATCGGATCGCCGCCGCTCTGCGCGCACACGGCTATCAGAAGGGCGCGAAGATCGGCGTCTACGCACCGAACTCCAACATCGCCTTTCTGAGCCTGCTCGGCCTGATGCGCGCGGAGGGTGTCTGGATTCCGATCAACCCGCGCAACTCCATCGCCGTCAATGTCGATCTGTTACGTCGGTTCGATGGCGAGCTGCTGCTGTATCACAGCATGTTCGAAACGGAGGTTCAGCAGATCCTGGCGGCGGCCCCGAACATCAAGGCGGCGGTATGCATCGACTCGACGAGCGGCAGCAATCCGTCGCTCTCGTCGTGGCTTGCGGGGAGTGATACGCGACACGAAATCGGGCCGGAAGATGAGCATGAGGTGCTCGCTATTTTCCCCACAGGCGGCACGACCGGTGAATCGAAGGGCGTGCTGATGACCCATCGAAGCATCGCGACGCTGTTCGCGAACTTCTATGCGCACTTTCATTACTACGACAACACCTGCCATCTCGTCGTTGCGCCGATGACGCACTCGGCCGGCATTCTGGGTTGCATGCATTTCGCGCGAGGCGGCACCAATGTCATCGCGTGCAAAGTCGAGGCGGGGGCGATCCTTCGCGATATCCAGACCTACAAAGTGACGCATCTGTTTCTGCCGCCGACCGTGCTCTACATGATGCTGGCGCATCCGGATCTGAAGAAGTACGACTACTCGTCGTTGCAGCACTTCCTCATCGCGGCCGCGCCGAGTTCGATCGAGAAGGTGAAGGAGGCCATCAGCGTCTTCGGGCCCGTGATGAGCGAATGCTTCGGGCAGGCGGAATGTCCTGCGGCGATCACGATGAAGGCGCCGTGGGACTACATGGGACCGACCGGCGAGATCGATGAGGTGCGACTGCAAAGCGTCGGTAAGCCTGCGGTTTTCAACACCGTGGCAATCCTCGATGACGACGGACGCGAAGTACCGCGCGGCGAACTCGGCGAGATTTGCGTCAAAGGCTCCCTGGTCACGCCGGGTTACTACAAGAATCCGGATGCTACTGCACAGGTTCGCCAGTTCGGCTGGCATCACACCGGCGACATCGGCGTCATGGACCGCGACGGCTTCATTACGATGATGGATCGCAAGCGGGACATGATCATCAGCGGCGGATTCAACGTCTACCCGAACGAGGTCGAGCAGGTGCTGGCAGCGCATCCCGCGATACAGGAGTGCGCGGTCATCGGTGTGCCCGACGAAAAATGGGGCGAATCTGTCAAGGCCGTGGTCCTGCTCAAGCCGGGTGCTGTGGTCGACGCAGAGGAGCTCATCACACTGGCGAAGGACCAGCTCGGCGGCGTGAAGGCGCCGAAGACGATCGACTTCGTCGCCGACCTGCCGCGCAGCCCGGCGGGCAAGGTGATGAAGAAGGAAATTCGCAAGGTTTACTGGGGCAACGCCACACGCGCGATCAATTGATCGCACCGCGGGTTTGGAGGATTCGAAATGAGTCGAGTGATCGTTGCCGGCGTCGGCATGGTTCCGTTCAGGAAGCCAGGACAGAGCGATGCCTACGATGTCATGGCTGCCAATGCGACGCGCATGGCACTGGCGGATGCCGGCATCGGCTACAGCGATGTGCAGCAGGCGTATGCCGGGTACGTACACGCAGACAGCTGCGCAGGGCAGACCGCGCTCTATCACGTGGGCATCACCGGTATTCCGATCTACAACGTCAACAATAACTGCTCGAGCGGTTCATCGGCGTTCGCGCTGGCCGCACAGGCGGTGGCTGGCGGTAGCGTCGAATGCGCACTGGCGGTGGGCTTCGAACAGATGGATCGCGGCGCAATCGATCTCGCCTTTCCGCACAAGACCAGCCCATTCGCCAGGCATCACGCAGCGCTGCGAGATGCACACGGCCTCAGCGATGACGAAATGAAGTTGCCTCCGGCGTTGAGCATGTTCGGCTGTCAGGTCGAAGCCATCGAAGCGCTCGGCGTGACCGCCGAGACGCTGGCGGGAATTGCCGTCAAGTCGCGCAATCACGCTGCGAAGAGCCCTTACGCCATCTTTCGCGAGCCGTTGACGGTCGCTGACATTCTGGACACACCGCCGATTTTCCGCACCATGCGCCGGCTCTATGCCTGTCCGCCAAGTTGCGGTGCGGCGGCAGTCATCGTGTGCAGCGAATCGTTCGCTCGCCGACACGGTTTGCGCAGCGACGTCGCCCTGGTAGGGCAGGGAATCAGCAGCGATCTGTCATCCGGGCTTGCCGGTGGCGTCATGGACATCATGCTGCAATCCCTGAGTGAGCAGGCTGCGCGTCAGGCGTACGAGAGCGCAGGCGTCGGTCCGGAAGAAATCGACGTGATCGAGCTGCACGACTGCTTCACCAGTAACGAAGCATCGACCTATGTGGCGCTCGGCCTGTGCAAGACCGAAGACATCAATCAGTTCGTAGCCGATGGCCAGAACACCTACGGCGGCAAGTACGTCATCTGTCCGTCCGGCGGATTGCTGGCGAAAGGTCATCCGCTCGGCGCTACGGGTCTCGCCCAGATCACGGAGCTGACATGGCAGCTGCGCGGTCAGGCCGGCGAGCGCCAGGTCGATGATGTGCGCACGGTGCTGCAGCACAATGTCGGACTCGGCAGTGCGGGATTCGTGCACATTTTCCAGCGACTGTGAGTCGCGGCCGCATCGGATCCATCCCCTTGGTCACAGGCACACGTGCGTCGCCATGTCTGGCGGCGGCGCGGCGTCGGAATCGGAAGCGCTGCGATTAACAAAAAATCGGAACTCGTTCATCCGCTGACAGCGCCCGATCGTCTCGGTGGTGTCACGCAGGTCGCGCCTGGCGTGTTGTGGGTGAGGATGCCGCTGGATGACCGGCTCAACCACATCAATGTCTGGCTGCTTGCGGATGGCGACGGCTGGACGTTGGTGGATACCGGCGTCGACAGCGAAGAAATCCGCGTGCTCTGGGATCGCGTCTTCGCGGAGCATGTTCGCGGACCGCTGAAGCGCGTCATCTGCACTCACTATCATCCGGATCATGTCGGGCTCGCTGGCTGGATGCAGAAGCGCAGCGGCGTCGATGTCTGGATGACTGCGGCAGAGATCGAGGCGGCCCGCCGCGGCGTCACCGAGCCGACGGCTGAAGGGAATGCCGCGATACAGGGGTTCTTTCGCGGGTTCTCCACGGATTCGGCAGCGATAGCGCGCCAGGATGATTTCTGGAAAGTGCTGTCGTCGATGATCTATCCATTGCCCGCAGCCGTGCGGCTGATCGACGATCCGTCGATCGTGATCGGCGAGTTCGAGTGGCGCGTCATCATCGGGCGAGGTCACTCGCCAGAACATGTGTGCCTGTACTGCGATCGACTGCAGTTGCTGATTGCCGGTGATCAGGTACTGCCGGGGATCAGCAGCAACGTCAGCATCGATCCTCTCGCTCCGGATGCCGATCCATTGCAGCTGTATCTGGACTCGTTTGCGGCGCTGTCCCGGTTGCCGCCTGACGTGTGGGTGTTGCCGTCGCATCGCGATGTGTTCGTCGGACTGCATCAGCGCATCGATTCCCTGATCAATGGCGTGCATCGAAGGCTCGCAAATATTGTCGACATCTGCAGAGAGCAGGCGGATGCCGATCGCATTCTGTCTGCCCTGTACCCGGGCGAGATGAATGAACTGAGTTGGCGCCTGGCGGTGGGCGAGATGGCGGCCTATCTCAATCGTCTGCAACGCGACGGTCGCATCGAGCGCACTACCACCGTCGATGGGTCCAGTCGCTGGCGCAGCGCCGATCCTCACGGCGAGTTAGACGAGCCCTCAATCCACGTGGAGAAGTCCTGATGTCCGACGTCGTTATTGCCGCTGCGATTCGTACCCCTTTAGGCGCCTTTCAAGGCAGTTTGGCTGCGGCCAGTGCCCCGCAGTTGGGAGCCGCGGTCACCAAGGCGGCTATCGAATCGGCGGGAGTCGCAGGCAGCGACGTTGAGGAAGTGATATTCGGCTGTGTGCTGCAGGCTGACCTCGGTCAGGCGCCCGCACGGCAGGCTGCCTTGGCCGGCGGCGTTCCGCTTGGCGTGCCTGCGACGACCATCAACAAGATGTGCGGCTCCGGGCTCAAGGCCGTCATGCTGGGAGCGGCGCAGATCCGTAGCGGGGATGCCGGGATCGTCCTCGCGGGCGGTCTGGAGTCGATGAGCAATGCGCCGTACCTGTTGCCGAAGGCGCGTACCGGCCTGCGGATGGGGCATGCCGAACTCCGGGACCACATGCTTCGCGATGGCTTGCTGAGTCCGTTCGACGGTCTGCACATGGGCGTCTTTGCGGATCGCACAGCCAAAAAGCACGGCTTCTGGCGCACCGAGCAGGACGAGTTTGCGGCGGAATCCGTGCGCCGTGCCGTGACGGCCGTGAACGGCGGTGCGTTTGCGGATGAGATCGTTCCGGTAGTGCTCAAGCTGCGCAAGGGTGATGTCACGGTCGATCGTGACGAGGCCCCGTTCGCGTTGGACGTGGCGCGCATTCCGACCCTGCGGCCCGCATTCGTCAAAGACGGCACCGTTACTCCGGCTAGCTCGTCGTCGATTGCGGACGGAGCGGCTGCGGTCGTCTTGATGAATGGGTCCATCGCCGCGAGCCGCGGGATTACGCCATTGGCGCGAATCGTGGGCTATGTGAGTCATGCCGGTGAGCCGGAGTGGTTCGCAGCGGCGTTGGTGGACGCGACCCGGAAGCTGTTGAGCCATGTTGGCTGGCACGCGAGCGATGTCGATCTCTTCGAGATCAACGAGGCGTTCGCCATCGTGCCGATGGTGGCCATGCGTGACATGGGTATCGAGCATGCCCGGCTCAACGTGAATGGTGGCGCGTGTGCGCTGGGACATCCCATTGGCGCAACCGGGGCGCGCATTCTGACAACGCTGATCCATGCACTGCGCAAACGCGGCGGCAAGCGTGGTGTTGCGGCACTGTGCCTCGGCGGTGGCGAAGCTGTCGCGGTCGCCATTGAAATCATCTGAGACGCGGGAAAGAGTCACTATGTATCGCGCACCCTTGCGAGAGATTCGTTTCGTTCTGCACGAATTGATCGGCGACCAGCAACTCGCGGGTCTGCCAAATCTCTCCGGCTATTCGGGCGAGTTGGCTGATTCCGTGCTGGAGCAGGCGGGGAAGTTTGCAGAAACGGTTCTCGCGCCGATCAATCGCACCGGCGATATCGAGGGTGCAACGTGGACGGCCGGCGGCGTGCGTATGCCAGAGACGTTCAAACGTGCTTATGCGCAATTCTCGGCTGACGGCTGGAATCAATTGCGCTCACCGCGCGAGTACGGTGGACAAGAGGCTCCCACCATGCTTGGGACCGCGGTCGGGGAGCTATGGGCTTCTGCGAATCTGGCGTTCAAGTTGTGTCCGATGATTACGCAGTGCGCGATCGATGCGTTGTTGAACTGCGGAAACGCAGAGCAACAGCAGAAGTACCTGCCGAAGCTGATCAGCGGCGAATGGACCGGGACGATGAACCTGACGGAATCGCAGGCAGGGTCCGACCTTGGCGCGATTCGCGTGCGCGCAGTCAGGGATCACGATCGATTCAAAATCTTCGGTCAGAAGATATTCATCACCTACGGCGATCACGATTACACCGCCAACACCATTCAACTGGTGCTCGCGCGGATCGATGGCGCTCCGGCGGGGATCAAGGGATTGTCGCTCTTCATCGTTCCGAAGGTGCTCGTGAACGACGACGGCTCGCTCGGCGAGCGCAACGACGTGCGATGTGTATCAATCGAACGCAAGCTCGGCATTCATGCGAGCCCCACGTGTGTCCTCGCCTATGGCGATCAGGGTGGCGCGATCGGGTACCTCCTCGGCGAGGAGAATCGTGGGGTCGAGTACATGTTCATCATGATGAATGCAACGCGCCTCTGCGTTGGCCTGGAAGGCTTCGCGATCGCCGAAAGGGCGTATCAGCAGGCACGGAACTGGGCGCGCGAGCGCGTGCAAGGCCGCCCGCGAGGAGCAGGTACCGCTGTCGATGGTACGGGGTTGCCGATAACGCATCACCCGGATGTAAAGCGGATGCTGTTGACGATAAAGGCCGCGGCGGATGCAGCGCGCGCACTCGCGATGTATGCATCGCTGCAGCTGGACCTCGCAAAGAACCATCCGGATGCGACTGTACGCTCGGCCGCACTCGCACGCGGCGAACTGCTTATTCCCATCGTCAAGGGTTGGTCGACGGAAATCGGCGTGACCATGACCTCGCTTGGCATCCAGGTGCACGGTGGAATGGGATTCATCGAGGAGGCCGGTGCGGCTCAGCTCTACCGGGATGCCCGGATAGGCACACTCTACGAAGGTACGACCGGCATTCAGGCCAACGATCTGCTCGGCCGGAAGATTGCGCGCGACTCTGCTGCTGCAATGAACGCGTTGCTTGGGGATATACGCGCGGATCTGGAGGCGTTGTCGGGGCAGGATCCCGGTGTGGCGAGATCGTGTGCGGCCGCGCTCGAGGCCGAGCATCTGCTGCGTGAAGTGACGGGTGCAATGCTCACTATGTACGCTGACAAGCCCGAAGCTGCGCTTGCTGCGGCAGTGCCCTACCTGAAGCTGTGCGGCCTCACGGTCAGCAGCTGGCTCATGGCAAAGGCGCACGACATTGCCGTGCGCAAGGAGCCCGACGATCCGCAGTTCTATCGGTCGAAACAGCAGATCGCCAGCGTGTTCATGGGGCAACTGCTGCCGGAGTCGCGCTCGCTCGCGCACAGCGTCACGCAGGGGAGTGCCTGCATCGTCGAGGCCGACGCGGAGCTGCCGTAGTACGCAGCTCGAGTCGCCAGATCACAATGCCAACGGCCCTACTCGGGCTTTTGTCGCCTGCGTCGACGCTGCGTGCGCGGCGTCGAATATATTTTTCCTTCAGGATCTCGAGTGGATTGAGCGTGCTGCTCTATGGGGTGCTGTCGGTCTGTTCGAGGCTCGCACCGATCTGACCGCAAGCCACTATTTCGAATGAAATAGTTCGGACGCAGTCGGACATCGTCCCGCCGGCTCGCGCCTGCACCCTGCTTCCGACCCATCCATCGGAAGCCGTGATGCTGGAATTGACTATCAATGGCGAGAAGCGGTCGGTGGATGCCAGCCCGGATACGCCGTTGCTATGGGCCTTGCGCGACGTGCTGGGTCTCACGGGCACGAAGTTCGGCTGCGGGATCGCCCAATGCGGTGCCTGCACGGTCCATGTGGATGGCAAAGCGGTTCGGTCATGCGTTCTGCCGATCGGCGCAGTCGGCGAGCGCGCCGTAACGACCATCGAAGCCATCGACGGCACGTCCGCCGGTCGCAAGATCCAGAAGGCCTGGCTCGATCTCGAAGTGATCCAGTGCGGCTATTGCCAGTCCGGTCAGATCATGTCAGCCACGGCGCTGCTCGCCGCTACCCCAAGTCCCAGCGACGCCGATATCGATGCGGCGATGTCCGGAAACATCTGTCGCTGCGGCACGTATGTGCGGATTCGCGAAGCCATCAAGCAGGCGGCGAAGGCCGGGTAGGCGACGCGGGGAGAATGCGATGACAGAAGCAACTTCACGCAGAACCTTCCTTCAAGTCACGCTGGCATCGGGTGCCGCGCTGTTGGTGGGCTTTCATGTTCCACTCGCCGGCGCGGCCCCATCGAAAGGTGGCGGCGCTGGCGCGGCGCGCTTTGCGCCCAATGGGTTCATTCGCATCGATCGTGAGGGGGCGGTGACGTTGATCATGCCCCAGGTCGAGATGGGGCAGGGTGTCTACACCTCGATCGCGATGATCCTCGCCGAAGAACTCGACGCCGCGTGGGATCGGGTGCGTCTCGAGGCTGCGCCACCGGACCAGGCGCTCTACGCCAATCCCATATTCGGCATCCAGGTCACGGGCAACTCGAATTCGATCCGTGCCTTCTGGACGCCGCTGCGCGAAGCAGCGGCAAGCGCTCGCGCAATGCTGGTGCAAGCGGCGGCGCAGCGTTGGCAAGTGAGTCCTGCGACTTGCGTTACTCAGCAGAGCGAGGTTCGCCACCCGCCGAGCGGACGCACGCTCGCCTACGGCGCTTTGATTGCGGAGGCCACCAGGATGGCTCCCCCGAAGGATCCGCAGCTCAAGTCGCCGCAGGATTTCCGTTTGATCGGCAAGCCGATCAAGCGGCTCGATACACCGGAGAAGGTGAACGGCAAAGCGCAGTTCAGCATCGACGTGGTGCCTCCCGGCGTAAAGTTCGCGACGCTCGCCGCGTGCCCGGTGTTTGGCGGCAGGCTCGTAAAGGTAGGGGATCAAGCGGCACGGCAGGTTCCAGGCGTGCGTGACGTGCTGTCGTTCGACGATTTCGTAGCCGTCGTGGCTGACACGACGTGGGCAGCGAAGCAGGGGATCGCGGCGCTCGATATCACATGGGACGACGCCGGCAACGGCGTTGTCGATACCGCGACCGTGTCGAAGCAGCTCCGGGCGGCAAGCCTGCGCACCGGAGTCACGGCACAGGCAGTCGGCGATGTCGACAAGGCACTCGGCACTGGCGAGCGGTTCGATGCGACATACGAGGTGCCACTGCTGGCGCATGCGGCGATGGAGCCCCTGAGCTGCACGGCGCATGTGACGACGGATTCGTGCGAGATCTGGGTCGGCTCGCAGGTCCTCGGGGTGGCACAGGAAGCGGCGGTGAAAACGACGGGCTTGCCGGCGCAGAAGATTCTCTTCCACAACCTTTACATCGGCGGCGGTTTCGGACGGCGCCTGGACGTCGACTACGTGATCAAGGCGCTGCGCATCGCGCAGCGGGTGTCCGGACCCGTCAAAGTCACCTGGACTCGTGAAGAAGACATGCAGCACGACGTGTATCGGCCAACCTACGTGAGCCGCGTGGCCGCGAGCCTCGTTGACCACCGCATCGTGGGTTGGAACTATCGGGTTGCAGGTTCCTCGGTGATCGCGCGGTTCCTGCCGGTCGCGTTCAAGAATGGAGTCGACGTCGATGCCGTCGACTGCGCCGTGGATTTGCCGTACGACATTCCCAACCTGCGAGTGGAGTACGTGCGCGAGGAGCCGCTGTCGGTGCCGACGGGCTTCTGGCGTGGGGTCGGACCGAACAACAATGTGTTCGTCGTCGAAAGCTGCATCGATGAACTCGCGGCAAGGACAGGTCGCGATCCGTACGAGTTCCGGCACGCCCTGCTCGCCGGCACGCCTCGATTGCAAGCCGCGCTCGAGTTGGCGGCGGAGAAGGGCGATTGGGGTAAGTCGTTGCCGCCGCGTGTTGGCCGGGGCATCGCTGTGCAGACGGCGTTCAAAAGTTACATCGCAACTGTCACCGAAGTGGAAGTCGATGAGTACGGGCTGGTTCGGGTCCGTCGCGTCGTGTGCGCAGTCGATGCCGGCACGGCTGTCAATCCGGACACGATCGTCGCCCAGATCCAGGGCGGGATGATTTTTGGACTGACAGCCGCGCTGTACGGGCGTGTCACCGTGCAAAACGGCCGCGTGCAGCAGAGCAACTTCAATGACTACCGGATCATGCGCATGAACGAGGCGCCGCAAATCGAGGTGCACGTCATCAGGAACGGCGAAGCACCTGGCGGTATCGGCGAAGCGGGCACCACCGCTGCCGCTCCTGCGCTCAGCAACGCGGTCTTTGCGGCGACGGGTGTGCGCGTGCGGACGCTGCCAATCGATCCGAAGCTCCTGGCGAAGAGGCCAACTGCATGAAGGCGCAGCAAGGTATCAGTGCGGTTGCCGCCCTCATCGGTGTGATTGTCATCGGGGCGGTCGCGATCGTCCTCTGGTACGCGATGAGTCCCGGGCCGATGGCCTTCGTCACTGCACCACGCGTGAAGCTCTCGGAATATGCGGGCGCGCCCACCGGTGTCCCTGCAGACCTGCCGGGACGCGACGATCCGCTCGTCCGAGGTCGATACCTCACGCAAGCCGCGGACTGCGAGGCGTGCCACACCACGCCGGGCGGCAAGCCCTTCGCCGGAGGACGCGCATTCGCGACGCCATTCGGCACGCTCTATTCGCCGAACATTACGTCGGACCCCGAAACAGGCATCGGCCACTGGACCGACGCGCAATTCATCAAGGCGGTGCACAAGGGCGTGCGCCCCGACGGCGCACGACTCTATCCGGCATTTCCCTATGCGTCGTACACCTATCTGACGGACGACGACGTGCTTGCGATCAAGCAATATCTGGCGAGCCTGCCCGCGGTCAGACAGAACGCTCCTGCGAACGATCTGGCGTTTCCCTTCGATCAACGTTGGCTCATGGCTTTGTGGTCGGCGTTCTTCAATCCCGACCAGCGGTTCCGCGCGACACCGGCACACAGTCCGGAATGGAATCGCGGCGCCTATCTGGTCGAGGGCCTGGGTCATTGCGGCGAATGCCACACGCCTCGGAACCTGCTTCAGGCGTTGGACAACCGGCAGAAATTCGCGGGTGCCGTGGCCGACGGCTGGCGGGCCTACAACATCACACCCGACAAGAGTACTGGTGTCGGCGCATGGAGCGACGTCGATCTGGCCAGCTATCTCGCGGCGGGTCATGCGAAGGAGCGCGGCGCCGCTGCAGGACCGATGCGAGAGGCGGTGGAGTTCGGACTGCGACATCTCACGCCAAGCGATATCGGCGCGATGGTCACCTATCTGCGCAGTGTGCCGCCGCTATCCAGTTCAAATCTTCCATCCCGACTGGCCGGACCTGCTCCCGCGGCTTATGACGGTGGCAACGCAGCACACGTCGATGCGCGCGGCAGGATGATATTCGAAAGTGCTTGCGTGAGTTGCCACGCCTGGACAGGAGAAGGAACTGCAACGTCCTACGCAACTCTTACGGGGTCGCGCGCGGTCAACGATCCTTCGGGCCGCAACGTCGTGCAGGTGATCCTTTCCGGTGTACCGCCGTTGCGCGGGCAGCCTGACGTATTCATGCCGTCGTTCGGTCACGCCTATACGGATGCGGAAATCGCAGCGGTCGCAAACTATGTGACTGCGCGATTCGGCGCGGAAGCATCGACGCTGAGCGCGAATCAGGTGGCCCGTTTGCGCAATGGTGGGTGATGAAGGCGATGCGGTCCGGGTGCCGCGACGCGGCAAGAGGAAGGCGCGTGCATTCCTTGCAGGCTGAGTGGCAGCATGGCTGTCGTCGGCAAGTCGAGCTGAAGCGGCGAACCTGCTGGACTACGCAACGACGCTGAAAAATCTGTCCAAGGGGCGGTCCGATATCACCTCCGCGCGTTGCGCCGGGCCTGGACCCTGGCAGTACTCGGGTGTGGGCCACTCCCCGAAATTTCACATCGCGTCCCTACTGCGGATCTCGCACTACCAGCCTGAGAGCTGCGCGAAGTTGCGAAACCGTGAACGTTTACAAGCAATTACATAAATGACCTGAGCTCTGCGGGGGGCGGACGCATCGGTAGCGATTGATTACGGCCGCTCTCGGCGTCCAACGGGCATATCAAGCCACTGACTCGCCTATGAGAAAGCTTGCTGCTCGCCCATTGCTGACCGGACTGCTGCTGGCCTGGATGATGCTTTTCATCAGCACCGCTCATGCCGCTGACGCGTTCGACCTGTCGCACTATCGGGGCAAGGTGGTGCTGGTCGACTTCTGGGCGTCCTGGTGTGAACCCTGTCGTCATTCGTTTCCCTGGCTCAATGAAATGCAGGCGAGGTACGCGGATCGCGGCCTGGTGGTGATCGGCATCAACGTCGATCGGACGCAGGCCGATGCGGCGCGTTTTCTGCGCGACGTGCCGGCCAGATTTCCGATCGTCTTCGACCCAGCCGGAACGCTCGCCTCGCAATACGACGTTCCGGGCATGCCGAGCACATTCGTCTTCGGTCCAGATGGCGAGATCGTGTCGCGTCACATCGGTTTCCGCGACGGGCAGCGTGCGGGACGTGAGGCAGAGTTGCAGAAGTTGCTGGCCGGGCCTGGCGTGGCCCTTGCCACAGAATAAGCGTCGCACTGCGATCGCCGGAGAATCCTCGATGAAGGCAGTTCATTTGCTCGTGTTGGGCCTGTCGCTTGCGGGTTGCGCCACCGTGCAACCGTGGGAACGCGACGTATTGGCGCGGCCGGAGATGTCACTCGATGCGAATCCGCTCGATGCGGCCATCGACGATCACATCTATTTCAGCAAGGAAGGTTCCAGCGGCGGTCGCGGATTCGGCGGCGGCGGCTGCGGCTGCAACTAAGGACGCACTAATGAAAGAGACTGAGAATTTCCAGACAACGCTCGCGGCAGCAGCGTGCGCTCTGCTGGGTACTACGCTCGCGACGCGTGCGGCGGCCGACGAGGCGGACAAGCGCTGGGCATTTGATTCTTCGCTCCTTTACTACGGTGAGAGCGATGATCGCGTGCAGGACATCAGTGCCATGCTGTCCGCGCAACGCAGCTTTGGGGACGAACGCACACTTGCCGCGACGCTGACCGCCGATACGCTGACCGGCGCTTCCGCCAGCGGTGCGATTGCGCTCGACACGCCGCAGACTTTCACGAGCCCGTCGGGCCGGGCGGTCTACACGACGCAACCCGGCGATGTGCCGCTGGACGATACATTTCTCGACACGCGCTTTGCGCTCAATGCCAGCTGGACGCAACCACTGGCGCGTCTCTACACACTCTCTGCGGGACTCGGCTTTTCAACGGAGTACGACTACACCCATCTGGGTGCGAACCTGTCGCTGGCGCGGGACTTCAACAAACGCAATACGACGTTGAGCGCGAGCGTTGCGTGGTCGCAGGACGATGTCGATCCGGTCGGCGGCGCGCCGCGGCCCCTGTCGCAGATGCTCGATGTCGGCAACAGCGCGAACAAGCTCGGGAGCGACAGCAAGGACGTGCTCGATCTGCTGGTCGGCCTGACGCAGGTGCTGGGCCGCAATACCGTGCTTCGTGTGAATTACTCATACAGCGATTCGAACGGGTATCTGAATGATCCGTACAAGATCCTGAGCGTGGTGGATCCGATCAGCGGGGACACGGTTACCCGTGTTCCGGTGGGCGAGGGGCCGACGGGCGTCTATGTGTACGAAAGCCGCCCGGATTCCAGGACGAAGCAGAGCCTCAATGCTGAAGTGAAACACGCCTTCGGTGCCAGGGTATTGCACGTGGCCTACCGGTTCATGACTGACGACTGGGGGATCGACTCCTCCACGGCGGAGGCGAGGGTGCGCTGGCCCATCGGCGCAGACAGCTATATCGAACCGCAGCTGCGCTACTACACGCAGAACGAAGCTGATTTCTATCGTGCCAGCCTGGTGAATGGTCAGGCGTTGCCGCAGTACGCCTCCGCCGATTTCCGCCTTGGTGATTTCGACGCGACGACTGTCGGCGTGAAATTCGGGCATCGCACGGCGAGCGGCAATGAGTGGAGTACGCGTGTGGAGTACTACCAGCAGAGCGGTCAGGTGCCCGGCGATCAGATCATCGGCAATCAGGCCCGGCGCGAGCAGTATCCGGACCTGAGGGCAGTGGTGGTGCAGTTCGGTTATCGCTTCGGTCTATAGCGGCGGAGATATCGGTGGGTGCGAATCCAGTATCGATCAAGCGCGGGCCGTGTGGCGTATCGCTGGTTCGCAGCCATGACCACTGGGCGGGTCGTTTCGCCGCAATGGCCTGTCCGTGCGATGTCCTGATCGAAGGTGGGCCGCAGGCCCAGGCGAAACGGATGGTCGACGCCATTGCCGAGTGTGCGTGGCGAATCGAACGCAAGTTCAGTCGCTATCGACCGGGCAGTGTCGTCCATTACATCAATGACACTGCGGGCACCGTCGTGACGGTCGACGATGAAACGGCGAACCTGCTGGACTTCGCAGCGACGCTGACGAATCTGTCTCAGGGGCGGTTCGATATCACGTCGGGCACATTACGCCGCGCGTGGACCTTCGATGGCGGCGATCGGGTGCCCACTCAGGAACAGATCGATGCACTGCTGCCACTGGTCGGTTGGCACGCAGTACAGTGGACGCGACCGGTGCTGCGGTTGCGGCCCGGTATGCAGATCGATCTTGGCGGCATCGGTAAGGAGTATGCCGTCGATGCCGCAGCAGCCATCGCGAACACAGTCGCACCTGGAGTGAGCTGCCTGGTCAATTTCGGCGGCGATGTCGCCGTCGTCAACGCACGCAGCGATGGGCAGCCCTGGCGCGTCGGGATCGAAAAGCCGGATCGGCTCGGCACTCCAGCTCACGTAGTGCAGCTGTACCGAGGCGGCATCGCGACGAGCGGTGATTCGCGGCGCTTCGTTCTGAGTGGCGGTCAGCGCTACTCCCACATCCTGGATGCGCGTACCGGCTGGCCGGTGCGCAATGCTCCGCATTCCGTGACCGTGACGGCCGAGACCTGTACGCAGGCCGGCAGCGTCACCACGCTTGCGATGCTGCAAGGCGAGAATGCCGATGCCTTCCTGAAATCGAGTGGTATGGACTATTGGCTCCAGTAGCAGCCAAGGGCTCCTGGACTGACTGGGTAGGGTGACTCTGCGTCGTCCCGCTTCAGCCCGGTCAGCAGAACGCGACGGGCTCCCAATGCGAAGGAGCCCCGGTGCAGGTCACCGGGGCTCGCACTGCTAACGACTATTGTTTATTTGCTGCAAGGCGCTGGACTGCTTCAAGTGCCTTCTGCACGTTGTCGGTCGGTGACACGCCACCGATGGTTTCTGCGATCTTGCCATTCGGCAGCACGATAAAGGTCGTGCGTTCGGCAAAGCCATGCGCGATCTGCGCGCCGCGCGTGTCCTTCATGTCGGCGCTTGGACCCTTTACCTGCAGATCGAAGGATTGCGCGATTTTTCCGCTGGTGTCGGAGGCGACGGGAAGTTTCCCTGCGCAAAACTCGGGATCGGCCGAAAATTCATTCAGCCGCGCAATGTCGTCGAGCGAAACTCCGACGACCGATGCACCCACTGCGGTGAACTTGTCGTAGTTGACGGCAAAGGTATGGGCCTGAACATTGCAGCCGCGGGTGTAGGCCGACGGATAGAAGTACACGACGACCGGGCCCTTCTTGAGCGCATCGCCGAGCGAGAACGTGAATTCCTTGCCGGCAAGGGATGCCTGCGTCTTGAAGTTCGGCGCGACGTCGCCCTGCTGCAATGCCGCCATCGCCGGAACAACGACGGCAGTCGAAAGAAGGAAGCCAAAAAACGCGGATTTCATCATACGACTCCTGGTTGACAACTTGTTTGCGGGGATCGTACCGGAAGTATTCCTGACTGGTGCATCGAGTTCGGCACTCGAAGGTAAACGACGGTCAAAGAAAAGCCGCACGCTCAGGCGGAGGTTGGCCGCATCTCCGCCGGACCCGAACGAGGCGATTGTTTTTCCTGGCGAGCCTCGCAGCTGCGTTTCATAAGGCGCGGCGCAGCCGCCCGCGCTCTTCCTGTCAGGGGCGGCGACTGAGTCGCCGCCCGGCTGCGCACCCTCAGTGACTGGCGACCTTGCCGTTCTTCATCACGAAGCTCACACGCTCCAGTGCGGTCACGTCCTTCAGCGGATCGCCCTTCACGGCGATCAGGTCTGCGAACTTGCCGGTCGTCAGCGTGCCGACTTCGTTGTCGATCCGGTTGTGCTTTGCGCCCCAGACCGTGGCGGAACGGATCGTGTCCAGCGGCGAGAAGCCAGCGGACACCATCAGTGCGAACTCCTTGGCGTTGTCCCCATGAGCTGACACGCCCGAGTCAGTACCGAATGCGAACTGCACGCCACCCTCACGGGCACGACGCGCCATGTCCACCATCTTCGGACCGACTTCCAGCGCCTTGGCGCGTACTGCCGGTTGCATCCAGCTGGCGGTCCTGGCGCGCTCCGCCACGGTGGCGCCGGCAAGCAGCGTCGGCACGAGGTAGGTTTTGTTGGCCTTCATCAGCCTGATGGATTCGGCATCGAGGTACGTGCCGTGTTCGATGGAGTCCACACCGGCGCGCAGGGCGGAGTTGACGCCGTCCGTGCCGTGGGCGTGGCACACGACGCGACGACCCAACGCATGGGCGGTGGTGACAATGGCCTGCAGCTCATCGTCCTGCATCTGCTGGCTCAGGCCGGCAGAGGTGTTCGACAGCACCCCGCCAGTGGAAGCGATCTTGATGACGTCGGCCCCACGCTGCACCGCCTGACGCACGGCCCGACGACAGTCGTCTGCACCGGAGCAACGACCCGGACGAGCGAACAGATCAGTGATGTCGGGACGATAGCCATGCACGTCGCCATGACCGCCATGCGCACCTACACCGCCCGCCGCGATGATGCGCGGACCAAAGGCACGACCGGAATTGATGGCGTCACGCAGAGCGATGACGGCATCGGCATCGCCGCCCAGATCGGCCAGGGTGGTGAAGCCCGCGCGCATGGTGCGCTGGGCATACATCAGGCCATCCAGCGTGAGATCGGCAGAGGTCTTCTTCACGGCATCCACTTCCGACGTGGGTCCTCCTTCGGAGGTGATGTGCACGTGGCTGTCGATCAGGCCAGGCAGCACGAAGCTGTCACGCAGATCGATGGTGTTACCGCCGTTGGGCGCGGTGTGATAGCCATCGCGCACTTCCAGAATCCTGCCGTTGACAACGACGAGGGTACGTTCCTGTTCCACCCGGCCATTGGCGGGGTCGGCCAGCAGACGGCCGGCCTGCACGAACACCTGCTTGTCCTGATCGGCGGCGCCCGCGTTCTGCGCCCATGCCGTGCTGCTCACGCCCATCCCCAGCAAGGTGATTCCCAAAAGACGGCTTGCCGTCGTAATCGTTGTCATGGTCGACCTCTTCTGTTGATACGTCTCGATCGATGCTCCGATTGTGCCACTGCTGTGCCACTGCCCTTGAATCAGAGGACGATGTGCGCGCAAAACGGCACGCAGTTGCAAAGAGGACGGCAAAAGCCGCCATAGCGCGCAATAAAAATGCTCAGGCAGCTGACGTCGACTGCGTTTCAGCACTGCGGGGACGTTGCGAACGACGGGCGATCTGTCGAATCCAGGTTTCTTTGTCAAGCGGCACGTTGATTGATCCCCATGACGTGCACCAGCACAGGGCTATTTGGGTCGGGATCACGCGGAACGATTTCAATCTCACCATCTGGAACAGAAAGATACAGTCGCCTCCCCCCCGAATTACGACTGAAAAGTGGTGCTCACGTTTAGTAAGTTTCGTGACGGTCTGTATTTCCAAGCTGAAGTTCGCCGTCTCGAGGGCGGACGGTTTGCATCTGGGAATAGAGAATCAAGTCTGTTTTTCGCTGACAACAAATTAGATTCAGGGGGGATGAAGCATTGAATACTCGAACGATGGCTGCTGGACAGCGATCTGAGGTTGCCATTTCTGTGCGACGCGCACTGAGAGGCGTCGGGTTCCTGGCCGGATTGGCGACGGTGTTTGCTGTGGGATCGGTGACGGCGCAGGAAGCCGCCCCGCAGCTCGAAGAAGTCATGGTCACGGGGTCGCGCATTCAGCGTACCGATGGTTTCGAAGCGCCCACGCCAGTGACCGTCATGGGTGAGGACATGCTCAAGGATATGGCGAGCACGACCATTTCGCAGTCCGTCATCCAGATGCCGCAATTCTCCGGCAGCCTGACTTCGAGCAATCTTTCCTCGAACGTGGGCACCGGCACTGCCGGCGCGAACCTGCTGAACCTGCGTAATCTCAACGCGAACCGCACGCTGGTGCTGTTCGATGGCAAGCGCATGGTGCCTTCGGTCGTGGGCAGCGGCAACAACGCCGGCGCGGTCGACACCAATTCCATCCCCGGTGACCTCGTCCAGCGAGTGGAAGTGGTGACCGGTGGTGCGTCTGCATCCTACGGTTCGGACGCCGTCGTTGGCGTGGTGAACTTCATTCTCAACCGGGACTTCACAGGCAACAAGGTCAGTGTCCAGAGCGGTCAGTCCGAGGAAGGCGACGGCGAGACCTTCAAGGCATCGCTGACTCACGGCAGCCGGTTTGCCGACGGTCGCGGCCATGTGTTGCTGGCGGCTGAAATGACCGAAGACGAAGGCGTCCAGGGCACCCATCGCAGTTGGGCTGATAAGGAAAACTGGCAGCTCATGGCCAATCCGGCCTGGACGTCCGCAAATGGCTTGCCTCGTTACATCATTGCTCCCAATGTCGGTCCGGGTAACGGCACGTTGGGCGGTCTGATTGTCAATTGCCGCCTCAATGGAGCGACGGCAAATCTGAACGCGAGCCCTGGCCCCGGCGCGCGCTGCCCCCTGGGTGGCGTTCAGTTCGTCGAAGGCGGTGCGACTGCGCCGTTCAACTACGGCGCCATGATCAACAACGCGCCGGGCACCAACATGCTGGGCGGTGACTGGGAAGAGGCGCGTATCGATCAGACGACGAGCATTGCGCTGCCGCTTGCGCGTCGCAATTTTTTCGGCCGCGTGAGCTATGACCTCTCGGACGACACCAACGTCTACGCCGAGGGTGGTTACGCTACGACCTATTCTCATAACCGCTGGGTGGTGCCAAACCTCAACAACGGTGGCACGGGTGCGACGATCCTGTCGGGCAATCCATTCATTCCTGCGAACCTGCAGACGCAGATGACTGACAACAACGTCGCGTCATTCACGGTCGGCACGTTCAATGGCGACCTGTCGCCACTGCAGGGTATCAACGAGCGCAAGACCAGTCGCGCCATGCTCGGTGTCGAGAGCAGTGTCGATCTGTTCGGTACGGCATGGAAATGGGATGCTCACGGCGGCTACGATCAGACGAAGATGGTCTCCAAGACGCCGGGGGATGTGATCACCGCGAACTGGAACGCAGCGACGCGCGCTATTCGTGATGGCACTGGCCAGATCGTTTGCGATCCCACCTACTTTGCGCAGCTGACGGCAACCAACATCGCCCGAGGGATTGCTCCGCCCCAGGCAGGCTGTGTGCCTTACAACCCGATGGGCCTTGGGGTCAACAGTCAGGACGTACTTGAGTATGTGCAGGCTACCGGCTGGTCGGACATGACGATCCGGCAGTGGCAGGCCTCGGTGAACATGAGCGGTGAGCCGTTCTCCACATGGGCGGGCCCGGTCTCCACGGCATTCGGTCTGGAATACCGCAAGCAGTGGGTTGACGGTGCGGTGAGCGATCTCGACCAGAGCAGCGCCTTCTTCGCCGGCAACTACAAGGCCACCGATGGTTCGTACAACGTGACGGAGGGTTATCTTGAAACGATCGTCCCGCTGTTGAAGGATGTGCCATTCGCCGAATCCGTGGACCTCAACACAGGTGTTCGTCGGACCAGCTATAGCGTGACCGGTGATGTCACGACCTGGAAGGTCGGTGCCAGCTGGACCCCGGTGTCGGACGTTCGCTTCCGCTGGACCCGTTCGCTCGACATTCGCGCTCCGAATCTGGGTGAGATGTTCAACCCTGGCGTCGTGGGTACTGGCAACACCACGGACCCGTTTGATGGTCCGTTGAGTTCCACCACCGGGCTGCCAACGGGAGCTTCATATCTGTTGAAGTCCATGACGCCTGGCAGCACTGACCTGAAGCCGGAACGCGGCTACACCACGGGCGTTGGTGTGGTTTACCAGCCGAGCTTCGTGCCGAGGTTGAATATCTCGGTCGACTACTACGACATCGTGATCCGTGATGCCA
>NZ_DATDJO010000072.1:0-13373 GCF_036520495.1 Povalibacter sp. | reverse complement strand
GGCGCCCCGCACGCGGCCGGCTCGTAACCGGCCCGGGTGTCCGCTTCGCGGCGGCGCCCGGGCCCGGCTCCATGGGCTTGTCGGCGTTCACACCGCCTGGAAAGTCGCGAAGATGGTACTGACAGTACCGAACTGGCACGTGCCTTCACCGCCACCGGCCATCCCTCTTCCCGTGGTGGTGCATGCGCTGGCGGGCGGTGCGGCGACTACGAGTCGGATTCCCATGCTTGCGCTCCGTTCCTCGAAGGCGGCGGAATTGCCGCGAATTCCGCGGAACGTTACAGCGCTGGCGTTGCCGGCTGATGTCCGCGCTCGTGCGCAATCATTTCAAAAGAAATTGCGACTGGAGCATCGAGGGGTCATGGCAGCGGATCGGCATGGTCGCCGGTATGCTCGATCCAGCCGCCACCGAGGGCGCTATACAGAGTCACGAGATTCGTCAGTCGCGCGAGACTGGCTGCGACGAGCACCAGTTGCGCGTCATACAGATCCGTCTGCGCGGTGAGCACATCCAGGTAGCTCGATTCACCGTTCCTGTAGAGCAGTCGGGCAAGTTCGAGGCGGCGCTGCTGAGCTGCCACCAGACGCGTCAGGGAGGCAATCTGCTCATCGAACGTGGCGCGCGCGGCAAGACTGTCCGCCACCTCACGAAAGGCAGTCTGAACCGCTCGCTGGTACCCGGCGATTGCGATTTCCTTGCGAACCCGAGCGACCTCGAGCGCGGCGCGATTCGCTCCGCCTTCGAAAAATGGCAGTCCGATGCTCGGAGCAACGGTCCATGCGGCCGAGCCAGCGTCGAACATCCCGCTCAGCATCGCACTGGCGGTACCGCCGCTGCCTGTCAGATCGATAGTCGGAAAGAATGCGGCACGCGCCGCCCCGATGTCCGCATTCGCCGATCGCAGCAGCGCTTCCGCCTGCAGTACGTCGGGCCGGCGTATCAGCAACGCGGATGGCAGCCCTGCTGGCAAATCCTCGACCAGTTGCTGCTGGGAAAGCGTCGCCCGTCGTGGAAGTCGCGGCAGCTCCGCTTGTCCGAGCAGCAGGCGCAAGCCATTTTCAGCCTGAGCCCGTGCGCGCCACTGTTCGGCGCGATTTGCACGCGCCAGTTCGACGACTGTCTCCGCCTGCCGCAGGTCGAGTTCGGACCCTTCACCCACGTCGAACTGCAACTTCGCCAGATCGTAGGAAGATCGCGCCGACTCGAGTGTGCGTTGGGTCACCTCCAGCAGCTCATCGCAGGCAAGCACCGAGAGATACTGAGCTGCGACCTGCGAGACCAGCAGAATCTGCGCCGCTCTGCGTCCTTGAATCGACGCGAGGTATTGCTCCAGTGCCGAGTGCCGCAGACTGCGCAACCTGCCGAACAGGTCGATCTCCCACGCGACGGCGACGACCACAGAATCGGTGCTCGTGATTTCGGGCACGTCGAGTCTGGAAAGGTCGGCCGGCGTGCGCGAGCGGGAATGCTCCGCGGCGAGCTCGGCCTGTGGGAACAACGTCGCGGTCTGGATGCGCAGTTGCGCCTGCAGCCCGGCCACGTTCAGCACGGCGATCCGCAAGTCCCGGTTATTGACCAGCGCGGTCTGCACCAGCTGCTGCAGGAATGGATCGGCAAAAAAATCCCGCCAGCCGAGGTCGGCAGCCGCAAGGGGCGACGATTCCCTGAGGCTCACGCCATCATCCGAGGGCCCTCGAGGATAGGCCGGTGCGATGGCGGGATCCGGCCTTTCATAGCGGGGTTCGAGCGAACATGCCGACACCAACAATGCCGGCAGCAGCAGGAGGGGCAGGAGTCTCGGGTGCACGAAGGTCCTCCTAGCGAGCAGTCGCGCCGGCACCGAGCAACTCGCCCGCTGGCTTGGACTCGGGCCGATGACCGGCGCCGAGCCGCCGTCCGACCACCACGAAGAACATCGGAATGAAGAACGTGGCGATGAACGTGGCGCTGATCATTCCGCCGATCACGCCTGTGCCGATGGCATTGCGGCTCGCCGATCCCGCACCCGTGGCGATGGCCAGTGGCAGCACGCCCAGGATGAAGGCCATCGACGTCATGACGATGGGCCGCATCCGCAGCTGCGCCGACTCGACGGCCGCTGTGACGAGATCCCGCCCTGCGAAGTTCAGATTGCGGGCGAACTCCACGATCAGAATCGCGTTCTTCGCTGCGAGCCCGATCGTCGTCAGCAGACCCACCTGAAAGAAGACGTCGTTCTCCATCCCGCGCGTGAGCGCGGCGACCACCGCACCGAGCACGCCGAGCGGGACGACCATGATGACGGCCACCGGGATGAACCAGCTTTCGTACAAGGCGGCAAGACTCAGGAACACGACGAGGATGGAGATGGCATAGAGAAACGGCGCCTGCGAGCCCGCGAGCTTTTCCTGCAGCGACAACCCGGTCCACTCGAAGCCGATCCCGGCGGGTAATTGCGCCGCGAGGCGTCCCATGGCGGTGATCGCATCGCCGGTGCTGCGCCCCGGCGCCGCCTGACCTTGTATCTCGATGGAAGGCACACCGTTGTAGCGCTGCAGTTCCGGCGAGCCGTAGGTCCACTTGCCTGTCGCCAGCGTTGCAAGCGCCACCATCTCGCCGGCGGAGTTGCGTATGTAGTGCGCGCGCAGATCGTCCGGGTTCATGCGGAACTGCTCATCCGCCTGCACGTACACCTTCTTGATGCGCCCGTCGGTATCCAGGAAGTTATTGACATAGACCGAGCCCCAGGCAATCGAAAACGACTGATCGACATCGGCGGGGCTCACGCCGAACGCACTCGCCTTTTCCCGGTCGACATCGATTTTGTACGTCGGGTTGTCGTCCAGGCCGTTCGCCCGCACCAGGGCGAGCGTGGCATCGCCCCGCGCACTTGCGATCAGTTGATCGCGGGCGCGCATCAATGCGTCGTGCCCGACACCGCCGCGATCTTCCAGCTGCATGTCGAACCCGGACGCCGTACCGAGCGCCGGAATCGACGGCGGATTGATGGGAATGATGGTGGCGGTGCGATACGACGCATAACGCGCCGCAACCCGCTTCATCAGCGCCTGCACACTCAGATCCGGCGCCTTGCGGACCGACCAGTCCCTGAAGTGAACGAACATCTGTCCCTGGTTCTGGCCGCGACCCGCAAAGTTGTAGCCGTTGATCTCGAACACCGCATCGACCATCCGTGATTCTTCCTTCAACAGATAGCTGCTCACTTCATCCAGGGTGATGCCCGTGAGTGCCTGCGTGCCGCCGGGCGGCCCCTGCACCTGGACGAGCATGTAACCCTGGTCCTCCTCCGGCAGGAACGAGGTCGGCAACCGCCACAGCATGAATGCCACCGCGCCGATGATTCCGACATAGAGAAGCAGCCCCCTGCCGGAGTGCGCGATCACGTGCTGCACTCCGCCGACATAGCGTTGGCGCGTTGCATCGAAGCCTCGATTGAACCAGCCGAAGAAGCCCCGCTTCGGCTGGCCGCTACCTGGCCGAAGGATCAGCGCACAGAGCGCGGGCGTCAGGCTCAACGCAACGAACACCGATAGCGCCATGGCCGACACGATGGTCAGAGCGAACTGTCGATAGATCCCGCCCACCGAGCCGCTCGAGAACGCCACCGGCACGAACACGGCGGAGAGCACCACGGCGACGCCGACGAGCGCTCCCGTGATCTGACTCATGGCCTGGCGTGCCGCCTCTGCCGCACTCAGCTTCTCCTCGCTCATGAGGCGCTCGACGTTCTCCACCACCACGATGGCATCGTCCACCAGCAACCCGATCGCGAGCACCAGCCCGAACATCGTCAGCGTGTTGATCGTGAAACCGGCAGCGGCCATGACGCCGAATGTGCCAAGCAGGACCACCGGCACAGTGATGGTGGGAATCAGCGTCGCGCGGAAATTCTGCAGGAACAGGTACATCACCAGAAATACCAGCACCACGCCCTGGAACAGCGTCATGACGACTTCCCGGATGGAGATTCTCACGAAGGGCGTCGTGTCATAGGGATAGACGACGGACAGCCCCGGCGGAAAATACGCGGACAGGTCGGCGATGCGTGCACGAACGGCGTCAGCGGTCTCGAGCGCATTCGCACCGGACGCCAGCTGGATGCCAATCGCCGCCGCGGGTTGCCCGTTGTACTTGTTGTCGATATTGAAATTCTCGGGGCCGCGTTCGATGCGCGCTACGTCGTGCAAGCGGACTTGCGAACCATCCTGTTCGACCTTCAGCAGAATGCGGCCGAACTGTTCCGGCGTGCGCAGCAGGGTAGCTTCGGTGATCGTGGCGGTGAGTCGCTGCGCCAGCGGCGAGGGTGTACCGCCGAGCTGCCCGCCGGAGATCTGCACGTTCTGAGTCTGGATGGCCGCTGTCACGTCACGGGGAGTCAGCGAGAAATTGTTGAGCTGGTTCGCGTCGAGCCAGATGCGCATCGCATACGGCGTACCAAACAGGTTGATGTTGCCCACGCCATCCAGGCGCCCCAGCGGATCCTGCACGTTGGACGCAATGTAGTCCGCGATGTCGAACTTGGTCATCTTCGGATCCGAAGAAATGAATGCCGCGAGCAGCAGGTACGACGTGCTGGACTTGGTCACGCGCAGTCCCGATTGCTGTACCTGCGCCGGCAGCCGCGGCACGGCGAGTTGCAGCTTGTTCTGCACCTGGACCTGCGCGATGTCGGGATCCGTGCCGGGCGCGAACGTGAGCGTGGTGGTGGATTGACCGGAGTCGTCGCATTGCGAGGACAGGTACAGCAGATGATCCAGGCCGCTCATCTGCTGCTCGATCACCTGCACGACCGTGTCCTGCACGGTCTCGGCCGACGCACCCGGATAGGCCGTCGCGATCTGTACCGACGGCGGTGCGATGTTCGGATACTGTTCGATGGGTAGCTGGGTGATGGACAACCCGCCGGCCAGCATGATCAGGATCGCGATGACGATGGCGAATATCGGCCGGTCAATGAAGAAGCGCGACATGATCAATCCCCCGGCTGGCCGCGGTCATTGTTCGCGACACCCGGCGTCACGCTCTTCTCCGGCTCGAGAGCAACGACACGAACGAGCATGCCGGGTTTTACCCGCTGCCCACCCGAGACGATCACCCGCTCACCTTCCTGCAATCCGCCGCTCACGACCCAGTCGCTGCCGAGCGTTCGCGTGGTGGTGACGGTTCGCTGGGTCACTTTGTCGTCCGCGCCGACCACGAGCACCGTCGCGCCGCCAGAGGGATCGTGCGTGACGCCCACTTGCGGGATGAGCATCGCCTGATCGTCCGCGCCGCGGTCGATGACGGCGCGCACGAACATCCCCGGCAGGATCACGTGATCGGGATTGGCAAAGATGGCGCGGACATCGAGCGAGCCGGTGCCTCGAGCGACGGTAATATCGGTGAACTCGAGCGTCCCGACGCCCGGAAAGGTCGAGCCGTCCTCGAGAATCAGCCGGATGGGGGTCCGGTCGGGGCCATTGAGCTTGAGCTGCCCGCTCGCCACCTCCTTGCGTAAGCGCAGGCCCTCGAGGCTGGTCTGGCTGAGATCGACGAAGACCGGATCGATCTGCTGGACCGTCGCCAGCAGTGTCGCTGCGTCGGCCTGCACATACCCGCCCTCGGTAACGATCGCCGGACCGATGCGTCCCGCAATCGGTGAGACGACATCGGTGTACCGCAGGTTGATTCGCGCCGCGGTGACCGCGGCTTTTGCGGCCTCCACATCCGCGGCTGCCTCGCCCTGTGCCGCCAGGTCGTTGACGTAGCGCTGGCGGCTGATGGCATCCGCTGCAACGAGTATTTCGTCCCGCCCAACCTGCGCACGGGTCGATTCGAGCTTGGCAAGAGCACGCGAGAGCGCAGCTTCCGCGCTCTGCAGGGCCGCCGCGTAGGGCGCCGGATCGATCTGAAACAATCGTTGACCCGCAGCGACCTGACCGCCTTCCTGGAACTCGCGCTTCTGCACGATGCCATCGACGCGCGCGCGAACTTGTGCGATGAGATACGGCGAGATTCGGCCAGGCAACTCGGTGGTGACCGACACCGATGTCGTGCGCGCCGTGACCACGCTCACCTGCGGAACGACAGGCGCAGGCGCCTTGGCGCTCTGTCTGCACCCGACGGTCCCGCTGGCAACTGTGAGTATCGCGAGCGTCCACGCGCCGATGAAACCGCGTGACGATCCATTCTCACGGGATTTCATGAGGCAACGCCCGTCATCCAACGGAGGCACCCGAGCGCACTCGTACCGCGATTTCCCATGTTGCATTCCTGGACTTCCGTTGGAATGGAACAAGGGTGGCAGAGCCCCGGGCACCCGGGATGTCTAACCGACGCTAATCGCGTTTCACTTTCAATCTGGAAGGCGTCGTGAGGTCAGAGCGGCGATCCATTCGCGTGCGCCTTGCTGCGTCCGGAAATCGTCCAGGCAGCGCGCCGGCAGCGCTGGATAGGCGCGCGCCGCCATGTGACCCAATGCGCAGCCCGGGCCGAGTTCCAGAAATGCAGTCGCACCCGCTTCGACACAGGCTCGCAGGCTGGCGGCCCACTGCACCGTGTGGGAGATCTGCGCGGCAAGCTTATCCAGCCCCGCCTCCATCCGGATGACGCTGGCACCATCGATGCCGCTCAGCAGTCGCACACCCGCGCGCGGCGGACTCACGGACGCCGTTTCGAGAAGCTGTCGAAACTCGAGTGACGCATTGGCGAGCCGCGATGTGTGGGCGGCGACTTCCACCGGAAGTTGCATGACTCGCGCGCCCATGCCGTGAACCTCACGCGCCACGACCTCCAGCGCCGCGCGACCTCCTCCAATCACGAACGCATCGGCCGGTTCGACGATTGCAATCTCCGCATCGTTCGTGACGCAGAGTCTTTCCAGCGCTTCGCGATCGAGCCCACGGACGAACAACAGGCCGTCTCCCGGTGTCGCAGCATGGCTCATGATCTGCGCACGGTGCGCGACGAGGTCCAGCGTATCCGTCATGCGAAGGCAGCCGGCGACACCCCAGGCGGCGACTTCACCGACACTGTAGCCGGCAACGATGACTTGCTGCGGCAATACGCTTTGCAGCGCTGCTGCTGCCGCCAGTGCCTGCAGGGTGCACAGCACCTGCGCGGTCCTGTTGTCATGGAACACGGCGGGCGGCGCGGCGCATACCAGTTCACGCGGGTCGTGGCCCTGCAGCAGACAGGTTGCATGCGCGAACAGGAACTCGGCTTCCGGGACGTTCGCCGTCGCTGCAAACATCCGTGAGTGCTGCCCACCTTGTCCCGAGCACAGCAGCGCGAGACTCATCTCAATGCGGAAACAGCAGCGCGATCGTCATGGCCAGCGTGACGATGCTGAACACGGTGCTCGCCAGCACCATGGAACCTGCGGCTGCTGAATCCAGGCGATAGTTCACTGCGAACAGAATGCCGAAGAACCCGGAAGGGATCGCACCGAGCAGGATCGCGGTTCGCGCCGTCTCGTGGTCGATCGGTATGAGATAGAGAACGATGCCAGCCGTCAGCAAGGGACGGACGATGTCGGCCATCGCGGTCGCGCTCAGCACCCCGGCGTCCAGCCGGAAGGTTTGTGACGACAGAATCAATCCTGTCAGGAACAGCGCGACGCCTGCTGCCGTTCGCCCGATCAGCGTGAGGCAACCTTCTGCCACGGAGCCGAGTTCGATCCCCGAGATCGAGAATGCAATACCCAGTGCCGGCGCGATGACGACGGGCTTGGTCACTGCACGTCGTAGCGCCTTGAGTATCCTCGACGCTGTCGAGGCCTGCCGGCCGTTCCCGCGCCCCTGGACGCTGCTCATTTCAACGACGATCAGTGTCAGCGGCGTGACCAGAATGGAGCCGGCTGCCAGCGCGACTGCGATCGGCACGGCTCCGGAAGGTCCCAGGACCGACGAGACGATCGGCAAGCCGACACCGGCCAGATTCGGATAGGCGATCGTCAGCGCCTGCAGCGCTGCGTCTGCGCTGGGGCACTTCACCACTGTGCGCCGAAACCAGTAGGAGATCGCCCAGACCACCAGCATGACGCCGCCGAAGATCGCGAAGAGCGGTGCCTGCGCCGTCATTTCGCTGCGTGACGCCGATGCGGTCGCGACGAACAACGACGCGGGCAGCGCGAAAGTCATTACCAGTGCGTTCAGACTGTCGATCTGCCGATTGTCGACGATGCGCAGCTTGCCGGCGGCATACCCGAGCGCGAGCACGAAGAACACCGGTGCAAGCGCAAGCAGGATGGCATTCGACATCACTGGCAACCCTCCTGGGCATCCACGAACAGCGTGAACGCAAGCAGATCAGCCGATCCGCCGGGACTCAGGCGTCGAGCGACGAAGTTCTCATGCACTGTCCGGGCGCGCGTGATCCAACCACCAGTAGCGACACCTCCTGCATCGAGGAACTGCCGCGCCTGGCGCTGCGCGAAACGCAGACCGTGCAGGCCGCCACGATGCAGCAGGTTCGTGTCTTCGAGCGCTGCAATGAGTGCGAAGCAGGCTTCGACGCGGGCGGCTTCGAAATTTCCCGGTCGATGACGTGCCGCTCTTTGCATCGCGGGCAAACCGATCTCGTAAATACCCGGGAAACCCCGCGAAGCCTGCATGCGTGCGCCACCGGCACCAAAGCGCAATCGTGCACGGCTGCCATGACTGTGAAGCAGCACCGGCCCGTCCAGAATGGAATGTCCCCACAGCGTTGCGACCACTGCGCCGAGCGGCATGGTCGCCTCCACGCGCCCGGCCGTACGAGCACCGGCCGCCGCGCACAGAAGGCCCAGCCCGAAGATCGACCCGCGGTGCGTATTCACGCCCTTCGTCGCCTCGAACATGGCGGCTTCCGCCTCGAGTCCGACCACTCTCAGGTGCGACATCTCACAGCCCCGCGCACCGGCCACTGCCAACAGAAAAAAGTAAGGTGCGATCGCCCTGGCGCTGCGCTCGAAAAGTGCCGCGTCCATGTCAGTGTGACTGCCGGAATCCATGTAGCTCACCAGGCCGGGTTTCGGCCAGGTCGCAAGTTCAAGCAGGAGGCTGTCGACGGCGCAGGTGCCGATCGTATGCAGTCTGGTCGCCAGCAGCGTGTGCTGCTGCAGGGGAACCTGCCCACTCCTGCGCGATACGTATGAATTCATCATGACGGCAGATCCCCGGCTGCAAAGCGACCCGGCTCGATCATGGAAATGCCGCCGAGGGTCTTCAGCAGCACGCTGGGCGCCCCGCCGTGAAACTCGCGCCAGCTCACTGCGGCGCCGTCCTCGCGGATCAGTTCGCCGTCGAATCGCATCGGCGCCGCCAGCTCCATCGCGGCCAGCGAGGCAGTTACACCACCGAGATCGGTACCGCCATTCACATACAACAGCAGATCGAGGTCGGAGCGATCGGTCAGATAGTCGAGTCCCGTCAGCGCGCTCCACGCCAGGCTGCCGCAGACTCGCAGCTCGATGCGATATCGATCGGCCAGCGACTCGAGCAGATCGAACGTCGGCCACCAGGCGCAGGGTGCAGTCCTGCCGACCGTGCGCAGCGTCGGCGGGAGATCGACAGACATCACGTCCGCCGGCTGCACGACGAACGACAAGCGCCGTTTGCCGGCAGACGGCGGCAGCGGCAAACCCAATGGCAATCCAGGTGCATCACCGTGCGCAACGCGCCGTACGACGAGCGGCCGCCCGTGATCGGTCCAGCGGGCGACCAGTGGATCGGCCGCCAGCTCATGGCGCGCGACGAGCATCGTGCGCCAACTCACTCGTGACAGCCGGACCAGGTGATGGCGCCGCCGTTCATCGGGCCTGAAGTGCAAGTTCACGGACACGCTCCGCAATGTCTGCTGCCTTGAGTCGACCACCACGCTGCTCACCCAGGACGTCGCGTCGATCGGCTGCGACCGGCAGCGCCTGCAGTAGCGCATTGAGCTGCTCGCTCAGCGACGTCGTATCGTCCCAGGTGGCGTACACCGCACCCGTCCGGGCGAGATTGCTCAGGCTGGGCGCAAAAACGGGCGTGGACTTCGCCTTCTCCTCCAGCACCTCGAGCGGCAACTTCGTCACTTTCGACATCGACGGCAGGTCCATCACTGCGGGAGTCGCTCCAGGAAGAGCAACGAGCACGCGCGTTGCCAGCGCCGTGCCAAGAAACGCGCCGGCGGCCGAGTGTCCATACAGAAGCGCGATGGTCGGCCGACCCTGCAGGTCCGCATAGATGAGCGACTTGGCCAGGTGTGCGACGAATTCATTCAATCCCAGCAACTCGTCGCGCTTGCTCATCCGTTGACTGTCACTGTCGACGAGCACGATGACGGGGCCGCTGCCCGTCGCGATCGACGGCAACAGGAAGCCGGCGAGCCGGATCGCTTCATCGACACCGACCGCAGTGCGATCGGTGACACCGACGACGAGCGCGGAGCCGCCGGAGCGCAACTTCCCGGATCCGGTCAGTACGCCATGATCGTTCTTCACTGCATGGCCATCGGGAAACATCGAGACGAGAATGTCGTTGAGCGTCACGTCATGCACTCCATTAACGGGCACCGGGATTCAGCCGCGCAATGCCGTCGGCCAATGCGATGAACTGTTCATTGGGCAGTCCAGGAATTGCCCTCGGCTCCGCAATGCCCGCCGCAGCCCAGACGTCGAAGGCGTCCCGACACGCGCCGAAGCGCCGCAACCGGTCTTCCAGGCGTGCCTGCTCGGCCTGCAGTACGTGGCCGTCGAAGCCGCCGACCGAATGCATGAGATCGAGCGCGGCCTGACGGAATTCGTGCACGGAGTCGCCGCTGTACGACTCGGCCCCGCCCAGCAAGCGGCGGTGTCTGCCGCCCATCGTGCGCCAAACCATTGCGTGATCGCGCGAGTCGAACTCCTCCACGCCCCGATTCGTCTCGATGACCTCCGGCCCTGACACGGCGATGCGGCCCTGTTCGGAAACGACCAGTGCGGAACAGCAACCAGCGATCAACCCGCCGCCGCCGTAGCAGCCCGAATGCCCACCAATCAGACCGATGACTGCCACGCCCGCGATGCGCGCCTCGATGAGGGCACGCATGATTTCCGCGATCGCAAGCTCACCGACATTCGCTTCCTGCAGACGTACGCCGCCGGTATCGAAGAGAATCAGTACCGGCATCGATTCGATGTCGCGGGCCGCACGCAGCAACCCCGTGAGCTTCGCTCCGTGCACTTCGCCGAAGGCGCCGCCCATGAAGCTGCCCTCCTGAGCGGCGACCAACACGGCCTGGCCCGCCAGCCGTCCGCGTCCAACGATGATGCCGTCATCGAACTGTTCCGGGAGGTCGAACAGACGCAGATGCGGACTGACCTCGCGCAGCTCCGGGCCGATGAACTCGAGAAAGCTGTCCGGGTCGAGCAGCAATCGCACCCGGTTGCGCGCCGACGCTTCATACCAGCTGACCTGCCGGTTCGGCTCCGTCGCGGGTGTTCCTGGTTCGCTAGTCGCATTCATCGACCCACCTCCATTGCGCGCACCGCCTGCGCCAGGCGCAGGGCGACCGTATCGGGACGTGCGCCGCCATCGTTGATGCTCAGCTTCAAACCGCCCGGCGAATACCGCTCGACGAAATCCGCGATCACGGCTTGCCAGACATCGCCGAATCCGACGGCCGACGTCCTGATCTCGACGGCGCATTCCGTGTCCGGCAGCAAGCGCTCCGCGAGCACCTCGAGATTTCCGGAAGCGACGACGCCAACCACGGTCGAGCGCTTGAGACCGTTCGCCCGCGCGCGCGTGCGATGGCTGAATTTCAGATCTTCCATTGTGTTTGCCCTATCACCAGTTGCGGAATTTCGAAGGTGGCGCGTACAGGCCCTTGGACCAATGGACCAGTTCCTTGATCGAGCGGGCCGCGAGCAGGCTGCGATCCGCGTCGAGCGGATCGATGGCCAGGTCTTCCGGCCGCACGATCGCGCCGCGTTGTCGCAGGAGCTGCACCATTTTCGGGTCGCGAGCCCGACCGACGTCGGTGTAACCGGCAACGCCGCGGATTGCCTGCTCACGCTCGCCGGCATTCCGGCACAGCAGCAGGTTGGCGATGCCTTCTTCAGTGACGATGTGCGTCACGTCATCGCCGTAGATCATCACCGGCGCCAGATCCAGCTTCAGCTTCTCGGCCAGCGTGATGGCATCGAGCTTCTCGACGAACAGCGGTATGTTTTTTTCGCCGAAGGATTCGCCGATCTGCACGACGAGCTTGCGGCCGCGACGCAGGAAGGGTGCAACCTCCGGAGTCGCCTCGTTGCCGGCTCGCAGCCAGGGTTGGCTCGGGTGTCTTCGACCACGGATGTCGGATCCCATGTTCGGTGCACCGCCGAAGCCGGCGATGCGCGACGTCGTGACCGTCGATGAATTGCCTTGCAGATCGATCTGCAGCGTGGAGCCGATGAACATGTCGCAGGCATACAGCCCCGCGACCTGGCACAGCGCCCGGTTGGAACGCAACGAACCGTCCGCACCGGTGAAGAAGACATCCGGGCGCGCGCGCACGTAATCCTCCATGCCGACTTCCGAACCAAAGGAATGGATCTGCTTGACCCAACCGGATTCGATGGCGGGAATCAGCGCCGGATGCGGGTTGAGGGCGAAGTAGCTTGCAATCTGGCCTTTCAAGCCGAGTTGTTCGCCGTACGTAGGCAGCAGCAGTTCGATGGCGGCGGTACTGAAGCCGATGCCGTGGTTCAACCGTTGCACGCGGTACGGAGCGTAGATGCCCTTGATCGCCAGCATCGCGGTCAGAATCTGCGCCTCGGTCACTGCCGCGGGATCGCGAGTGAACAGAGGCTCGACGAAGAAGGGCTTGCCCGTCGCCACCACGAAGTGAACGCGGTCCGCCGGAATGTCGACTCGCGGCAGGTGGTCCACGATGTCGTTCACCTGGGCAATGACGATGCCGTCCTTGAACGCCGTCGCTTCGACGACGGTCGGCGTGTCTTCGGTATTGGGCCCGGTGTATAGATTGCCCTCGCGATCGGCGCTGACGGCGGCAATCAGCGCGACATTCGGTGTCAGGTCGATGAAGTAGCGTGCGAACAGCTCGAGATACGTGTGCACCGCGCCCAGCTGGATCTTGCCGCCGAACAGCAGTGTGGCAATGCGCGCCGACTGCGGCCCCGAGTAGGCAAAGTCGAGCCTCTTCGCGACGCCGCGCTCGAACAGGTCGAGATGCTCCGGCAGCACGACGCCCGACTGGATCATGTGCAGGTCATGGACCTTGGCGGTATCGACGGCCAGCAGCGCGGCGCCGAGGACGTCGGCCTGCTTCTGATTGTCGCCTTCGATACACACGCGGTCGCCGGGCCGGATCACCGTCTCGAGCAGACGAGTCGCGTCGCTCGCCGAGACGATTTTTCCGTTCGCGAAGTTCGCCGCCGCTG
>NZ_DATDJO010000071.1:0-40992 GCF_036520495.1 Povalibacter sp. | reverse complement strand
ACCCGGGGAACCGTGCATCATGAAATTCCGGGTGCCACTGCACGCCGACCATGAATGAATATTCGCGATGGCGGATCGCTTCCATCACTCCATCGGTCGACACCGCATCGACGATGAGATCCTTGCCGAGCACATGAACGCCCTGGTGATGGATCGAAGTCACCCGACCTTCTTTCGCACCGCCGTACACAGACTGCAGCCAGCCGCCCTCGATGAACTGAACTTCGTGCTGATGCGCATCGTAGAGATCGGCCATGCGGTGCTGGAACTTCGAGGCACCGGCAGCCTCGAGGTCCTGATACAGCGTGCCGCCGTAGGCCACATTGATGAGCTGCATGCCACGGCAGACACCCAGCACCGGCTTGCCGGCCGCTGCGAAGCCTTGCAGCAGCTCCAGCTCGAAGCGGTCGCGCACGGCATCCGTCGGCCCGAGCACATCGGTCGGCGTCTCGCCATAGATGGTCGGATCGAGATCAGCGCCGCCCTGGAGAATCAGTCCATCCAGTTCGGCAATGTAGTCCTCGGTCGCCACTTCCCAGCGGTGGATATCGCTCGAATCCTCGACCGTGGGAATCATGACCGCGACCGCGCCGAGCCGCATGACGCAGTGGGCCATCGACTGTTCGAGGTATTGCAAGGTCTTGTCGCGGAAGCCGAGCTCCCGTGGTACGTGGCGCAGAATGCGCGGCGACAGACCGATGATGACTTTGCGCTTTCGTTCGTTCATGGCGTCCTGACTGCAATCGTCTCCGCCGCGAGCCAGTCGACGACCCGGCGCAGGGCCTGATCCTGACGCACGCCCGCGGCGCGGCTCTCATTGTAGACGCGCAACTGCGAATGCGCGCTGCTGCCGCGGTCGAAGATCGTCCGCAGATGCGCCAGCGCTGCTTCACAACCCAACATAGCGGCATCTTCGGCGGTGATCCGGATCAATCCATCCAGGACTGCCCGCATCGGCCAGATCGTCCGGGTCGATTCGTCGATCATGTTCGCTGCGATACCATCGCGCTTGGCAAGCCAACGATTCTCGTCGATCAGGCGGCGCGTATGCGTGGATCGAGCGGCACCGAACCCGGGCCTGCGCACCAGCATCGCAATCAGGCAACGAAACAGCGCGGCAAGCCCGACGGCATCTTCTACGGTGGTACAGACATCTGCGATCCGCAGTTCCAGGGTCGGGAACTTCAGCGCGGGCCGCACTGCCCACCAGAGAAAGCTCGCATCGCGCATCGCGCCCGTGTGCTGCATGAGATTGACAAATGCGTCGTAGTCCGCCTCGTCGTCGAAGAAATCGGGGATGCCGCTGCGCGGCCATTCGTCGTAAATTGCCTGCCGGTAGCTCATGAGTCCGGTGACGCGCTGGTCCCAGAACGGCGACGACGTACTGAGCGCCAGGAAAACCGGCAGCCATGGCATCGCCCGATTCATCAACTGCACGCGATCGATGCCTTGGGGTATCTCGACGTGCACATGCATGCCGCAGACGAGATTGCGTTCACCGACGATCCGGAAATCCGACAGCAGCCGATCGTAGCGGGGCTTCTCGGTGACGAATTGCTCTCGCCATGCACCCAACGGATGAGTGCTGGCGGCCAGCAGCTGCATCCCTTCGTCTGCCAGCAGTTCGCTAAGCCCGGCGCGCAAACCGACCATGACCTCGCGCGCCTGCCGCATGTCGCTCAGCACGGGGGACGCAATCTCAATCTGTGACTGCAGCAGTTCGGAGGTGACGGAATCGCCCAGGCGCTTGCGGGCAAGTTCGATGAAGTGATCCGGAATCCGCGGCGCAAGTCCGCCATCGGCGGCCTGTACCAGGAAGTACTCTTCCTCGATTCCGAACGTATACGCGGGTGGCTTCATCAGTCGCTGGTTCCTCGCGCGCTACACCACACGCGAGGGCAGAAACACTCCGCCACTGCGCAGGGTTCCCAATCGGGTTTCAGAGCGCCTGAGGTGCAGCTTGCACGATGGCCTGTGATCCCTGCAATGCGGCGGACCCGGCATGCACCGTTATCCGGCCCGCACGCCCCGTGCTGCGTACGATGGCAAGGACATGGCCATTGAATGCATCGCGCTGCGGCGAGGGGAAGGATTCGAGATTGGTGGGATCGCCATTATCCGTCGCGATGATTTCTCCGGGACCGTCCACAGTGAACTTCACACGGTTCGCCGCGCGCGGCACGGTCGATCCGTTTGCATCGACGACACGCACGGTAATGAAGGCGAGATCCTTGCCGTCCGCGCGGATCGTGGAGCGATCGCTGACGACTTCGAGCCCGGCGGCGGCGCCCGCTGTCTTCGTCGACGACACAGCCCACTGCTTGCCGCTCTTATAGACGACGACCTTCACTTCACCGGGCGCATACCTGACGTCATCCCAACGCAACCTGTATTCGAATGCACCCTTTTTGAGACGACCCTGCGATTGACCGTTGATGAACAACTCGCCTTGGTCACCCGAAGTGAAGACGTGCACCGGCGTCGCCTGTCCGACGCGTTCCGGCCACGTCCAGTGCGGCACGATATGCGCGGCCGGCAGATCGGAGCGCCAGCGCGATTGGTAGAGATAGAACCGATCCTTCCTGAAGCCGGCGAGATCGATGATCCCCGAGTAGGAGCTGCGCGAGCTGTAGTACGGCGTCGGCTCGCCCAGATAATCCCACCCCGTCCAGACGAATTCGCCGGCGACGAAGGGATGCCGATCGAGCGCTGCGAATACCCTGTCCGGTGAAGACCCGAAATCGACGGCATTCAATTCATAGCCGCTGACCTGATGACTCGTGGAATCGCCGCCGCGCCCATCGCGCACCGGCGCGCTGTTCTCCGGCGAGACTGGGAACAGATAGACGCCGCGGCTGCTCAATGTCGACGCCGTTTCAGTGCTCAGAATCACCTTGTCCGGAAACTTCTGCCGGAAGGCCTGGTACTGCGGCGGCGTGCGGATTCGATCGGTGCCCGCAAATTCGGGTGTATCGCGGATGCCTTCGCCCTGATAGTTGAGTCCGATGACATCGAGCACCGCCGGCAAGGGCATGTCGGATTTGGCCCAGTTCATCGCGTTGATGGTCGGTCGCGTCGGATCTCCCTCGCGCACGATCTGCTGCAATCGCCTCGCGATGGCAGCGCCCTCCTCAGCCGTGTACTGCTCGCCGACTTCGTTCCCGACGCTCCACAGGACGACGGAAGGATGATTGCGATCCCGACGCAACATCGCGCGCAGATCGGGCTCGTGCCAGTCGCGAAAGATCAGATGGAAGTCGAGCGGCGTCTTTTTGCGTTCCCAGGAATCGAAGATCTCGTCGACGACCAGCATTCCCAGGCGATCGGTCAGTTCCAGCAGTTCCGGCGCGGGCGGGTTGTGCGCCATGCGCACCGCGTTGGCTCCCATTTCCTGCAGCATCTCGAGCTGCCGCTCGGCCGCGCGATAGTTGAACGCCGCACCCAGCGCGCCCAGATCGTGATGATTGTTCACGCCGCGAATCGGGATGTGCTGTCCGTTCACATAGACCCCGCTGTTCGGATCGAAGCGCAGCGAGCGAATACCGAATCTCGTTTCGTAGCGATCGATCCGTTTTCCGCCCTGGGTCAGCGAGGTGACGGCAATGTAGCGGTGTGGTTGCTGGTGTGGGCGCGGACCCCAGAGCCGAGGGTTCGCAATGACGGCCGAACCAGCGAGCGTAATTCGCTCCTTCGCCGCGACTTCGACTTTCTGTGCAGGAATGATGACTGACGGCCGCGTGTGCTTGCGACCCTCGTCATCCAGCGCACAGATCTCGGTGGCGACTTCGAGCGACTGCGAACTCGATGCATCGTTGTCGATAGATACCTGCAGCTCCACGGTGGCGGCCTTTGCCGAAACCGTGGGCGTGCGTACCACCGTGCCCCAGTGAGCAACGTGCACTGGATGTGTCTTGGTCAGCCAGACACTGCGATACAGACCCGCGCCCGGATACCAGCGTGCCGATTCGGGCGGATTGTCGAGACGGATGGCAAGTTGATTCTGGCCGCCGGGTTCTACGTAGGACGTGAGATCCACGCGCCACGACGCATAACCGTAAGGCCATCCACCGACGAGCCGTCCGTTCAGCCACACCGTTGCATACGACATGGCGCCGTCGAAGGTAAGGAAGATCGATCGGCCGGCGTCCGTGGCAGGGATGTCCAGACGCTTGCGATACCACACCGCGCCCCAGGTCTTGAGGCGGCCCATGCCCCCGTAAGGTCCGTCCGCAAGGAAGGGTCCTTCGATCGCCCAGTCGTGCGGCAACGTGACCTGGCGCCAGCCGCTATCGTCGAAGTTCGCACGCACGAACGACACATCGCTGCCAGGATCACCGGCCGGCCGCACATGCCAGCGCGATGCATCGCGAATGAACGGATTCGCAGTCGGCAGGATCCACGGCTTCAGTACGTCACTGCGCGACGCGATCGGTTCGGCAGCCGTCTCCGGCCGCGCATCTGCGTCTTTGCCGTCGACCGACTGAATGATGCCGGGACGCACTGCGTAGTGCAGCTGCTCTCGCGCATCCTCGGGATCGCCGCGATGAAAACGCCAGCCCGTGTCGAGCGCTGTGTGCTCCCTCGGCGCCACGACGGCGCTGCGCGCATCCGGCAACAATGCCTGGCCGAGCGCGGCGGAATGACACGTCATGAACGTCACGAGCAGCACGAACGCTCGTGAGGCTGAAGGAAGGAATCGTCTCAATGGTTGCCCCGGCACATGATCGACCCTGCCTCATGAAGAGGGGAAGGGAGGCGACGCCGCCTCCCCTCCAAGTGTCTTCACTGCCGCCGCTGCGGGGGAGGCAAGCGACTTGAGTGAGGACACCCTCCGTCCGAATCGCACGAGACTCAGAAGCGCCCGCGCAGACCCACCATCAGGGTACGGCCCGAATCGAACAGGCTGTACGTCGCATTGGAGTACTGCTGATACGAGCGCCGCACCTCTTCGCTGATGTTGATCACATCGATCGTGAGCTGCGGCACCAACTCCGACCAGCCGAACAACTGCGAGAAGTCGAAGCTGGACGAGAAGTCGTACTGGGTATAGTCATCGCCGAACAGTTCAGCGCCGATCACACCCGACTGATTGCTGTTCGGGCCGCTGGCCTGCGAACCCTGACTATGCGTGACGGAGATGCGCGCGCTGATACCGTACTTGTCGTAGTACAGCGTTGCGTTGTAACTCTCTGGCGGAACACCGATCGCGATCGCAGGCGCTGCACCTTCACCCTTCTGATCGATGATCGTGTAGTTCGCCGTGAAGCCGAGGCCGCCGAGACCGATTCCCTCGAGCAGGAAATCGAGCGGCTGCACCCAGTTGAACTCGAGGCCGTTGATCGTGAGACGGCCGCTCGCGTTCACGGTCTGCCGCAGTTCTACCGGAGCGCTGTTGCCGCCGCGCGCAACCACAGCATCGCGCTGCTGTTGCGCGAGTGTGTCCAACGTCACGCCATACTGCGCCAGATCGCCGAAGGCGATGTTCTGCGACTGCCGCTGCGTGAAGCCCTCGATACCCTTGCGGAAAGCCGCGACACCGAAGTAGCCCTCGGCACCGGTGTAGTACTCGAAACCGACGTCGATGTTGTCCGAGAGATATGGATCGAGCTCCGGATTACCCAGGTCGACCTGCGAGACGTCGGCGTTGCGGATCGACAGGCCGAGCAGCATGTCCGTCGGATTGGCGCGCGTCATGGTCTTCGACAGGCCCGCGCGCACGATCGCGTTCGGCGTCAGGTTCCACGAGACGTTCGCCGATGGCAGCCAGTTCTCGTAGGTCGTATCGATCGGCACGATGTTGATCAGATCGGGCAGTCGCTGTCCGTCGGGCAGGGCGGAATTCGCCGGATTCGCAAACGTGAGTCGTGACGTGACCAGCTGCTCGGTCTTCACCCAGCGCACCCCGACGTTGTAGCGCAGGCGTTTGTCGGCCAGGTCGACATCGCCATTGACCTGCGCGAACAGCGCGGAAACATCTTCTTCGATCGAACCCCAGTTGGCGGTCGACGGCGTCGCGCCCGACTCCGGTGCAGCGGCGCGCACGGCGTCGTAGTTCGAGTCGCGACGTAGATCGCCCCAGTTCACGGTGGCAATTCCATATCCGGTGGGGCGCAGATAGCCCGGAACGGCAGCGTTGGGAATGAGCGAGCCGCCGTACGGTTGCGCATACGTGGGATAGCCGTTGACGCCCGCGGTGATCTCGCCGCCGGTTTCACCGCGGCAAGCGGGTTGACCGTTCGGATTGAGCTGGAAGTTCGCGGGATTGCCGCCGCAGACCTGTGCCTGCCACTGCGCGTCGGCACCGAATGGACGGATATCGCGTGACAGCTCGTCATACGCGCCACCGCCCTGTACGTTGAAGCTGCTGTCGCCCCACGTCAGCGCGAAGCGGGCGCCGGTGGTTTCCGTTTCGCGTTTTTCATCCTGCAAATTCACGCGGCCGACATCCGTCCCGCCACGATCGGTGACCAGCCACTGCCAGCTGTTGGGATCGTTCAGATCGACGCTCGAGGAGATCGTCGGCTGGTCGCCGCCCGCGTTGCTGTAAGTCACCGTGCCGGTGTCGGAGATGAACAGCGCCGTCGATGCCTGCCGCGTGAATTCACTCTTGGTGAAGTTGCCCTGCACATCGAGGTTCCACTTCTCGGCGATCTGCCAGTTCATGCCGGGGTTCGTGCCCCAGAATTCGCTGTCTTCCGAATACGGTCGATACTCGAGCATGAACTGCGAGTTGGGGAACACGCCCGCGGTCGCCACACAGCCATTGGCACAGTTGTCACGATCTACTTGCATCTGCGTGGGAATCGGCCGTCCGCCCTGACTGCCCGCGCGCACCGCCCAGGCGACGGCTTCACGATCGAAACGACTCTCCTGCTTGCCGTACATCGAATCCAGGAAGAAATGCAGATCTTCGGTCGGGCGGAATTCCACGCTGATGACGCCGTTGTAGCGGTCCCGGTCGCCCACTTCGAACATCTGGCGGCCGAGGCGCGGTATCACCGCATTGTCGATCTGCTGAATGGTGCGACCGGGGTTGTTCGCCAGCAGGAAGGCCTGATCGACCGGCGCTCCGGGTGTCAGACCGGCGGCCCGCGTGCTGGCATTGTCGGGCACTGTCGCAACGGTGCCGGGGCCGTTGCCCGCGGTGGTGTTACACGGCAACGGAGTCGGAGGCGTCGTGCTGTTATTGAAGCCGCACTGTGCCTGTGTGAGTCCCAGGTTCGCCCAACCCACGGTTTCGAAACCGGTCGTCGCCACCTTGTTGCGGACCGCGGTCACACCGGCGAGCACGCCGAACTTGTTCCACGTGCTGCTTGCAATCAGCGCACCGCGCGCACCGGTGCCGTCGGCATTGGCGTTGTCGATGCCCTGAATCGAATACGTGAGATGCTGACCTTCGTTGTCGAACGGCCGTGACATGCGCATGTTGACCGTACCGGCGGCGCCGCCTTCGACCATCCCCGCGGTCGGCGTCTTCGCCACTTCGAGCTTCGAGAACAATTCCGTCGGGAACAGATCGAGCGGGACTTCGCGGTTGGCGCCCGAGCCCTCCTGCGGTGCCGTCGCGATGGCGACAGGCGCATTGTTCAGCAGCACTCGCGTGAAGTTGGTGTTCAGGCCGCGAATGGCTACCGTCGTGCCCTCGCCGCTGATCTCGCGGCTGATCTGTACGCCGGGAATGCGCTGGAATGACTCCGCGATATTCGTATCGGGGAACTTGCCGATGTCCTCGGCGAAGATCGCATCGACGAAACCCACCGACTCGCGTTTGGCGAGCGTCGAATCTTCGAGACTCTTACGAAAGCCCGTGACGATCACTTCTTCCAGCGGCTGACCGGTCGTCCTCGTTTCGGCGGCATGAACCGTCGGGGCGGATCCGACGATGGTGGCAATGCAGGCTGCGAGAATACTGACCGAGCGATGTTTGTTGGTGCTCATGACTTCCCCTGGTTTCGAACTCGAACTGCGCGCGCCGATTTGTCGACAGCACGCTTCCACCCATCCAGCGCTGTCCCATCCACTGATACCGCTACCATTTACCGACAAACAAAAAGCGCGCATGTTGGCGACATCAAATTTCTGGAGGTGTGCACCGGCCTGTTCATGTGGCTACAGATCTTCATTGCTGCTGACTGCGGCGATCGCATCGAGTGCGATGCTCTGCTCCCCCCTGCCGGTCATAGCGCGCCCTTCGACTGGGACTTCGGCCTGACCACCTCCGCGGTGTCGCATTAGTGGTCAGTCCACTTGACTCTAGATTGGCCCGAGATGACTTGTCAACTTCGCCGATCGTCTATTGATTCAACCACTGAGAACGCCCAACAGGCGATCCGACGGGTCATACGCGCCATGCACCCGCTGGACGTGGTCTGACAACTTGGCATAATCGCTTCGATTTTCCGGATGTAACCAACGGCTCCGAACGAGCGGCGGATCGCGTGTCACAGAACAAATTCGCGGACATCGGACCTCACAACGCCCCGAAGCTGTATCAGAAGGTCGCAAATTCGATCGTCGCGTCGATTCAAAGCGGCGTCTATCGTGCCGGCGACCGGCTGCCGCCGGAACGCGAACTGGCCGAAGAATTCGATGTGAGCCGCGCCACGGTGCGCGAAGCGCTGATCGCCCTGGAAATCCGCGGTATCGCCGAAGTGAGGCGCGGGTCGGGCATCTACGTCGTCGATGCGCCTCTGCAGGATGCGGCCACGCAGGAACTGGACATCGGTCCCTTCGAAGTCACCGAGGCGCGGCGCCTGGTGGAAGGCGAGTCCGCCGCTCTGGCTGCGGCAATCATCACCGATGAGGAAATCGGCAAACTCGCGGAACTGCTGCGTCAGCTTGCCGCCAATACCGACAACGATGCAGGCGAACAGGCTGACCGCAACTTCCACATCACCATTGCGGAAGCCACTGGAAATGCAGCGTTGGCGTCGGTCGTCGAGACACTCTGGGACATGCGCTACAAGTCGCCCATGTGCCGCGAGATGTTCGGTCGGGCGCGTGACGCCGGCGTGCAGCCTCGCCACGACGACCATCTGGCGGTTTTCAATGCATTGCAGGCGCGCGATCCGAAAGCGGCGCGCAAGGCGATGCACAATCATCTGGATCGCGTGATTGATTCCATCCTCGACGCAACCGAAACCGATGCAGTCGAGCGCGTGCGTTCTGCCGCCGCCTCCAAGCGCAAGGAAATCGCGCGGCGTTCGGCGATCTGAGCCGATCGATCCGGGCCGTGACGTCCCCGCGGTGATACCGTTACCATTCGATGAATCGCAGTCGCAAGGTCCATCGTTAGTCCGGTCGAGAATCGCCGCCGCATCGCGGAAGCCGCCAAGACCGCAGACCGAATGAGCTGTGGAGGTGGTTGGTCGTTCACCGGATACGCATGCAATCGCGCAACGTACCGCTCGGGCACTCCCTTGCGCTGACCGCCGAGTGGGATACGTGCTGACGGCGATCAATTGCAGCGCCTCTCGGCAAAGCCGAGCGAGCCCACAGCGCATGCATGAGCTGCTCGCGGTCTTCGCACATGTCATGCAGCACGGGTGAGCGATTCGATCTGCGATTGCAGCAATCCGCGGCGGCGAGCAGAACCTCCGCTCGCACAGGCGAGGGGCGCACGGCAGCGTCACGCGCAGAACATACAAGCAGGAACACCTGTGAAGAAAACTCTGTACTCGACCCGCAGGTCCCAGTCACGCGCGCCGCGCATCCTCGGCACTGTGCTGGTCCTGATCGGACTGGCGCTCGCGGTCGGCGGCGTCCGGCTCATTACGTTGGGCGGCTCGTTTTATTACTGCATCGCCGGGGTCACGCTGATCGTGTGCGGCCTGCTGCTGTTCCGCGCGAATCCCTGGGGCAGCCGGCTGTATGGAATTCTCACGCTGGCCACGTTGATCTGGGCACTCACGGAAGTCGGCTTCGACGGCTGGGCGCTGGCGCCACGCGTGTTGCCCTTCATCGTCCTCGGCTTGTTCCTGCTGCGACCGGGACTGCGACGCAGCCTGCATGGCCGGATCGACCAGCCGCTGGCGCGCTCGCCGCTGACCTGGCTCGCGATCATCGCCTTCATCGTCGTCTGCATCGGCGTCGCGCTGCGGAAACCCTATCCGCTGCTGCCCTTCCCCATCGCGATGATCGACGCGCTGCCTGCTACGTCCTCCGACTGGGCGCACTATGGCCGCACACCCGCAGGCACGCGCTACGCGCCGTTCACACAGATCGACATAACCACGGTGAATGATCTGGACGTCGCATGGACCTATCGCACCGGCGTTGGCGGGGCGTTCAAGGCAACGCCGCTGCAGATCGGCGACACGCTGTATGTCTGCCTCGCCGGCAACGTCGTCACTGCCATCGATGCCGACACCGGACAGGAACGCTGGCGCTTCGATCCGCAGGTCAGGAACTCGAAGATCGGTTTCACCACCACATGTCGCGGTGTCACCTTCTATCGCGCGCCGGATCCGGTCAGCGATTGTCCGGAACGCATCCTGACTGCAACGACGGATGCACGCCTCATCGCCATCGATGCGAAAACCGGCCAGGCCTGCAAGCAATTCGGCACCGATGGCGAAGTGAACCTGCTGGACGGTATGGGCGAGGTAAAGCCTGGCTGGTACTACGTGACGTCGCCGCCGACGATGGCACGCAACGTCGCCGTGCTCGGTGGCTGGGTGGTCGACAACGTCGAAACCAACGAACCTTCCGGAGTCGTGCGCGGCTTCAATCCTGTCGATGGCCAGCTCGTCTGGGCCTGGGACATGGGACGGCCGGACCGCACGACTGCACCGGCCGAAGGCGAGACATATACGCGCGGCACACCGAACGCCTGGAGTCTGTTCAGTGCCGACGACACTCTCGGTCTCGTGTATGTCCCGATGGGCAACGCCACGCCGGACTACTACGGCGGACATCGCTCGCGGGAAGCGGAGAAATACTCCAGCTCCATTGTCGCGCTCGATTCGAGCACGGGCACCTTGCGCTGGTCGTTCCAGACGACGCATCACGATCTCTGGGACTACGACGTCCCGTCACAGCCAGTGCTGGTGGACATTCCCGGCAGCAACAACAGCATGACGCCGGCGGTGGTCGTCCCCACCAAGCGCGGTGAACTGTTCCTGCTGGATCGACGCAGCGGCGAGCCACTTGCCACGGTCGAAGAAAACCCCGCGCCGCAGACCGACGTGCCGGAGGAATGGACTTCACCCACGCAGCCGTTCTCGACCGGCATGCCATCTTTCGCGGGCGCGCCGCTCACCGAAGCGTCGATGTGGGGCATCACACCCATCGACCAGCTGCTGTGCCGGATCGAGTTTCGCAAGTTGCGCTACGACGGGCCGCTGACGCCGCCGTCCTTGAACGGCAGCATCCAGTACCCGGGATTCGCGGGCGGCATGAACTGGGGCAGCGTCGCCGTCGACGAACTCAACAGCGTGATGGTCGTGAACTCGCTGCACATGGCCAATCGTGTGCAGCTGTATCCACGCAGCACCGTGACGCAGGAGACGAAGTTTGGCTTCGGTGGCGGCTGGCAACTCAACACACCCTACGCGGCCCGCACCGATCCATTTCTCTCACCCCTGTTCGCGCCGTGCCAGCAACCGCCCTATGGCGAGATCGCCGTGGTGGACCTGCGTTCGCGCGAAACGCTGTGGCGTCGACCGCTCGGCACATCGAACGAACTCGGGCCGCTGGGATTGAAATCCCGCTTGCCGATCACGATGGGCGTACCCTACAGCGGTGGTTCCATCGTGACGCAGGGCGGACTGATCTTCATGGGCGGCACGATGGACCGACGCCTGCGCGCGTTCGACGTCCGCACGGGCAAGGTCTTGTGGAGCGGTGTGCTGCCGAACAGCGCAGAAGCCACGCCGATGAGCTATGTCTCACCGCGCAGCCAGCGGCAGTTCGTCGTGATTGCGGTGCCGTCGACCGAGACGGTCGAGGTGAGTCATGCGGCGGAGCCGGAAGCGCAACGCGGGAAGAACATCGAGACTCGCAATGAGTCAGGCGGCTACATCGTTGCGTATGCGCTGCCGATCAAGGACTAGCGAACCGCGCGGTCTGTGCTCGGGCGCCACTGACCACTCTCAAACGTTCCTGTCCCTGCCCGGGCAACACCCCTCGAGAAGGCGCCGGTCACGAGCGAAGTGTAGTCGTCCTCGCTCATCAGCTGGACCCGGTTGCGACCACGCGTCTTCGCCTGATAGAGCGCTTCATCCGCGAGTTGCAACGCACCGCAAGGATCGCGTTCGCGGGTCGGCTCGATGACGGCGACGCCCACGCAGATGGTCACCGTCGATGAGGTTCGCGACTTCCGATGCTCGATGTGCAGTGCCTCCACTGCGCGACGCATGCGATCCGCAATCTCGTTCGCAATCCTGACATCGACCCCGTAGAGCAGCGCTGCGAACTCCTCGCCGCCGTAGCGCGCGATGATGTCCTGCGGTCGGCGGACAAACGCCTGCACGGTCTGTGCAACCCGACGCAATGTCCGGTCGCCGGCCTGATGCCCATAGCAATCGTTGTAATCCTTGAAGTGATCGACATCGATCAGCAGGATCGCAAGCTTGCTGCTGTCGTCGATCGCCTGGGGCCAGAGCCGCGCAAGATGTTCGTCGAATGCGCGCCGGTTCTTGACTCCGGTCAGCGCATCCTGCTGTGCGAGCTCCGCGATCAGCCGGGTTTCCAGGAACGATCGCCGGGACCATGACTCGAGATGGCGCGCAGCAATGGCGAACGCAATCAGACCAACGATCAGAAATGTAGAGGCACGCAACGCTACTGGCTGAGCGAGCTGCACAAACAGGGCACTGGCGACAAAGGCAGCGACTGTCAGGATGCCGGCCATCAGTGCGGGACGGAATCCGAGGCCGAGGAAGAAGAAGGGCCCGATCAGGATGATCGGCAGGACCATCAGCATCTCCGGCTGACCCTGTGCAGCGGTCCGCGCGATGAAGGCCGCCCCGACCGCATTCCTGATTGGCACCACGACGCGGGCCCAGGGCAGGAACTGCCGCTCGAAATCCGGACTCCACGCGATCCACGCCAGCAGCAATGAACTGGGGACCACGAAGGAAGAACCCATCAGCAGCACGACGTCCACGTCGCCCGCGAGGATCCTCTCCACGCCGCGCAGGATGACGAGCACCGCTGCGAGCGCACATACGACACGAATGAGCGTTCGATTCTCGAGCAGACGCGAGCGGAGGTACTCCGACTCCAGTCCCGGACTGAAACGCGCCTTCGCGCCTGTCCTCAACTCGGCGGCATAGGGCGAGTCCGGGAGGTCGTCGGGCATCAGTTTGGACGGGGTGGCCATTGCGCCGGGAACATAGACCCACCGGCATCCTTGGTGGTGTGACCGGCTCCGAAGATATGTCACATCAAAGAATGGGTTTGCGTCTGGTATCTGGATGGCACCCGGACGTCGGCGTGACTCGAGGCTCGCGACTCGGATGGCGGGCCTGGCAAGCTGGCCGACGACAGAGTCCGGCTCAAGCCGGACCCACAGTCTCAGCTGAGAGTGTCTCTTCTTTCCCCGTGATCCCCGTCCCGTGGGATTCCTTTCGGTCATGCCCCCGTGGAGATCTTGATCTCTGCTCCTCACAACGCCCGATACATCACCAGCGCATCCACATAGCCCAGCTGCGGATGACGGAACGCGCCCGGCAGCCGTCCGACGGTTTCGAATCCGTACGCCGCCCAGGTGCGCACGGCACGTTCATTGGTGCTGATCACGACATTGAACTGCATGGCGCGAAAGCCGCGTTCCCGTGCTCGCTCCAGCGAATGTTCCAGCATGGCGCGCGCCACGCCGCGGCCCCGTGCCTGCGGATGCGTCATGTAGCCACAGTTGGCCACATGACTGCCATTGCCGCCCTGATTGGCGCGCAGGTAGTAGATCCCCAGCACGCTGTCGTTCTCGATGGCAACGAAGGGTTCATGACCCGTCGCGAACCAGTAGTCGAGGCCCTGTTCGCGGGTGAGATCAGGTGCGAGCGTCCAGGTGTCGGCGGCGCGCACGATGGGCTCCATGATGGTCCAGATGGAATCGCTGTCGCTGCGCGTAGCGGCGCGGATGTCGATCATCGCCCATGCTCCAGAAGTGGACTCGTCATCGTGCCCGAGTACGAGCGGCTGCGGAACCAACTGTCGTCAGTGAATGCCATAACCACTCTGGTCACGCCACCAGCGTCCAGCTACTGTCCCCACTTCACCGAACGAGGACCTGCCCCATGACGACACGCCGCCGCTTCCTGAGCACCACGACCGCCACACTCGCCGGCTCGCTGCTGCTCAATGTCGTCCCTGCCGGAATTTCCCTGTCACGCGCCGCCGCCACCGCTCAGATGCTGAGACGTCCGATCCCATCGAGCGGCGAAACCCTGCCGGTGATCGGTATGGGCACCTCGGGAAGTTTCGAGGTGCCGTCCGGCAGCGCCGAATATCAGTCACTCAAGGAGGTGCTCAAGCGATTCTTCGCGGGCGGCGCGACATTGATCGATACCGCTCCGACGTACAGCAATGCTGAAGACAACCTCGGTGCGCTGCTGAGCGAGGGAAATCTGCGCAAGCAATGCTTCCTCGCGACCAAGCTCTCCGGCGTCTCGGGACGCGATGCGGGTATGGCGCAGTTCGCCAGCACGCTCAAGCGCCTGCAGACCGACAAGGTCGAGCTGCTGCAGGTTCACAACCTGCGCGACTGGAAGACGCAGATCGAAGTCGCTCGCGAACTCAAGAAGCAAGGCAAGGTGAAGTACGTCGGCGTGACGCACTATGTGGATTCCGCACACGATGAACTCGCCGAGGTCGTGCAGGCCACCAAACCCGATTTCCTGCAGATCAATCATTCGGTCACGAATCGGGGCATCGAAAAGCGCGTGCTGCCGCTGGCGAAGGAACTCGGCGTCGCCGTGTTGACGAATCGCAATTTCAACGACGGCGCACTGTTCCGCCAGGTGCAGGGCAAGGAACTGCCGGGCTGGGCGGCCGATGCCGGCATCACGTCCTGGGCACAGATGTTTCTGAAGTATTCACTCAGCCAGGAGGCCGTGACCGCCGTCATTCCGGCGACTGGCAAGCCGGATCGGCAGAGCGACAATCTCAAGGCCGGATTCGGCGCATTGCTCACGCCGGCGCAACAGAAGGAACTGATCGCATTGGTTGGATAGCCGGCCGCCGCTGAGACAGTGGGTGGCATGGCACAATTCCGTTCACCATGACACCCCGTCTCAGCGATGCCTCGCTTCACACGGTAAAAGCCGCGGCCCTGCCCGGCTACGACCGGGCCGCGACCAGCTGCGGCATCGTGCACATCGGCCCGGGCGCATTCTTCCGCGCACATCAGGCCGCCTATGTCGACGCACTGCTGCATCGGGATCCACGCTGGGCCATCACTGCCGTTGCCCTGAAAAGCGCTGGCGTTCGCGATGCGCTGACACCGCAGAACGGGCTCTACATCCTCAACGAGCTGAGCGTGGACCCGCGCTATCGCGTGATCGGCGCGATTCGCGAAGTGTTGGTGGCGTCGCAGAATCATCCGGCCGTCTTCGAGCGGCTCGCGGCCTCCGCCACGCAGTTCGTCACCATGACGGTCACGGAAAAAGGTTACTGCCTGAATGGCGCCGGCAATCTCGATGACACTCATCCGGATATCGCGCACGACTGGCGGACGCCGCAGCAGCCGCGGAGTCTGGTGGGAACGCTGAGTCAGGCATTGCGACTGCGTCGCGATACCGGCATCACGCCGTTCACAGTCGTCTGCTGCGACAACCTGCCGAACAACGGCGCCACGTTGCGGCGTGCCGTCGTCGACTTTTCGCAGCATCTCGACCCCGACCTCGCGCGCTGGATCGAGAACGAAGTATCGTTCCCACGCACGATGGTCGACAGCATCACACCGGCGACCGATGACGCGCTGCGCACGCGCGTCGCCGACGCAACGGGTGTCGAAGACGCGTGGCCCATCCAGCGCGAAGCATTCAAACAATGGGTCATCGAAGATCTTCCGGGGATGCATGCCGCGGACTGGGCGAGCGTCGGCGTCACGCTGGCAAAGGACGTCAGCGTTTACGATCGCGCCAAACTGCGGCTGCTCAACGGCGCGCATTCGACACTTGCATATGCAGGTTTGCTGCGAGGCCATGCGACGGTCCTCGATGCGATGAACGATGTGGCGCTGGCGACGTTCGTCGAGACGCTCATGCGTGAGGACATCGCCGCGAGTCTCGGCACGACGCCGGATCTCGATGTATCCGCCTACATCGACGCGGTGCTGGAGCGCTTTCGCAATCCGGGCATCCGTCACCTGCTGTCGCAGATTGCATGGGACGGCTCGAAGAAATTGCCGGTCCGCCTGCTCGGCACGATTGTCGATGCGATTCAGGCCGGCCGACCACTGGAGCGACTGGCGATACCGATCGCCGCCTGGATGCGTTTCGTCGTGCGTCAGGCGCGGGCCGGCATCGAGATCGTCGATCCTGAATCCACCCGGCTCGCAGCGCTTGGGCGGGCCTGCCGCGATAATGCTCAACACGATGTCGGCGTATTTCTCGGGCTCGAAGCCGTCATCCCGCCTGTCGCGGCCGCTACACCCGCATTGCGACGCGCACTCGAATCCGCCTACCAGCGCCTGCTATCGCCGTCGACCGCCGTTTGACGAACGAGGCCGGGGCCGGCCTATGATGCGTCGCGCCCGCTCCTGGTCCTTCCGCGGCGCGGTATGAATCATGGCTGACATTCCACAGATCGCGGCTTCCGTTGCCTCACTCCAGCGGGCGCTGGAGACGCACCAGTACATCTGCTCCGAACAGATCGCGACGGCGGTCTATCTGGCATATCACCTGCGCAAGCCGGTACTCATCGAAGGCCCGCCCGGCGTCGGCAAGACCGAACTGGCGAAAACCACGGCCGCGATGTTCGAGCTGCCGCTCATTCGGCTGCAGTGCTACGAGGGTCTCGACGAAGCCAAGGCGCTGTATGAATGGAAGTACGGCAAGCAGCTGCTCTACACGCAGGTACTGAAGCAGACGCTCGATGAAGTGCTGCAGGGCGCGCGCGGCTTTGCGGAATCGGTGCGCCGCCTGCATGAGTTCGGCGACATTTTCTTTTCCGAGGAATTCCTCGAAGCCCGGCCCCTGCTCAAGGCCCTGCGCTCCGAGAACGGCTGCGTGCTGCTCATCGACGAAGTCGACAAGTCGGACCACGAGTTCGAATCGCTGCTGCTTGAAATCCTCTCGGACTACCAGGTCTCGATTCCTGAAATCGGCACCGTGAAAGCCACGAACGAACCGCCGCTCGTCTTCCTGACCAGCAACAACACGCGTGAGATTTCCGACGCACTCAAGCGCCGCTGCCTGCACCTGTACATTCCCTTCCCGGATATCGGCCTCGAGCAACGCATCATTCATGCCCGCGTGCCGGAGATGCCAGCACAACTGCAGACGCAGCTGGTGAGCTTCATCCACGCGCTGCGCGATCTGGATCTCAAGAAGGTGCCGTCGATCAGCGAAACCATCGACTGGGCCCGCACGCTCCTGCTGCTGCACGCAGATCGACTCGATCCCGAACTCGTCAAGAACACATTGAACGTGATTCTTAAGTACCAGGAAGACATCGACGCCGTGCAGCCGGAACTGCGGGGGCTGACGGAGAAGGCCCTGGGTGCCAGGTCCTAGGTTCTAGCCGGAAAAGGATCTCCTTCTGCCCTGGCACCTTCTTCATGGACCTCCTCCTCACCAGCTTCATCCGCGCCCTGCGCAATGCCGACGTGCGGGTGTCGACGGCGGAAACGCTCGATGCGTTGCACACGGTGCAACTGATCGGCTACGAGGATCGTGCACTGCTCAAGACCGGACTGAGTCTGTCCCTGCCGAAGACGGTGGCCGAGAAGGCGATCTTCGACGCCACGTTCGATCAGTTCTTTGCGTATCGACAAAGCAGGCCGCTCGATTCCGATGAGTCGCAGACGGACGACGCTCGAAGCGAGCAGTCCGGCAACGCGAATCAACCCGGACAGGGCGGCGCCGCTCAGACTGGCGCGTCGGGGCAATCAGCGCAGCGCAACGAGGCATCCGCTTCGATCGATCTACCAGCTGCTCAATCTGCACTGGGTCAGCTGCTCATGCGCGGCAACGCGATGGAGATCGACATGGCCATCAATGCCGCCGGGGCACAGGCGAATGTGCAACAGATCGAATTCTTCACGCAGAAAGGCGTGTACACCTGGCGCATCCTGGATGCGATGGACCAGCAGGACCTGATCCAGGAAATCCAGGATCTCGAAGCGACGCACGCGATCCCGCCGCTGCGCTTGGCACAGGAACTGACCCGACGGCGCGACTGGCTGCGCGAACAGGTACGTGACTATGTGGAACGCCAGTTCCTGCTGCATGCGGATGTGACGGGCAAGCGCCTGCGCGGCGACCTGTTGCGCAACGTGCGCATGGGCCGCATCGACAGCAATCACCAGAAAGCCGTGCGCGAACTGGTGCGGAAGATGGCCAGGCGGCTGGTGTCCGCTTATTCGCGTCGCCGCAAAGTCTTCAAGCGTGGCCAGCTGCATGTCCCGCGTACCTTGCGCCGGAACATGAAATACGACGATGCCATCTTCGACCTGCACTGGAAATCGCAGAAGGTCGACCGGGCCAAGGTATTCGCGATCTGCGATGTCAGCGGTTCCGTCGCGAACTATGCCGCCTTCATGCTGATGTTCCTGTACAGCCTCGACGAGATCCTGCCGCGGGTGCGTTCCTTTGCTTTCTCGTCCGGACTCGGCGAAGTCTCCGGTTTCTTTGCCGACCACGAGATGGACGAGGCTATCGCTCTGACGATGCAGCAGTTCGGCGGTGGCTCGACCGACTATGCCCAGGCATTCGTCGACTTCCGCCGTCTCTGTCTCGACGAGATCGACAAGCGCTCGACCGTCATCGTGCTGGGCGATGCCCGCAACAACAACGCCGACGCGCGCGGCGATCTCCTCAAGGAAATCCACGATCGCAGCCGGCGGGTGATCTGGCTGAACCCTGAATCGCGAACGCTATGGAACACCGGCGACTCGGAGATGCGCCACCTGGCACCGTACTGCCACCAGGTGGAGGAATGCGGGACGCTGGCGCAACTCGAGCGGGTGATCAGCAGATTGCTGCGGGCGACCTCCTGATACGACGAGTGAATCCCCGCCTGTACCCAGCGGGATTCCCCTCCGGTCGCAGACGACAGGACATATGAATGTCATCCCCGCGCAGGCGGGGGTCCATGCACCCGCACTACCGGTGGATCGTCAGATATAGGTCTGCCCAGTCGGGATTCTCTTTCTCGATCAATCGAATTTTCCATTCGCGATTCCACTTTTTGATCTGCTTTTCGCGAGTGATCGCTTCGTACATATCCGAGTGGATCTCGTAGTAGACGAGAACATGCACGACGTTACGTTTGTTCGCGAGGATGTAAACCGCAGGCTGCCATTCCATGGCATGTCTCCGGGGCTGGACTGATCAAGAGTGGATTCCCGCCTGCGCGGGAATGACGAATGAAACTTCTGCCTTATGCAGTCTTGCTCTGCTGCTTAACGACGCTCGTCGCCATTGCGATCATCGACGAGATGTCGCTCAGGTTGGCGGGCACGATCAGGGTGCTCGAGGCTTCGTTCGCCAGCTTGCCGAACTGCTTGACGTACTCTTCGGCGACGCGCAGCTGCATCGCTTCCATGCCGCCGCGACCGCTCAACGCTTCGCCGACGCGGCGCAGGCCTTCGGCGGTGGCCGTGGCGACCGACAGAATCGCTTCTGCCTGACCCTGTGCCTGGTTGATCTGCAACTGCTTGTTCGCTTCGGATTCCTTGATGACGCGCTGCTTCTCGCCTTCCGCCTGATTGATCTTGGCATCGCGCTCGCCTTCCGACGTCAGCACGACAGCCCGCTTCTCGCGCTCGGCGCGCATCTGCTTTTCCATCGCATGCAGCACGTCTTTCGGCGGATTGATGTTCTTGATCTCGTAGCGCAGCACCTTCACGCCCCACGACGCCGATGCGTGGTCGAGTTCGCTGACCACATTCGCATTGATCGTGCCGCGCGCTTCGAACGTGCGATCCAGATCGATCTTGCCGATCTCGCTGCGCAGCGTGGTCTGAGCCAGCTGGATGATGGCGAAGCGATAATTGGTGATGCCGTACGACGCCTTCGATGCGTCCAGCACCTGCAGGTACAGCACGCCATCGACGCCGACCTGGACGTTGTCCTTGGTGATACAGATCTGCTCGGGGATGTCGATGGCCTCTTCCTTGAGATTGTGGCGGTAGGCCACGCGTTCGACGAAGGGCACGAGGATATGGAATCCGGCCTGCAGCGTGCGGCTGTAGCGGCCGAGATTCTCCACGACATACGCGGCCTGCTGCGGCACGACCTTGGCCGTCTTGGCGAGCAGGATGACGGCCAGCACCGCTATCACCAGAACTACATACATCGTTTCCATCATTTCTCCCGCTACTGTTTATTGCCGTTGCAATACGAATCCGGTCACGAGGCGCGAATGTTCAACGTCAGGCCGTCGACCTGCGCGATGGCCGCTTCGCGGCCTGCCTCGATCACTTGAGTGTCTGTGTTGCGTGCGGTCCAGGAGGAGCCGCGATAATCGACGCGACAGGTCTGACCTGGCTCGAGCCGCACCGGCACCAACACGTGGTCACCCACCGTGAGGCGCTCTTCGACATGGCCGCCACGCATGCGGACGAGTTCATAGAGCCGGCGACGGAAGGCCAGCATGGTGACGACCGACAGGGCCGAGAAAATCAGCCATTGCGCCCAGTCTGGCGTAGTGACGCCCGCGAGACCCAGCAGACCGACGATGGTGGCGGATGCGCCCAGGAACACGAGGTAGAACTGTGCGTCGATGACGAACATCTCGACACCCAGCAGACCGATACCGACCACAAGCCAGGCCCACCAAGGCATATGGATCTTCCCCCTTATCCTGCACAGCAGTCACCAGCATACAGAAAAGCCCCCGAGTATTTGCCGTCATACCGGTAAATCGCGACGCTCTGCCGGCGGACTATACTCAGCGCCCCGCAACTCACTTCAAAGGCGAGCCATGAGCACCGATGCGCACACGGGTCTGCAGCTGCGTTCCCTGATCACTCGCTCTGGCGAACTGCAGATTTCATTGCAGCGAGTGCCAACGCCGGAGCCAGGTCCTGACGAAGTCGTCGTACGCGTCGAAGCGGCGCCGCTCAATCCGTCAGATCTCGGACTGCTGATCGGTCCTGCGGACATGAACACTCTGCGCGCCTCCGGTATCGCTGCTGAACCTGTCGTCACTGCGCAGATCCCCGGGAAGCTGCTGCGCGGCTTGAGCGCTCGCCTCGACGAATCCATGCCGGTCGGCAACGAGGGTGCGGGTGTGGTCGTGCAGGCGGGTTCGTCCGCCGCCGCGCAGGCGTTGCTGGGCAGGACGGTTGCGATGCTTGGCGGCGCGATGTATTCGCAGTACCGCACGCTCAAGGTCCAGCAGTGCCTGCCGCTGCCGCAAGGCACGCGCCCCGCCGAAGGCGCGTCCTGCTTCGTGAATCCGCTGACGGCGCTCAGCATGGTCGAAGTCATGCGGCGGGAAGGACATACGGCGCTCGTTCATACAGCCGCGGCGTCGAATCTCGGTCAGATGCTGAATCGTATCTGCCTCGAGGACGGGGTGCAGCTCGTCAACATCGTTCGCAAGGCGGAGCAGGAATCCGTGCTGCGTGAACTGGGGGCAACCCACGTCTGCAATTCCGCGTCACCTGCCTTCATGGATGATCTCACGCAGGCGCTGACGACGACGGGCGCGACGCTCGCGTTCGACGCCATCGGCGGCGGCAAACTGGCGGGGCAGATTCTGTCGTGCATGGAAATGGCCGCTGTAGCCAGGATGAAGGAGTACAGCCGCTACGGTTCGACCACACACAAGCAGGTCTATATCTACGGCATGCTCGATCCGGCTCCCACGGAACTGACCCGCAACTTCGGCATGGCCTGGAGCGTCGGCGGTTGGCTGCTGACTCCGTTCCTGCAGAAGATCGGTCAGGCCGAAGTACAGAAGCTGCGCGAACGCGTCGTAGCCGAACTCAAGACCACGTTCGCGAGTCACTACTCCAGGGAGATCTCGCTGGCCGAAGCATTGCAGCCTGAGATCATCGCTGCCTACAGCAAGTTCAGCACGGGCGAGAAGTACCTGATCAATCCATCGCGTTGACCGTGCTGCGCAGCAGTCGGCGGGTGCGACGGAAGCCGCGTCAGGTTAATTTTCGTCCACACACCTGCCCGCGGCGGAAACGGGCGCGGTAGGCTTAGGGCAATCCTCAGCGACCTGTCAGGGGACGGTCGATGCCGCACGTCAATGACCGAGTCGGCCCGCGCGCAGACTCAGACGCGAAGGTCCGCACGCCGCATCTCGACGACGTCCCCATGCGGGCATTGGATCGCCCTGAGCGCAACCTCGAAATCGAACGCGGCAAGGACGGCGCGACCTACCTGCGTTGCGGACACCCCTACCAGGAAGGATTGAGCCTCATCGATCTCCTGCAACGCGCGCAGGATATCCGGCCCGATACACCGTTCCTCGCCGAGCGCGATGGCAGCGGTGGCTGGCGCACGATCACGTACGCACAGGCATGGCACGACACCGGCGCCATCGCCACCTGGCTGATGCGTCACGGCTTCGGACCTGATGGCCCGCCCGTGATGATCCTTTCCGAGAACAGTATCGAGCACGCCTTGCTGATGCTGGGCACGCTGCGCGCGGGCGCAGCCGCCGTCCCGGTGTCCCCGACCTATTCTTTCGGCAACGATCTGGCGCGTCTCGGTTATGCACTCGAACTCATCGAACCGGGGCTCGTGTATGCACAGGACGGATCGCGCTATGCCGCCGCGCTCAGCCATGCGTCAGCACCGGGTCGACTCACGCTGACGGGCGAGCAGTTCGTCGAACTGCTGCGTGAAGTCGATGAAGGTGCGTTGCAGGAACGACGGTCGCGCATCACTCGTGACACCGTCGCCAAGATTCTGCTCACCTCGGGGTCGACCGGCCGACCGAAGGGCGTCATCAACACACATGGCAATCTTGCCGCCGGCGCGCAGATGGTGCGGCTGGTCAGCGAGCCGTTCCGCACCGACCGGATTCACACACTGGTCGATTGGCTGCCCTGGCATCACACCTTCGGCGGCAACGCTCAGTTCAACGGCATTCTCGCCGTCGCGGGCACGCTGTACATCGACAACGGTCGACCCGCACCCGGGCAATTCGCTGCGACCATCGAGAACCTGCGCGACATCCGGCCAACGGGTTTCGGCTGCGTGCCGGGGGTCTACGGAATGCTCGCTGAAGCACTGGAGAAAGACGCGGACCTGCGACAGAAATTTTTCAGCAATCTGCGCTGGCTCTCTTACGGCGGCGCATTGTTGCCGCAGCCTTTGTGGGAACGGATGCAACGACTCGCCGTGCAGGAACTGGGAGAGCGCCTGCCCTTCGGCACGGGCTGGGGCATGACCGAAACTGCCGCGACCGGCGTGGGGGTCTACTGGAATACGAATCGCACGGGCCTCGTCGGATTGCCGCAACCCGGCGCCGTCGTGAAGCTCGTGCCCACGAACGACGATCGCATGGAACTGCGGATCAAGGGTCCGCACGTTCTGCCTGCGTATCATCGCGCACCCGAGCTGAACGCCGCGGCGTTCGACGAGGAAGGATTCTTTCGCACGGGCGACGCCGTCCGCTGGGTCGATGCAGAGCAGCCGATCGAAGGACTCGAATACGCCGGGCGACTCGCCGAAGACTTCAAGTTGCTGTCGGGCACCTGGGTGCAGGCAAGCCTGGTCCGACGGGATCTCGTTGCAGCGCTGCAGCCCTACGTCGCCGACGCGGTGATCTGCGCACCGAATCAATCGTGGCTGGGAGCGCTGATCTGGACGACGGTGCCAGTGGATGACAAAGTCCGCGGCGCGCTGGCGCTGCAGCTCGCGGCATTCAATGCCGCCCGCCAGGGAACCGCCAGCACCATCGCTCGCATGCTGGTGCTCATCGATCCACCCTGCGCCGAAGCCGGCGAAATCACGGACAAGCGCTCGATCAATCAGCGACGAGTCATGGAGCGTCGCGTCGCGGATGTTGCGAAGCTCTATGCCGAACCCATCGCTCCGGGAATGATTCTTCCTGCGGAGAAGTGATCACGGGGGGAAGACAGGTACACAAGGAGCACAGACGGGAACACAGAAGAGCACCAAAAAGAACCTAAGGAAAAATAGAATCGAGTGTCGTCGAATGCGTTGCTAACCCGTCTTTTTTTGTGCTCTTTTGTGATCTGCGTTTTTGTGCTCCTTTGTGTACCTGCCTTTTTGTACCCGCCTTCTCTTCGGCTATTCCGTCCCCTCGTCGATCTCCGACGGATCGATGATGTGCCCCCAGCCGCGTTTCGCGCTCAGGTAGCGCCGGTTCGCTGCGCCCACGCCGGTCACGTGTTTCTCGGCTTGCAGATGATGCAGGCCACCCGCACGCAGGTCGGCATGCTTCTTCGGATTGTTGCTCAACAGCCGGATCGGTTGATCGCCGCGCAGATGCAGCAGGATCGATGCCGCATCGCTGAAATCGCGGCTGTCGTCCGGCAGACCCAGTGAGCGATTGGCCTGGTACGTGTCCTCGCCGGCGTCCTGAAGCATGTAGGTGACCGCCTTGGCCCACAAGCCGATGCCACGGCCCTCGTGTCCGCTCATGTAAATGACAGCGCCCACGCCTTCCGCTTCGATGCGCTTGAAGGCGAGTTCCAGCTGCGGGCCGCATTCGCAACGGGCCGAACCGAAGACATCGCCGGTCAGGCAGCAGGAGTGCACGCGCACCAGTGGATTCGCTGCCGCACGCAGATCACCGAGCACCAGCGCACTGTTCACCGTCATGCTCTTCGACAGCAGCGAGAACAGTTGCGGTTCGCCGCGGCGACGCAATGCGTCGGCCATGAGGTTGGCTTCGGCGAGTTCTGTGTGCCGCACGAAGGCATGCCACTGGAACGTCCGGGGCTCGCCGCCGATATGGATCGGCAAGGGCACCGGACCGAGCACGTTCAGTGCCACCTGTCCTTCGGCAGGCGGTGCATTCGCATCGAGCGGTTCGCCGAGGGCGTTGATACGGAGCAATTTGCCCGCCTCGACAAGGCGGGCTCGAATCGTGGGATCGATGTAGGCAAACATGGTTCTACGATAAGACTTTGCCCTCTGTCCGGCCAGAGCCGGATGCGTTGTCGCTTCGCAGCCGGTCAAAGCCAGCCCCTATGGGGAAGATGCTCCACTTCCGGCGCGGTCAACTGTCAATTGTCAACTATCAATTCTCTTCAGTAGTCCGACACTGCGCCGATCGCCAGGTCCAGCGGCGCATTGACCAGGCGTATGCCCGTCTTGCCGGCGGTTTCCGCGAGGGCAAGATCCTCGTACAGGATCCCGTCCAGCCATTGATCGTAATAGAGCGAGGCCCACAGAACGCGCCAGAGCGCTGGACGGTTGAGCATGTAACCGGCCGAGCCGGCGGCCCAATACAAAGGCGCGGGCACGGCAAGAATCCGTTCGTTGAGATCGGGATTGGCGCACTTGCCGAAATGCCACGCACGATGATGCCCGGAAGGAATCGGCGCCCGGTTCACGAGCCCCAGCTGCATCGGCTCGCGCGATGAGGCAGCGAAGTCGAACAGGCGCACAAGTTCGGCAGCATTTTTCAGGCGATGATCGTCATCCAGCTTCAGGACGCAGTCGGGATCGCAGGCCATGACCACCAGGGCGAGTCCCTGAAACATTTTCTGTGGCAGGGATTCGTAGCTGTCAGCGGCAGCGACCGACAGCAATCCCGTAGTCGCATCGAACGTGCGGCTGCCGTTGCCAATCAGTTTCAGATGACTGGTATTCGGCAACGGATGGGACGCAAAGCTGGCAATGCTCCGATCCGCACGATCGAGCCGTGGCGCACAGCTCATATGAACTATCACGCGCTTGCCGGACGCCTGGCGCAACGATTCGAGCAGGGGCTCATGGTGCAGCCAGAACGCCGCCAGGAACAACCGGAATGCCTGCAGGTTCGCCGGCTCCATCGATGCCACGCGAGCAGCGGCCCGCAATTCGTCGATGCTGATCGTGACAGAACCCTCCCGACACGCTGCATCCAGCAACGCGAGATCAGAGCCGCGAATCGCGGCCCGCGACGGCGATCCCTTGCTGGGCGGCGGCAGGGGTACGGCCCGCAGTTCGCGCAACTGGCCGCACAGGCTGGCGACGACTTCCCCGCGCTGACGCCAGCGCAGCGCCAGGCCAATGCTCGCCTGCAGATGGTCGCTGAAGTGACGTGCTCGCCGCCGCTCGCGCGCCAGGTCGAATATGCCCGCCACCCAGGGGCTGCGATGTGCTTTTTCCCTTAACCAGTGCATCAGTGCATTCCGCGAAAAGGAGTGGACGAATTGCAGATCAGCGCCTGGCCCGCGCACGCCGTCGACGCCAGCCGGTGAGCAGCAGGCGCGCCATCTCAAGCGGTGAGGCGCCGAGAGCCACATAGAACCTGAAATCCGACCATTCGACCGGAAAACCATAGTGATTACCGAAAACCTGGCAGTAGAGCGCACGCTTCGCTGCGGGGCTCGCCTGCGGGTATTTCGCGACCACGTGCCGATAAGCATCGAGGATTCGCGTCTTCAGCTTGCGCGAGATCCGATCGTCACGCTCATCGTCCTGAAAACGGTAGAGCGGCGCATCGAAAATGCGGGCCGGACCGCACGTCTGCACCACGCGCATGATCAGATCGAGGTCCTGCCAGGCCGGTAACGATTCATCGAACAGTCCGGCGTCGATGAACACCTGTTTGCGGGCAAAGATCTGGTTGCCGACGTGGTTGCCGATGAACAGGTCGTCGAGACCGACGCTGCCGCGCTTGGCCGTCGGAACCACTTTGCCGTCGCGCACGGTGTTGTACTGCGAGTAGACCGCCGAGAAGGCGATCCCCATGCGCTCCAGCAGCAGCGCGAAATGCAGCAATGCTTCGATGCGCTGCGGCTCGAACTCATCATCATCGTCGAGTCCCGTGATCCATTCGCCGCGCGCCAGGCGAATGGCTTCGTTGCGTGAACGTGGCGCGCCCATCGCCTGGTCGTGATGGATGACGCGCACGAAATCGTGCGTCGCTGCAAGTTCATCGAGGTAGGCGCGCGTGGCATCCGTCGAACCATCGTCGACGACGATCAGTTCGATGGGGCGATGGGTCTGCGCCAGCACGGAGTCGACTGCCGCCTGCACCAGCTCGCGCCGGTCCTTCGTCGGCATGTACACCGAGACCAGGATTCCGTCCGACACGATGTTCATGGCTTTGCCCCACGCAGGCGAATCGTCGGCACCAGCGTGAATGCCAGGCGGACCCTGGCGGGAAACAGGACCAGCATGAGCGACCCATAGATCGACACACCGACGGCAATGCCGGCCAGCAGCTGCAGGATCTCCGAAAACGATTCCGGCAACACCCACTTCCCCATCGCCCAGACACCGAATCCCATGAGGAGCGCGCACAGACAGGCAGACCAGATCTCACGCAGCAGATCGGAGAATTCCGCATCGAGCAGCCGCAACGCCACCCACAACGACGGAATGGCGCCCAGCAGATTGGCGACCAGATAAGCAGCCGCGACACCAAGCACTCCCCACTGCACTCCGATGAAGAAGGAAGCCACCTGCAGCGCTGCAACGAACAGGCCGACGACCATCAGCTGGTCGGTTCTGCCGCGAACCATCGACACAGTGCCCGTCGTACTTACGATGGACTGCACGAAACCTACCGGTGCCAGCCATATCAGCACATCAGCCGCTGCATGCCACCTGGCACCGAGGAATACATGAATGAACGGCTCACGCAGCACAAAGACACCCATCATGAGGGGCGCGGTGAGCATGACGATCACTGACACCGACTTGAGGTACAGCGAGCGCATTTCGGCTGTCGACTCGAACCGGCACATCACGGGAAACAGGGCACGGTTGGCCACGAAGGTCATGTTCTGCAGTGGGAACAGCATGACCTTGTACGCGGTGGAGTAGATACCCAGGGAAGCTGCGCCCAAGTACCGGCCGATCACCATGGCATCGGCATTGCGCGCGAAGTAGTTGATCAGGTTGAACGCGGACAGATGGCCACTGAAGCGCAGTACTGCGCCGAACCGGCTGCTCCCCGCTATCCGACTCGGCATCCAGCGCGCGCGATTCCAGAATGCCGCTGTGGACACAGCAGACATGCTCAGCATGCCCCAGACGAAACTCATGGCACCGGCACCGGCCCACGCGGCACCGATTGTCACGATCAGACCAAAGATCGACGTCGTGACCTCGACGGCCGCCACCACGCGAAAAGCCGATTTTCGTTCGAGCAAGGCGCGATGCACAGAGCCCAGGCTGCTGATAAAAAACGTGGGCGCCAGCGTGTACAGCAGGGGCATGACAGCATCGGTACGAAACAGCCCGGCGATGGGATACGAGAGCGCAATGAGACCGACACAAAGCGTCGCACCGACGACCACGTTGAACCAGTAGACCGCATTCGTCGTTTCGTCGGTTAGATTGGGCTCCTGCACGATGGCCGCCGCCGTGCCCATATCGCGCAACAGGGTGGCGAGGTTGCCGACGACCCAGACCATTGCGATCAGACCATAATCGTCGGGTGTGAGCAGCCGCGCAAGAACGGCGACACTGATGAATTGCAGCGCAATTTTTGCTGCCTGCGCAGCAGCGATCCAGCGCGCATTGTTGACTGCTGACACGGCGCTTATCGCAAAGCGCCCGACCGAAGGCCGTTCAGCCCGGCCACCGTCCCCGACCCAGGCAGCGCAAACCCGCGAACAGCACATACACTGGAACGGTTCTCACAAGGCTGGTCGTCATGGCGGTTGATATCGGAAAGCAAGGGGCGAACAGCGCGCGGGTTCAGGGCACGTATGACGCTGCAAATTCGTTGCCGGCGGAGTTTGACCAAGGAATTCTCTTTATTCGCGCCGCTGTGACTCAGCCCGCTGTGACTCGAGGGAACAAACCCCTGCCTCCGCACATTGGTTCCGGATCCATGGAGGGACGATAGGCACTGCGCGTGCACCAACGACATCGTCGGTGCAATGCGACAGGGCAATAACCGGAACGGATCTGCGGTCGCAGCGGGCATCTTCGGGGAACTCGCATCTGTGGGGAACTCGACGTGTCGGCCATCGCAACGGATGGACTGACTGAATGTTCGGGTATGTTTCGATCGGTAAGTTATCGGCAGATATTCGCGCGCGGTTGTATCGCTGCCACGCGATATCGATCTGGTAGCGGGATTCCCCGCAGCGGGATGATTCCAGCGTACATGATCGGGCTGTTTACCAACCGGCTGGTGGTCGAGACCTTCCTGGCCAGGCAGCCACCTCGACATGGCAGCACCCGTGCAGTCCCCCAAGCCCGCTGAACCTCTTGCTGCACGCCATATCCTGCTGGGCTCGGTGTTCTTCCCCAAGTACCCATCACAGGCGGAAACCGGGACTCGCCGGGATCGGCTGGCTGGGTCTGCGGCCGTACGACAGGAAAGCGTGGATCGAAGCCACGCTTCGCAGGTATCTGCCGTGATGACGTGCTGCATGCCTGGGGCCGGATGCGCGCGCTGCGAACAATAGGTCATATCGCCTCTACATGGCGGCGGTCATCGACACCGCCACGCAGACAGCAGGATTTCCACCGCGATATCGCATCAAACAGACTGATTGCGCCGGCAAGACCGACGTCGTTTCATGACAAGGCCGGACTCATCGCTGTCCGCAATGTTGCGATCCCGGAACAAGCCGCATTGCAGCGAGGGCGCTCAAAGAGTCTCCGCCGAGTGGACCCCTGGACATATACGATGCGTTCAGCAGCTTGGTAGTGTGTGGGCACGGCTCTTGCTGCAAGAAAGCATAAGAAAAATGCGGCTGGACAATGCAGGTTTGGAGGAAAGGAAAGCAAATGAATGCGGCTGCGCGGGCATTGCAAGAGCATTTCGGCAGTGCCGTACGTGTGCCGACGGATTTCGAGAGCCTGCGTCACGCGTATACTGCTGCACGCCCCTTTCCCCACATCGTCATCGACGATCTGTTCGATCCAGCGCTACTCGAAGGACTGGTATCGGGGTATCCGGAACAGTGGGAAACCATTGAACAGGAAGGCCTGGAGCGAACGAAACGGATGCGGTCGGCGCTCGATGTCGGGTCAGGGCGTGACCTGGTGGCTCTCATGCACTCCGCTGGCTTCCTGTACCTGCTTTCTGAGATCACGGGCATCTGGCAGCTCCTGCCCGATCCCTACCTGCAGGGCGGGGGACACGCCATGATGAAGCGGGGCGATTACTTCAAGGTTCACTCCGACCGCAATATTGCTTATGACACCGGACTCACCCGCCGCCTGGCTACGATCGTGTTCCTGAACAAAGACTGGCGTCCGGAATACAACGGACAGCTCGAACTCTGGAATCACGAAGGCAGCCGCTGCGAGGTATCCGTCGAACCGGAGTTCAATCGGACGATCATCTTCGAAGTGGCCCACCCGAATTATCACGGCGTACCGCACCCGCTCGCATGTCCCGATGATCGAGCCAGGCGTTCGTTTCTGCTCTACTACCATACCGTCGATATCGGTAAAGGTGACAAAATCACACCGCATACGTCTCGCTTTGCGCCACAGTTCTATCGCAAGAAAAAGTCGCTGCTGCGGCAGGCCCTCGAGCAGATCACCCCACCCATCGTATTGAGTTCGGTCCGGCGCTTGATCAAGGGAAAGCCCAACCCATGAGAGCGATCGATGGGTCCTCGAGTGACCGCAACCGCGCGCTTTCGGCGTGCCGGATACCATGACATCGCGCCGTCGCAAGCGACCGCTCATGCTGCACCTCGTGCACGAACGTATCGGCGGTATCGGCGGTATCCAGAGATTCGATCTGCGGGCGCTGCGAGGCCTGGCCATGCTGGCAGCGGAAGAAGGTTGCGAATTCGAAGTACTGGCGCTGAATGGAATTGAGACCGATCTGGCCCTGCCGGAGCAGGTAGAGGTCTCCTCCGCCTCAGGAAGTCGCTTCAAACTGCTGCAGCTGTTGATACACCGGCATCTGACGCGCCGGGTCACCAGCGTCTGGGTCGCCCACCTGCGTATCCAGAAAGCGGTATGGCCGGCGCGGTTCATTTTCTTCGGCAGCCGTTACTTGCTGTTTGTCCACGGTATCGAAGCCTGGGGCGCGCAAGGCTCGCGAATTTTGCGGCTGGCCTACCGCAGTCTGATGAATTCGTTCGTCGACGACGTCATCTCAGTCAGCCGGTTCACTGTCGCCAGGATGATCGCATCGTTCGGGCTTCGATGGCCTCGCATCCATCTGTTGCCAAACGCGCAGGATGTCAGCGATGAGATCCTTGCAGAACCATACGCTGCTTCTGACGTCGTAGCAGATCACCCAATCGTGCTGACTGTGGCACGAATGGACCGGCATGACATGCCCAAAGGAATACCTGTTTCGCTCCGGGCTATTGACCTGCTCAGGAAAGAGTTTCCTCGACTCAAGCATCGCATCGTCGGTGATGGAGAACTTCGAATGCGGCACGAAGCCCTCGCGCGCGAGCTGCAGCTCACTTCACATGTGGAATTCCTGGGACGTGTACCTGATGCCGATCTCGCGGCGCTTTACCACTCAGCCGATGTTTTCCTCCTGCCTTCTTCCAAAGAGGGTTTTGGCATCGTGTTTCTGGAGGCCTGGCGCTTCGGCCTGCCCATTGTCTGCGGCAACGTCGATGCGTCAGTCGAAGTCGTGGATAATGGCGTCAACGGTTTTGCTGTCTCACCCGACAGTCCGGAAGACGTTGCCAGCGCATTGAGGCAGCTGTTCCTGAATCCGGCATTGCGTCGCCAGTTCGCTACACAAGGCCGCCAGAAGATCCTTCGGGAATACTCCAATACCAGTTTCATTGAAGGCCTGCGTCGCATCATTGCCGACCCGCGATTCGATCAGGCCTCATCGACGCGCCACGCAACCGTGCCTGAGGAAGGATGATTGGTATTGGATTTAACCTGCATGCCGGCGCGCAGCTGACGCCGCCATCAGCGTGAGCATCGGCGCAACTTCGCCGGCGACGTTCGTCGACACAGGAAGGGCGACTGCGCCCAGCGCCCCACCTTCAGCGACCCGGCAACCACTGCTCCTGGTCGATGCGCCCGTGTTCTCGTATCGCCGGCAGCAGTACCTGGTCCGCATATCCACAGCCCGTAATGCCGGGGTCCATCTGTCCCACCACCTCATCGGACCGGTCGCGATAGCCACCGGTCGTGCCCAACGCTGCCAGCATTGGTTCGTAACCTGGCCGCCACGCGGTCACATCGCCGAATCGGGCGCGCAGGGCCTTCAGGATCTGCATGCCGGAGAAATCCAGACGCCCCAGAAACAGCACGGCCCCGTCGCGGCACTGTCATCGAACCACCAACGCTCAAAGAGGTGTTGCGACGAGGCCCGTTCTTAACCTGCGTAATGCAGCAGTGCGCCTGTCCGACTGCGTATACGCGACGCGGCACTGCGGAATCCGGACGCGTACACGAGCACGAACTCACGCAGGTCGGCAGGTAGTCCTCGCGTTGCTGCCGTGTAGGTATCCTGATTCTCGATGAACAGCACACCCCTGCTCATCACTGGAAGAAACACCGCGACGACGATGGTGCGTTCGCGCACTTCCAGCCGGGGAAACAGCGCGGCGATGAGTTCGCCACGCCCATCCAGGGCTTTGGAGTCGCCCCAGAACGCAAACGCGCTCAGTTGCCGTAACGTGGCCGCACCCCTGACGTCCCCGATGCGTGCCAGCGCGGCCACCACCTCCTGTGCGGTGCGACCGTCGAGGACGATGCGTTGCTGCGCCAATGCATCGCCGCTGTTCGCAAACGCATGCGCATGCATTGCAACTGCGCGACGCCAGACCTGCATTACGGGCTCGGCGGGCGCCCTGCCCAGCCATCGCCGCAGCGTTTCCTCGGCGTCCGGCGCGAAGGCGACTTTTGCTTCCTGCCATTCCGGGTCGTAGGTACTGCGTCGCGCCTGCCGGATGGACAGGACGCCAAGGTTTTGCAGATCCTGCAGCAGCGCCCATGACTGATCTGCTGCAGTGTCTGCGCGCGCCAGCGATTTCAGGTGCCTTGCGAGCGGCAGCACAATGGCCTTCTGGCGCGATTCGCCCGCCTGGTGATCGAAACGGTCCAGCACAGCGTTGAGCAGTGCCGCCAGCTCCGGCTCATCGTTCAGCCAGACGGGGCGCTCGCCGGTCATCGCGACTCGGAGGTCGCCGCCTCGATGTCATCCATGAAATCCATCTCGGCTTGCTGCTGCACGGTACGCCGGTGCTGCGCCCAGAGCACCTTGATGCGTTCCTGGTTGCATTGCTTGCGGTCCACGAGCACCCGCGTGTGCAACTCGCCGCGCGCCGGGCTCGGTATTTTCGCGAACACGAACTCGTTGCTGATGAGATCCATGAACGGACCGCACTTGCTGGTGGGCATGATGAACAGCAGCTGCAACCCGAGCGTGCCCGTCAGGTAGGCGATGACCTCGCGCGAACGCGTCTCGTCCATCTTCGAGAAAGCCTCATCCACGAGCACCATGCGCAGGTGATTGACGCCTTCGGCATAGCGCAGGGCCGACGTAATGCTCGCCGCGCGAATGATGTAGGCCGGCGTTTCGAGCTGGCCGCCGCTGCCGGTACCGTACTCCGACAGCGCGATCGGCGTCTTGCCCTCGACGTCCTTGTAGATCTCGTAGCGATAGTAGTTACGGTAGTCAGCGATGCGTTCCAACTCGCGCAGCGACTTCTGTTCATCGGCGCCGAGCAGCAGCGACATGATGCTGTCGCGTACCGCTTCGGCTTTCGCCGGCAGTTTCGCATCGAAGAGGGTCCGGCCTTCTGCATTGCCGGGCGTACGCATGACCTCCGCGAAGAAATTGGCGTAGTCACGATACTCGGGCACCCATTCGGCTTCGAACCGGAACTGCTCGCGATCCGAACCGAAGCGGTGATTCACCAGTTCCTTGTTCAACAGCTCCAGCTGACGCTTGCCGTCGACGATGGCCTGGTGGATTTCCTGGCACAGGTGCGCAACGAAGGCCTCGTTGAAGCTGCTTTTCAGCTGCTTCAGGTTCTCGTGCTTCTCCACCAGCACGTTGTTCCGGAGCACGTTGTAGATGCGGTCGATCTCGCGCCGCAGCTCACCAATGGTACGGAACAACGCGGTGTCGTAAGCACCGGCATAGACGCCGTACACGAGAACATCGGAGGGCCGGCACTTCTGGTTGTGCTGCTGGATGGTCGAATCCAGGGCGCGCTCGAACTGCCGCAGCCGTGCCTCGATCTCCTCGCGGGCGGCGACGCTCTTCGACTCATCCAATGACCTCGCCTCCTGGTCGGCATAGCGCAGACGGGCATCGAGATCGAATTCCGGCCAGCCGGCGTGCAGCGTGCGCAACTGTTCCTCGGCTTCGGCAAGGTCGTCCTGCGCGGCGTCCTTCTGTTCTGAGAGCGTGTCAATCCGTCGACCCAGCAACTGCTGTTCGTGCTCGAGTTCGCCGCTGTGTTTATGGATCTCGCCGATGCGCCGCCATAGTCCCTTCTCTTCCTCGCGCAACTGCGCGAGCTGAGCATCGAGCGACTGCCACGCGGTCACATCGAGCTGCGACAACAGCATCTGCACGGAGCGGATATCGCGATGCACCGCCAGCAGTTCCGCGATCGTGTCGGCGTACGCGAGCGGCTGCAACTGCTCGACTGCCTCGAAGAACCGGGTGGTCTCCTGCAGCCGCAGATTGGCAGCCTGGCGCGAGGTATCGAGTTCCTGCAGCTCCACGCGGCGGGCACGCAGCGCGCGCTCTCGGGCAGCGGCGCCAAACACCAGATCGGCGTCCGGAATGTCGCAACGGAACATGGCGTAGTTGCCCGAACCCATGCCGTCGGCAGTGACCCCGCGCGGCGTATGGCGCAGCTCCTCGGCGGAATCGACCCGCACCACGCTTCCATACGTCGCGGTCATGAATGCCTCCGCCACTTTGTGCGTGAACCTCATGACATGCAGGATGGATTCGGCCGCGGGCTTCGAGCGGGAGGCGTCACGCAGCGCCTTGGCGCCTTGCAGGACGCGGGCGCGATTATCGCGGCCGCTCATCGCACGCACCAGCCGGATTGCATCAGCCTCGAATGCCTCATCCACGATGATGCTGAAGCGCGCTCCGCCCAGGTAACCCTCGATGGCGGACTGCCAGCGCTCGTCGGTCACGTCGATGTGATCGCACAGCACGCGCGCATCGGCCGTCGGATACTGGCCGCGGATTGCCGCCAGCGCGCGCTCGACGTACGGGGGATAGACGTTCTGCCTGGCTTCCAGGCGTTCGACCTCGGACAGTTTCTGCTGGCGTCGCTGCGAGATCTGCTCGTGGGTCTGGCGACGATCGTGCAGGGCTGCCGCGAGCCGATCACGACGGTTCGATTCGCCTGCGGACGCCAGTCGCCAGTAGTCGGTCAGTTCGTTGTAGGTCTGCTGCGCGCCGCGTGCGATTTCCAGGTGGCGCTCCAGCATGGCCAGATCGCCGGTGAGATCACGTTGCAGCAGCCCGGGCAGATCGATATCTCCGGCCTTCTCATTGGCCCTCGCCTGTGTGACGAGGTGACGCACCTGCATATCGGTGAGATCCGGCAACTCGCTCATCAATGATTTCGAACCGAGCAATCCTTCCAGCGCGCGCACGGCCCGCTGGCTCTGCTGCAGCTGTCGATCCTGCCGGAGCAGTTCACGTGCCGCGTCGGTCAGCGCGACTTCCAGCGATTTCTGGTCCTGCGCCAGTCGATCCTTCTGGCGCAACGGTTCAATGGTCTGGCGCTGCGCCTCCAGCATCACGACGGCGCCGTGCAGCTGTTCGCGACGCTGCTCCGTCGCTCTCAGCTCTTCGGCGTTGTCCGTCAGCCGACGAACCACGGCATCGCGATCGTTGCGCGTCTTGAGGTACTGGTCCTGCCGCAGCAGGTACACGGACTGGGCCGCCGCGTAGTCGAGCGTGATCCGCTCCACCCATGCATCGATGTAAGCCTGTGCCTGGTGTCCCGCCTGCCCGAGCAATGCAACGCTGTCCTTGAATGACTGGGCCTCGCGCTCCATCGAGTGGATGGTTTTCAGCTGGCTCGACACGGAACGCACCGCATCGCCCAGATCCTTGCGTTCCAGCACTTCGTCCGCGACGAATTGCGTGATGCTGCTGACGGGCTTGTAAGCCATGAACCGTGAGAAGGCACGCGCTGCCGCCATCGCTTCGCGTTCGGACACTGAATCGCGCTTGCCACGCAGCGCACCGTAGAGGCGACGCAGGTAGGTGCGTTTCTGGTCATAGGATTCCAGTGCCGATTTTCCATGGCGCTTGATCAGCGTCTTGTCGATCTCGTCCAGCAGCACGACCTGCTGGGCACCGGCACGTCCGTGCAGAAAGGTGCCGATCGACAGCTCGGCATCCTTGACGATGAAGAAACGGATTTCGTCTTCGCGCGCGAGCGGCTGCTTGCCGGTGCGATCGAGCCAGGCGCGCACTGCGATGACCGCCGTGAAGGCCTCAGCGCTCTCCCCGGTCGTCGGGTGAAACACGGCGGCGATATAGCCATCGGTCGGCTGGATGCGGGCATAGCTGCCGTCGTCGCAGCCGAGAACGTACGAGGCCAGCGTACGCACGCGCTTGCCGCCGCGTCCGCGCTGGGTGCTTTCCTCCTGCCCCGGGTTGTAGTGGAACAGGTTCTCGTGTGCCGCCGTCATGATCGTCTGCACGGCATCGGCCGCCGTGGTCTTGCCGGAACCATTGGCGCCCGAGAGCAGATTCACCGGCCCCATCTCGAACTCGCCGTTCGGAATGTTGCCCCAGTTCACCAGGACGAGGCGCTTAAGAAACATGCCCGGCCTCCGTTGCCTGCACGGCCGGATTCAATGCGGCGATGGTGTCGCTGCTGACGAAGTCGACGATCATGGGATGAATGCGCACCCATGCCTCGGCCTGGTCGAGATCGTCCTCGTCGCGGTAGTCGAGCAGCTTGAGCTGCCGAAGCCTCCTGAACACGGACCGGCGCTCCACCGCCCGTTCCGGCAGGCTGCGATTCAACCAGTTCTTCATGGCCAGGCTGACGGCCTCGAGCGGTTCGGTCGCGTAGCCGCGTTCGTCGAGCTTGCCTTCGCGGATCGCCTTGTCGTACTGCGCACGCAGCACCAGGATCAAGGCCACTTCATGCTGCGACAGCCGTGCCCGCAAACTGCCGCCGAACGCCTGTTCCTCCGCGTGCTCCATGCCGGGCGTGCGGCTGCCGGGCGGATAGAGGCGGATGTACTCGAAGCGCCGGTCGTGGTGCACTTCGATGCCATAGAGCGACAGCACCTCCCGCGCCAGTTCCTCCACCCGCACGAAGCGGTCGTAAGCGTCGCGCGCCACCTGCGATTCGTCGCGCAGCACCACGCCGAAGTTCATGAGCCGGATCAGCAACTCGCGAAACTCGTCGAGCGACACCGAGCCCGGCTCCAGCCGTCGTTCGAGATAATCGTCCAGATGACTCATTGCGCGGCGACCTGCAAGGCGTTGGACGGCTGTTCGATGACCCGGATCACGAACTCGTCGAAGGAATCGTAGTAATCGTTGCGCAGGCGATTGCCCGTGTCGGCGACCTCGAAACGATAGCCCAGCCCGGACCAGGAGGCCGAACCAAGTTCGATGATGTGCGCGGCATAGAGCAATTCGCGTGCATCGCGCATTGGCAGCGTGGCGGTGCGGATCTCGTGCCCGCCGGCGAGCGCACCGACGAGATAGTCGTACATCTGCCGGTTGTTGATGGCAAAGGCACGCTCTAGCGCCTGTTCGACGAACAGGCGGCGACGAACCTGCGGGTCGTCCTCGACGACGATTTCGACGCGCGTATCGACCGTGCGCCGACGATCGACATTGTACAGTTTGAGATGATCCGGATCGACGAAGCCGGCTTCCAGCACGGCGAGATGATCTGCGGCCGCACTGAAGCGCTGATCCTGCTGTCCGGGATCGAGCTTCGAGAGCGCATCGAAGGCATCGAGCAGATCGTGCTGGGTGCCTTCCGAGAAACTGAGTTGCCGCAGCAGGATGTCGGCGCGGCGCGTGAAGCCGTGCAACGCATTACGCAGCGCGGGCAGCATGACATCGGCGGCACTGTGCAATCGCGCCTCGATCTGCTCGAGGAGCATTACATACACCGAACGACGCTCGCTCTCGATCAATTCCGGCGCGACGCGTCGCAACTCCAGCTCCACCGCCCGCTTGGTCTCCTTGCGCTGCGCACGCGCCCGGCGCAGCAGCCCGTCGAGCTCATCGCGATACTTGACGACGCTGTCCTCCGAGAATCGCACCGCAAGGTCGGGCATGAAGCGCTTCTCCATGAACTCGAAGAACTCGGCGCTGGCGTGTTGCACCAGCTGCTGCGCCTCGACATCGCGGATGAGCTGGCGCTTGCGCTCTTCCAGTTCGGCAATCACGTCGGAGAAATCCGCGACGATGCGCTCGGAGTATTCGTAGGCATCGAGCAGGTCGTGCGCTTCATGCTTTTCGAGAAAGGAACGCAACGCGTTGCAGGTATTGCGCGTATTGCGATGGCGCGTTCGGAATCTCCCCGCTTCGAGTTCGTGCATCGGCTGCGCGAACAAACGGCCGATACGCGAAAAGGCGTACGTGCTCGTCAGCGTGACCTCGTCTACCTGTCTTTCGACCCAGCCGTACTCGAGCAACAGGTTCAGCATCCAGTTCGCCTGTTCCCGCTCGGTGCGCGTCGGCAGCGCGGTGTCGTCTTCAGACGCATCGAGCACGGGAGCCTGGGTGATGGCCTCCTGGAATACTTCCAGCACCAGGTCGCGATGAATGACACGACTGTAGTCGGCCAGCGAGCTATACAGCCGCGCGTATAGCGCACGCAGGCACGCCATCACCTGTTCGCGGTACTTGCCAGTGAGCGGCCGAAAGAAATGCAGGCGCTCGGCGGTGAAGAATGCCTCCATAGGTGCGTCAACCCAGCCGCAGCGACGTCAATGCAGGCTCAAGCACAGCCATGCGCTCGAAATCCCGATCGCGATGCAGCAGCAGCAATTCGAATCTGGTCGCGCAGGCAGCGACGAGACAATCGTTGGCACTGCGGGGCGTGAAGGACTGCCAGCGGCAGCGCGCATACAGAATGGCCGCCGCGCGGGTCAGTCGTCGCAAATCCGGATCCAGCACGATGGACAGCTCTTCCAAGTGTATGACCGTAGCAGACCGCCAATAAGCGGTCGAGGCGCTCCCATAAAAAAAGAAAGCCCCGCATGCGCGGGGCTTTCTGGAGCTTCCTGCTCTGGTCCGGTTCTGGCCAGCTGACCATCAGTCAGCCAGCAAGCCAGTTGGCCCGATTTACATGTCCATTCCACCCATGCCACCCATGCCGCCCGGGGCGCCGTGAGCGTGGTCACTTTCATCCTTCGGAGCCTCGGCGATCATCACCTCGGTCGTCAGGAGCAGGCCGGCGACGGATGCTGCATTCTGCAGCGCCAGACGCGTGACCTTGGTCGGATCCAGGATGCCGAGCTCGAGCATGTCGCCGTAGTTGCCGGTCGCAGCGTTGTAGCCGTACGTGCCCTTGCCTTCCTTCACCTTCGCCAGCACGACAGCGGCGTCTTCGCCGGCGTTCGTGACGATCTGGCGCAGCGGCTCTTCGATCGAGCGCGACAGGATGCGGATGCCGAACTGCTGATCTTCGTTCCGGCCTTCGAGCTTCTCGACAGCCTTCTGAGCGCGGATCAGGGCAACGCCACCGCCAGGAACCACGCCTTCTTCAACGGCGGCACGGGTTGCGTGCAGCGCGTCTTCGACGCGGGCCTTCTTTTCCTTCATTTCGATTTCGGTCGCAGCGCCGACCTTGATCACGGCCACACCGCCGGAGAGCTTCGCAACGCGCTCCTGCAGCTTTTCCTTGTCGTAGTCGGACGTCGCGTCCTTGATCTGCTGGTTGATCTGCTCGATGCGGGCCTTGATGTCAGAGCTCTTGCCCTTGCCATCGATGATGGTGGTGTTTTCCTTCTCGACGACGATCTTCTTGGCTTCGCCGAGGTCGTTCAGCGTGGCCTTTTCGAGCGACAGGCCGACTTCCTCGGAGATCACGGTGCCGCCAGTAAGGGTCGCGATGTCCTGCAGCATGGCCTTGCGGCGATCGCCGAAGCCAGGAGCCTTGACGGCAGCAACCTTGACGATGCCGCGGATCGTGTTGACGACCAGCGTCGCCAGGGCTTCGCCTTCGACGTCTTCAGCGATGATCAGCAGCGGACGGCCGGCCTTCGCGATGCCTTCCAGCAGCGGCAGCATTTCGCGGACGTTGGAGATCTTCTTCTCGTACAGCAGGATGTACGGGCTCTCGTGCTCCGAAGTCTGCGCCTGCTGGTTGTTGATGAAGTACGGCGAGAGGTAGCCGCGATCGAACTGCATGCCCTCGACGACGTCGAGTTCGTTCTGCAGGCCCGAACCTTCTTCAACGGTGATTACGCCAGCCTTGCCGACCTTTTCCATCGCATCGGCAATCGTCTTGCCGATCGATTCGTCGGAGTTCGCGGAGATCGTGCCGACCTGCGCGATGGCCTTCTGATCCTTGCAGGGCTTGGAGAGCTTCTTCAGCTCTTCGACAGCGGCGATAACGCCGGCGTCGATGCCGCGCTTCAGGTCCATCGGGTTGGCGCCAGCGGCGACAGCCTTCAGACCTTCGCGGACGATGGCCTGGGCGAGCACGGTGGCGGTGGTCGTACCGTCGCCGGCTTCGTCAGACGTGTTGGAAGCGACTTCCTTCACCATCTGCGCGCCCATGTTCTCGAACTTGTCCTTGAGCTCGATTTCCTTCGCAACCGACACACCGTCCTTCGTGACGGTGGGGGCGCCGAA
>NZ_DATDJO010000070.1:0-2306 GCF_036520495.1 Povalibacter sp. | reverse complement strand
CGTCGCGTGAATCCGCGCTTCGAGAATCTGTTCGATCCGCTGGTGCTGTTGCCCGAGCTGGCGATCGATCGGGTCCGCATCGCGCCATCGAGTGCGCGCGCCGAGGGCGTCGAGTTCTGGTTGAACTGGCAGCCCACCGGTGACTGGAGCGGCTGGTTCAGTTACACCTGGTCGCAGGTGCAGGATCGCGTCGATGGTCAGGACGTCTATCGCAGCTGGGATCAGCGACACGCCGTCAGCGCCGGCATCGCCTGGACCCATGGCCCGTGGGCCGTGACACTGGCCGACACGTACCACACCGGCTGGCCGACTACGGCATTGTCGCTGGGACCCGTGGGCGGCCCATCGGTGGTCGTGGGTCCGCGCAATGCGTTGCGCTACGAAGACTTCAACTCGCTGGATTTCCGCATCACGCGCACATTCGCGCTCTCGCGCGGCGAACTCGATGTGTTCCTCGAAGCCACGAACCTCTATTCACATCGCAACCAGTGCTGCACCCGGTACCGGGTCGCAACCGACAGCGAGGGCAATCCCGAACTGCTGTCGAATATCGACGCGTGGCTGCCGCTCGTGCCGTCGTTCGGAGTGTTGTGGCGGTATGGAAAGGACTAGAAGCGGAACTCCACGGGAGGCACGGGGAGCGCGGGGCTCGGAACTGGAACCCGATGCTTGTCCGCTCTTTCCTACCCCGTGTTCCGGGTGTCCCCCGTGGAGTTCTTGGTTCTTCTCTTGCTACTCCAGCTTCGACTTCAATTCATCGAGCTCGCGCCGCAATTCGGCGACCAGTTCTTCGAGCTTTTCGATGCGCTCGGTTTGTGGCGGCGAGCCCAAGGCCACGGATGAGGAGGCGGGGATGGAAGAGTCCGCAGCGGGTTCCGCGACTGCCACATCGCCGCTGAACAGGTGTGCGTAACGGGCATCGCGGCGACCGGGTTCGCGCGGCAGCTGGGCGACATAGGGTCCGTCCTCGCGCGTGGCGAGATCGAGCAGTGCCGTTTCGACTTCGCTGACGTCGTTCACCTCGGCCATGCGTCCTGAACGGGTCTTCAGTTCACCGGGCGTCTGCGGGCCGCGAACCAGCAATTCGCACAGGATGGCCGTTTCGAGCGGGCTGAAGGTCGGGGAGCCGAAACCGGTATTGCAGAACCGATGCTGGTACTTCTGCACGCGGCTGCCGAACCCCGACTTGTCCAGCACCAGGTGTTTCCTTGCCAGTGAATCCAGGGTCTGCTGCACGGTGCGCTCGTCGAGATCCATGATGGGATCGCGATTGCTCTTCTGATTGCAGGCGTTCGTGAGTGCATTCAGGGACAGGGGATATTGATCGGGTGTCGTGATGGCCTTTTCGATCAGGCAACCGATGACGCGAGCCTCCAGGGCTGTCAGCTCTATATTCACAAATGGTCCTTATGCGATTTTGTCAGGACAATATAGGCCCAACGAGGTCCAGGCCGCACGGCCACCGGAAAAAGGCTTCCTCCAACTCCTCATTCTTCCGCAGCGGGGTGAAGCTCAGGGGTTGGGGAATGCAAATTACCGGGAAAGATGTCGTTGTCGGGCGGATTTTGCACGCGGGTGATCTGTCGCGCCCACCCGATTCCCTTACAATCCATCGCCCGGTCGCAACGTTAGCGAGAAATTTCATTGTTGAACCTGTCCCTGCCGCTCGATCCCATCGAGGCGGAACGCGTTCCCGTCCCCGAGGCGCCCGCGCGCCTGCGTGAAATCCCGTACAACTACACCTCGTTTTCGGATCGCGAGATCGTCATCCGTCTGCTGGGCGCTTCGACCTGGGGCGTGCTCGAAGAACTGCGCGGCGAACGCCGCACGGGGCGCTCGGCCCGGATGCTCTACGAAGTGCTGGGCGACATCTGGGTCGTGCAGCGCAACCCGTATCTCGAGGACGATCTGCTGACCAGCGCCAAGCGGCGCGGGCTGTTGATCGACGCGCTGCACCACCGGCTGGGCGAGGTGCAGAAGCGCCGCACGCCGGCCGCCGATGCCGAGCGCGATGCTTTTGTCGGCGAGTTGCTGTCGGCGGCGCGCGCCGCGGTCGAACGCTTCGCCGCCCGGTTCGACGAGGTGGCGCAACTGCGCCAGCGCACCCGCCGCGTCCTGGGCCGCACGACGGCCAAGGACAACATCAAGTTCGACGGCCTGTCGCGCGTCTCGCATGTGACCGACGCGACCGACTGGCGCGTCGAATATCCGTTCGTCGTGCTGCAGCCGGACGAGGAAGACGAGATTCCGGGGCTGGTTCGCGCCTGCATCGAGCTCGGCCTGACGATCATCACGCGCGGCGGCGG
>NZ_DATDJO010000069.1:0-31555 GCF_036520495.1 Povalibacter sp. | reverse complement strand
CGCGTTATGGCGAGTTCGCCGCACTGGCCGCTTCCGTCGAGTTGGCCGAGGAGCCGACACTCAAGCGTCGTGAAGAATGGCGAGTGCTGACGAAGCAAAGTCCCGCGCGCCTGCATGTTCGCTCCATCGTCGACGGCACGTCCGTCTACGGGATGGACATACGATTGCCAGGCATGCTCTACGCTGCACTCCTTCAATGCCCGGTGCACGGCGGCAAGCTCGAGAGCTTCAACTTCAATGCGGTCCGTGACATGCCCGGCGTACGCGGCTACGCAGCGGTCGATCCGTCGGAACCGCGCAAGAAAGTCGAGCAGCCCGCCTACTGGGCCCACACCGATCCAAGCAGTGCCATTGCGATCGTCGCCGAACACTACTGGCAGGCTCGCCAGGCACTACAGGCCATGCCGATCGAATGGGATTATGGCGAGGGTACCCGCTGGAAGAGCACGCAGCAGGTCTATGAAGCCGTGCTCAAACGCCTGGACGAGCCCGCCGGGGAACAAGTGAAAGCCGCTGGCAACGCCCGCGCTTTCGACGAGGCCGAGCGCGAGCTCATCGAGGCGACCTACTTCACGCCTTTCAGTGAACACGCGACGATGGAGCCGCTGAATGGAACCGCGCTCGTGACACGCAATCGCGTCGAGCTGTGGCATCCCGTCGCCGCAGTCATGCAGGCGCTGGCGATCACGACCGAGGAGACAGGCGTTGGAGCCGAGAACATTCACGTTCACCTGCCGCTCGTTGGCGGCAGCTTCGGACGTCGTGTCGGATGCGACGACCTGCGCATGGTGCTCGCGGTCGCGAAGAAATTTCCCGGCACGCCGATTCACGTCGTCTGGTCTCGTGAAGAAACCTTCCGCCAGGGAAAGTATCGCGACCTGCAAGCGGCCCGCATGCGCGCGCGCCTCGACTCCGATGGATTACCTCAGGCATTGCATGTCCACGTGGCAGGCCATAGCCCCTTACTGCTCGGATTGGAGAACACCGCCTACACGAACGGCTGCATTCAGGATGTGCACATCGAGAAATCGACCGTGCCCATGCACATCCTCACCGGCCAGTACCGCGGCCCCGGATACAACACGCACGCGTTCTTTCTCGAATCCTTCATCGATGAGTGTGCGGCAAAGGCACGGATCGACCCGCTGGAGTATCGCTTGCGGCTCGCTGCGAAATGGCCCGACCCGGCTTGGGCGAACTGTCTCAAGGAAGTGGCTGCGCGCGCCCAATGGGGCCGCAAACTGCCGAAAGGCCATGGTCAAGGCATCGCAATCGCCAACTGGGGCATGCAAGGCAAGCCGCACGAAGGCACGACGGTGGCCGCCATCGCCACCGTCGAAGTCCAGGACTCTGGTGACTTGATCGTTCACGCCATCGATCTGGCATTCGACTGTGGCCAGATGCTCGATGAAGACTCCGTTCGCGCCCAACTCGAAGGCGGCCTGCTCTTCGGACTGAACATGTGTCTGAACGAGGAGCTCAACATCGAAGACGGTCGCATCGTCGAGGGCAATTTCGATCGCTACCGCATGATCCGTATGGCCGACGTACCGCGCGTGATTCGCATCCACACCGGCGCGCTCTCAGGGCACGCGAGATACAGCGGCGTCGGCGAAGTCAGTGTCGGCATCGTCACCCCTGCTATCGCCAACGCAATCTTTGCGACCACCGGAAAGCGGATCCGCTCGATGCCCTTCCGAAGAGAAACGCGCGTGACGTGAACGTTACGCAGACAGGCCGGTCTGCTTCATGCAACCCGATGGCAACACCTCCACTCGAAATCGAATGACAGCAGAAGCCACGATCGGCGGCGGCGAAATGAACGAGATGAGTCCGCACTCGAACTTCGCCGCCACCCATCGAATCAGCGTGTGAACTTGCGACCGCTCGCCTGCGCGGAGTCGGGCGCGGCGCCTGGGACACGCATCGATTTCCAGAATCACTCCAGAATTCGATGCGTGTCCCTGTTACGTGTGTCCTTGTTACGTGTTTATGTTATCTGTCCCGAGGTGATCACGGCACCGTGAGCGTTTCATTCGGCAACGTTGGCGTACTCACAGGCAGCCGCCGTGCGCGCGTTGTTTGTTCGAAGCTGTAACCGAGCGCCAGCAACTTAGGCTCGCTGAAAGCGGGGCCGAGGAACGAGATGCCCACCGGCAGATCGTCAGTGGTGAAACCCGCAGGCACGATCAGATCGGGAAAGCCGGTGAGATTGGCGATGTTGGTGGCCGAGTTCACATCGGGTGCTGGATTGTCCTGCGCGATCAATGCCGGGCGGCGAGGCGAAGTGGGATAGACGATTGCATCGAGTTTCTCGGCGGCCAGGATGCCTTCGACCACGGTTCGTACCATCGGCAGGGCGTGATCGCGGACGGACAAATAACGGTAGTCATCGAGCTTGCCGCTCTCCGCTTCTTTCTTGAACAGCGTCCAGCGCACGGGGTTCGGGCTGCCGCCGCCAGGACGCAGCGATCTCACCTCGTTGGAGCGCTCGATCAGTTGCTCGAGGTTCTTTGGATAGCCGGTGCCGGTCGCAGCGAGATACTCACCGATCTGAACGGCGAACTCCGGACGGCGGATGGCCGCATAGAACTCTTCTTTGCTATCCAGCAGCCACTTGGGAACGCGCACGTCGACCACGGTCGCGCCCGCTTTGCGCATCGACTCGAGCGCCGATTCGATCACCCAGTCGACGTCCTGATCCGCGCCGAGAAAATCGCGGGCGATGCCGATGCGAGCGCCTTTCAACGCGTCGGCCTTGAGATAACGAGTGTAATCGGGGACGGATTTCCCTTTGCTCTTCTGCGTCGCTGGATCGGCGGGATCCACGCCCGTCATGATTCCAAGAGACACGGCAACGTCATAAACACTGCGTGCCAGGGGACCGCCGGTGTCGAAAGTGAGCGAGAGCGGAATGATGCCGTCGCGACTGAGCAGTCCATGCGTGGGCTTCAAACCTACGATGCCGTTGGCGGTCGCAGGTCCGCGGATGGAGCCGCCAGTATCCGTGCCCAGGCCCAATGGCGCATAGGCCGCTGCAATTCCGGCACCGGTCCCGCCCGATGAGCCGGAGGGAGTGCGCCGAAGATCGTGAGGATTGAGCGTCTGGCCACCGATCGAGCTGTGCGCGCCTCCGGAGGCGAACTCGGACAGATTGACCTTGGCGAGAATGATCGCACCGGCATCGCGGAGTTTTTTGACGACGTACGCATCGTCCGGTGGCACCCAGTTTTCCAGCAGTACGGAGCCGCCGGTGGTGGGCATGTCGAACGTATCGAAGTTGTCTTTCAACAGCACTGGTATGCCGTGCAGCGGCGAGCGCGGGCCTTTGCTCTTGCGCTCGGCATCAAGCGCTCGGGCGGTCTCGAGTGCCTGAGGATTCAGCGTCAGGACCGCATTAAGCTTCGGTCCCTGCTTATCGTAGGCCTCGATGCGCGCGAGACTGTGCTGCACCAGTTGTTCGGAGGTGAGTGTTCCTGCCTGGAAGGCCTGGTTGAGATCGCCGATCGTCGCCGCGTCGAAATCGATGGTCGCTGCCTGCACGCAGGCGGTGTAACCGATCAGCAACGCGGCCAGCGTCGCCAGGTCGAAGGAACGATGCAATCGCATTGGGAACTCCAGGAAGGATGGGACCTGATGGGCGAAAGCAGGATGCATGCCAGCAAAAATCAATCCACGCGGGCGCGGAATCGCGCCGTTCTTTGGCGTGCGGAGGCATTAGTGAGCGATCGGATTGCCACGCGCGAAAATTATGCGCGGCGACTGCGCCACGAACGGGCGTCGCGGGCCTCGCATGCACGGTGACGGATTGCGAGATCATTGGTCGCGATGCCGGCTTCAGATGATTGCTACGTTCACCGCCGGCAGCGGGCCGAGTTGAAACGAGTAGGTATCCCCTGTGACTGCGAATCGGGTCGGGATGATGGAGCCGGTCATGATCCACTGACCGGGTCGCAGTGGCCGTCCCGCTGCCTGGGCAAAACGGGCCACCCAGGCGAGCACCCAGAGCGGACCATTCATCACGTCGTTACTGGATCCGCTCGCCACTGATTCGCCATTGACGAGCAGCTGACCCTGCAGACCGCACAGATCGCCAAAGGCAACAGCCGATGTGGCTGCGCCGAGCACGATCCCTTTGTTCCAGCTGTTCTCGGCGGCGATGGAGCTGGCTTCGAGGTGGGCGTAGTCGGCATCGCGATCGTCGATGATTTCGAACGCCGCCGCGATGGCGTCGACGCATTCGATCAAATCGTTGACGTTGGCCTCTGGTTGCCCAACGGGCACTTCCCTGCCGATGCGCAAGGCCAACTCGCTCTCGATGCCCAACCGATGAAACGCCGACTGGCGCAGAGTCGCCCCGCTCGCGTGCACGGTGCTTCCCAGAATGCGGCCAGCGATGGGTTCGCCGACACCGCAGAACTTCTGCATTTTCTCGGTGGTGAGTCCGATCTTGTAGCCCGCGATGCTATCGCTGCCGGAACGCAGTGCCCGCGCCAGGATTTCATCTTGGATGGCATAGGCTTCGTCGAGTGTCGCGGGGCGACCGTCGATGCGATATAGCTGGAATCGGGTGCGATTCCTGACATGGCTTTCGAACTGATCGACGACGGCGCGCGCCTGATCGGCTTGCATGGTTCGACCTCGACACATCGGGCTTCGAAAATGAGTGCCGGGCAATGTAGCACGGGTCATTTAGGAAAAATTTGTGCTTCCGGGACACTACACTCGACTCGACAATCGAGGAGGACGTATGGCCGCCTACATGATCTGCACGATGACGATCCACGATCCGGTGACTTATCGAAAGTACTCGGATCACACGCCGAGGACACTGGAAAAATACGGTGGCCGCTTTCTGACGCGCGGTGATCAGGTCACTACGTCGGAAGGCGAGAGCTTCACGCAGCGCATGGTGATCCTCGAATTTCCGGATCGCGCCTCGGCCGAGGCCTGGTACAACGATCCCGAGTATCAACGGCTCTCGGAGTTCCGGCGTGCGGCAACCACGAACGGCCGCATGATTCTTCAGGAAGGCCGGCCCGAGCAGGGCGCGCCGGATCCTCGCGTCTGATTCCCGCTGGAGATTGGTTATGGATCTGAAGATATCCGGACGTCGTGCACTCGTCTTCGGCGCGTCCCAGGGACTCGGCAAGGCTATCGCGCAAGAGTTGGTTGCAGAGGGTGTTCAAGTCGCCATCGTTTCTCGCGATCCCACCCGTATCGCGGCGACAGCGACTGAGATCGGCGCCATCGGCATTGCCGGCGATGTTTCCGTGCCGGGTAATTGTGCAGCTCTGGTCGCCCAGGCCGCGAAGGCGCTGGGCGGCTCCGTGGACATCCTGGTGACGAACACCGGCGGCCCGCCCGCTGGCGCGTTCGAACGCCTGTCCACTGCCGATTGGCAAAAGGGTTTCGACAATCTGTGGATGAGCACGGTGGAAAGCATCCTCGCCGTGTTGCCTCACATGCGTGAACGCAAGTGGGGCCGCATTCTCGCCGTCACCTCGATCTCTGCTCGCGAACCGCAGCCGGGCCTGGTGATTTCCAACAGCTTGCGCGCGGGTCTGCTGGGACTGGTCAACTCTGTCAGCCGGGATGTCGCGAAAGATGGCATTACGATGAATGCGCTACTACCCGGCTACACGGCAACCGAGCGCCTGACGGAACTGGGCATCGACGATGCGATCATGGGACCGAAGATTCCCACCGGCCGCATCGGCAAGCCGGAGGAGTTCGCTGCCCTCGCGGCATTCCTCGCGTCAGATCGCGCGTCGTACATCACAGGGCAGGCGATCGCGGTGGACGGTGGGCTCTTGAATTCGATCTGATCCTGGTTCAACGGGAGTGAGGCACGACCGTGTCCTGCCACGTCGTCGGCTCAAGATGAATGCCTCGCTCTCAACCCGTCGGAATCGTCTGCGACTCCAGGACTCCAGGGAAGACGCAACAGTCTGTCCTGTGGGTCCGACTTGCCCGCGGGATTCTCGTTGGTCTCAGTCGGACGTCAGCGAAACGCCGCCTGCGGCGGTCACGTCCGGCTGAAACCGGACCCACAAAGGAAGGAGCACGCCTTCCCTTTGCTCGCGACTCCAGGGACACGCATCCATTGACCGCCCAAGGTCGACCAATTGCGCAATGCATGGCCGGAAATCGGTGCGTGTCCTCGTTGGCCATCCTCGTTGGCCATGTCTTCGCTCGTCACCCAAGTCGAAGCGGCGCGGCCTCACCCCTCACTTTCACAATGCTGGCGAACTGCGGGGCGCACGCCGGGTTCCTGCATACAGATCGAACAGCAGCAGCTTGCACGGGATGCTGCCGTTCATGAGAGAAATAGTGCACTTGGGTTTGAGGCCAATCGCCCTGTAGGGCGACGCGGCAGCGGCCAGGATGGCGGCCTGCCAGCCGCTGAACTTCTGTTTCAGGGTGTCGCCCACTTCCTCATACAGCTGCACGATGTCGCCCTCGCTGCTGCCAATGCGTTCGCCATACGGCAGGTTGGTCACGAGGATTCCGGTTTTCGCGGGCGGCTCAGCATCCTGGAAGCGGCCGGTGTTGAAGGTCATGTACTTCTCGACGCGCGCATCCAGTGCACTCTTCTTCGCCATCGCCACATAGGCTGCGTTGATGTCCGAGCCGACGACGAGTGCAGTCGGGGCCGCCAGCTTCTCGGCACGCACGCGGTCCTGGGTGACGCGCCACAGATCACGATCGAAATCCTTGAGCCACTCGAAATGGAATTCGCCTTTCTTGCGATGGATCTGTGGCGCCTTGTGGACCGCCATCATTGCAGCCTCGATCACAATCGTACCGCTGCCACACATCGGATCCATGAATGCCTGGCTGCCGTCGTAACCCGCCATGATGAGAATCGCCGCGGAAAGTGTTTCCTTGAGCGGCGCCGGATGGCCTTGCTCGCGATAACCGCGCTTGTGCAATGACTTGCCCGAGGTGTCGAAGCTCAACATACAGCGGCCGTGCCGCAGATGCGCCACCACGACGACCTTTGGCTCACTTCGATCCACGACCGGTGCGACCCCCTGGGCGCGCTCGAAGACCTCGCGGATACTCTCGCGCACCTGGGTAATGATCTGCTTCCGCGCCATCCCGCCCTTGTCTGCATCGTCACCCTGGGCGTCGACCATGAAGCCGTGACGTGCGTCGAACAGCTCATCCCAGTGAATGCGCCGCACTTGTGAGCGAAGCATCTCCGGCGACTTGGCCGGCACGTCCTTGATGACCTTCAGGATGCGGCTCGCGGTCCGCAGCTTCAGGTGCAGCTCATAAAAAAGAGCCTCGCTCGCCCCGAAGGCGACAGCGCGGTATCCGGGAACGATGTCACGCGCACCCAGGGCTTCGAGTTCGAGAACCAGGGCCGGTTTGGTTTCTTCGGGGCAGGTTGCGATCAATTGCATTCGAGATCGGTGCCGTGCTTCGTGTATTTGGACGACATCGCGCTGTTGTACTCGCAATGCGGTGTATTCATGTATCGCACAATCTGCGAAGTCGCGAAAGTCTGCGGCGTCAGTAGCCCTCCGGCGGAGTCTGATGCGTTGTCAAACCTGACAGGACCCCAGAACGGAAACCCAGAAAGGAAACCCAGACACCTGCGGGTCGCTCGGCGGACGGGCCAGTGCTTGGCCGTACCGCAACGAAGATGATGGGCATGATGAAGAAGACCGCGCTGACCCTCCTCTGAACACGCCTTCACTTTGCGTGCGACTCCAGGGACACGCATCCATCGACCGCCTAAGGGTCGACCAGTTGCGCTATGCATGGCCGGTAATCGGTGCGTGTCCTCGTTGGGCCCCCGGCGTTGGCGTGTCCTCGTTGGCCGTCAGTGGGCTTGTTCCTTGTGGGTCCGGCTTTAGCCGCACAACCCTTCGGATGTCGGACTGAAGTCTGACTGAAGTCGGACCCACAAAGGCAAGAGAAATGCAGCTTCCGGGCTTAATGCAGTGCCTTTGGGCTGAAGCCGGACCCACAGCGGAAGGAGCACGCCTTTCGCTTGCGAACGTCCATTGGATTTCCCGGCGCGACTCCAGGGACTCGCAAGGTTCAATGGGCGTCCTCCTCGATGTACTCACCAATCTCATCTTCAGTTAGCGCACAGCCAGGCGATCACTGGCATCGCGAATGCTGGCAGTATTCGCACCTCTCCATCAGACCTGAGAAAAGATCACTGAGAATGAAGTCGCTCAAAATGCTGGTCATCCTGACGACGATGATCGTGACCGTCACGGGTGCCGACGATCACATCGCTTTGCCGGTCGCTGCCGTCACGACTGCGTCCGGCTTGCAGTACATGGACGACGCCTTGGGTGAAGGCGAGCCCGCAAAGCCGGGAGACACCGTCAGCGTGCAATACACAGGCTGGATTCAGCAGCCCGATGGCACCAGAGGACTGCAGTTCGATACCAGCCGCGAAATCGGCCGGCCGATCGAATTCCGACTTGGCCGGCGCAAAGTCATTGCGGGCTGGGAAGAAGGAATCAGCGGCATGCGACTCGGCGGCAGGCGAAAACTGTTCGTCCCGTCCGCACTCGCCTACGGCAAACGTGGACTCGGTGCGATCGTGCTGCCGAACCAGAACCTGATATTCGAAGTTGAGCTCATCGGCCTGCGGACCAAGTAGCGAAGGCGGCTCAGTTGCCGACCGCCTGTCCGTCTTTGCGGTGATCCGAGCCTGCGCGATAGAACCCGGCAATCGGTCGTTGACCGTCAACGCTCGCAGCATTCGCGTCGCCATGCGTAAACATGATCGCTTGATAGCTGCGCATTGGCGCTCCGCTGCTCGAGCGAACGTCGTACCCCATCGCTTTCAGAAGATCGCTGTCCAACGCGTGACTCGCGTCGAGTCGATGGGAGCCTGACTCACAGGAATCGACGGACCCAAGCGACGAATCGTTGCAGGCCGCTCGGGTGGCCTGCACGCCGCGTTCTTGATCTTCGCGACTGCAGATTACGCGTTCGACTCGAGCTGCATCCTGGACATCCAGTCAGTGTGACCGAGGCCAGACACGCGCTTCCCGCTTCCGAACGACCACGAAACCGTCGAACCTTCGCCCCGGCGCCGGCGCTATGCTTGGCCCATGAACATGCTCAACAGCTCGCTGTACGCGATCGCGGTCATGAGTTGCCTGCTGTGTTCCTTTGTCGTGCGCCGCAGCGTTACTCGTCCCGCAGGGTTGCTCTATCTCGGGACATTCCTGCTGCTGGAATCGCTCGGCTTCGTCTTCGAGTGGCTGATGCAGCATCCGACAGCGCCCGGCAAATCACTGTGGCTCTCCAGTCTGATGGCTGCATCGTTCCTGCTGGGCCCCTGCCTGTGGCTGCTTGCCAAGGAAATCACGCAGCCAGGTCAGTCGAGTGGGCATCGATTGCCGGGATTTCACGTGGCCGTCGCCGCAACCGGCATGTTGCTCACATTGCCGCTGATCCGACAGGCGCATCTGGGTCCCGACTTTGTCGATCCCGCCCATGTCGTGAACCCTCTGCAGAGCTTGTTCATTCACGGAACGATGCTGGCGTCCATCGGGCTGTTCCTCGCGCAGGCCGGCTGGTATCTGCGCGATTGCATCCGCATGCTGCGCCGCTACGCAGGTCCGTCGGCATCACTGTTCGCGCGCATTGAATCGCGTGAACTGGACGCGCTGCGAATCCTCATTTGCGTGTTCTGCGCACACTGGCTGGTCGGCCTGTTGCGCACACTGCATTGCCTGCTGCTCGGGAAGGACATGGGACTGGGCACGCTCTTTGCGTTCGCCGAAGTCGCCGTGACAGTCTGGGCCGTGTTCGTCCTGCTGCACGCTGCGATCGCGCCGCCCGCCCCGCAGAGGGTCGCCGCAGCTGGAGATCCGGAACCTGTCGAGCAGGCGGAAGCGAAGTACTCGCGATCCGCACTCGATTCGCCAACGCGCACGCGCATAAAGCGCAAGTTGCAAGACGCCTTGCAGCAGCAGCGCCTGCATCGCGACAGCGGCCTGAGCCTGCGGCGGCTGTGCGAGCAGATCCGCGAGAATCCGCATTACGTATCGCAGGTCATCAACCAGGATCTCGCGACGTCCTTCCATGACCTCATGAATCAGCGTCGCATCGAGGATGCGAAACGCGCGCTCGAAACATCGAGCGACCGAACCGTGCTCGAGATCTGCCTGGACAGCGGGTTCAATTCCAAATCCACATTCAACACGGCCTTCCGTCAGCACACGGGCATGACCCCGAGCGAGTATCGGCAAAGTGTGCGGTCGAAGATTCACTGACGAGCGCCGCAGCGCAGGCGCCTGTCACCTCACCGACCCCGACTCCTATCGCAGGAAGGCAACGATCTTGCGTCATCGCGGACGGGAACGAGGGTCCGGTACAACGCCGGAGTGATCCGGTCACATACATTATATGTGTGATCCACATATGTGTGATTCACCCCCTTCCCTCCGGCAAGGTTCGATCCGTTCGGATCGGACGCCAAGAGCACACACGAGCCGCCAGCATCCGTCCCTCACGATTCGTTCGCGGAGGCAGGACCATGAAAACTCTCTTGCTGGCGTGGCTGGCCGTGCTCGCCATCGGACCGACCCTGTCCACAGCGGCTGCTCCATCGGGAAGTCAGGTGATTGGGACGGAACTCGTATCGCAAGCCCTGCAAGGCAACCGGATCGGCATCGATCCGAAGCGCACCGTGATGGTGTACCTCCCGCGTGGCTACGACCGCAGCACCCAGGCGTACCCGGTGATCTACCACTTCCACTCGATCTTCTGGAGCAGTCCCCAGATGTTCGAGCCGGACGGCGCGCAAGCGGTGTTCGACCGCGCCGTCACAAGCGGCACCATCGGCGATTTCATCTTGGTCGCAGCGGACTTCACGACGCCGCATGTCGGCACTTTCTACGGCAACTCAGAGACCACCGGCCGTTGGCTGGATTTCATTTCCGACGAGCTCGTGCCTTTTATCGATCGGACGTACCGCACGTTGCCCACGCGCGAAAGCCGAGGGCTCAGCGGCGATCTACTCGGCGGCCACGCTGCACTGAAACTGGCAATGCTGCATCCGGAACAATTCAGCGCCGTCTACGCGCTGCATCCGGTTGGCACCGGCAAGGGGCTCGTTCCGCTCGCGACACGGGTCGACTGGCGCAAGATCAATCGGGCGAAATCGTGGGCTGACCTCGAGGGGGATGTTTTTGCGCAGGTCTTCGTGACCATGGCTCAGGCCTATCTACCCAATCCGGACCGTCCGCCGTTCTACTGCGATTTCATTTTCGAGCTGAAGGAAGACACTCTGGTGCTCAACCCCCGACACGAAGAGCAACTCGTCTCCACATTCTTTCTCGATCAGCTGCTGAAGCAACACGCCGACGCGCTCCGACAGATGTCGGGCATTGCCTTCGACTGGGGTCGGTACGATCCGAATCAGGACCACGTATATGCCAACCAGTCATTCACTCGCGAACTGGACCTGGCGGGTATCGAGCACTTTGCCGAGGAATATCGCGGCGCGGCGTATGACAAGAACTGGATCGCGCACGGACGGGTCGAGGATCGACTGCTCCCGTTCTTCGGGCGACACCTGAAGTTCGCTCCGACGTCGCGCGAGGCTGGTCATCATCAGGATGCCGGAAACGCGTGGGTAGACAAATGCGTGCCTGGCGTTGCCTCAACGCATCCAGCGCTTCCGACATGCGGTCGGTCTGCTGGCAGAGGTGGTCCCGCTTTTTGATACAGCCGGCAAAGTGACGGCTCTGCTCTTGTCGGCGAAGATATCGCCGGAATTCAGGAGCATCAATGAGCAACTCGATCCAACTCAGTCTCTCGAAGGGAGCGGTCCGGGATGCAGGGAGCGCACGCGCGAGCGTGTGCTCTCGTCGCTTGGCATGTGATCGTGAACCTGCACGCTGTCGCCTCGATAGAAGCGCATACGCAAACGGGAAAGCGCCACCAAGAGCAAGCGGGTCGGCGATTTGAAGGAGACGCATCGATTTCCAATCTCCCGACTCCAGTCCGGCTCTCCGCGCTGACCCGTGCTGAGCCGCTGGGAAATGGATGCGTGTCCTCGTTGATCTCTCTGCTCGGTACCGAAGATCGCTTACGGAGCGTTCGTGTTGTTGAGTTCACCGACACACCGCGCCAGTGTGGCTTTTGCTTACGTCGTGATCAGGATCGTGCTCGACATCGCTGTCATCGTCGGCATGAGGCTAGGCGGCAATCACAAGCGACACTCGGCATGAGAGTGTCGCTTGCAGGTGGGCGGAATGCCTACTTATGGAACTTGCTCTTCACTTTGCTCCAGAAACTGGCCTTCGGCTCCTTCTCACACTCCGTGACGACGTAGGGAGTGATCTCTTTCACACCATCGACGTCCACCCAGGCGGCGGTCGGATCGCTCTGGCCGTAGTTATAACCCCACGCCCAAGCTACGTACATTGGCTGGTATGTTTCATCGAGACCGAGGAACTCCTCGCACGTGACCTTGTCCATCGACTTCTTTGCCGCGCCGGCCGCATGTCCAATATTGATGGCTGAGGCCATCATGCAGGCCGTAGTAACAATCAATACAGTAGGTCTGATACTCATGGCACACCCCTCATGACAATGGTGCGCTCTCGTAACGCCTCCGGCAGACCCTAGTTCCGAAACGATAGGGTGCTGCGCTGCGCCGATGCAGTTCACTACCTCTGCCCAACGTGCCTCTTCGGTGTCGAGCCGGGAAACCGGGAGAATGCAGTCAATGGCCACGGACGTATTCTTTAACCCATGCTGCAGACAGACTCGTCGCCGTTTCAGACGACGTGCTATAGCCGAAGTGGGCCAATGCGCACCGAAAGCGCCTCACCAACTGCATACTCCAGTCATCGTAGCTGCAGCATCCCTTCGGTCTTCGGCGATGCCATCCGAAGTCACAGAGTTTTCCCGGTTTCCCGGCCCGGCACCGTTGCGGGCAAACTCGTCAATGCGGGGCGAATCCGGATGAGCAACCACAACGCAGCTCCGGTCAGCGCGAAAACCGATCCACTGGCGAGTGTCGTAAACCAGCCGAGGTGATCCACCATCAGGCCGACCACCGGGGCAAGGAAACCGGCGGCATTGCCGCCTGTGTTCATGACACCCGTGGCCGCTGCCGTGTGGGGGCCGGCGACAAAGGTAGACGCCGACCAGAATGCGCCTTCGGTGAACTGAGTGAACCCGAAGCACAACGAGAGCAGCCCCACGGCCACGTAAGGATTCGAGGCGTAGACGCCGGCGATCAACAGGATGGCCACGAGCACCAGGCCGGTCATCGCAGGCAGGCGGCAGCCCCACGTTGGGCCGACTCGTTTGCACAGCGCATCGCACGTGAGTCCTCCGAGACCCGCGAGCACCGCACCGGTAGCGAATGGCAGGACGTACAGCCAGCCGCTTTCCAGGAGCGAGAAGCCACGCGAATCGACGAGATAGGTAAACAGCCACTGCGCGAACATGTAGAAGACGTAGTTCATGCAGAAGTAGCTGGCGGCGAGCAGGAGCACGTCGCGATGAACGAGCATGCGTCGCCACGCACCGCGCTCTTCCGTTTCGGATTCACGAGGACGTCCATTGCCCTCGATCAGCCGCACCTCTTCGGCGGTGATGGCGGGATGCTGTGCAGGCCGATCGCGGCCGTACCAGTACCATAACGCCCCGACAAACAAACCCAGAGGCGCGAGGATGTAGAACGATTCGCGCCAGCCATACTTCACGATCAACAACGTCACGATTGGACCGATGGCGGCCTGCCCAAGGGCCAGGCCGACGCTCTGTACCGCGTTGGGAAAAGCCCAGCTTCCCGCGGGAAACCAATTGGCAAAGGCACCCGCACTGATCGGAAACAGCGGAGCGTTGGTAGCGCCGAGCAGCAAACGCACGACGGTCAGCGCCACCATCGTACCGGCCGCCGACGCGGCCATGAGCGCGGGCACGAAACCGGTCAGCAACGTGAGTACGCCCCAGGACACGGCGATGAACGTCAGCGCGCGACGCGGACCGTAGACCTGGCCGAAGATGCCGCCGGGAATCTGCAGCAGTGCGTAACTCAAGTTGAAGCTGCCGAGGATCCAGCCGAGCTCGGCGTTGGTGAAGCTGAATTCTTCCTGGATGCTCGGCATCGCGATCGACAGGTTGTTACGCAGCAGGTAGTTGACGAAGCTCATCACGAACAGCACGGCGAGGATCCGGTAGCGCACCGGGATCGCCCGCACACCGCTCACGCGCTCATTCCCTTGCGCAGCTCGCGATCGCGGGAGAGGTCGGACAGGATCCTGTGCGCGGCGTTGAATCCCGGAGCACCGGTCACGCCACCGCCCGGATGGGTGCCCGCTCCACACATATAGAGCGCGCGAATCGGCGTCGCGTAGCGCGCATACCCAGGCAGCGGCCGCAGGAAGAACAGCTGATCCGGCCGCAGGTCGCCATGGAAGATGTTGCCTTCACTGATGCCGAACGTGCTTTCGAGATCCGCGGGAGTGTAGAGACGGCTCGCCACCAACGAGCGTTGCACTGCCGGCACATACTCCGCCAGCTGAGCTAGCAACTGTCGGTGCAGCGGCTCGCGCGCGGTGTCCCAGCCTTCGGTCGGCTTGCCCGGAAGATATTGAACGAAGCAGGTCATGACGTGCCGACCCGGAGTCGCCAGCGACGGGTCGATCAGCGAGGGCACCAGGCAATCGATCCACAGACGCTCGTGCACTTTTCCTTGTCGCGCGCTCTCGTAGCAGCGCTGCGCCCCCTCAAGCCAGGGCACGAAGGTGAACTGCGCGTTGCGCAACGCATCGGCGTGAGGATCGCCACCGATCAGCCGAGGCTCTTCGTCCAGCACCAGATTGAGCTTGCCGCAGGGTCCATCCATCTTGATTCCGCGCACATCCGCGCGGAACTGATCGTCCAGCTCGGTGGCCTCCACGAGATCGAGGAACGTGCGTTTCGGATCCGCATTCGAAACCACGATCGCAGCATCGATCTGCGAGCCGTCTTCGAGTACGACACCTGCTGCGCGACCCGATCGGATCGACACTCGCTGCACAGATGACACAGTGCGTATCTCGACGCCCTGCGCTACGCAGGCAGCAGCCATTGCCTGCGTGATGGCGCCCATGCCACCCATCACGTGCCCGACGAATCCTTGCTTCGCCTCGGCACCGCCGCCGAGAAGATGGAACAGCAGTCCAAACAGGCTACCGGGATCGTAGGGGCCGCCGTGCTTGCCGTAGAGGCTGTTCGACAGCACCAGCGATTTCAGGTGGGGCGAATCGAGCGAGCGATCGAGGAATTCACCCAGGCTGCCGGTGGCGAATGCGATGAGGTCCGAGATCTGGCGGCCCTGCAACCGACGAAACTTCAATCCGAGGCGCAGCAGTTCGCCAAGGCCTGCGAATCCACTGCGCTGCAAGTCGGGCGGCGCTTGCATGAACAGCGGTTCGAGGTGGCGCGCCAGTTCGCTGAGGTGTACGTCCAGCGACAGGAAACGATCGCAGTCCTGCGGCGCAAAGCGCATCAGCAACTCGCGCATGCGTTCGCGCTCGCTCCACCAGGGCAGGATGACGCCGTCCGGCATCACGGCCTGCACCGTCGGCTCGGCCGCGATCATTCTCAGTCCCTGTCGATCGAGCTGCAGATCACGGATGATTTCCGGACGCAGCATGCTCGCCATGTACGAGGCGGTGGAGACGCGACAACCCGGGGCCGCGACAGGATCGATCTCCTCGGTGACGCAACACCCGCCGACGATTTCACGTCGCTCCAGAACCAGCGTGCGAAGGCCGGCCCGTGCGAGGTAGAACGCCGTCGTCAGTCCGTTGTGACCTGCACCGATGACGATGGCGTCGTAGCGGGATGTCACGCGCGCATTCTCAACTCACCTGCGACAGGTCGCCGAGATGCCGCTCGAGATAGCGGCGGATGTCCAGACTGGGATCTTCCATCGGCGCGTAGAAGCCGCCGCGGAAACCGCGCGAGCGCATTCCGTCCTGCACCGACTCGCAGATCTGCCAGTCCTGCCGATTCACCACATCCCAGAACTCGATCACATCGGCGGGATCGAAATGCGCCTTCGCGATCTCGTCCGGATGGAACAGGAACTCGCAGGCGATGCGCGTGTGGTCCGGGGCCATGGGCCAGAGCATGAAGGCCGCGACGTGCTCGGCCGCGGCACTCAGCAGCAGGTTCGGATACGCCACTTCACCCTTGTGATGGTTCTTTTCCTTGTCCGACAGCCCGGGGAACGGCGCGCGATTCGATGAGCCGCTCAACGTGAACGTCCAGGCGCCGGAACGGTGTGGAATGCCGTCGTCCCAGTCGAGCCCCGCCCCGCCGCGCTCGCGGAAGGCCGGAACGAGCGCACACAGCTCCGGGTGCACAGGCGCGCAGTGATAGCACTCGTTGTAGTTCTCCATGATCACTTTCCAGTTGGCGCGCACGTCATAGGTGAGCTGCGCGCCGCGGCGCAGATCGCTCAGCGGATAGCGCTCCAGCTTGCGTACGGGCACCGCGATCTGCTCGAGCAGCGACTGTTCTGGCGTGGCCGAAAGATTCACGAAGATGAATCCGCCCCAGGTCGCCACATGCACCGGGACGAGTGAGAAGCCATCCTTCGGGCACGTCGAGTCGAACTGCACGTGAGGCGCTGCGCGCAGCGAACCGTCGAGGTTGTAAGTCCACGCGTGATACGGGCACACGACGCCGCCAGTCATGGAAGCCGAACACGTCGCCGACGGCTGGTCCGGATCCGGCAGTGGCGGCGTTCGCACGAGCCGGCTGCCTCGATGGCGACACACGTTGTAGAACGCTCGCAGCGAATCGTCCTTCTGTCGCAGGATCAATACGCTTTCTGCGGCCACGTGCACGTGCAGGCAATGACCGCGGGTTGGCAGTTGCTCGGCGCGTCCCACGCAAAACCACTGCGCGTGAAACAGGCGCTCGCGCTCCAGTGCGAACACGCTCTCACTGCTATAAAAATGCGGCGCGAGCGACGACTGGAGCTCGCTGGCCAGGACTGGTTGTTCGTCGGTACTCACTGTTGGAAGCACCTGCTTCAGATCGATGGTCCCGGACGTATCGGCGAGCCATCGAAGAATCGCTGCAACCGAAACGCATGCACCTCGCTGCGGTCGGCGACACCCCGGACCATGTCGGCGATGAGTTTACCGGCGCCCGGGCCAATGCCGAAACCATGCCCGCTGAATCCGCTGGCGACCAGCAAACCCGGATGTCCGTCGACGTGCGAGATCACCGGCAGCACGTCGGGCGAGGTCTCGATCATCCCACCCCAGGTTTCCAGGAATGCAGCAGGCGCAATCTCCGGAAACCAGCGTTCCAGGGCGACTCGCATCTGGCGCAGGACCTGCTGTTCAGGCTCCGGATGCAGCATCCGTTGGCGCTCGAAGGGCGAGACCTGGTCCATCGCCCAGCTCGACGGGATTCGCAGCGCGTCGAAGAAGGCAGCGCCGAGCCGCACCCGGATCGAATGGTGATCCTGGCTGAAGGCCGGCCAGAACCTGGGGGCGTACCGCAGCGTGCCTGGAGTCAGCGAATGAAGAAACGAGCCGCCATGCGCGATGGTGTAGCCATCGTCCGCCCGACGGCGGATCGCGATGGCCGGACACCAGGCTTCGCCCTCCAGGATCTCGCGAGTCGGAGCGGTGCGCGCGACTGTTCCGAGAACAGTCAACTGGGGAAAGTCGATGCCGAGCGATCGACAGAAGCTGCTCGTCCAGGCCCCGCCGGCACAGACGACCGTCGATGCCGCGACGCGGCCTCGTTCGGTAATCAGGCCCTGAATCCGGCCCGCGCCGCGATCGATGCCGCGAACCGCACACTGTCCGAAGATCTGCGCTCCACGTCGGTGGGCGGCACGGGCGATCGCAGGCGCCGCGCGACTGGGTTCGGCTCGAGCATCGCTCGCCGTATGCAGCGCTCCACTCCAGCGCCGTTGATCGGTTCGCAGCACTGATCCGAGCTTCTGCGAATCGAGGAGCTGAGTGTCGAGGCCATGCTCGCGCGCGACGCTCAACCATCCCTCCAGCTGCGCCAAGTGCGCTTCGTCCTGTGCAAGGTAGAGCGATCCGCCCTGCCTGAAGCCGATGTCGCCCAGCTCCTCGCGCAGTTCCAGCCACAGTTGCAGGCTGCGCATCATCAGAGGCAGCTCGACCGGCGAACGGCCTTGCTGCCGCACCCAGCCCCAATTCCTTCCCGATTGTTCGCCGGCGATCCGGCCCTTCTCGAAGAGCGCGACGCGCAAGCCTTCGCGCGCGAGGAAATACGCGGCCGAGCAGCCGACAATGCCACCGCCGATGATTGCGACGTCCACGACGCCGGGAAGAGCGTGAGCATCGCTCCAAGCCCATTCGTCGGTCGTTCTCGGGTCGACCTGTTGTTCGCCGGGTATGCCCGTTTGCATCTCGCTCGACTCTAATACAGAGCCGGTCCCGATCCGCAATCATTTGCAGAAGGCACTACGAACAAAGGCATCGTGCCCCCAGTCGGCCGAGGAGCGGACGTCGATTGCTCACCGAGCCGAGTGCGCAGGATGTGAAGGTTTTCTCCGGTTTCCCGTCCCGCACGAAGCTGCTACCTCAGAAAGGAATGTCACCCTCTTGCGCATTCGCGAGGTCGACCAAGTAGATAACTTGCGATGCACAGACAGCAAGCATGTACTCCGCGACTTCGGCCGTGGCGACTCCACCCGACGCACCTCCGTGGCCATACCATCGCCGCCACTGCGATAAGCGTAGACAGCGGTGATCGTTTTACACAGCGCCTGCGGAACAGACACGTCCTTTGTCGTGGTCAACCATGCAGCTAGATCGCCCAGGGTCGAAGCATTTGCTGCCGGAAAGAGAGTCTTTCCTGCAGCCTCGACAGCGCAAACGGCCTCTTTCACTGAGTTCTCAAAATCCGGCCTGGTAGGGTTGCGGAAGAACTGAAGCGCTTTGTCGTAATGCCTCCGCGCACTTGAAAGGCGCGGGTCGCCAAGTACCACTTGCGCCCTGCTCGCTACATCAACGGTGTGCTTTCGCCCACGCCGTCGCACGATGCCCTGCGTGAACTCAAAAGCAAGGTTCTCCTCCGCGAACAATCGCTGAAGCTCATCTGCGATATAGCTCTGAACATCGACAACATCCGGTACCGAAGATCCTCAGCAAAGTGGTCAGCTTTCCCGGTAGGCAACCCGCCTCCCTCAGCGAATTAATGGCTCGCCATCGGCGTTGTGATCGATACACCGGATATGCTGATCCCGGTACCGAAGATCCCCGCCCGGTCGAGTTTCATCTCTACGAACAGGGTGAGCACGGGTTCGGCATGTATGCGAAGACGACCACCAGCACCCGCTGGTTCGATGCCTTCGTCCACTGGCTTGCGATGCGCGGCCGGTCGAAGCCGGCGGGCTGAGCGGAATGGCGGAGGCTTTTTCAACGACTGGATACTTCGGTTCTACCAGGCGTACTCGACGATCAGGCCGAGCAGCGGCAAAATTTCCTCCTCCTCGTCGACTATTTCGCCCGTCAGGATGTTGAACTCGGGCTGCAGGCCAGCCGGTCCGCCGTAAACGTTCAGCACGTCGGCGAACAGCACAAGATCCACCGGGCCGATCTTACGACGGTAATCGACGCGCACATCGAGTGAATGGAACGCATCGCCGCGCTCTGCATTCAAGTCGAACCTCTCTTGCGAATAGCGCACGGGCGGGTTCGGCGCCAGTACGTCATCGTGCACGAGGTAGCGGTACGTCGGCAGACCGGAGCCATACTTCCAGCGTGCCGCTACCTGCCATCGATCATTGATCTCCCAGCGCCCGCCGACAGCGACGAAGTGCTCGCGGCTGAAGTCCCAGTCGTACTCGCCACGCCCGTCGTTGTCGTCCACCTGGTAGCGATTCCAGGAATACACGAAGTCGGCCGACCAGCCTCGATCGAACCTGCGCCTCAACACCAGGTCCACGCCGGTGTTCGTGCCCTCACCATCATTTGAAATTCGACCGCTCGTGCGTCCGCTGTCAACGAGGCGGTTATCGAGATCCTGATAGTAGGCCTCTACGAGCAGATCCAGGTTGTCGCTCAGTCGATAGTCGAAGCCCAGGCTGAAATGCGCAAGCCTTTCACTCTCGAGATCAAAGTTATCCGGGTCGGCCGCACGCGCGAGGTTGCTTGGCGGCTCATAGAAGATGCCGGCCGTTGCCGACAATCTTAGCCGGGGTGAAATCGCATAGTTGAAGCCGAATCGCGGCGACAGGAGATCCTCGTCACCAAAGCCATTGCGATCGTAGCGAAGGCCCGCCCGCAGATTGGCATCGCCCCAGTCGAACAACTGCTCGCCGTAAGCAGCGTAGTTGGTTTCGCTGGCGCTATAGACCGAGTCGATCTCCTCTGGTTGCAACACAATGTAGTTTGCGCCCGGGGGGCGCGGATCGTCGGACTCGTAGATGTAACGTATCCAGTCATCCCGAAGCTCAGTCGAATAGTCGAGATCGTTGCTCGTGAGGTGCAGCCCGGCACGGAATATTCCAGGGCCGTTCCCGAACGACACATCGCTGCGCCAGCCGAATTCCGACTCCTTTTCCTTCACGGTCAGGAGTTTCTCGCGCACCGGAACCTGGTCGGCTGGCGTATCCGGCGGCACCAGGTCCGGGTAGGCCTCGCCCTCGGACGACACTCGGTCTCTCTCACGGTAGTAGATACGGTTTGTCCATTCGCCATCGTTGCCGAACATCCGCCGCCACGTGCCACCGATGAGCGCAAGGTCCTGGTCTTCGTTCTGCAGCGTGACGTCTTCGATGTCCTCGTCCTCCTCGGCAGCGAGGATGTGTTTAACGTCCCGCGCATACTCCTCAGGCGCGTATATAGCGAGAAACTCGAACTCGTCGTCATCATCGAGACGTGTATGCGTCTTCAGGATTACGTCCGTGGACACCGGCGCACCCAAAGACTCTTCCTCGATCATCTCGAAGAACTGGCCGAAATCGAATTGCCGCGCCTGCAGGAACATCGTCGTGTTGTCGTGGAAGCCGCTCGGTCCCTCGTAGAGGAATTCGGCGCCGGCGAGATCGAGACGCAGGCTGGCGACAGGCGACGGCGCGCCATCCACGACGTCGAGTTGCAGGAGCGACGCGTCGCGGCCCCCGAACTCCGCGCTCCAGCCGCCAGGCGAGAATTCCGCTCCGGCAACTGCATTGGGTGCAAATATGGAATAGCGGCCGCCATTGATGATTTCGTCCTCCTCGCCCAGCGTCTGCTCGAAGTGCACGACTTGCTGGAACGGGAAGCCATCGACATAGATGAGGTTGCTTTTGGGGCCATGGCCCCGCACGGAAAAGGCCGCAAACTCGCCGTTGGAGACGACCCCTGGCAAGCCGCTCAGCGCGCGCATGACGTCGCTGCCGCTGCCAGGCGCGTTGCGCAGCTCGTCGCGGCTCAGGAATCTGTCCGAGACGGCGCCGAAGGGATCTGCCTCGAGTGCACGAGCGACAACGACGACCTCGTCCAACGAGTCGGATACCGGCTGCAGTTCGAAGCGAAGTCGGCCTGTGCGTTGTTCCAGTACTCGCACCGCCGGCTCGACGGCCGTGACGTATCCGGCCGATTCGGCACGCACTCTAAAGAAACCGTCTTCCAGGCTGTCGAGCAGCGCCTTGCCTTCAGTTGTCGTAGCCGAGCGCACCTCGCCGTCACGCGATTCGGCCGTAATCGTCACACCATCGACAGGCCGGCGCGTGACGGCATCGACGACATCCACCGATATCGCGCCGATGTCGGCAACAGCGGGGGTTGTCGCAAGTAGCAGTAAAAGGACCTTGTGCATACCGAAAGCAGCTTGATGGAAACTACGCAACATGGCGAAACCTGGTGAGAATTAATGATTTCGAGGTCGATTTTGTTGCGCCTTGGCTCGCCCCAGGGCAGCCCATTGCAGGAGCGGCACGAATACTTCACGAACCGTCGTCCGGGGGCACGAGTGGAACGAGTGGCGGCCGCACGCGACGGACTTGAAGGCCACGTCGGTCAACCCGCCTCGCCGATGTCGAGTTCGCCGATGCGATCGAAAAATTGCCGAAATCGAGCTGCCGCCGAGAATAGAATCGATGTCCCGTCGGCGAACGCTCCTTCGGCCGCATCAAGCTGAGCAGCGATCCCGAGCGCCCTCCGTAAGCCGCACGCCAGCCGCCCGGCGAGAACTCGCGCCGCCTATGACGTTCGATTACTCGGCCAGGGTGCGAATACTGGCTTCGCTTCGTCTACGATGTTGGAGTACTCCAGGTAACTTCCCGGTCGCTCCATATGAATCGCAACGCCGTAGTCAGTGACGGAACAGTTTTCGGAGCCTGGGCGCTAGGGCGCTCCATCGCGGTCGTCGGCGCTCTCCTCGTCATTGCCTTCGTGGTGATCGAGCCAGAGGCCAGCCGGGGTTTGGACGTTGCGGCAAGAACGGGTTTCTGGGTGATTCACGTAGGGCTCGGACTTGTATCCCTCTACGCCGCAAGCTGGCTCGTTCTGCCGCACATGATGAAATCCTTACCGGCGTGGCTCGTATTGATAGTCGCTGGGACCGGTGGTGCCTTACTCATCACGCCGGTGAGTTACCTGGTGGAACAGGCGCTGCCGGCATCGCTGGGCGCTCTCGAAGACGAGAACGGGTGGCTGGCTGTCTTCGCGAGCCGCGGTTGGTGGCAAGCCATGGCGGCCGAATTCCTCCAGCTTGCACCGGCAACGTTGAGTTTCTGGATGATCATCAATCTGCCATTTCTCGCGCATCGCCGATCGTTCGGACATGCGCGAGATTCCAACGTCGCCGGTTCGGCCGAGCCGGTCGATCTCGACAAGGCGGAAGCGGGTCGCTACGCGGAATCCGCCCGGGCAGAGTTCATCAGTCGATTGCCCGAATCGCTGGGGACGAGCGTCATTGCGATTTCTTCCGATCTTCACTATCTGCACGTCTACACGGACCTCGGGCGCTGCATGATTCTCGGTTCTCTGCAGCAGGCCGCGGATTCAATGGGGGAAGCCGGCTTGCGGGTCCATCGAGCCCACTGGGTGGCGCGAGGCGCCATCGTGAAAATCGTCAAGAACGGCCACCAATGGTACTGCCTGCTATCCAACGACCTGAAGATACCGATTAGCCGCCGCAACAAATCCACTGTCGCGGGCTGGTTCGGCCATACGACCCGAATCGTCCCAGTCAGGAAATGCAATACGGACGCGCGTTGAGCGCGAGCCCAATCAAAGCGAAGCCAAAGCGTTCACCGGTGTCAGGCTTGCATAATTGCATTTCCCTGGTGCCCACGTCCGCTTCGGGGCCGGAAGCGGACCGTCGCGTCCTCATCTTTCGGCGGAGCACAGCCCGACGATTACTTCACGCCGCCAGCGCCTTGACTACTCTCTCCAGATCGTTCCGGAATTTCTTTCGCTGAAAGTAAAACAACATTCGAACTCACACGACGGCATCCGCGCGGACCTTTCGGTACCGGGATTAGGATATCCGGTATATCCGCCTGAACATCGACAACATCCGGTACCGAAGATCCCCAGCAAAGTGGTCAGCCTTCCCGGTAGGCAGCCCGCCTCCCTCAGCGAATCACTGGCTCGCCATCGGCGTTGAGTGATCGATACACCGGATAATCCTAATCCCGGTACCGAAGATCCCTCGCTGAGAAACAAGGCATCCGCACAAGCACTCACCAGCGAGTTCGCCAGGTATTCCGACGCACCAGGACACCGACCGTTGATTCGTCATCTGTGGCAGTGCTTTCTCCAAGGAACGTTTCGACAAGCTCAACGCGAACGGATAGCCCCTGGACCGGCCTGCCCCCGGTGCCAGATGGGCATCCGGCGCCCACACCGCTCGACGAGCCCGCGTCAGGCGAGCAGAATCGGGTCGGTGCTCAGGGGGCCACTGGCGGCCGGGCTTGAGGTAACGCGTATGACGATCAGCTTCATCGATCCACCGCAGTTGCGGCATCTGGGTGAGCTGGCTTCGCTGAAGAAGGCGATCCTTGCCCACTTCGATGGCGACTCCGGACTGCGCTTTCACTCCGACGAAGAACGCTGGCAGGCGATCCTGCGTCACTACAGCCCCGCACAACGCAGCCTCATCGCGGCGCAGATCCGCGAACTCATCTCACGCGCCGACGCCGTCATCCTGAAATTCTGGGACCAGCATTCGGACTACTACCCCTTCGAGACGGCGGATGCCGTAAGGCAGTACCTGCGGACCAAGCTCGAGTTGTTCGAGTAGGAACGCATCCGTCAGCTGCCCGCATTCGCGGGACGCTCGGCAGGCACACCGTTGAAGATCTGAATACCGTCGTGCGACTCGCCGACGATTGCTTCATGCAGGCAACAACGATGCTGCCATGCGGATTTACAGACCGATCGATGCCATGTCGTTGGTGGTTGAGTGTCAGTAGATCGGACCCTGACGATCGCGCGTCCCTGCGTCGACAAACCGCAGCTCGGCATCAATACTGATCGCCCGCTCAGACGCGGCGTGACAGCCATTCGTGCTTCTGCTCCACGCGAATGGAGCCGGCGATATTGCCCAGTAGCCCGGCGACGATATCGATGACGTCGTCGACGGCGATGACGCCTTTCAATGCGCCGCGTGCGTCGATGACCGGCGCTCGCCGGACTCCCGCCACCTGCATGCCGCGAATCAGATCGCCCAGATCGTCGCCTTCATGGGCGACTATGGGGTGAGCAGTCATGACGTCGCCTACCGTCACCGCGTGCGGATCGACTTCCCTCGCGGTTACCTGCAGGACGATGTCGCGATCGGTAAGCACTCCGACGGGCTTGCGTAATGGATCACCGTCCGCGAATACCACCAGGAAGCCCACATGCCGCTCGCGCATCAAGCGCGCGGCATCGACGATATCGGCGTTCGCAGCGATGGCGATGGCTCCGTGCTTGCAGTACTGCTCGACTTTCATACCTTGGCTCCCGCAACGCAACACGACGATACCGCAGTGTTCAACGGAACGTCGTCGCGCGCCATTCGGAAAAGCTGCAACTACGCGCGGATACGATCCCAGAATCGCTGCGCCTCGCCCTTGCGGCCGCGATCCATCAGATAGTCATAGCCGAGGTGGCCGGCTTCTTCGACCAGGGCGGGATCCTGGATCGCCGCGTGGGTCAGATTCTGCAGCCCATGCTCGTTGCCGTTGTCGAGCAGCAGCCGACCGAGCAGCAGGTGCGCCTTGCCGAACTTCTCGCCGCGCCCCACCAGCAGCTGCAGTGTTTCGATGGCATCGAGCTCCTGACCGACATCGAGCAGCAGCGCCGATTTCTCCCAGAGATCCTCGACCTGCAGATTCGCGACCGGCGTGTTTTCGTACTGCGCGATCTTCCAGCGCATTTCACGAATGATCTCGTGGCGTTTCTGCCAGACCGGCAGGTATTCGGCGCTCCATTCTTCATCGCACCATCGCAGCAACGGCGTCGTGTTCTCGCCGAGCAGGAGAAGCGCCGATTTCTCAGGCGCCTGAGTCGGCAGTTCCGGCGTCACATCGAGCGCCGCCAGACGCTCACCCAGCCCCGGATGCGTATCGTTCAACGACGCGTAGGTTCGCAGGCTTTCGCTCAACCAGTCCTGTCGCGACCAGTCCTTCTGCGCCATGACGAATGCACGGGGCATGACCGAGTACGGCAGGTAACGCGGCTCCGCATGCTTCTCGACCTGATCGAACAGGCGCTTCCAGAACACTTCGGCGAGAAACCGCCCCATCAGGTCGACCTTGATCAGGGCACGAGCCAGCACTCGATTGTTGGTGGCGCGGGCCGCCGCACGGTCTGCCGCGTACTCGTGATTGCGAGCCAGCACGAAGGTGTAGGCGTCGAAGTACGGCGTGTACCAGTCATAGAACCAGGCCAGCGCCTGGTCGAAGAGACCTTCGGGCTCAGCGAATTTCCGACGCAGTTCCTGCCAGGTCACGCGCTGACGATAGATCCAGGCGCTGAACTTGCCGTGCGCGCCGCCGACGTGGCCAATCTCGTGCGCCAGCACGGTCTTGAACTCCGCCACGCTGAGCGCCGCCAGCAAGGGGACGCCCAGCTGCAGATGATTGCTGTAGTTGCCGAAGACGCCCCAGCGCGGAATCTGGCAGATGCTGGCGCTGAACTCGCGGTTGAGCGTCACCGAGTCGATGCGGATGACGTATGTCCTGCCTTTGCGGCGCGTGGCCATTTTCTGCACGATCTCATCGATCGCGGCAAACAATGCCGGCACTTCCTCCCGCAGCAACTCACGGCCTGCGGGCGCATCGATCCGAACCCAGAGCGCGCGAACGATCGCGATGAGCGAGACGCCGGCTCCCAGCAGCGCCAGCACCGCCGTGAGTCGCGGACGCTCACCCGCCAGGAGCGGCGCCAGAAGGAAGTAGCATGCGACGAGAAACGCGACGGCGAAGAGAGCAATGCCCACATAGCCCAGCGCCGCGACCAGGCCGACCTTCACGGCGTAGACGCGCGGATTGTCATCCGACTGGCGTTCCAGCCGGCCGATCAGGATGGAAAACTCCGACGTGTCCATGCGTCCTTCCGCCTGCGCGAGACCCGCAGATTACGTCGCACGGCACGACAGAAAGTTTGAACCAGTTCTCACTTCCGGGTCGGCAGGGAGATCTTCGCAAGGTCATTGCTCGCCGGCGACCGCGTGTGTTCAGCGCGCTATGTGACTGTCGTCTTCGGCTGACAGGGACGTAGTCGAACTGGTAGCTACGCGTCCGCCACGGTAGTGAGTCCCAGCGGTTGGCCAGGTCGATCACCGACGCAGGATCACCTGTAACGACTTGCGCTGCGGTGTACCGCGTACGAACGAGCGGCGCCGATGGCAACACACGTTCCGTTGTGCGCTGCATGGGGCGACTGCAGCGTCGCCACGAGAGCGGACCGATGCTCCAGGGAAGCAGCCGCCTCAGCGCTTGGGTCTGCCGGCTCGCGGCGTGACGTCTTCGATCGGCGCGCCGTACAGCATCTCGATGCCCTCCATGTCCGGCAGGCTGTGCGCGATGCCCTTGTGGCAATCGATGCAGGTGTAGTCCCTGCCGGCGAGCGCCGTCGAATGCACGTGTACGGCGCGGGCGCTCTGTCGTGTCCAGTCCATGAACTTGTAGTTGTGGCAGTTGCGGCATTCCAGCGAATCGTTGGCCTTGAGGCGAGCCCACTCGTGTTGCGCCAGCTCCAGCCGATGCTCGAGGAATTTCTCGCGCGTATTGATCGAGCCGAAGATCTTGCCCCACACCTCCTTGGAGGCCTGCATCTTGCGCGCGATCTTGTCTGTCCAGTCGTGCGGCACGTGACAGTCGGGACAGGTGGCGCGCACGCCGGAGCGGTTGCTGTAGTGGATGGTGTGCTTCAGATCCGCAAACACGTTGTCGCGCATCTCATGGCAGCTGGTGCAGAACTCCTCCGAATTGGTTGCCTCGAGCGCCGTATTGAAGCCGCCCCAGAAGAGCACTCCACCGATGAAGCCGCCGATGGTCAGAAAGCCGAGGCTGAAGTAACGGCTCGGCGACCGCACGACCTGCCACCATCCCAGAAGGCTCTGCCACAGCCGCTTCATCACGGCGGCTTTTCCCCAGGTTCAGCCTTCGACGCAGCACGCTCTTTTGCAATGATCTCATCGACATCCATGAACGTATTGCCCACCGGCGCCGTGACCTCCGCCTGCGGCACGTGACATTGGGTGCAGAAGTAGCGTCGCGGTGAAATCTCCGCGAGGAAATCGAACTCCCGATCCATGTAGTGCGTCGCACTCACCATCGGTGCGCCGAACTCGTTGTTGCGCACGCGCGCATGACAGTACATGCACATGTTGACGTTGCGCGTGATCTCGTACTTCTCGATGGTGTGAGGAATGGTCGGCGGCTGGCTGGTATAGGCGCGTCCGCGTTTCACGTCCTTGTTCTCTGTGGGCCAGATCTTCGGCGCCTTGGGTTCCTGATTGAGCGGCGTGGGGCCGCGCAGGCCGTTGGCCAGTTCGTCGGCCGGAATCGACACCGCAGCGAGGGCGATGATCGCAGTGCCAACGCCGGCAATGAGCCATCGGGTGGTGCTCATTACACGGCTCCCAGCGGCACGATCTTCACCGCGCACTTCTTGAAGTCGGTCTGCTTCGATATCGGATCGGTCGCGTCGAGTGTGACCTTGTTGATGAGCTGCGAGGCGTCGAACCATGGCACGAACACGACACCCCGCGGCGGCTTGTTCCTGCCGCGCGTTTCCACCCGCGAGCGGATCTCGCCGCGTCGGGACACGACTTTCACTTCGACACCGCGACGGATGCTCAGCGCTTCGGCATCGTCCGGATGCATGAACACCAGCGCGTTCGGGACGGCGCGATACAACTCGGGGACACGGCCTGTCATCGATCCGGAATGCCAGTGCTCCAGCACTCGTCCAGTCACCAGCCAGTAATTGAACTCGGCATCGGGCGACTCGGGCGGTGGCTCGTACGGCAGCGCGAAGATGTTGGCGCGACCATCCTTGTTGCCGTAGAAGTCGAAGCCACTGCCCTTCTTCGCATACGGGTCAGTGTCTTCGTGGAAGCGCCAGCGTGTCTCCTTGCCGTTGACGACCGGCCAGCGCAATCCCGTCACCTGGTGATAGGTATCGAATGGCGCCAGGTCATGGCCATGGCCGCGACCGAACGATGCGTACTCCTCGAACAGGCCCTTCTGCACATAGAAGCCGAAGTGTTTCGACTCCTGGTTGTTGTATTCCCCATCGATCTCGCTGACGGGGAATTTATTCACCTGTCCGTTCGCGAACAGCACATCGAACAGCGTCTTGTTGCGATAGCTCGGGTTCGCGCTGAGCAATTCCGCCGGCCACACCTCCTCCGTCTTGAAGCGCCTGGAAAACTCCATGAGCTGCCAGAGATCCGAGCGCGCCTCGCCCGGTGCATCGACGAGTTGATGCCAGAACTGTGTGCGGCGCTCGGAATTGCCATACGCGCCTTCCTTCTCGACCCACATGGCCGTTGGCAGCACCAGATCCGCAGCCTGCACTGTCACGGTGGGATATACCTCCGAGACCACGATGAAGTTGGCGGGATTGCGATAACCGGGCAGGCCCTCCTCGTTTATGTTGGCGGCCGCCTGCATATTGTTGTTGACCTGCACCCAGTAGGCATTGAGCTTGCCATCCTTGAGCATGCGGTTCTGCTCGACGGCGTGATAGCCGATTTTCGGATTGATCGTGCCGGCCGGGAGTTTCCAGAGTTGTTCCGTATGCTTGCGATGCTCCGGATTGGTGACCGTCATGTCCGCCGGCAGGCGATGCGCGAACGTGCCGACTTCACGCGCTGTACCACAGGCGGAGGGTTGACCGGTGAGCGAGAACGGGCTGTTGCCCGGCGTCGAGATTTTCCCGGTCAGCAGATGCAGGTTGTAGACGAGATTGTTGGCCCAGACCCCGCGCGTGTGCTGGTTGAATCCCATCGTCCAGAAGGAAGTGACCCGGACTTTCGGATCGGCGTACAGATCGGCCAGTTGCCTCAACCAACCCGCGGGGCAGCCTGAGATCTTCACCGCGTGTTCCAGCGTGTAGGGCTTCACGAAGGCCGCATATTCCTCGAACGTCATCGGCTCTGATTCATTGGCGCGCGACGCGTTCTTCGCCTTCTTCTCGAGCTCATGCTCCGGCCGCAGGCCGTAACCGATATCAGTCACGCCGCGCTTGAAGTTGACGTGCTTGCCGACGAAATCCTTGTTGACCTTGCCCGACTGGATGATGTGATTCGCGATGTAGTTCATGATCGCGAGATCCGACTGCGGCTTCATCACCAGCGGGATATCGGCCAGGTCGAACGAGCGATGCTCGAATGTCGAGAGCACAGCGACCTTCACGTGCGGCGCCGATAGCCTGCGATCCGCAACTCGCGACCACAGGATCGGATGCATCTCCGCCATGTTCGAGCCCCACAACACGAAGGCGTCGGCCACTTCGAAGTCGTCGTAGCAACCCATCGGCTCGTCGATGCCGAACGTCCGCATGAAGGCATAGGCTGCCGACGCCATGCAGTGACGCGCATTGGGATCGAGGTTGTTGCTGCGAAATCCCGCCTTGAACAGCTTGCTGGCCGCATAGCCTTCCCAGACAGTCCATTGCCCGGAGCCGAACATGCCGACACCGTCCGGTCCGCGTTCGCGCAACGCGGCCTTGAACTTCTCTCCCATGATGTCGAAGGCCTGCGTCCAGGTGATCGGCGTGAACTCACCGTTCTTGTCGTACTTGCCGCCCGTCATGCGCAGCATGGGCTGCGTGAGCCGGTCCGAGCCGTACATGATCTTCGACAGAAAATAGCCCTTCACACAGTTCAATCCACGATTCACCTCGGCATTGGCATCCGCGTGAGTCGCGACGACGCGATTGTCCTTGACGGCCACTCGCACCCCGCAGCCCGTGCCGCAGAACCGGCACGGCGCCTTCGACCAGGTCATGCGCGTGAACTGCGATTCCGTGATGATGTTGGCGGCGTGCGCGGGCGCTGCGCCGCTCGCCGCGGCAATCGCTGACGCAGCGGCGCTGCGACGCAGGAACTGGCGACGATTCATGGCGACGGCTCCTCCATCGGCTCGTCGAGATCGCGTGCGCGCTCGCTGAGATGTGCAACGATCGACACGGTCAGTACACCGCGAAGGTTCTGCAGCAATGCAGTCGCATCGGCCAGCGCGCGCTCATCGCCGGCTTCGAGCACGACCGCGAACTTCGCCGGATGTGCCGTCGGATGCAGCTCCGCCCCCGGCAGCGCGCCGATGGTTTCGCGCAACGCTCCCAGGGCCGACGGTACGATCTGCAGCAACAGACTCGCGATGTGAACGATGTCCTCGCCCGCCGGGGAACCAGCATGACCAGGCGAGAACAGATCGCGACGGGACAGCAGTGTTCGCATGAGTGGACAGACCTCGTCAGGCAGCAGGCGGTCCGGGAGGACCCGCAACAAGCTGGACCATCCAGACCGCGAAGCCGAAGCCGGCAACGACGATCACGGCAAGGACCGGCACCAGCACGAGCGCCAGGAAAGTGAACGTCAACAACTCGCGCTTCTTTTCGGTATTCATTGCGCTCCCCGTAACCCCGGCCAGCGGTCGTTGTAACTCGCGGACGCTGGCATGGAAATCGAGGATTTCCACAGAGCGGCAAGAACTTACAAGGCGGCCGACTGCGCCGGCCGCCCTCTCGAATCCTCCGAAGGCTCGTCTCCAATCACCGGCGCCCGCCCGCCGTTTACCGGTATTCGCAAATCCGCCGTAACCCTGGAGCCTTCTGCCGTGTCGTAACGCTAACCCCGCAACACAGCGGCCACTGCAGAGATCAAGGAGATCATCATGTTTGCCTTCACCGTCACCAGCCGCAAAGTCCAGAACGCCATTTGCATGATGCTGTCGGCTGTCATCGTCAGCGCCAGCCTGTCCCTCGGTGCGCTTGCGACCGAGTACGCAGAGCACAACGCCTACGCCGTGACGGTCACGCAGCTGTCGTAATCCCCTGCCGGCGCACCTCGATGACCACTGAAGAGTCGCCCGCAAAAAAAAAGAGGCCGCTGCGGCAGTACCGCAGCG
>NZ_DATDJO010000068.1:0-274552 GCF_036520495.1 Povalibacter sp. | reverse complement strand
CATCAACGATGGCAAGATACGATCAGCGCGAGAATGGAAGTTGGCGATGAACCAGTTCGCTGTGCTGTACGGAGATCGCTTCGTCAGACCCGCGAACTAAATGCAAACCGCCTCGAACACAGAAAATCTGACACGTCCCGCTATTGGGTTTTAACCGGGCACTCCCTCGCTTCCTGTCCGGCTACAGCCGGACCCACAAGCTTCAGAACCACATGTCTCAAACCCGTGAGTCTCAGAACCACACCTTGAATCCCGCCACGAACTCCGACTCGCTATCGTCACTCGCGAGATCTGCAGTGCCGCCGAACAGCCGCTTCCAGTGGACGCCGATGTAAGGCGCGAACTCGCGACGGATCTCGTAGCGCAAACGCAGGCCCGCTTCGAGATCGGACAGGCCGGAGCCGATGCCGCGTTCTATGTCGTCTTTACCGTACGCATTGAACTCGAGCTGCGGCTGCAGGATGAGGCGCTGCGTCACGCGCATGTCGTGACTGCCTTCGAAGCGCACAGCGGTTCGTCCGGCGTCGCCCACGTAGAGCGTGGCTTCCATGTCGATCCAGTAGGGAGCCAGTCCTTCTGCTCCCAGCGCTGCCCATGTTCGCGACGGGCCATCGCCTGAATCGTGACGCAGACCTGCCTGCACACTCCACCAGCGGCTCGCGACCCGGTCCCACAGCAATTCAGTTCGCGTATGAGTGGTCTCGTCCTCGATCCACTCGCCTTCGGATTTCAGTACCAGCTTGTTGTAGTCGCCGCCGTACCAGGCGGTACCTTCCCAGCCAATGGCATCGCTGCCGTCGCGCCATTCCAGCCGATCGATGGAGACCATGCCGAAGCGCGCCGCGTCGTCCATCGCCATGATCTCTGCCATTTGCGCTGCGGACATCGGAGCCATGACATGCGATGGCGGATCAGGAGGAATGTGTGAAGACGTCGTCGACGGCGGGGTGACCTCGTGATGGTGATGGTCGTGCTGTTCCTGTGCGTGGGCGGGGATGCTGACCAGCGGGAAGAGAATGGCCGCAAAAAGGGGCAAGAGACCCAAAGGCCGGAAAGGAGAAAGGCAGGTACACAAAGGAGCACAAAAGCGCACAAATTTCAGATAGACAATTTCCATTCCGTTTTTGTGTGCCTTTGTGCTCTTCTGTGTACGGTTTGGTTTCATTCCCTCTCTGGTGCTCACGACGAAGCCTCCTCGTGCGCGACGATGACTTCCCGGAACATGCCCGCTTCCATGTGATAGAGCAGGTGACAGTGGTAGGCCCAGCGGCCGAGCGCATCGGCAGTCACCAGGTAACTCATGCGCTGTGCCGGTTGCACCGTCACCGTGTGCTTGCGGACCTGGAATCGGCCGTCGGGTGATTCCACTTCACTCCACATGCCGTGCAGATGGATCGGGTGATACATCATCGTGTCGTTGATCAGCACGATGCGCAGACGTTCGCCGTGCCGGAAGCGCAGCGGCTCGGCCTCGGAGAATTTCTGGCCGTTGAATGACCAGAGGAATCGTTCCATGTGTCCGGTGAGATGCAGTTCGATCTCCCTGCCGGCTCCACGTGCATCGATCGGTCCGTCGAGCGTGTGCAGGTCGGCGTAAGTAAGCACGCGGCGGCCATTGTTGCGCAGGCCGACGCCCGGATCGTCGAGCCGATCGAGGGGCGCATCCACGCGCATGTCGACGCCGGGGCCGAACTCGGCGGCGGCATGCCGCGGAGCCTGCGGCATTGCATGCCCGGCGTGAGCGCTGTGATCCATCGCCTGATGCGCGCCATGCGCCATCCCCATGTCCATCATGTCGAGATCGGCGCGTCGGTCGAGCGGCGGAATCTCCGCCTGCAGGCCCGGTGCTGGCGACAATGTGCCTCGCGCATACCCGGAGCGATCCATGGCCTGGGCGAAGATCGTATAAGCGCGATCGTCGCTGGGCGTCACGATGACATCGTAGGTCTCGGCGGGACTGATACGGAATTCATCGACGGTGACGGGTTCCACATCCTGGCCGTCCGCAGCGACGATCGTCAGCTCGAGTCCCGGGATGCGCAGATCGAAGAACGTCATGGAGGCGCCGTTGATGATGCGCAGGCGCACGCGTTCGCCGCGACGGAACGCCGCGTTCCAGTTCGCCGCCGGCGTCATGCCGTTCATCAGAAACGTATAGGCGTAGCCGGACACGTCGGCGAGATCGGTGCGATCCATGCGCATCTGTCCCCACATGGCGCCGTCCGCGGATGCTTCGCGCAGGCCCCGTGAGCGGACATCAGCGACGAAATCGCCGATGGTGCGCTTGGCGGGATTGAAATAGCCCGCGTGCAACTTGAGTTTGCGATAGATCGCTTCCGGATCGAGGTCCGTCCAGTCGGAGAGCAGGATCACATGCTCGCGGTCCGATGCATGGCGCTGCGCGCCACGCGGTTCGACGACGATGGATCCGTACAGCCCGGTCTGCTCCTGGAAACGCGAATGCGCGTGATACCAGTACGTGCCCGACTGATTCACGCGAAAGCGATAGGTGAAGGTCTCGCCGGGCGCGATACCGTGAAAGCTGACGCCCGGTACGCCATCCATGTCGGCGGGCACGATGAGTCCGTGCCAGTGAATCGAGGTGCGTTCGGCGAGACGGTTGGTTACGCGGATCGTGATGTCTTCACCTTCGCGCCAGCGCAACTGCGGCGCGGGCAGCTGGCCGTTGACGACCGTCGCCATGCGCGTGGCACCGTTGAAATTGACGGGCAGTTCGCCGATTTCCAGATCGAACTGGCGGCCGTGGAGCACAGCGGGCGCAGTCGCTGCGCGCAGCGCTGGCAGAAGCAGAAGGCCGGTTCCTGCAGTCAGTCCCTGCAGGAAGCGGCGTCGCATCGGGTTGTTCATGTCACTCGTTCAATGTCGCGCGCACGCTCACGATTGGCGTGAGCGTCAGAAATCATCGGGGCGCAACCGCAGGCGGGTCGCGGACGCAGGAACGCGGATTGCTCAGGCAATCGGCGGCGGCGTGGGAGGAATGTCGAAGCGACTCTGCAGAGGAACGGCAGTGGGTACCGCGTAACCGCTGCTGCCGTCGATCGTGATCGTCGGTGCAATTGCGGTGACCAGCACCACCGAGGCCATGGCGCAGTGGCTGGAGCAGCTCAACTCGTTGTCGGCGGAGTTCTGTCCGTGCGGCATGGCGGCATCAGCCATCCCGTCACAATGATGCGCGACCGCGTTCGCCGGAGCCTGTGCAAAGGCGGGAGGCGGGGTCAGCGATTGCATTCCCAGCATCCACACCAGCAGCAGGGCTGTGAGACGGCGATTCATGTCGGCGCCGATGCTACGACGGAACGGCGCGAGGCACCAGCCGACGACTACCGGCCCGAAACTTTCTTGCCGGCCACGTACGTGGCCTCTACGCGGATGTCGTCGATCTCGCTTTCGGGCACCTTGAAATAGTCGCGGTCGATGAGAATGAAATCGGCCCACTTGCCGGGCTCGAGCGAGCCGACCCGATCCTCCATGAATGCCGCGTAGGCGGCATCGATGGTGAACAGCCGCAGCGCCTCCTCGCGCGTCAGTTTTTCGTTGCCGTACCAGCCGCCCGGCGGCTTGCCGTCGCGATCCTGGCGTGTCACCGCCGCATGCAGTCCGAGGAACGGATTCGGCAGTTCCACGGGAAAGTCGCTGCCGCCGGCCAGGCGCGCGCCGGAATTCAGCAAGGTACGCCATGCGTACGCACCTTTTATGCGCTGCGGGCCAACGCGATCCTCGGCCATGTTCATGTCGGAGGTTGCATGGGTCGGCTGTATCGAGGCGATGACACCCAGTGCGCTGAAACGGGGAATGTCCTCGGGCGCGACGATCTGCGCGTGTTCGATCCGCGGGCGCAGGGCGTTGCGCTGCGCGGCCGTCAGCTCACGTTCGTAGGTGTCGAGTGCGAGACGGTTGCCGGCATCGCCGATGGCGTGAATGTTCAGTTGCCAGCCCGAACTCGCCGTCAGGTCCGCAAGCTGGGCAATCTGCGGCGCTGTGTACAACATGAGGCCGCGGTGATGCGGCTGATCGCTGTAATCCTGCAGCATCGTCGCGCCGCGGCTGCCGAGCGCGCCGTCGATCACGGACTTGACCGCGCGCATCTGCAGACGATCGTCGAACTGCGGCGCTTGCGGTCCCTGGCGGATGGTGGCGCGTGCCGCTTCGCTGTCCGCGAGCATCGCGTAGATGCGGATCGGCAGTTGCTGCGACTTCCCCAGCGCCTGATAGGCAGCGTAGTCGCGGATCGAAATCCCGGCGTCGTGGACGCCTGTCAGGCCGAGTGAGGCGACGTCCGACATGGCGGCGTGCAGGGCGCGCTGCAGGTCTTTGTCCGTGGGGGCGGGGATGCGCTCTTCCACCAGTGCGCTGGCGAGATCGACCAGCACGCCCGTCGCGTCACCGGCGGCATCGCGCACGATCTGGCCACCCTGTGGATCCCTGGTTTCACGGGTAATCCCCGCGATTTGCAGTGCGCGGGTGTTGACCCAGACCGCATGACCATCGACGCGCGACAGCACGACCGGCCGATCCGACACGACGGCATCGAGATCCCTGGCGGTCGGAAACTGCTTGTCCGGCCACAACACCTGATTCCAGCCGTGACCGATGATCCAGCCATCGGTGGGATTGGCAGCGGCGAAGCGACGCACCCGATCCAGGGCAGCGGCGATGGATTCGCTGCCGCGCAGATCCGCCTGCAACTTGAGTTGTCCGAGACCCAGCACATGGCCGTGCGCATCGATGAGCCCGGGCAGCACGGTTTTGCCACCGGCATCGATGCGTCGAATGTCCGATCCGGTGGGAATGGCCGTTCCTGCGTCTAGCAGGCGTTGCACTTTGCCATCCTTGATCACGACGCCCGCGTACTCGCGGACGGTGTCGCCGATCGGCGTGTACACACGGGCATTGTGCACAACCACCGTCTGCGCGATGGCTGTGAATGTGCTCAGACTGCCGATGAGAATCGCGATCGAGATACGAGTTGATCGATGCATGCGTCGTTCGTCCTGTCGAAAGGAACTGTTTTGTGGCGCGCCGCTGGGACAAAATAGCTCATTCCACAATGCTGCTTCCAGCCAAACACAATAAAGACAATGAACAGACGCTGGCGCGCAATCCTGATGCTGATCGGCGTGATGACGCTGTGGGGCAGCGTATTCGTCATGACCAAGGACATCATCGATGTGGTGCCGCCGTTGACGCTGGCATTCATGCGCGTTGCGATCGGCTTCCTGGTCCTGCTGCCTTTCGCCATCTATCGGCTGCGGCGCCAGCCGTCACCGCGACCGCCGCTGCCATGGCGCGCCATGCTGACGATGGGGTTGATCGGCGTCGCGTTCTATTACGGCATGTTCAACCTGGGGCTCTTCTACACCTCCGCCTCGCAGGGAGCGCTGGTGCAGAGTTCGATACCTGCAATGACGGCGCTGGTGGCAATACTCTGGCTGGGTGAACCTGCGACCCGTTCGCGCGTTGCGGGCATCGGGTTGTCGGTCGTGGGCGTGCTGGTGATTTTCTCGGGCAGTCCTGTCGACACTTCAGCCGCGGCTCCGGTGCTGGGCAACGTGCTGGTGTTCGTGAGCGTGATCGCCTGGGGCGTTTACACCTCCTACGCGAAACGTTGCGCGCATGTCGATGCGATGATCCTCACCGCCGGCGTCATCGGCGCGGGTGCGCTGTTCCTGCTGCCGTTTGCATTGATCGAACTGCGCGGCCAGTCGCTGCCCGTCCTCGATACCGTCGAATGGATGGAAGTCATCCTGCTCGGCGCCGGCGCGTCCGGCCTGGCGTACATGTTCTACAACCTGGCGCTGCAGGACATCGACGCGAGTCAGGCGGGCGTCTTCGCGAACCTGATTCCCGTCGTCGGCGTCGCCAGCGGTATCGCCGTGCTCGGCGACCCCATCTCGGTGCGCGCGATCATCGGCGGCGTCATCGTCATCGCCGGTATCTGGATCACGGGCGGAGCCGAGACGCCGCGGACAATTGATAGTTGATAGTTGACAGTGGATAGTTGAAAAACGGAGCGAAGTGCGTCGCTGTTTTCTTCGGCTATCAGCTTTCCACTATCAACTTTCCACTTTCCGCTGCTCCCGGCGCTTGCAGATCGCGAACGAGCTCCTGCGCGTAGGTCGGCAGGTCTTTCAGTTTGCGGACGCAGATGGTGAGGCGGCGGATCGCCCAGTCGTCGGTGAGTTCGATGCGATGCAGTTTCATGGTCCGGGCATTGCGCTCGACGGTCGTCTGCGGCACCACGCCGATGCCGACGCTGCAGTCCACCAGCCGGCACACTGCATCGAAGCTGCGCAGCTGCACGCGCAGCTTCAGTCGCCGCCCGATACGGTCGGCCTTGTCGGACAGGAAGCGCTGCAGCGAGCTGGCGCGATCGAGTCCCACGAAATCGAAATCGAGTACATCGGCGAATGCGATGTTTTCCTCGGTGGCCAGCGGATGCGAATGCGGCGTCACCAGCACGAAGCGATCCACGCGGAAGGGGAACACTTCGAGTCCGGTGACGTCTTCCGTGCCTGCGACGATGCCGATATCGACCTTGCCGTCGGCGACGGCGGCGACGATCTCGTCGCTCAGACGCTCTTCCAGATCGATGTTCACCTGCGGGTGCGACGCCAGGAAATTGCTCAATGGCTCGGGCAGGAATTCCGTCAGCGCATTGGTGTTCGACTGCAGCCGGATGTGTCCCTTCAGTCCGCCGGCGTATTCGCCCAGATCGCCGCGCATGCGTTCGGCCTGCTGCAGGAGGACGCGTGCGTGATGCATCAATGTGCGCCCGGCGGGGGTCGGATGAACGCCCTGACGCTCGCGATTCAGTAGCGGCGTACCCAGTTCCAGTTCCATGTTGCGAATACGGGTGCTGGCCGCGGCGACCGCGAGATGCATGCGATCAGCGCCGGCAGTGATGCTGCCGGCTTCGACGACGTGCACAAACAGTTTCAGATCGGTCAGGTCAAAGCGCATTTGCGGCGCAACGTACGCGAATTCAGCCGATACGGGTAGGGGTTCAGCCTAGGCATGCACCGACTGACCCGCGAACCGATGCGAGTTTCCCTGAAAAACCGGCCTGCAGGGTGTAGTCACGTTGAGTGCAGCCGATACGCGAAGCTGGACAACGGCGGAAATAATCATGTCGGCTCTCAGCATCAAAGCACGCCTCTATCTCAATCTTGCCATCCTGGCCGTGGCGCTGTTCGTCGTCTGCGGCGTGGGTATGCGCGCGTTCAATCGCGCCACCGACCGCATCGAATCGCTGTACTCGGAGAGCCTGGTGCCGATCGCCCGTGTGGGCGAAGTGTTCCAGCGTTCGCTGCAGAGCCAGCAGCTCCGCCTCGAGGCCTACGTGCATCGTGATCCCCGCTTCACGCAGGAGAATTACGATGGCGTCAAAGCCAATCGCGAACGCATCAATGAACTGCTGCAGCAATTCGAGCAGGTGGATCTGCCTGCTGAAGAGCGGCGCCTGGCTCAGGAGGTCAAGGAGGAGCGTGCCTCGATCGTCGATGCCGGCAAGCAGGAGATCGACGCGTTGCTGGCGCAGGACTACGACGCGGCGACGAAGACGCGTATCCAGGGCATCGAGCCCGCCCTCGATCGTATGGACGCCACGACGCAGGAGCTCATTGCAGCGCGCATTGCGGCCGCGGCGAAGGTGATCGAGACCGCGCGTCAGGAGGCGGCGACGAATCGCACCATCCTGCTGACCAGTTTCTTCCTGGCGCTCGCGATCTCCGTCTGGTTTGCCTGGTTGCTGGCGCGACATGTATCGCGCGGCCTGGCGCGGGCCGAGCACATGGCGACGCGCGTCAGCCGCGGCGAACTTGGCCACGGCATCGACGTGCAGGGCAACGACGAGATCAGTCGCCTGCTGCAGGCGCTGAAGGTCATGGACACCAGACTGGTGGAAACGGTCAGCCACGTGCGCAACAGCGCCACCACCGTCGATCTCGCCGCGTCGCAATTGTCGCAGGGCAGCGATGATCTGAGTCAACGCACCCAGGAGCAGGCCGCGGCACTCGAAGAAACGGCAGCCAGCATGGAGGAGATGACCTCGACCGTGAAACAGAACGCGGACAACGCGATGCAGGCGAACCAGATCGCAACGGGGACGCGCGGACAGGCGGATCAGGGCGGTCAGGTCGTGAAGCGCGCTGTCTCGGCGATGGAAGGCATCAGCTCCGCCAGCAAGCGCATCGAAGACATCATCAGTGTCATCGACGAGATTGCCTTCCAGACGAACCTGCTGGCGTTGAACGCCGCGGTGGAAGCGGCGCGGGCAGGCGAACAGGGACGCGGCTTCGCCGTCGTCGCCTCTGAGGTCCGCAACCTCGCGCAGCGTAGCGCGAGCGCGGCGAAAGAGATCAAGGATCTGATCGGCGATTCCGTCGAGAAGGTCCGGGCCGGTGCCGCGCTGGTCAGTGAGTCCGGCGAAACGCTGAATACCATCGTGACCGGCGTGAAGCGCGTGACCGACATCGTCGCCGAAATGACGGCAGCGACGTCCGAGCAGTCCTCGGGCATCGATCAGATCAATCTCGCCATCACCAACATGGACCACGCGACGCAGCAGAACGCTGCGCTCGTCGAAGAGTCCGCCGCCGCCGCGAAGGCCATGCAGCAGCAGGCACAGGAATTGTTGCGCCTGGTGGCGTTCTTCCGGATCGAAGGAGAGTCGTCGGCCCCCGTTGGGGTGGCGAAGGAGTTTCCGCAGCCGACGCCTGCGTCTGTTACACGTCTGACGAGACGAAGTGCGACGTCGGTGCGCAAACCGCAGCCCGCATCAGCCGCGATGCCGCGCGCGAGAGCGAGCGGCGATGATTCGAGCTGGCGGGAGTTTTGAGGGAGGCCTGCAGAGACATGACGGCCTGCGGCAGGAATGAAGCCCGGCTCTGACCAGCTGTCAACGTCAGCCATCCTGACGAAGTCCGGGCGCGACTACTCCGTAACGTAGCTCGCATCCAGCGGCTTGATCTTCGGACGTCGTTTCTTCCTGGCCATGCCAGAGATCGTAGGCAAGCTGCAGTTACAGCCAGGACTCCGCAGACCCGCCCAAAGAGCGCAAACGAAGAATAGTGCCCGATCTGCCGTGTTTGATTTGTGCTCCTCTGTGCTCTTTTGTGTACTGGGCTATCTCGCCGACTCTTCCTACTTCTGCGCATCGTGAAAGATGATGCCCGCGGTGAAGCGTCGTCCTGAGCGCAGAGGGCTCACGCCGTGGCGCAGGTTGACGCGGTAGAAGCCGCGCGTGCCGCGGATCGGGCGATGGTGAACGGCGAAGACCACGGCGTCGCCCTGTTCGAGTGGAACGACCGACGCGCGGGACTGCATGCGCGGGCGCTGTTCGGTGATGACGAATTCGCCGCCCGTGAAATCGCGGCCGGGCTGGGAGAGCAACGCCGCCAGCTGCAATGGAAATACATGCTCGCCGTAAAGGTCCTGGTGCAGGCAGTTGTAGTCGCCCGATTCGTATCGCAGCAGCAGTGGTGTGGCCTGTGTCTGGCCGGCGGCGTGGCAGCGTTCGAGAAACGATTCGTGGTCGTCGGGGAAGCGGTGCGCGAGGTTCATCTGATCGCACCAGCGGTTGGCGACTGCGGTCAGATGCGGATAGATCGAGTGTCGCAGCGACTGGATCAGCGAGGGCAGGGGATAGTCGAAGTACTGGTACTCGCCGCGGCCGAAGCCATGCCGCGCCATCACGACGCGTTTGCGGAATCCCGCGTCGGCAGCGTAGCCGTGGCGCAGTGCATCGCATTCGCCTGCCGACAGCAGGCCGCTCAGGACGGCGAATCCCTGTTCGTCCAGTTGTGCGGCGACGTGAAGCCAGTCGCAGGACTCGATGCGTTGGACAAGCGAGGCAGCCGGAGCATTCTGGTCCGGCTGCGCAATCCATGCGTTCATGCTCACGCTGCCTGTTCGCGATCCAGCAGGATGCGCTTGCGTTCGATGCCCCAGCGATACCCGGAGAGACTGCCGTCGGTGCGCACGACGCGATGACACGGAATCGCAATCGCGATCGGATTCGCCGCACACGCCTGGGCCACCGCGCGTACGGCGTTGGGTGAACTGATGCGTTTCGCCATCTCGGCGTAGCTGATAGTCGATCCCGCCGGCACCTTGCGCAGCGCCTGCCAGACGCGCTGTTGGAACGCAGTGCCACGGACATCGAGCGGCAGATCCAGCCCGAGGCCGGGCTTCTCCACCATGCCGATGGCGCGGGCAATGAGTTTCTCGAAGCCGGCATCGCCGCCGATCAGTTCAGCGCGATCGAAGCGGTCCTGCAGGTCGCGCACCAGCGCTTCGGGATCGTCACCGAGCAGAATCGAGCAAACGCCTTTGTCCGTTGCAGCCACGAGCACGGCGCCCAGCGAGGTCTGACCGACAGCGAAGCGGATTACGGCATTGGTACCGCCGGCGCGGAATTCACGCGGCTTCATGCCGAGCAGCTCCTGCGACTTTGCATAGAAGGGGGCATTCGAATTGAAGCCACTGTCGTAGATGGCCTGCGTCACCGTACTGCGGCCGGCGAGACTCTTGTGCGCGCGCTGGCTGCGATGCGCCGTTGTATACGCCTTGGGCGTCACGCCGGTGACTGCCTTGAAGACGCGATGGAAATGATAGGGACTCAATCCGGCAGCCTCGGCCAGCTCTCGCAGCGAGGGTGACGTGTCGCTCGACTCGATGAGCTTGCAGGCGCGAGCAATCCGCTGCGCGTACTGTTCGGTGAGCGACGGCTGATCCGGCTTGCAGCGCTTGCAGGGCCGGTAACCGGCTTTCTCAGCCGCGGCCCGCGTGGGGTGGAAAGCGACGTTCTCGCGACGTGCCAGACGCGAAGCGCAGGATGGCCGGCAATACACGCCGGTCGTGCGCACGGAATAGAAGAACTGACCGTCGGCTGCCGGGTCGCGGCGTACGACGGCGGCCCAGCGGGCAGCGTCTGTCTTCGGTGCGGTGGTATTGCGGGTCTTCATCGCAGTTCCGGCGGCAATTGCAGGGGCCAGGGCAATCATGGCGTGTTCTCCCGATGAGGCAAGATCGATGAGGCCAGAGTGCCGTGGCAGGCATTCCCTGACACCCGGGTTCTTGCGGTCGAATCGGGGTCGGAGCCGCAGACGGGCGTGCAGTGCGTCACTTATACTTTCACATTGCTCTCTGACCCCTCGACCGGAATTTCCATGGGGTTCACGGGGAGCACAGGGTGAAGAGTATTTTCGATAGTGCCTTCTCGCCCCGTGTTCCCCGTGATCCCCGTGGAGATCCTGCTCCGGATTTCCCATGATCGCCGCCGCCTTTTACAAATTCGTCGCCCTGCCTGATTTCGCTGCGTTGCAAGCGCCCTTGCTCGCGTTCTGTGAAGAGCGCGGCGTAAAGGGCACGATCCTGCTCGCGGCGGAGGGGATCAACGGCACCATCGGCGGTGAAGCGCAGCCCGTGCGGGAAGTGCTGGAGTACCTGCGACGCGATCCCCGACTGGCGGATCTGGAGCACAAGGAATCGGGTGCGGCGCGGCGGCCCTTCTATCGCATGAAGGTGCGGCTCAAGAAGGAGATCGTGACGCTGGGCGTGCCCAGCGTCGATCCGACCCGGATCGTCGGCACCTATGTGAAGCCGCAGGACTGGAACAAGCTGCTCGATGATCCCGAAGTGATCGTCGTCGACGTGCGCAATGACTACGAAGTCGCGCTCGGCACGTTTGCCGGCGCGGTGAATCCGCAGACGCGCAGCTTCAGTGAATTGCCCGCCTGGGTGCGCAATCACGAGGGGCTGCGGCAGAAGCCCAAGGTCGCGATGTTCTGCACCGGCGGCATTCGCTGCGAGAAGTCGACGGCGTTTCTGCGCTCCGAAGGCTTCGACGAGGTGTATCACCTGCAGGGCGGTATCCTGAAATATCTCGAGACCGTTCCGGAAAGCGAGAGCCGCTGGCAGGGCGAATGTTTCGTGTTCGATGAGCGCGTGGCCGTGGGTCATGGATTGAAGCCAGGCAATCACGATCTGTGTCGTTCCTGCCGCAATCCGGTCGGCGAGAAAGAGAAGCGTTCGGAACTGTTCGTCGATGGCGTGAGCTGTCCGGCGTGCTACGGACAAAAATCGCCCGAGAAGCAGGCGAGTCTGCGCGAGCGCCATCGCCAGATGGCACTCGCCAGTCAGCGTGGCGAAGAACACATCGGTCGCCGGCTCGAACCGAAGAAATCGACCGACTCCTGACGTGGAGGTTCGAATGTCGCTCTATGGATTGCTGATCTTTGCCGCCGTGTACTTTCTCGCGGTCGCCTCGCCGGGGCCCGGTGTGGCTGCCATCGTTGCCCGTTCGCTGGCGCGCGGTACACGCGGGGCGCCGGCGTTCATAGCCGGATTCCTCGTCGGCGATCTGATCTGGTTCGCGTTCGCCGCCACCGGACTTGCCGCACTGGCGCAGACTGCCTATCCCGTCTTCGTTGCTTTCAAATACGCTGGCGCCGCCTATCTGTTGTATCTGGCGTATCGCCTGTGGACGGCGCCGCCGCAGCCTGTCGACGAATCCGCGGCGACGGATGGGGATGGACGACCGCTGCAGCTGTTTTTCGGCAGCCTCGCGCTGACTCTCGCAAATCCGAAGACGATGATTTTCTTTCTCGCCCTGCTGCCGACGTTGATACAGCTCGAGTCGCTGACGGTGGCAGGATTCGTGGAAGTCGCGCTGGTCATCTGTGTCGTGTTGCCGCTGGTGCTGGGGACCTATGCGTTCGCTGCAGCGAAGGCGCGTCGACTCTTCAGCAGCGTGCGCGCCATTCGCAACCTCAACCGTGGCAGTGGCATCGCGATGGCCAGTGCGGCGGTCGCCGTCGCCACCCGCTGAGCCATGAGTAGCCCCGCCATGGAATTTGCCGCTTCCGCGACTGCTGCACGCCGCCTGATCGAGACACTGGTCGTCAATGGCGTGACGCATGTGTTCTGCGTGCCCGGCGAGAGCTATCTCGCGGTGCTCGATGCGCTGGTGGATTTCCAGGATCGGATCCAGGTGATCACGTGTCGCCACGAAGCGGGTGCGGCCAACATGGCGGTGGCCTACGCAAAACTGACGCGGCGACCCGGCGTGTGCTTCGTGACGCGCGGTCCGGGTGCGACGCACGCGAGTATCGGCATTCACACCGCGTCGCAGGATTCGGCACCCGTGATCATGTTCGTGGGGCAGGTGGCCAGAGGCGACCGTGGTCGCGAAGGATTTCAGGAACTCGATTACGGCGCTGTGTTCGGCACGATGGCCAAACTGGCGCTGGAAATTTCCGACCCGGCTCGCATGGTCGAGATCGTCACGCGCGCCTTCGCCACGGCGACGCAGGGGCGTCACGGTCCCGTCGTGGTTGCGTTGCCTGAAGACATGTTGTCGGAGGAAGCGGGGCCGCGAGTGCCCGCGCTCGTGCAATCTGCGCCGGCGAGTCTCGCCGCGTCGACCGTTGCGGCCATTCATGCGCGTCTGGTGCAAGCCGAACGTCCGCTCCTGATTCTCGGCGGCACGGGCTGGAGCGATGAAGCACTGCAGCGGCTGGCTGACTGGGCGCACCGGCTCGATCTGCCGGTGGCGCTGTCGTGGCGACGCAAGGATCTCATCAGCAACGACCATCCCTGCTATGTCGGCGATCTGAGCATTCGCCCGAGCCCTGGACTCAATGAGCACATCCAGGCGGCGGATCTGTTGCTGGCGATCGGCTCGCGCATGGGCGACATCCCGACCATGGGTTACACGTTGCTCTCGGCGCGGGATGCGCACCGCAAACTGATTCACATCCATCCGGATCCCGACGAACTGAATCACGTCTGGCAGGCGTCGCTATCCGCCGTTGCGAGCGAGGCGAATGCCGCGCTGGCGCTGAGTGGTCTGGCGGTGAATCGCAACTGGTCGCAATGGCGCGCCGCTGCCCGTGCCGACTATGAACGCTCGCTCGAGTCGGTGACGACGGTGGGGGCAGTGAACCTTTCGCAGATCTTCACGCACATGGCGCAGGTGCTGCCGCCCGAAGCCATCCTGTGCAACGGCGCCGGCAACTACGCCGCGTGGCCGAATCGCTTCTATCGGTATCGCAAGCCGTGCACGCAACTTGCGCCCACCAGCGGCGCAATGGGTTTCGGCTTTCCGGCCGGCATTGCCGCCAAGCTCGTGCACCCCGACCGCGATGTAATCGCACTCGCGGGTGACGGATGCTTCCTGATGGCCGGCCAGGAACTCGCGACCGCCATGCAATACAACGTGAAGCTCGTGACCCTGGTGATCGACAACGGCGCCTACGGCACGATTCGTATGTACCAGGAACGCGAGTACCCCACGCGCGTGATGGCGACACAGCTGCGTAATCCCGACTTCGCCGCCTATGCACGCTCATTCGGCGCCTGGGGCGCCACGGTGGAGAGGACAGAAGACTTCGCGGAGGCGTTCGCCCAGGCACGCAAAGCGGACCGCCCGGCCCTGATTCATATCAAGACAAGTGTTGAAGACATCTTGCCGGGGCAGAGGTTGACGAAGAGGGTGACTGGGTAGCTGGCCAGCAGGCTAACTGGCTGACTGGCTAACTGGCCGACTGGCCAGATTAAAGACGCTCTCCTGCTGCTTCTTCGTCTGGCCAGTTAGCCAGTTGGCCTCATCTCCGCATCTGCTCTCGTCTGGCCAGTCAGCCAGTTAGCCAGTCAGCCAGTTGGCCAGTTCGCCTCATCTCGGCATCTCCGGACAAACATACGGCACCGACGCCGCCATATAGGTGTGTCGTCCTTCCTGTCCCACGATCTGCAGCGTCAATTCATTGGGGTGCGACATCGTGATGGAGGCTTCGATGGGAATGGTGTCTTCTCGCCAGCGGATGTTGTCGCCGGCGACACCCCATTCGGAGATGCGGTAGGCCTCGAAACACGAATCCATGATCAGGCTGTGATCGGGCAGGAACACGATCATCGATCCCTGCGGGTGTCCGCGCTGAGTCGATACCCATGCCCGGCCGATGAACGCGCCATTGGCGGGCAATGCGTCAGCCGCAGGCGCTGGACCCGGCGCTGCGGGGACCGGGCCTGACGAATTGCTGCAGGCGGTGAGAGCCAGGGCTGCAAGGACGAGGGCGACACGACCGTTCATGGGTGAGTTCCGGCGTCAGGGATGCGATGCAGTCTACCCAGAGTCGGCAGGTTGCAGAACTCTCGCGCGCAGCACAATCAGTGACGAAATCATCGCGTTTTGCTGTCGCCGAACCTCCCTCCAACACCCGCACGATGATGGGACAGTCACTGCAATACTGAGGCAAAACAAATGCGTGCGCGCTGGATCGATTGCCGTTACGATCTCGTCGCCCGCCAGTTCTCGACGAGATGCGGCGTGGCATACCACTGCGGCGCATTGACGCCCGAGGAAGTCTGCTAGCGCGGAACTGACACCCTTACCGCTCCACGAGTGCCGGCGTGTGCCCGGCATGCCCCTGATTGATGATAAAGCAGGTGACGATGACGAAGAGGCTTAGAGAGATGAGAAACCGGAGCGGTCAGTCATGCAGCTGATTCTGATTGTGCTGCTGCCGTTCCTGGGCAGCCTGTGTGCCGCGTTCCTGCCGTCGAATGCCCGCAATGCCGAAGCCTGGCTCGCCGGGCTCGTCAGCATTGCCTGTTTCAGTCTGGCCATCAGCCTCTTTCCGCAGATCGCGGCAGGCGAAGTCGTCCGGGTCATCGTGCCCTGGCTTCCCCAGTTCGGGCTGAATTTCTACCTGCGCCTCGATGGCTTTTCCTGGCTGTTCGCTCAGCTCATCACCGGCATGGGCGCGCTGGTCGTCTTCTATGCGCGTTACTACATGTCGCCGGCGGACCCGGTGCCGCGCTTCTTCTCGTTCCTGCTCGCCTTCATGGGCGCCATGGTCGGCATGGTGCTGTCGGGCAATCTCATTCAGATGGTGGTGTTCTGGGAACTCACCAGCCTGACGTCGTTCATGCTGATCGCGTACTGGTATCACCGTGCCGATGCCCGGCGCGGTGCGCGCATGGCGTCGACGATCACCGTGGCCGGCGGGCTGTGCCTGCTGGCCGGCGTCGTGATCATCGGCAAGGTCGCAGGCAGTTACGATCTGGACCAGGTGCTGGCGTCGGGCGATGCGATTCGCGCGCATGAGTGGTATCCGGCAGCACTCATTCTCGTGGCGCTCGGCGCGCTGACCAAGAGCGCGCAGTTCCCGTTCCATTTCTGGCTGCCCCATGCCATGGCGGCGCCGACGCCGGTGTCGGCGTTCCTGCATTCGGCGACCATGGTGAAGGCAGGTGTGTTCCTGCTGGCCCGGCTGTGGCCCGTCCTGGCGGGCACGGACCTGTGGTTCGCGGTGATCGGCGGGGCAGGGCTGTGCTCGCTGCTCATCGGCGCCTTTGCTGCGGTGTTCCAGCGCGACATGAAGGGCGTGCTCGCGTATTCCACGATCAGCCATCTCGGGCTCATCACGTTGCTGCTTGGCATGAACAGTCCGCTGGCGCTGGTCGCTGCGGTGTTCCACATGATGAACCATGCGACGTTCAAGGCGTCGTTGTTCATGGCCGCCGGCGTGGTCGATCACGAAACCGGTACGCGCGATCTGCAGCGCCTCAGCGGTCTGGCGCGATCGATGCCGATCACGGCGACGCTCGCGACGGTGGCCGCAGCGTCGATGGCCGGCGTGCCGCTGCTCAATGGATTCCTGTCCAAGGAGATGTTCTTTGCGGAGACCATCTTTGCCGGTCACAGCCCGTGGCTGCGCATCGGACTGCCAGCAGCGGCAACGCTCGCCGGCATGTTCAGCGTGGCCTATTCGTTGCGCTTCGTTCACCAGGTGTTCTTCGGTCCGCCGCCCTCGCCGGATCTTCCGCGCGCGCCGCACGAGCCGACGCGCTGGATGCTGGCGCCGAGCGCGCTGTTGGTGCTGGCCTGTCTGCTCGTCGGCATCATGCCCGCGCAGACGATCGGCATTTTTCTCGAGACGGCCGCGCGATCGATTCTCGGCGTCAACATGCCGACCTTCAGCCTGGCGATCTGGCATGGCTTCAATCAGCCGCTGATCATGAGCATCCTGGCGTTGGGCGGTGGTGTCGTGTTCTACCTCGTGCTGTACAACCAGCGCCGACGCGCGCACGGCGCGGCACCACTCATCGACCGGTTCGACGGACGCCGGACGTTCGATGTGGTCATCGTGAAGTTGATCCGCACCGCCGATCGCATCCAGCGGCTGCTGTATTCGCGCCATCTGCAGGTGCAACTCGTCATCATCGTGTGCGTGGCCGTAGGCGCGGGCTGGGTGGCGCTGCACGAGAGCTTCACCTTCTGGGGCGAGGTGCCGCCGTCGCGAATCGATCCGGCGTTCGCGCTGATGTGGTTCGTCGGCGCGGTGTGCGCGATTGGCGCGGCGTTGCAGGCGAAGTACCACCGGCTGGCCGCTCTCATCATGGTCGGCGGCACTGGCCTGATCACCTGCCTGACCTTCGCGTGGTTTTCCGCGCCGGATCTGGCGCTGACGCAGATCGCCGTCGAAGTCGTCACGCTGGTGCTGATCCTGCTCGGTCTGCGCTGGTTGCCGCGACGTATCGAGATCGACGATCCGGATCGACGCTCGTTGCGCGCACGCGTACGGCGCGCACGTGATCTGGTCATCGCGGTGATCGTGGGGACAGGCATGGCGAGCCTTGCCTTCGCGATCATGACGCGGCCGCGCGTCCCGGGACTGTCCGAGTTCTTCATCGATCGCTCGTTGCCGCAAGGCGGCGGCAGCAATGTCGTGAACGTCATCCTGGTCGACTTCCGCGGCTTCGATACGTTCGGCGAGATCACCGTGGTCGGTATCGTGGCGTTGACGGTGTTCGCATTGCTGCGTCGTTTCCGGCCTGCCACCGAATCCATCGACGTACCCCGTGCCCAGCAGCACGACGCGCCGCGCAGCCTGCAGGAGCTGCCGGATCCGAACGAAGACTTGCCGCGCGGCTACCTGGAGATTCCGGCCGTGATCGTGCGCCTGTTGCTGCCCATGGCGGGATTGGTCTCGGTCTTCTTCCTGTTGCGCGGCCACAATTCGCCCGGCGGCGGTTTTGTCGGTGGCCTGGTGATGGCGACAGCAGTGATCGCGCAGTACATGGTCGCCGGCACGATGTGGGTCGAGTCGCGTACACGCATCCACCCGCAATACTGGATCGCTGCGGGCCTGCTGGCCTCAGCGGCGGCCGGCATGGGTGCATGGCTGGCGTCGCAGACGTTCCTGAGCGCGCTCGCCTGGCACTTCACGCTGCCGTTGATCGGCGAGGTGCACGTGTCGTCGGTGCTGTTGTTCGACATCGGCGTCTACATGCTGGTGATCGGTGCGACGGTGCTGATGCTCGTGGCGGTTGCCCACCAATCGCTGCGTAGTCATCGCCGGCCGGTGGCGGTCGCCGCGGCGACGCAGGTCCATGTCGCAGAGGCCGCGGCATCACCGGGAGCGACGCACTGATGGAAGTCGTATTTGCTCTCGCTATCGGCGTACTGACAGGATCGGGCATCTGGCTGGTGCTGCGTCCGCGTACTTTCCAGGTGATCATGGGGCTGGCGCTGCTGTCCTATGCCATCAACCTGTTCATTTTCTGCATGGGTCGGCTCACCGTGGGTCGGCCGCCGATCATTCGCGCGGACGGTGCGACGGACCCGCTGCTCTACGCTGATCCAGTGCCGCAGGCGCTGGTGCTCACCGCCATCGTGATCAGCTTTGCCACGACGGCGCTGTTCCTGGTGGTCATGCTCGCTTCGCGCGGCCTCACCGGAACGGACCATGTGGATGGCAAGGAGCGCGACCTGTGAGTCCCTGGCTGCAGCATCTGCCGGTGATGCCCATCGTCGTGCCGCTGATCGCAGGCGCGACCATGCTGTTGTTCGCGGAGTCGCAGCGGCGGGTTCGCGAGGGTATTGCACTGCTCGCGACGCTCATGCAACTCGGCGTCGCCATCGTGCTCATGTACCTGACGACCGATGCCGTGCCGGAGATCTGGAATCGGGGAATCGGCGTGTACGCGATCAGCGCGTGGCCGGCGCCGTATGGAATCGTGCTGGTCGTCGATCGGCTGTCGGCGCTGATGGTGGCCCTGAGCGCCACGCTCGCGTTGCCGGCGCTGTTTTACTCGGTGGCACGCTGGGAGCGCGTCGGCGTGCATTACCTGCCGCTGCTGCAATTCCTGCTGATGGGGCTGAACGGCGCATTCCTCACCGGCGATCTGTTCAATCTGTTCGTGTTCTTCGAAGTCCTGCTCGCGGCTTCTTATGGATTGGTGCTGCACGGGTCGGGCGTGGCGCGTGTCAAGGCGGGCCTGCAGTACATCGTCGTAAACCTGGTCGCGTCGCTGCTGTTCCTCACCGGTATCGCATTGATCTATGGCGTTGCCGGCACGCTGAACATGGCGGACCTCGGCGTGCGCTGGAGCACGATCGTCGCGGCTGATCGCGGTCTGTTCGATGCCGGCGTGGCCATTCTCGCGATCGCGTTCCTGATCAAGGCGGGTGTCTGGCCGCTCAACTTCTGGTTGCCGCCGGCCTATGCGGCCGCGGGTGCGCCGGTCGCCGCCATGTTTTCGATCATGACGAAGGTCGGCATCTACGCCGTGGTGCGGCTGAGCGTACTGCTGGGCGATGCGGCTGCCCCGGCGCCGCTCGCCGGTTCGTGGTTGTTCTACGGCGGCCTCGCGACACTCATTTTCGGCATCATCGGCATCCTGGCGTCGCAGCAACTGGCACGCCTGATCGGGTTCGTCATCATCGTGTCGTCCGGCACGCTGCTCACAGCGATCGGCTCCGGCGCGCAGAGCCTGACGGCGCCGGCGCTTTTCTACATGATCAGTTCGGCGCTCGCGACCGGCGCCTTCTTCATGGTGACGGGGATGACGGAACGAACGCGCACCGCGCCAGTGTCCGACGTGGCGGATGTCGCACCCATGCCGGAAGTGAGTTATCGCGCCTTCGATGTCGAGGATATGTCGGAGCAGCGTGTCATGAACGAAGAAGCGGGCATCGCCATTCCCGCGGCCATGGCGTTCATCGGACTGGCATTCGTGTTCTGCGTGCTGCTGGTCACGGGATTGCCGCCGTTGTCGGGATTCATCGGCAAGTTCGCGCTGGTCGACTCCATCGTCAGTGCCATTCATGCGGGAGAATTGGCGGAGCGGAACTGGGCGCTGGTCGTGGCGCTGCTCGCGTCGGGCATGGCGGGATTGATCGCGCTGAGCCGGATCGGTGTCCGCCTGTTCTGGACGGTGACCGAGCGTACGACGCCGCGCCTGCGCGTCATCGAGGCCGGCCCCGTGGCCTTCCTGCTGGTGCTCACCATGGTCCTGACTGCAAGCGCCGCTCCGATGATGGCGTATCTCCAGTCGGCCGCGCAGACGCTGCACAACCCGCAGGTGTACATCGATGCGGTCCTCGCGGAGCCAATGCAGTCGAGTGGGCAATCGAGTGTGCAGCCGGAGGTGCTGCCATGACGAAGCGTGGTCCGTTCCCCATCGTCCTCGCCATCACCCTGTTCGTGATGTGGCTGCTCCTCAACAACTCGCTGACAGCCGGACACATCGTCCTGGGTGCGATTCTCGCCATCTTTTTTGCGCGCACCAGCCGCGGCCTGCGGCCGCTGCGTCCATCGGTGAAACGTCTGCAACTGGCGGTGGTTCTCATCGTGGTGGTCCTGGCCGACATCATCCGCTCGAACATCGCAGTCGCAAGAGTGGTCCTGCGTGGAGTGCGCGGGAACGGACCGGGGTTCATCCAGGTGCCGCTCGCCATGAGAGATCCGCACGGGCTGGCGATTCTCGCGATGATCATCACCGCAACACCCGGCACGGTCTGGGTGGAACTCAATCGTGACCAGAGCGAACTCACGATCCATGTGCTCGACCTGCAAGACGAGGAGGGCTGGGTGCAGGCCGTCAAGAGGCGCTATGAACGGCCGTTGATGGAGATCTTCGAATGAACGCCACTGTCCTGTTCGATTGGGCTGCATGGTTCGCGCAGGTATGCCTGATGGGTGCCATTGCCTGCGCGGCAGTGCGGTTGATTCACGGCCCGTCGGCCCAGGATCGGGTGCTGGCGCTCGATGCGCTGTACGTCAATGGCATGCTGTCCATACTGATGCTGGGCATTCGTTCGACATCGACGATCTATTTCGACATGGCGGTGCTGATCGCGTTGTTCGCGTTCATCGGCTCCATGGCGCTCAGCAAGTTCCTGCTGCGAGGCGAGGTGATCGAGCCATGACGGAAACCCACCTGCCGCTGTGGGCGGCGATTCCCGCGTCGTTGCTGCTGGTGTGCGGCGGCTTGCTCTGCCTGCTGGGAGGGATCGGCCTGGTGAAGCTGCCGACCTTCTACATGCGTATGCACAGTCCTTCGATGGGCAACACGCTCGGCACGGGTTGCATCCTCGTGGCGTCCATCATCGTGTCCTCGGCCCTGGCCGGTCGCCCGGTCCTGCACGAGTTGCTGATCACGCTGTTCATGGTGATGACGTCCCCGGTGTCCGCCATGCTCATCATGCGGGGCGCGATGTACCGGACGAGCGTGAAGGCAGAACGCAAGCGCCAGCAATCACCCTGAATCGGTGGGAGCGATCATGGCTGCGTCGGGCGTCCTCATCGAACGGCTGCGTTGCGCCGCGGACGCGCGCGGTGAAGTGTTCGAACCGCTCGATGCCGCGGGCCTCGCGCCGCAGCGCAACGTGCATGTCGTATTCACGGGTCCGCAGCCCATTCGCGGCAATCACTTTCACCGGCTCGGCACCGAAGTCAGTACGGTCGTCGGTCCGCACGTGCGTTACCGCGAGAACTATCGGGTCAGCGACCTGACGATTCCCGTCGGTGAAGTGTGGCGGTTCACCTTTCCGCCGGGTGTCGTGCATGCGTTCCGCAACACCGGCGATGCGCCGATGCTCATCGTCTCGTTCAACACCGTGGTGCACGAACCGTCACAGTCCGATACTGTCCGCGAAGTCATTCTGTGAGACGCCACCTGGCGCCTCATCTGCGAGGCACACTTTCATGCTGGTCAGGCTCTCTGCTTTCTTTCTGGCGACGGTGTTTCTGATGTCGTTCGCTGCGCGCGCGGCGGATGCGGTGCCGGGCCCCGACCCCCATTCGTTGGCGAATACGCAGGATTTTCGCGTCAGACATCTCAGTCTCGACCTGACCGCGGACTTTACACACAAGCGTCTCGCCGGCTACGTCGATCTGCAGCTGCAACGGCTCGACCCCGCCGCGCGTCAGGTAGTGCTCGATACGCGTGAGCTGACCGTGTCTGCGGTCGAACAACTGGGCAAGCCAGCGCAGGCGTTGAAATTCCGGCTCGGCGAGGCGCAACCCATCCTCGGCGCACCGCTGTATATCGATCTGCCGGCATCGTCCACGGCGCAGGAGCTGACGCTGCGCGTCCATTATCAGACCTCGCCGCAGGCGAGTGGTCTGCAGTGGCTCGATCCGTCGCAGACGGCGGGCAAGCAGCACCCGTATCTGTATTCGCAGTCACAGGCGATCCACGCGCGCAGCTGGATTCCGCTGCAGGACACGCCGCAGGTGCGTCTGACGTACGACGCGCATATCCGCACGCCGCCGCAGCTCATGGCCGTCATGAGCGCGGCCAATGATCCGGATGCAAAACGCAACGGCGACTATCGCTTCGAGATGCCGCAGGCGATCCCGTCCTATCTCATCGCGCTCGGTGTCGGCGATCTGGTCTTCAAGCCCATCGGCTCGCGCACCGGCGTCTACGCGGAGCCGGGGGTCGTGGAATCCGCGGCGCATGAATTCGCCGATGTGGAATCCATGATCGAGGCCTGCGAGAAGCTGTTCGGTCCCTATCGCTGGGGGCGCTACGACCTGTTGATCCTGCCGCCGAGTTTCATGTGGGGCGGCATGGAGAATCCGCGCCTGACCTTCCTGACGCCGACCGTGATCGCCGGCGACCGCAGCCTGGTGTCATTGATTGCGCACGAGCTGGCGCATTCCTGGTCCGGCAATCTGGTGACCAATGCGAACTGGGACAGCATGTGGCTCAACGAAGGCTTCACCGTCTATCTGGAGCGCCGGATCATCGAGGCGTTGTACGGCAAGGAACGCTATGAAATGGAGGACGTGCTCGGCCTGCAGTCGCTGCAGCGCGATGTGGCGAGTCTCACGGCGGCTGGCGATGGTGCGCTGACCCGCCTCGTCGTGGATCTCAAGGGTCGCGACCCGGATGACGCGTTCTCCGAGGTGCCCTACGAGAAGGGCCGTCTGTTCCTCGGCTTCCTCGAATCGCGGCTGGGCAGGGCGGAGCTCGATAAATTCCTGCGCGGCTACTTCGATCGTTTTGCATTCCAGAGCGTCAGCACGCAGACGTTCATCGACTATCTGGCCGAGCATGAGCTCAACCGGCCGTCGGCCCGTGTCAGCCTCGCCGAGGTGAACGTCTGGCTGGATGAACCAGGCATTCCGTCGCTGGCGGTGCTGCCGCATTCGGAAGCATTCACGCGCATCGATCTGCAGCGGGATGCGTGGCTGAAAGGCCAGCGCAAAGCGGGCGACCTGGCCACGGCGAAGTGGACGACGTACGAATGGCTGCATTTCCTGGATAACCTGCCCGCAGATCTTGCGGGTGCGCGCCTGGGCGAACTCGATGCGGCGTTCCATCTGACAGCCTCCACGAATGCAATGGTGGCCCACAGCTGGTTGCTGGATGCGATTCGTGCCGGCTACGCACCCGCGTGGCCGCGGCTGGAGCAATACCTGACCAGCATCGGCCGTCGCAAACTGGTGAAGGATCTGTACGAAGAACTGCTGAAAACACCGGACGGTAAACAGATGGCGCAGCGCATCTACGCCAAGGCGCGGCCGCTATATCAGATCCCGCTGGTACAGCAGCTCGACGAGCTGATCGGTAAGCCGGCCTACTGAGAGCCCGGATTTCACACAGAGATCACAGAGATCACAGAGGGTCAGAACGTTCTTCGGTGCTATTTTTGCGGCTCTGTGTTCTCTGTGATCTCTGTGTGAGACCTCTTTTCCGGTGGATCGCTTCCGTCGCCGGGGTGGTTGGGCCATAATCGGCCGCAGTGGCTCCTAAGCTATCCCCGCCTGAGAGTGCAGACGATCCGACTGCCGTTCATGCCTTCCAGCAACGTTCCCTGCCCGCGGAACGGCAATCATTGTCAAATTCATCCGATCGTCGCATTGGTCACCTGCAGTGAAAATTACTGGCGATAACCTCGCGTCCTCGCTGTCGCGCGGTTTGGCGCCTATCTACCTCGTGTCGGGAGACGACCCGCTCCTGGTCAATGAAGCGGCGGACGCGTTCCGTGCCCGTGCTCGCGCCGATGGCTTCACAGAGCGCGATCTGCACGTGGTCGAGCGTGGTTTCGACTGGGACGCGCTGATCGCCGAGAGTCGTGCGTTGTCGCTGTTCGCTCAGCGCAAGATCGTCGAGATCCGCATGACCAATCCGACACCGGGCGATCAGGGAGCAAACGCCATCATCGAGCTGGCCGAGCAGCCGTCGGCCGACAATGTGGTGTTAGTGATCACCGGCAAAATGGATGGACGAGTGCAGAACTCCAAGTGGGTCAGCGCCATCGACAAGCGCGGTGTCGTGACTCAGATCTGGCCGATCGATCTGGCGCGCCTGCCCGGATGGATTCGCGAGCGGCTCGGCAGGCACGGACTGAAGGCCGATGCCGAAGCTGCGGGCCTGCTCGCCGAACGGGTCGAGGGTAATCTGCTGGCGGCGCATCAGGAAGTGGAGAAGCTGGCGCTGTTGCTGCCGCCCGGTCCGGTTACGGCCGAGACCGTGATCGACGCTGTCGCCGACAGTGCGCGATTCGATGTCCTGCAGGTCGGTGAAGCCGCAATGCGCGGACAGACGTCACGCGCGCTGCGGGTTCTCGAAGGTCTGCGGGGCGAGGACGTCGAAATCGTCCTGGTGCTGTGGGCAGTCAACAAGGACCTGCAGTGGATTGCCCAGGTGCAGCATCTGATGAAACAGGGTCAGAGCGCCGATGTGGCCATGAATGCCGTCTATGTCTGGCGGCCGCGACAGGCGGCGATGAAGCAGGCACTCGCCCGACTCAAGCCCGGCGCACTGCGTGGCTTGCTGCTCGATGCGGCGCGCGTGGATCGCGCGATCAAGGGTGTGCTGCGAATCGATCCGTGGGTGGAGATGGAAGGTCTGGTTGCACGATTCTGCGGAGTGCGGCTGGCACGCGCGAGGGCCGCATGAATCCGATCGGTATCTTCGGTGGCACATTCGACCCGATTCATTTCGGGCATCTGCGCACCGCGTTTGAATTGCTGCAGGCGCTGCGCCTGACTGAAATGCGTTTCATGCCGGCGGGTAACCCGCCGCATCGCGAGGGCACCGTCGCCGGCGCGGAAGAACGGCTGGCAATGGTGTGCGCCGCGACCGAGGGGCAGCCGGGATTCGTCGTCGACGATCGCGAAATCCGTCGCGAAGGCTTGTCATACTCCGTCGACACCATGCGAACGTTGCGGGCGGATTTTCCCGACCGCGCGCTCTGCCTGATCGTCGGCATGGATGCGTTCCTGGGTCTGCCGAAGTGGCATCAATGGCGCGAACTGCTGGATCTGACGCACTTGGTCGTGGCGCATCGCCCCGGCTGGCGCGCTCCAAGCATGGGGCCGCTCGGCGAACTGCTCGTCGATCGCGGCACCGGTCGCATCAACGATCTGCACGAGTCGCTGGCCGGTTGCATCTACATTCATGCGGTCACGCAGCTCGAAATCTCGTCGACTGAAGTCCGCAAGTCGATAGCCGCGGGGCGTGATCCCCGCTTCCTGATGCCCGACGCAGTGCGGGCGATCATTGCACAATCCGGGTGTTACCGACCCAAGAGGGGAGCATGACTGTAAAGCGCTCAAGCACTTCAAGACGTTCTGGTTCTTCCACCAAGGCACGCAAGCCGGCCGCCCGGCGCGCAGCCGTCACAGCAAAAGCCCCCGTCAAGAAGAAGGCTCCAGCGCGCGTGGCGAAGCCCGCAGTCGCGAAATCGGCAGCGAGAAAAGTCGCCGCCGTGAAACCGCCTGTGAGAAGGGTCGCCGCAGCGAAACGGGTCGCGAAGAAGTTCGTCGCACCGAAGCCCGCAGCGAAGAAGTTCGTCGCACGGAAACCCGCGACGAAGAAATTTGTCGCACCGGCACCCGCAGCGAAGAAGGTCGTCGCACCGGTACGGTCGAAGCCCGTGGCGGCGCCGGCGAGTGATCTCCTGAAGGTGATCGGACTGGCACTCGATGACATGAAGGCCGTGCAGGTGACGGTTCTGGATGTCCGCAAGCTCACCGACATCGCCGACACGCTGGTCATCGCATCCGGCAACTCGGACCGTCACGTGCGGTCGATCGCCGACAAGGTCGTCGAGCAGGCCAAGAAGGCCGGCTTCCGTCCGATGGGTGTCGAAGGTCAGCGCGACGGCGAGTGGGTGCTGGTGGATCTGCAGGATGCGATCGTGCACGTCATGTTGCCGCGCGTCCGCGACCTCTATCGCCTGGAAAATCTCTGGGATGTGAGTGCCGCGCGCCGCGATGCGGCGGTAGGAGAGTAACGAAGGTCACGCAGTGACGAGGGTTGAGCCCGACGCTCCGACCCTCGTCACTCTCGTCACTTTTGTCATCTCTGTCTTCCATGCTCCTTCGCCTCATTGCCGCCGGCACCCGCATGCCCAACTGGGTGAACGAGGCGTACGCCGACTACGCAGGACGTCTCACGGCGGACTATCGGCTCGAGCTCAAGGAAATTCCGCTCGGCCAGCGCAGCAGCGGCAGTCCGCAGCAAGCGATCGCGAAGGAAGGCGAGCGCATGCAGGCGGCGATTCCGGCGCGCGCATTCATCGTGGCGCTGCAGGTCACCGGAAAATCCATGACCAGCGAGCAACTCGCGAAATTCCTTGAAGCCCGCGCCCGCGACGGTCGCGACGTCGCCTTTCTGATTGGCGGTCCCGATGGCATCGCTCCCGATCTCGACGCAAAAGCGGACCTGCGCTGGTCGCTGTCGTCACTGACGTTGCCGCACGCACTGGCGAGGGTGATGGTCGCGGAGGCGCTGTATCGGGGAGTGAGTATCGTTAAGGGGCATCCGTATCATCGCGCGTAGCGTGGAGGGTTGAGCGGCTAACCGGCTAACTGGCCAGCCGGCCGGAGCGGAGAGGCAGATCCCCATCTGGCCCGTTAGCCAGTTAGCCGGCAAGTCAGTTGGCCAGCTGCAGCTCCGCTGCGGCCCTCAAACTTTCATCCTCGCCAGCTCCGCCACCGACGTTTCGATGTTCGGGAATCGTTCTGCCGGATTTTTCGCCAGCAGGCCATCGATCAGGCGCTGAAAGCGGCTCAGCTCGGCCGGCAGGACGGGGATGGGTTCGTTGCGATGGGCCTGGATGATGGCGATGATGGTGTTGCCGCGGAACGGGCGGGTGCCGGTCAGCATCTCGAAGAAGATCACGCCGAGGCTGTAGAGGTCGCAGCGTTGATCGACGGGCGCGCCTTCGGCCTGTTCGGGGCTGATGTAGTAAGGCGAGCCGCGCACTTCGCCCGCACTGGTGAGTTGCTTGCTGGTCTCCATATGCTTGGCCAGGCCGAAGTCGATGAGCACGATGCGGCCGTCCGGACGCATCATCACGTTGGCAGGTTTCAGGTCGCGATGGCACAGGCCCGCGGCATGCACCGCGACCAGTGCGCCGGCGATCTGCAGAAAAATATCGACGCTGTCGCGGACCGTCATCAGGTTGCGGATACGCAGCTCCAGGCTGCCGCTCGCGAAGTACTCGGTGACGATATAGCGAAAATCTTCGCCGTGGCCCCAGTCGTAGATGTCGACGATGGCCGGATGCTTGATACGCGTCAGCAGTTCGCGCTCGCGTTCGAAGCGTTCCTCTTCGCCGGCCTCGGCGCTCGATAGGGGACCGGTGCGCAACACCTTGATCGCGACGTTGTGGCCGAGCTCTTCGGAGTACGCAACGTGGATTTCGGACTTGATCGAACGCGCGATCGTCTGCAGAAAGCGATAGCCCGGAATGACCGGAAACATGGGAAGCGTCCGCCTGCGTCCCGACCCCCCCGGATTATCAGATTCGCGCATCGATCAATGACGCTCGCTGCCCAGTCGTTTGTCGTTGTCCTCTGTCCGCACACGCTACGCAGCGCTCTGTCGGCCGGCAAGGGCAGTGCGTCACGAATATGCAGCTCGCGGATGCTCTCAGGTCGCTTATTTTCAGGAATTTCCCCACACCGCGTTGGCATGGTCCCCCGTGCGGGGCCGCTATGATAGGGCTCTGGATAAATGGCATGCCGCATCGGCAGGACATGAGGCACATGGAGTCGGGTTTTTCGCTTCACGAAGCGGATGATCTTCTGTACATCCATGTGCGTGGTGAGGTCACGGTCGACGGGCTGATCGAGATGGTCCAGCGCAGTCGCCGGGATCCGGCCTTTCGCGACGGCATGAGTTCGGTGTGCGATCTGCGCGAATCCCATGGTCACTGGGACTATTCTGAAACGCAGCGTTATCGCGATTTCATCGTGCATATTGCTGGGGTGCACAAGCGCCGGTGGGCCATGGTCGTCCAGCCCGGCGCTCTCGCTGCGATGCTCCACGTCATCATCCTGATCAGCGACCAGGTGCGCGACGTCATCGAGATGCAGGTGTTCGACCATCCCGAGAAAGCGCGGCGCTGGGCGCGCGGCGAAATCGACTGAACGAGCCATGGACATGCAGCGCGAATATCTCGATGGACGCGTGATCGTGCAGACCGGCGACATCACCGCGCTGGCAGTCGATGTGATCGTCAACGCTGCGAACTCGGCCTTGCTGGGCGGCGGTGGCGTCGATGGTGCCATCCATCGGGCGGGCGGCGGCGCCATCCTGGACGCGTGCCGCGAAATCCGTCGTACCCGCTATCCGCACGGCCTGCCGTCCGGGGAAGTCGTAATGACCACGGCCGGTAAGCTGCCCTCGCAATTCGTCATCCATACCGTGGGCCCGATCTGGGGACGCGATCGGCCGGAACTGCTGGCTGCGTGCTATCGCAAATCGCTGGTGCTGGCCGACGCCTCGGATCTGCGCACCATCGCCTTTCCGGCGATTTCGACTGGCGTCTATGGCTATCCGAAAATCGCTGCCGCGCAGGTCGTTTCCCGGACCCTCGCGGCCACACTGCCGGAGATGCGCTCCCTGCGCACCGTCCTGCTGGTGTTTTTCAGTCAGGCCGACGCCGACCTGTTTGCGCAGCACCAGGAGTTTTCCGCCGACTGATCGATTCAGTGCCTATTAACTCGCGCCGCGGGAAAATTTCCGTGTGGTTCAATGCATTCGGGCGGCGCAGGCCTGTATCCTTCGACGGATGACAAATTCTTCCAACTCCTTGATCTGGCTGGCCTCCGCATCGCCGCGGCGGAGCGCGTTACTGAGTCAGATCGGGGTCGCCCATACGGTGCGCCCGGTCGACATCGACGAATCCCAGCGTCCCGGCGAACTGCCGCTCGATTACGTACGTCGTCTGGCCATAGCCAAGGCGGAAGCCCTGTGGTCACAACTTGATGTGCAGGAGCGGGCGCCCGTGCTCGGCTCTGACACCACTGTCGCGCTGGGCAACGATGTGCTGGGCAAGCCGCGCGATCGTGACGATGCAATGCGCATCCTGCGCCGCCTGTCCGCGCGCACTCATCAGGTCTATACAGCGGTGGCAGTACGCCACCCGCAGGGCTGCGATTGCCGCGTCAGCGTGAGCGACGTGAGCATGCGGGCGCTGCGCGAAGAGGAGATTGCGGCTTACTGGGAGTCGGGCGAGCCCGGCGACAAGGCGGGGGCGTACGGCATCCAGGGGTTGGCCGCGCTGTTCATTGAACGCATCGACGGCAGCTACTCCGGAATCGTCGGGCTGCCTTTGTTCGAGACAGGAGAACTGCTGCGCATGGCGGGATGGTCGATCGGTAAGGCGGCCGTGCAGGTCGGGGTGTCGGCATGACGGCGGAAATCCTGATCAACGTGAGTCCGCGTGAAGCGCGCGCCGCACTGGTGGAGGAGGGCGTGCTGCAGGAGATCTTCCTCGAGCGCGCCAACCGTCGCGGTCTCATCAGCAATATCTACAAAGGTCGTGTGTCGCGCGTCCTGCCGGGAATGCAGGCGGCCTTCATCGATATCGGTCTGGAGCGCACCGCCTTTCTGCATGCGTCGGACATCGTGCATCCGGCCGTGGGTGAGAACGGTCAGCCGGACCAGCCCGTTACCAGCACCAACAGCCAGGAGATCCAGTCACTCGTCACCGAGGGCAGCGAAATCCTGGTGCAGGTGCTGAAGGATCCGCTCGGCACCAAGGGCGCGCGGCTCACTACATTCATCACCATTCCGTCGCGATACCTGGTGTACATGCCGAAGGGCAAGGGCATCGGGATTTCCGCGCGCATCGAGGACGAAGCCGAGCGCCATCGTCTGCGCGAAGCCGCCAACCTGTTCCTGCAGGCCGAGGAATCGGGGGGCTACATCGTGCGCACAGCGGCCGAAGGCGCCAGCCCCGATGCGTTGCGCGCGGACATGCTGTTCCTGCAGAAGCTCTGGAAAGTGCTGTGTGAGAAGGCCGCGCGAACGCGCCCGGGAAATCTGGTCAACGAGGATCTGCCGCTTGCCGTGCGCGTGCTGCGCGATGTGGTGTCCAGCGGCGTCGACAAGGTCAGTGTCGATCACGAAGAGACCTTCCAGCGGATGAAGGAGTTCGCCGGCACGTTCATGCCGGAAATGACCGACCGGATCGAGCTGTATGACGGCGATCGACCCATCTTCGATCTCTACGGCATCGAAGAGGAAATCCAGAAATCTCTGGAGCGCAAGGTGCCGCTGAAATCGGGCGGCTACCTGATGTTCGATCAGACCGAGGCGATGACGACCATCGACGTCAACACAGGCGCCTACGTCGGCCATCGCACGCTCGAGGAAACGATCTTCCGCACCAATCTCGAAGCGGCGGTGGCGATCGCCCGCCAGCTGCGACTGCGCAATCTGGGCGGCATCATCATCGTCGACTTCATCGACATGGAGGAGGAGGAACACCGCCACCAGGTGCTGCAGGCGCTCGGCAAGGCGCTGATCGGTGATCACGCGCGCAATCACATCTCCTCGGTGTCGCCGCTGGGTCTCGTGGAGATGACGCGCAAGCGAACCCGCGAAAGCCTGGAACATATGCTGTGCAGCTCGTGTCCGACCTGTGAAGGTCGCGGTTTCGTCAAGACAACGGAAACCGTTTGTTACGAGATTTTCAGGGAAATCCTGCGCCAATCACGGCAGTTCCAGTTCCAGGAATTGATGGTGCTGGCGCACCAGGACGTCATCGAGCGCCTGCTGGACGAGGAGTCCGCTGCACTGGCGGAACTCGAAGTGCACACGGGCAAGCCGATCCGGCTGCAGACCGAAGCGCTGTATCAGCAGGATCAGTACGACGTGGTGTTGATGTGAGATGAGGAGGCCGACTGGCCAACCGGCCAACTGGTCTGGTGGCCAGAGGAAAATGAGGATGACGCAGTTCGTGACCCAATTCCGCTGGGCTCTGGCCAGTTAGCCAGTTAGCCAGTTAGCCAGTTGGCCAGCCTCCCATGTCCCTCTTCTCGCGCTCCAAGCCGCTCAAATACAGCCTGATCACCCTCGCGGTAGTCATCGTGCTGCTGGGTTTGCTGATGGGGGCTTTCCAGATCGCGGTCAGCCGAGTGCCTGAGTACCGGGTGCAACTGCAGCAATGGGTGAACGACAAGACGGGGTTCGTCATCGAGTTCAGCCGGATCGGTGCGCGGTTACGCCGATACGGTCCGGAACTGGTGTTCTACGACGCGACTGTGCGCACTGCCGACCGCACGCGCGTGCTGGCCACGGCGCGGCGCGGCAGCGTGGGATTCGATCTGTGGACGTCGATGAGCGAGCGTCGGCTCACGGCAGGTCGCTTCACACTCGACTCGCCGGAGATCGCGTTGATCCGCACGCTCGATGGGCGCGTGCGATTGCTCGGACAGAGCTCGCTCAATGAGGGGCAGGGCACGAAGACCATCGCCGTGGAATCGCTGCCGGTGGGGCAGTTCCGGGTGCGCAATGCGGTGGTGAGTTTCCGCGACGAGATCACGGGTCGCGGACCCTGGTCCTTGTCAGGGATCAGTTTCACGTTGTCGCGACAGAGAGCGCTCCTCGAACTGGAAGGCAGCGCGTCGTTACCGCGCACGCTCGGCGAGTCGCTCGAATTCTCGGCGCGCGTGGCCGGTGATCTGGGGAGCGTCGAGTCGCTGGCATCGAGCTTCGCAGTGCATGGCGAAGGACTGGATCTGGCGGGTTGGGCCGACGTGATGCCGAATCAATGGCTGGCGCCCGAGACCGGCCATGGGTCGATCGACATGTCGGTTTCTTTTCGTGGCGCGCACGCCGACGCGGTGACGGCCAGGGTGGATCTGGCCCATGTCAGTGCCACGGCACCCGAATGGATCATTCCTCTGCCGGGTCCGGATCCGCTGCAACCGCTGGACGATCACGATGCAGAGTGCGAGGCATCCGCATGTGACGCCGGCGATGACGCGACGCCGGACGACAAGACCGGAGAGCAGTCTGCTGACACCACGGGCGTGAAGTTGCCAGCGGCGCCGTCACTCGTGGCTTTCGACCGGTTGGCGATGAACTTTGCCGCTGCGCGTCACGCCGATACCTGGGAAGCCTCCGTCACCGACCTGGATATTTCCCGCAAGAGTGCGCCATGGCAGGCGCAGAAAATCGTGGCGAAATGGTCGCAGACCGACGTGGGTGCGATGAGCATCGCCGTGAACGCAGACCGGCTCGTGCTCGAAAACCTCTGGCCATTGCTCGCCTACTTACCGGAAAGCGAAGCATCGGCGCATCTGCGCGCGCTGCAGGCGCGCGGAACGATCACGAATCTGGCACTGACTGTCGCAACAACGCAGCGCGACGCGTCACTCGCCTATGAGGTGAAGGCCGATCTGACGGATGTCGGGGTGCGGCCGGTGCGCCGGATGCCCGGAATCAGCGGCGTGACTGCGCACATCGAAGGCGATGAAGGTAACGGCACGGCGCATCTCGATTCACGCCAACTGGGATTTGAATTGCCGCGCATGTTCCGCACGCCGCTCGCGGCGCAGTCGGCGCAAGGCGATGTGCGATGGCAGCGGATCCCGGAAGGGTGGCGCATCGCCAGCGATGAGCTGCGCGTCGTCACCGACGATGGCAACGCGCAGGGCAGGATCGCGGTGACGGTGCCGCAGGACAAGTCGTCGCTGGTTCTGGACCTTGAAGCGACCGGCGACGATCTGCGGGTGGCCTCCACTGCGAAATACCTGCCAGCCAACAAGCTCTCGCCGAAGGCGCTCGCCTGGCTGGACCAGGCGTTTGTGGATGGGCGCGTTCGCGACGCTCATGTGTCGTTCAAGGGGCCGACGCGCGCCGTGCCGTTTCGCAACGGCGAAGGTGAATTCCTGGCGCGCGGACGAATCGAAGGCGGTGTTCTCAACTACCAGTCCGGCTGGCAGCCGGCGCGCGAGCTGGGCAGTCATTTCGAGTTTCGCAACGAGGGCATGAAAGTTCTCACCGGCACGGCGGACGTCGGTGGTCTGCGCATATCGCAGATCAACGCGACCTTTGCCGACTTCAAGAAGGGCGTGCTCGTCGTCGCTGCCCAGGCTGACGGTGAGCTGGGCCATGCGCTGGCGCTGCTGCAGCACAGCCCGCTGCGCGAAGCGCTCGGTGAACAGTTCAATGGCTTGCGCGGTAGCGGTGCGGTGCATGGCGATGTCAGTCTGCATCTGCCGCTCAAACGCATCGCCAATCGCCGCATTCTGGTCAAGACCCGCGTCAGCGATGCCACGGTGGAATCGGATCTGCTGGCCGCGCCGATCACGTCGTTGCGCGGGGTTCTCACTGTCAGGCAGGCGCTGCCGGAGTCCGCCGACCTGCAAGGCACCTGGCTGAACGGCCCGCTGCAGGTGTCGATCGAGCCGGTTGCCGCCAGGACGCAGACCGCGCAGCTGACGGCGACGGGGCGTGCCAGCGCCGAGCAGCTGACGGCGGCGCTGAAATTGCCCTCGAGCGTGAAGGTGAGTGGCGCTGCGGACTGGCGTCTGTCGACGCAGTTGATCGCCCAGACGGGCGATGAGCCCCGGCGGCAGCAGCCGCGGAAATTCGTCCTCGACAGCGACCTGAGCGGCTTCGGCATCGCGTTGCCCTATCCCGTCGGCAAGAGTGAGGCCGAGTCGCGAGCGCTGCGGGCAGAGATCGAATTCGACGGCGATGACGAACTGCTGCTGCGATCGTCGCTAGGGCCGGTGCGAGCGCTGCTGCGACTGTCGAAGTACGCAGGCGGCTGGCAGTTCGATCGCGGGGGCGTTCGCGCTGACGATATCGCCGCCGCATTGCCGCCGCATCCGGGGCTGCGCATCGAGGGATCACTGGATCGCCTCGTGCTGGATGATTGGTTCGCAGTGCGCGGTGACACACCGGGCAAGACGCGGGTTTCCGACATTCTGCGTGCGGCCAATCTGAAGGTCGGCACGCTGCAGTTGTTCGGTTATCAGTTTCCAGAAGTGCGCGGAATGCTGCAGGCGGGCAATGATGCGTGGAAGATCGCTGTGAGCGGTCCGAACGCGGCGGGTGAGCTCACGATTCCGGAGGAGTTCACCGGTTCGCAGCCACTGACGGCGCGACTCGATCACCTGGTGATCTCACGGGAGAACAAGCAGAGCACACCGTCCGGCGGACGGGATCCACGCAGCTGGCCGAACCTGCGCGCCTTTGTGCAGGACTTTCGTTACGAGGATCACTCGATCGGCTCGATCGATCTGCAGGCATCGCGCGTGCCGATGGGCATCCGCGTCGATTCGCTGACGATCGTGCAGGCCGCGTTGCGCGGGGAGGTGCAGGCCCAATGGCTGGTGACGCCCGATGGTGAACGGTCGCAGATGAGCGCCAGCGTTGTCAGCACGGATGTAGGTGCAACGCTGCGTGCGCTCAACTACACGCCGGTGGTGGAAGCCAGACACGGCGAGATCACGGCGCAGTTGTCATGGCCCGGTGGATTCGACAGCGACTTCCCGGGTCGCGCCTCGGGCACCGTCACTGTCGCGGCGGAGGACGGACAGCTCCTGAGCGTGCAACCCGGTGCCGGGCGCATGCTGGGCCTATTCAGTGTCGCTGCGTTGCCGCGCCGCCTGTCGCTGGATTTCAGCGATCTGACGGGCGAGGGGCTGAGCTTCGACAAGGTGCATGGCGATTTCGAATTGCGTGACGGCAATGCGTATACGAACAACCTGTTGTTGAGCGGACCCGCGGTGGAGATCGGTATTGCGGGACGTACGGGACTGGGGATACACGATTACGATCAGACCGCGGTCGTCACCGGCAATCTCGGCGCGTCATTGCCGGTAGCGGGCGCCTTGGCGGGTGGCCCCGCAGTGGGGGCGGCATTGCTGCTCTTCTCTCAGGTCTTCAAGGAGCCGCTCAAGGGCATGACCCGCGGTTATTACCGGATCACCGGTCCATGGGACAATCCGGTCGTCGAGCGCGTCGATGCGGCCCAGGGCAAGGAAGCAGCCAACAGCGCTCGTGAAGGCGCATCGATGTAGCGCGCAGGAAATCTCCCATGCCAGTCGCAGCCGTCATACAACTCACCTCAGGTCCGGATGTCGCCGCCAATCTCGTGGGCGCTCGCACGCTCCTGGAACAGGCGCGAAGCGCGGGCGCCGTCTTCGCGGTGCTGCCCGAGAATTTCGCGATCATGGGTCGCAAGGAAACCGACAAGGTCGAGGCGGCCGAGGCCTTCGGCGAAGGCCCGATCCAGGCATTTCTCGCGCACACCGCCCGTGAATTGCATATGTGGATTCTTGGCGGCACGGTGCCGATTCGTGTGCCGGAGCAGCCGGGCAAAGTCGCCGCCGCGTCACTGTTGTTCGACGACGAGGGTCGCTGCGTGGCGCGCTACGACAAGATCCACCTGTTCGATGTCGATATTCCCGGAAGGGACGAGCGCTATCGCGAATCGGCGACCATTGCCGCGGGCCAGTCGCCGACAGTGGTGCCGACGCCGATCGGACACGTGGGGCTGGCCGTGTGCTACGACGTGCGCTTTCCCGAGCTGTTTCGCGTGATGCAGTCGCAAGGAGCCGAGGTGCTCACCTTGCCATCGGCATTCACGGCGCCCACGGGCAAGGCACACTGGGAAGTGTTGCTGCGCGCACGGGCGGTGGAGAATCTCAGTTATGTGCTGGCCGCGGCCCAGGGCGGACTGCACGCCAACGGACGGGAAACCTACGGCGATTCCATGATCGTCGACCCGTGGGGCCATGTGCTCGCGCGGGTGGGGGCACCGGGCCCAGGGCTGGCAATCGCCGAAATCGACCATACTGTGCTACAGGAACTGCGCGGTCGTTTTCCGGCGCTCAACCATCGCCGTTTTGCGATCGGCGGTTTGTAGGCTTCGACCTGCACATTCTTTTTTCCCTGCGGAAGTCGAGTTCGATACCCCATGTCCAATGTGTCCCCCGTCGCGCCGAGCAACCTGCACCTCGAATTGCCGCAGCCTGCGGGCGCCATCCAGCCGCTCGATCTGGCGCGGCAGGCAATCCTTGCTCCCTCGGGCCTGGATGACCAGCGCATCGCGTCCGTGCTGGGCAGCGTCATGGGATACAACGTCGATTACGCGGATCTGTACTTCCAGTTGAGTCGCGACGAGTCCTGGTCCCTCGAGGACGGGATCGTCAAAGACGGCGCTCACAGCATCGAGCAGGGTGTGGGTGTGCGCGCGCTGGCTGGCGAAAAAACCGGTTTCGCGTATTCGGATGAGATCCTCCTGCCGGCGCTCACCGAGGCATCGCATGCGGCGCGAGCCATCGCGCGCAGCGGCTCGAATACCAGCCTCAAGGCCTGGCAACCGACGGCCGGCCACAATCTTTATCTGCCCGAAGATCCGATCGACGGGCTGACCGATCCGGAGAAAGTGAGTCTGCTCGAGCAGATCGACATCGAAGCGCGTCGTATCGATCCGCGGGTCAAGCAGGTCATGGCCAGCCTGTCCGGATCGCACGAGGTCGTGCTGGTGATGGCCAGCGACGGCACTGTTGCTGCGGATGTGCGCCCGCTGGTGCGCATGAACGTTTCCGTCATCGTCGAACAGAACGGACGTCGCGAGCAGGGCTACGCCGGTACGGGTGGGCGCTACGGCTTCAAGCGGTTTCTCGAGAAGGATCGCTGGAAAGATCTCGTGCGCGAAGCCGTACGTGGCGGCGTGGTCAATCTCGAAGCCACGCCGGCTCCCGCCGGGTCGATGACTGTCGTGCTGGGTCCCGGCTGGCCCGGCATCCTGCTGCACGAGGCGATCGGCCACGGACTCGAGGGCGACTTCAATCGCAAGGGCACCTCGGCGTTCTCCGGCAAGGTCGGCGAGAAGGTCGCCTCCGATCAATGCACCGTCGTGGATGACGGCACGCTCGGTTCCCGGCGCGGCTCGCTCAATATCGATGACGAAGGCACGCCGACGCAGTGCACGACCCTGATCGAGAACGGCGTGCTGCGCGGCTACCTGCAGGACAAGCTCAATGCGCGCCTGATGGGCGTGAAGCCCACGGGGAACGGCCGGCGCGAGTCGTTCGCGCACATGACGCTGCCGCGTATGACCAACACCTACATGCTGGCGGGCCAGCACGATCCGCAGGAGATCATCGGTTCGGTGCGCAAAGGTCTGTACTGCCACAACTTCGGCGGCGGCCAGGTCGATATCACGTCGGGAAAATTCGTTTTCTCGGCGAGCGAGGCCTACCTGATCGAGGACGGCAAACTGACTCGCCCGGTGCGCGGCGCCACGCTCATCGGCAATGGTCCGGACGTGCTGCGGCGCGTGTCGATGGTAGGCAATGATCTGAAGCTCGACGAGGGCGTCGGGACGTGCGGCAAGGAAGGGCAGGACGTGCCGGTCGGGGTGGGGCAGCCAACGCTGCGGATCGACGGATTGACCGTCGGCGGCACGGCGACGGAGTAGCCTGATCCGGATGGCGCCGGTTCGTGGTGCGCTGCTAGGATGACGCGGCGCCTCCCTTAAGACTTTGTGCCAGCCATGTGGATCTCACGCCCGCTCTACGAACTGATTCCCTACCTGTACATGCTGCTGGGGCTGGTGCTGCTGGGCGCCGCCTGGGTCATCACCGTTGAGACGCTGCCGGGCGTGCTGCTGCTGCTGGGCTCGTTGAGCCTGCTGGCGGGCATCGTGCTGTGGCTGCGACGCAAGGACTACCGCACCACCCAGGCCGAATACAGCAGCAAGTCTCTCGACGACTGACCGAAGCGGGTCAGTGACCGTGGGCCTCAGCGTCCTCGTCGTCATCTTCTGAATCGACTGCCGCCGCGCTGCGCAGCATCGGCACGGCGTCGTCTTCACCTTCGTTCGGCAGCACTCGCGTACGCGACAGGCGCTCATCGAAATACATGATTTCGTGCTGACCGATCTGCACCACGTCGCCGTCGTTGAGGATCCGGCGACGCACACGCTTCGCGCGCACGTTGATGCCGTTGGTGCTGTTCAGGTCTTCGATTACGCAGCTCTGCGCTGTCGTGACGATCTGTGCGTGATGCCGGCTGATGAACTTGCTGTCGATCTGCAGATCGTTGTCGGAAGTGCGGCCGATGACGAAGCGTCCCACCGGCAGTTCGCGTTCGGCGATGGTCGCGCCGTTAACGCCCACCAGGATGCGGCCGAGAATCTGGCGACGTTCGCTGGTGGCATCCGAGGCGTGCGAAGCATAGGAAGAACCCTGCGGCGCCAGCACCTGCAGCTTGACCGAGCGTTCCGCGTATTCGATCCATTGCATTTCTTCGACAGCGGCGGCCACATCCGCCACCGACACGATGTCGCGATCCTGGGCAAAGGCAGCCATCATCGAGGTGTCGCACAGGCTGTTAACCAGTCGCGGAATACCGCCCGTGTAGCGATAAATCATGGCGAAGGTGTCGGGCTGAAAAATCTCGCGGCCCTGCGAGCCCGCCACTTCCAGACGATGCTGGATGTAGGAGGCCGTATCGTTCCTGGACAGCGGCGTGAGATGGAAGCGCAGCCGGATGCGCTGCGCCAGCTGTACCAGGCCCTGTGAATTCAGCTTGTCGTTCAGTTCCGGCTGACCGGCAAGGATGATGCGCAGGACCTTTTCCTTGGTCGTTTCGATGCCGGAGAGCAGACGGATTTCCTCGAGCACCTTGTTCGAGAGATTCTGCGCCTCATCGACGATCAGCAGCACGCGCCGGCCGCTGGCATATTGTTCGACGAGGAAATCGTTGAGCGTCGACAGCAACTCGGCCTTCTTCATCTTGAAGGGCTGAAAGCCGAACTGCACCAGCACGCTCTGCAGGAATTCGATCGCAGAAACCTGTGTCTGGTTGATCTGGGCGACGACGACGTCCTTCTCGAGTTCCTTCAGGAAGGTCTCGATCAGCGTGGTTTTACCCGAACCGATTTCGCCCGTGATGACGACGAAGCCATCCGTGAACCAGATGGTCGACTCCATGTACGCCTTGGCGCGGGCGTGATGTTTCGACAGATAGAGGAAGGCCGGATCGGGCGTGAGCCTGAACGGCAGTTCCTGCAGCTTGAATAACTCCAGATACATGAAATCCTGGGGCCACCGACGGGCAATCGAGGTGTCACCGATCCAGCCTGATGCTGGCCGGCAAAGTTTACGGGCTCGCGTCCGCGGACACAAAAAACCGCGCTGTCAAAGAGCCGAAGTCTCGAAGCGCATCACGTTCGGTGGCGTCCCGCGTCCCGCGGCCATTATTTCGGGTCTTGTAACGGCTTCAACTGACCTTAAGTTTCATCAACGCCCGCAGTGCGCGATCGCGTGCAATGGCTGAAGTCGCGGTGATCGTGCAGTGCCCCAGCTTGCGATTGGGGCGGGGCTCCTTGCCGTAACTGTGAAAGTGCACGCCAGGCACGCGCAGAATCTGTTCCAGCGTCGGCATGGCGCCGATGAAGTTGACCATGGCGGAATGCCCGACGGCCGCGGTGCTGCCCAGAGGCAGGCCGAGGATCGCCCGCACATGGTTCTCGAACTGACTCGTCTGCGCGCCTTCGATGGTCCAGTGCCCGGAGTTGTGGACACGTGGCGCCATTTCGTTGGCGATGAGCTGTCCGCGCTGGACGAAGAATTCGATCGTCAGGATGCCGGCGTAGTCGAAGTGCTTCATGAGGCGCTTCAGATACGTCTCGGCGGATTTCTGCAGACGCGCGTTGTTATACGGCGCGATCGAATGACGCAGGATGCCTTCGGAATGGGTGTTCGCCGCCAACGGATAACACCGCACTTCACCGCGTGTGCTGCGCGCGCCGATGATCGACACTTCGCGGCTGAAATTGACGAAGCCTTCGTAGATCAGCGGGACGGTCCCGAGTGTCGACCATGCCTTCTCGACGTCCTCTGCTTTGCGGATGAAGTATTGACCGCGTCCGTCGTAGCCGAGGCGACGTGTCTTCAGCACGCCGGGAATTCCGATGCGGTTTGTCGCTGCCTGCAGATCCTGCAGTGAATCGACCGCCGCAAATTCCGGTGTCGGAATCTTCAGTTTGCGGAACAGTGTCTTTTCGTCCAGGCGATCCTGCGACGCGCCAAGCGCTTCGACAGGGGGCAGGAAAGGGCGCTGCTTCGCGATGCCGCGAACGGCATCGACGGGAACGTTCTCGACATCGAAGGTGATCAGGTCGACCTGCTTCGCCAGCTCCGCCAGAGCGGCAGGATCGTCGAATGCGCCGCGAATGATGTGACCCACCTGTTCGCCGGGGGTGTCGTTGCCCTGATCGAGGAACACGAAGCGCAGGCCCAGCGGATAGCCTGCCAGGGCCAGCATGCGTCCCAGCTGGCCCGCACCGATGACGCCGATCTTCATGGGTGACGGGGCGCGACAGCCGGATCGGGATGCGCGAGGACGCCGTCGGTCTGGTCGCTGCGGAATTTGTCGAGGGCCTGCTGAATCGGTGGATATTTGTTGGCCAGGATGGCCGCAGCCAGCAATGCGGCGTTGGTGGCGCCGGCCTGACCGATGGCGAGCGTGCCGACGGGAATACCGGCGGGCATCTGCACGATCGAGAGCAGCGAGTCCATGCCGTTCAATGCTTTCGATTGCACCGGAACCCCGAGCACGGGCAGCGTGGTCTTGGAGGAGGTCATCCCCGGCAAATGCGCTGCACCACCTGCGCCAGCGATGATGACTTCCAGGCCGCGCTCGCGCGCCGTGCTGGCATAGTCGAAGAGCAGGTCGGGCGTGCGGTGCGCTGAGACGACACGCGTTTCATACGCAACACCGAGTTTCTGCAGCATATCGGCGGCAGGTTGCAGCGTCTCCCAGTCGGACCGGGAGCCCATGATGATGCCAACGAGCGGTTTCATCGGGGAATTGTAGCAGGCCATGCCGATCAGATCGGCATGGCTTCTCGTAGCTTGCGAAACAGCTCACGGCTGGCATGCGGCGGTAGTTTTTCGCGCTGTTCCTTGCCGGCCTGATCGGTGAGCGCGGCAAGTTCCGCTAGCGCGGGCGGTGCGATCCCACCCTCGCATTCGCTCACGAACTGATCCAGCGCGGGGCGGCCTTCCCGAATGATCCGGTCGCGCCATTGCTCGAGGCGGCGAAAGCGCAAGGTGGTGAGTCGTTCGCGATCACGCCGGGTATCCAGCGCAACGCGGATGGGTTCGGCATCGATCTTGCGCATCAGTTTGCCGATGTACTGCTTCTGCCGATACAGGCCGCCATGCGCGGTGATCCGGCGTGCGAGCAGGACAGCATCGCGCAGGAATTCGGGCAGCGGCAATGCGTCGAATTCGTTGTCGGGCAGATCGATCAGGGCTTCGCCGAGCGCCTGCAGATCGTCGCTCTGCCGCTTGCGCTCGCTTTTGCTGGGGAGTTCATCTTCGTCAGTCATGGCAGGGAGGATAGAACGACCGGCAGCATCGGGAAAGCCGGACCAAACCTCAGGCCGTGCCTGATAAGATCGGCTCATGACCCGTTCCGATCCTGTTTCTGCCAGAAATACCGCTGCTGCCGCGAGTCAATCGCTGAGCCAGTCCGATCTCGAATCGCTGGTGACGATGGCCATCGAGGAAGCCCGGCAACTCGGCGCAACCCAATCCGAAGTCGCCATCAGCGTCGATACCGGGCTGTCGGTCAGCGCCCGCCTGGGGGAAGTGGAAACGCTCGAATACCAGCGTGATCGCGGCATGGGCATCACGGTCTATCGGGGTCAGCGCAAAGGTTCGGCGAGTACTGCGGACCTGGGAGCCTCGGCCATTCGCGAAACGGTGGCGAAGGCGTACAGCATCGCGGGATTCACCGCTGAGGACGAGTGTGCGGGACTTCCCGATCCGGACACGCTGGCGACCGCGATTCCCGACCTCGATCTGAATCATCCCTGGGATATCGAGCCGGATCAGGCGCGCGACCTGGCGGTGGCCTGCGAGGCGGCCGCGCTCGCGGTCGACAAGCGCATCGGCAATTCCGAGGGCGCGAGCCTGTCGAGTCATCGCGGCATCCGCGTGTACGGCAATTCGCTGGGCTTTCTCGGTGGCTATCCCAGCACGATCCACAGCCTGAGCTGTGTCGTGATCGCGCAGGAGCGCGACGAGATGCAGCGCGACTACTGGTACAGCTCGGTGCGCGACTGGCGTGAGCTGGAAGACGGCGAAAAAATCGGCCGGACGGCGGCGGAACGCGCCTTGCGTCGACTGAATGCGCGCAAACCGTCGACGACGACCGCGCCCGTACTCTACGTGCCGGAACTGGCGCGCGGTCTCATCGGGCATTTCCTCGGCGCCGTGCGTGGTGGCAGTCAGTATCGTCGTGCGTCATTCCTGCTCGATTCAGCCGGCACGCAGGTGTTTCCGGACTGGTTCAGCATTTCCGAGCGACCGCACATCCCCAAGGCGTTGGGCAGCGCACCGTTCGACAGCGAGGGCTGTGCGACGCGTGATCGCGAACTGGTCGCTGCCGGCGTATTGGGCGGTTACATCCTCGGCACGTACTCCGCGCGCAAGCTGGGTCTGAAAACGACCGGCAATGCGGGCGGTGTTCACAACCTGTTCGTGGGTCACGGCGCCGAGAACTTCGAAAGCCTGTTGCGCCGGATGAATCGTGGACTCGTCGTCACCGAGCTGATGGGGCAGGGGGTGAATGGCGTGACGGGTGATTACTCGCGCGGCGCAGCCGGCTTCTGGGTCGAGAACGGCGCCATCGCTTACCCGGTCCACGAGATCACGATTGCCGGCAATCTCAAGGACATGCTGCGTAACCTCGTGGCGGTCGGCAACGACGTCGATGCGCGCGGCGGCGTGCGGACGGGCTCTATCCTGGTCGAGCAGATGACGATTGCAGGGGAGTGACCCTCGTCACTTCTCGTCCACCAGATCCTTGACCGTCCTCTCCTTCAGTCGCGCCCGCATGGCTTCCTCGGCGTGGCGCGCTGCATCGACTGCCGGAGAAATGTCGCGGATGCGGCTCAATCGCGGGCCGACAGATTCATGACGGACTGCATCGATCACATCGCATAGCGCAATCGTCCCTGGATCGCGGGCAGGCAACCAGGTGTCGTCCTCGGCGATGACGAGCAGACGATGCTTTTCCAGCTCCGTCATGATCGGCGCAAGTGCTGCACCGGGAACTTCCAGATGATCGGCCAGCCGGTTCGTGGTCCAGCGAATGCCTGAATTGTAGTCGTTGACGATGAGGTACATGACGGACAGCGCGAGTCGTTCGCGCACGGTCGAACTGAGGCGGATCTCACCGCGGCCCGGCCGCAGGTACTGCGGGTTCTGGATGTAGAACGCAAGCTGCGCTCCCAGCAGCAGTACCAGCCAGGAGATGTGCACCCAGATCAGCGCGACGATCACGATGGCGAAGCCTGCGTAGATGACCATCGTGCCGCTGGATCCCTTGACGAAGGAGGCGAGGATCATGCCCATCGCCACCCACGCGAAGCCGGCGACGGCGCCGCCGATCAACGCCGGCACGACGCGCACTCGCGTATTCGGAATGAATGCGTACAGGAACGTGAACACGCCGACGACCAGCAGATATGGGCTGAGCGTTCCCAGCAGCGCCAGCAGCCAGCCGAACGGCTGGTAATGCGAGATCGTCTGCATCACTGAACTGCTGTTCACGGAGGCGAGCAGACCGATGGCGCCGACGAGCACGGCCGGGCCGATCACCATCACGCTCAGATACTCGCTGAAGCGTCGTCCGAAGCTGCGCGGTTGATCGACGCGCCAGACGAAATTGAAGCTCTCTTCGACCTTCTGCACCATCGAGATCACGGTGTAGAGCAGGAAGATCAGGCCGATGGAGCCGAGCACTCCGCCGCGCACGTTGTCGACGAACTCCATCACCTTGGCGGTGATGTCGTAAGCCTTGTCTCCCAGCGGTTCCAGGAAGGTGTAGAGCACCGGTTCCAGTTCGCGGTGATATTCCAGGCCCTTGAGCACGGAAAAGGACAGGGCAATGAGCGGCACGATCGACAGCAGCGTCGTGTACACCAGGCTCATCGCGCGCAACGTGAGATCGTCGCGCAGCACATCGCGAATCAGCGCGTAGGGATAACGCAGGATGCGGGTGAGCTGCCAGATCGGCTTGCCGATCAGCGATTCGGGTGGTTCGAACAGCCAGTGTTCGATGCGCGAGGCCAAAGCGTCGATCATCACGCAGCCAGCCTGACATGCGGCTTGCCGGGCGGCAAGCGAGAGACGCTGCAGCGTCGCAGGACAGTCGGTTCAATCTGCAGCGCCGTCATGGGCGCGGCGGCGGACCCAGAGTGAAGTAGAACGTCGCGCCGTGATCGGGCTGCGCTTCTGCCCAGATCCGTCCGCCGTGCCGCGCGACGATCCGCTGTACCGTGACGAGCCCGATGCCTGTGCCCGGAAAATCCGAGTCCGCATGCAGGCGCTGGAACGGCCCGAACAGCTTGCCCGAATACGCCATGTCGAATCCGATGCCGTTATCGCGCACGAAGAAAACCCGTTCCGGCCCGCTTTGCTGACAGCCAATCGTGATCTGAGCGTGCTCGACGTGGCCTGTGTATTTCCAGGCATTGTCGATCAGGTTTTCCATGGCGATGCGCAGCAGTCGCGTGTCTCCCTCGACCATCATGTCGGGCGCAATGGTGAGGGTGACTTCGCGTCCCGGATAGAGATCGCGAACCGTGGCCGCTGCTTCGGACGCGATCTGAGTCAGGCTCGCCGGCCGCAACGTCATTTCACTGCGACTGATGCGTGACAGACTCAGCAGGTCGTCGATGAGCGCCGACATGCGCAGGCTGGCATCGCGGATGCGTCGCAGGTAGTCGAGGTTCTTCTCATCGAGCTCGGGAGGTGCGCTCTCGACCACGATCTGGCTGAACCCCGACATGCTGCGCAGGGGAGCGCGTAAATCATGGGAAACGGCGTAAGCGAACGCCTCGAGCTCGCGATTCGCCGACTCCAGCTGCAGGGTTCTGGCGGCGACCCGGTGCTCGAGGTCCGCATTCATGCGTCGCACCTCTTCCTGCGATTCGAGCAGCCGGCGTGTCGACTGCCGCGCATTGCGTTCATACCGCCGCAGCAGAATGTAGAGGAGGGTGGCGGAACCGAAGATGTACAGCCAGCCCTTGGTAGTCTGCATCTGCAGAATCGCCTCAGGAGGAATCTGCAGCCAGACCAGTGCGCGATCCGTGAAGAAGATCCAGAGGATGCCGAAGACCAGATAGGCGAGTGCAACGGTCAGCGGCATGTGCCGCATGCGCGGCGATTCGAGCGGCAGGGCAGCGGCGGAGTCTGGAATACCGGTCGACGCGGGTTCAGTCACGTGCTGCCTCCGAACGGTGGTGCGCTTGACGGGTAGCCGCTGCGCAGAACGAAATGATCCTCAGGTAATCAGGCGGCGTAAGGCCTCAGCGTACTTCTCGCTGGTCCTGGTCAGAATCTCGGCCGGCAAGGCGGGGGCGGGAGCGCGCTTGTTCCAGTCGAGGGTCTCGAGATAGTCGCGCACGAACTGCTTGTCGAAGCTCGGCGGGCTGCTGCCGACCTGGTACGTATCAACCGGCCAGAATCGTGAGGAGTCCGGTGTCAGCGCTTCGTCGATCAGCGTCAGGTGACCAGCCTCGTCGACGCCGAACTCGAACTTGGTGTCGGCGATGATGATGCCACGCTTCAGCGCGTACTCGGCGGCGAAGCCGTAGAGTGCCAGCGACGCCGCGCGAATCTGTTCGGCCAGGCCCTGGCCCACGGTCGTTACCACTTTCTCGTAGTCGATGTTCTCGTCGTGCTCGCCCTGCGGCGCTTTACTCGACGGCGTGAACAGCGGCTGCGGCAATCGATCCGCCTGTCGCAGGCCATGCGGCAGGGAGATTCCGCACACGATGCCTGTCTGCTGATAGTCGCGCCAGCCCGAGCCGATCAGGTAACCACGCACCACTGCTTCGATCGGCAAGGCCCTCAGGCGCTTCACGACCATGCTGCGATCGGCAATCAATGCGCGCTCCGCGGCATCGGGGACGGCGCGCTCGAGCGGGTAGGCGGTCAGATGATTCGGAATCAGGTGCTGCGTTTTGTCGAACCAGAAACGCGAAATGCGCGTCAGAACGCTGCCCTTGCCGGGAATCGGATCGGGCAGCACGACATCGAATGCGCTCAGTCGATCGGTGGTCACGATCAGCATGTGCTCAGCGTCGATGGCGTAGATGTCGCGCACCTTCCCCTCATGAATACGCTTCAGGGAGGTCAGGTTCGAGTGCAGCAGCGGGGGGGATGCGGTGGTCGCGGACATCGGGAGACCTTGCGTGTGTGCGGTCGTAAGAATCGCGGTCCGGCAATCGGGCCGCTGCTAACATTGAAGATGCTGTCAGCCGCAGCGATTGTCGCAGCGGGTAGGGTGAGCTTCAAGTTTCGACAGTCGAGGTGCAGTTGAACATGATGTGGCAGGGCAAGGCATTGGGAGCGGTCGTTGGCATATTCGCCGCCGGTCCCGTGGGTGTCCTGTTCGGTGCATTCATCGGTCATCTCTTCGATGTCGAAGCGGAAACGCGTCTGCGTGGCTCGCGGCCGCGCGAAACGGCGATCGGCGTCCAGGAGGCGTTCTTCCGCGCTTCATTCCAGGTGATGGGGCATATTGCCAAAGCTGACGGTCGGGTGTCGGAAGAAGAAATCCGCGCCGCCCGCGCGATGATGGGCGAACTGCGCCTGGGCGAGCGCGAAGTGCGACTCGCCATCGAACTGTTCAGGCAGGGCAAGGCAACCGATTTTCCACTCGAAGCCACGCTGCAGCAGCTCCACCGGGCCTGTCGGAACCGTCCCGACCTGTGCCGCATGTTCATGCAGATCCAGTTGCAGGCCGCATTGTGGAGCGGTGGGGTGCATCCGTCGGCTCGGCGGGTTCTCACTCGCGTTGCTAATGCGCTGGATGTTTCGGCCTACGAACTGGTGCAGATGGAGGCGCTGCTGCGGATGCAGCGGTCGACACGTCAGTCGGGCGAGGCGCGTAGTGCTGTCGATCGCACTGCGCAGGCCTACGAAGTGCTCGGCATGCAGCCGTCGGCGTCCGACGCGGAGGTCACCAAGGCCTATCGCCGGCTCATGAACCAGAACCATCCGGACAAGCTGCACGCCAAGGGCCTGCCGGAATCGATGATGAAAGTGGCAGAGGAAAAGACACGGCAGATTCGCGCGGCCTACGAAGTGCTGTGCGCTGCGCGTGGCATGAAATGAGTATCGTCGGAGCATTGCAATGAGTTCACAGATCAAACCCTGGATCGCACCCTCCATCCTGTCCGCCGATTTCGCGCGGCTCGGCGAGGAGGTGCGCGCGGTGCTGGACGCCGGCGCCGACAGCATCCACTTCGATGTGATGGACAATCACTACGTTCCCAATCTGACGATTGGTCCGCTGGTCTGCGAAGCGCTGCGCAAGCATGGCATTACTGCACCCATCGACGTGCACCTGATGGTGCGTCCCGTGGATCGCATCATTCCCGATTTCGCGGCAGCGGGCGCCACGTGGATTTCGTTTCATCCGGAAGCGAGCGAGCACGTCGATCGCACGCTCTCGCTGATTCGCGAGCACGGCTGTCGTCCGGGCCTCGTGTTCAATCCGGCGACGCCGCTGAACTGGCTCGATCACGTCATCGACAAGGTCGACATGATCCTGCTGATGTCCGTGAATCCCGGCTTCGGCGGTCAGAAGTTCATCCCGACGGCGTTGCAGAAACTGCGGCAGGTTCGTGAGCGCATCAAGGCGAGCGGGCGCGAAATTCGCCTGCAGATCGATGGCGGGGTGAAGGTCGACAATATTCGCGAGATCGCCAGCGCCGGCGCCGACACCTTCGTCGCAGGATCAGCGATCTTCGGTGCGAAGGATTACAAGGCGACTATCGAGGCGATGCGGGCAGAAATTGCGAAAGCGGGCGAGGGGGCTGGCTGAGTCAGCGACCGGGACACTGATGAAGTGTCCCGGTACCAGACGGGACGATTTACTCGTCGTCCTCGTCGTCGAAATCCTCGTCTTCGTCTTCATCGACGCGACGATTGTTGGCGACCGGGGCGCGACCGGCAGTAGCGGCGGCCGCTGCCAACGGTGGCTTCGTCTTCATCTTCGGACGGGCGCCATAGACCACGATGGTCTTGCCGGTGGCGCGCAGCAGGCCCTGATCTTCGAGCACTTTGAGCACGCGTCCCGCCATTTCGCGCGAGCATCCGACCAGTCGCGAAAGCTCCTGACGGCTGACCTTGATCTGCATGCCTTCCGGATGCGTCATGGCGTCGGGTTCGCCGCACAGGTCCATGATTGCGTGAGCAACTCGCCCGGTGACGTCGACGAAGGCCAGGTCGCCGAGCTTGCGATTGGTGCGATCGAGGCGCGTGGCAAGCTGGGTTGCGAGTTCAAACACCAGGCCGGGGCTTTCGGCAGCGAGCTGACGGAAGCGGGGGTAGGTCATTTCGGCCAGCTCGCACTGCTGGCGGGTGCGGACCCAGGCGCTGCGCGTTGGCTGTTCGTAGAACAGGCCCATCTCGCCGAAGAACTGTCCCTTGTTGAGGTAGGCGAGAACCATCTCGTTGCCTTCCTCATCCTCGATCATGACTTCAACGGAACCGCTGACGATGTAGTAGAGGACGTCGGGCAGATCGCCCGCGTGGATCACCACCGTTTTCGAAGGCACCGTGCGAATGCGGCAGTAGCTCAGAAATCGGTTGATCGCTGGTATGTCGCTCAATGGCCGTGCGCCCTCTTCCATTAGTCACCCCTGGTGCTGTCGTGATTAGCTGGGCAGTTCGATGCGAATTCTATTGCCGAACTTTTAATACAGTATGCAGTGTCACCGCAAGTTTCTGATTATTCGTGACTAGATCCAGCGGGCGGTCCGTGTCATCACTCCGGCCGTCAGTTTCATGAGGGCTCGTGTCAGTGGCGGGAGTGCGGCGCCACCGGCCTGCATGGCGTTGTGTCCGTGCCGGGCTTCATCGGCGCTCATCTGATTGACGATCTCTCGTGTGCGTCGATCATCATGGGGCAGCTCTGCGAGGTGACCTTCGAGGTGCTCGACCACCTGGCGTTCGGTCTCGGCCACGAAGCCAAGGCTCGTTCGGTCTCCCGCGAGGCCCGCGAGTGCGCCGATCGCGAACGAACCGGCATACCAGAGCGGATCGAACAGGCTCGTGCGGCCACCCAGTTCACCGATGCGCTGTGAGCACCACGCGAGATGATCGGCCTCTTCGCGGCCGGCTTCGAGAAGAGATTCGCGCAGGACGGGATTGCGGGCTACGAGGGCCTGCCCCTGATAAAGAGCCTGCGCTGCCACTTCCCCCGAATGATTGATGCGCATCAGGGAGATGACCTTGCGGCGGGTCGCGGGTTGGTCGACTGTGTCGTCGATCCCATCCGCGGGGTAGGAGCGGGTAGACTGATGGACCCTGAAAAGGGTCCGTAGTCCCTGATCTGCGGGTTCGACCAGCCGATCGATCAGGGAAAGTACCCGGTCATTGCCGGATTCGGGGGGCGGTACTGTGATCATGGGCTCATTATATATATCGATATATATGTCGACCTTTACGCCACTCGGGCGGCTTCGTTTTCGATCGGTTTGCAATGCCCGGAGTCGTCCATTAGACTTGCCGGCCTTTTCGCCCCCAGGGCAGAGATTTTCCCGGAGAATTCAATGAGAACCGTATTCGCCAACGAGGCGACGGTGCGCCGCGACTGGTTCGTCGTGGACGCGTCAGGCAAGACGCTCGGCCGTCTGGCAACGCAACTTGCCATGCGTCTGCGCGGCAAGCACAAGGCTTCCTATACGCCGCACGTGGACACGGGCGACAACATCATTGTCCTCAATGCGGGCAAGGTGCACGTCACCGGCCAGAAGCTGACCGACAAGTTCTATCACCACCACACTGGCTACATGGGCGGCCTCAAGACCACGAGTCTCGAGAAGCTGTTGCAGAAGCACCCGGAGCGCGCGATCGAGTTCGCGGTGAAGGGGATGTTGCCGAAGAACACGCTCGGCCGGAAGATGTTCAAGAAGCTGCATGTATTTGCCGGTGGCGAGCACCCGCATGCTGCTCAGCAACCGAAAGCGCTCGAGATCTAAAGGCATACCACATGGCAGTTTCGACGAATTACGGCACCGGCCGTCGCAAGACCTCAACCGCTCGCGTTTTCCTTCGTGCGGGCGCGGGCAGCATCACGGTCAACGACCGTCCGCTCGACGAATTCTTCGGCCGCAAGACCGCGCGCATGATCGTGCGTCAGCCGCTGGAACTCGTGCAGCTCGACACCAAGTTCGACGTCAAAGTCACGGTCAAGGGCGGTGGTACGACCGGCCAGGCCGGTGCGATCCGTCACGGTCTGACCCGCGCCTTGATGGAATATGACGAGACCCTGCGCAAGCAGTTGCGCGATGCCGGTTACGTCACTCGCGACGCCCGCGAAGTCGAACGTAAGAAGGTCGGTTTCCGCAAGGCACGTCGCGGTACGCAGTTCTCGAAGCGTTAATCGCTTTGATCCGCACCTTGGGGGATCGTCTAGCGGTAGGACTACGGACTCTGACTCCGTCAACCTAGGTTCGAATCCTAGTCCCCCAGCCAAACAAAAAGGGCCCGGTCTTCCGGGCCCTTTTTCGTTTGGCTGATCTGACTGGGTTGAGGCATAGGGGATCCAGGTTCGACCAATTCGCAACCGCGAATTGAACACCGCGGCGATCGGCGGATCTTCGCGCTGGCCCCGGCGGGGTGAGTGCAAAGCACGAATCATCCTGGTCCCCCCGCGCGGCGAGTCGGGCTCGATGCCCGGTTCGCTGCTCTCCGGTTGAAAGCTGCATTGGAAGTCATGATTCACGCGGATCCTCTCCGCATCAAACTCGCCAACCCACCGAAGTTTCACCGCATGTCCGTCGATCTCTATTCCGCGCTACGCCCTCTGTTCTTCGCGATCGCCCCCGAGCGTGCCCATGCTCTGGCGTTGTCTTCACTCGATCTCATGCATCGCTTGCATGTGCTGCCTGGCGTGACCAATGCAGCTGCGGCGCGTGTCGAGTTCATGGGGCTGTCCTTTCCCAATCGCATTGGTCTCGCCGCGGGCCTCGACAAGAACGGTCGCCATATCGATGCACTCGGGGCACTTGGTTTTGGTTTCATCGAGATCGGCACGGTCACGCCCCAGCCGCAGCCGGGTCAGCCATTGCCTCGCGTCTTTCGGTTGCCGAGGCAGCAGGCGCTGATCAACCGCATGGGTTTTCCGAATGAAGGTGCCGACGCAGTCGTTGGCCGATTGATGCGACGCAAGTATCGCGGCGTTCTCGGAATCAACATCGGCAAAAATGCGTGGACGCCGCTGGAGAGCGCCATCGACGACTACGTCACCTGCTATCGCAAGCTGGCGCCACATGCCGATTACGTCACAGTGAATGTCTCCTCACCGAATACGCAGGGACTGCGTCAGCTGCAACAGGTCGACAACCTGCGACCGATCCTCTCGGCGCTGATGGAGGAGCGGCATACGCTCTCGGTGCAGCAGGGTCGCACGGTGCCGTTGCTTGCCAAGGTATCGCCTGACTTGTCAGAGGATGAGCTGAGGGCGATCGCACACCTGCTGATCGAGTTGAACGTCAGCGGCATCATCGCGACCAACACCACGACGACGCGACCTCCTGAGGTCGCCAGCGCGTCGTCGGAAGCCGGAGGATTGAGCGGAGCGCCCATGCTGGGACTTGCTCAACGAGCCGTTGCCATCCTCAAGGCGGCTGCGGGAAACCGTTTGACCATCATTGGTGCCGGCGGTATCGGGTCATCGTCCGACGCGATCGGTACGTTGCGTGCCGGGGCTGATCTCATTCAGATCTACTCGGGTCTGATCTATCGCGGACCCGGACTGGTCCGCGAGTTGCGCGAAGCGATTCGCAGCTAGGCGAGTGCGCTCACCCCGAGAGCTACGGCAAGGAATCCCACGGGGAGCGCGGGGTAAAAGGACATGCGCTGTCTGACGGGATTTCTTGCGGACCCACGGAAATCTTCGGCTGTCCTTCCTCGCCAGTCCTTACTGCGGCGCTTGATGAAGCGCCATCGTGCCTGGAGGGATCAGGGCAGGATTTTCGGGCCTGCGTCAGTGCCCAGGATCAATACATCGGCGGGTCGACGCGCGAACAGTCCTACCGTAACGACCCCCGTGATCTGGTTGATCGCATCCTCCGTGGCAATCGGGTCCGTGATCCGCAGGTCATGCACGTCGAGAATCTGGTTGCCGTTGTCGGTGATGACGCCTTCGCGCCAGAGTGGTCGCCCGCCGAGTGCCCGCAGGCGCCGGGCTACGTAGGAGCGCGCCATTGGAATCACTTCCACCGGTAAGGGGAACCTGCCGAGCACGTCCACCAGCTTCGAATCATCGGCGATGCAGACGAAGCGGCGCGACGCTGCGGCTACGATCTTCTCTCTCGTCAGTGCGGCACCGCCACCTTTGATCAGGCGTAGCTGACCATCCGACTCATCGGCGCCGTCGATATAAACGTCCAGGTCACCCGTCGAGTTCAGGTCGAGAACATCGATGCCGTACTTCTTCATTCGCTCGGTCGAGGCTTCCGAACTCGACACGGCACCCCGAATGCGCAACTTCTGCGCAGCCAATGCGTCGATGAAGTGATTGACGGTGGAGCCGGTACCGACGCCGATGACTGAGTCCTCTTCGACGTAGGCGAGGGCGGCGACGGCTGCCTGCTGCTTCTTCTGATCGGCGTTCATGACTCTGATCTCGCTGCGCGCATGTGCGTGAAATGCCGGTTTTTCCAGCTCCGAAAACGACTGTGCCCGCTTTCGCGGGCACAGTCTTCATCTACATCAACAAGAAGCAAACTTACTTCTTCTTGGCAGCCTTCTTCTTGGTTGCCTTCTTCTTTGCTGATTTCTTAGCTTTAGTTGCCATAGTCATTAATCTCCATGTCGAGTTAGTCCGGGCGCAGTATATACATAAATTGAAAATGGCTAGCAAGAGGTGTATGCGAAATTGTTGTTCGGGTCACAACGCGATGCTCATGCGAGCGATGCGATGAACTCGAATTCGACCTTCGTCACTGGTGTAACGGAGAGTCGATTGCCTCGCTTCAATACGATCATGTTCTTCAGTTTGCCCTGCTCATGCTTGCGCAGTGCTTCGAGCGAGACGACCTCATCGAACTTGCGTTCGAGCTGCACGTCGACCGAATACCAACGTGGGTTGTCGCGCTTGCTGCCCGCATCGTAGTGATCGTCTTTCGCATCGAAGGCCGATGGGTCGGGATAGCCTTCACGGACGATCTTCACGATACCCGCCACGCCGGGAACAGCGCAGCTCGAGTGATAGAAGAATGCCAGGTCGCCCTTTTTCATCTCGCGCAGGTAGTTGCGCGCCTGGAAATTGCGAACTCCGTCCCATCCCGTCGTGCTTTTCTTTGCGGCGGCGAGGTCGTCGATACTGAAGGTGCCGGGTTCGGACTTCATCAACCAGTAGTTCATGGGCTTCTCGATATGCGTTTCAGGCGAAAGGACGATGTGAAGGGTAGAAGGCGCGCTCGGTGACGACCGCATCGAGCGGAACGTCCCAGGGTTGGGGGCTGAGGATCGGCACTCGTTGGAAATCGTAAGCGATACCGATCAGCTTCGGCCTGCGCCAGCGACGACCCGAGCGCAGATGATTCAGGCGTCGATCGTAGAAGCCGGCGCCGCTGCCAAGGCGCCACCCTCGTACATCGACTGCGACCAGCGGCAGGAGTACGGCATCGAGTCTGCGTACGGCGATCCTTGGGGATGTGCGCAGTTCAGGTTCGTATATGCCGAAGCGGTTGCGACGCAGCGGCTGACCCGCATCGAAGCGCACGAACTGCATCGAGCCCTTTTCTATGCTCACGATGGCAGGCAGATAGAGCCTGCAACCCGCCCGACGCGCACGAGTGATCACTTGAGCCAGGTCGATCTCTGCCCCATGCGCCAGGTAGACGGCGATGTGAGCGCCGGGTCGCAGGATTCTTTTGCGGGAGAGGATGCTGGCGAGGGACCGGGCAGCTGCGGCGCGAGTCGATGCGGGTAGCGCGCGTCGGCGCTTACGCATTTCGAGGCGCATTTCTCGGCGAATTTCCTGGCTCACTTGGTGGTGCGTCTCGCGGCGCAGGTTGCCGCGGTCGTCGGTCGCTGTGGAGTCACCGCACGCGACCGACTGAATGCCAGGGTTGGATGTCTTCATCCAGAGAGGAGGGCGGCGCCACCCGCATGTGCCGTTGGTGCCATTGCTCTCGACACGGAGCAATAGGTGGGGCGCAGCCACGTCAGATCAGGCTTCCCGTCGGAGACGGACATGCTCAATACCGACGCTATGCCGCACCCCTGGGTATTAACGTTAGGGTCGAGAGGTTTCCCGACACCGTGTCGAACACCGCAGGCGGCGCCATAGAAATCAAAAAACAAACAAGCTGCAGACGATCCGGGTTCCTCCTGATGAGGGCGTACCGGGCCATTACTAGTCTAGCTGACCCTTGGCGAGCGTCGCTTCGACCCGTTCGCGCATCTGGCGCACCCGGGGAGTGACTTCACCATTACCACCACCGTCCTGCTTGCGGATGCGCAGCAGTTCGTTGGCCAAGTTCAGTGCCGCCATCACCGCAATGCGATCCAGTCCGATGATATTGCCGGCGTCGCGTATCTCGCGCATCTTGAGATTGAGATACTCGGCCGAGTCGAGAAGTTCCGAGCGCTCCTCGGGCAGACAGGCGACCTGGTATTCCTTTTCGAGAATCCGGACGCTGACTCGTACCGTTCGATCGTTCATGCGCCGTGCTCCATCGCCTTGAGGCGGCCGATCATGGCTTCGACCCGCGTGCGCACCTGCTCGTTCTTCTGCAGCAGATTCGCGCGCTCGGTCGTCAGTCCATCGAGACGCTGTCGCAGCGCCCGATTCTCTTCCCTGAGCTGCGCCACGACGGTGACGAGTTCTCCGAGCCGTTGCTCGAGGAGTTCCAGTTCACGGTCGGCGGCATTTGGTCTGGATTCGCTCACGGCCCGATTATGCGGCGGCGAAGAACGCACGGTCAAACGCATGATTGATGCTCGTATATGCGGCGAAGAAACGCTGGCGCGACGACCAGTGATACCATAACCCCATGTTGCATGTGACATTCCCCGAAATAGTGAGCGTGATGCAGGGCGCAGGTTCGACGGTTTCTGTCGCCGAAGGGCATGGATGCCTGTGCGGCGCGCTGTGTATCAGCGATGACTGCACGCTCGAACGCTGGCTGGAAGAACTGATTCCGGAGGAAGAGGGCGTTCCCGTCGCGGACGATATCAAGCAGACCATGTACCTGCTGTACGCCGATACATTGCGCGCGCTGCGCGGCGACGAGATGGATTTTCAGCCGTTCCTGCCCGACGATGCCGTAGCGCTCGAGCAACGCACGACCGCGCTGTCGCAATGGTGTCAGGGATTTCTTTATGGACTGGGTACTGCCCGTCCGCTGCAGCCGGAACGAATGCCCAAGAGCATCGATGAAGTCCTGCTGGACTTCACCAGCATCAGTCGCGCAGAAGCCGATCCGAGCGGCGATGCGGAAGAGGACGAAGAGGCCTATACGGAAGTCGTCGAGTACATTCGCGCCGCGACGCAGCTGATCCATGACGAGCTCGATGCGGTGCGCAGCGATAGCGACGTCCCGTCAGACGATGACGGTCTGGACGATGGTCCGGACGATGATCTCGATGACGAATTCGAATCCCGGCAGCATTGATCCCCCAGGTTCGCGACGCCCGTCCGTTCAAACACTGCATGCGTAAAACCGAATTTGCCCGCCGCCGCCGTCAGCTCATGAAAATGATCGGCAAGGGCGGCATTGCCATTCTGCCAGCGGTTCCCGAAAGCACTCGCAATAGCGACGTCCTGTATCACTACCGCCCCGACAGCGATTTCCACTACCTGACGGGCTTTGGTGAGCCGGAGTCGGTGGCCGTATTGATTCCGGGCCGGACTCACGCCGAGTACGTCCTGTTCGTGCGCGACCGCGATCCGACGCGCGAAACCTGGGATGGACGTCGCGCCGGACCGGAAGGGGCGACGCGGGACTACGGCGCGGACGATGCATTTCCCATCGCCGACATCGACGACATTCTTCCCGGCCTGATGGAGAACTGCTCGCGGGTCTACTACACGATGGGTCTGCACCAGGATTTCGATCAGCGCGTGATCGGTTGGGTGAATCAGCTCAAGAACCAGGGTCGTAGCGGTGTGCAGCCACCTCAGGAATTCGTCGCGCTCGATCATTTCCTGCACGACATGCGGCTGTACAAGACGCGGCCGGAGCTCGAGGCAATGCGTCATTCCGCCCGCATCGCTGTCGCGGCGCACAAGCGCGCCATGCAGTTCACTCGCCCGGGACGGATGGAATACGAAGTAATGGCGGAACTGCTGCACGAATTCCGGCGCAGCAATGCGGATATTTCCTACCACCCGATCGTCGGTGGCGGCGCCAATGGCTGCATCCTGCACTATCACGAGAACTCGGATGAGCTGAAGGATGGCGACCTGCTGCTGATCGACGCCGGCTGCGAGTACGAGTTGTATGCCTCCGACATCACCCGCACGTTTCCGGTCAGCGGGCGGTTCACGCCCGAGCAGCGCGCCCTCTACGACGTCGTCCTGGAGGCGCAGCATGCGGCCATTGCCAAGACCAGGCCCGGCAATCACTGGAATGATCCGCACGATGCAGCGGTGAAAGCGATTACGCAGGGGCTGGTGAAGCTGGGGCTGCTGAAGGGCAAGGTGCCCAACCTGATCCGCGATGGCGCGTATCGCAAGTTCTACATGCATCGCACCGGTCACTGGCTCGGGATGGATGTGCATGACGTCGGCGACTACAAGGTCGGTGAGCAGTGGCGCGTTCTCGAACCCGGTATGGCCATGACGGTCGAGCCGGGCGTCTACATTCCGTCCGGAACGCCCGGTGTCCCGAAGCGTTGGTGGAACATCGGTATCCGCATCGAGGATGACGTCGTCGTGACTTCTGATGGGTGTGAAGTGCTGACGGAAGGACTGGTCAAGGACGCCGACGGTATCGAAAAGCTGATGCAGGCCGCATGAAGGTCGACGTCGCCATTGCCGGCGGGGGACTCGTAGGCGCCAGTCTCGCGCTGGCGCTCTCCGCGTTGAAGCTCAAGGTCGTGCTGATCGAGGCGCATCCCTTCGGCAGTGTCGATCAGCCGAGCTTCGATGATCGCACCACGGCGCTGTCCAATGGCAGCCGCCGGATTTTCGAGGGGATCGATGTCTGGCCCCTGATCGAGCGCGAGGCCACGCCGATCAAGCGCATTCACATCTCCGACCAGGGGCGCTTTGCCTTCGCGCGGATCGATGCGCAGGAACAGCACCTTCAGGCGTTGGGCTTTGTCGTCATCAACCGGATCATGGGTGCGGCACTGTGGCAGCGATTGCAGGAGGAGGCCGTCACCTTGCTGGCGCCAGCCCGCGTCGTCAGCTCGGAGCTGAAGGGCGCCTGTCGCGAGTTGCGGTGCGAAACCGGTGCCGACGCCTCAGTGACCATCCAGGCCAGGCTGGTCATCGCGGCAGACGGAGCGAAATCCGTTGTGCGCGAATCCGCGGGCATCGGCGCCACGACCTGGGACTATCAGCAGCACGCGCTCGTGACCAACGTCTTCACGCAGCGTTTCCACGACTACGTGGCCTACGAACGCTTCACGCCCGAAGGACCGCTTGCATTGCTGCCGGTGTCGGAGGGGCGGGTCGGTCTCGTCTGGAGCTTCAGTCCCGGCATGGCGGAGCAGGTGCGTGACCTGAGCGATGCCGAATTTCTCGATCGACTGCAGCAGGCGTTTGGCTTTCGCCTTGGCCGCTTCACGCGCGTCGGCACACGCCACCTGTATCCCTTGTCGCTGACGCGCGCCGATGAACACGTGGCGCCGCGTCTGGCGGTCGTCGGCAATGCGGCGCAGGCGCTGCATCCCATCGCAGGACAGGGTTTCAATCTAGGCTTGCGCGATGCCGCCAGTCTCGCTGAAGTTCTCGCTGATGCGCTGGACGCCTCGGGTCAGGCGGCCGAGTTCGATTGTGGCGACGGGCTGCTGCTGGAGCGCTATCGCGGCTGGCGCGCCGCGGACCGCGAGAAGATCGTCGGATTCACCGATGGGCTGGTTCGTCTGTTCACGCAACCACTGGGCCTGGCGAAGCTGGCGCGCAACGTCGGCCTGCTCGCATTTGATCTGCTGCCTGCAGCCAAGGATGCGCTGTCACAACTCTCGCTCGGCGCCGCAGGTCGCATTCCACGTCTGGCGCGCGGCGGTCGTCTGAGGCCTCCATGAAACCTGACTTCGACCTGCTGGTGATCGGTGGCGGCATGGTGGGCGCCTGCTTTGCGGCGCTGGCAGCCAGCGATCCGGAATTGTCGCGCCTGCGGATTGCCGTGCTCGAAACGCATCCGCCGACCAAGCCGCCGGTCGGCGCTGATGTGGATCTGCGCGTGTCTGCAATCTCGCGCGGCTCGCAGCGAATCCTCGAGTCCATCGACGCCTGGTCCCGCATTCCACCGCAGCATGTCTCCGCCTACTCGGAGATGACAGTGTGGGATGCGCGTGGACGACCGCGCGGCGCGGGTTCGTTGCATTTTTCGGCGGCGCAGACCAGCGAGCCGAGTCTCGGCGCCATCGTTGAAAACCGACGCGTGCAATGGGGTATCTACGAATCGCCTGCCATGCGCAGTCGCGTCACGTTACTGCGCGCGGAGCTCGCCGGACTGCAGGTCAATGTCGATGAAGCTTTCGTCACGCTGGCAGACGGACGTCGAATCGGCGCGGAGCTGATCGTCGGTGCCGATGGCGCGGGGTCGCTGAGTCGCAAGCTGGCGGGCATCGAAACGCGCGGCTGGGAGTACGATCAGCATGCCTTCGTGACGCACGTCAGCACGGAATATCCGCACGCGCGCACGGCGTGGCAACGCTTTCTTCCGTCCGGACCGATCGCCTTCCTGCCGCTGGCCGATGGCCGCAGTTCCATCGTGTGGACGACGACACCCGATCACGCACAGTTCCTGGTCAGTTGCGAACCGGAGCAGCTGGCGAGCGAGCTGACAGAAGCGCTGGGCGGTGCGCTCGGGCAGGTCGGCGTTTCGGGTCCGCGAGCGCAGTTTCCCTTGCGGCTCACGCACGCCCTTCAGTACTGCAAATCACGTTTCGTATTAGTGGGCGACGCGGCGCATGCCGTGCATCCACTGGCGGGGCAGGGAGTGAATCTCGGTTTTCTGGACTGCGCTGCCCTGGTCCAGACACTGTCGTGCGAGCTGGCTGGCGGCAGCAAGCCGACGGATCTTGGCGAGACGCGGGTGCTGCGTCGGTACGAACGTTGGCGCCGCAGCGAGAACGCACTCGCCCTTGGATTGATCGACGGGCTCAACCGCCTGTTCAGTAATTCGAGTTCCCTGCTCGGATGGGCGCGTCAGGCCGGGTTGTCGGTCGTGGATCGAAGCGCACTGGCCAAGCGCTTCTTCATCGGCAGGGCCATGGGCACCGGTGGCGATGCGCCAGCCATCGTGAATCGCGCGCGCTGATCTCCCCTGCTTGACACGTGGCTACGGCCGGAGTGAGGCTGTAATCCACGCGCGTCGCGACCCGCAGTCGCCGACGTCACCGACTCTCTGAGCTTCGGGACGGCCCTATGACTTCATATCGTGCCGCTGTCGAATCGCTGTTGAACGGGACCAATGTCGCCATCGACGGCGTTCACCCCTGGGATATCAAAGTCCGCGATCCCGGCTTCTTTCGTCGTGTCCTGTCGCAGGGTTCGCTCGGCGTCGGCGAGGCCTACATGGATGGTCAATGGGAGTGCGAACGGCTCGATGAAATGCTGTTCCGCGTCTTCCGTGCGCAGGCTGATCAGCACTTGCCCACGTTGCGCCAGTTCTGGGCCGCGCTGGTGGCCACCGTCATGAACCCGCAAACGCCCCGCCGATCGTTCCAGGTCGGCCAGAAGCACTACGACATAGGCGACGATCTGTATTCGCGAATGCTGGATCCGCGCATGATCTACAGCTGCGCTTACTGGAAAGATGCGCAGACGCTCGAGGCGGCGCAGGAGGCCAAGCTCGATCTGGTGTGCCGCAAGCTGCGGTTGGAGCCGGGGATGAGGGTTCTGGATATCGGTTGCGGCTGGGGCGGCGCCGCGCAGTTCGCGGCGCAACGTTATGGCGTCAGCGTGACCGGCGTGACCGTGTCGAAGAATCAGGCGGCGGCCGCCACGGAACGCTGCAAGGGACTGCCCATCACGATTCTGCTCCAGGACTATCGCGGCCTGACCGGTCAGTTCGACCGCATCTATTCGCTCGGCATGTTCGAGCATGTCGGCTTTCGTAACTACCCCACCTATTTTTCGACGGCTGAGCGGTTGCTGGAGCGCGATGGGCTGTTCCTGCTGCATACGATCGGCAGCAACACGACGCAGGAAGCGAACGATCCCTGGATCGAGCGCTATATTTTTCCAAACTCGCTGCTGCCCTCGATGGCGCAGATCGCGCGTGCGGCGGAGGGGCATTTCTGCGTGGAGGATTGGCATTCGTTCGGAGCCGACTACGACAGGACGCTCCTCGCCTGGTTCGATCGTTTCCGCGTCGCCTGGCCGGAGCTGTCGGGGAAATATGGCGAGCGCTTCAGGCGCATGTGGGAGTTCTGGCTGCTCTCATCAGCCGCGGCTTTCCGGGCGCGGCGTACCCAGTTGTGGCAGGTGTTGCTCTCGCCTCGCGGCGTCGCCGGTGGACTGGCGGAAATCAGGTAGCGACCCATGGTCATGCCCGATCTCTTTATCCAGTCGCCGCCGCGCCTCGGCAATCAGTACAGTGACGATGCTTTTCTGCGTTCCTGGCTGCGACGCAAGTTGCCAGTCGAGGTGCTGCAGGACATCGAAGGTGAGCTGCAGCAGATGGGTGCGGTGACAGGCGATGAACTCTATCGCCTGCAGCTCGATGACCGGCTGCGCGAACCGGCATTGACGCAATGGGATGCCTGGGGCAATCGCGTCGACCGGATCGAAGTCACGTCGCTATGGCAACGCGCTGCCGACATCGCGGCCCGTAGCGGCCTCATCGCCATTCCTTACGCACGCAGGCACGGACGCTTCTCACGCATTCACCAGTTCGCCCTCGCGTATCTGTTCCATCCCTCGTCCGATGTTTACACCTGTCCGCTCGCAATGACCGACGGTGCGGCGCGCACTTTGACGGTCACAGGCAACACCCGTCTGATCGAACGCGCCGTGCCGCATCTCACGAGCCGTGATCCGGCGCAGGCGTGGACCAGCGGCCAGTGGATGACGGAGTCCACCGGCGGCTCCGACGTGGGCTTGTCCCTGACGCAGGCACGTCGCGAGTCCGACGGACGCTGGCGTCTCTACGGCAAGAAATGGTTCACATCCGCCATCACCTCGCAGATGGCGTTGACCCTGGCGCGACCCGAAGGCAATGGTTCCGGCGGCTCTGGCCTCGCCATGTTCTATGTCGAGACGCACGGTCCCGATGGCCGGCCGAATGGTATTCGCGTCGAGCGACTCAAGGACAAGCTGGGGACGCGCAAAGTGCCGACGGCCGAGTTGTTGCTCGACGGAGCATGGGCAGAGCTGGTAACGGCGGATCCGCGCAATGGCACCCGCGCCATCGAACCCATGCTGGTGGTTACGCGGGCCTGGAACAGCGTGACCTCGGTGGCGTTCATGCGCCGCGCGGTTGCGCTGGCGAAAGCCTATGCCGCACAGCGCCGGGCATTCGGAGCGACGCTCGATGCATTACCGCTGCACGTCGACACCCTGGCGGGGCTGGAGGTAGAGACACGCGCAGCGTTCCTGCTGGCGTTCGAACTGGTCGAACTCATCGGTTGCCAGGAAGCGGACGACATCGACGAGCAGCAACGTGTGTTGCTGCGGCTGCTGACCCCTATTGCGAAGCTGCTGACGGCGAAGCAGGCGGTGGCGACCGTGAGCGAGGCGATCGAAGCCTTTGGCGGCGCCGGTTACGTCGAGGACACGGGCCTGCCGCAGCTGCTGCGCGACACGCAAGTCCTGCCGATCTGGGAAGGCACGACCAACGTGCTGGCGCTGGATGCGCTGCTGCGCGGCGATGCGGCAACGGGACTTGAGGCCTTGGGCGAACGTGTCTCGTCGTGCCGCTCGCAGCTCCAGGATCCCGAACTCGCACGTCTCGTGAACGTTGCCGGCGATGCGCTCGTTCACGTGGGCGCCTGGGTGAGTCGCAACGGCGATGCGGCAGTGTTGCAATCTGGCGCACGGCGCGTGGTCATGACGATTGGCCGCGCATGGCAGCTCCTGCTGCTGGTCGAGCATGCGCACTGGAGTCTGGAGACGGAGCACGAACGGTTGGGCATCGCTGCTGCCACCCGTTTCGCGTCGACGCCGATCGATCTGCTGGCTGATATCTCTCCCCGGGACTCTCGCGACTTGCTCGCCTGAGTAGCGACGCCGTTTGAGGCGGCCGCGTAAACCCGTTACGCTCTCGCCCGCCTTGCAGCAGGCACAAGTCGTCGCGATCGGGGATACCAGGCAATGCACACGCCTGAATGAACAACCGTCATATCTACTTACTCGCAGCGCTACTGACGACGCTCGCTCTGTCCCTGTTCGCGTACAAGGCGAAGGTGCTTGGCTTTCCCGTCATGCCGAAGTCCCAGACCCAGATCTGGACGATCGAGGCGGCGGTCTCGTTCACGCCGGGTCCGGCCGCTGTCAAAGTCACTTTGCGCGTCCCTGCGCTGACTCCCGGCTATTCGCTGATGGATGAGAACTTCATCTCGCGCGGTTTCGGTGTCACGACGCGACCCGCACCTGCAGGTCGTGAAGCGCAATGGGCCGTGCGCGAAGCCAGCGGCGAGCAGACCGTCTACTACCGTGCACTGGTTTATCGGGATCCCGCTCGCAAGGCCGAGGATACGACGCCGCCATTCCCGGAGGTGCCACGGCTCGATCAGGCCTCGCGCATCGCGATGGAAGGACTGATCGCGGATGTGCGCCGTCAGTCGGCCGACGTGGCCAGTTTCACCACCGAACTGCTGCGCCGGATCGGGCAGGGCCAGAACGATGCGTACGTGCGCCTGTTTCTGGACCGCACCGCGACCGTGGCGGATCGCGCGCACCTGGCCACGATCTTTCTGGCCGGCGCCCAGATTCCAGCGCGCATCGCCCACGGCGTCGCCTTGCGTGAGCGTTCAGGGCCGGTGCAGCCGGAGGTGCTGCTCGAAGTTCACGACGGGGTGGAATGGCTGTACTTCAACCCGCAAACGCTGCAGCAGGGGCTGCCGCCCGACTTCCTGATCTGGTGGCGCGGCGATGAGAGCATCGCCAGCATCGAGGGCGGGTCGAATCTCGATGTCTCGCTCGCAGTTCAGCAGAGCCTGCTGGATGCCATGCTGGTGGCGGAACGCCGCGCGGAGCGCAGCGGTTCGCACTCGGCCGAGTTCTCGCTGTTCTCGCTGCCGATCGCCACGCAATCGGTTTATGCCGTGCTGCTGATGATCCCTGTCGGCGCACTGGTCATCATGGTTCTGCGCAACTTCATCGGTATCAAGACGTTCGGCACCTTCATGCCGGTGCTGGTGGCGCTGGCCTTTCGCGAGACACGGTTGCTCTGGGGCGTGGTGCTGTTCGCGATCATCGTGTCCCTGGGCCTCTTGATCCGCTTCTATCTGGAAAAACTGCGATTGCTGCTGGTGCCACGGTTGACCTGCGTGCTCACGGTCGTCGTGCTGCTGATGGCCGGCATCAGCGTGCTGAGTCATCGTCTGGGATTGCAGCCCGGTCTGTCGATCGCACTGTTCCCCATGGTCATCATCGCCATGACCATCGAGCGCATGTCGATCGTCTGGGAGGAGCGCGGCGCCTATGAAGCCATGCAGGAAGGTGTCGGCAGCCTGATCGTGGCGGCCGTTGCGTATCTAGTCATGGGGATTTACTGGCTGGAACACCTCGTATTCGTGTTTCCGGAAATGCTGTTGCTGGTCATTGCGGCCGCATTGTTGGTGGGGCGCTACACGGGTTATCGCTTGCTCGAGCTGCGTCGTTTCAAGGCCCTGAAGATCGAAGGCGCGGAGCTGAAGTCGTGAGGCGCACGCCGTGCTGAGTCGATACCGCTCACTTCGCGATGCCGGCGTGCTCGGCCTCAACCGGCGCAATGGCGACTACATCTTGAAGTTCAATCCGCGGCGGCTGTACCCGCTGGTGGACGACAAGCTGCAGACCAAGCGGCTGGCATTGCAGGCAGGGATTGCCGTGCCCGAGTTGTACGGCGTCATCGAAACCCAGCACGACATCCGCCGACTTCCCGAGATCGTGCGCGACCGGCCTGAATTCGCGCTCAAGCCGTCGCATGGCAGTGCCGGTGATGGCATCGTCGTCGTGGCGGGGCGCAGTGCCGGACGCTATCGAACGATCAGCGGCGCGCTGCTGGATGACGAGTTCCTGTCGCATCACCTGTCGAATGCGATCAATGGCCAATTCAGTCTGGGCGGCGTGCCTGACGTCGTGATCGTCGAATACATGGTGCGATTCTCGGCGCTGTTCGAACGCATCAGCTTTCAGGGCGTTCCCGACGTGCGCGTCATCGTCTTTCGTGGATTCCCGGTCATGTCGATGGTTCGCCTGCCGACACGCGGATCGCACGGCAAGGCAAACCTGCACCAGGGTGCCGTCGGCGCGGGGATCGATATCGCCAATGGCGTGACGCTGGATGGCGTGCTCGGTACCCAGGTCGTCACGCATCATCCCGATACGTCCAACGCCATCGCCGGCCTGCAGATCCCGGACTGGGACACCATCCTCGATATCTCGGCGCGCAGCTACGAACTCACCGGATTAGGTTACATCGGCGTCGACATCGTGCTGGATCGCGATCTCGGCCCGCTGGTGCTGGAACTGAATGCGCGGCCGGGGCTTGCGATCCAGATCGCCAATCGGCAAGGATTGCTACGCCGGTTGCAGCTGTGTGAACAACGAGCAGATTTTTCGGCGTCGCCGGCACAGCGCATCGAATTTGCCAAGAGAGAATTCAGTCATCCGGTCGGACCGATCATGGAACCGGCCGAGATGACCGTCGATGCGGCATGAGCTGAGTGATTGGGTGGACAAGGGAGGCATAAAAATGAACAGGTTGTTCGCAGCCGTCGCGTGCGTGGGCAGTTTCATGGCTGCTCCCGTACTCGCGGCAGACTCGGGTTTCTCTTTCGGCGCCTTCGGCGGCAGGCGGATTACGAGTTCCATCGACCTGCGCCAGTCATCATCGGGAATCCCACGCTGAGTTTGAATCCGGATGTGATTCTCGGCGGGAGGATATCGCCGATTCCGTCGGTCCCCAACTCAGGTCTCGTCTTTCTTCCAGCGGGTTGGTTGCCGATCAGCGAGGGTGACGACGCAACCGCGTGGGGTGTAACGGCAGGCTATCGCCTCATGCGCTATGCAGCGGTTGAGTTGACGTATCTCGATCTGGGCGAACTGAAACAGTCGGTTCCGATATTTGCGGGCACGCCATTCCAGCCGAGTGAGTTCCGCCAGCAGTTGCGGACCTCTGGCCCTGCGCTCTCCGCTATTGGCACGTTGCCGCTCGGTGCGGGCTTCAGCCTCTACGCCCGAGTCGGCGTCCTGTTTGCAGACATGCAGGCGAAGACCAGTACCGCGGGCCTTTCCGACGAACCGCGTTCAGCTCGCAAAACATGCTTTGGGGTGCGGGCGCTCAGTACGACTGGGGCGATCACTGGTCGGTCCGTGTGGATTTCCAGCGATTCGAGAATCTGGGTGAAGACTTCGAGCCGGTGAAAACTGACGTCGATCTGCTGACGCTCGGCGTGCTCTATCGTCTCTGACTCGTCGCAGCACTCCTCAGCTACTGTCTCGGCAGCGCGTCGACCTTCGCTGCGCAGATGAAGTCGTTCTCGCACAGCCCATCGATGGCGTGGGTCGAGTATTTCATCCGGCAGTAGCCATAGCCCACCTCGAGATCGGGGTGATGGTCTTCGGCGTTGGCGATATGCGCCACGGCATTCACGAAACTCATCGTGTGATAGAAGTTCTTGAACTTCCAGTCGCGATGCAGGCTCTTGCCATCATCGGACAGGCGCCACTCGGGCTGCAGTTGTTTCAGCAGCGACTCGGCCTCGATGCGGCCTATGGGCTCGACGCCGCCTTCGCAGGGGACGCATTTCTTATCGACTAGTCCTGTCATATCCAAGTACTCCGGATAAGAAGCAAGAACTCCACGGGGAACACGGGGATCACAGGGCCTGAGGAGTCAGATGATCGGACTCTTGACCCCGTGCTCCCCGTGGAGCTCTTTGTTTTGCTGTTTCCTAAATCGTCCTCGCCGCGTATGAACGTGCGACGTAGTCTTCGACCAGGGTCTGGAATTCTTCGGCGATGTGATCGCCCTTCAGCGTCGGACCTTTCTCGCCATCGATGTACACAGGTGCGACCGGGCGCTCGCCCGTGCCGGGCAGACTGATGCCAATGTTGGCGTGCTTGCTCTCGCCGGGGCCGTTCACGACACAGCCCATGACAGCCACCGTCATTTCTTCGACGCCGACGTAATGCTTGCGCCACTCGGGCATCTGATGCCGGATGTGTGTCTGGATCTTCTGCGCCAGTTCCTGGAAGTAGGTCGAGGTCGTGCGGCCGCAGCCCGGGCACGCAATGACCATCGGCGTGAACGAGCGCAGCCCCATGGTCTGCAGGATTTCCTGCGCCACGATGACTTCCTGGGTGCGATCGCCGTTGGGTTCAGGCGTCAGTGACACACGAATGGTGTCGCCGATGCCTTCCTGCAGCAGCACGCTCATGCCGGCCGTCGAGGCCACGATGCCCTTGGACCCCATGCCTGCTTCCGTCAGGCCGAGGTGCAGCGCGAAGTCGCAGCGCCTGGCCAGGTTGCGATACACCGAGATCAGATCCTGCACGCCGCTGACTTTGCAGGAAATGATGATGTGGTTCTGCGGCAGTCCGAGTTCGATCGCACGCTTTGCGGACTCCAGCGCCGAGACCACGAGCGCCTCGCGAGTCACATTGCGCGCATCGAGCGGTTCAGCCTGCTTCGAGTTCTCATCCATCAACCGGGTCAGCAGATCCTGGTCGAGGCTGCCCCAGTTGACGCCAATGCGCACGGGCTTGTTGTTCTGACAGGCGACATCGATCATTTCGGCAAACTGCGGATCGCGCTTGCTGCCGCGACCGACATTGCCCGGATTGATGCGGTACTTGGCGAGTGCTTCTGCACAGCCAGGATGTGCCTTGAGCAGTTTGTGTCCGTTGAAATGAAAGTCACCGACGATCGGCACGAATACACCGGCCTTCGCCAGGCGGTCACGGACATGCGGCACCGCGGCGGCGGCCTCATCGGTATTCACCGTGACGCGCACGAGTTCCGATCCGGCGCGGGCCAGATCGCGAATCTGCTGCACTGTCGACTCGATGTCGGCGGTATCGGTGTTCGTCATCGACTGGACGACGATGGGTGCAGTCCCGCCAACGGTGACGGAACCAATGCGAACGGGAATGGAGGAGCGGCGGGTCACGGTGTAGTCGAGGAGTCGGGGAGGGGACGAAATTGTAACGCACAGATGCAGTTGTGCCGTAAATGTCATCGTGCGCTGCACATCAGCGACCCAAGATTGAAGAAGAGATCTCCACGGGGGACTCGGGGATCACGGGGTAAAGGATGACGGATCAGGAATTGATCAGACCTTCCTGGAGAGAGTTTGTCTCGGCCCCGTGTTCCCTGTGTCCCCCGTGGAGATCCTGCTCCGATTCGATCGGGTAAATTCCCGGGCAAGCCCATAAGGCCTCGGCTACCATACCGCCACCCATCGCAAGGTGCGGCCGGAGAGAGCGAGTTTCAGTCTCGCCGCCGAAGGCGCAACCGCCCGGAAACGCTCAGGCAAATGAACGGCGCATCATGTAACGACTTACTCAGTCGTTGCTCGAGGGGCTCTGGAGAGTAGTCGCGTCATCCAAGACCCGGCTCACCGAAGGGGAGAGGCGACTGCAGGTTGCCGGATCTCTCAGGTCGCAGGACAGAGGGGCGCTGGATCGTGATCAACGGTCCGACGCAGCCTATGTTTTTTCAGCGAACTCGTGTTCACCGGAGCGCCCGATGGGATTCAAGACACCTCTTTACGATACGCACGTCGCGGCCGGCGCTCGCATGGTCGACTTCGGCGGCTGGGACATGCCCGTCAACTACGGCTCCCAGATAGAAGAGCATCACGCCGTGCGCCGTGACGCCGGCATGTTCGATGTCTCCCACATGCTCATCGCGGACGTCACCGGTGCGCGGACCCGCGACTACCTGCGCTATGTGCTCGCGAACGATGTCGCCAAGTTGAAAGAATCCGGCAAGGCGCTCTACAGCTGCCTGCTCAACGAGGCCGGCGGGGTCGTCGACGACCTGATCGTCTACTACATCAATGAGAACTGGTTCCGCGTCGTCGTCAATGCAGGTACGCGGGACAAGGATATCGCCTGGCTGAAGCGTTTCTCGGGTCCGTTCGGTGTGGATATCCAACCGCGGACCGATCTGGCCATGATCGCCGTGCAAGGCCCGAACGCACGTGCGAAGACCGCTGCGTTGCTCGGCTCGCATGCCGCTGCGGCGCAGGACCTCAAAGCATTCGTCGGCCGCGAGTTGGGTCCTTATTTCGTCTCACGAACCGGCTATACCGGTGAAGACGGTTGGGAAATCGTGCTCCCGGTCGGTGATGCATCCGGATTCTGGGCCGACCTCAAGGCGGCCGGCGTTGCCGAATGCGGTCTCGGTGCGCGCGATACGTTGCGCCTCGAAGCAGGCATGAACCTGTACGGCAACGACATGGATGAGAACGTGTCGCCGCTCGAGTCCGGTCTCACCTGGACCGTCGCATTCGATCCTCCGGAGCGCGATTTCGTCGGTCGCGCTGCGCTCGACGCCCTGAAGAAGGGCGGTGTGCCGCGCAAGCTCGTCGGCCTCGTACTGGAAGATCGCGGCGTACTGCGCGGTCATCAGAAAGTCGTCGTCCCCGGCGTGGGCGAAGGTGAACTGACCAGCGGCACGTTCTCGCCGACTCTCGAACGCTCCATTGGATTCGCGCGTGTTCCCGCTGCCACCGGCGGGCAGGTTCAGGTCGACATTCGCGGCAAGCTGCTCAATGCGCATGTCGTGAAATACCCGTTCGTCAGGAACGGCAAAGCATTGATTTGAGATTCATGGGTGGCGAAGGTCATTGCTCCTTCACGCCCGTGTCACCTTCGTCACTTTCGTCATTTTTTTTCCGCAGGAAAAAACCATGTCCTCCATTCCCGCCAACCTGAAGTATCTGGATTCCCACGAATGGGCCCGGCTCGAGAGCGATGGCACCGTGACCATCGGCATCTCCGATCATGCGCAGAGCGCACTGGGCGATCTCGTGTTCGTCGAGGTGCCTGAAGTCGGCAAGAGCCTGAACAAGGGCGGGGCTGCCGCCGTCGTCGAATCCGTCAAGGCCGCATCCGACGTGTACAGCCCGATTTCCGGTGAAGTGATTGCATCCAACGAATCGCTCGGCTCGGCGCCGGAGCTGGTCAACCAGGATCCCTATGGCGAGGGTTGGCTGTTCAAACTGAAGCCCAGCAACAAGGGCGAACTCGATCAGCTCCTTGATGCCACGGCCTACGGCGAGGCACTGGAAGCAGAAGGGCACTGAGCCATCGCCCGGCGCTTCGCTTTCGATTATCAACTGTCAATTATCAACTACTTCCGTCATGCCCTTCATTCCCCATACCGACTCCGACGTCCAGGAAATGCTGGCCGCGATTGGCGCGCCGGCGATCGACTCGTTGTTCGAAGAAATCCCAGCGAACCTGCGTATCCAGTCGCTTGCGGGCATTCCCGAAGCGCTGACCGAAATGGAGATCGGCCGGCTCATGCAGACACGCGCACTACGTGACGGCAGGCCACTGAACTTCATCGGCGCTGGTGCCTACGAGCACCACATTCCCGCAGCCGTCTGGGCAATCGTTACGCGTGGTGAGTTTTACAGCGCGTACACGCCGTATCAGGCCGAGGCCAGCCAGGGCACGCTGCAGCTGCTGTATGAATATCAGACGATGATGGCGAGTCTGACGGGCATGCAGGTGTCGAATGCATCGTTGTACGACGGTGCATCGGCGCTCGCCGAAGGCTGCCTCATGGCCGTACGCGCGCATCGCAAATCGAAGTCGGCGCGAATTCTGGTCCCCACCACCGTCAATCCGACCTATCTCGAAGTGTCGAGGGCGATTGCCGAAGGGCAGCGGCTGAATTTCGAAACGGTTCCGTACACGCCCGGCTCCGGTACGACGGCAGCGGCGGCCTTCGATGCCTACAAGGGGCAGGACATCACTGCGGTGGTGATCCAGCAGCCGAACTTCTTCGGTCTGCTCGAAGACGTCGATGCGATCACCGACTGGGCGCATGCGAACAATGCGCTGGTGATCGCGGTGGTCAATCCGCTGTCGTTGGCAATCCTCAAGCCGCCGGGCGAGTGGGGTGCGAAGGGTGTCGACATCGTGGTGGGCGACGGTCAGCCGCTGGGCGTTCCCCTGTCATCGGGCGGTCCATACTTTGGCTTCATGACGACGCGCATGGAATACGTGCGCCAGATGCCGGGCCGAATCATCGGCCGCACGGTCGATCTCGATGGCAAGCCTGGCTTCACGTTGACACTGCAGGCGCGCGAACAGCACATCCGCCGCAGCAAGGCGACGTCCAACATCTGTACGAACCAGGGGCTGCTGGTCACCGCAGCGACCATTCACATGTCGCTGCTCGGAGCGACGGGGCTCGAGCAGGTGGCGGCCTCGTCGCAGTGCCAGACGTCGGAGCTGGTCAAGGCGCTGACGAAGGTGCAGGGTGTGAAGCTCGTGTTCAGCGGTCCACGCTTCCACGAGGCCGTGCTGCAGCTCGATCGCCAGGTCGACGAAGTCCTCGAAGCGCTCGCTCAACGCGGCGTCATCGGCGGTTACGACCTGTCGCGCAGCTACCCCGAACTCGGCAATGCACTGCTGGTCTGTGCCACCGAAACCCGAACGAACGAAGACATTGCGGTCTATGCGAAGGCGTTGGCCGAGGTGATGAAGTGATGCGCGAACCCCTTATTTTCCAGCACTCCCGCACCGGTCGCAGTGCTGTCGCCCAGTATCCGCACGATGCGAAGGCCGACGTACCGGAAGCGCTGCGGCGCAAGCAGCCTGCGAAGCTGCCCGAGGTGTCGGAGTTGCAGGCAGTGCGTCATTTCACGCGTCTGTCGCAGTTGAACTTTTCCATCGACACGCACTTCTATCCGCTGGGCTCGTGCACGATGAAGTACAACCCGCGCGCGTGTAATCAGTACGCGATGCTGCCCGAGTTTCTGTCGCGTCATCCACTGGGTCCGAATTCCGCTGGACAGGGCTTCCTCGCCTGCATGTATGAATTGCAGGAGATGCTCAAGGAAGTGACGGGCATGAAGGGCGTGTCGCTCACGCCGATGGCCGGCGCCCAGGGCGAATTTGCGGGTGTGGCGATGATTCGCGCGTACCACAAGGCACGCGGCGATCTCGATCGTACCGAGATCATCGTCCCCGACGCCGCGCACGGCACCAATCCCGCAACCGCCACCATGTGTGGCTGCAGCGTGATCGAAATTCCGTCGCTGTCGAACGGCGACATCGATCTGGATGCACTCAAGCTGGCCGTCGGTCCCAGGACCGCCGGCATCATGCTGACGAATCCGTCGACGCTGGGTGTGTTCGAGCGCCGTATCGAAGAAGTCGCGCGCATCGTCCACGAAGCCGGCGGCCTCTTGTACTACGACGGTGCCAATCTCAACGCCATCCTCGGCAAGGTGCGCCCGGGCGTCATGGGCTTCGACGTGATTCACATGAACCTGCACAAGACGTTCTCGACGCCGCACGGCGGCGGCGGTCCGGGCTCGGGCGCCGTCGGCGTCAATCAGCGCTTGCTGCCGTTCATGCCGATCCCCGTGGTGGGCAAGGAAGGCGATGTTTATCGCTGGCTCGATGAGCGCGATCTGCCGCAGACCATCGGCCGCCTGTCGGCGTTCATGGGCAATGCGGGTGTGTTGATCCGCGCCTATATCTATATGCGGATGCTCGGCCGGGCAGGCATGCAGCGGGTTGCCGAGTTCTCGGCGCTGAACGCGAACTACATGATGGCGCGGCTGAAGCAGGCGGGCTTCGATGCGGCGTATCCGGATCGACGCGCCAGCCACGAATTCATCATTACGGTGAAGCGACAGGCGAAAGAACTGGGCGTGAATGCGATGGATTTTGCCAAGCGCCTGCTCGATTACGGCTTCCATGCACCGACGACGTATTTCCCGCTGCTCGTGCCGGAGTGTCTGCTGATCGAGCCCACCGAGACCGAGAGCAAGCAGGAGATCGATGCATTCGTCGATGCGCTCGTGGCGATCCAGAAGGAAGCGGAAGAGGATCCGGCAAAGGTCAAGGGTGCCCCGTATACTCTGCCGGTGCGTCGCCTGGACGATGTGAGGGCGGCCAAACAGCTCGACCTCGTCTATCAGGCATAGTTTTTACGCGGAGTTCTATGGATCGGCCGAAACTCTCCGGCTTCCGCCGGTTGCTGCTTGCGTTCGTCAATTCATGGAAAGGATTCAAAGGGGCCTTCCGCTTCGAGGCGGCCTTCCGTCAGGAGGTCGCCCTCGCCGTGGTGCTGATTCCTCTCGGGGTATGGCTGGGTAAGACCGGAATCGAGCGCGCCCTGCTGCTCGGTTCCGTCGTCATCGTCCTCATCGTCGAGCTTCTCAATACGGGTATCGAAACGGTCGTCGACCGGATCGGCCTGGAACGCCACGAATTGTCAGGGCTCGCCAAGGATGTCGGGTCCACTGCAGTGCTGTTCTCGTTCGGGCTGCTGCTCATCGTCTGGGGCTTCGTCCTGTTCGGCTGACTCACGATGTCAGCCATTCGATGGAACCCGGGCCGGAAGATCTGCACTAACTGGTAGTGCTCCCACTTGCATACCGTGCGCCGTCCCGGCGATAAGACCAACCACGTCATCAAGACTGACAGAATTCCACATGAAAAAAGTCCTTGGCGCTGCCTGCCTGCTGCTCGTTGCTTCTCATCTGCTCGCTCAGGAGGACGCGCCACCGCCGGCGGCCGCACTGGTGCCCGTGCCGCAAGTCGAGGATTCGCGCTGGACCCGTACGCTGGAACGCGTCGCCAGCGGCGTTGTGACCATCCAGGTCGATCAGACGCGCGCCTTCGATACGGAATGGAACATGTCGAGCCAGGCGACGGGCTTCGTGGTCGATGCGAAGCGCGGGCTGATTCTCACGAATCGCCATGTAGTGACGCCGGGCCCGGTCACCGCGCAGGCCGTGTTCCTGAATCGCGAAGAGGTCACGCTGTATCCGGTTTATCGCGATCCGGTGCATGACTTCGGGTTCTATCGCTACGACCCGTCGAAGCTGCGCTTCATCAAGCCCACCGAACTCAAGCTGCATCCGGACGGTGCGCAGGTCGGGCGCGAGATCCGCGTGATCGGCAACGATGCGGGCGAACAGTTATCGATCCTCGCGGGCACGCTGGCGCGACTCGATCGCGAGGCGCCGAACTACGGCCTCGGCAAGTACAACGACTTCAACACGTTCTACTACCAGGCGGCGTCCAGCACCTCGGGCGGGTCGTCCGGCTCGCCGGTGATCGATGTCGAAGGCCGCGTCGTGGCGCTGAACGCAGGCGGCAGTTCGCAGGCGGCTTCGAGCTTCTATCTGCCGCTCGACCGCGTCGCACGCGCGCTGAAACTGGTTCAGGACGGCAAACCGGTGCCGCGCGGCACGCTCGAAACGGTCTTCAAGTACACACCCTACGATGAAGTGCGACGTCTGGGTCTGCGTCCCGGGACGGAAGCCGACATGCGCCGCAAGTTCCAGAACAACACCGGTCTGCTGGTCGTCAGCGAAGCGCAGGTCGGATCAGCCGCGGAAAAAATACTGGAGCCGGGCGATCTGTTGATCAAGGTCAACGACGCGCTCGTCGGTGGCTTCGACGATCTGGCCGAAGTCCTCGACAGCGGCGTCGGCAAGAGTGTGAAGCTCTCCCTCGAGCGCGGCGGCCAGCCGCTCGAGAAAGTGATGACGATCGAAGACCTGCATGCCATCACACCCGATCGCTACCTCGAATTCGGCGACGCTGTCGTGCATACCCTGTCGTGGCAGCAGGCGCGTCATATCAATTCGCCGATTCGCGGTGTCTACGTCGCCAATCCCGGTTATGTGCTCGGGGCGGCGGCCGTGCCGCGCGGCGCGGTGATCACGGAAATCGGCGGCAAAAAGGTGGATGTGCTGGCCGACTTCGAGGCGGCCATATCGCCGATGAAAGATGGCGAGCGGGTCACGGTACGGTTCTTCACCCTCGACGATCCGTCCACTGCGCAATGGCGCGTCATCCGCATGGATCGCCGCTGGTTTCCGGCGCGCTCGTGCCATCGGGACGATGCGCAGGGCGTCTGGCCGTGCGACACGTGGCCTGAAGACGGTGTCGCAGAGCCACCGAAGCCTGCGTCCACCAGCTTCGCCAAGGCGGCGGATCCGATCGTCAATCGACTGGCGCCATCCATGGTGCTGGTGAACTTCGATATGCCGTATTCCGTCTCCGGCATCACCGAGCGCAGCTACTACGGCACGGGCGTCATCGTCGACGCGCAACGTGGGCTGGTCGTCGTCGACCGCAATACCGTGCCCGTGGTGATCGGCGATGTGCGGCTGACGTTTGCGGGCACGATCGAAGTGCCCGGCCGGGTCGAGTACGTCCATCCGCTGCACAACCTCGCGATGATTTCCTATGACCCCGCATTGATCGGCACGACGCCGGTGCACTCGGCGGTATTCAAGGCGACCGATGTGCAGCCCGGCGAGCAGGTGTGGGCGGTCGGCGTGCGTCCTGATGGCAAGGTTCAGTCGCGCACGGCCACGGTGGCTTCCGTCGATCCCGTGTCCTTCCCGCTGTCGCGAACGTTCCAGTTCCGGGATACGAATCTGGAAACCATCAAGTTGATCAACGGGCCCGACGATTACGACGGCGTGCTCGCCAACAAGCAGGGCGAGATCGTCGCGACCTGGGCCAGCTTCGCGTACGAGGCGGGCCGGGAAATCGCCCAGGAAAACCGGGGCATACCGGCCGAGCAGATTCTCGAAATGCTGCCGCTGGTCCGCAGCGGCGCAACGCTGCATTCGCTCGAGGCGGAACTCATTCCCGTCCCATTGGCCGGCGCGCGCAAGCTGGGCCTGACCGATCGTTGGGTGCAGCGTCTCGAGCAGCACAGTCCGGACCGTCGTCAGGCGCTCAGCGTCTCGCGCCTGGTGGGGGGCTCTCCGGCATCGAAGCTGCTGCGCTCGGGCGATCTGATTCTGGATATCGATGGCGTGATCGTGAATCGCTTCCGTGAAGTCGAGCGCGCGGTGCAGAAGCCGCAGGTTCGCATCACTGTGCTGCGTGACAAGGTCGAGCAGGTCATCGAGGTACCGACGGTCGCGCTCGGCGGGCGCGATCTCGACCGCATCCTCGTATGGGCTGGCGCGGTATTGCAGGAACCGCATCGCGCACTTGCGGCGCAGCGCGGCATTACTCCCGACGGCGTATTCGTCGGTTACTTCTCGTACGGTTCACCGGCGACCCGCTATCAGTTGTGGGCAGGGCGGCGAATCGTCGAAGTCGACGGCCAGCCGACGCCCGATCTCGATCACTTCATCAAGGCCGTGGCGGGGCGTCCGGATAAATCGTCGGTGAGACTGCGGACGATGTCGTGGAACGGTTCGATCGACGTGATCACGCTCAAGCTCGACAACCGTTACTGGCCGGCCTACGAGCTCAAGCGCACGCCCGCTGGCTGGACGCGCACATCGCTCGAGTGAATGCAGTGAACCAGGTAACGTCCTGCTGCCGGTAAATTCCCGAATGGCAGGTCAGGGCGCTGCGTGGTTTGTCGGAATCCCGACGCTCGCAGCGCTCACGGCCGATTAGTAGCCGACCTCACGGGTGGCCTTGCTATGATGCCTGCATGGTCATCGGACGAGTGCTGCAGGAACAGGTGCAAGAGGCGGTCGAGGCGCTGCGTGAAGGCGATCTCGTGGCGTTTCCGACGGAAACGGTCTACGGGCTCGGCGCCAATGCCAACAACCCGGATGCCGTCCGCAAGATCTTCCGCCTGAAGGGCCGTCCCTCCACGCATCCCGTCATCGTGCATATCGATCATCCGCGCTACCTGCAGCGCTGGGTGCGTGACATGACGCCGGAAGCCAAGAAGCTGGCCGACGCATTCTGGCCGGGTCCATTGACGCTCGTAGCCAAGCGCGCACTCGCCGTGAACGACGTCATCACCGGCGGCCAGGACACGGTGGCCATTCGCGTCCCGAACCATCCGATCGCCCAGCAATTGCTCAATGCATTCGGCGGCGGCATCGCCGCGCCGTCCGCGAATCGTTACGGCCACGTCAGCCCCACCCGTGCCGAGCACGTGCGCGAAGAGTTCGGTGACGAACTGAAACTCGTCCTCGATGGCGGCGACTGCAAGGTTGGACTGGAATCCACCATCGTGTCGTGCCTGGGCGACGGTCCGCGTGTGCTGCGACCAGGCAGCATCAGCCTGAGTCAGTTGCGTGCTGTGGCGCCGAACATCCAGACCGGGCCGAATCCAGCCGCGCCGCGCGTGCCGGGCTCGACGACACGCCACTATTCACCGCAAACGCCGGTCAATGTCGTGCCGAGCCGGCGCCTGGACGTCGTCATTGACGAACTCAGCGGCGAACACGAGAAGGTAGCGGTGCTGGCCATGCGCCCGCCCGCAAAAACCACGCGCTACATGACCTGGATCAATGCCGGCATTCGTCCCGACCTTTACGGACGTCAGCTGTACGCCAATCTGCGCACGCTGGACAAGTCGGGCGCCAAGATCCTCCTCGTCGAGGAAGTGCCGGAAGGCGAGCGCTGGGACGCGGTCCGCGATCGCCTCAAGCGCGCCGCCTCTGCCGAAAACATCGTTACCTACGATCAGGACATTGCCGCCTGGGTGGCGGATTTCGGTGACGAAGGCGAGATGGTCTGAGTGATGGCGGATGGCCGCCTGCGTCGGCAAGGAGGCCTGACGGCAAGCGGGCCGGGCAGGAAAGCCGCGAGGACGCGGCAAGCCCGACGTTCACTACGCGAGCCTCCATATCTCCTTCTGCATTTTGACTGCCGCGCTTCGCGGCCCGCCTGCTGCGCTTCGCAGCCTGCTTGCCGTCTGGCCGTCCTGCTCGCAATGCGAGCCTGCTCCAGCGCTAGTCCGCCGCCACTGTCCTCTCCGCAGCCCAGGTCTGCAGTTCCGCGATTCTCTCCGCCATCACCACCGAGAGCGGTCGCGTCGACTTCAGTTCGTTGAGTACGTGGGAGGCGCCGGCATCCACATCGCCGGCATGGGCCGCGTAGAGCGCGGATACCACAGCCTGTTCGATCTCGGCGCCCGAAAAGCCGTCGCACGCTGCCGACAGCTTCTCGATGTGCTCCTCGCTGAGGTGCAGCGAACGTCGACCCGCGTGAATGCGCAGGATGTCGGACCGCACCGCCGGCTTCGGCAGGTCGACGAAGAAGATTTCGTCGAAGCGACCCTTGCGGATCAGTTCCGGGGGCAGGGCGGAGATGTCGTTGGCGGTGGCGATGACGAAGACGCGCGTTTTTTTCTCCGCCAGCCACGTCAGGAAACTACCCAGCACCCGGCGTGAGGTGCCGCTGTCACCGTCGCTATTGGCGATGCCTTTCTCGATCTCGTCGATCCACAGTACGCACGGCGACATGATGTCGGCGGTGGCCAGGGTCTCGCGCAGGTTGCGCTCGGATTCACCCTGATACTTGTTGTGGAGAGCAGCGAAATCCAGGCGCAGCAGCGGCACGCCGTAGATGCCGGCAGCCGCACGGGCGGCCACGCTTTTGCCGCATCCCTGCACGCCGAGCAGCAACAGGCCCTTGGGCGAGTCGAGGTGCGGCGCGGAACCATCGAACGCCGGCCGGCGCTGCTTCAGCCAATCCTTCAATCGCGCCATGCCGCCGAGATCGGCAAATTCTGCGGTGTCGTACTCGAAGCTCAGGACGCCGCTGCGGTTGAGAAGGGCGTACTTGGCCTGCATCAGGCCCGGCAGGTCGTTCGCCTGCAGCGCACCGTCGTCGAAGATGGCCTTGCGCGCCAGACGCTCGGTGTCGGTCGTCGACAACCCGCTGAGATTCTCGATGAGCAACTCCAGCGCCTTGCGGTCGGAGCGCACGCGACTGCCGTGGGTCCGGGCCCAGTCCCCTGCCACCTTCTCGACGATGCTCTGGCGCTCGGCGCGGTCCGGGAAGGCGAGATGGAAGCGGGCGGTGAAGTGCTCCAGCTCGCGCGGCAGGGACAGCTCGTGACTGATCAACACCAGTGTGCGCGGCGTCTGCGCATATCCCTGGCAGATGTCCTTGAGCAGCCGCACGTTGATGGGGTCGCTGAGGAACGGGTGGAAATCCAGCAGCACGTAGATGCCGCCCTTGTCGGTTGCGCGGATGGATTTGAGGACGTCCGTCGGCTCGGAATTGTGCTTCTGCGCACCGCCCAGATCGATGTCGATGCGGCGCAGTCCGTCCGTCACAGTCCACTGGAAGACGGGCGTATGCGACGGTCCCTGAAGCTTGACGGCGAGGCTTGCGAGCAGCGCGAGCGCGCGCGGTTCGTCGCGGGTTTCGATGAGCACCAGCGGAATCCGGCTGCGCAGCAGCGTCGCGAGCTCCGTGCGTGTGTCTGGCGGGACGGGTGCGGTCATGTGTTGCTGTGTCTGCGGGAACGGTCGCCCGGCGCTAATCCTGCGGAATTCACGTGAGCATAACGTTGCCTCGCCGGCGCGCCCGGGGCCGGCGCGAAAATCTGCGACGCAGTTCTTGCATCACGGATCATTTTTGATACATTGCGCGCGCCTGTGTAAGAGAGCACTCAGAGTCCTTGGTATCCGGGTTCGTCGGAGCAAGGGTCCCCCGGAAGAGGGATATCGCGAAAGCTGCAAGTGCCGCTCGACCAGAACTTGTGAGAGTGATCGGACGTTGATTGAAGTCTGTTGCTCTTGTTGGCTCGGTTGTTCGGTTTCAAGGCTTTTCGCTTTAGAGGTGCACCTACGTGTTGCCACGTGCCGCTCGTCAAACACACACGGTTTCTCCCGCCCACGCCTTCGATTCGACCACGCTCACGGAGAGTGAGATTCGTGGCCTCGCGGCCCGATTCGGCTCGCCGCTGCTGGTGGTCGATTGCGAACAGGTGCGTGGGCAATATCACTCATTGAAGGCCGCGCTTCCAGGCGTCGACCTGCACTATGCATTGAAGCCGCTGCCGCATGCCGCGGTGGTCGCCTGCCTGCGTGACGAAGGCGCGTTCTTCGACCTCGCCACGACCGGCGAAGTCGAACTCGTGAAGGCTCAGGGCATTCCTGCCGAGCGCTGCATCCACACGCACCCGATCAAGCGCGACAGCGACATCCGCGACGCGCTGCGCTTTGGCGTGAAGATCTTCGTGGCCGACAATCCGGACGAGGTCCGCAAGTTCGCCCGCTATCGCAAGCGTGCGGAACTGTTGATCCGCGTGTCGTTCCGCAGCCCCGACGCCGTCGTCGACCTGTCGCGCAAGTTCGGCTGCGAGCCGGGCGCCGTGCTTGGAATGATCGAGCAGGCCCGCCGACTGGGCATCCGCGTGCGTGGCCTGTCGTTCCACGTGGGTTCGCAGGCGACCGAGCCGACCAAGTACATCGAGGCCATTCGTGCCTGCACGGACCTGATCGCCGAGGCGTTGCTCGCCGGCCTGCCGTCGCTCGACATCCTCGACATCGGCGGTGGCTTCCCGGTGTCGTACAACGAGGAAGTGACGCCGATCGACGAGTTCTGCCGTCCGATTCGCGAAGAACTCGCGAAGTTGCCGGCTCATGTCCGGGTGATTGCCGAGCCGGGCCGGTTCATCGCCGCGCCGGCGGCCATCGCCATCTCGAGCGTCATGGGCAAGGCGAAGCGCGACGGTCGCTGGTGGTATTACCTGGACGACGGTCTGTACGGCTCGTACAGCGGTCAGTTGTTCGACCACGCCAAGTACCCGGTCACGGCGCTGCGTCAGGAAGGTGAGCTGTTCCCGAGTGTGCTGGCGGGGCCGACGTGCGATTCGATCGACGTGATCGACGACGACATCCAGCTGCCGGAGCTCGAAGTCGGCGATCTGGTCGTCGGCCGCATGATGGGTGCTTACACCTGGGCGAGCGCGACCGACTTCAACTTCTTCAAGCGCGCCAAGGTCGTCGTGATGCACGAACGGCCGGCGGATGCGAAGCGAGTGGTCTCGCTGAAGTCGGCTGCGGGCCGCAGCGCCGCCTGACGTCCTGCGGGGCGTGATGTTCTGAAGGCCCGGCACAGCAATGTGCCGGGCCTTTTTGTTGTCCCAGGCTGACGGCGGTCATGTGTTCATCTGCTAGGCTTCTGACGTTCAGCGGCGAAGTGGGGCGTAGCGTGAGAGAAAGCGGGTCAGCGCATCGCGCACCGGACGTTCGCGTGGTCGACTTCGTCGACGGGGCGCGCGAGGCGCTCGGCCTGGCCGTCGTCATCGACGTGTTCCGCGCGTTCTCCGTCGCGTGCTACGCGCACGCGCAAGGTGCATCCAGAATCATCCCGGTGGCTTTGATCGAGCGGGCCCGCGAACTGCGCGCCGCCATCCCGGATTCACTGCTGATTGGTGAGCGCCATGCGCGGCCGTTGCCGGGATTCGATTGCGGCAATTCGCCTACTGAGCTCGCGCAATTGGATCTGCAGGGTCGCACGGTGATCCACACGACACATTCCGGCACCCAGGGCCTGACTCAGGCACTCAGGGCTGACGGGGTTATTTCCGGGTCACTCGTGAATGCGGGGGCGATCGTGAACTACATCCGCAGCCGCGGTTTCGAGCGCGTGACATTGGTGCGTATGGGGCATGAAGCCCGCGAGCGCTGTGCCGAGGACGATCTGTGTGCAGACATTCTGCAGCAGCGTCTCGCTGGCGGCAGTCCCGACGTCACGCAGGTTCGCGAACTGTTGCGGGCGGCAGAGAGTGCGCGCAAATTTTTCGATCCGGAGGCGACCTGGGCGCCGGAACAGGATTTCGAATTGTGCACCCGGGTCGATGTCTTCGATTTCGTGTTGCAACTACAGGTGCAAGCGCCGGTGCCGTATCTGAAGGCAATCGCCGTGCGCTCAGCGGATACCACGGAGAGCATTGGATGAGTCCTGTCGTCCGCACGATCATTCTGCTGACGCTCTCGAATGTCTTCATGACATTCGCCTGGTACGCCCATCTCAAGCACATGAACCAGAAGCCGTGGATCGTCGCGGCGCTGGTCAGCTGGGGTATCGCGCTGTTCGAGTATCTGCTGCAGGTTCCGGCGAACCGCATCGGTTACACGGTCATGACGCTGCCGCAGCTCAAGATTCTGCAGGAGGTCATTACGCTGACCGTGTTTGTGCCGTTCGTACTCATCTACATGCGTCAGCCGCTGAAGCTCGATTACCTGTGGGCGGCGCTGTGCATGCTGGGCGCGGTGTATTTCATTTTCCGCAAGTGATGCCTGTCGAGAAAGGACGATGACTACTGCCATTCACCGCCTGGTCGAATCGTGTCGCCGCGGCGATGACCCATCGGTCGTTACGCGCATGGCGTCCGGATGGGCGGTGATGGGGCGGCGGCAGGTGTTGCGTGGTTACTGCCTGCTGCTGCCGGATCCGGTGGTGCCGCATCTCAATGCGTTTCCTGCCGCTGCGCGCGAGCAGTTCATGATGGACGTGTCCGTGCTCGGCGAGGCGGTGCAGCGCGCCACCGGTGCGTTGCGGATCAACTACGCGATCTTCGGCAACCTGGAGCCGGCGTTGCACGCGCACGTGCACCCGCGCTATGTCGACGAGCCTGAAGCCATGCGGACGGGAAATCCCTGGTCGTACGACTGGTCACAGGCCCCAATGTTCGATCCTGCTTTGCACAGTGAGCTGCGTGACCTGATTCGTCATAACGTGCAGACACAGATTCAGGAGCGCGCGAGAGAGAGATCCGCGCCGGGCGCGCTGCATCACCTCGATCTCACGGTGTCGGATATGCAGCGATCGACTGCATTCTACGATCGCTGGCTGCCGATGATGGGGCTGCGGCGGATTGCAGATTGTGCCGAGGGGCCATTGTGGCGCGGAGAACAACTGGAACTGGGATTGCAGCAGACGAAGTCGTCCGTACTGCACGATCGCAGCGCGCCCGGTTTGCACCATCTGGCGTTCGCAGCGGCGGATCGCGATGCTGTCGTACGCCTGTACGAGGCGCTGTGTATGGGTGGCGCGACAGTGCTTGATGCGCCGGCGGAGTATCCGAGTTATGCGCCGGGGTATTTCGCTGTTTACTTCCCGGACCCCGACGGTATCAAGTTGGAGTACGTCTTCACTCCCGCATAGTGTGAAGGGTGTGTGTTTACACGCTGCCTGTGCAAGGTACACTTTCGGTCCTGCGACGCAGGACACGGAGCGTCGCCCAGTGAACGGCTGTCAGCGCAGCTGTTGAAGAACAAGCTCCAATCGCGCACAGCGGTGCGTGAGCAGTACCAGGAAGTGGGGTGCTCGATATGCGGATCAAATCGAGCCTTGCCGATCATGTGGCAGAGCAGCTGTCATTTCTCGGCACGATCTCGAATCGTGCGATTTTCGGCGCGGTAGGCATTTTCATCGACGATCGTCTGTTGGGGATCGTGTCGGACGATGTGCTGTACCTGCACACCGGGCCATCGAACTGCGACGATTATCTGTCGCGCGGCTGCCTTCAGTTCAAGCCGTACCCGAACGCCTACAACCTGACGACGGATCATCATCAGGTGCCCGACGAGATTCTCAACGATCCGGCGATGCTCAAGGCATGGGGCGAGCGCGCGTTAAAGGCCGCCATCGAGGCAGCGCGCATCAAGCAGCTTGCAGGCATCGAGCGCTCACGACACGCGAAGCAGGCGAAGAAGAAAAAAGACAAGTAGACGGAAAATTGACAATGGACAGTTGATAGTTGTGGAGTTGAAGAGTCGGAGACTTCTCTGTAACTATCAATTTTCAACTATCAACTGCATCATCAATTTCCGTTCGTCAGCGCCACGAGCGCACTCAAGGAACGCAGCGGCTCCGAACAGGTCATGCCGCGACAGATATAAGCCACGGTCTTCGGCATCGCGGCCTTCGACAGCAGGGCAGCAGGCAGATTGACTGCATCCGCTGGAATCGCGAACGTCAAGCGACGGGGCGCATAGATCTTCGCCAGCTCGTCGCGCCATGCCGCCGCTTCGGCGCCGCGCACAATGATGATCTCTGGTGGTTCGAGATGTTCGTCGAGCGCTATCAGCATTGCCGCATGCCCATGCGGATAACGTTCCACCGACGGCCACGCGGCGCGCAACGTGCGCGCGGCAGCATCGAGGTAGCGGGTTTCACCCAGCAACAGTCCCAGGCGCGTCAGTGACTGCGCCGCCAGGGCATTGCCGGAAGGAATGGCTTCGTCGGCAAACGAGCGTGACCGATGGATCAGCGCTTCGTGATCGTCCGCCGTGAAATAGAACCCGCCTTGCTCTTTGTCCTCGAACCTCGCGAGCAGGATGTCGGCCAGATCGATCGCGAACTGCAGGTGCTCGCTGCGCCAGCAGGTCTGCAGCAGTTCGAGTACGGCATCGAGCAGGAACGCATGGTCATCGAGGTAGGCGGGAAAGCGCGATTGCCCATCCTTGTGGACGGCCAGCAAGCGGCCATCGCGCCACAGATGCATGCGGATGAAATCGAGTGCGCGTGTGGCGGACTCTGTGAGATCCGGTCGTTGCAGTGTGCGCGCAGCGATGGCCATGCCGGCGATCGCAAGGCCGTTCCACGCCGTCAGTACCTTCTCGTCGCGACCTGGCCAGATCCGCTGGTTGCGTACGGCGAGCAAAGTTGAGCGCGCTGCATCGAGCCGGCGCTGTGCCTCGTCGACAGGAATCTGCAGCTCCGCGGCGATGTCTTCCAGCGAACGATATACGTGCAGATGCCATGCGCCCTCGAAGTTGGCCTCGTGGTCGAGACCGAATCGGCGCGAGAACACCTCATACGCTGGCGGTGGCAGCAGCTCGCGAACCTCCGCATCGTCCCAGACATAGAACCTGCCTTCGTGACCTTCCGAGTCGGCATCGAGCGTCGACCAGTAGCCGCCGGCCGGCGATTGCAGATCGCGAATGATCCAGTCCGCCGTCTCGTTGGCAATGCGTCGAAACAGCGGATCGCCCGTGGCGATCGCGCAGTGTGCGGCGAGGGCCAGCAGCGGACCGTTGTCATAGAGCATCTTTTCGAAGTGCGGGATCATCCAGTACTGATCGACCGAATAGCGGGCGAAGCCGCCGCCCAGTTGATCGTAGAGGCCGCCTTCGGCCATGCGCGTCAGCGTCAGGGTTGCCATGTAGAGCGCGCGCAGATCGGGCTCGTCGCTCGTCGCCGATGCGCGCCACACGCGCAGCAGGAAGGCGATGTTGGTCGGATGGGGGAACTTGGGTGCGCCGCCGAAGCCGCCGTACTCTGAATCGAACTCGCGCGCCAGCATCTCGCGCGCCACCACCATCGGTTCAGCGGTCAGCGCGGTCCCGGCTGGCGCAGCCGGGGGTGAGAGTTCTGCAAATGCTGTCTGCAATGCCTGGCTTTGCTGCGCAATATCCGCGGCGCGCGTGCGATGGAATTCTGCGACCCGCCGCAACAGGTCCTCGAATGCCGGCATGCCCTGACGCGACTCTTTCGGAAAATAGGTACCACCGAAGAATGGTTGCTGATCCTGTGGCGAGAGGAACATCGTCAGTGGCCAGCCGCCGCCGCGCTGAATCAGCATCTGGTGGGCGATCTGGTAGATCTTGTCCAGATCCGGGCGCTCCTCGCGATCGACCTTGATGTTGACGAACAATTCGTTCATGACCGCGGCCGTGGCCGGATCGTCGAACGACTCGTGCGCCATCACATGACACCAATGGCACGCGGAATAGCCGATTGACAGCAGGATCGGTTTGTTCTGCTGCCGCGCCAGTTGCAGCGCTTCCGCGCCCCAGGGATACCAGTCCACGGGATTACCCGCATGCTGCAGCAGGTAGGGGCTGGTCTCGAGGGCCAGGCGATTGGTGTGGCCGCTGCCGGAAGTGTTCGACGGGTGCATGAGGAGAGCGTCACTCAGCTAGAATCGACGCACTATAGCGATGAACACACTCAACACCACCCATACGGCCGATCCGGCCGACATACCCGAGCTGCGCCTCAAGCGCGGCGAGGACCGACGTATTTCCGCGGGACACCTGTGGGTGTTTTCCAACGAGGTCGATACCGCACGTACGCCGCTGACTGCGTTCCAGCCCGGCGCGCTCTGTCGCGTCGTCAGCGATCGTGACAAGTTCCTCGGCTACGGTTACGTCAACCCGCATTCGCTGATCAGCGCGCGCATTCTTGGGCGGGACCCTGCTTTGCTGTCCGGCAAATCACCCATCCAGTCATTGCTCGTGCACCGCCTGCAGGTCGCCTTGTCCCTGCGGCGGGCGTTGTATGAGCGGCCGTTCCACCGGCTCGTTTACGGCGAGTCCGACGCACTGCCGGGCCTGGTGCTGGATCGCTTCAATGACGTCATCGTCGGGCAGATCGCTACCGCCGGGATGGAAGCGCTCAAGGGCGAGATCGAAGCAGCCGTCCGCAAGGTGCTGGCGCCCGCCGCCATGCTGTGGAAGAACGACAGCGGCGCGCGTGAAATGGAAGGGCTGCCAAGCTACGTCGAAACAGCGTTCGGCGATGTGCCTGATGCGGTGACGGTCGAAGAGGGCGGCGTCGGCTATCGGGTACCGATGAGCGAGGGACAGAAGACCGGATGGTTCTACGATCAGGCCGCCAATCGCCTGGCGCTGCGCAAGTACGTGGGCGGCGCCCGTGTGCTCGATGTTTTCAGTTATCTAGGTGCCTGGGGATTGGGCGCACTGCGTGCGGGTGCAACCGAGGTCACGTGCGTCGATTCGTCCGCGCCGGCACTGGAACACCTGCAGGCCACTGCGAGGGCAAACGGGCTCAAGCCCAACGTGATGCGCGGCGATGCCTTCGATGTCATGGAATCGCTGCACGCCGAGAAGCGCCGTTTCGACGTGGTCGTGATCGATCCGCCGGCCTTCATCAAGCGTCGCAAGGACATTCCGAAGGGCGAGGCGGCCTACAAGCGTCTCAATCAGTTGGCGATGCAGTTGCTCGAACGCGAAGGCGTCCTGGTTTCCTGCTCGTGCTCGTACCACCTCGAGCCCGACAGCCTGGTCGCCGCGATTCAGCGCGCAGCGCGTCACGTTGGTCGTTTCGTGCAGATCGTCGAAGTGGGCGGGCAGGCGCCCGATCATCCGATTCATCCGGCGATCGCGGAAACACGCTATCTCAAGGCGTATTTCTGTCGCGCCGTCCAAGAGTGATGCGGCAGCAACCATCGAGTCAGGAATGATCCAGTATCCCGCGATCGATCCGATCATCGTCTCCCTCGGCCCGCTGGCGATCCGTTGGTACGGCATGACCTATGTCATCGCTTTTGCGGTGGCCTGGTGGCTCGGCCGCCGGCGCGCGGCGCAGCCGGGATCGACCTGGAAGCCGACCGACGTCGACGATGTGATCTTTTACGGTGCGCTTGGCGTCATCCTCGGCGGCCGTATCGGCTGGGTGCTGTTCTACGGGTTCGAGCGGCTGCTCGACGACCCGCTGATGCTCCTGCGCATCTGGGAAGGCGGCATGTCGTTCCACGGTGGCCTGATCGGCGTGATCATCGCGCAACTGCTGTTTGCGCGGCGGCAGCGGCGCAGCGTCGTCGATGTCCTCGATTTTCTCGCGCCGTTACCGGGCATCGGCATTCTCGCGGTGCGTTGCGCCAACTTCATCAACGGCGAGTTGTGGGGCAAACCGACGCAGGCGCCGTGGGGATTCATCGTCGACCCCGCCACGCTGCATCCGGCTCAGCGGGCCGAAGCGCTGCGCATGTGCGACCGCTTCAACATCGACCCGTGCGTCCTGCACGTTCACGCCTCTCAGCTCTATGAGGGGCTGCTCGAAGGCCTGGTGCTGTTCGTGATTCTCTGGATCTACACCTCGAGGCCCCGGCCGCGCCTTGCGCCGGCGGGACTGTTTCTGCTCTGCTACGGCGTATTCCGCTTCGGAGTCGAGTTCGTGCGCGTGCCAGACGAAAATCGCGGCTACCTGCTGTTCGACTGGCTCACCATGGGCCAGATACTCTCGACGCCGATGATCGTGGCCGGTCTCATCATGATGATCGTTGCCTATCGCCGGAACGAGCCGAGCGGCAATTTCGTGGCGAAGTGATCCATGCGCCCTTATCTCGAACTGCTGCGCCACGTCCGTGAAACAGGCGTCCGCAAGGACGATCGGACCGGTACCGGCACCTTGTCGGTGTTCGGTTATCAGATGCGTTTCGATCTGGCCCAGGGCTTCCCGCTGCTGACGACCAAGAAGCTGCACCTGCGCTCGATCATTTATGAGTTGCTGTGGTTCCTGCGGGGCGACACCAACGTCAAGTACCTGCGTGACCACAACGTGACGATCTGGGATGAGTGGGCCGACGAGCGCGGCGAACTCGGGCCGATCTACGGCAAGCAGTGGCGCTCCTGGCCTGCACCGAACGGGAAGGTCATCGACCAGATCAGTCGGTCGGTCGACCTGATCCGGCGCAACCCTGATTCGCGCCGCATCCTGGTCAGTGCCTGGAACGTGGCCGAGCTGGAGCAGATGTCGCTGACGCCCTGCCATGCGCTGTTCCAGTTCTGGGTCGCCAACGGCAAGTTGTCCTGCCAGCTCTATCAGCGCAGCGCCGACATTTTCCTGGGCGTGCCATTCAATATCGCCTCGTATGCGTTGCTCACTCACATGTTCGCGCAGCAGTGCGATCTGCAGGTGGGCGACTTCGTCTGGACCGGCGGTGATACGCATCTGTACCTGAATCATCTCGATCAGGCCGACGAGCAGTTGCAGCGCACGCCGTACGCCACGCCGCGGCTGGTCATCCGGCGCAAACCACCGTCGATCTTCGAATACGAATACGAAGACTTCGACGTCGTCGATTACCAGGCGCATCCGGCCATCAAAGCCCCGATCGCCGTGTGAGACCGGGCCGGCGGGTCTGCGGGCCGCTGGTCAGAGAAGAATCCCCACCCATTGGTTGAAGTTCATGCCAAAGAAATCGCCTCCGAAGAAAGCTCCGCCGAAAAAGGCTCCACCGAAGAAAGTCAAGAAGGCTCCAGCCAAGAAGGTTCCGCCCAGGAAGGCTCCGCCCAAAAAGGCTCCGCCGAAGAAGGCGCAGCGCAGCAAGCCACTCAGGAAATCCCAGCCTGCGTTCGCAACCTCGCCATTGATCGAGGCGCGCAACTCGCCGATCCATGGCCGGGGCGTCTATGCCATCCAGCCGATCAAGAAAGGCGCCCGCATCATCGAATATCTCGGCGAGCGCATCTCGCACGGCGAGGCGGACAGCCGCTATGAAATGAAGGCCGACGATGACGGTCACACGTTCCTGTTCGTCGCCAGCAATCGCACCGTGATCGACGGCGGCGTGAACGGCAATGACGCGCGCTTCATCAATCATCACTGCAATCCGAACTGCGAGACCGTCATCGAAGGCAGCCGCGTGTTCATCGATGCGGCACGCAGCATCAAGGCGGGTGAAGAGCTCGGGTATGACTACCAGCTCACCTGGGACAGCACCGACGAGCCCGAGGAACTTGCGCTCTACGCCTGCCGCTGCGGTGCCAAGCGGTGCCGGGGCACCATGCTCGATCGCGAGCCGCTGGATAAAAAGAAGGTCGCCAAGAAGACCAAGAAGACCAAGAAGAGCAAGCGTTGAATTAGCCAGTCAGCCACCGCATGTCCTCTCTCACCATCGTCGTCGCCGCGGCCGAGAACAACGTGATCGGCCGCGGCAATCAATTGCCCTGGCGGCTGCCGGACGATCTGAAGCGCTTCAAGGAAATTACGATGGGCAAGCCCGTCGTAATGGGTCGCAAGACCTGGGAATCGATCGGCAAGCCGCTGCCCGGGCGCACGAATATCGTGGTCTCGCGGCAGCCTGACCTGAGCATCCCGGGCTGCGTAGTGGTCGGATCGATGAATGCCGCGCTGGTGGCGGCCCGCGGCGCGCCCGAGATCATGCTGATCGGCGGCGCACAGCTGTATCGCAACGCACTGACCATGGTTCATCGCATCCACCTGACCCGCGTGCATGCGGGCCTCAATGGCGATACGCTGTTCCCCATCCTGGACCCTGCGCAATGGCGCGAAACCGTTGTTGCGACGCATCCTGCCGACGAGCGTCACGCCTACTCATTTACTTTCATCACCCTCGATCGCATCCCTCATGAGTGACAAACTCCGCTTCGATTGCAGCAAGTGCCCGGGCTATTGCTGCAGTCACGAGCGCATCGCAGTGAGCGAGTACGACATCGCGCGACTCGCGAAGCATTTCGGTCTGACGAACGCCGAGGCGAAGCGGCGCTTCACGTATCACTACAAGACCAAGGAAGCGGACGAACAGATCCTGCGACACCAGCGCGATCACGTGTACAAGAGCATCTGCCGCTTCTTCGACACGGAAGAGCGTCGCTGCACGGTTTACGAAGCGCGTCCGAATGTCTGTCGCAAGTACCCGTACGGCACCCGCTGCGGTTACTACGAATTCCTGAAGTTCGAGCGCGAACACCAGGACGATGATGAGTTCATTCCGTCGGCATGAGAGGCAAGTTGATAGTTGAGAGTTGATGGCGAAGAGGCAGGACTCAGAGTCCTCACGCTTTCAACTATCCACTATCAACTATCCACTTCCCTTCATGCGTCTCAATAAGTTCATCAGCGAGACTGGCGCCAGTTCACGGCGCGAGGCCGACGGCTGGATCGAGGCCGGTCGCGTGACCGTCAACGGTCAGGTGGCGACTCTCGGTACCAAGGTCGAGGAGGGCGATGTCGTCTGCGTCGACGGGCGCCAGATTGGCGCTGCGAAGCAGCACGTCTACATCGCGCTCAACAAGCCCGTGGGCGTGACCTGCACGACCGAGCGTGACATCCGCGGCAATATCATCGACTTCGTGCGTCACCGCGAGCGCATCTTCCCCATCGGTCGCCTCGACAAGGATTCGGAGGGGCTCATCCTGCTCACGAATCACGGCGACATCGTCAACGAGGTCCTGCGTTCGGAGAACGAGCACGAGAAGGAATACCTGGTCACCGTGGATCGCCCCGTGACGGAGATCTTTCTCGACGGCATGGCAAGCGGCGTCCGGATCCTGGGCACGGTGACCAAGCCCTGCCGCATCCGCCGCGAAGGCCCGGCCACCTTCCGGATCATTCTCACCCAGGGCCTGAACCGCCAGGTACGACGCATGTGTTCGTTCTTCGGTTACAGGATCGTGCGCCTGCAGCGCGTGCGGATCATGCATATCGAGCTGGGTGCGCTGCCGATCGGCCGGTGGCGCGACCTGACCCGTGATGAGGTTCGCGGATTGCTCCGGGACTCGGGACTCACGACCGGCTAGCCCCAATGGTCCGCTGGCGATCTGCGGCAGGGAGCATTACCCTTGCCGCCAGTCATGGCAGCCTGTTCGAATCGCGTGGATTCCGAATACGACCTCAAAACCCGCGTCACCGGCCTGGATTCGCTGCCCTTGCCGCGATCGGGAGCGGACTGTCTGGTCGTCATCTACTCGCCTGCCCATGCCGAACTTGGCCGACGGCATATTCTCGACCGGCCGGTCACGACGATCGGTCGCGGCCGCGACAACGATATCGTGCTGCCCAGCGACTGCGTCTCGCGCCGTCATGTCCGCCTGGAACATCGCCCCGAGGGACTGGTGCTGGTCGATCTGGAGTCCACCAATGGCACGTTCGTGAACGACGATACCCGCGCCAATGGCGAACACCCCCTCAAGCGCGGTGATCAGCTCAAGGTCGGCGATACCATCTTCAAGTTCCTGTCCGGTTCCGACGTCGAATCGCAATATCACGAGATCATTTTCCGCATGACCGTCACCGACGGTCTGACGAATCTGTCGAACCGCAAGCAGCTCGACGCGATGCTCGCGGAAGAGATTCCCCGCGCGCTGCGGCACGGGCGGCATCTGGCCGTGCTGATGCTCGACATCGATCATTTCAAAAGCATCAACGACACGCATGGGCACCTGACCGGCGATTCGGTGCTGCGCGGACTGGCGTCGATCCTGCAAAAACGGCTGCGGCCGAACGACAAGCTGGGCCGGTACGGCGGCGAGGAGTTCTGCGCCATCCTGCCGGAGACCGATCTGCCGAATGCCGTCTTCATCGCCGAAGAGCTGCGCACGCTGATTGCCGCGCACAAATTCGCCGCGGAGAGCAAGGAAGTCCAGGTGACGATCTCCATCGGCGCGGCCGTGCTCCATGGAGAGATGCAGCCTGACGGCTTGTACAAGCGTGCGGACGACAAGCTCTACGAGGCCAAACGCAGCGGTCGCAACAGGGTTTGTTACTGAAGCGTGCCGAGAGATCCGCAGCGCAAGTAGTTCAGTGGGGCCTGCGGATACCGAGGACTGCTACCAGTCCTGCAGATGATTGGCGCACGGCGCCTTGTACCCATGCAGGCAAGTGCTTGCCTCATCCTCGAAGTGTTCGACACATATCCCGCCACACTTGTCACTCCCACCCTTCGATGTCCGGCGGCAACACTGTCCCGAGACCAGACGGCGTCGATCGGGATTGAGCGGTGATGCGTTCCCCCCGAAGACACCAGAGCGCGTGAATTCGGAGGTGGAGATGAGTACGACGAGATCACCAGAGCAGGGCCGGGAAGACGGCCATCAGATCATGAACTCGCCTGCGATCGTGTCGCAGCAAGAGTGGGAGGCGGCGCACGCACAGCTTCTCACCAAGGAAAAGGCGCTGACACATGCCCGCGACGCGCTCGCCGCTGAGCGACGGCGGATGCCTTGGCTTGCCGTGGGAAGGCCTTACATGTTCGACGGGCCCAACGGCAAAGTGAGTCTGCTCGAGCTGTTCGAAGGCCGCCGTCAGCTCATCGTCTACCGCGCTTTCTTCGAGCCCGGCGTTCATGGCTGGCCGGAGCACGCGTGTGTCGGCTGTTCCATGGTGGCCGACCAGGTCAGTCATCTCGCTCATCTCAACGCACGGGACACGACGCTCGTGTATGCGTCCCGTGCACCGCAGGCGGACATCGCCCGTCTGAAGGCGCGGATGGGTTGGGACAGAATTCCCTGGTACACCATCACCGACAGCTTCGACACCGACTTCGGCGTGAGTGAATGGCACGGCCATAACGCATTCATCCGCGACGGCGAGAAAGTGTTCCGCACGTATCTGATCAACAGCCGTGGCGACGAAGCAATAGGCACGCTCTGGAGTTACCTCGATATGACGGCGCTCGGACGTCAGGAAGTGTGGGAGGACTCGCCGGCCGGCTACCCGCGGAGCCGGCCCTACAAATGGTGGAACTGGCACGACAGTTACGTTCCGGACGCCGCGCCCGATCCGAAGTGGGTCGAGGTGTCGGATGCCGGAGAGGCTGCCTTCCGGGAACACGATGAGTAGCTCGTGTGAGCGACTGATCGCTCACACGATTCGTCTCATTCCACCGTCACCGACTTCGCCAGGTTGCGCGGCTGATCGATGTTGCGATCACGCGCCAGAGCGACGTGATAAGCGAGCAGCTGCAATGGAATGCTGACGAGCAGGGGATCGAGTGCGGGCTCCGACTTCGGCACTTCGATGGTCGCATCGACGTTCATCGGCAAGGGATCGCCGGGCTGTGTGATCACGAACGTCGGGCCGCTGCGCGCCCGGATCTCCTCGATGGTGGACAGGTTCTTTGCATAGAGATCGTCGCGGGGCATGATGACGACGGTCGGTGTCTGCGGGCTGATCAGCGCCAGAGGGCCGTGTTTCAGTTCGGATGCCGGATAGGCTTCCGCATGCAGATAGCTGATTTCCTTGAGCTTCAATGCTCCTTCCATGGCGATGGGGTAGCAGGCCGCCCGGCCCACGAAATACGCGTTCTCGTACCTGGCGAAAGTGCGCGCCAACGTCGCAATCCGCGCCTCCTGATTGAGGATGGTGGCCACCTGATCGGGTAATGCCTGGAGCGCCGTCAGCAGGCGCGCGCCCTGGGCCGTCGACAGATCCTTGAGTCGTCCGAGGTGAATGGCCAGCAAGGCGAAGGCGACGACCGTGCAGGTGAAGGTCTTGGTGGACACCACTGCGATTTCCGGACCCGCGTGCAGATAGATGCCGCGGGCGCATTCGCGGGCGATGCTGCTGCCGACGACATTGACGATGCCGAGCACGCGTCCGCCTTTGCGTTTCACTTCCTGTACGGCGGCCAGGGTGTCGAACGTCTCGCCGGACTGGCTGACCGCGATATACAACGTGTCCTGCTCGATGACCGGATTGCGGTAGCGAAACTCCGAGGCCGGCTCGGCGTTGGCGGGAACGCGCGCCAGTTGTTCGATCAGGTGAGCGCCCAGGCTGCCGGCGATGAACGCCGAACCGCAGCCGAGGATCTTGATGCGCTTCACTTCCAGCAATTCGCGAGCGGCCATCTCCAGTCCGCCGATGTGCGTCGTCTGGAAGCGCGGCTCGAGACGTCCGCTGAGAGTGCGGCGGATCGCCTCCGGCTGTTCCGCAATTTCCTTGCGCATGTAGTGCGCGAACTCGCCCTTGTCGAAGGCCTCGTCGGACCACGTGATCGTCAGGGGTGTTTTGGCGGTCGCACCGCCGTCGAGTGTCGAGGTTGCATAGCCATCGGCCCGAACTACGGCCAGTTCACCGTCGTCGAGATGGACGACGCTCTGTGTATGACGAACCAGCGCGGCGGGATCCGAGGCCACGAACATTTCGTGATCGCCGATGCCGATGACGACAGGGCTGCCGTTGCGCGCAATCACGATGGAATCCGGTCGCTGTGCGTCGAGGACGGCGATACCGTAGGTGCCGGTGACCAGTTTCAGAACGGCTCGCAACGAGTCTTCGAGCTTGTCTGTCGGGAACGTGGCGAGCAGGTGTGCGATGACTTCCGAGTCGGTCTCGGAACGAAAGACCACGCCGGACGCCTGCAGCTTCGCACGCAGCGAGCCGGCGTTTTCGATGATGCCGTTGTGGACGATGGCGAATCGTCCCGTCGCATCGGTATGCGGATGCGCATTGGCATCGCTCGGCTCGCCATGCGTCGCCCAGCGCGTGTGGGCAATGCCCGTCGTGCCTTTGATGCGTTCCGGCAGGATGCGCTCCAGATCACGCACCTTGCCCTTGGTCTTGATGACCTGCAGCTTGTCGTTACGCGCCACTGCAAGACCCGCGGAGTCATAGCCGCGATATTCGAGTCGATGCAATCCTTCCATCAGGATCGGCGCGGCGTCGCGCTTGCCGATGTAACCAACGATTCCGCACATCAATTGCCTCCGGCGGCCAGGCGGCCAACTGGGTTACTGGCCGACTGGCCAGCGGTACAGGATCACTCTGGCCACCAGACCAGCAGACCAGCAGGCCAGTCAGCCAGCTAGCAAGTTGGCCAGTTGGCCAGTTGGCCAGCAGACCATCTAGCCAGCAGACCAGCTAGCCAGCAGACCAGTTAGCCAGCGTCACCCATAAATCACCCGTCTGATCTGTCGTTCGCTGAAGTCGGACGCGCGGAATCGCCATTGCGTGAGTTCGGTTGCGAGCCGGGAAAAAATCTCGGTGTTGGAGCAACCGCTCGACTGCAATTCCCGGTGGCGTCGTCGAATGAAGTCCTCGGGCGTCTCGTCCAGGAAGTTCAGGACTTCATGCACGACACGCGTGGCTTCGGCGGGCGTCAGTCGGGTCGTCCGGCTCAGGTACGCGATGAGTTCATCGAGGTCGGTCTGATCCGGCATGGGCGCGCACTCTGCCTGAGGAGCTGGGAAATCCTCAACCAGTTTGCCCGAATACGGGCAGGATCAGGCCTGAAACGAGAGGCGGATCGGCACGCCCGCGTCATTACTGACTGTTGTGGCTCAGGTAGAGATAGATGTAGCCGGTGACGAACAGGACGGTCAGGCCGCCAGCGAACAGCACCCCGGCACCTGCTGCCATGATCGACAGGATTCCCGGGGCATCTGTCGGCGTTGCGCCGCACAGCATGATGAGGGCGAATGCAGACGCGCAGTTGCACGACCACTTCAGCAGATAGCCGGGAAGATAGACGCGCATCCGCCGGTTATGCAGATAGGCGGCAGACCGTGCAAAGCGATCGCCCGTCGATGCATTCTTGAACAGCCAGAACGGCCACAGATACCGGAACAGAACCTGCGCAAACGGCATGTCGTCGTAGGCCGAAATCTGCGCCGCCGTCGTGCGTGTGGGAGGGGCAACTTGCTGCGTCATTGGCCTCATCCTCTGTCGAACACCGTCGCCGGACGGTGTGTCGACGATAGATGGATGAGTCGTCGCGTTGGTTCCGTAGTTATCCGTATCCCGAAAGGCTACTCAAGGCCTGGCTCAAAGGACGATCGAGCCGCGGCCGATCTCGATGGCATCACCGCTGACCAGAATGCGGCGGTCCTCAGTCACATCGAGAAACAGCGTCGATGGGCGACAGGCGTACTCGCCCTGCGAGATCTGGAATCGTTGCGGCAGACCACGCCCGGTCGCGATCATCCAGCCACCCAGGTTCGCTGTAGCGGAACCGGTCGCGGGGTCCTCCAGGATGCCGCCGTTGCTGGGAAAGAAGTAGCGCGCGAGCAGTCGCCTCGCTGCAGTTTCTGCAAAGACATACGCGTTGGATTGACCTTCCTCGTTGGTGATCGCGGCGAGTTGCTCGATCATCGGTCGTGCACGACGCACCGCCGCTTCGCTGCGCAAAGGAATGACGAGTTGCTCCTTGCCGGCCTTCACCCACAGCGGGGCATCGCCAATGTCGTCGTCATCCAGCCGCAACGCAGCAGCGAGTGCGTGACGTGGCAGGCGGACTTCGCGCCACGTCGCCAGGTTGGCCTGCAAGGTCCAGCGATTGCCCACAGCGCTGACTGGAATGATTCCCGCGCGCATCTCGAGCGTCAGCGAATCGCCGCCACGTTTCAGCGCGCGACAGACGAAGGCCGTACCGAGCGTCGGATGGCCGGCGAACGGCATCTCGAAATCCGGCGTGAAAATCCGCACGCGGGCATTGGCCTGTGTCGAGGGCAGGATGAAAGTCGTCTCCGACAGATTGAACTGTCGGGCCAGCGACTGCATGGACGCGTCGTCGAGTGTCGAGCCATCCTCGAAGACGCACAACGGATTTCCCGTGAATTTGTCCTCGCCCTGCGTGAAGACGTTGATGATCCGGAACGCGAGTGAAGTCATGCGGCACCTCTCTTCGGCAGGTGCGCAGTGTGGTGGATGTTGCAACGGCGGGTAAATGCACAGTGCTGCGCTGGCAACGCCGACACAGGCAGGAGGAGCCGGGTTTCACACGAAGATCACGGAGGGCACGGAGTTTCGAAGGCAGAGAACGCAGAGATCCACTGTCGTCTTCTTCGTGTAGGAAGCGGCTTCAAGAATACCGATCCTCTCGATCTCCGTGACCTGCGTGTGAATCCTTCCTCACGTCCCCGCAATCGGTTCCAGGCGCTGCTGGATGAGCTGTGCCGCGAGATCGAAGTCGATCTGGTCGAGCGTGGTCACCTTCCGGGTGAGCAGATCGAGGATCTCCTGCTGGATGCGGCCGCGTTCGTAGGCGAGCGCATAGGGAATCGAGTCATGAAACATGACCATGGAATAGCGGGGCACGAAACGATCCGGAAAGCGCAGCTCGAGTTGCAGCGACAGGGTTTTCTGCAGCTGAAATTTCGGGTGACGCACGCTGTCGCGCATCTCTTCGTAGTTCTCCAGCGCCATGGTGGCGATGGCGTCGGTATGCGGATGGCGTGTGCGATCGAATGCCGCGAAAGCCTCGTCCCAGTTGGAGTGCTGCTGCAGCAGGGTGTCGAGTTCGCTGCAGTCCTCGAACGCGCAGTTCATGCCCTGGCCATGAAAGGGTGTGATCGCGTGCGCGGCATCGCCGATGAGCAGCAGCCGGTCCTGATGCGACCAGCGCTCGCTGCGCACAGTGGCCATGCTGCCAGTCGGATGTTCCAGGAATTCCCTGGCGAGCTGCGGCATGAGCAGTGCGGCGTCCGGGAAGTGACGCTGGAAGAAGGCATTGATGCCGGGCTCGTCCTGCAGCGTGGCGAAACTCTCCGGACCCTGCCGCGGCAGGAACAGGGTCACGGTGAAGCTGCCGTCGATATTCGGCAGGGCGATCAGCATGAACCCGCCGCGCGGCCAGATGTGCAGGGCGTTCTTGTGGAGGCGATGGTTGCCGAACGTGTCGGCTGGCAACGTCAGCTCCTTGTAGCTGTGCTCGAGCCAGTCTTCGCGAACGCGGCTTTCGAGGCCGTGCGCCAGGGCGCCGCGTAGCGGTGATCCGGCACCGTCGGCGGCGATGACCCGATGCAGCGGCAATTCCCAGGAGTTGCCATTGCTTTCGTCACGCATCAGCAGACGCTGCGCACGCAGATCCACATCCACCGAACGCTGTCGGAAATGCAGTTCCACACCGACGGCCTCGGCAGCGTCGAGCAGCAGGCGGTTCAACCCCGGTCGCGAAACGGAGTAGATCACTTCGTGATCGTGCTGCCCGTAAGGCAGGAAGTTCTGGGCGCCGTCGGGCAGATGCAGCAAGCGGCCGGGCATCGGGATCAGCAGCGGCAGAATCTGCTGCATCACGTCCGCCCGTTCGAGCGCCGCTATGCCGCGTGCCGCGAGCGCCAGGTTGATCGAACGCCCCGCGGGAATGACTTCGCGACGCTGATCCGGCAGGCGTTCATACACGCGAACACGATGACCGCGTCGCGCCAGCAGGATCGCCAGCAGCGTGCCGGCGAGCCCCGCGCCGATGAGGGTGATGGGCGAATCGTCGGCAGCAGAGGGGGTGCTTGGCATGCGCTGGTTCAAGTCGGTTCGTCGAGCGATGCCGCCAGCGCCTCGACGAACTCCGACGCTTCGATGAAGGTGTTGTAGAGCGGCACTGGCGCCACGCGGATGACATCGGGTTCGCGCCAGTCGCAGATATAGCCGCGCCGGGACAGATCCCGATGCACGGCACGGGCTTCCGCGGCAGTTCGCTGCAGGCGCAGCGACAGCTGGCAGCCGCGTGCCGCTTCACTGGCAGGCGTCAGGATCGACACCGCGTGCGGCAATCGTTGCTGCAGCATCCCGGCTAGAAAGCCAGTAAGCGCGATCGATTTGGCGCGCAGGCGCTGGATGCCCGCGGCATCGAACAGCGCGAGCGACGCGAGCAGCGGCGCGGCGGCGAAGATCGAAGGATTAGACACTTGCCAGCCTTCGGCGCCGGGCAACGGCTGGAATGCCTCCGGCATGTCGAAGCGCGATGCCTTGTCGTGACCCCACCACCCTGCGAAGCGCGGCAGATCGAACGAATGCGCATGACGTTCATGCACGAAGCAGCCGCCGATCGCACCCGGTCCACTGTTCAGGTACTTGTAGCTGCACCACACCGCGAAGTCCGTATTCCAGTCGTGCAACTGCAACGGCACGTTGCCGATGGCATGCGCCAGGTCGAATCCCACGGTCGCTCCCTGGGCGTGCGCACATTGCGTAATGGAGGCCATGTCGAAGCACTGGCCGCTCAGGTATTGCACGCCGGGCAGCATGACCGTGGCGATGCTGCGGCCTTCGCGTTCGATCAGCGTGCAGATGTCTTCATTGCGCAGGGAGACTTCGCCGGGACGCGGCGCGATTTCGATCAGCTGGGTGCCGGGATCCAGTCCGCGCTGCGCGATCTGCGAAGCGACGGCATAGCGATCGGACGGAAAGGCGCTCTTTTCGATGAGGATGCGCGAGCGCTGCGGCGTGGGCCGATAAAAGCTCGTGAGCATCATATGCAGGTTCGCCGTCAGCGAATTCATCGCGACGACTTCCGACTCGAGCGCCCCGGCGAGCCGCGCCAGGCCCGGCGCGAGTCGTTCGTGATAGGTCAACCACGGCCGCGCTGCTTCGAAATGACCTTCGACGCCCAGAGTGGCCCAGGCGGCCAGTTCTTCGTTCAGGATCTGCGCGGCGCTCTTTGGCGCGAGCCCGAGCGAATGGCCGCAGAAATACACCGCGGGGGAGCCGTCCTGCCGGACGGGTAGATGAAACTCGGCGCGAAAAGCGGCGAGTTCATCGTGCGCATCGAGTCGTTGCGCCGTATCGCGATCGACGCGAGTCATGTCCGGTTCATCGCGGCGGTGCCACAGTGCCGCAGGCCTGGCACGTGCGGTTCTGCAACGAGCTGTGGAAGCGTTCGAAGACTGGCGGCAATTGGTGCTCGATATCGCTGATGTGCAGGTATTCGGCGTACAGCGGGTATTGACAATAGTTGCAATACCAGAGGAAGCCGTCCTGTTCTTCGGGGCGCCGCTGGCGTTCGATCACGAGCCCGACGGTATTGGCGAAGCGTTGCGGCGAATGCGGCACGCGCGCGGGCAGCAGCAGGATCTCGCCTTCGTTGATCGGGATGTCGACTCGTGCGCCTTCCTGGATGGTGCGCAGAACCATGTTGCCTTCGAGCTGGTAGAAGAATTCTTCGCCCGGGTCGTCGTGATAGTCATCGCGGCTGTTGGGACCGCCGACGACCATGATGATGAACTCGGATTCGTGGAAGACCTGCCGGTTGCACACGGGCGGCTTCAGGAATTCGCGATGGGTATCGATCCAGTCGCGAAAATTGAAGGCTTTGAGTGCTTTCATCCAGCGTCTCCGGCAAAGGCGGGGTGACGGTCCGGGTATATCATCGCCGCAGTCGAGCGCATTACCTGGACAGACCGCGCGAGTATAGCCGCCCATGCTGCGCGAGGCGACGCAAGGTGGGTTCGCATGGTTGCGTGCGCAATCGGTTGCACGCAAGGAGACGGAATGATGAACATCAGAAAAAAGACGATGGGGGGAGGTCGTTCGGTGCTGGCGCTGATGGTGGGCATTGCGCTATGGATCGATGGGCTGGCCGCCGCCACGCCTGCGGACGCCCCGGTCGAAGAAGTCCAGGCTATCTGGAAGACACAGCAGATCAGCTTCTACTTTCACAGCATCACCACCTTCTATGCGTGTCAAAGCCTGGAAAGCCGGGTGGGTACGCTGCTGGCCGAACTCGGTGCCAACAAGGACGTCAAGGTGCGGGCGACGAGCTGCTTCGGCAACGAAATTGCGCGCTCTCCCCATCTCAGAATTACGGTGACGTCGCCCGTCGAGGCCACGCCCGAAGCGTTGGCGGAACTCGAGAAAACGCGCAGCACGCGCGAACTGACTGCACGCGTGCGCGGCGAGCGTGCGAGTGAGGCGACCGAGCAGTTTCCGGCGTACTGGAAGCCCGTATCTCTGTCTCGCGGCAGTCTGCGGCTGGAGCCGGGCGACTGCGAACTCATCGATCAGTTGAAGCGCAATGTATTGCCCAAGCTTGCGATCCGGATCGTCAAGGATGGACTGTCATGCAGTCCGAACCAGATTTCGCCAAACCAGCCCCGGCTGGAGGTCGAGGCGTTGACGATGATGCCCAGGGCAGACGACAAGGCTGAGGCACTTCCCGGGAAGGGTGACCAGTAGCGGCTATTCGCTCTGCGGCGACAACCCGGAAGAACGGCAGGGCACGGTAACGGGCGGTTGCCGTTGATCCAGCCGCACAGCACACAGCGTGCTGCCCCAGACGCAGCCGGTGTCGATGCTGAGCACGCCGTCGCCATCGTGGTAGCCCAACGCCGACCAGTGACCGCAGACGATCCGCAATTCGCGCGATCGCCGCTTCGGTGCACGGAACCACGGATAGAGATGCGCCGGGGTATCCGCCAGCGTACCTTTGAATTTCAGATCGAGATCGCCGTCGGCGCTGCAGAAGCGCAGTCGCGTGAGGCAGTTCGTGATGAAACGCAGCCGTTCGAATCCCTGCAGATCCTCCGACCAGCGGCGCGGCTGATCGCCATACATATTGGCGAACAGCGCGCGTGCGCTATTCACATCGCTCAACGCGTGTTCGAGTTCGCGAGCGCACGACTGTGCCGTAGCGAAATCCCACTGTGGCGGCAGTCCGGCATGAATCATCGTGAAGCCGAGCGATGCATCGTGATGCAGCATCGGACGTAGTCGCAGCCAGTCCAGCAACTCGTCGCGATCCGGTGCGTCGAGAATTTCCTGCAGCGTGTCTTTACGCTTCAGTTTTTCAGTGGGCGACAGTGCAACCGCAAGCAGGTGCAGATCGTGGTTGCCGAGCACCGCAATCGCGGCGTCGCCGAGCGCGCGGACTTTACGCAATACATCGAGTGAACGCGGCCCACGGTTGACGAGGTCGCCGACCAGCCAGAGCCGGTCACGGGCAGGATCGAAGCGCAGAAGGTCCAGCAATTCTTCGAATTCGTCGCAGCAGCCCTGAATGTCGCCGATGGCGTAGGTGGGCATGGGCAGAAGGTGCTAGGTGCTAGGGACTAGGCGCTGGGGATTGCAGGAAGGGAAGTGCATTTCGGCTAGTCACCTGGAGCCTGGGGCCTTTCCTAGTGCAGCATCCCCGGCATCGCCAGCCGGACCGGCGCGATCGGCGCATCGAAGTGCGCGCCGTCGTCTGCCACCATCTGGTAACTGCCTTGCATGGCGCCGACGGGTGTTTCGAGTACTGCGCCGCTGGAGTAGCGGAATCCCTGGCCGGGCATCAGGTAGGGCTGTTCGCCAACGACGCCTTCGCCGCGCACTTCCTTGACCTTGCCGTTCGCATCCGTGAAGACCCAGTGCCGCGTCATCAGCCGCGCCGGAACTTCACCTTCGTTGCGAATGGTGATGGTGTACGAGAAGACGTAGTGGCTCTCGTCGGGCTTCGACTGATCGTCGACGTAGTTGGTGCTGACGTCGACGCGGATCTTGTGGCGGCTCTCGGTCATGATGACGGACAAGTGATGCGGCGGGCTGATTGTAGCAGCGCGCGGTATCCGTCATTGCCCCGAAATCGGGGACGGCATGAGACGAATTTTATGTAATCCCTGGCTACGGGACCCGCACAGCCAGCACGTCGCAAGGCGCCGCGTGCAGCACGGTGTCCTCGGTGAAGTTGAGGAGGATGGCCAGCCCGTGACGCTCGCGGCTGCCGAGCACGATCAGGTCAGCGCCCATGCGCTGCGCCGTGCGCACGATTTCCGACTTGATGCTGCCGGTCTCCACGAGTTGCTGGGATTGCGGCAATGATTGTTGCTGCGCCAGTTCACCGAGTTTGGTGCGGGCCCGATCGACGAGTTCGCTTTCGATCTGCACCGCCGGCAGCAGCGCCTCGCCCATCGGTTCCACGGGTACGTATTCGACGACGTGCAGCAACGTGATTGCGGAGTCGTAACACTTGGCAATGGCCTTGGCACGCTCGACGACCAGCGGACTGTTGTCGGAGAGGTCCACTGCCAGCAGGATTTTCCGGTATCCGGTCGTGGTGGCTGCTGTCATGGCTGCTCCTTGAGTTGCGTGGCGCGGGGCAGCCGTGAGTATAAGCGCGTCAGCTGTGAACGGGTGCCCGGGCAGGCAAGGCGGCCAGGGCAGCGAAGTCCGCCGGTGCAATCACTTCCGCGCGTGCGCCCGGATCGACGCCTGCACTGAGAATCTGTTCCGCGCTCAAGAGCGACTTCAGCGCGTTACGCAAGGTCTTGCGCCGTTGCGAGAAGGCGGCGGCAACGACCGCTGCAAAGCGTTGCGCATCCGCGATGACGAAGGGCGGCTGGGGATGTGGTGCCAACCGCACGAGTGTCGACATGACGCGCGGCGGCGGCCGGAAGGCGCCAGGGCCGATGTCGAACAGCGGTTCGATCCGCAACCAGGGCGCCAGCATCACGGAGAGTCGACCGTAATCGTCATCGCCGGCACCGGCGGCCATTCGGGCGACGACTTCCTTCTGCAGCATGAAGTGCATGTCGTGAATGTGGTGGCGCTGCGCGATGAGCCGGAACAGCAGCGGTGTGGAGATGTTGTAGGGCAGGTTGCCCACCAGGCGCAGCGGCACGTCGCGCAGCGAGCCGAAATCGAACCTGAGCGCATCGGCTTCGTGAATCTGCAGAATGCCACGCTTCTGCGTGGTGTCGGACGTGATCTCGCGCAGATGCCGAATGGCATCACGATCGATTTCGACCGCATCCAGCTGGTTGAGGCGTTGCAGCAGCGGCAGAGTGATCGCACCGAGGCCAGGACCGATCTCGACCATCGGGTCGTCGGGCTGCGGCGCGATGGCATTGACGATGCGTGCGATCACGCCCGGGTCGTGCAGGAAGTGCTGGCCGAAACGTTTGCGGGCGACATGCATGGAATTCAGCTCGCGGTCGGCCGTTGGATTGTCATTTCGATGGCCATCTCGATGGCGGCGATGAGGCTGCCGGCATCCGCCTGTCCGGTGCCCGCCAGCGATAGCGCCGTGCCGTGATCGACCGAGGTGCGCACGATGGGCAAGCCCAGCGTGACGTTCACGGCATTGCCGAAGCCGGCGTACTTGAGCACCGGCAGTCCCTGATCGTGATACATCGCGAGCACTGCATCGGCCTTTGCCAACTGGTGTGGTGTGAATGCCGTATCCGCGGGAACCGGGCCGATAAGGTTCATTCCCTGCGCAACGAGATCCGCGATCACCGGTGTGATCACTTCGATTTCCTCGCGCCCAAGGTGACCGCCTTCGCCTGCGTGAGGGTTCAGGCCGCACACCATGATGCGTGGTGCCGCGATGTGAAAGCGCTGGCGCAGGTCGGCGTCGAGAATGCGCAGCACCTGTCGCAGCAGTGCGGGCGTGATCGCCGGGCTTACGGCAGTCAACGGCAGGTGCGTCGTGGCGAGCGCCACACGCAGCGTGGAAGAGGCCAGCATCATGACGGGCAGCACTGCATGCGTGCGCTCCGCCAGGTACTCGGTATGACCCGAGAAGGCGATGCCAGCGTCGTTGATGATGCTCTTCTGTACAGGGGCCGTGACCATCGCATCGAAAATGCCGCTCAGGCAGCCGTCGGCTGCGATATCGAGCAGTTGCAGAACGTAACGCGCATTGGCGACATCGAGTTTTCCCGCCAGCACTTGCTGCTGCAGCGGCACGTGGAGCACCTGCAGCGTATTGGCCGGTGCTGGTAATCCGGGAGTGTCGAGACCGACACGCGCGATGCGTAGCGGGCGCTGCAGCTGTTGAGCCCGTTCTGCGAGCAGATCGGCGTCAGCGGCGATCACTATCCCGCATGGCCAGGATCGTTGCGCCACCTCGATGCAGAGGTCGGGCCCGATTCCAGCAGGTTCACCGGACGTGAGGATGAGGCGTGGCTGAGTCATGAAGCATGCAACGACTCGGCGCTGGTCCGGGATGCGTCAGGCGGCCTGCGTCATCCCCAGCGCCGGCCGTACCGGATGTCACATCCGGTAGTCGACGAAGGCTTCGTCGCGCAGGCGGCGCAGCCAGAGTTCGGTTTCTTCTTCGGCCTTCGATTCGCGCAACTGCGCGTACACCTGCTGTCGCTGCTTGTCTTCCGTCACATCGTGCGTGCGCCGGCCGAGCAGCTGGATGATGTGCCAGCCGTACTGGGTGCGGAACGGCTTGCTGATCTCGTTCTCGCTCAGCTCGTTGAGCTGTTTCTCGAACTCGGGAACGAAGGTGCCCGGGCCGGCCCAGCCAAGATCGCCGCCGTCCGCGGCGGAGCCTGGATCCTGCGAGGTGACCGCAGCGATGGCGCCGAAGTCCTCACCGCCGGTGAGCACGCGCGTGCGGATGTCGTTGAGTTTCTGTTCGAGCGTCTGATCGTCTTCGAGCGGGTTCGGGGTGAGCAGGATGTGCCGCGCATGCATTTGCGTCACGACAGCTTGCTCGGTACCGCCACGGGTTTCGTTCAGGCGGAACAGGTGGAAGCCGCTGGGTGTGCGGATGGGCTGGGAAATCTGGCCCGGCTGCATCTTGACGACCTGATCCGTAATGATGGAGGGAAGCTGCGAGCCCCGGCGCCAGCCCAGTGAGCCGCCTTCGATATTGGTCGCGCTGTCGGAGTAGGTAAGCGCCAGCTGCGCGAAATCCTCTCCTGCCTTGGCCTTCTCGTAGGTTTCCTGCATGCGCTTCTCGCGGGCCTCGATCTGTTCCGGTGTCGCCGTCACCGGGACCGAAATCAGGATGTGCGAGATGTTGTACTCGGTGTTCTGGTTCGGGGAGTTCTTGGCGCGCGCCATGGCCTGGTCCATTTCACGCGGCGAAATGTTGATGCGCCCGATCACATCGCGCTGGCGCAGCATCTGCAGCGTCATCTGGCGACGGATTTCGTCGCGATAATCGCGATAGTTCACACCCTGCTGCTCCAGCATGCGCGGCAGGTCGGGGAAGGCGATGCCATTGTTGCGCGCAATGTTCTCGAGCGCGCCGTTCAGCATTTCGTCGGAGATCTGCAGGCCGAGCTTGTCGGCCCGCTGCATCTGGATTTCTTCCACCACCAGGCGTTCGAGAATCTGGCGGCGCAGCACGTTGCGGGGCGGCAGCTCGGTGTTCTGCTGACGCAGGCGCGCGGTGATCTCCTCGGTCTGCTGGTCCAGCTCACTATTGAGGACCACACCGTCGTTGACGACGGCGGCGATCCGGTCGAGCGGCACACCGCTGGTCGACAGATCGCGCGTCTGTGCGAGCGCATCGACGGATACCAGCAGGGACAACGCCAGGAGGGCAACGGAGAGAGCGTTTTTCATGGGCTTCAGGTCGGTCACGCAGCGGCTTCGCGGCGCAGGTCAGTGGACATTCCGGAGGCGCATCCCGCCGGTTGATTACTCAGTCTGGGACTTGCCCGGCCTGGGACTGGATCGGCACTCGATTCAAAGGCTTAGTTCGACTCGCCCGGCCGGTTGATCGAGTATCCCCGAATCGAGCGTTCCAGGAAAGCATCCGCGCCCACTCCGACACTGGATAACCCGTTAAGTTCAAGCTGCACCAGGAAGCTGGTGTCCACATCGCCGTCCCGGTTGCTGACGTAACGGCGGCCAACGAACCGCAGGCGCCAGCAGCAGGAGCGGTACTCCAAGCCCGCGAACTGGTCGAGCGTCGTGTTTTCCTCGAGCGAATAGACCATGCGCGCATAGGCGCCCCAGCGGTCGCCAATCGGCCAGGCCACGGAGCCATCGACCTGCTCGATATTGTCGCGGCGGAAGCGATAGCCGAGGTTCGCGACCCGGTCGACTTCCGGGCGGTACTGAAGATTGATATCGCCTTTCTCGGAGCGCATGTCGCCCGGATCCCATTGCACACCCATGCTGACGTTCCAGTCCTTGAACGTCGTCAGTTCCAGTTCGGCGACGATATCCGAGGATTCGGTGTCGTCCAGCGGCATGCCGGGAAGCGTCACCGTGGGTTCGTCGAAGTAGATGGCCTGGCCGATCGTGCCGGCGATGAACTGCTGTCCCGTGGCTGTATCGAGCAGCCGCGAGGTGAAGCCGATGCTGACCTGGTTGGCATTGCTCAGTCGGTCGGCGCCGATGAATCGATTGGTCCGGAACAGTTGCACGGGATTCAGGTCGGGTTCGTCCGTGTCGAAGACCGGCAGGGCGTCCTGATTGCGGTAGGGCACGTACAGATAAAGAGCGCGCGGTTCGAAGGTCTGCAGGCGCTTGCCACCTTCGCCCCAGTTCTTTTCGAAGGCGATGCCACCATCGAGGCTGAATATCGGTGCCGAGCGACGCGGAGAGCGATCGGCGCCCGGCGCGGTGTCGTCCAGATCGTAAGCCGTGTAACGCCAGCTCGCGGCGGGTTCGAGGTACAGGCCTGCTCCGCGCAGCGGCATCCGCAGTTCCGGGGCGACATCCAGGCGCATTCCGGTGACGCCATCGTTGCGCAGGAAGTTCGACAGTTCGCCGTCGAAATTCAGCGTCAGGCCGAACGGCTGTCCGGGTGCATGGGCATGTACTGCGAGTTGCGGCAGCAGCGTGTAGGGGCGATCGAAATCATCGATGGTCGAATCGATCACCTGGAAATTCTGTGCCAGCAGCGAGGCGAACCAGGTGTGGTCCAGATAGATCAGGTTCGCCGAACGATTGAGGTAGCTGGCGCTCGTGCCTTCGGGGCCGAGGCCGAAGTCCTCGAACCAACGATTGTCGCTGACATTGGCGGCATCGATGTTGAGCCGCAGGTGCTGGGAGAATTCGGACTGATCGGCGAAGTGCGCGAGCAGGCGCGAATCGCCGAACTCCTGATCGTCGGGCAGGTAATCCGCCGTCAGCGTGCCGCGTCCGAACGGCGAGAGGTAGCGCAATTCGCTGTCCAGCCGCGCGCCGCGCTTCGAGTACCAGGTCGGCAGAAGAGTCGCGTCGTACTCAGGCGCGATGTTCCAGTACCAGGGCACACCGATCTCCGTGCCGCTGCGCGAGGAGGTGCCGAAGGTCGGAAACAGAAAGCCGGTCTTGCGCTGATCGCTCACCGGAAACGAAATGAACGGCGTGTACAGGATCGGTATGCCCTTGAAATCCAGGCGCACGTTGCGCCCCGTGCCGATCCCCGACTTCTGGCTGATATCGATGTCCGATGCCTTCAGGATCCAGTCGTCATTGCCGAGCGGGCAAGTGGTGTAACGCACGGCATCGAGACTGAGCTCGCCGTCCTTGTTCGCACGGATGCGGGCGGCGGAACCGCGGGCCGGTTGCGCTGGAAGCTCGAATTGCGCTCCCTCGAACGTGACCGAGCCGTTCGGATCGAAGTCTGCGCTTGAGCCCTGAACTTTCATGCCAGGGTCCGAATAGGTGACGCCGCTGCGCGTCGAGAACGTCTGCTTTTCGGGATCGTAGGTGGCGTCGGAGGTTTTGATCTCGCGATCGCCCTGCTTGATGCCGACGTCGCCTTCCAGGTTCCACAGACCTTCGCGCGTAGCCTCGAAGCTGTCCATTTCGAGCTGGATGTCTTGCTGCTCGTCTGGAGCAGTCGTGGCGGGTAGCGCGGCTGCCGATTGCAGTTTCACCGGCTCCGGGCAATCCTCACCCATGGCCGGGCCGGGCAGGACGCAAACGCCTGACACAGCCAGCATCGTCGGCGTGAGGGTACGAAGGCGACGAAGAAGTGCATGTGTTGTCGAACGTGGGCCTGGCATCGGCAGCGATTATAGTTACGACCGTCTCCAGGGTTTCAGATTATTTGGGTATGGGGCTGCAGTTGGTTCGAGTGTCATGAGGAAAAGAGAATTCATGAGCGGGTGCATTCGTGATTAGCGTTGATGATGGGGCGCAGGCCGATCCACGACTCGAGCAACTCCAGCGATGGTTGTCGGTATTGTTCGGATCGCGGGACTTCGGCATCGCTCCGGCCTCGGCGGATGCCAGCTTTCGTCGCTACTTTCGTGTAACGCGCAACGGCCAGAGCTGGATCGCGATGGATGCGCCGCCCGAAAAGGAGAACATCGAGCCGTATATCCGCGTCGCGAACATGCTGGTCGCGGCCGGTGTCAATGCCCCGCACATCATCGAGACGAATATCGCCGAAGGTTTCCTGCTGAATTCGGATCTCGGCGGCCGGACCTATCTGGCCGAGATCGATAGCGGCGGCGATGCCGACCGGCTGTATCACGACGCCATGGATGCGCTGGTGCAGATCCAGGTCAATGGCCGCGAGCACGCCGTGGAGCTGCCTGCGTACGACGACGCATTGCTGCGTCGGGAAATGACACTGTTTCCGGAATGGTTCTGGGGCAGGCACCTGCAATTGACGCTGGATGCCGCGACTACAGCGGGCCTGCAGGGCGTATTCGATGCGCTGACCGCTGATGCGTTGTCGCAGCCGCGGGTCTTCGTACATCGCGATTACCACTCGCGGAATCTGATGGTCGGCGGCGGCAAGCTCGGCGCCAATCCAGGCATCCTGGATTTCCAGGATGCCGTGTACGGGCCGGTGACCTACGACCTCGTGTCGCTGCTGCGTGACTGCTATGTCGCATGGCCGATCGAGCGTGTGCATGGGTGGCTAGTGCGATTCCGTGATGTCGCGAAGGCAGCGGGCGTCGATACCGGATCGGACCAGAAGGCGTTTCTGCGTTGGTTCGATTTCATGGGCGTACAGCGGCACCTCAAGGCGATCGGCATCTTTGCGCGTCTGTGGCACCGCGACGGCAAGTCCGGCTATCTGAAAGACATTCCACGCACCTTGAACTATGTGCGCGTCGTCAGTGGCAGCTATCCGGAACTGCAGTTCCTGCGTGAGCTGATCGATGGGCGGGTCATGCCCTTGCTGAATCAGGCGACGCCGGCGCTGCGATGAAAGCGATGATCCTGGCCGCAGGGCGCGGCGAACGGATGCGGCCGTTGACCGACTCGGTACCAAAGCCCCTGCTGCCGGTCGCCGGCAAGCCGCTGCTTCAGTATCACATCGAGGCGCTCGCGGCGGCGGGCATCACAGACATCGTGATCAATCTCGCGTGGCTCGGTCATCTCATTCGCGAAGCCCTGGCAGACGGTTCGCGGTTCGGCGTGCGTATCGCATACAGCGACGAAGGCGATGCTGCGCTCGAAACCGGTGGCGGTATCTTCGAGGCGCTGCCCCTGCTGGGACCAGAACCCTTCCTGGTCGTGAGTGGCGATATCTGGACGGACTGTTCGCTTGCGCGAGTCAGCAAGAGCCTCGCTGCGAGCGATGTTGCGCATTTCGTCGTGGTGCCGAACCCGAAGTTCCATGCGCGCGGTGATTTCGCCCTGAAGGACGGTCGGCTGGTGGCAGCCGGCGAACGCCTGACTTACGCCAACATCGGCATATTTCGCAGCGAATTTTTCGCGGGCTGCAGCCGGGGGCGCTTCCCACTGGCGCCACTGATGCACGAATGGATCGGCAAGGGCAGGGTAGGCGGGGAATTGCACCACGGGCGCTGGTGTAACGTCGGCACGCCAGAGCAGTTGCAGGAACTGGATGCTTCCTTGCGCGCAGACCGACGCTGAGGCTTAGATCTCGGCCCAGCGTCGCAACAGATTGTGATAGACGGCGGTGAACTGCACGGCGCTCGGATGATTGGGTGATTCGCGATTCAATCGCTGGATCGCCAGATCCATGTCGAATAGCAGCGCGCGCTCGCCATCGTCGCGCACCATGCTCTGAATCCAAAAGAATGAAGCCACGCGTGCGCCTCGTGTAATCGGCAGCACTCTGTGAAGGCTGCTCGCCGGATACAGCACCATGTGGCCCGCGGGCAGCTTGATGGTCTGCGGCCCGTACATGTCCTCGACGATCAGTTCGCCGCCGTCGTATTCCGCGGGGGCGGACAGGAACAACGTCGCGGAAAGATCCGTGCGGATGCGATGCGGTGTGCCGCGGATCTGTCGCACGGCGTTGTCGACGTGAGTGCCGAACGAATGCCCGGCGCTGTAGCGGTTGAAGAGGGGAGGAAGGATTTTCGACGGCAGCGCTGCGGACACGAACAGCGGATTGCGCTCGAGCGCTGCGAGGATGACTTCACCGAGTCGGAGCGCCAGCGGTGAGCCCTCGACCAGTTGTTCGTTGTCCTTGACGCGCCCGGACTGGTGACCTGCCGTTACGCGGCCATCGATCCACGCAGCAGTGTCCAGTTGCTGTCGTGTTTCGGCGACCTGCTCAGCCGAAAGCACGTTGGGGATGGCGAGAATCACGGCGGCAGCTTACTAGGGTCATGAGCGAATATTGGGGCTCGGGCCTGTCGCCCAGCGGCCGATCAGAAGCTGTAATTCGCGGCCAGGACGAAGGACCGGGCCTCGCCCGGAGTCGCCCACGCCTGTTCCTGGGTTCGTACGCGCACCAGGTACTCCTTGTCGAACAGGTTGTTGGCATTCAGCTGGAGATCCAGGTTGCGCGTGACACCCCAGCTCACCATGGCCCGATGCACGATGTAACCCGGCGCGGTGTAGAGCGGTCCGTTTACATTTGTCGAGCTGTGCTGGGTCACGTAGACCTCGTCCTGGTAGGTCAGTCCGTAACCCACCTGAATGCGATAGGGGAGGTCATACGCTGTCCACAGACTGAGTGCGTTCCTGGGTACATTCGTCAGCGGGTCGCCCCTGGTGTAGTCCTCACCGCGCGACGAGGCAAAGGCAGAGGCGCCCTGCAGCACTTCGCTGTCGAGATACGTGTAGTTCAGAACCGCAGCCCACTTGTCATTGATCTTGCCGGCGAAGCCGACGATGAAACCATCCACGCGCGCTTCACCGTCCAATTGCTGCTGGCCGGAGGGATTTCCCGGGTTGCCTGGATCGTTGACGCGATAGTTGGTGCGCTCGTTTCTGAAAATCGAAGCCGTTGCCAGCAGGCGCGCCTCAAACAATTCCCATTTGATGCCCAGCTCGTAATTGACGGCTTCCTCCGGATCGGTCGTGCAATTGGCATTGCCCTGCAGCTGACCTACGTTGCTGGGTGACTGTATGAGCTGGCAGGAGCCGTTCACCGACGCTTTCGACGGTGTCTCCGAATTGCCGTAGGCCACATAGATGCTGCCGGTTTCGACCGGCTTGTAGACCAGCCCGACACGATAGGAAAACAGCTTGTCGGCATTCTCGGCCGGTGGGCTGGCAGTGCGTACGCCATCGGTTGCGTATGCGACAGTCGTCGTGTTGCCGTCGTTGTTCTCATAGCGCACGCCGCCATTCAGTTCCCAGTGGTCGCTGAAGCCGAGTGTGTCGAAGACGTAGATCGCCTGATTGTCCAACTCGCCATCCTGCGTCTGTGATCGCACGTAGTTTCGCGGCCCCCCATAAAGGTGGTCGGGATTCTCGATGCTCATCAGTGGCAAAACGGGATTCGGGGTCGCACCGCCCGGATTGCGCAGGACATTACCCGTATCGAGATCGTAGGTTTCGTGCGAAATAGCGAAGCCTGCGACCAGGGTGTGCGCCACGGAGCCCGTGCTGAAGGTCTTGGTGAAGTCAGTCTGGTTCACGATGAGCGTATTGGTCGTGTCGCGCACATTGCCACGCGGGCCGCTGGGCTGATAAGAGCCGGGTGGCAGGCCGGCAGCACACGCTGCGCCTGACGGCGCCGTTGCGGATGCGAGGCAGAAGGTGCCCTGCGGCGGATCGACGATGGCCATCTGATCGACTTCAGCCCAGCGAGTCAGATTGCGAACCGAGAACGTGTTGTCGAAGCGGTGATCGAGCACAGCGGTAAAGCTGTCGACATCGATCTCCTGGGTGTCGATATTGCTGTAGCCGTAGTAGTTGCTGTATTTCGCCCCGGGCATGGTGTGGCCACGGAAAGTGGGCACACCGTACTGAGGTGTGTTTTCGTCTTCCTGATGCAGATACGCCAGTGATAACGACGTATCGGTGCCGAGACCGAAGGCAATCGAAGGCGCCGCACCCCAACGCCTGTTCTCTTCGACGTCGCGTCCCGGCACGTCGTTCTGGTGGGCCATGACGTTTAATCGCACGGCAGTGCTCTCGCCAATGGTCTGATTCACGTCACCGGTAATGCGTCCATAGGAATCCGTACCCGCAGCAGCCCCGACCTGATTGAATGGGTTGAGGGTGGGAGTCTTGTTGACCAGGTTGACTGTGCCGCCAACGGCACCGGCGCCCGAATACACCGAGTTCGCGCCGTTGATCACTTCCACCTGCTCGAGATTGAACGTATCCGAGCGCGTGTACTGCGCGCTGTCGCGAATCCCATCGGTGGTGATGTCGTTGCTGCCGGCGAACCCCCGCAGTGTCAGGCTGTCGCCGTAGCCGCCACCGCCTTCACCGGCGCCGAATGTGATCCCGGGGACCGTGCTGAGTACGTCGCGCAGCGATAGCAGCTTCTGATCGTCGATCACCTGCCGCGTGACCACCATGATGTTCTGGGGGATGTCGATCAGCGGTTCGGAGTACTTCGGCGAGGAGACGACATCAGCCTTGTACGAGGTTGCTGCCTCTTCTTCTGCCGCCGCCGCACCCACCGAAATTTTTGGCAACTGCTGTGGCTTTGCGGTCTCCGCAGACAGAGCATGCATCGACGTTGTCTGTAGAGATGCGAGGACGGCAGCAGCCAGCGGCGTACGCCGCGACACGTTCGAAATCCGCATGGACAGAAGCTCCCTGAAGGGTGGTGAGGGCAGCGTTCGCTTCTTCCTCCAGGCGAGCAGCTGTCCGATCGAGGGATTGCCAATAGGAATATAAGTGAGAAGCATTCGCGTTTGCAATGGACCTGCGAATGGGTGCATGATTCGATGAGCTGGCAGTCTGGCAATGTTCGCCAAGGTCATTAAAGAGTCATTCGAGTGCTTCGTCAGAACCGCTCTCGTCATGTGACCGTTGCCGCGGCGATCTTGTCCGCCCATATAGCCGTGATCTATGGGCTGCTCTCTATTGCTCCTCGTCTCGAACTGGGTCTCGAATCCACACCGGTAGCGGTACGCTTTATTTCTGCGCCGGCAACACCGAAGCAGTGGACCCCACCAGAGGTTAAGGTCGTCGTTGCGAACATCATTGCTCCCATACCGGAAGCTCCGTTGATTGAAATCCCGGTGGGACCACCCTCCGAGCAGGCGCTAGGTGTCGCTGTGCGAACTGATGTGGCGCCGACCGAAGGTGACTCGGCGACACCCAGGCTGATTTCGAGTGTCGAGTATCTGCGCGAACCCGTGCCACGCTACCCGCCCGCGTCGCGCAAGCTGAGAGAGCAGGGCCTGGTAATACTAAGAGTGCTTATCGATGAGCACGGTGTCGCATGCAGCATCGAAATCGAAACATCCAGCGGCTTCAGCAGACTGGATCATGCGGCGCGTGAAGCGGTGGAGCGTGCGGCGTTCCGCCCTTATGTGGAAGACGGTTCACCGCGGCGTGCGTCCGTCCTCATTCCCATAGAGTTTTCACTGAACCGCAGTTCAGCGTGACCCTGCAATAATCGTCATATTCCGGTCATTGCGCAGTGCGACAGCACCGTTGTTCAATGACAGCCATTGCGGAACAAATGTTGCCGATAGTCAGTCCTATGGGATCAGCCGTCTGGGATCAGCCGTTGGCAAGCATGTTGAGAGATCAGCGAAAGAGCTGCCTTCGATGCCTGAGCCTTCGGCAAATTCGCAGTCGTCTTGACTCGTTTTGATGCCCTCCCAGCGAGTAACTTGCCAAAGCGGTGCGTGCAAAATTGATGACGACGAATTCAAATTTTGAGGTAACGATTCCTTCTCTCCAGTGCTTGCCTTCCTTCGGGAAACTTTATACCTTGCGCGGCGTTCTGCGGTGTGCGTGGACTGTAATGTCAATCCCTTTAAAGGGATGCGCAGGCATTAAGTCGACCCAATCGACCCGGGGAACGGGACGTATGCGTTAGACGCATATGCGGGCGACACCAAGATAACGGTTACGCATTCAGAATTTACGGGGCTGATTCAGACTCCGTTATTAATCCGAGCGCACAGCATGGCCTACGCACCAGCAGCAACGTCATCTTTCCTCACCCGACGCGGGATCGTCTTCCTGTTAATCGTCGCCCTGCACGCGGCCTTCCTGTGGCTACTTGCAAGCGGTATGTCCCACCGAGTGATCGAAGCGGTGCTTGGTCCGATCGAAACCCGAATCATCGAGGACGCGCCGGTGCCGGAAGATGAACCGCCACCGCCGCCGCCCAAGATCGAAACTCCGCCTCCATTCGTGCCGCCACCTGAAGTGGCGATCGAAGTCCCAATGGACGCTGCGCCGACGACTGCAATTCGTCAGACTACGACGCAGGCTCCAGTTGCGCAGCCACCACCGGCTCCGGCTCCGGTAGCGGTGGCGCGTACGGCGCCGAAGTCAGATGCTCGCCGTCCGCTCACGCAGCCGGAATACCCGCCGTCATCGCGTCGTGCAGGCGAGACCGGCACAGTCGTTCTCGAAGTCTATGTGCTGGAGAACGGACGTGCCGGTGACGTCAGGATCAAGCAGTCCAGCGGCTTCCCGAAGCTCGACGAGGCTGCGGTGCGTGAAGTAAAGCGCTCATGGCGTCTGGTGCCAGGAACAGAGAATGGCAAGCCGACTCCGATGTGGGGTCAGTTCGCTGTTACGTTCAAGCTCACGGATTGACACACGGCATAGTTTTAGCGGTTTCCTAACTCTCAACTCAGGTCACAGGCTTTCTAAGTAGAGGACATTGTTCCATGGCTCCAGCAACATCCAACCAGGTCGCAGAAAACCCCTTTGGCCTTGAGGCGTTCTACAGGCAGCTCGATACAGTCGGCACAGGCGTGCTGTACCTTCTGGTCATCATGTCGCTTGCCTCCTGGTACGTCATTCTCACCAAGTTGTGGGATCAGCGTCGCCTTCGCAAAGACTACGTCGAAGTGCACAAAGGCTTCTGGACCGCCGGCAATCTGCGCGACGGCATCAGCAAGCTCAGCAAGGAAAGTGCATTCAAAATGGTTGCTGAAGACGGCGTCCGCGCTGCCCAGCATCATGAAGGTCGTCTGACGGATCAGATCCCCCTGCACGAATGGATCACGGTCTCGCTGTACCGCTCGACCGACTCGGTCACCAGCCGTATGACCAATGGTCTGTCCCTCCTCGCCACCGTGGGTTCGACTGCACCCTTCGTCGGTCTGTTCGGTACGGTGTGGGGTATCTACAACGCCCTCATCTCGATCAGCTTGGCCGGTCAGGCCAGCCTGGACAAGATCGCCGGCCCGATCGGTGAAGCACTGATCATGACCGCGCTTGGTCTGTTCGTCGCCGTTCCTGCCGTCATGGGCTACAACTGGTTGCTGCGTCGCAATAAGGACATCTCCGAGAAGCTGAAGTACTTCACGGCCGACCTGCATTCCTACCTGGTGAGCGGCGCACGCGTCGAAGGCGCGTCTTCAGGTAGTGCTGCTCGTCCCGCTGCAGGTGCTCCTGCCGCTGGCGCGGTCAGAAAGTAAGGGTTCGTAAACTCCCCTTATTCCGGAGCTGAACGATGAGTGCATTTACGGACCTCAATACACATGTGGACGAAGACGATCGTCCAATGAACGAAATCAACACGACGCCGCTTGTCGACGTCATGTTGGTGTTGCTCATCGTGTTCATGATCACCATTCCGGTGATCACGAAAACGGTTCCGCTCGACTTGCCGCAGGTTCGCAATCAGCCCACGCAGACCAAGCCCGAGAACATCAGCATCGCCGTGAACCGGGATGGCCAGGTGTTCTGGAACGCGGGCCTGGTCGCCGACAACAATGAGCTGTTGAACAGGCTGAAAGAAGTGGCCGTGCTTGTGCCTCAGCCCGAAGTCCATGTTCGCGCGGACCAACGTACCAAGTACGAGTACGTTGGCCGCGTGATCCTGGATGCTCAGCGGGCCGGAATCATGAAGGTTGGCTTCATCACTGAGCCGGACTCAGGCGGTCGTTGACCTGCCTTCAGATAGAAAACCGAGGTAACGACTATGGCAATGAATGTAGGCGGCGGCGAAGAAGGCGCGCCGATGATGGAAATCAACACGACGCCGTTGATCGACGTCATGTTGGTGTTGCTCATCATGTTCATCATCACGCTCCCGGTTATGACGCATGCGGTAAAGCTGGACATGCCGCGTCCAACGCTGAATCCACCGCCTCCGCCCAATGAGGTGCTCGAGCCGATCCGTCTCGATATCGATTGGGACGGTTCGATCATCTGGAATGGTTCGCTCGTGCAGCTTTCGACGCTCGAGGGCTACTTCCAGGTCGAAGCAGCGAAGAATCCTCAGCCGGAGCTCCACGTGCGCCCTGACCGTCGTGCCAATTACGATACGGTGGCCAAGGTGCTGGCGATGGCGCAGCGGAACGGGATGCAGCGAATCGGCTTCGTCGGTAACGAACAATTCCTGAACTGACGTTGCCGGACATTTCCCGACGGGGTGAACTTCTTCACCCCGTCGTTCGTTTCAGGGGCTGTTAAGCATTGAATCGCGAGTATCCACTTGCGATGCCAGATCGCCAGATACAGACAATTTGGGAAGCGCTATGACCCGAGTAAGAAGCATTGCAGCTGCCATCAGCGTAGCTATCGGAATGATCTCCACCGCAACTGTCGTTATGCCAGCGGCTGTACAGGCTGCCGAGCAGGAGAAACCGAAACTCAGTAAGGCTGTTGCCACTCCGCTCGCGGCTGCGCAAAAGGCCATGGCGGCCAAGCAGTGGGACGCAGCGCTCGCTGAAATCAAGAAGGCCCAGTCCGTCGAGAAGCGCACGCCGGCTGAGGACTACCAGATCGACGAATTCCTGGGCTATATCCTCGTCCAGCAGAAAAAGTACGGCCAGGCAGCGCCGGTCTTCGAGCGGATGTTGAATTCGGGATTGGTGCCGGCGGATCAGGTGAACGATCGCACCAAAGCCGTCGCCCAGATGTATTTTCAGGAAAAGGACTATCGCAAGTCCTCCGAGTGGGCCAAGAAGTGGCTCGCCAAGAACCCGGCTTCCGAAGACATGTCCGTGCTCCTCGGCCAGGCTAATTACCTTCTCGAAGACTACAAGGGTGCTGCGACCGTGATGTCCGGCGTCGTTGCGAACGCCGAAAAGGCGGGGCAGGTCCCGAAGGAAAACTACATCCAGATCGTCCTGAGCTCGCAGTTCAAGCTTGATAACAAGGACGGTGTGGCGGAAGCCCTGAAGAAGATGGTTCGCTATCATCCGAAGCCGGAATACTGGGATCAGCTCACTGACGTCTATCGCCGCAAGCAGAATGGCGATCGCGTAACGCTGGGCTACTACCGGCTCATGAGCGACGTCGGTGCTCTCAAGGCCAAGGGTGACTACGTCGAAATGTCGCAGCTCGCAATCGAAGCAGGCGTGCCTGGCGAAGCCGAGCAGACCATGCAGAAGGGCATGGATAGCGGTGTCCTGAAGACCGACGACAAGACCGAGCAGGGTCGTTTCACCCGTCTTTACGACGCGGCGAAGAAGCAGGCGACCGCGGATCGTGCATCGCTGGCTCAGCAGGCCAAGGAAGCTGAGAAGGCTCCCCAGGGTCAGGCAAGTGTCGGCCTGGGTCAGGCGTACATCAGCTACGGCATGTATGACGAAGCAATTGCCGCGATTCAGGCGGGCATCAAGAAGGGCGGCGTCACCGACCTGGACGAAGCCCAGGTCAGCCTCGGACTGGCGCAGATGAAGAAGGGCCAGAAGGATGCTGCCCGTCAGTCGTTCAAGGCCGTCAAGGCCGATGGCAAGTGGGCGGATCTGGCCAGTCTCTGGACGCTCCGCACGTACTCCTGAGCGACGACTCGAGACTCCTTCTCCTGAAAAGCCCGGCTCTCGCCGGGCTTTTCATTTGGGGAACCCTGTCGCGGCCGTTAGAATGCCGGTCCACCGACGGTTTCGACACTGCGCACCCTCGTGACTCAATTCAAAGGTATCCCCATCGTTCTCTCCGCTGACGATCTGCCGGTTCCGGCCGCTCGCAGTGGCGAGAAATACCGCACGCCGCAGGGATTCTCCGCCATCAAGGACGGGATCAAGGCCGCTGCAGGTTCCGATCCTCTGGTGCTCGGCCGCAAGCCACAGTGGCTGCGAGCGCCGATGCCTGCGGGTCCCAAATTCGATGGGGTGCGCGCCTTGGTCAAGGAACACCGACTCGCCACCGTGTGCGAGGAGGCCAAGTGCCCGAACATCGGCGAGTGCTGGAATGCCGGCACGGCAACGATCATGTTGATGGGCGCAGTGTGCACCCGGGCCTGTCGTTTTTGTTCGGTCGATACGGGCAATCCGCGGGGCTGGCTGGATCAGGAAGAGCCGCGCAACAGCGCGCGCACCGTGGAGCTGATGCGTCTGAAGTACGTCGTGCTCACGTCGGTCAACCGCGATGATCTGGACGACGGTGGCGCCGCGCATTTCGCTGCCTGCGTGCGCGAGATCAAGCAGAAAAATCCTGCGACGGCGGTCGAAGCGCTGACTCCGGATTTCCAGGGCAATCTCACGGACGTGGAAACCGTGGTTGGCAGCGGTCTCGAAGTGTTTGCCCAGAATGTCGAGACAGTGCGGCGATTGACGCATCCCGTGCGCGACCCGCGCGCCAGTTACGAGCAGACGCTGAAGGTTCTCCAGCACGCGAAGAAATTCCGTCCTGATGTACTTACGAAGACGAGCCTCATGCTGGGTCTCGGTGAGACAGATGACGAGATCGCCGACACGATGGACGATGTCCGCGCTGCCGGTGTCGACATCCTGACGCTGGGCCAATATTTGCGGCCGACGCCGAATCACCTACCGATCGAGCGCTGGGTCACGCCGGAAGAGTTCGAGCGCTATCGCGAATGGGCGCTGGCGAAAGGATTCCTCGAGTGTGTGTCCGGACCGCTCGTCCGGTCGAGCTACCGCGCGGAGCGGGCGCTGGAGCGCAACAACGCAGGTCTTGGCGACAAGCGGTCAGCGGCGCTCAACAACGGTTGATCCGCAACGTGCAGCCGTCATGACCCTCCGTGCTGTGGCGAGCGATCCAGGTGCTTCCAACGTGCAGATTCGCTGGCTGGGATGCGCGGAGTACGAGCCCACCTGGCGCGACATGCAGTCCTTCACGGACACGCGCACGGACGCCGACGCCGACCAGCTCTGGTTCCTCGCACATCCGCCCGTTTTCACGTTGGGAATGAACGGCAAGCACGAGCATGTGCTCGCGCCGGGTGATATTCCGTTGGTACAGATCGACCGCGGTGGCCAGGTCACTTATCACGGCCCCGGACAGCTCGTCGTCTATCCGCTGATCGATGTCAGAAGACTCGGGATCGGCGTGCGTGATCTAGTCGTCGCGCTCGAGAATGCAGTCATTGCCTTTTGCGCAGAGCGGAACGTTACGGCGCTGGGACGTCGTGATGCGCCTGGTGTCTATGTCAACGAACGCAAACTTGCGAGTATCGGTCTACGGATACGTCGCGGCTGCAGCTATCATGGCCTCGCGCTGAATGTCTCCATGAACCTGGAACCGTTCCGCCGCATCAATCCTTGCGGGCTCGCGGGTCTGCAAGTCACCGATCTCGAGGCGCAGGGAATCGCATTGAGCGTGCAGGACGCTGCCCGCCAGCTGGCACCGCACCTGCTCCGTGAACTGGGTTTATCGGACGCATCGACCTGGGTGTGATCGTCCCGCCGGTTCACGCATCGGCCACGTTTCATCAGTCGGGAAATCGTCATGCGCGCAGTCGTTCTTCGCAGCTACGGACCGCCTCCCCAGATCGGCGTTGAGGACGTTCCGGCTCTGTCCTTGCCGCCTGGCCATGTGAAGCTTCGCGTCCATGCAGTGGGCTTCGGTTTTCCCGACGCGCTGCAGGTCGCTGGCAAGTACCAGGTCAAGCCAGACGTGCCGTTCACCCCCGGCAACGAAACAGCCGGCGTGGTCACGGAGGTCGCCTCGGACATCCTGCATATCCAGCCCGGCGCGCGCGTGCTGGCGATGGCCTCCACCGGCGGTCTGGCCGAAGAATGCGTGGTGAATGCCGCCAATCTGATTCCGCTGCCTGACTCCATGAGCATGAGCGCCGCCGCGGGATTCCTCGTCAACTACGGCACGACTTATCACGCGCTGGTACAACGCGCGAACCTCAAAGCGGGCGAGACCTTGCTCGTGCTGGGCGCTGCAGGTGGTGTAGGCATCACGGCCATCGAAATCGGCAAGGCGCTGGGTGCGCGCGTGCTGGCCGCGGCGAGCTCGGATGAGAAGCTGGCGCTGGCAAAGGAGCGCGGGGCCGATGCGGTGTTCAACTACACGAAGGACACGATCAAATCGAAGGTCATGGAGTTCACGGCGGAGCGCGGTATCGACGTCGTCTACGATCCGGTCGGCGGCGACTACGCCGAACAGTGCGTGCGCAGCATGGCCTGGAACGGTCGTTATCTGGTGATCGGGTTCGCTGGCGGCAAGATCCCGTCGATCCCCCTCAATCTGGCGCTACTGAAGGGCTGCTCACTGGTCGGAGTGTTCTGGGGAGCGCACACGCGGCGCGAGCCCGAGATTCACGCAGCCAATCTGAAGGCGCTGTTCCAGCTCTTCGAGGAGGGCAGGATCAAGCCGCACATCACCGAGATGAATGGCCTGGACAGCTTCACGCAGGCTCTGGATCTGCTGAATGGTCGACGCTCGACTGGCAAGGTCGTCATCCGCGTCGCTTCAAGCGAGGAATGAGCGGAGGAGCGTTTTCACGGGAAACCGCGGAGATATCCCGGTTTCTCGCTCTCCCTACAGCGCCACCAGCACCCGTTCGCAGGATGTGAGGTCCTGGTAGATCGCATCGAGCTGCGCCTTGCTTTGCGCGTTGATCGTGCAGGTGAGGCTCAGGTAGTTGCCATCCTTGCTGGGGCGCTCCTCGATCTTGTCCGGCAGTACCGCCCCCGCGTGTTTCTGCACGATGCCGAGGACCAGGCTGCGAAAATCATCGCTATGCCGTCCCATGACTTTCAGCGGGAAGTCGCAGGGGAACTCGAACAGGGTATCGGTTGGATTCGACATGGGATCTCCCGTCACAGTGCACGCGTGCCGGCGAGCTGAAGACGTGATTGCTCGAACGCCGCGTGGATTTTCTGCCAAAGCGGACCGGGTTTTCCGCTTCCGATGGGGTTGCCGTCGACGCTTGTGATTGGCGCTATGTCGCGCGTTGCTGCCGATATCCACACTTCGTCGGCGGCCAACAGTTCGGCGAGGGCAATGGCGCGGATCTCGACGGGCATCACGCCCGTCGCAAGTTCCAGCGTCGCATCGCGCGTCGTGCCGGGAAGAATGCGATGGCTGTTCGGTGGCGTCACCAGGACGCCATTGCGCACGATGAAGACGCTGGTGGACGCACCTTCCAGCACTTCGCCATCGCGGGTGATGATCGCTTCCTGCGCGCCCGCATCCGCTGCCTGCTGTTTCATCAGCACATTGGCCAGCAACGCGGTGGTCTTGATATCGCATCGCCCCCAACGAAAGTCCTCGACTGTGATCGCGCTGAGTCCCTGTGCGCGTTGTTCGGCGGTGAATGTCGGCAGCTGGGACGCGAGTGCGAACACGGTCGGCCTAACCTGCGCCGGAAACGTATGATTGCGACCGAACTCCATGCCGCGCGTGACCTGCACGTAGACATACATGGTGCCGCCGCCGTTGCGCTCGATCAGAGCTTCGAGCAGCGCCAGCCACTCTTCGTGGGAGTGCGGAGACGGTATGCGGATCTCACTCAGACTGCGCGCCAGCCGATCGAAATGTTCGCGAAACCGGAACATGCGGCCGTCGAACACCGGCAGCACCTCATAGACGCTGTCGCCGAACAGAAAGCCGCGGTCGAGCGGTGAAATCCTTGCCTCCTGCAGGGGCAGGAAATCGCCGTCGAGATAGCAGACCTGAAATGGCATGTCGGAGTCCGTTGGCTCAGTGCATCCAGAGTTTCACGTCGTCGATGATGCGTCCGAAGAAGCCGGCTTCCTGCACTTCCGCGAGCGGATGCAACGCATAGGTGGCAATGGGCCGGCCATTCTGGAGGACGCGCAGCTTGCCGACGGTGCGTGAGGGGGAAAGCGGGGCGAGCAGCGGCTCGGGGACGTCCGCCGCCGCGCTCAGGGTGTTTTCCTGGCCGCGCGGGAAGGTCACATAGACATCCTCGATCACACCTATGCTGGCTTCATCGGCCGCGCCTCTCCAGACGCGGGTAGAGACGACTGTTTCACCGGGAGTGAACAGCCGTCGGGTCTCGAAGAAGCGAAATCCGTAATTCAGCAGCGCCGAGCTCGCGTCTTCGCGCGCGCGGATGTTGGGAGAGCCCATGACCACGGACACGAGTCGCATGTTGTCGCGCTTCGCGGAGGACACCAGGCAGTAGCCTGCGCTTTCGGTGTGGCCGGTTTTGAGTCCGTCGACCGTGGGATCACGGTCGAGCAGGCCGTTGCGGTTGGGCTGCGTAATGTTGTTCCAGGTGAACTGACGCTGCGAATACCACTTGTAGTACTCGGGATATTCGCGGATCAGCGCGGCGGACAGCATGCCGATGTCCCGCGCGGTCGTGTAGTGCTCGGGGCCGGGCATGCCAGGTGAGTTCTGGAAGTGTGTGCTCGACATGCCGAGCTTCTGCGCATACTGGTTCATCAGATCGACGAACACCGGTTCGCTGCCGGCGACATGCTCGGCGAGCGCCACCGTTGCATCGTTACCCGATTGCACGATCATTCCCTGGATCAGATTCTCCACGCTCACCTGCGTGCCCACGTTCACGAACATCCGCGAACCTTCCTGCGAACGTGCGTACGGACTGATCGTGACCATGTCGTGGAGGGTGATGCGACCATCCTTGAGTGCGTGAAAGACCGCATACGCCGTCATCAGCTTTGTGAGGCTGGCGGGCTCCATGCGTTCGTTCTCATTGCTGGCGGCGAGGATCTGGCCGCTGACGTAGTCCATCAGAAAATAGCCGCGAGCCTTCACTTGCGGCGCCGCGGGAATCGGCAGCGGCGCGGTGGTGGCAGGTGGTGCGGCAAGGATATTCGGAAGCTGCGCCGCGACGCTGGTCGTCTGCGTGGGGGTCGAGGAGTCCGAACAGGCGCTGAGGACAAAGGCGGAAGCTGCGATGAAACTCGCCAGCAACGTGCGACGGAGGCATTCGGACATGATCGAGATCACCATTTCTGCTTGAGCTGAGGCCGGGCGGATTCTAACCAGCGCAGTCAGCGGAATGTAGACAAATCCGGCCTGCAAAATGGCGGGACGATGGCGGCAAAATGGCTGAATCCTGGCCGTCGTCAGTCGAGCGCAAGGCGGGCATCGGCGATGCCGAGCGATTTCAGGCGCGCGATGATGCGATCGAATTCGCCCACGGTAGGGATAGGGCCGATGCGGACGCGATACATGGGCTTGCCGTTGATCGCATCGGTCCGCACGAATCCCTTCGAGACACCCTGGGAGCGCAGCTGCGCCACCAGGTTGGCGGCGTTGTTCTCAGCGCTGAACGCTCCTGCCTGCACGTACATCTCGTTGGTAGGCGCGATCTGGGAAGTATCTGTGCCAGGCGTCAGCGCGCGAACTTCGACGAACGTGGTGCCGTCGCGCAGCATGTCGAGCTTGGCGGCTGCGGTGTACGACAGGTCGATGATGCGACTGTCCTTGAACGGGCCGCGATCATTGACCCGCAACACGACACTACGGCCGTTCTTCAGATTGGTCACCTGCACGTAGGACGGCAGCGGCAGGGTCTTGTGGGCCGCCGTCATGGCGTACATGTCGTATGGCTCGCCGTTCGAAGTAGTGGCCTCGTGAAACCCCGGGCCATACCACGACGCTACGCCGCGCTCGAGATAGCCCTCGGCGGTCGGCAATACGAAGTAACGCTTGCCCAGAACGTTGTAGAACGGTGGATTGCCGCGTGCCGAGCGTGGCTCGGGCTTGGGAATGGCATCGGGGATGGCGCCGAGATCCTTCGGCGGTGGCACCGTCGGCGGTGGCACAGGGACATGCTTCGGTTCGCCCGGTGCGCGCGGCGGGCGTGGCGTGGGTGTCGTACAGCCCGCGAGAATGGCCGCGATCAATGCAAGAGCCGATGCGCACCGCAGCGCTGGACGCCAGACTGTCCGGGGTGGATCGTCGTTGGGTCGCATCCCCGCGGCGAAGTGCATTTATCGCGACGCTCCGGCGACGGCGTCGCCAAGATCGTGAACGGCCATCGCGTACATGGTGCTGCGGTTGTAGCGCGTGATGACGTAGAAGTTGTTGAAACCGACGCGGTACACGGGACCGTCCTTGCCTTGCGCGACCACGAGCATCGCAGGCGCGTCGTCAGGCATGCGCGTTTCGAACTGCACGCCTTTGGTCCGCAGCGACTGGACGGTTTCGTTCATGTCGATTTGGTTCGTGTTGAACTGGCTGAGGTCGGTATCTTTCAACGACGCCGCAACGACGACTTCGGCGTTCTTCTGCCAGCCGAAGGCCCGCAGATAGTTGGCCACGCTGCCGATGATGTCGTCCCAGTTCGACCAGAGATCGCGCCGTCCGTCGCCGTCGGCATCGATGGCGTACTTGCGATAGCTGCTCGAAATGAATTGCGGCGAACCCATCGCACCGGCATACGAGCCCAGCGCTGTCAGCGGATCCACTGCCTCTTCGCGAGTCAGGAGCAGGAACTGCTGCAATTCACTGCGGAAGAAGGCGCCGCGCGGCGGATAGTCGAACGCGAGGGTGGCCAGCGCGTCGATGACGCGGAATCTGCCGGTGATTCTGCCGTACGAGGTCTCGACGCCGAGAATACCCAGCACCGTGTTCGCCAGCTGCGGGTCGTCGATCGCCTCGAGACGGTCCGGATGCTCGTCGCGAAAGCGCGTGCCGTACTGGATGCGCAGAGCGTTGATGAACTGCTGCCGGTACTCGTGCCATGGAACGACGCGTTCGGCCGGTCGGCTGATGGCATCGAGAATGTTCTGCCTGGTCTCGGCCCGCGCCAGCAGTGTCGTCAGGTCATCGCGATCGAACTCGTAGTCACGATGCATCTCGTCGATGAATTCGCGCACCTCGCTGCGGTTGCTGTCGAGCGCGAGTGCGGGACTGCTCAGTGCGAGGCACGCAAGAATGGTGGCGGCTGGAGGCGATTGAATCACGTCGTTGGGACAGCGTTGAGGTTCAAAGGTTGCAAGTCATCGACCCACGAGTTTGCGCTTGGCACACAGCGACATGAGGATGCCGAAGCCGGCCATGAGGGTCACCATCGAGGTGCCGCCGTAACTGATCAGCGGCAGGGGGACGCCGACGACGGGCAGGAGTCCCGTCACCATGCCGGCATTCACGAACACGTACACCGCGAAAGTCAGGGCCAGGCTGCCTGCAGCGAGTCGGGAAAATGTGTCCTGTGACTCCGCCGCGAGATACAGCGAGCGACCGATCACGAACAGATACAGCGCGATGATGGTCCCGAGGCCGATGAGACCCCATTCCTCGCCGATCACGGCGAAGATGAAGTCGGTCGAGCTTTCGGGCAGGAACTCGAGCTGCGCCTGGCTGCCATTCAGATAGCCCTTGCCGAACAGGCCACCGGATCCGATCGCAATCTGCGACTGGATGATGTGATAGCCGGAGCCGAGCGGATCGGTCTGCGGATCGAGAAAGGTCAGTACGCGCTGCCGCTGGTAGTCATGCAGCAGATATTCCCAGGCGACATACACCGTTGGAATCAGCAGTGTGACTACACCGGTGATGAGTTTTCCGGAAAGGCCCGCGAGCAGGATGACCATCGCCCCGCCGGCCGCCACCAGCAGCGAGGTACCCAGGTCCGGCTGTTCTGCGATCAGGATCGTCGGTACCAGGATCGCGACGGCGACGATGACCACCGATGCAAAGCTTGGCGGCAACGGCCGTTCGTTGAGATACCAGGCGCAGGCAAGCGGCACCGCAATCTTCATGAGTTCGGACGGCTGGAAGCGCACGAAACCCAGATCGAGCCAGCGCTGCGCACCCATCGCGATGTGGCCCGTTACCATCACGACCAGCAAAAGTATCAGGCCCAGCAAGTAAGCCCACGGCGTCACGCCGCGGATCAGGCGCGGCGGAATCTGCGCGAGCATGACCATCGCCAGCAGAGCCAGCGCGAAGCGCGCGAGCTGGGCTTCGAGCATGCCGAAGCTGCGACCGGAGGCGCTGAAGCCCACGACGATGCCGATGCCGGCGAGCATCGTCAGCGCGATGAACAACGGTCCGTCGAGATGCAGTGCGAACAGCAGGCGTGCCGAACCTGTCAGCGTGCGCTGCGTGCGCGAGGAGTCGAGTGATGAGCCGATTTCCATGGAGTTGCGTCGCTGTCAGTCAGCCCGTGCCGGCCGTGAAGCCGCGCGTTGTGCAGCGGCAGCCGCTGCGGCCTTGCGCTTGGTTTCCTGCTCTTCCCACTGTTCGGGCGTGAGGAGGTAGGAGTCGACGATACGACGAGCGATCGGGCCGGCAAAGGCGCCACCGCCGCCCGGTGCATTTTCGACGACGACGGCGACCGCGATCTTCGGCATGGGAGCGTCGGCGGGCGCGAAAGCGACGAACAACGCATGATCGCGCAGGTGTTCCTGCAGCTCACCGGCCTTGCGCACGCGTTGATTGGCTGCGGCCTTGAAGACCTGTGCGGTGCCGCTTTTGCCGGCGATCTGGTAAGGCAGGTTGACGCTCAGGGCGCGCGCCGTGCCGTAAGGCGCGTTCGTCACGTCGATCATGCCCTTGATCACGACGTCCCAGGCGCCAGGATCGGCCGTCTTGGCCGGCGGGAGCATCACGGGCGGCAGCTTCTTGATCTCGCCGGTTCTCACATTGCGGATGGCGCCGACCAGTCGCGGCTGGAAGCGCTCGCCGCGCGCGGCAATCGTCGCGGTGAAATGCGCGATCTGCAGCGGCGTTGCAGACATGTAGCCCTGGCCGATGCCGACGCTGATCGTATCGCCGGGATACCAGACCTTCATTTCGGGCTGGCGGAAGTTGTTCCGCTTCCAGGCCGTCGACGGCAGGATGCCGGTCTTCTCGCCGGGAATGTCGATTCCGGTCGGCGAACCCATGCCGAACTGCGCAAGGTAGTCGTGAATGTGGTCGATACCCAGCAGGTTGGCGACGTCGTAGAAGTAGACGTCGCACGAGGTGGCGATCGCCTTGCCCATGTCGACGGTGCCATGGCCGCCCTTGTCGAAGTTCCAGTCGCGCCACGGCCGGCTCACGCGCGGCAGACGGAAAAGGCCGCGGCAGAATTCGGTGTGCTGAGGCGTCACGACGCCATACTCCAGCGCTGCGAGCGCCATCAGCGGTTTGATCGTCGAGCCCGGTGGATACACGCCGCGCAATGCGCGGTCGAACATCGGTCGCTCGGGATTGTCGGTGAGCGCGACGTACTGGGCACGGCTGAGTCCGCGCGCGAACAGGTTCGGGTCGAAGGCCGGCGTGCTGACGAAGGCCAGGATGTCGCCGTTGGACGGATCGATGGCGATGGCGGAGGCGCGCTGGCCGCGCAGCGATTCTTCCGCGATCTGTTGAACGTGCTGATCGATCGTCAGGAACAGATCGTTGCCCGCGATCGGCTCCTTGCGCACCAGATCTACCTGGGAGCGGCCGATGCGGTCGACCGAGCGGCCCTGCGCGTTGACCAGCAACTGCTGCAGTCCGGTCGTGCCGTGCAGCTCTTTCTCGTATTGCTTCTCGACGCCGTTCTTGCCGGTCAGCGTGCTGCCAGCGTAGTCGTCTATGTTCAGCGACTTCTTGTCGTCCTCGCTGATCGCACCGACGTAGCCAATGGCATGCACGCTGCTTTCGCCCAGAGGATAGAAGCGCGTGAGTCGCGGTGTGATGTCGACGCCAGGATAGTCGTAACGCCGTGCCGCGAACCGGGCCAGTTCCTCGTCGTTCATCTGCAGCTTGATGGGCACGGCGTCGAAGATGCGACGGCCGCGGATGTCCTTCTTGAGCGCCGGAATGTCGTCCGCATCGATCAGGCCGATGCCGGCCAGTCCCTGCAGCGTTACGTCCAGGTCGGGGACCTGTTCGCGGCGCAGCTCGAGCTGATAGGAGGGCGCATTGGTGGCGAGCGGCACGCCGTTGCGATCGAGGATCAGCCCGCGATTCGGCGGAATCGGCTCGATCTTGATGCGGTTGCCCTGTGACAGATTGACGAAGTAGTCGTACTTGACGACCTGCAGCCAGACCAGGCGGGCGATGACCGCGCAGATGGCCAGAGCAATGAGGATGGCGGCCGCGATTGCGCGCTGGACGAACAAGCGCTGTTCGGCGTGATGATCCTTGATGCGGACGGGACGGGACATAGATGTAAAAACGCTAACTGGCGTACTGGCCAACTGGCCAGCTGGCCAGAGGCGGTGTGGTCTCTTCCGGCCAGCTGGCCAGTTGGCCAATTGGCCGGTTGGCCTCCAGGATCATCGTCTCGCCCTGCTCCAGCTGTCGAGGATACCGACGAGCAGCGGCCACAACAGCGCGCCGGTGACGACGGGAGTCCAGCGCATCCAGTCGGTGACAGCGGGGCCGATGATGCCGTCGATCCAGAAGACGATGAATTCGTACAGCGCCAGCAGCCAGAAGACCGTGAACGTCTGGTGGTAGATGGGATACAGACGCATGCGCAGCTGCAGCTTGTGGGTCAGGTACGCGATGAGCAGGTAGGCGATGGCATGCTGGCCGAAGAGCGGTCCCTGCACCACGTCGATGGCGAAGCCGCACATCCACGCGAACATCAGTCCAGCGATACGCGGGGCGCTCAGCGACCAATAGATGACCAGCAGCAGCAACAGCGGCGGCTTGGCCTGGTTCACCAGTTCGGGCAGCGGTGCGATGGCGAAGATCAGCGCCATCAGAGTCGTGATCGTGATTCGCAGCCCGCTTGATCCACTGTCAGCCATGGCTGCGTTCTTCTTGCGGGATGAGCAGGGCCGGGAGATGCATCATGGAGGTGGCGGTGTCGTGGGTGCGGTCGTTGCCGGCGTTGCAGTCGTCGGCGCAGTCGTTGCAGAAGCGGCGGATTCCACCGAGGGTATCGCTGCGGGTGCGAGCGTGGGGGGCGTAGCGGGCTGCACCGGCAGTGTTGCGGGGTCGACCCACAGCAACAGCACTTCGCGCGAACGGTCGAGCTGCGCAAGGGGGCGCGCTTCGACCACCGCAAAGGTTGCCGACGGGTCGCGCTCGACCTTGGTGATCATGGCCACCGGATAGCCCGCGGGAAAAATTCCGTCGAGGCCGGACGACACCAGCAGATCGTCCGGCTTGACGTCGGACTCGATGGTGAGGAAGGGGAGGGTCAGTCGATTGATATCGCCGCTGCCCACCGCGATGGAGCGGATGCCATTGCGGTTCACCTGCACGGGCGTCGCATGCTCGTCGTCGCTGATCAGAATGACTTCGGCGCCGATGGCATCGACGCGCGTCACCTGGCCCACGATGCCGAAGGCATCGAGAACCGGCTGGCCCTTGAAGACGCCATCCTGGGAGCCTTTGTTGATCCGCACGCGGTGACGGTAAGGGTCGAGGTCCACGCGCATGATCTCGGCAATCAGCGTCCGCTCGCCCATGCCTTGCGAGGCATTGCGGATCGCGCGCAACCGACGGTTCTCTTCAGTCAGCGCATCGAAGCGCAGCAGCTTCACGCGGGCAGCGCGCAATTCTTCCGAGAGTTGCGTGTTCTCGGTTCGCAGGCGGCCGCGATCGGAAAAACCACCTGTCATCCAGTCCCACAACTGCCCGGGCAGTTGCACCACGGCGTAGAGCGGGTTGACCGCGGTGTGCAGCCACGAGCGTGTCACGTCCATGTAGCCGCCGCGATGGTCGAACACCATCAGCGCGATGGATGCTACGGCGAGAACGAAGAAACGGGCTCCGAGCGGTGGTCCTCGACCGATGATCGGGCGACTGTCGGAACTGAGGGTGACCACTGATGAGGCTGCTGGCGGCTGGCTACTGGCCGTTGGCCAGAGAGGAGGGAAGCAGGGCGGTCACTGAGGAACGCCCTGCCATGGAATCACGAGAAGCGATGAATGCCCGGCAATCATTCCAGGTTGAACAGAGCTGGACCGTGCTCGTCGATCAGCTCGAGCATCCGACCGCCGCCGCGGGCAACGCAGGTGAGCGGATCTTCCGACACGACGACAGGCAGGCCGGTTTCCTCCATCAGCAGCTTGTCGATATCGCGCAGCAATGCACCACCGCCCGTAAGGACGATGCCGCGTTCCGCAACGTCGGCGCCGAGTTCGGGCGGCGTCTGTTCGAGTGCGACCTTCACCGCGCCGACGATGCCGGCCAGCGGTTCCTGCAGTGCTTCGAGGATTTCGTTGGAGTTCAGCGTGAAGCTGCGCGGCACGCCTTCCGAGAGATTGCGGCCCTTCACCGAGATTTCGTTGACCTGCTGGCCGGGGTAGGCCGAGCCGATTTCGATCTTGATCTTTTCCGACGTCGCTTCGCCGATGAGGATGCCGTAGTTGCGACGGACGTAATTGATGATCGCGTCGTCGAAGCGGTCGCCGCCGATGCGGACCGACGATGCGTAGACGATGCCGTTCAGGGAAATGACCGCAACTTCAGACGTGCCGCCGCCGATGTCGAGGACCATCGAGCCACGGGCTTCGTGGACCGGCAGACCGGCGCCGACGGCTGCGGCCATGGGTTCTTCGATCAGCCGCACCCAGCGCGCACCGGCGCCTTCTGCTGATTCCTGAATCGCGCGACGCTCGACCTGGGTCGAGCCGTAGGGTACGCAGATCAGAACGCGGGGGCTCGGACGCATCATGCGATTGCCGTGCACCTTCTCGATGAAGTACTGCAGCATCTTTTCCGTGATGGTGAAGTCGGCGATGACGCCGTCCTTCATCGGGCGGATGGCAGTAATGTGTCCCGGCGTGCGGCCGAGCATGTTCTTGGCTTCCTGACCGACGGCCTCGATCTTCTTGCCGGCACGGCCAGGTTCTTCGCGAATGGCAACGACCGACGGCTCGTTCAGAACGATGCCACGACCGCGCACGTAGATCAGAGTGTTTGCAGTACCGAGATCAATCGACAGGTCGTTCGAGAAATAGCCGCGTAGGTTCTTGAACATGGTTGTTGTGCAGGCGAACGACAGGGGCAAAAAAGGTGCGGTACTCTATCAACGGGTAGGAATTTGCACAAGGCGAGGTGTATGATTACGCGCGCTTTTTTCCGGGATTTTTCCCTGTTTTTTGTCCTTCGCGGAAACCGTCAATGAGCCTAACCCGTAAAGACGTCGAGAACATCGCTCATCTCGCGAGACTTGCGATCACGGAAGCCGAGATGCCCGAGTACGTCGACCGATTGTCGAAGATTCTGCACATGGTCGAGCAGCTCGACGCAATCGACACATCGAGCGTCGAGCCGATGGCGCACCCGCTCAAGGGCCAGGTGCAGCGCCTGCGGGCCGATGAAGTCGTCGATAGCGACCAGCGCGAGAAGTACCAGCGCAATGCCGTCCGGGTCGAAGCCGGCCTGTACCTTGTGCCTAAAGTCATCGAATGAGCCTGCCGCTGGACCGCTACAGCGCCCGACCGATCACTGCCAACGCCACTTAGACAATGACAGAACTACACCATCTGACGCTTGCTGAACTTGCCGTGGGCCTCAAGGCGCGCCGGTTTTCGAGCGTGGAGCTGACGCAGCACTTCCTGTCGCGCATCGAGCGCTTCAATCCGGCATTGAATGCCCTGATCACGGTCACGGGCGAGCAGGCTCTGCAGGCCGCGGCGAAGGCGGATCAGCGCCTCGCTTCCGGAGCTGCCACGCCAATGACGGGCCTGCCGATCGCCCACAAAGACATCTTCTGCACGGACGGCGTGCTGACCACCTGCGGTTCGAAAATGCTCTCGAACTTCATTGCGCCGTACGATGCAACGGTCGTCGATCGACTGTCGCAAGCTGGCGTCATCACGCTGGGCAAGGCCAACATGGACGAATTCGCCATGGGCTCGTCGAACGAGACGAGCTGGTATGGCCCGGTGAAGAATCCCTGGGATCTCACGAAAGTCCCCGGTGGCTCGTCAGGCGGCTCCGCTGCCGTCGTCGCCGCTCGCATGGCACCCGCATCGACAGGTACCGACACGGGCGGATCGATTCGCCAGCCCGCCGCGCTGACGTCGCTGACCGGCATCAAGCCAACGTACGGGCGGGTGTCGCGGTACGGAATGATTGCCTTCGCATCGAGCCTGGATCAGGCGGGCACGCTGACGTTGTCGGCCGAGGATGCGGCGATGATGCTCGGCGCCATGGCCGGGTTCGATCCTCGCGATTCGACGAGTGTCGATGCACCCGTCCCGGACTACACGGCCTCACTCGACCAGCCGCTCGCCGGTCTGAAGATCGGCCTGCTCAAGGAATTCTTCGAGAAAGGGCTCGATGAGGCGAACGGCAAACTGGTTCGCGATGCGCTCAAGGTCTACGAGGCGCTGGGTGCGAAACTGGTGGAAGTCAGTCTGCCGAACCTGCCGCTGTCGGTGCCGACCTACTACGTCGTTGCGCCTGCCGAGTGCTCATCGAATCTGTCGCGTTTCGACGGTGTGCGCTTCGGCTATCGCTGCGAGAAGCCGGTGGATCTGCTGGATCTCTACAAGCGCTCGCGAGGCGAGGGCTTCGGTGCCGAGGTCAAGCGCCGCATCATGACGGGCACTTATGTGCTGTCGGCTGGTTACTACGACGCTTACTACCTCAAGGCGCAGAAGATCCGTCGCCTCATCGCCGATGATTTCGAACGCGCCTTCGGCGAAGTCGACGTGCTGATCGGACCGACGTCGCCCACACCGGCCTTCGATATCGGCGCCCAGACCGACGATCCGATCACGATGTACCTCAACGACATCTACACGATCGGCGCGAACCTCGCAGGTCTGCCGGCCATGTCGATTCCCTGCGGCTTTCTCGGCGGATTGCCGGTGGGGTTGCAGATCATCGGGCCGCATTTCGCCGAAGCGAAACTCCTGAATGTGGCGCACCGCTACCAGCAGGAGACGCAGTGGCACAAGCAGATCCCCGCCGGCTACGAGTAGCCGGCGAGGCGCTAGGGCCTAGGCGCTAGGCTCTAGTTCAAGAGGTGAGTTTTTGTTCCTGATCCGACTAGTGCCTGGCGCCTAGTCCCTAGAGCCTAAGAGAACCATGTCCTCTTTCGAAACCGTCATCGGCCTTGAAATCCACGCCCAGCTCGCGACGAAGACCAAGATCTTCTCGAGCGCATCGACCGAATTCGGCGCAGCGCCGAACTCGCAGGCGAACCTCGTCGACCTGGGTTATCCCGGCGTCCTGCCCGTGCTGAACCAGGAAGCGGTGCGCATGGCGACCAAGTTCGGACTGGCGATCGGTGCGACGGTGGCGCAGCGTTCGGTGTTCGCACGCAAGAACTACTTCTATCCCGATCTGCCGAAGGGCTACCAGATCAGCCAGTACGAGAAACCCATCGTCGAGAAGGGGCAGATGGACATCCTGCTGGAAGACGGCACGCTCAAAACGATCGGCATCACCCGCGCGCACCTCGAAGAGGATGCGGGCAAGTCGCTGCACGAGGATTTCCACGGATTCAGCGGCATCGACCTGAATCGCGCCGGCACGCCGTTGCTGGAGATCGTGTCCGAGCCCGACATGCGCTCGGCGCGAGAGGCCATCGCATACCTGAAGAAGATCCACACGCTCGTGCGCTATCTCGAGATCTGCGACGGCAACATGCAGGAAGGTTCGTTCCGTTGCGACGCCAACGTGTCGGTGCGGCCGGTCGGTCAGGAGAAATTCGGCACGCGCTGCGAGATCAAGAACCTCAACTCGTTCCGCTTCATTGAAAAGGCGATCAATTACGAAGTCGTGCGCCAGATCGACATCATCGAAGGCGGCGGCACCATCCGTCAGGAAACGCGTCTGTACGATCCCGACAAGGGCGAGACGCGGGCGTTGCGCTCGAAGGAAGAAGCCAATGACTATCGTTACTTCCCCGATCCGGACCTGCTGCCGGTCGTCGTCGACGCCGCATTCATCGAAGGCGTGCGCAGCACGCTGCCGGAGCTGCCGGACGAGAAGGCCGCGCGTTACATCCAGAAGTTCAGCCTGTCTGCCTACGATGCCGGTGTGCTGACCGCGAGCCGCGAGATGGCGGATTTCTACGAGGCAGTGCTGGCGGCACTCGGCGCCGGCAACGAGAAGCTCGCGGCGAACTGGGTCATGGGCGAACTCTCCGGGGCGCTCAACAAGGACAGCATCGACGTCACTGCATCGCGCATCGACGCCAGCCGCCTCGCCGGTCTGCTGAAGCGCATCGTGGATGAGACGATTTCCGGCAAGATCGCCAAGGAAGTCTTCGAGGCGATGTGGGTCGAAGGGAAGGATGCCGACGCCATCATCGAGGCGAAGGGTCTCAAGCAGATCACCGACACGGGCGCCATCGAGAAGGTCATCGAGGAGATCATGGCGGCCAATCCGAAGCAGCTCGCTGACTATCGTTCGGGCAAGGACAAGCTGTTTGGATTCTTCGTCGGCCAGGTCATGAAAGTGACCGCGGGCAAGGCCAATCCGGCGCAGGTCAATGAGCTGCTGAAGAGCAAGCTGGCGGGCTAGCGAAGAGCGCCGGCTGGTGAGATCGCTCGCCAGCCGGTTTCTGCATCAGAACTTGTACGACAGTCCGAACGACAGCACTGGCCAGTACTTGAGGTCGTCAGCGGTGGCCTGCAATTCGGCCTGCGCGGCGGCAGCGTCGCTTTGATGCTGCCACACAACACCGGATCGACGCCGGCGCTGCAGGTGACTGCAGCCTGATATCAGGGAAGCCGGTGAAGGTGACGCCAAGTCTGCCGTGAATGAGAAGTGGCTGTCCTTGCTCCGGATGCTTGAGTTGCTATTGCGCAAATGAGCAGCGATCCGCGCGGCGCGCTTGCGGAGGGTGGAGATGCTGAGTGCTGGTTGGGGGTTTCCCGCAGCCGTCATTGGCTCTGGAATTGCCACGCCGACGCCCCATAATCATCCTGCCGCTGCGTAGCTCCTGGTTCATTCATGCACGATCGCGACTCACTCCATCGTTTCCTGTTCGAGCATTACCCGATCCGCGGACATATCGTGCATCTCGATGCAGCGTGGCGTGCGCTCCTCGAACATCACGACTATCCCATCGCTATCCGCAAGGCACTCGGGGAGGCAGTGGCCGCTTCCGTGTTGCTGGCGGCGACGCTCAAGTTCGAAGGCACGCTCAGTCTGCAATTGCAGGGCGACGGTCCCATGCACCTGTTGCTGGCCCAGTGTTCGAATGAATTGGGTGTCAGGGCCGTGGCGCGCTATCGCGAGAGTCCGGAAATCACGGATCCCAATGCGGATCTGCTGGCATTGGCAGGCACGGGCAAGCTGATGGTCACGCTCGAGAACGAAGACCTCTCGCAGCGCTATCAGGGCATCGTGCCGCTCGAAAGCGGCGGTCTCACCGCCAGCCTGCAAGGCTACTTCGAGAATTCCGAGCAACTGCCAACGCGCCTGTGGCTGCACGCAGACGACACGGGTGTGTCGGGAATGCTGCTGCAACGGTTGCCGGACGCCAGCTTGTCCTCGCGCGGTGGCCCGGTGCTGGCGGGCGAGACGCGTCCGGATTTCGACGATGCCTGGCATCGCGTGCAGCTGATGGCCGACACCCTCAAGCCGGCCGAGTTGCTCGATCTGAACGACCGGGAGATCCTGCGACGGCTCTTTGCCGAGGATGACGTGCGGATCTTCGACACGTCCCCGGTGTTTTTCCGCTGCCGTTGCTCACGGGAGCGGGTGGTCGGAATGTTGCGGGGTGTCGGGGCGGACGAGATCCGGTCGGTCCTGCAGGAGCGGGGGAGCGTCGAAGTCCGCTGCGATTTCTGCAATCGCGCCTACCAGTTCGATCCGGTGGACATGGAACAGATCTTTGCTGGCGCACCGCCCGGTGGTGCCAGTGCGTCGATTCATTAAGGCCAATAACCACAAGCAGATGAACGGACTGTCCCGGTAATCCGAGAGACAGTCTTTCTTCCTGGTAAACGAGGCATATACCTCTGCGCCCTTGCTGGCGCGCCAGGGTGCGGCGTACTCTCGCCGACACATAAACATTTCCTTATGTCCTTATCTGCATGGGCTTGTCCTTCCAACCCGCGATTACTGTCCTGAAAGCGGCCGCCGAGCCGACCCGGCTAAGGCTGCTGGCCCTGCTGGCGCGCGCCGAGCTGACCGTCGGGGAGATCTGCGAGATCGTCGATCAGAGCCAGCCGCGCATTTCGCGGCATTTGAAGGTGCTGAGCGACGCCGGGTTGCTCGATAGATTCCGGGAGCAAAGCTGGGTTTACTACCGCACGCCGTCACGCGGCGCGGGGCGCGAGACCGTCGAACAGCTCCTTACCTTCGCCAAAGACACCGATGAAGTGCTCCTGCGGGACCAGCGGCGGCTGAATGCCGTCATCGGCGAGCGCGGACGGCGCGCTGCGCAGGTGGCCCAGTCGTTGGCGCTGCCGGTGGAAGTCGATCGCATCCTCGTTGCGGAACTGGGTGCCGAACCCATCGGTGCGCTGCTGGATGTCGGTACCGGGTCGGGGCATGTGCTTGGTTTGCTGGCAGGCAAGGCAGATCGCGCCGTCGGCATCGATATATCGAGCGACGCCCTGCGCGTCGCGCGCACTCACGTCCATGGCGCCGGTCTCAGCCACTGCGAACTGCAGCGCGGCGATATGTATGACCTGCCATTCAGCGCACCGTTGTTCGATACAGCGATTGCCGATCGCGTCCTCGCTCAGGCCGAGCGCCCGGTCGCCGCGTTGCTGGAAGTAGCCCGCACGCTCAGGCCCGGCGCGCGGCTGATCATCGTCGAAGACTTCGAGCACCTCGCTGCCTCGACGTCCAAATCCAATCCGATTGCAACGCTGCGCGCCTGGTTGTCGAAGGCGGACTTCGAGTGTGATCGCATTCATCCGGTGGACACGGAGCACGACCTGCTGGTCGTCGCAGTGGCGCGCCGCATTTCACCTGTCCACGTGGCCGCCTGATTCGCGGTCCGTTTCAAAGAACGAGAAGGAATCCAGTCATGTCTGCGGAACAACTCAAGGATCGCATCACCAACGGACTGGCGAATCTGCGCGGCCGGCCGATCGTGTCGTTCGAGTTCTTTCCTCCCAAAGACGAGCAGATGGAAAAGACGCTGTGGGAGTCGATCCAGCGCCTGACGCCGCTGCAGCCGCGCTTCGTGTCGGTGACCTATGGCGCCGACGGTTCGACCCGTTCGCGCACACACAACATCGTGACGCGCATCCAGAGCACGACGTCGCTGACGGCAGCTCCGCATCTGACCTGTGTCGGGGCGCCGCGCGAGGAAATCCTCGATATCGCGCGTGAGTACTGGGCGCACGGCGTGCGTCACATCGTGGCATTGCGCGGCGATCCGCCGCAGGGGTCGACGACCTATGTGCCGCATCCCGGCGGCTTCGCGTACGCAGTCGATCTGGTGCAGGGCCTCAAGTCCGTCGCCAATTTCGAGATCTCGGTCGCCGGCTACCCGGAAGTGCATCCGGAGGCGCCGAGCGGTGTCTTCGATCTGGACAATCTCAAGGCCAAGATCGACGCCGGTGCGGATCGCGCGATCACACAGTTCTTCTTCGACACCAGCTGTTTCCTGCGCTTTCGCGACCAGTGCGCGGCCGCCGGCATCAAGGCGTCGATCGTGCCGGGTATTCTGCCCATTACGCGCTTTCCGCAGCTGCAGCGCATGGCGAAGACCTGTGGGGCCGGAGTGCCGGACTGGCTCGCCGACCGTTTCGATGGACTGGATCAGGATGCGGACACACGCCGCCTGATCGCCGCGGCCGTCGCCATCGAACAGGTGCAACAGCTGCAGCGCGAAGGCGTCGACGAGTTCCATTTCTATACGCTCAACCGCTCCGAACTCACCTTCGCCATCTGTCACGCGCTTGGTGTAAGACCCGCCGCCCTTGCCGCTGCAGGCTGATGCGGCTTCCTCTGCCCCTAGTCCCTAGTCCCTAGTCCCTGGCCCATCCTATGACCCGCAACGAACGAATCGCCGCATTCCGTCACCTCCTCACCGAACGCATTCTGGTGATCGACGGCGCCATGGGCACGATGATCCAGAATCGCAAGCTCACCGAAGCGGATTATCGCGGCGAGCGCTTCAAGGACTGGAAGTCGGATCTCAAGGGCAACAGCGATGTGCTGGTGCTGACGCAGCCGAAGATCATCGGCGAGATTCACACCGAGTACCTCGAGGCGGGCGCCGATATCGTCGAGACGAATACATTCACGGCGAATTATTCCTCCCAGGCCGACTACGGCATGGAAGACCTGGTCGCCGAGATCAACTTCACCGGCGCCCAGATTGCACGCAAGGCGGCCGACGATTTCTATGCGAAGACGGGTGAGCTGCGCTTCGTGGCGGGTGCACTCGGTCCGACGAACCGCACAGCGTCGCTGTCGCCAAGCGTGACCGATCCGGGATTCCGCAACATCGACTTCGACCAGCTCGCCGCCACCTACCTGATCGGGGCGCGCGCCTTGATCGAAGGCGGCGCCGATCTGTTCCTGATCGAAACCATTTTCGACACACTCAATGCCAAGGCAGCGATCTTTGCCATCGGTCGGGCAATGGAAGAAGCTGGTGTGGATCTGCCCGTCATCATCTCGGGCACCATCACTGACGCGTCGGGTCGGACATTATCGGGACAAACCACCGAGGCGTTCTGGAACTCGGTATCGCACGCCAAGCCCATCGCGATCGGTCTCAACTGCGCACTCGGTGCCAAGCAGCTGCGGCCTTATATCGAAGAGCTGTCGCGCATCGCGGATACCTATGTGAGTGCCTATCCGAATGCCGGCCTGCCCAATGCGTTCGGCGAGTACGACGAAGCGGCCTGCGAAACCGCCGAACTGATCCGCGAGTACGCGACCAGCGGACTGGTGAACATCGTCGGTGGTTGCTGCGGCACGACGCCGGACCACATCCATCACATTCGCGAAGCCATCCAGGGGATCGCGCCGCGCCAGCCGCCCGTGATCGAGCCACGCTGCCGGTTGGCGGGACTCGAGCCATTCAACATCGGCGCGGACAGTCTGTTCGTCAACGTCGGCGAGCGCACGAACGTCACCGGTTCGGCGAAATTCCGCAAGCTCATCGAGGCCGACGACTACAACGCCGCGTTGGACGTGGCCCGCCAGCAGGTCACCAGCGGCGCGCAGATCATCGACATCAACATGGATGAGGGCATGCTGGATTCGGAAGCCGCGATGGTGCGCTTCCTGAATCTGATCGCCTCCGAGCCGGATATTTCCCGTGTGCCGATCATGATCGACTCGTCGAAATGGTCGGTCATCGAAACGGGTCTGAAGCGCATCCAGGGCAAGGGCGTGGTGAACTCGATCAGCCTCAAGGAGGGCGAGGAGGCTTTCCTGGAGCACGCTCGCAAAGTTCGTGCTTATGGCGCCGCTGTCGTCGTCATGGCCTTCGACGAGAAGGGCCAGGCCGACACCGTCGAGCGCAAAGTCGAGATCTGCAAGCGTTCCTACGACGTGTTGACGCAGAAGGCTGGCTTCCCGCCCGAAGACATCATTTTCGACCCGAACATTTTCGCGGTCGCCACCGGCATCGAGGAGCACAACAACTACTCGGTCGACTTCATCGAAGCCACGGCGAAGATCCGCAAGGCGTGTCCGCACGCGCACATCAGCGGTGGCGTCAGCAACGTCTCGTTCTCGTTCCGCGGCAACGACCCGGTTCGCGAAGCGATGCACTCGGTCTTCCTGTATCACGCCATCAAAGCCGGCATGACCATGGGCATCGTGAATGCCGGCCAGCTGGCAATCTACGAAGGCATCGGCGCGGAACTGCGCGAGCGCGTCGAGGACGTCATTCTGAACCGCCGTGCCGATGCGACGGAGCGCCTGCTGGAAATCGCTGGTCGCTTCAAGGGTGGGGCAGGGCAGAAAAAGGTCGAAGACCTGGCGTGGCGCAGCCTGCCTGTGGTGAAGCGCCTCGAACATGCGCTGGTCAAGGGCATGGACGAGTTCGTGATCCAGGACACCGAGGAGGCGCGCCTGCAGTTCGAGCGTCCGCTGCACGTGATCGAAGGTCCGCTGATGGACGGCATGAACGTCGTCGGCGACCTGTTCGGCGCCGGCAAGATGTTCCTGCCGCAGGTCGTGAAGTCGGCGCGCGTCATGAAGAAGGCCGTCGCGCATCTCATTCCCTTCATCGAGGAAGAGAAACTGGCCAGCGGCAACGTGTCGCGCTCCAACGGCAAGATCGTGATGGCGACTGTCAAAGGCGACGTCCACGACATCGGCAAGAACATCGTTGGCGTCGTGCTCCAGTGCAACAACTTCGAGGTCATCGACCTCGGTGTGATGGTGCCCTGTGAGCGGATCCTGGAAACCGCACGCCGCGAAGGCGCAGACATGATCGGTCTCTCCGGCCTGATCACGCCGTCGCTGGATGAGATGGTGCACGTCGCGCGCGAAATGCAGCGGCAAGGGTTCGACAAGCCGCTGCTGATTGGCGGCGCGACCACGTCGCCTGCGCATACGGCGGTGAAGATCGATCCGCAATACAAGGGTGTGGTCGTCTACGTGAAGGACGCGTCACGGTCGGTCGGTGTCTGCCAGCAGCTGATGACGCCGGAAACCAAGGCCGAGTTCGCGACGAAACTGAAGGCCGATCACGCCATCCGACGTGAGCAGCATGCGGGCAGGAAAGTGAAGGGGCCGCAGCTGACGATCGCACAGGCTCGCGCCAACAAGTTCAAGGGTGGCTGGGATACCTACGAACCGCCGATTCCCAAGTTCCTGGGCATCCGCACCTTCGACGATTATTCGTTCGAAGATCTGACGCGCTACATCGACTGGATGCCGTTCTTCAACGCCTGGGAGTTTGCCGGCAAGTTCCCGGACATCCTTACCGATCCGGTGGTGGGCGAGCAGACGAGCAATCTGTACGCCGATGCGCGCCGCATGCTCAAGCAGGCCGTGCGCGAGCGATGGCTGACTGCGCGTGCCGTCGTCGGTCTGTTCCCCGCCAACAGCGTCGATGACGACGATGTGGAGATCTATACCGACGAATCGCGTACCCAGGTTCTGCACCGGCTGCATTTCCTGCGGCAACAGAAGGGCAAGCCCGACGGGCAACCGCACGACTGTCTGGCGGACTACATCGCGCCGCGGGATTCAGGACGTCGCGACTACATCGGATCGTTTGCAGTGACCGCGGGCATCGGTATCGAGCCGCACCTGGAACGTTTCGCAGCGGCGTACGACGACTATTCCAGCATCATGCTCAAGGCACTCGCCGATCGTTTCGCGGAAGCATTCGCCGAACGGTTGCATGAACGCGTGCGACGTGAATTCTGGGGTTACGCACCCGAGGAACGTCTGAACAACGAACATCTCATCAAGGAAGAGTACCGCGGCATTCGTCCGGCTCCGGGATATCCCGCGTGCCCGGATCACACCGAAAAGGCGACGTTGTGGAAGCTGCTCGATCCGCAGGCGAATGCCGGGATCACCATCACGGAGTCGTTCGCCATGTATCCGACCGCGGCGGTGAGCGGCTGGTATTTCTCGCATCCGGGCTCACGCTACTTCGCCGTCGGCAAGATCGACCTCGATCAAGTCCGCAACTACGCCGCCCGCAAGAAGATCACGCTGGAAGAAGCCGAGCGCTGGCTGTCACCGAATCTGGGGTACGACCCCGATGCGAAGTCGGGCGCTGACGCGGCGTGAGATAAGGCAAAGACAAGGGCACAAAGGAGCACAAGCAAGAACACAAAAGAGCACAAAGGAAAAAACTTCGTCAGCATGCAAGCTATTCGAATTTTTTCGTGCTCGTTGTGTCTTTTGTGCTCCTGTGTGTGCCTGCATCCTCGGGTCTTATAACCTCTCAAGCGCCGCACGGATGACGGGAGGGATCGGCACCGGGCGGCGGGTCTTCTGATCGACGTAGACGTGGACGAAGCGGCCGATGGCGGAAGGATCGGTGTCGGTGCCACGAAATACCACCAGCTGGTACACCACGCTGCTGTTGCCCAGTTTCTCCAGCCGCATGCCGATGTGGAGTACATCGGGGAAGCTGATCTCCTTCACGTAACGGCAGCTCGTCTCGGCCACGATGCCGATGGCCGACAATTCCCGCGTGTCCGAGGCCGTGGCTTCCATCAGGTAGCCGTTGACTGCCGAATCGAAGTAAGAATAGTAGGCGACGTTGTTCACGTGGCCGTAGTGGTCGTTGTCCATCCAGCGCGTCTGCATCGGTCGCAGGACCTTGAATTCGCCGCGCTGGGGAAGGGGTTGGTTCGCTGACATCGCTGGTCTCGTTGTTCGGTCCCTGACATAGTCCGGGGGCGATTGTGCCAGTCACCGGCGCCAAGCGGGAGCCACGCGATGCCGGGCTGTGGGTATAATTCCCTGAACGATGAATTCGAGCGATGAATAACAGGGGGTCGATTCGATGGCTACTTCGTCCAAGGTGTACGCGAATGCGCAGGACGCGCTCGCCGGGGTCGTACGAGACGACCAGACCGTCATGTCCGGTGGTTTCGGACTGTGCGGCATCCCGGAGAATTTGATCCTCGCTTTGCGCGACTCGGGCGTCAAAGGTCTGACAGTCATCTCCAACAATGCGGGCGTCGACGACTTCGGTCTCGGCCTGCTGTTGAAGACACGACAGATCAAAAAAATGGTCTCGTCGTATGTCGGTGAGAACAAGGAATTCGAGCGCCAGTATCTGTCGGGCGAGCTCCAGCTCGAATTCAATCCACAGGGCACGCTGGCCGAGCGCATTCGTGCGGGCGGGGCGGGCATCTACGGTTTCTATACCCGCACGGGAGCCGGTACGCTCGTCGCCGAAGGCAAGGAACAGCGCGTCGTGAACGGCGAGACGTTCGTTCTCGAAACGGGTCTGGTGGCGGACGTGTCGCTGGTGAAGGCCTGGAAGGGCGACACCGAAGGCAACCTCATCTATCGCAAGACCGCCCGCAACTTCAATCCGATGATGGCGTCGGCGGGTCGGGTAACGGTCGCGGAAGTCGAGCATCTGGTCGAAGCCGGTACGCTGGACCCCGATCAGATTCATACGCCGGGCATTTTCGTCCAGCGCATTTTCCAGGGCACGAACTACGTGAAACGAATCGAGCAACGCACGGTGCGCAAGCGCGCCGCAGCGTGACTCTTACGTTTCCTCAACCCAAGTTTCCTTCGGAGTAGTCATGGCCTGGACTCGAGATGAAATGGCGGCTCGTGCCGCCCGCGAATTGCGTGATGGTTTCTATGTGAATCTCGGTATCGGAATTCCGACACTGGTGGCGAACTACATTCCGCCGGGAATGAAAGTCGTGCTGCAGTCCGAGAACGGCATGCTGGGCATGGGCCCGTTCCCGTTCGAGGGCGAGGAAGATCCCGACCTTATCAACGCCGGCAAGCAGACCATCACCGAGCTGCCGATCTCCTCGTATTTTTCGTCATCGGACAGCTTCGGCATGATCCGCGGCGGCCATATCGATCTGTCGATCCTCGGCGGCATGGAAGTAAGCGAGCAAGGCGATCTTGCCAACTGGATGGTGCCCGGCAAGATGGTGAAGGGCATGGGCGGCGCGATGGACCTCGTCGCCGGCGTCAAGCGCGTCGTCGTGGTCATGGAGCACAACTCGAAAGATGGCGCGGCGAAATTCAAACCGCAGTGCGATCTGCCGCTGACTGGTGCGAACGTGGTCGACATGATCATCAGCGACCTCGCCGTCTTCGCGCGTCCCGATCGCAGGTCACCTTTCAAATTGCTCGAACTCGCCCCCGGCGTCACAGCGGACGAACTCAAGGCCAAGACCTCGGCGAACTTCGTGACCTGAGAAGCAGAGTAACCGCAAAGAACGCATAGAACGCATAGAACGCATAGAACGCATAGACAGCGGGAAACACCCCGCAAAAGAACGCAAGGCCGCGGGCCATTTGCGGCTATTTTCTTCCATCTATGCGTCCTGTGCGTTCTATGCGGTTACGTTCTATGCGGTTACTCTTTATGGATGAAGACTCGAGTCGCCATCCTGAATGAAGCCGGCTTGCCGCGGCCCTACGCGCAGAGCCGACCGTTGCAGATCGTCGAAGTGGATCTCGATCCGCCCGGCCCGCGCGAAGTGCTGGTGCGCATGCGTGCCGCGGGCCTGTGCCATTCGGACCTGTCAGTCATCAATGGCGATCGTCCCCGTCCGCTGCCGATGGCGTTGGGACACGAAGGCGCGGGAGAGGTGGTCGACGTCGGCGCCCAGATCAGTGATCTGCAGGTCGGTGATCATGTCGTCGCCGCCTTCGTGCCGTGTTGCGGCACGTGCGAGCCCTGCGCCAGCGGACGGCCTGCATTGTGCGAACCAGGTTTGCGCGCCAACACCGCAGGCACGCTGCTGCAGGGCGATCGCCGCCTGCATCAGGGGGCGGTCACCATCAATCATCATCTCGGTGTCTCCGCGTTCGCCGAATACGCGGTCATGGCGCGCGAATCGCTGGTCAAGGTCGATGCGACGCTGCCATTCGATGAGGCCGCTATCTTCGGCTGTGCCGTCATGACTGGTGTTGGCGCCGTCACGAATACGGTGCAGCCGCCACCCGGCTCCAGTGTGGCTGTGGTCGGTCTGGGTGGCGTGGGGCTGTCCGCGCTGCTCGGGGCGAGACTCGTCGATGCGGCGATGATCGTCGCCGTGGACTTCAGCGAGACCAAGCTGGCGCTGGCGCGGGAGTTGGGCGCGACTCACACGGTCAATGCCGCAGCGACCGATGCGGCCGAACAGATCCGCGAACTGTCAGGCGGCGGCGTGCATTTCGCCTTCGAGATGGCGGGAGCGGTGAAGGCGATGGAGCTGAGTTACCGCATCACGCGTCGCGGCGGTACGACGGTGACCGCGGGTCTGCCCAATCCGCAGCACATTTTCGCGGTCCCTCACGTGGGCATCGTCGCGGAGGAACGCACGATCAAGGGTAGTTACCTCGGCAGCTGCAATCCGGCACGCGACATTCCGCGCTACATCCAGATGTATCGCCAGGGACGGTTGCCGGTCGACAAGCTGCTGAGCGAGCACCTGCCGCTGGAAGACATCAATGCGGCCTTCGATCGGCTGGCGGATGCCCAGGCCGTGCGTCAGATCGTCACTCTCTGACGCGCGTCATACCTGGACACTGCTGAGTCTGCTCAGCGCGGCATCGATGCCTGCGAGCGGCAGGCGCAGATCGAGCGAGTTGCATTGCGATCGCAGTTCCTGCAGTTCGCGGGCGATATCGTGGTGGCGATGTCCCCTGCCCAGGTCAGCCAGGCAACGACCGCGCTTGATGAGCAGTTCAGTCCACACCAGCGGTTCGTCCTGCGTGTAGGCCGCCAGGGCATCCGCGTAGCGATGCGCATCCGACCACAGACCCTCGCGCACGCTCACTTCGATGGCGTGAAAATAGAACTCGAAATAGCTGTGGCTGACACAGCCGGACGCCAGGAGCTCTTCCCCCTCGCGCAATGCCTGCCGGCGTTCTTCCGCGAGCGTCGTCGTACGTGCCAGGACGCCGAGCAGCGCGGGACCGCAGTAATTCATGCTGGTGGCGCGGCTGAGTTGCAACGCTTCGCGCACCAGTTCGTCGGCTTCGCTGCGACGTTCCCGCGCGAGCTGGCAACTGGCCTGCAGGCTCATCGCTTCGGCCTGGAAGCGGCGCGCGCCGAGTTGTTCGGCAAGGTCCCTGGCGCGCCTGGCGAAGCCGTCGCTGACATCGATCCGTCCGCGCATCAGCATGGCCCATGACGTGACGAGTTGCGTCAGCAGTTCGCTGCGTGCGTCGCTGAGGCGGCGTGACAGTTCCAGCGCTTCGTCCAGTGATTGATCCGTGCATGCCGCGTCCCCGCAATACAGTCGCGTGAGCGCCAGCATCGGCAGGTTGGCCATGCGCACGGCCGGAAGATTGTGATTGCGCGACTGGGTGAGGCAGCGGGCGAAGTATTCGCTCGCAGTGCGCATCCGGCCTCGCTGATACCAGGCATCGCCGAGTCCACTGTAGGCGCCTGCCAGGTCGGCCGGCGAATTCGACGCGGAGGCCAGTTGCATCGCGCGTTCGTGTTCGCGCAGACAATCCGCGATGCGCCCCAGCGGAAAGCAGAGATTGCCCCGCAGCGTACTGATCCGGACCCGTACCTGGATATCGTCGTTGTCGCCGAGCGCATTCTCTGCACGATCCAGGGCCTTCAGGGCCTCGATGTGCCGGTCCATGACCCGCAGCGCCGATGCCACGCCGATCCACGCGTCCACCTGCCTGCGTTGATCGGACGCGAAGTCGATGGCTTCGCGGAAGGCGGCGAGCGCGTCATGAGTTCGCCCCAGTGTCAGCAGCAGTTCGCCCAGCAGACATTGCGTGCGATGCAACTGCGAGGGATCACGTGCCACCGTGCAGGCCTTGTTGGCGAGCATCAGGGCGCGTTCGAAACGCGATGCCGTCTGTTCCGATCGTGCGGCGGTGAGATAGGCGGTCGCGGCATCCGGATCCTCCGCGGCGGCGAGGTGGTCGGCGCACAGGGCCAGATCGTGAGTCGCGAACCAGTCGGCCGCACGCCGGTGCAGTTCGCGGCGTCGCGAACGCAAGGTCGATTCGTAGATGGCGTCGCGAAACAACGCGTGGGTGAACTCGAAGTCGTCGTCCTCGCGCAGCAGCGCTGTCTGGATCAGCGCCTGCGGCGTGAAGTCGGTGTCGTCGATGAGCCTGCGCAGGGCGGCGCTGGAGAATCGCTGTCCCAGGACGGCCGACGCCTGGAGGGCATCGCGATCCGGTTCCGACAGCCGCTCGGCGCGAGCCAGGATCAGTGCACGGACCGATCCGGGCAGGCAGTCATGACCATCGAATGCTGCACGGAAGAGCTGATCCAGGAACAGTGGATTGCCTTCGGCCCGCGAGATGCAGGCGGCCACCACCTCGGGCGACAGATTGGCGTAGTGACTGGCCAGGGTCTGCGCCTCATCGTCCGCGAGCGGTGCGAGGTCGACAGTTGTGACCGGACAGCCGCGAGCGCGTGCGCGCCACACTGCACCGATCGGATCTCCCTCCGGCCGTGTCGTCATGATCAGCAGGGCCGGGCAGTGCGCAATGATCGCTGCGATCTCGCCGAAACGCGCGAGCTCATCCTGATCGGTCCAGTGCACATCCTCGATGACGAGCAGCAGCGGCGATCGACTGGCTGCCGATTCGATCAGGTGCGCCAATGCCAGACATCGTCCACGCTGGCGCGTAGCCGTATCCATGGCGTTCTCGAGCGCTGCGAGTTCGCTGTCGAGCGGCGCATCCACCAGGTCGCTGAGAAAAATCAGTTGATCGATGCCGCCCTGGTTTGCCTGAATGACCTTGGCGACGGCGGCCGCTCGTGCTTCGCCAGTTGCTTCCGCGCCCAGGCCGAGCAGGCTGAGTGCGAGAGTCGTCACCGGTCTGCGGCCAGGGGACTGTCCGAAGTCGAAAGCCCCGGAGGCATGCACAGCGGCATCCGTTTCGCGGACAGCCGCGATCACCGCGTGAATCAGTCGGGTCTTGCCGATGCCGGCCTCGCCGCGCACCACGACGGCCCGGCCATGCCGGCCCGATCCGCAGCGATCGAACATCGCCACCAGCATCGCAAGTTCAGGACGCCGTCCGACCAGCGGTGCGTGTCTGCCATGGCCATCGTCCCGCAGCGATTGCAGCAGCCACACGCCTTCATTGTCAGGTGAGCCAGTCCCGGACAGCGCCTCCGCATCGATCATTGCGCCGAGCGAATTGTGGATCGTCGGGGCAATGCAGATGCCGTCATCCGTCGCGAGCGATGCCAGTGTGTGGGCCGTATGGATCGGCCGTCCCGTCAGTGGGAACAGAGCCGGACTCACGAGCACCTGGCCCTGCGCAATGCCCATGCGCAGCGACAGGTCTTGCGGCAGACACCAGTGTCCGTCGTTCACGCTTTGCCGCAGCGCCAGGCTGGCGCGCACGGCTTGTTCGGCTTCGTCGCCGCGCACCTGCGTCGCACCGAAGACGACCAGCACACTCGATCCGACACGCCGATCCGCACAGCCCTGGTACTGCGCGGCGATGGCTTGTACGCGCTCCTGGAAATCCAGACCGATACGGTGTGCGTCTTCCGGCTCCAGCGTGGCCTCGAGTTCGATCAGCCCTTCCAGACGCACGACCAGTACTGCCGCATCGCGCAGTCCGGTGCGGCGTACACCAGTGGACGCGTCGATTCGCGCAGGCGCGGCCTCGGTGTGCTGCAGTTCCAGCGACTCCATGGTGGCAGGTACAGCGGCGGTTCTGCGTCGCCGCATGAGTTCACGGTACAACTGCTCCGTGGCAGGCTCGGGTGCGACGTCCAGCTCACGGCGCAGGATGTCGCGACAGATCTGGTATTGCCGCAGCGCATCGGCATAGGCATGGCGCCGTGCATGCAACTCCATCAGCGTGCGGTGCGCGGCCTCGTTGAGCGGTTCGAGCGAGACCAGTCGCGCGCTCGCGCTCAGCGCGCCCTCGACATCGCCCTGCGAGGAACACAGCACTGTCAGTTTCTGCAACGCCTCGGCGAGCTGACGTCGCAGCGACTGTCGCTCCGTGCTGAGCCACTCGTCATAGGCGGTGGATTTCGCATCCATGCCTTCGAGGAAGTCGCCACGATGATGCGTCAGTCCGTCCTGGAGCGCTGTGCGCGTGCCCATCGACAGCGACCTGCGCAGCTGCGCGATATCCGTGTTGATCAGGCCAGGCTCCAGCCGCAGCGAATCGGCATCGCTCACCAGCGCGGATTGAGTGTCGGCCGGCAGGACTTTGCGAACCGCCGCCAGCGCCTGGCGCAGGCTCGTGCGCGCGAGTTCCTCGTCCGCTTCTTCCCATAACAGGGCGGCCAGCCGATCGCGGCTGTGTGCTTGCCCGGCCCCCGCTGCCAGAAAAGCCAGCAGGGCGCGGCCCTTGCGCGAAGTGATGCGGATTTCCATGCCAGCCGTGTCGCGCACGGCGAAGCGTCCGAGCAGTTGCAGCACCAGTTGCGTCAAAGAAGACCTCCCTGATCCCACATCATCGGCCTGGCGTGGCTCTGCCGCTGCTGCGGTTGGAGTCGATCCGACCCTGACTTTGGTCAGGTGCAGCTGCGTGCTGTCATCCCCCCGAAGGCGAGGATCCATCTTCCAGAGAATGGATCCTCGCCTTCGCGGGGATGCTTTGCGCCGGGCGATTCGCCCTGCGCAGAGCATTTTCACGCTTTTTTCACGGCTGTCGAGACTGACGACTCACGCGGCCCGGCTACAAAGGCTGCCACGAGGCTGGCAACGGGTGCCGGCAGGAGGGATTCGGGTATGACGCTTCTTGATTCACGCGGTATGACGGTGTCGACACACAGTCGTGAGGCATTGCAGCAATACGAACAGGCCGTCGAGCTCTCAGCCGGTTACTACGTCGATCCGATGGCAACGATCCGGGTGGCACTCGACGCCGACCCGGACTTTGCCATGGGTCACTGCCTGCGGGCGGCGCTCGTTGTCATGTCGACGGATCGATCAATGGTGCCGATGCTGGGTGCGAGCGTCGAGGCGGCCGAAGCCATCGGTCGGCGCGCCAACGACCGCGAGCGCATGCATGCGGCGGCTGCGCGGAAGTGGTTGCAGGGCGACTTCGCTGCATCGGTCCGGGCGTACGGCGACATCGTCGTCGAGTATCCGCGCGATCTGCTGGCTTTGCAGGTCGCGCATGTCGGCGACTTCCTCATGGGTTCCTCGACCATGCTGCGCGATCGCATTGCGCATGTCCTGCCGTACTGGGACAACTCGGTGCCCGGGTATGGCTTCGTGCTCGGCATGCATGCCTTCGGTCTCGAAGAATGTGCGGCATATTCACAGGCCGAGGACACCGGTCGTCGGGCTTTGGCGATCAACCCCCGCGATCCCTGGGCGGTGCATGCGGTCGCCCATGTCATGGAGATGACGGGGCGGGTCCGCGAAGGTATCGACTGGCTGACGAGTCGCGAAGATCATTGGGCGCACGACAACGGCTTCGCATTCCACAACTGGTGGCACCTTGCGTTGTACTACCTGGACACCGGTGACGTCGGTCGCGTGTTCGAGTTGTTCGATCGTCGTATCCGGCCGGTGGCGTCGGCGGTACCGATGGAAATGATCGATGCGTCGGCACTGTTGTGGCGTCTGCATCTGCGCGACATCGATGTCGGCCCGCGCTGGCTGGAACTGGCACAGTCCTGGGAAGCATTCGCCGAGCAGGCGTACTACGCCTTCAACGACGTGCACGCGGTGATGGCATTCGTCGGTGCGGGACGATTCGATCTCGCGCAACGCACGATCGCCGCACTCGAGCGCAAGGCAACGGGCACCGATACCAACGCGATGATGTCACGCGACGTCGGCTTGCCGCTGGCGCAGGCATTGCTGGCCTTCGGCATGGATCGCTACAACGACGTGATCAACCTGCTGGCGCCGGTGCGCACGATTGCGCATCGCTTTGGTGGCAGTCACGCACAGCGGGATCTCGTGCATCTGACCCTGGTGGAAGCCGCACTGCGTTCCGGCAATGCGCGTCTGGCGCGAGCGCTAGCTGCCGAGCGGACACAGCTGAAGCCGGCGAGCCCCTGCAACTGGCAGCTGACCGCACGTGCACTGGATCTGGCCGGTGATTCGATGGGTGCGGTGAAAGCCCATGAGAAAGCCGAGATTCGCCGCAAGGTGCAGCTGGGTCTGCGGCAGGTGGCGTGAGGAGGAGGCGAACGAGAGCGAGGGCCGAGGGGCTAGGGGCTAGAGCTTACGGCTTGTGCGGTCGCGCCAGATATTCCTGTGACTGCATCTCGATCAGTCGGCTGCCGGTGCGCTCGAACTCGAAGGCGAGTTTCGATCCGCGATAGAGCGCCGTGACGGGAGCCGCCGAGGAAATGATCAGTTTGACGCTACGGTCGTAGAATTCGTCGATCAGCGTGACGAAGCGGCGCGCCTGGTTGTCGAGTTCGGTGGTCAGTACGGGGATGTCGCTCAGCACGACCGTATGAAAGCAGCGGGCGAGTTCGATGTAATCGGCTTGCCCACGCGGTCCATCGCAGAGCTCCTTGAAATCGAACCAGACGACATCTTCGGCCAGCCGTATCGGGTGCAGTCTGCGGTGGTTCAATGTCAGTGTGGCATGCGCGCCCGCATCGCCGGCCACGGCTTCGAACAACTGCGCGATGGCCGCGGGAGTCGCGGGATCGTTCGCATCGAAGGCCGTCGATGCACGCTCGAGTGCACGCATCCGGTAGTCGGTGTCGCTGTCGACATGCACGACGTCGGTGTTTTCCTTGAGCAGTCGAATGGCGGGAAGGAATCGTGCGCGCTGCAGTCCTTCCTTGTAGAGATCGTCGGGTGGCACGTTGGACGTTGCCACCAGTGTCACGCCGCGATCGAACAGTCCGCGGAACAGATTACCCAGCAGCATGGCATCGCCGATGTCGGCGACGAACAGCTCGTCGAAGCACAGCACACGGGTCTTCTTCGCGATCTTCTCGGCGACGAGTTCGAGCGGATCGGCGCGGTCCTTGTGCTTCTTCAGTTCGTCATGCACCGATTGCATGAAGCGATGGAAGTGACTGCGCTGTTTGTCCTTGAACGGCAGGCTATGGAAGAACTGATCCATCAGCCACGTCTTGCCGCGACCGACACTGCCCCAGATATACAGGCCGCGCTCGAGTTCGCGCTGGTTGCCGGCGAACAATCCTTTCAGCAGCCCCCTCGGTTTCGGCTGGATGAGCCGTGAGCGCAGCTCATCGAGCAGCGCCACGATCCGTTCCTGCACCGGATCGGGCTGGTAGCCGAGGCGGGCGCATTCGCGCTCGTAATGGGCAGCGACGCTGTCCATCAGGTCTGCAGTTCCGCCAGATCGCGGCAAGGTTGCAGTGTCTTTGTGCGCTTACAGATTCTGATAGTTCGGCCCGGAACCGCCTTCCGGCGTCGTCCACGTGATGATCTCGTACGGGTCCTTGATGTCGCACGCCTTGCAGTGAACGCAGTTGGCTGAGTTGATCTGCAGCTTCTTGCCCTTGTCGCCATCGGGGACCATTTCGTAGACGCCAGCCGGGCAGAAGTTCTCGCACGGATTGCCGTACTCGACCACGCAGCGGGTCGCGCAGATGGATGTATCGGCGACCTTCAGGTGAATGGGCTGCGCTTCATCGTGCACGTTGCCCGCGAAGAACACGGAGGCCAGGCGATCGCGTGGCGGCAGGGAGCGGTCCGTCCAGCCGCGATCCGGCGAGGCGTAGTCGCCCAGTTTTTCCAGCGCCGACCAGTCCGCGGTGTTCTTCAGGGTCCAGGGCGTCTTGCCCTTGAGCAGCGATTCGATACCGCCGTTCAACATGGCGAAGTAGAGACCATTCTTGAACGCCGGTTTGAAGTTGCGGACCGAACGCAGTTCCTGGTGGCCTTCCGATGCGCGCCAGCGCGCGTCGAAGCCCTCACTCTTGCCTTGCTCGGCGAGGTGTTCGGCCGCGAGCATGCCCGAGCGGATCGCCTGGTGAATGCCCTTGATCTTGAAGACGTTGAGCGTGCCGCCGGCATCGCCGATGATCAGGCCGCCCGGCATGTCGAGTTGCGGCAGCGACTGATAGCCGCCGGCAGCGATCGTGCGTGCGCCGGCAGACAGAATTTCTCCGCCTTCGAGCAGCGGCTTGATGCGCGGATGATTCTTGAATTGCTGGAACGCCTCGAATGGCTTGAGGCGGGGATCCTTGTAGTTGAGCCCGACGACATAGCCCACGTACACGCGATCGCCGTCCAGGTGATACAGGAAGCTGCCCCCGTAGGTCTGCGTGTCGAGTGGCCAACCGAAGGCGTGTTCGATGCGTCCGGGCTTGACGCGTCCGGGAGGCAACTGCCACAACTCCTTGAAGCCGAGACCGAACGTCGGCGGATCGGCCTTCGCCTTGTCGCGCAGATCGAATTTCTTGATGAGTTGCTTCGCGAGCGAGCCGCGCGCGCCTTCGGCGATCACGGTCGTGCCGGCGTGAATTTCGATGCCCGGCGTGAAGTTCGGACCCGGTTCGCCGTTGCGCTCCAGTCCCATGTCGCCGATGCGCACGCCTTTCAGCGCGCCATTGTCGTCATACACGGCGTCGGCCGCGGCATAGCCGGGGAAAATATCGACGCCGAGCGCTTCGGCCTTCTGCGCGAGCCAGGGCGTGAGCTGGCCGAGCGAAATGATGAAGTTGCCGTGATTGTTCATCGGCGACAGATTCACCGCCCAGTTCGGTAGCTTGTACGAGCCCGTCTTCGTCATCAGGCGCACGTCGTCTTCGGCAGCCGGCACCTTCATTCCGGTGTATTCGGCGCGCCATTCCGGCAACAGCTTCTCGAGCGCTGCGGGTTCAAGCACCGCACCCGACAGCGAATGGGCGCCCACCGCGGACGCTTTTTCGAGCACGCAGATGTTCAGGTCGCTCTTGAGCTGCTTCAGTCGGATCGCGCACGCGAGGCCGGATGGGCCCGCACCGACGATGACGACGTCGTATTCCATTACTTCTCTTTCGATCGTGGCTTCACTCATACGTGCTTCTTGGATGGCGTATCGATGTGGCTGTTACTTGTCTGTTTGCCGGGCTGGGGCATCGCGCAGCGAAGGGATGGCGTCGAGCTGCGGCCGTACGGTCTTGAGGTCGCCAACGACGACGACAGACATTGCGGCGGGATCCAGATGATCCCTGGCGGCCTTCGTGACCTGTGCGGGCGTCACTGCGTACATACGCTGCGGAAATGTCGTCAGCCAATCCGGTGGCAGACCCTGGAGATCGATCTGCATCAGCTGGCCGATCAGGCCGCCGCGTGTCGCGGTGGACATGACGAAGACGCCGTTACGGTAGTTCTTGATAGCGGTGAGTTCGGGGTCGGTCGGCGACTCGACGCGCAGCAGCTCGATTTCCTTGAATACCTCCGCAACCGAAGGTCCCGTCGATGCCGATTTCACGTCGGCATTCTCGATCCACGTGACCTCGTGGTACTTCGTTTCCAGGCCGCTGTTGGGCGAGTAGGCCCAGCCTTTGTCTTCGCGCAGGTTCATGGTGATGCGCGACATGAGCACGCCGCCGAGCAGCGAGTTGGTCACGGACAGCGCCATGAAATCGGGATGGCGCATGTCGACGACGCGCTTGCCGATCCGCAGCGTCGACTGGGGTGCGTCGGGACGGTCGATCAGCTTGACCTGGCGAGGACCCGGGCTTGCCGGTGCGAGTTCGAGCGGGGCAGGGCCTTCGCGCCATGACCCGAGGCTGGTGCGGATCGCCTGCTCGGCCTTCGCGCGGTCGAACTTGCCGGCGACATAGACCTGCGTACGCCGTGCGCCGAAATTGCCGTCGTAGTACTTGCGAACGTCACCGATCGAATAGCCCTGCAGCTGTTCCTGCGTGGGAAACACCCTGCCGTACGGATGGTCGGGATACAAAAGCGCGGCCATCGCCGCACCGGCGAGCGCCTGCGGCTGAGTGAGCGCGACGCTGAGATTGCGTGAGTAGTCCTGACGGATGCGGGCCAGCTGGTTCTCCGGCAGCTTGGGCTGCGTGAGGATTTCGGCGAGCAATGCGATGGCGTCGGGAACGTATTCGCCGAGGACATCCAGCTGCAGGTATGTCTGATCCGGACCGGCGCCGATGCTCACTCCACCGCCCATCAGCGTGGCTGCGTCGGCGATCTGCTGTGCCGTCCGCTGGTTCGTGCCTTCCTTCAGCAGGTCGGCGGCGAGATCGGCGAGCCAGGTCTGTTCGCCTTCGTTCAGATTCCCGGTGCGCACCGTGATGGAGATCGTCGCCTTGGGTACGACGCCAAAGTCGACGAAGGTCGCCTTGAGGCCGTTTGGCAATGCCAGTGTCGTTGGCGTCGGAAGCTGGAATGCACGAGGAGGGCCCGGGCGCGGCGGTGCGTCCTGTGCCATGACCGGGTGGGTTGCCAGTGCGGCGAGAGCGCCGACGAATACGCATTGCAGCCGGTTCATTGCGCGACCTCCGCCGATGTCTTGCCGGGCTCGACCAGCAGCACGGTGCGGTTGCCTCGGCGCAGGTATTCCCGGGCCGTCTTTTTCACCAGAGCCGGCGTGACCTTTGCGAACTCCGCTTCGATGCGGTTGATGCGCGCCGGGTCGTCATCGAAGAGGGCGAAGCACGCGAGCAGATCGACGAGTCCCAGTCGCGTGCTGGAGCCGACCAGATCGTAGAGCTGTGAACGGATCGTGCGGCGTGCGCGATCCAGTTCCGCCTGCGTCACCGGCTCGTTGCGGATGCGTTCGATGTTTTCATCGAAGGCCGCGAGAATCTGGTCCGTGGTGGTGGAGGGATCGTGAATCAACGACGCCGACCACAGCATCGGACCGCTGTAGTTGAACATGTTGCCCAGCAGGTTGATGCCGCCGGACACGCTGTCGGTGTAGCCGCGTTTCTGTACCAGATCCTGATACAGGCGGGACGACTCTCCCTGCAGCAGCAGTTCGTCGATCAGGCCGAAAGCGAAGTGCTCGGGCGTCCAGCGCTTCGGCACGTGATAGCCGATGGCGAGGGCAGGGCGCGGAGCGAGTGCGTCGGTCTGGCTGGCGCGCTTTTCCCTGGCCTGGCGCGGCTCGGAAATATCCGGCAGCGCAGGCGCGGAACCGCGCGGGATGTTGCCGAAGTACTGCTCGATCCACTTCCTTGCCTGCGGTCCTTCGAAATCGCCGGCGATGACGAGGACGGCGTTGCTGGGGACGTAGTAAGTCTTGAAGAAGGCGCGGGCATCTTCCAGCGTCGCGGCGTCGATGTGCTGCAGGTCGCCGTAGAAGTTATGCGCGTTGTACCAGTTGGTGTTGGCGTACTGCGGCAACTGCAGCCACGGGAATCCGCCGTAAGGCTGGTTCAGTACGTTGACCTTCACTTCCTCTTTGACCACGCCCTGCTGGTTCACCAGGTTTTCCTGAGTGATGTCGAGGCTGCGCATGCGATCGGCTTCCGCCCAGAGCATGGTTTCCAGCGCATTCGAGGGGAAGGCTTCGAAGTAGTTGGTGAAGTCGAAGCGCGTCGAGCCGTTCAGCGTGCCGCCCAGTCCCTGCACCAGTTTGAAGAACTGTCCCTTGGCGAGATTCTTCGAGCCCTGGAACATCAGGTGCTCGAAGAGGTGCGCAAAGCCCGTGCGATCCTTGGGTTCGATGCGAAAGCCGATGTTGTAGTAGATGCCGATGGTGGCCACCGGCACCGAGTGATCCTCGGAAAGCACCACGCGCAATCCATTGCCGAGCTTGTAGTACTCGACGGGAACGTCCAGCGCCGCGACCGGCGCTGCGTCCTTCGCCATCGCCGGTAATGCGTTCGCGGCGAACACCATGAACAGGCAGATGACGAAATTTTTCATCGGGTTGTTTCCATTGGATCGTGCAGGGCGGTGCGTGAGATCACTTCGGCGACATGCGGATCGCGCCGTCGAGGCGAATGGTTTCGCCGTTCAGCATCGAGTTCTCGCAGATGTGCGCCACCAGCGCAGCATATTCATCGGGACGACCGAGACGCGACGGGAACGGAACCTGCTTGCCCAGCGAGTCCTGCGTTTCCTGCGGCATGGCAGCCATCATCGGCGTCTTGAAGATGCCGGGCGCCACGGTCATGACGCGGATGCCGAGCGACGACAGATCGCGCGCCATCGGCAGCGTCATGCCGACGATGCCGGCCTTGGAGGCGGAGTAGGCGATCTGACCGATCTGGCCATCGAACGCGGCAACCGAGGCAGTCATGACGATGACGCCGCGCTCGCCTTCTTCGTTCGGCGTATTCGCCTGCATGATCGCTGCGGCAGCCTTGGCCACCTGCATGGTACCGATGAGGTTGACCTCGATCACCTTGCGGAAAGCATCGGACGGAATGGCGCCTTCCTTGTTGATAGTGCGACGGGCCGTGGCGATGCCTGCGCAGTTCACGGCCACGTTGAGCCCGCCCATCGCGCTGTGCGCGGCGGCGATCGCGGCGTTCACAGCGGATTCGCTGGTGACGTCGACTTTCTCGAAGCGTGCGTTGCTGCCGAGCGCCTTGACGGAGGCTTCACCGGCTTCCTGGTTGACGTCGAGCAGTGTCACCTGGCCGCCGGCAGCGACGATACGTGCTGCGACTGCATTGCCGAGACCCGAAGCACCGCCTGTGATGACAGCGCGCACCTGATTCAATTTCATGCGTGATTCCTCGATTAAATACGTTGCCCGCCATCGAGTTCGATGACGCGCCCAGAGAAAAAGTCGTTCTCGGCGATGAACAGCGCGGCGTGCGCCATTTCGGCGGGCTCGGCCATGCGCTTGAGCGGCACGGCGCCGACGGCGCGTTCGATCATTTCTGGCCGCATCGCGTCGAGAATATCCGTGCGGGTGAAGCCGGGTGCAATGGCGCCGGCACGAATGCCGTAACGCGCCAGTTCCTTCGCCCACACCACCGTCATTGCCGCCACGCCAGCTTTGGCGGCGGAGTAGTTCGACTGGCCCATGTTGCCGGCGCGGGAGATGCTCGATGTACTGATGATGACGCCGCCGTTGCCCAGCGTGATCATGCGTACGGCCGCTTCGCGTGCGCCGAGAAACACGCCGGTCAGGTTCACGTCGATGACGGCCTGCCATTGATCCTTCGACATCTTGCCGACGACCTTGCCATCCTGGACTTTGACCAGCAAGGCATCCTTGGTGATGCCGGCGTTGTTGATCATCACGTCCAGGCGGCCGAAGTCGTTGACGACGGCGTCGAGCGTGGCGCCGACATCGTCCTCGCGGCTCACATTGCAGGTGTAGGTGCGGGCTTGCACGCCGTTGGCTTCGCACAGCGCGCGAGTGGCGTCGAGATCGGCCTGGTTCAGGTCGAGAAGTGCAATGTTGGCCCGCTTCTGCGCGAACGCCAGTGCCATGGCGCGACCGATGCCGCGCCCACTGCCGGTAATCGCCACCAACTTCCCGTCGAGCTGCATTGCCTAACCTCAAACCTCTGCAGGGCGCCGGATGGTAGCCGCTTTCTTGCGACGCACAAAGCCCCCGGAGCCATCGATTGCATCATGGAGAAAACAAGGCGAATCCTCCAGACCAGACGGGCTGACCCGTCAGGCGTGGGCGACGGAGGATTTGCTGCGCGCAACACAGGGGCAGGCGATTCCCACCCCTGGATCGAGCGCGATCGAGCTGCGGTCATGCGCTGGCTTCGAACAGCTCGCGCCCAATCAGCATGCGGCGGATTTCGCTGGTGCCGGCGCCGATCTCGTAGAGCTTCGCATCGCGCAGCAGGCGACCGGTCGGATAGTCGTTGATGTACCCATTGCCACCGAGAGTCTGAATGGCCTCCAGCGCCATCCACGTGGCGCGCTCCGATGCCTGCAGGATGCAACCCGCAGCGTCGAACCGTGTGACCTGCCCGCGATCGCACGCGCGCGCGACGGCGTACACATACGCCCGGCACGCATTCATGCCCGTGTACATGTCGGCGACTTTTCCCTGCATGAGCTGGAACGTGCCGATCGCACGGCCGAACTGCTTGCGCTCGTGAACGTACGGCAGTACGTAATCGAGACAGGCACGCATGATCCCGAGCGGACCACCGGCGAGGACCACACGTTCGTAGTCGAGGCCGCTCATCAGCACCTCGGCGCCGAAGCCTTCCTTGTGCAGGACATTGGCCGCAGGCACGAAGCAATCCTTGAACACGAGTTCACAGGTGTCCGAGCCACGCATCCCGAGCTTGTCGAGCTTCTGCGCCGTGCTGAAGCCCGGCATGCCGCGCTCGATGATGAACGCAGTGATGCCGCGCGCAGCGAGGGAAGGATCGAGCGTTGCATAGACGACGAGCGTCTCGGCAACGGGGCCGTTGGTGATCCACATCTTGGAACCATTGAGCACGAAGCCGGCGTCGCGCTTTTCAGCGCGAGTGCGCATACCCACGACATCGGATCCTGCGCCGGGTTCGCTCATCGCCAGCGCACCGACATGCTCACCGGAGATCAGCGCCGGCAGGTACTTCTGCTTCTGGGCAGTCGTGCCCCAACGCCGCAGTTGATTCACGCAAAGATTGGAATGGGCGCCGTAGGAGAGGCCCACCGAGGCGGACGCGCGGCTGATTTCTTCCATCGCGATGACATGGGCAAGGTAGCCCATGCCCGCGCCGCCGTATTCCTCTTCTACCGTGAGCCCATGCAGGCCGAGTGCGCCCATTTCGGGCCACAGTTCCCGCGGAAACTGATTGTTGCGATCGATGTCCGCAGCGAGCGGCGCAATACGGTCGCGCGCGAACTGCGCGATTGTGGTTCGCAGGGTATCGATGTCATCGCCAAGTCCGAAGTCGAAGTCTTCCACGCAGAGCCTCATGGGCAAGAGTTGTGAACAATGTCCCATTGTCGGACAATCCGTCACCATGTCAACGCGCACAAAACCTGTTTCCCGTGCCAAGCCCCGCCGCGGCAATGCAGCAACGGCCGTGCAGGCCGATGCAGTTGTCCCGCTCGCAACCAATCTTTTCGAGCCTGTGGAGCGCGAACCCGCGTACTTCCGGGTCTCCGCTGCGATCGAAGCGAAGATCCTCGGGCGGGTGCTGAAGGGCGGCGATTTATTGCCGCCGGAGCTGGATCTCGCGCAACAATTTCGCGTGCATCGTTCGACGGTGCGCGAGGCGCTGCGACAACTGGAGAACTCCGGTTTGATCACGCGGCCGCCCGGCGCCAAACGGATGGTGGTCAGTCGTCCGCACGCCGACAAGGTTGCATCAGGCATGCGCCAGGCGCTGGTGCTGCATGAGGTCACGTTCGTCGATGTCTGGGAAGCGATGATGATCATCGAACCGGAAGTGGCGGCGTTGGCGGCGACGCGGCGCACGCAAGCCGACATCGAGGCGTTCGTGCGTGTCAGTCAGGCGTTCGCGTCCACCAGCCAGTCAGAACCGGCGGTGGATCTCGTGGTGGATTTCTTCGAATTGCTGGGTGTCTGCGCGCGCAACCATGTGCTGGTGCTGGCCAAGCATTCGCTGGCGCAGGTGCTGGCGCCTTCACTGGCGCAGATGGTCGATCGGGTGCCGCAGGCGCGCTCGCGCATCATCGCGGCCCAGCAGAAAATCATCAGTGCATTGCAGAATCGCGACGCTGACGAAGCGCGCAAGTGGATGTCGAAACATGTCCGCGACTTCAGGCGCGGTTATGAAGTTGCGGGAATCCCACCCGGGGCGGTGGTGTCAGCCTGAATCTGCGGAAAGGCGCAGAGCCGCAAAAGACCGACTGAAAGACCGCTGAAGATCGAAAGTACGGGAGATTTCTCTCCCGTACTTTCGAAGTGCTTTGCGGCTTCTGAACGCTCAGACCAGTTCGATTGCCAGGGCAGTCGCTTCGCCGCCGCCGATGCACAGCGAGGCCATGCCGCGCTTGCCGCCACGATCCTTGAGCGCATGTACGAGCGTCGTCAGGATGCGTGCGCCGGTTGCGCCGATCGGGTGACCCAGCGCGCAGGCGCCGCCGTTGACGTTGACGCGTGCGTGATCGAGGCCGAGGTCATGAATCGCCGCCATCGCCACGACGGCGAAGGCTTCGTTCACTTCGTACAGATCGACATCGCCCGCCTTCCAGCCCGTCTTGGCCAGCAGGGACTTCATCGCGCCGACGGGGGCGGTGGTGAACCACTCCGGTGCCTGCGCATGACTGGTGTAGCCGACGACTCGCGCCAGCGGCTTCAGGCCGCGCTGCTTCATGAGCGTTTCGCTGATCAGTACCAGCGCGGCGGCGCCATCCGAAATCGATGACGAGCTGGCAGCGGTCACCGTGCCGTCCTTGTTGAACGCCGGCTTCATCGTCGGGATTTTCTTGATGTCGCAGCCGAAAGGCGTTTCGTCCTGTTCGAGCACGCGCTCGCCTTTGCGATCCTTGATCGTGACCGCGGCGATTTCGCGCTTGAACTTGCCCTGCTCGATGGCGGTGAGAGCGCGTTGCACGGATTCAGCGGCGAAAGCGTCCTGCTGTTCGCGCGTGAAGCCGTACTTGAGCGCGGTCTGATCGGCGAAGTGGCCCATTGCCTTGCCGTCGAAGGGGCTCTGCAGACCGTCGAAGAACATGTGGTCGAGAATCTCGCCGTGGCCCATGCGCAGGCCGGCGCGAGCCTTGGGAATCAGGTACGGCGCATTCGTCATGGATTCGATGCCGCCGGCGAGCACGGCATGCGCGGATCCGGCGCGGATCTGATCGCACGCCATCATCACGGCCTTCATTCCCGAACCGCACATCTTGTTGACGGTCGAGACCGGTACGCTGAGCGGCATATTGGCGGCCAGCACGGCCTGGCGACCAGGAGCCTGGCCGATACCCGCCATGAGTACACAGCCGATGATGGCTTCTTCGATCTGCTCGGCGCTCAGGCCCGAGTCATCGATGGCGGCACGAATCGCGGCAGCGCCAATCTGCGGTGACGTCAGTGGCGCAAGCGCGCCCTGAAAGGAACCGATGGGCGTGCGGCGGGCCGATGCAATGAAAACTTCGTCGCTCATGCGTATATCCCGGTCAGCTGGATCAATGTAAGGAGGCGGGCTTGTAACCAATGCTGCAAGGGGCGGTCAAGTTCTCCCTGCAGCAAAGTCATCCTTTGCGTGGCGTCTGCAGATCGGCGAGCCCATCGCTTTCGCCAAGATCGGGCTCGTTCAACGCAGCAAGGATTCGCGCGCGCGCAACATCACGAGTCATGGTGATAGTTGCAGTGGAATCAAGGTCCGCGGGCGCGCGCACCGCTGGCAGGATGCAGATCTCGATCCGTCCCGGACGAGGCAGGAAGTGGCCGCTTGGCAGGATGTGGCGCGTGCCGCGGATTGCCAGGGGAACGACCGGCAGTTTGGAGCGCGCAGCGATCGCGAAGGCACCGGTATGAAACTTCCCGAGGCCAGGCTGCGCGACGAAGGTTCCTTCCGGAAAGAAGGCCAGAGCCTGACCGGAATCCGCCGCCTTGATGAGGCGGCGCGCATCCATGCCGCCGGCATGTCGGTTGAACCGGTCGACGAATTCCGCGCCGATGCGCCGCAGCAGCAATCCGGCCAGGGGCACGCGACTGACTTCTTTCTTGATCACGAAGCTGAAGCGTGCCGGCAGCATGCCTTTGAGAACGACGCCGTCGAGATAGCTCGCGTGATTGGCGACGACTACGCACGGTTCGTCGGGCAGTTCCTCTGCGCCCAGCACACGGATGCGGATGCCGGCGACAGCAAAAAAGCTGCGCGCCGTGAAATGCGCGATCGAGCGACGCGCCTTGATGTTCAGTCCGGGCACCAGGGTGACGAGGATGAGGGTCGCCGATCCGAACATCAGGAAAAGGAGGAGTGCATAGACGCCGTAAACGGCCTCGAGCAGGCGGTAAAGCAGGGGCAGTGGATTCAACGACATCGTGTCGGCATGTGCTCAGGAGGTTGATATCTCAGGGATTGAGGCGCGGCGTCGCTATCTTTGCGGCGTCACACCGCGGATTTTCTGTGAACTGGTTCTCTTTATGTAAACACCAAAATCGTTCTGTGATAACAGTCACTCCTTCAGGAGGGAACGCCTACGCATACTGGCCGCACTGCAAGTCCGGGCAGCACCGATTCCGATCAGGTGTCCGCTTGCGCAATCTGCCCAAGGCGATGAGTACCGTTACGAAAGCATCAGTTTACGCGAGGTCTGGCGAAGGCACGCCCGAGACGCCATCCCTGCCGGCAATCGACCGCTTCCTCGATGCCGTGTGGATGGAGCGTGGGCTGTCGCCCAATACGTTGTCCGCGTATCGCGCGGATCTCACGGCGCTCGATCGCTGGTTGCAGGTACGTGGCGGCACTGCCGTCGGCGCCAAGCGCCCCGATGTTCTCGCGTTCATTGCCTGGCGTGTCGAAGCGGGCGCGCGTCCGCGCTCGACGGCGCGTCAGTTGTCCAGTTTTCGTCGTTTCTACCGTTATCTGGTGCGTGATGGCGCGATCACCGAGGATCCGACCGCACAGATCGCGATGCCGAAAATCGGCCGTTCCTTGCCAAAATCGCTGACCGAAGAAGAAGTCGAAGCGCTGCTGGCGGCTCCCGAGGTCGAACAGCCTCTGGGTCACCGCGATCGCGTCATGCTGGAGGTGCTGTACGCCACCGGACTGCGCGTTTCCGAACTCGTGAATCTCAGGGCCGGCCAGGTCAACATGAACCAGGGCGTGCTGCGCATCGTCGGCAAGGGCGACCGCGAACGGCTGATTCCGCTCGGCGAAGAAGCCGTGGAATGGCTGCAGAGATTCATCGGTGGTCCGCGGCTCGAGATCCTGCTCGAACGCCAGACCGATTTCCTGTTCCCGACCCGTCGCGGCGATCGTATGACGCGCCAGGCGTTCTGGCACATCATCAAACGCTATGCGCAAAAGGCCGGCGTGCAGAAGGCGTTGTCGCCGCACACCTTGCGACATGCATTTGCAACCCATCTGTTGAATCACGGCGCCGACCTGCGTGTGGTGCAGATGCTGCTGGGTCATAGCGATCTGTCGACGACCCAGATCTACACTCACGTTGCCCGTGAGCGCATGAAAGATCTGCACGCGCAACATCACCCGCGCGGCTGAGCGGGTGGCCCCTCGATAAGCTCGTCCCTGTCGCGGATCGGCTTACGTCCGGTCTGCGCACCATGCCGGTCGTTGGGGCAGGGTTCGATCCTGTGCATCCCTGCTAGACTGCGCCGCCCCCCCCCCAACGCTTAATGAACCCCGACGGCCTTTCGCTATCCAACCGATGTATCCGCCGTCATCTGGAGTGTCGATGAGCAAGCTGATCAGCCATGTTTGCGCCCTGGTGTTGTTCGCTGTGAGTACTGCCGTGCTCGCCGCCGACACCGACAAAGCTGCCGAGGCCCGTACGGCCATTGCAGCAAAATTTCCTGGCGTGAAGCCTGACCAGATCAAGCAGTCACCGGTGCCGGGGGTCTACGAGGTGGGCATGGGCGCCGATACCGCGTATGTCAGCGCCGACGGCAAATTCCTGTTCAGCGGCGATCTGTACGAAGTCGAAAGCCGTACCAACCTGACGGAAGCGGGTCGTGCAGTGTCGCGCGGCAAGACGCTCGCGAAACTGGATGAGCGCGAGATGATCGTCTTCGGGCCCGCCGCGGCGAAGCACACGATTACGATTTTCACTGATGTGGAGTGCGGGTATTGCCGCAAGCTGCATGGCGAGATCGATCAGCTCAACAAGCTGGGTGTGCGGGTGCGTTACCTGGCGTATCCGCGAGCCGGCCCCGGCACGGACGACTGGGCCAAGATGGAAGCTGTCTGGTGCTCCAAGGATCGCAATAGCGCCATCACCAAGGCGAAGCAGGGGCAGCCTGTCGATGCGAAGTGCGCCGCCAATCCAGTCGCCAGGCAGTTCGAGCTGGGTGAGGAAATGGGCGTCCGCGGCACTCCAGCCATTTTCACCACATCGGGCGACTACATTGGCGGGTACCTGCCACCCAAGGACATGCTTCGCGAACTCGATCAGCTGAAGGCCGGGGTCGCCAAGACCAAGTAAGCCGACTCAACCTTTCCGGACAAGAAAAAGCCCGCAGCGATGCGGGCTTTTTTGTGGTCGATCAGGCGTGTCGGCTAGCGTTCCAGCAGTTTCAGCTTGTCCGGCTTGCCGTCCCAGTCCTTCGCGTCGGTCGGCGCGGCTCCCCGCTCGGTGATGACGGGCCAGGCTTTGGACAGCTCGGCATTCAGTTCCTTGAAGTGCTCCTGACCGGCCGGCAGTTCTTCCTCGGAGAAAATCGCTTCGGCCGGGCATTCCGGCTCGCACAGCGTGCAGTCGATGCATTCGTCCGGGTCGATCACCAGGAAGTTGGGTCCGACGTGGAAGCAGTCGACGGGGCAGACTTCGACACAGTCCATGTACTTACACTTGATGCAGTTTTCTGTGACGACGAAGGTCATCGATGGCTCCGGCCGAAGGGATTGCGGCAAACGCCGCAGTGAGGTCGGTATTGTGCCAAAGTGGGGCGGTCGATAGAAGCTGGAATGGCGTCGCCGCGGAAATGCGGCGGGGATTTCTTCGGTCTTCCTCGACGTCAGCGGTCTCGGGTGATCACTTTGCCATCCTGCCAGTCGATGTCGCGAAAGTGTGCGTCTTCCCGCCCCGCGCGCCGGTCGTCCAGATAGCGACGCAGCGCGAAGTCGACGCTCAGGAATGCCATGTCCTGCCAAGGAATGTCGGCTTCGTCATAGAGCTGGACCTCGAGGCTCTCCGGCCCCACGCCGAAATTCGTATCGAGCAGTCGCGCGCGAAACATGATGTGAACCTGGTGCGCGCGAATCACGTTGACGATGGCCAGCAGCGAGCCGATCTCGACGTTGGCGAGCGCTTCTTCCATCGCCTCGCGGGCAGCACCATCCTGCAGCGCTTCGCCGTTTTCCATGAAGCCGGCCGGGATGGTCCAGTAACCGCGCCGCGGCTCGATGGCACGCTTGCAGAGGAGGATTTTTCCCTGCCACTCCGGTACGCAGCCCGCGATGATGCGGGGATTCTCGTAGTGGATGGTCTTGCAGGCCGTGCAGACGTAGCGCGGCAAGTGATCGCCATCCGGGATGAGCCGCTCGACGGCTGCGCCGCAGTTGGAACAGAACTTCATTGGCGATGATTGCCTAGCACGACGGCATGGTAGCAACTTCGTCCATGCCGCGAAATTTGTCTCGTCATCGGCTGATCCCGATGCACATGCGCGTCCTGTCCGGATCGAGGCGAGAGATCCAGCGGAGCCAGCTCGCCATCGCTGTGAGTATGCGAGTTGCCGAGGCGAAGACCCGGCCGTATAAAGGCTTCGCTGGGCATCGAATAACAACGAATCGTCAGCGGCTAGCGGAGATCATAAATGGGGTCCACCCCATCGAATCCAGTGCTGCGGCACCGAGCTCGTCCCTTGTGGTTGCGATTCATTCTGTCGTCTGTCTGGGTGATCGTGCTGCTGATCATCCTGATGCTCGGAATGCGGATCACCACGGACATGGGCCTCATCGGGTTTGCAATCGCGATTGCAGCGTTCCTCGCCCACATGGCGGCCGGTATATACGTAGGTGTCGTCGATCTGACGCCGCGGCCGCGCGGTCTGGTGGCGGCACAGCGATCGGATTTCGCAGCCGAGCAGTCAGACGAGAATCGGCAGGTGGTGGACCCGCCGGTGACCAATTCCAGGCGGGAGCTCGTTGACTGAGGCTGGGCGTGCGCGCCACGTGATGCGGCGAAACGGTCGACTGCCGCGCGGCTTCAGTCCCAGATCGCGCTCACCCAACTGCTCAATTTCGAGGACCAGTCGGCCGGCTTCTCGCAGGCATAAGTCGAGGTCAGGTAGCCCTGCGAGTCCTTGCGGCTGACGGCCCGGCACTGATTCCTGGCGATCACGACTTCCAGCGCTTCGCGCGATCCGCAATGCAGCTTCTGTTCATAGCCGGAAAGCGCTCCCTCCTTGTTCGAGAGCTGCACGAGGCTGCCGAGGTTGTTGCAGGCGGCTTGGGACGGGACGCCGGTCGCCTCGATCATCTCGACATGGCCGGAGGCTTGAGAAATCAACAGGACGACGAGGTAAAGGTCGCTCACGTAGGGATCTCTTTGCAGCAGTCAGTTCCGACAGCTTACGGTCGGGATTCATCGCAAAATGTGAGTTCGATCGCGAACCTGGCCGGCGCCACCGCGACGTGCTCCACGAAATCGGATCAATGTGGGTTGCCTCATCAACAGTGAGTGTCGGCGGGAACAGGCCGATCGGTCGGTCAATTTTCGGATCCGGTAGCGACGTGGCTCTCCCGCGGCCCAGGTTGCCCATTGGTTCTGACTCTGAAAACATCGCCCGCATGAAAACCCGTCAACCATGTCACTTCGTGCTCATCGCATCAGCGCTGGCCATGTGTCCCTGGGACGCCATTGCTCAGGATGCGCTGAACCGCAGCCTGGGGCGGAGCAGGCGCAAACATCGGAGCTGCCCCGACGATATGTCTCGGACAAGCTCGTTCTGACCGTCTACGCCGAGCCCGAGCCGGCCAGTGCGCGTGTCGCGACCATCGAGACGGGAGATGCGGTCGATGCGATCGCAAATAGTGGCAGCTACATGCACGTGCGTCTCGAAGACGGTCGCGAAGGCTGGGTCGGCGCCAGCTATCTGACCAGTGAAATGCCCGCGTCCGCACGCTTGCGCGAGCTGCAGAACAGGCAGAAAGATGCGGGAACGTCCGCAGAGAAGAAAGCGGTTGATGAGATTGCGCGGCTGAAGAACGAGGCCGCGGCATTACAGTCGCAACTGAACCAATTGCAGGCAGCGACGGTGACAGCAGCGGCGGCTTCCGAAGTAGCACCCGCCCAGGCGAAGATCGCTCCGCAGGTCGCCAGCGAGAACCAGGGCGAGCGCCAACCCAGGACGGAGCGGCGGGAAAATCGCTGGAATACCGTGTGGAACCGGTCGTTCGCTTTCGTGCTGGCCATTGGTGTGGGATTCACTGCCGGCTACCAATCGCTCGCTCGCAGGATTCGCAAGCGCTACGGCGGACTGAAGATCTACTAGAACTTCCGCCCCAGCATAGGTCGGTGACGGTGTCCGCCGCGTGGCCACAACCAGCAGTTCGCAATCGAGGAGGGCAGTCGCATGTCAGTGAGCAGTCAGAAGCGCTTCGCGTATCCGGTGGCCCTGGGGTCGTTGATCGCGCTCATCGCGACTGTCGGTATCGAAACTACGGCCTGGTCCGCGGAGGCTGCGAAACCCACGATCGAGAGCACGGGAGACTGGCGCGCCGACGTGCTTCGATTCGCGCAAGTCAATTTGAAGCATCCGGCATGGGGTGCATCGCATTCGGTCCGTGACTACGAACTCGCCAGGGAGCTGGCGGCGGCAGATGGAGTCACGCTTGATGACGATGTGCTCTACGCGGCGGCCTACTTGCACGATGTGGCAGCGTTCGCGCCCTTCAGCAAGGCGGGCGTGGATCATCAGGACGAGGCGGCGAGCATCGTGGAGTCGATGCTCGCGGGCACGGGTTTCCCGATGTCGAAGATCGAGGCGGTTCGCGGTTCGATACGCACGCACATGTACGGGCGTGATCCCACCGGGCCCGAGGCCATCTATCTCCACGATGCGGACGCACTCGACTGGCTCGGTGCAATCGGCGTCGCGCGTGTCTTCGGACTGGTCGATCCGAATGGCGGTGCTCCGGATGGACCGACGGTCGTGAAGCGATTGGAAAGCAATCTCGCGCAGGTGCCTGCGCGTATCGTTTCGAAAGCGGGCAAGGCGCGTGCTCCGCAACGCGTGCGTGAGCTCGAGGAGTTCCTGCGTGACCTGCGTTCTGAATCGGCGGATTTCCGGTCGCTCTAGCGGCGACTGATGTGTCGGGCTGCGGTTCATGCCCGCGTGCCGGATGGGTCTGCTGGCCATCCCGCCAGCAGACCACCGGTCCAAGGTGGCTTTACTTGCTCGCGACCACGAAGCCTTCGCTCAGGGCAATCGTGAGCTGAGAGCCCGCTGGCAGCTGCACTTCCGTGCCTGTGTTTCTTGCGACGACGGCGCCGGCTGCGCCGCCGAGAAGGCCGCCGATCACCTTGCCCTTGGTGCCGTCCTTGATCTGATGGCCGATCACCGCACCGGCAGCTGCGCCGCCGATGATCTTCGCTGCGTCACGACCTTTCTCGCTGTTGCCCGTTTGCTGGATCTCACCGCGAATCGGCACGCTGCGTCCATCGCCCAGTTCGAGCTGATCGAAGCGCAGAGCAATCGTCGGCACCGCACTGATGGCGCTGCTGCCGGAGACGACGCCGGTAATCGTGCCCGTGACGCGCGAACCTGCTGGTGCCACGCGACGATCATTGCTCATCAGATCGGATACCAGACGTGCCGCAAACGCATCGCCAATCCTGGCTGTCTTCGTCGACAGCACCGAGTCGAGTGCGACGAGCAGTTGTGTGCCGGCCCGAACTTCGAGCGGCGGCTGTGCCGTTACTGGAGTCGTCGCTGGCGCGCTCGCCGCTGCTGCCGGTGCTGACCGTGCTGCCGATGCGGCAGCAGCCTGGCGCGCCTGCGCCGCCTTCTTCGCGGCTGCCTCTTTGGCAGCAGCTTCCTTGGCAGCAACTGCTTCGGCGGCTTCGCGTTCAGTCGCTTGAGCGGCAGCCTGACGAGCCTCTTCCTGTTGTTTGATTTCAGCTTCGCGCTGAGCGAGCTGTTGTTCGCGCGCTTCGAGCTCAGCTGCCTTCACGGCAGTCTGTTCGGCGGCGGTTTGCGCTGACTGCGAAGAATCGCTCGAACCGCAGCCTGCAAGCGCCACTGCAACTGCGCAACTCAACACGGAAACATGTAGACCACTAAACTTCATCAGATACTCCTCGGTACGGGAACAGGTCGCGTGTGATTTTACTGGCGACAAAAAATACGGTACTGCGACGCGGTGTCCCGGCACGCGCGTCACGCTATTCGATGCGAGTGCACACAGTAGCGTGATCCACCGTGGTGTTGCCAAGCACTTCATGAGTAGAAGTCGCCCGCTGCAGACAAGTTCGGCGAAGGGCGCGGTGTCAAGCAGTGAGCGGATGAAAATAGTCTGCGCGCTGCCGTGTCGGCTCTGGCCGTTTCCTGGACACGATGGGGACAGATCTGGCGTTTCAGACCCCGACTTTTCCCGGACGCTGGGCGTACGAGGGAATTGCGGCTGCGGAGCCGCGAAAATCAGGCCCGCTTATGTGATCAATTGCTCCGGCCCTCGCGCGAACCGTCTATACAAGAACGACAGTCAGTGGGTCTGACACAACCAGATACGTGGCGGGATAAAAATGGATTTCACGAAACTGACGAATTGGACCGTCCGGCTTCTCTATCTTCAGATCGCGATCAGCGTCATCGGCCTCATCACAGGGGCCATGGAACATAGTGTTCTGCGCGACATACAGAACGGCAACTTCGTCGCTGAGACAGAGCTCATACAGGCGGGGGAGGCCAGCGATACTCGGCAAGGAATTGTCGGCGGCTGCCAATTCCTCATCTATATCGTCTCTGGCATCTGGATTCTTCGGTGGATCTACGTCGCCAGTTCGAATGCGAGAGATCTGGCAGCCGGTGCCATGAAGTTCTCTCCCGGCTGGGCCGTTGGCTGGTATTTCATTCCCTTCCTGAATCTGTGGAAGCCGTATCAAGCCATGAAGGAGATCTGGCGTGTCAGTGCGAATCCGCGCAATCCGGATGCCGAGCCGGATTCCGGGCTGCTCGCTTCCTGGTGGTTTTTCTACATCGTGTCTTCGCTGAGCGGGAACGCAGCCTTTCGCCTGTCGTTGCGCGCAGATGAAATCCGCGAACTGCTCGCGGCAAACTTCGCAACGCGAGTGTCGGACATCGCCGGCATTCCGCTCGCCATCCTCTTCATGGTCGTGGTCCGTCGCATGCATGCCAATCAGGAGTTGGCTCGAGCGGCGACGGATGCTGCGGAGCCAGGGAGCATCGTGAGCACGACGGCTTGAAGCGGCCATCGTTCACTCGGCATAAAGACGAAGCCGTAGTAAACCGAGTCTCGGAGGATGGATGAAAGACTCCTGGAAGCCTTAGTGTGTATCTGCTGCTGACTGCTTGCGACTGAAACGACGACGTTGGCGTATCCTGCGCCCATGTCTTCGCTGCAAAACACAGATCTGTCGCGCCTCGTTCTCGAGCCCATCGGCATCGTCCGCAGTTCGCTCGTCACCAAAGTCGAAGCGGCGCGTCAGCCGCGGGCCGCGCAGGGTGCGCCTGCGCGCATCGAACTGCTGCCGGGCCGTAATTTCGAACACGCACTCGACGATCTCGCGCGCTGGAAATGGATCTGGGTGATCTTCTGGTTCCACCACAATCCCGGTTGGCGTCCCAAGGTGTTGCCACCCCGAAGTACCACGGGCCGCAAAGGCGTCTTCGCGACGCGCTCGCCATACCGGCCCAACCCTATCGGCCTGTCAGTGGTGCGGTTGGACAAGGCGGACGGCTTGAATCTTCATGTCCTCGACTCCGACATGCTCGACGGCACACCCGTTCTCGATATCAAGCCGTACATCGCTTACACGGACTCCCATCCTGATGCAGGCAACGGCTGGCTGGATGATGCTGAACCCGTCAGTGGCTCGGCGCAGCCAGCAGATCCGGTGACCGCCTATGCAGTGACGTTCGAGCCGGTGGCCACCGAACAGGGGCAGTGGATCGAAGCGCGTACGGGCCTCGCGCTCGAGGAACGAATCCGCTCAACACTCACGCTCGGCCCGGAGCCGCATCCGTACCGGCGCATCCGTCGGCTGGATGACGGGATGCAGCTTGCGGTCAAAGAGTGGCGCATTCGCTTCAGCGTCGAGGGACGCGAGGTGCGCGTCATCGCGATCGCGTCCGGGTTTCGTGCGTCACAGCTCGCATCAGACGAGAACGATGCAGGGCTGCGGGTGCATCGGGAGTTTCGGGAGCGGTGGGGTGGGTAGCTTTGGTATGAGCAGCGTGCGAGGGTTGCCGCGCTCCTGATGAGTCACGGTTGAAACAACGGCAGATCCGCCAGAGTCAGGATGGCGACTGCGAATCTCCGCGCCTTTTTTCGCAGTTTCAGCACAGCTTTGTCTTTGGTGACGAGGCCGTCCGCGCGTGCGTGATAGGCGAGGGCGAGGAATGTCTCGTCGTCGCGGTCACGACAGCGCGGGAAATGAGGCGGCAGCAGCAGATCGTCGCGACTGTAGCCGTCGGGCATCGATGTCACGGCTGCCACGGCACGATAGCGATCCAGCACTTGCAGTTGCGCGGTGGCGGCGAGGTGGCATTGCGGATATGCGAGCACGCGTTCCAGTTCGTCGAGTGCATGCTGGTGAACGAGCGCCCGCACGCGCCGCGCCTCTATCGCCGCCGCCAGATCACGCGTCGCGGAATCGTGGAACACCAGCCAATCGAGAACGATGTTCGTGTCCAGCACCAGTCGGGACGGCGATAGGTTTTCAGATGGCATCCCTGAAGTTTTGCATATTTACACTGCTGCAAGACCTGAGTCTGCGGTGGGCCTGGCCTGGCGCCGACCGTGCATCCGCATTGTCCTGTGACGCAGCATGCAGGCATGAGTGGCTGATGCCGCGTAACGACTGACCGCTACCTGGCCGGTGCGCTGGCGCGAGCCATCCTGAAGATGCGTACTCAGCAGGTCGGCCCATTTTTTCAGCATGCGATCGGCATCTGAACGATTCGTGACACTGTTGCGTACGCTGACGAAGCCCATGTCGCCGACTTCCTCGGCATCGTAGATGCGCGCCAGTAGCTCGCTGGTGACTGAATCATAGAGTTCCAGGAACAGCGTTGCCTGGCCGGCCGAAGCCGAGAACGTGTGGGTGATGCCGGGCTGCATGGTATCCGGCGCTTGCACCTCGAGATTGATGATGGCGGGCCGCAGGATCAGAACGTCGGGGCCGGTGGTCGTGACCACGGCCATGCCCTTGGCCGTCAGTTCCCTGGTCCATACCTTCTTGAATTCGTCCGCCAGTTCAGTCTTGGTCCTTTCCATGTCGCTGTCCGACAGCTTGAACGGGTCCATGCTGTCGTTCTGATCGCGTTTCCAGTTCTTGCGGAATGCTACGTAGCAATCGAGGACGGCGAACTTCGTGTAGCCGCCGAAGGTGACGCCATCGCGCAGATAGACTGCGAGACCTTGGTCCTGGGCACGAGCTTCAAACCTTCCGGCGTTTCTTCCGGCAATTTTTTTCTGGCATCGGCCGTGTCGCTGAAAGCTGCCGCGCCGAGGGCCAGCGCAATAGTGAGGAGTCCGGCCAGCAATCGAGTCCAGTCAAGTCGAACGACAGCTGTTGGACGGATCATGACGGTGCCTGTTGATGAGTTAACACAGGTCGGCGCCGCGAACTCTGCCTCTCCGCGGATGGTGGCGCCATGAGTACATAGGGCAGTGGTGTCGCGAATGTTGCTTGACGGGAGGCGGGCTGTCCGCCAATTCCGTCGACATGGCTCAAAGGATGCGCCTCGGATGATGCGTTCCTACGACGTCGCCTCCCAAACCAACAATGGCCTATGCAGTGACGTTCGAGCCGGTGGCCACCGAGAGGCGCAGTGGATCGAGACGCGTACGGGCCTCGCGCTCGGCCCGGAGCCGCACCCGTACAGGTTCATTCGTCGGGTGGATGCCCGGATGCAGCTTGCGGTCAAGGAAGGGCTCATTTGAGTCAGCGTCGAGGGAGCGCGACGTGCGCGTCATCGGTATCGCGTCGGGATTCAGAGCGTCGCAGCTTGCCTCTGACGCGAACGATGTCGGGCTTCAGGCACACCGCGAGTTTCGCGCGCGCTGACGCTCGCGCAATGAAACCGCTCGTACAGTGGTTGGGACGGGTCATTGGCATGAAGCTAGCCACCCGACCGTGTTATCGCGCCTGCTCGGAGGGATGGCGGACCTATATCAATGGCTGCCTGCGTGATCCTTGTTTAGTCGCTGGCCGTGTGCTCATTGAAAAAGTCGAAACTGCTTCCCGCCTGCCTCTTCGCGCGGTACATGGCAGTGTCAGCCCGGTCGATGAGCGTGCTCGCGTCCTTACCATCCTCCGGGTACACGGCAATGCCGATGCTGGCGATCAAATCGATCTCGTACCCGTCCACTTTGGCAGGCGCGGCAAATGCGGCAAGAATCTTCTCGGTGATCAGCGCTGCATCCGTCGCTTGCGAGATTTCCGACATCAGCACCAGGAACTCATCTCCCCCATGACGAGCCACTGTGTCGGAATTGCGCACCACCGACTCCAGGCGACGTGCCACCAGTTGCAGCGTGGCGTCGCCGACCGCATGGCCCAGCGTGTCGTTGATTTTCTTGAAGCCGTCGAGGTCGATGAACAGAACGGCGACACGCGTTCCATGCCGCTTTGCCAGAGCGATCGCACTTTCCATTCGATCGAGCATCAATGCTCTGTTCGGTGTGTCAGTCAGCGTATCGCGCTGTGTGGAGCGCGCGAGGTCGCTCAGGCTGCTCACGGCAGCATCGGCGATGCCCTCTGCGTGCAGCGCCGCGAGAACGAGTTTCTCGTTGGCCTCCCGCAGTTGAACCGAACGCTCCGCCGTTATCCCCCGCTGCACGTCGGTGAGCTCTTGCCGCAAATGCGCCAGCTCTACACGTATGCTGTCCGCCTGCTCGTTGAGCAGTGCAAGCGTCTGCGCCGCGTCGACGTTCTGTCGTCGGGCTGCTCCATCGGCCGCACGTTGCTCGTCGTCGAGATCAGTCATCGTCAGCACTGCCGGGGTCGCGTACCCGGCCGCGCCGGGTAGGCCGACCGCCGAGCAAGCCCTCATAGCTCACGAGCTTCTGCCGGATCTTGATGCCGTCGTTATCGATGTCGAACAAGCGTAGATCGTTCGAGTGGTTGCTCGCGCGCACCTTCACTACGGCCATGACCCGTTTCAACTGGCTTTCGACTTCAATGTAACGCTGGACGATGATCGAGTCGGTCAGGAAAGCAGTGCCATACGGGCTGAAACGCAGATCGTCGTACCGGTCTTCCAGCTCCGAGGTCATCAGTACGGTGGCACCGGTGGTGGCCAGCGCCGATATCATGCGCGCTAGAGACTCACGAAAGTCATCGCGGAATGTGGGCGCCAGCGCCAGCTCGAACCCGGACAGCGAATCGATGACGACGCGGCTCGCCTTGAGGCGATGAATCTCTGCGATGAGCAGAGCTGTAATTTCGTCGACGGACACGTTCAAGGCGCGCGTATCGATCACACCTACACGGCCGCTGTCGATGAGTTCGGTGATCGCGTGCCCTCGGGACTTGTTTGGACGCTGCTCGAAGGCGGCAATGACGCCAGTTTCCCCGCGACGCCCGCCGTCTTGCAGAAACGCCCCCGCAAGAATGCTCTTGCCGGACCCCGAGGGGCCGGCGACCAGCAAGGAGTAGCCGCGCGGTAGACCCCCGCCGAGCATCTCATCCAGCTCCGGGACGCCGAGGCTCAATCGGGTCGGTACCAGCGATGCCGGGTCCGAGTCAGCTCCTGAGTTCACACCCAGGGGGGGCGGTGCGAATACATGGATGCCGCCGGGAGTGATGCGGAACGTGTGAAGTCCGGCGAGCGTTGCGGCTCCCCGCATCTTTGCGATTTCCATTTTTCGAACCACGGAATTGCGGTGAACGCTCTGGCGCAGCCAGATCATTCCATCGGCAACAGTGAAGACGGGGTTCGGATCGTTCTCCGCAAAATATTCGCCGATGAGGAACGTCGTGGCCTGCCAACTCGTCATGAGAGTGCCGAGCTGCTGGATGAACTGTTGCAGGCCGAGGAACGAGTTCTTCCCACTTTGCTCCGCGAGAACCACTGAGCGAAACGAATCGATGAACACCAGCGATGGAGCGTACGTCTCGACTTCGCTCGAAATCCGTCTGAGTACCTGGCCCAGGTCGCCAGAAGCTATGTCCTCGCTGAGATTGAAGAAGTGGACTGAGCGGTTGACCTGCTTGCTATCGAAGAAATCGAACTGCTGTTGATAGCGGAGCATTTTCAGCGGCGGCTCGCCCAGCACCGTGAAGTAAAGGGCAGGTCGCTGCGCAGTGGCCATTGCAAACATCATCTGGTGAGCAAGCGTCGTTTTGCCGGAGCCCGGCGATCCGGCGATGATGTTGAACGAATACTCCGGAAGGCCACCGCCGAGAATCTCGTCGAGTCCCGGTACGCCAGTGTGCAGGCGGTTGATCAGAGCTTTGCCGATTGTCATGACGAAGTTTCCTGCACGGCGCCGTCGCTTGAAGGGGTGTCGGGAACGGAGCGGAGCAGGCGCTCTGTCAGCGACTCGCCGATCAGATTGGTCAGAAGATCGACGAATTTCTGCAGCAGAGCATCATTCGTCGCGATCGCGGTCTCGCTTGACTGCCGTTCCAGCGTAGCGCGTAGCGCGCCGAAGTCACTGGGGGCATCCACGTCCGCGTGCGCCGTCAGCAAAGCGGTATGCGTCGGGACAGTCAGGAGGAGGCTGCGTCTCAAAAGGGCTGTAACGCCACGGTGGCCGATGATTGGAGACAGAGCAGCATCGACATCGGACCACATCGACACCGCCCTGTCAGCGATGCGCCGGGCATCGGCACCGGTCGCAGCGAGTTGCGTCAGGCTCGAACGGGCATGTTGTACGTAGTTCGGCATGACGACCGTTTGATTGGCTTTGTGCTTTTGCTCCGGAAACGGCAGAAAAAGCATTGCCCGATGAGCGAATCGGCCAACGCGTCGGCCAACGCGACAGATGAAGCCTGCGCATTCTGACGGATAGACGAAGCCGATGCCTCGGTAACTCCCGCCATGTCTGTGGTCGTGCCGATTTGCAGGGTTTCACTCAGATGGCTGAAGGCGCCAAGAGCGTACTGTAGACCTGACTGGTCACAGGCAGATCAACGCTGACTGCCTATTGTAGTTCCACCATACGCTGCCTATTGTGGTCCCAACGTGCGTGCGGCGCCTCGGCCAGCGCCCATTCGCTCGCAATAGTCACCCGACGGACTTCTCAGGGGGCATCAGGGTCAATGGACGAGCTGCATAAGTAAGGAAGCATGAGATGGGACAAACGATCTTCGAGGCTGATCAAGGGCGAGCCTATACCGACGCCAGCCTGGGAGCAGAACGCGCAACATCGGATATGGATGATCATGCGCACGCTGTGGACTCGCGACGAATACTCGATGACCTCATCGAGCGCGATCGCATATTCGCTGACACCAGATTATCCAGGTTCCGCGACGGCGCTGACCGCACCGTTTCGCGCGAGCGGTCCGAAGCGCCTTCTGTCGATCCAAAGGTCTCCGACGAAAGAGATTCTGCTGATCAACTCAAAAAGGTCGAGCGGGAAATGGCGGACATGATGCTGCTGCGCGAGCGGCAGCGATCCGATGTCGCAGTCGAAGCGGAACGCCGCGAACACGACGCTCTGCGAGTCGACATGCGGCATCTCCGACAAGCGACAGATGATCGGTTGTCATACGAGCGACAACGGGCAGACAGCACAACGGAGGCTCTGATACGCGCCCGGGCCGCAAGTGGGCCAGGAAATGAAGTGCTGGCGATGGTGTCGCATGACCTGCGCAGCCCCTTGAACGTGATTTCACTCAACACTGAAAGGATCGCCGCGACGACGTTGGAGCCCGCGACGCGCACTTCAGCCAATTCTGTGATGCGGGGCGTGGCGCGCATGGAGCGGCTTCTTTGCGATCTGCTCGACCTCGCACGGATCGAATCAGGCACGCTGAGTATCGTGCGGCGGAAACACGACGTCGGTGCGCTCCTGCTCGAAGTATTGCGAACCTATGAGCCGATGTTCGCGAGCAGAAATATAACCTTCACGGTCGAGATACCCGTCGGCAGCGTCGACGCATTCTTCGACCACGACCGCATCGTGCAGGTACTGTCGAACCTGCTCGGCAACGCCATGAAGTTCACGCCAGGCGGAGGTGCTGTCAATCTGCATGCGGGGCGACAACCGGGTCACGTCGCGTTCGCGCTGTATAACGACGGTCCCGGCATCTCGCCTTTGGCGTTGCCACACATATTCAAGCAGTTCTGGCAGGTCGATGACAATTCGCGTCGTGGTCTGGGTCTTGGATTGAACATCTCTCGTGCGATCGTCGAGGCTCATGGAGGCCGGATATGGGCGGAGAGTGACATCGGCAAGGGTGCAATGTTTCGCTTCACGCTCCCAATCCGCTGAGATCTGACGAGCGGATCCCGGGCTGGATGGCAGACGACAGCAACGACCGTCGTAAAGTCGTCGGCACGAGTACCTTCTCGCGCTTCCGGAGATGCCGGGAGTTCTCATGTGCCGCATCGGCAGCAGCGCGCAATTGCTCAGTGCTCGCGCTCCTACGACATCGCTTCCCAAAGCAACTGCGCGCCCACCAGGATCATGAGCGAGTAGATGAGCGTGTAGAACTTCTCTGCGTTTACCCTGCGCACGAGCCACACGCCTGCCAGCGTCGAGGCGACCGCGATGGGCGTCAGTACGGCCGCTGTGATCAGGTTCGCGCGCGTGAATTGTCCAAGCGCGAAATAAGCTGGAACCTTCAGCCAGTTGATCACACCGAAAAAGATCGCTGTCGTGCCTACCAGGATGGGTGGTGGCAAGCCCTTGGGCAGCACCCACATCTGAAAAGGCGGCTGTCCTGCATGCGCGATCTGCGACGTGAAGCCTGACGCCACGCCAAGTGCTGCACCGAGGATCGCAGATGCATTGCGGGGTGTGGATACTCGCCCGCCGCGGGAAGTCCACAGGCGGTAACTGGCAAAGACGATGGAAATGAATCCCAGCGCAGCAAGCACGCCGGAGGCTGATACCTTCGCTGCCAGCAAGTAGCCGAACAGAATTCCCATCGCGGCGGATGGGATCATGAGCGTCAGTATCTGTCGGTCCCAGTTCTTGCGAAACGCCCAGATCCCTACTGCGTCCTGCAGGATCAGCAGCGGCAGCAATATCGCCGCCGCCTGGACTGGCGGGATCAGCAGGGCGAGCAACGGCATTGCTATCGCACCGACACCTGCAAACCCGCCTTTCGCGAGGCCCATCAAGGCAACCGCGGGGATCGCGACTAAATAGAAGAGCGGGTCGGTCAGCATGCGGCCTTGGAAAAAATCGCTCAGAGACGAATGGGAGTCTAGCTGTTCATCGGACGGCTGATGTGCAGACTCAGTTCCGCTCGAGTCCGCAGGGCATTTGTCGCTCGCAGGGTCGGAAATCCTGCGCAAAGGGGCGCCAGTTTTGTCGGATCACCGCGCTCAGGCCCGTCCTGGAGTTGAATCGCCAACGGAGACGAAGGAGCAAATGATGTCTCATCCAGGTAAACATCTTCCCACGGATCCTCCACCTGTCGTTTCGTCGAAGGAATGGGAGGCCGCGCGCCAGCAACTCCTGTCGAAGGAAAAGGCGCTGACGCGAGCCCGGGATGCACTGGCCGCTGAGCGTCGACGGATGCCATGGGTTGCCGTGGACAAGTCGTACGAATTCGATGGCCCCACGGGTCGGGTGAGCCTGCTCGACCTGTTCGACGGGCGTCGTCAGCTGATCGTCTATCGCGCCTTCTTCGAGCCGGGCGTGCGCGGCTGGCCCGATCATGGATGCGTGGGCTGCTCGTTCCTGGCCGATCAGGTTGCCGACGTAACGCATCTGAACGCACGTGACACCACGCTCGTCTTCGCGTCGCGTGCGCCGCAGTCAGACATCGAACGACTGAAGCTGCGAATGGGATGGAAGATGCCGTGGTACACGATCCGGGACAGCTTCGATGCCGACTTCGGTGTGGGGGAGTGGCACGGCACGAACGCATTCATCCGCAATGGCGACAAGATGTTCCGTACTTACTTCATCGACAGCCGCGGCGACGAGCAGATGGGCAATACCTGGAACTATCTCGACATCACTGCGCTCGGTCGTCAGGAAGAGTGGGAGGATTCGCCGGCAGGCTATCCGCAGACTCCGCCATACCAGTGGTGGCGTTGGCACGACGAATACGGCAAGGATCCTTGAGCACCGTAGATTGCTGTTCGTCATCTCCCGACGGGGTCGCTGCAGTCTGGCGGAATGGTGACGGCGCAGTCGCGCCAGCGGCGCGGCACCGTCGTACACGCGTTATCGCCTGTACGACGCCAGCGCCGCATCGCTTCTCGACGGCCTCGTTCAGCAAAGCGAGCGCGCGTTCGGTGTCGTCGAGGCTCAGATACGCGGCGGCCGATTCGTAGGGACAGGTGTAGACCCCGAAGCTGGCGGCTTTCTCCAGCAACGGCAGCACCTTTTCTTCTTTCTGTCCGGCATACCCGTCCCTGAAGCTGGGCCAGCAGGCAGCGAGTCAGCAATAGGGCAATCCCGCACGACCGGTGCGGGATCAGGAGCCAACCCCGACGCCTGCACCAGCAGAAAGGCGCACCGGCGTACCCGCTGTTCGTTATTTGCTGGCCAGAGCACTGTCGTCATCCCAAGGCATGAATCTTTTTCATTTGCATGCATTGTCCGGAATGGCAGCGGGTGTGCCTGCCGGTTGCGCAAGCGGGGTTGCAGCGGATATCCACAGTTGCGGTGGATAACTTCTGCATAAGCGCACCTTGACTTCGGGGGGGTGCGGAGAATTGCGGCGCTGCTGTCAGATTGATCGAATTTCGTACAGATGACGCGAAAACCGGTTTGGAGGATGTTTTTCAGGATGTCACATCGCTCGCGCCGTCAAGGTTTGCGCACGCGATCGGCGCACACTCGCGTGCGATCGGAGCACCGCCGCACGCGAGCCTTGACGGCGAGAGCGATGTGACAAAGGAATTCCGAAGACACTCTCGCCAGTTCACTCAGCCGCGGCCGTGATCTTTGCGCACTAATTACCCCGGTCGCGTTGCAGAGCGAACCTTTAGTGAGGACTACAGCCTAGAATCGGGTACTGCTGAGTTTGAAAGTCCATCATGGTTAGAACCGCCGCCACCCTGTATCTGCCGATCAGTGACCGATTGCTGGGACCGATCCTCGATGAAGCGGCGAGCCTCCAGGATGCGATCGCCGGCCTGACGGTGTCGCAGATTGCAGCTCTGATCGTGCTTCAGTACCTGCCGAAGAAGAGACAAAGCCGTTCGCTGTCGCCGGATCTCATCCTGAGCGAAGTGATCAGGAACGGTAACGCGCACGTGCAACGGGACGGCCTGGCGGGTTTTATCGCTGAAGCGCTTCGCATCCTTGAGCGCAACAAGATCCGCGAAGGCCATCGCTTGCTCATGCACTTCGGGATAGCGCTTCTCGACGACAAGGCACTGGAGCAGCGGGAATACCTGACCGTCGATGGCCAGTGGGACACCGGCTTCCCGGAGCGGCATCGGACGCGGCTGGCGGAGCCTCTGCAGCGAATTCAGCTGCCAACGGGTGAGCCTGGCGTCCTCACGGCGGAGCAGAGTCGCATATTCAGGGAGGTGAAGGCGCAAGCCGACGACCACCTGCACGTTCAGGGGTATGCGGGGACGGGCAAGTCCTATCTGATCAAGTCCCTGCTGACGATGCTCGAGCCTGCTGGCGCCAGAATCCTGGTACTGGCCGAGCGCCAGCGGCAACTGGAGGCGCTACTGGAGGGTATGGGGCAGATCGCGCACGTGTACCCGCGCAGGTTCGGCATGCTCGTCAGCGAGATGATTCCGGCCGATCTCACCGACCCTCTCAATCGGCACATGAGGCGTACCAATTTCTCCGCCGTGACCCTGCCGGATGACGCCGTCATACGGCATCTTGGGATCCAGTCGAGTGGCGAGTTCCTGGCGCGCGACATTGTCAGAGCCGTTCGCAGCACCGTCGCCGGGTTCTGTTACAGCGGCGATGACGAAATCGACGTGGGGCATATTCCGGACTGGTGCTCGGTCTCGTTTGACGAATCAACGAGGCAGCTCGTACTGCACCATGCCACTGAATTCTGGAAGGTGATTCTTCTGCCGCCCTCGCGTGATTTCCAACCGCCGGTTCGCGGATATCATCGGGTCAAATGGGCGGCGCTCAATCGCTGGACCATCCCGGCGCGCTATACGCACGTGCTGATCGACGAGTGCCACGACCTGGCCAAACCGATGCTGCAGATTCTCGACCGCAGTCCGCAGGCCGTGATCAGTCTTGGCGATGAGTATCAGAATCTGCAGGGACGGCCGCAGCTGCGATCCAACGTCATCCGTCAGCGTGTCGTGACGACTTCCGTCCGCTCGGGGCAACTGATCGAGGGGATGGTCAATCCGATCATCGCGATTCATCCGGGCGGTACCAAGTTGTCGTTTCACGGCAATCCGTTCAACCAGACGGAAATTGCGTACTACGACAAGGCCGAGCTCCCCGACCAGCCTGCTGCGATTCTGGTGAGTGACACCTGGGGCCTGTTCGAGTGGGCGCAACGTCTGGCAGCACAGAATGCGGACTTCGAACTGATGAGCAGTCGTGATGACCTCACCATGTTCGTCAATGACTGCATCGAACTCTATCGGCATGGCACGCGGCCACGCCATGGTGAATTGTTTCGTTTCGGGTCATGGGACGCGCTGGTCAATCGCTACTGCGACAATGGCGGCTTGCAGCGCATCGATCGGATGCTCAAGAAAGGCTACGACAACAAGGATTGGAGCAGGACAGCCGCCCGGTTCGTCAAGCAGAGCGGGCGCGGCTCGGCGCTCGGTTTGATTGAAGATGTACGCAATCGCGAGTTCGATACGGTGATGCTGGTGCCCGACGCCGTGGACCGTGCCTGGAATACGAAACACGGCGCGTTCGCTGCCGCCAGTTCCGCCATCTACGTCGCAGTCACGCGGGCCCGACGCCGGCTGATCGTTCCCGGCCGATTGAGGAGCTGGATCGAGGAAATTTCAGGCAGGCGGGGCAGCGTGGCCGGAGCGCAATCGTCGCCTGCGGGCCCTGGAACCGGGCTGCAGATTCCTGAAGACAGTCGCCTTCATAAAATCAGTTGATCTCCCGGCGGGTCTATTCTGCCTCGCTGCTGAATGTGCGGAGATTTCCGCGCCGGTGTCGGGTTTGATCGAATCCCGTTCAGCTAGCGCGTGAACGGGCCTGGACCTCGGCGAAGCGCTGCATGTTCCCGGCCGCAAATATGAGGAAACATGCCGCCGTGCCGTGCGTTGTGGGTGGGTTCGTTTCCTCATCTCACAGCAGCCCAGGACACTCGCAGCATCGTTCCATGTTGTTCCCCCTGCAGCGCGAACCCCAGTCCGCATTTCTCCTTTCGCTCGAGGATGCTATCCGGCCCTTGGCCGATCCCGCCGACATCACGGCCACGGCGGCTGCGGCTCTCGGGCGGTATCTGGCGGTCAACGGCTGTGCCTATGCCGATGTGGAGGACGACCAGGACACGTTCAATCTGACGGGAAATTTCAGCGACGGTGTGGTCAGCATCGTCGGTCGCTATACGTTCAGCGCGTTCGGCGAAGAGTGCCTGCGCCTCATGCGGGCTGGCGAGCCCTACGTGGTGTCCGATTCGGGTACTGACCCGCGAGCGGCCGAGGTGCGCGAGTTGTATCGGCGGACCGAGATCCGCGCGGTCATTTGCGTTCCGCTCCACAAGGCGTCGCGCTTCGTCGCCGCCGTGGCCGTGCACCAGTCGCAACCGCGGCAGTGGCAAGAGTTCGAGATCGCGCTCGTAGAGCAGGTGGCCAGTCGCTGCTGGGAATCGATCGAACGTACCCGCCTGCACCGGCAACTGCAAGCGTTGAATGCCGACCTCGAACAGCAGGTGCAGCGCCGGACGGACGAACTGGTGCAGTCCGAGCGACAGCTGGCGCAACTGATCAATGGCATTTCCGATTGCGCGATCTTCCTGCTCAGTCCGAGCGGCAGGGTCGGCTCCTGGAATCCCGGTGCGGCGCGCATCAAGGGTTATTCAGCCGAGGAGATTATCGGTCGCCATTTCTCCGTCTTTTACTCGGCTGAAGACAGAGCTCAACAGATGCCGCAGCGTGCGCTCGAGATCGCCCGGACAACGGGCAAGTTCGAAGGCGAAGGCTGGCGCGTACGCAAGGACGGCTCGACCTTCTGGGCCGTCGTCCTGATCGACGCCATCCGTGCGCCCGACGGCACCCTCACCGGGTTTGCCAAGATCACCCGTGACATGACCGAACGACGGGTGATGCAGGAGCAGCTGAATCAATCCCAGAAGATGGAAGCGATCGGCCAGCTCACGGGCGGTGTGGCGCACGACTTCAACAACATGCTGACCGTGATACTGGGCAATCTCGATACGATCTATCGTCGCGTGCCGCGCGACGACGAACGCCTGCATCGCGCGATCGACAATGCCACGCAAGGAGCAGAGCGTGCGGCCGCGCTGACTCACCAGTTGCTGGCCTTTGCCCGCCGGCAGCCGCTGCATCCCAAATCCACGGACGTCAATCGGCTGATCAGCGGGCTGCTCGATCTGATCCGACGCACCTTGCCCGAGAACATCACGGTGGAGTCGACGCTCATGCCAGAAGTGGGCTGGGTTCAGGTCGACCCCAATCAACTGGAGAACGCACTGATCAATCTCGTGGTCAATGCGCGCGATGCCATCGAGGGGCCTGGAGCCCTGACGATTCAAACCGTATCCATCGAGATGGAGGCGCGGCTGGGTATGGCACTCGGTCAACTGCCCGCCGGCCCGTACGTCGTGATCTGCGTGAGTGATACCGGGCGAGGCATGGCGCCGGAGGTCGTGGCGCGCGCGTTCGAGCCCTTCTACACCACCAAGCCGCCTGGTCAGGGAACGGGATTGGGCTTGAGTCAGGTCTTTGGCTTTGTAAGGCAGTCCGGCGGGCGCGTTCGGCTATATAGCGAAGTGGGTCAGGGAACGACCGTCAAGATCTACCTGCCGCGCAGCGACGTCAGACCGCCAGCGGCAAAGGTGGCGCACGAGGAAGGATGGGTGCAGGCAGCCCCCGACGAACTCGTTCTGGTGGTGGAAGACGAGGATGACGTTCGCGAATACACCGTCGATTGCCTGGAGGAGCTGGGCTTCACCGTATTGCAGGCCCGGGATTCCGACGCTGCATTAAGCCTGTTGCGTGCCGAGCCTGGCATCCGTTTGCTGTTCACGGATGTCGGCCTGCCGGGGCGCAATGGCAGACAGTTGGCGAATGAGGCGTGGGTCTTGCGGCCGCGCCTGCCGGTGCTTTTCACGACAGGCTATGCACGCGATGCCGTTTTCCATCACGGCGCCGATCACATGGCCGATCTGCTGACCAAGCCATTCACGCGCGCACAGCTGGCGAGCCGTGTGCGCCCGCTGCTTGATCGTGCGCGGGCGGAAGTCTGGGGACGACCTGATTGATTCGAGATTCGTCATTCCCGATAGGTCGCAGCAAGGTCGCCGGACGAGGTGAAGCGCAAAGCGCGCTGCGGTTCGATGTGGCAGTGAAACGCGACACGCTGCGCTAAGCGCAGCTCGAATTGCGGCACTTCGGGTATCACTTCCCGTCGATCCGATTCGCGACGTCCTGAATGAACTGCGAACCACGCGATGTCCCGCATCGGGATTCTTGCGCGCCGACCGGGGCGCTCAAGGCAGGTATGGGCTCCGCCGTAGGACGGCGATCGATGTGTTCTCCGCAGGGCTCAACGGCATGCTACGTCCGTTGTTCCGCAGCAGCCCTCAGCGTTGAAGAATCGTTTCCATGACCTTCGCGAGGTCGCCGCCGTTGAATGGTTTCATCAATCGGGGCAGGTCACGCCAGTGTGCGGGCAGGGCCGAGTCGGCGTAACCGGTGGCGAGAATAAAGGGGATGCTGCGTCGCTGCAGTTCCACCGCGACCGGAACGCTCCATTGCCCGTCCAGGTTGATATCGAGGATGGCGGCGTCCAACGACCGGTTCCGCGCCAGATCCAGCGCTTCCGGGAGGGTGCCGACGGGCCCGACAACTTCATAGCCCGCGTCACGCAACAGATCTTCGATCTCGAGCGCCACGATCATCTCGTCTTCGACCACAAGAACCTGCAGCCCGCGAAGGTCCGTGGTTTGCATACTCATGGGGTGCTCTCTGTCATTAGATAGCCCGTCTTATCCGTCAGCGGGAATTCGATCGAGCAGTGCACACCTGCGGCGAGAAAGTCGCGTTGCACGGTGGCCTGAAGCTCGTAGTGGACGATTCTCTCGATCAGCTGGCTGCCGAATCCGCGGCGGGTAGGCGGCGAAACCGGCGGGCCACCGCTTTCGCTCCATTGAATTTTCAGCCGCGGAGGATGCGCTGAGTTTGCGACATGCCAGCTGATCTGGATCGCGCCCTCCGCAGTCGAGAGCGCCCCGTACTTGGCGGCGTTCGTGCACAGTTCGTGAAACGCCATCGCGAGCGTCTGGGTGGCCTTTGCCGTCAGGCATACCCGTGCCCCGTCGTCGATGACGACCCGACCATCCTTACCCGCGCCAAACGCAGCAAGCTCGCCGGCCACGACCGCGCGCAATTCAGCGTGAGTCTGATCGTGAAGATTGAGCAGATTGTGTACCCGGCTCAGTGCCTGGATACGTCCTTCGATGATCGCGCCGAACGCCGCCGGCGAGTCGGTATGGCGGATGGTCTGGGCAACCAGTGCGCTGATGATCATCAGTGTGTTCTTTACGCGGTGATCGAGCTCCGCGAGCAGCAGGTTTCGCTGATCCTCAGAGTACTTACGCTGCGTAAAATCTCGCGCGATGGTCGAGGCTGCGATGATCTGTCCGGTGTGATCCTTGATCGGAGAAATGCTCAGCGAGACTTCGATAGGCTGACCGTCCTTGCACAACAGCTCGGTTTCGAAGTGCTCGATGCGCTGACCGCCGCTTACACGCTGAAGAATTCCCGCTTCTTCGCTCGGGCTGTTTGCCGGCACCAGCACGTCGATGCTTTCGCCGATGATTTCATCGGCAGAATACCCAAACATCCTTTGCGCGCCGCTGTTCCAGCTCGTGATGGATCCGTTCAGATGGTGACCGATGATCGCATCCTGCGAAGAATCGACGATGGAGGCCAGTTGTGCCCGCGTTGCTTCGTTGTGCTTACGTTCGGTGATATCGACGAAGGTGATGACTACCCCGTCAACTTTGTTGTCGACCGTGCGATACGGTCGGATACGCATGAGAAAAAACAGATGCCGCTCGAGGATGCTGACCTCGCGCTCGACGACCGCCAGGGTACGCAGGACCTTGTCCACGTCCTGCGACAGCTCCGAGTAATTCATGCGTGCGGCGAGGTCGGTGATCGGCCTGCCGCGATCTCCCTCGCGCAGGTGGAAGAGGTCAGTCATTGCCGGCGTGAATCGCTGGATATGCAGCGAGCTGTCCAGGAAGATGGTCGGAATCTGCGTGCTGTCGAGCAGGTTCTTCAGGTCGCTGTTGAGATGCGTGAGCTGGTCGTTCTTGCTGACCATTTCCGCATTGATGGTCTGCAGTTCCTCGTTGACCGACTGCATTTCCTCCTTGGCTGTTTCGAGCTCCTCATTCGAGGACTGCAATTCCTCGTTGACCGACTGGTACTCCTCGTTGGCCGATTTCATTTCCTCGACAGAGGTTTCCAGTTCGTCGATGGTGGAACGCAGCTGCGCCTTGGTCGTCTGCAGTTCCTGCTCCAGTTCCTCGACGTCAGGATGCGAGGCGTCGCTGTGAGCCCTGGTACGCGTCGCAGAGGCTGCAAACGGAAGCTCCTGGAATGCCACGATCCAGTAGTCATCGTCTTTGCCGCTGCTGTCGTCGATGGATTCCGCCGACAGGGTAACCGAGTGAACCTTGCCGGCGATCTTGATCGTGGCGTGCTCCAGTGCCGGTCGTTCAGTTCCTTTCGCGGCACGTCTCACCACCGAACGCACGGCGGGTCGCAGGGATTTGCGCACGATCTGCAGCAGATTCAGGCTTGCGGTGCCTGGCGAGGGCTCCAGATAGCGGCCGATCTCGCCCCCGGAGAAGCGCAGGATCTCGTGATTGCGGTCGATCACGACATAGGGCGGCAGATGCTTCTCCATGATGCGCCGCGCCTCGGCGTCCACTGGATCCATCGCCCTCTGAACGGCACGAGCAACTGGCGGCTCTGCCCTGGCTGCTGCAGGTATCGACATCGAACCCGGCGCAGCGGTTGCCGTGTCCCGGCGCTGGAAAATCCTGTTCTTCTTGTCCAGAGCGGAAAAGAGATTCGTCTTGCGTGCAATGGTCTCGGACTGACCCAGGCAGAGATAGCCGCCGGGCCTCAAGGCATAGTGAAATGTCTGCATGAGGCGATCCTGCAGATGCGGCTCGAGGTAGATGAGCAGGTTGCGGCAGGAGATCAGGTCCAGTCGCGAGAAGGGTGGATCCTTGATGGCGCTGTGGGTCGAGAAGATGCACATCTCGCGGATCTCCCGTACCGGGCACAGGTCATCGCCGTCCTCTATGAACCAGCGCTCGATCCGCTGTGGCGAAATGCCCGGCATTTTTCCCGTATAGCGGGCCGCGCGTGCGATGGTCACCGCCGCATCGTCGATGTCCGTGCCAAAGATCTGCACCTTGAGCTGCAGCCCCTGACGTTCCAGCGCCTCCCGGATCAGAATGGCTATCGAGTAGACCTCCTCACCCGTGGCGCACGCCGGAACCCAGATGCGGATCGCATCGTGGTCGCCCTTCTGCTCCAGCACTCGAGGGATAACGACTGTCTCCAGCGTTTCGAAGGCTCCGGAGTCACGGAAGAACTGCGTCACGCTGATGAGGAACTCGCGAAACAGCAGGTCCAGTTGCCGGGGCTCCTTGTTCAGCCGCTCCACGAACGCCGGTACGGTGTCGATCCGCAACACCTGCATGCGGCGCTGGATACGGCGTAGCAAGGTACTGATCTTGTAACCCGCGAAGTCATGGCCGGAACGAACCCGCAGCAACGCGCAGATCTCCGCCACATGTTCGGGCATGTCACGTCGCGTGCCGTCGCCATCTTTTTGTGGCGCGACCCGATGCAAGTGCTGCTGATAGTCGAGCAGCAACGCCGGCATCTCGGCGACGGGAATGATGTGATCCACCAGTCCTGTCGCCGCCGCACTTTGCGGCATGCCGCTCATGGCGGTGGAATGGTTCCAGGCCTGCGCCAGGGTCAGTCCGCCATGCTCCTTGATCGCGCGCACGCCCAACGTGCCGTCGCTACCGGTACCGGACAGTACGATGCAGATCGCGTGCTCGCCCTGATCCTCGGCCAGCGACTCGAAAAAAGTATCGACGGGTCGGCGGCTTTCCCGCGGAGGCGCGGGCTTTGACACTCGCAAGGTCCGGCCTCGCAGCGTCAGCGTGGCATTCGGAGGAATGATGTAGAGGTGGTTCGGTTCCACCCGAGCCCCGTCCTTCGCCTCCGCCACTTGCATGGCGGTGTGACTGGCGATCAGCTCGACCAGCATGCTTTTGTGGTGGGGATCGAGATGTTGCACGAGCACGAAGGCCATGCCCGAATCCGGCGGCATATGGCCGAAGAATGTCCGGAATGCTTCCAGGCCACCGGCAGAGGCGCCGATTCCAACCACCAGGGGAGCAAGCGCGGGCGTGGCCGGACGCACACGCGCCTTGGGGACACCGCGAGCCACTTGTTTTTCAGGTGTCTTACGCTTGCCCCGACGATCCGTCTTCTGCTCGCGCCCAGCCATATAATGCATGCCTCAGGAACGGGCGCTGCCGCTCCTGTTTGAATGTTGGGCGAGCGCGACTTGCCGTTCCCCATGCCTCCCAAGGCACTGATGTGTCGGCTGAAGCGTACACCACAAAAATCGAATCGTCGCAGCGAGTTACGGTGGCGGGTAAACAATTACATCGGTGACGGGCTGTCGGGGATCGCAGAAGCAGACTTCACGCCGGTCGGCAGCGAGAAGTGCCTGTGTTCCGCCATTTCAGAGCCTGCCTGCGCGCCCGTGGATCTCGCGACACGCATGCGCTGGATTTGTCGCTGTGCGTCCCGGTCATATCGGGTCTTCCCTCGTCGCGCCTCTTGCCACGAGAGAATGTTCCCGGAAATGATGCAGTTCGACCCGCTCATTCGATCGTTACTGGTACCCTTCGCTTCTTCGTTCGAACTCCTCGACAGGATGCAATGGCCGCAACGCAAGCGAGCATTGTCATCGGCCGGTCGCAGTGAGTAGTTGCATCCGCGGGAAATAGAGTCGTGACCATAGAACAATCGTCGCAAGACCAGATCTTGGGCGCGCTTCAGAATGCGGGCACCCCCGTGTCGATCTACCTCGTGAACGGGATTCGGTTGCAAGGGGTGATCGTCTCCTTCGATCGGTTCGCGGTCATGCTGGGGAATGGCGTCGTTCAGTTCGTGTACAAGCACGCGATTGCCACCGTGGTGCCGCTCAAAGCGTAGATTTGTCGGCGCGGGCCAGCGTCATCAACGAGTTGAATCATTCAGCTGGCCAGGCGAATGGCCGACTGCGCGTGATAGCGAGTTGCGCGCGAAGCGTCACCCGGGGTGTCGACGCTCGCAGATTTCTGAACCTCTGCCCGATGCATCGGGATTTTAAAGGTCTTCCCGCAAGTAGAAAGTGATCGATGGCGGATTCGATCCGAAACGCCATGAGGGGCTATCGCTCTCTCGAGTGAGCATGGGTTCGGGGGCAACATCGATGAATCTGGATTCAGAGCGTCAATGTTTTGCGGATTTGCGTTTTGCGGATTTGCGTCGCGCGCCCGGCGCTTTGCGTCTGTCGCTCTTTGCCTTCGCCTTCAAGCGGCGCGCGCGATGCACCGCCAGAGAGACGGGCGGGCTGCTTGCGCCACTCCTGACTACGACGTCCTTCGCGAGACTTTTTCGCAGCACGTCCATCAGGTCGATGATCTGGGCGCTCGCGCCAGCGCGTGGCTCTGCGTCTTCCAGGTCGCGTCGATGAATCACGCGGTCTTCATCCGTGCGCTTGGACCTGGCAAGGTTCTCGAGCGCCTCGGCGTCCCGATCTTCCAGCTCCGACAGGCTCAGAGTGCGGTGCTTCAGTGCCTCGATGGCCTTCACGAAGCGAGTGACTTTGCCGGCGGTTATGCGGGCAAGCTTTGGCAGCCCGATCGAACCGGGAGAGCGAATCTCATCCGCGTAGCGCAGAGTGTCCGCGCGCAGGACGCCGTGATCGGAGAGGATGGCCACCAGATATTCGTGACCGCGCATGATGAAGCCGCCGATCCCGACACGTCCGGTGCGCTCCATCGTTGCGGCGAGCAGGTGATACGCCTTGCTGGATTTGCCGGAGGGCGCCAGAAAATACGGCTTCTGAAAGTACAGCGCCGGAATGTGTTCGAGCGGTACGAAACTGTGCAGATCGATGTCGCCTGACATTTCTGGTGCGACCGATTCGAACTCGGCGTCGGTGACGGGCAACATCTTGCCCGAGTCGGTTTCGTAACCGCGCACCAGGTCATCGTTATTGAGCTTCTTGTCATCCCTGGAGCAACGAAACTGACGGCCCAGCGCGTGACCGTCTTTGTCGACGAGCTTCATGGCCGTATGTCGCGGCTGCACTGCCGACAACAGATCCACGGGAATACTGACCAGCCCGAAGGTGATGGTTCCGCTCCAGATCGAGCGGACGGGGGCGGTGTGCGTCCCATCGCTCGCGGCAGATGAGCGGGTGCGTCTAGGCAACGCGGCGCTCCTTCACGGCAGCGAGACTCGCCTTCAGGCTCGCGGCAAGATCCGCTGACGGACGCTTCTTCGTGGCTTTGTGGGCGGGCGGCTTCTCGCCGCGCGCCTTTGCCTCGATCATTTTCCGCAGACGTGCCCGGTACTCGTTCTGCCATTGCTGAGGATCGAAATCCCCTGAGATCGACGACACCAGTTGCTCGGCGAGCTTGAGTTCATTGGCGCTCGGCGCGGCCGACTTTGCCGGCTGCACCCCCGAGAAACTCAGCACCTGCTCGGCCCGCCGCAACGTCGTGAGCGCCAGATAGCCCTGGGTTGCCGTCAACGCACCCAGGTAGCGCTTGTTGCGCATGACCCAACGTGCGATGCCGATGAGGTTGCTGTTTTCCAGTGCCTGCGCGAGGGCAAAATAGTCCGCAGTGTTTCGTTCCGGGCCCAGGTAATAAGGCCTGTCGAAGAACTGATCGCTGATGGCATCACGAGGCACAAAGCGACACAGCTCGATGTCACGCGACTCCGGCGGCACCAGGGTGGCCAATTCGTCGGGCTCCAGAATGACCGCAGTATCGCCAGTGATCGCAAACGCCTTGCGAATGTCCTCCTTCGGCACATCCTTGCCAGTGTCCTTTCTCACGATGTGCTGTTCCACCGGGGCCTGGTCGGTCCGATGCAGCAATCGAAAGTGAATGCTTCGATCCTCGACCGCTGAGTACAACTTGACCGCGAGCGTCTGCGCGCCGATGTGAAGCACGCCTTTCCACATCGCTCTAGCCACGCGGACGCTTCCCGGATCTGGCTGTACGCCTGGCGTTCACCCGCGCCTGATTCGCACAACCTGAACAGACATGGCGATGACCGTCTGCGTGCAGTTCTGTGCAATTCACGCATCCTGGACCATCGCATTCGGTGCACAGGAACTGCAGTTCATACACATATGACTCTCCGCAGTGCGGACACACTTCTTCTCCCGGTCCGAGCCACCAGGGGACTACTGAGAGGGGTGTGGGGCGGCGTATGGGCATACAGGTCAACCTGTGTCATTAAAGCCAGGAATTCGACGATTGTTCCGGGGGATGCCGGTCGGCGCAGGCGAATGCGTCGTCCCATCAATCAGCGCGGTCGCGACCCGAATTGCGGTTGCTCTTGTGATTCGCAGCGACCGGCCCAAGGTTGAAACCTGACTCCCGTGTCGTTGTTCCTCGAATCCCCATCACCGCCAGCGGCATGGAACGTCATCACCGAATCACCCACTGAACCACCTTGCCGCATGCAACAAAGCGATCTGTTTCCCCGGGAGCATCCTGATGAATGGCCGCAAGGCTTGTCGTACCGGAACGATTTCCTGTCTGTGGATGAAGAGCGCTCCCTGCTGGTGGTCATCGCCGAGCTGCCGTTCGCGCACTCCCGCTATCGTCAGTACCTCGCGCGGCGCCGGACGGTGAATTACGGTGCCGGCTACGATTTTCAGCAGCAAGTGCTCACACCGGCGCCGGACATCCCGGCATTTCTTGAGCCAGTGCGGCGTCGCGCTGCCGGCTTGATCGGCGTCGAGCCCGCGGCATTCGTGCAGGCCCTGGTCTCGGAGTATCAACCAGGCACGCCGCTCGGATGGCATCGGGACGTACCTGAATACGAAAGCGTCGTCGCCATCTCACTATTGTCCGCGTGTCGGATCCGCTTTCGCCGCTATCCCTGGAACCCGGCGCAGAAGGCCGACATCTTCGCTATCGAACCTCGGCCACGGTCCGCTTACGTGTTGAGCGGCGACGCACGCTGGAAGTGGCAGCACAGCGTGCCCGCGGTCCGGCAATTACGCTACTCGATCACATTCAGGACGCGTGCCGCCGGCTTCGGGGCGCGTGGATGATGCGGCACTTTTGGACGGAGCGACCAGTGGATCGATGAGCAGACTTCGATCATTGTCTGCGTAGCGTTTTTCCACACCGGGCAGTCGCGGCAGGAACATGCGGCGACGCGCAAGGTCAGGATGGAACCTGTGCGAGCGGATTTTTCCGTTGTCGGATGCGGGTCATGGGTCACACAGCTCATGAATCTTCCGAGCGCAGTACTTCGATTGCCGCGCGACGACCGCTGCCGATGGCACCGCCGACGCTCGCCGATTCGTTCTCGCTCGTAGCTTCGCCAGCGAAGAACAGCGTATTGCTGACGGGGCGCCGCAGCGACGCTCGGGCGCGTGCGGCACCCGCGAGCGCATAGCTGTAGGCGCCGCACGCGTACGCGTCGTGCTGCCAGTCGTGCCAGTGAACGGATTGCAGATGTCGTTCCAGCGGCACGGAATGGCCGAACAACATGCGCAGCGTCTGCAGAGCACGACCGAGCAGTTGATCCTGGGTCAGCGACATCAACTCGACCGCCTTCGGCCCGCCGGCCCAGGCGACCAGTAGCGGCGCGCGAACCGGCAGGGACGTCCAGATGGTTGGAAAGGGCGCGTCGGCGGCGAGAAGAAATGCGGCTTCCCGATACCGCCCCCTGGCGATCTCGAACCAGAAGGCGTGATCGAATCGCAGCACCAGCTTGATCACCGCGCCGACGGCGAGTTGCCGCAACGCGTTGCGCTTCTGTCCGAGCTCCGGCAGGAAAGTCACGGCAGGATCGGCTTGCTTCGACAGCTGCAACACGCCGAGTGGCAGCGTGATGATCGCGCGGCGCGATTGGATCCGCACCGCACCGCCATGGCGGGTAGCGTGGACAACCACCCGACCATTGCGCCATTCGATGTGTCGGACGATTGTCCCGAGTCGCAAACTGACGCGACGCGGATCAAGTGAGGCATGCATCGAGTCGATGAGCGCGCCATAGCCGCGACCTGGCCGAAATGTTGGCCCATCCGCTGCCGCTCCACCCGACCATTCCTGCAGTAATTCCAGTGCGGAAATACGTTGTGGGTCCGCCGCGTCGAAACCTTCGGCCAGCATGCTTGCGAGAGCGCGCACGGAAGGAGATAGCGAGCTGCGATGCTTGTCCAGGAAAGCGGCGAGCGATACGTCGACGCGTGGCTTTCGGACTTGCCGCAACTGCCGCTTCAATGCGTCGAAGACGACGTCGGCGGGACGCAGGTGTCGGTCGCGCAGTATCCAGCGACGCAGCGGGACATCGATGGCCACATCGCCCGCGGCACGCAGTTGCCCGAACGTGCATGCCGATTCGCCATGGATGAATTCGGCTCCGAGTTCGATGGGTACGGATGTACCCGACTCGTGCACAGTGAATACCCGTCCGCCGATTCGATTGCGGGCCGCGAGCACGCAGACAGACCTCGCATGCCTGCACAGTTCATTGGCGGCGGCCAGCCCTGCGGCACCCGCGCCGACGATGACGCAGTCGACAGTACCTGACTCGACCACGGACAACTAATGGGCCCGATGCTCGTGCTGTTTGCGGGTCTTCGCTGCCTTGCGCGCTGAGGCGGAGCGGGCTGACGCCGGCCGCGCGGCAGAGGCAGCAGCGCCGAGACGACCACCTTTGCGTGCAGACACATGGGTGTCCCTGACGCCCCGGCCGGACCCCGACTTGTTGCCGCCACCGCTCTCCTTGTTAACCGTGGCCCAGGCCCGGCGCTGTGCTTCTGTCTTCGGCACACCCGCGTGCTCGTAGCCTGCTTCGATATGTTGCGCCTTGCGTTTCTGCTTGGCGGTGTAACTGGATTTATCACCTTGGGGCATGGCGAAATCTCCTGTGACTCATGCGCCGTGAAACGCAGTGACATCCCGCAACGTTCCTTCGAGCTTCCTCGGTCGCGTCGATGAATGACGCGGTTTCATTCTTGTGCCGGCCTTTCGAGCGCTTCGGCTTTCCGATCTTCCAGCTCGACAGGTTCAGGCAGGTGACGTATTCGCAGGGGTCAACTGACCGTCATGCCCGCGCGTCTGCGAAGCTCATCATCTGCTACGCGCCAGTCGGCACAATTCCCTCAAGCACCGGTCAGCACGGGAACTTCGGTCTGAACTTGCTTCTTCGTGATGACGAAGACTTCATCTCCTGATTTGCGGAACTCGAGATCGATCGTTGCCATCGCCGACCGCCAGATCCGTGACATGAAGGGCTTCTATGCCTTACCGGCCGCGTAATGTGGACGGTTTTGGAGCGTCCATCGACACACAGGCCGAGGCTCGCCTGCAAGAGCAGGAATGCGGCGCCGGCGGCCCATGCTTGCGGCAGGCAGGCGACGGGGTAGGGGACGGGTCCTTGCCCCCCACTCTGGGAAATCCGCAATACAGTTCCGGCAACCTTTGATTCCTAAGGTCGGCTGCACTGCCGTGTGCACCGTAGCGGGCCATGCCCACGGCACAACATATGGATGTGTCGTGAGGCCAGCGTGCATATGCCCCAACCACTACAGAAGCGGTGGGACAGAAGCTGCGCGGTTGATTCTCGCTGACACCAGACGGAACTGATCACAGCGAGCCACGTTTTCATCTCATCCCCGAAGCGGGAGTCAAGCCAAGGGACCCTATGCCCACACGCCACTCCCCTTCGCAGCCACGTAAGCAGTCAACGTTGACGTTGGCTGGGATCCGTCCGATGGAAGCGAAGCGAGTGTCGGAACTGCCCCGCGATGATGGCTGGCAGTTCGAGCCGAAGTGGGACGGCTTTCGGTGCCTCGCATGGAAGGATGAGGGCGCGGTCGCCCTGTGCGGAAAATCGGGAAAGTCCCTGGCGCGCTATTTTCCGGAAGTAACGCAAGCCTTGCTTGCCCTTGCGATCCCTCGCTTCTGTATCGATGGAGAACTGGTGATTCCGTTGGGGCGGGAACTGTCCTTCGATTCTTTGCAGCAACGATTGCACCCTGCGGAAACTCGCATTAAGAAGCTGTCGCAGGCGACGCCCGCGTTGCTGATCGCTTTCGATTGCCTGATGAACGCCCGTGGGACCAATCTGTTGCAACGGCCGCTGACTGAAAGGCGCGACGCGTTGGAGCGGCTCTTCGCCAAGGTTCCGTCGGATAGCGGGCTACGACTGAGCCCCTTCACGCGCGAGTACAGGCAGGCCCAGCAGTGGCTGGATCGCAGTAGCAGCGCGCTCGACGGCGTTATCGCCAAACCGGTGGACGGTGTGTACCGCTGCGGTGAGCGTGCGATGCTGAAGGTCAAGCCGTTGCAGACGGCAGATTGCGTTGTGGGCGGATTTCGATATGGAGCAGGGACCAGGCAGGTGGGGTCGCTGTTGCTGGGGTTGTACGATGAGAGTGCGCGGCTGCATCACGTCGGATTTACGTCATCGATTGCCTCGGCAGATCGTGCTGCGCTGACGCGTCGTCTCCAACCCTTGATTGAACCACCGGGATTTACCGGTGATGCTCCTGGCGGACCGAGCCGCTGGAGCACCGAACGCTCGGCACAGTGGCAGCCGCTGCGGCCGACCCTGGTCGTCGAAGTTCTCTACGACCAGGTCACCGATGGACGCTTTCGACACGGTACGCGATTGTTACGCTGGCGTCCCGACAAGCCGGCTGAACAGTGCACCTGCGATCAACTGCGGCCACCCGCAAGACCGTCGGCATTGATCAAGCGAATCGTGGCAGGGGGCTAGTGTCGGATACGTGAGGTCGTGCAGCGGGCGACTGACTTACCGCAGGGGTAGCGCTCGCGGCCGTTTGCTGATCTCTCGTCAGCGGTACGCATCCTGATAATCAAGGTGCCAAAGGCCGGGACAAGCAAGGGAGCAGGAGGCGGCTGCGGCCGCCTCCTGCATTCCAGTTGGTGTGTCGTGACCTTGCGGTCGCCTCAACGTTCCGCTGCCGCAGGGCACTGGCCCCCCCTCAGCGTGCTGCCGGTGGTCGCGTGCCGGCTTTCGCTCGGGTGGCTCGCCGCCCGCTGGGCTGGTCTTCATCTGTATCGTCGTCCTCCTCGGCAGCCACATCCATGGTCTCGGCAAGGCCGATGTCCGCCTCGAGCTGCGCCTTCCGCCCCTGGAGCTGTACCCCCAGATCCGCGAGATCGATACCGGTCTTCTTCAGCTTCGGAAAAAGCTCGTTCTCTTCCTCCTTGACGTGATGTTTCACGTATTCCCCCAGGACTTTGACGGTGGCCCTGAAGAGCTCGTCATCCTCCGTCATCGCTTCGATCCGGGCGATGAGTTCCTTGGCGCTGGCGTGCTCGACGTTGGCTTCATTGACCAGTTCCAGGTCCTCTTCGTCCTCGAAGGCCTCCTTGGCCGCAGGGTAGAGAATCTCTTCTTCGATCTCGGCATGAACCGTCAGCATCTGACAGACCTGTTCAGCAATGGTGCCTGCTTCACCGGAAGCGGCGTCCTCGAAGTTTTCAAACAATGTCTCGACTTCTCGATGGTCCTGTTTCAACAAAGTGATTGCGTCTGCTGCCTGGCCCGACGCGCGGGGCTGGGTTGCTCTGGCCATGGTGTTTCACCTGATGTTTAGGGGATCAAAGGCGCAAACGCGCGGGTGCGCGTGCGATGCGTAATACGCGATTCTGTGACTGTGTTCCGCAGACGTGTGGGGATTAACCGAGTCCGGCGAATCAAGCCGACGCGAGGTGGAAACGCTCGCAGCAAGCTATGTCCAGGCGCTGATGTTGCGTTGCACGTGCGGGCCAGCCTTGCATTGCAGACCGTTGTCGGTGCCCAGTGCACGTTGGCGCCGGCCGTCTTCACCTTGTGGTCTTGTTGATCGCGTACCCAGCAACCGACGTCGGCTTCGACCGGACGCTGCTGCAATACCGCATTCAGCAGTTCCGACGATTCGCGAGTCAGCCATTCGATCAGACGAGGCAGACGCTGCCGATTCCATTGACCGATTCCATTGACATTGAAGATGGCAATTTCATCGCTCCCAAGGCCGTTGCGACTCGCCGCGGCTCATGATCAGGCCAAACAGAAACCCGATACCTGCAGCAGCGACCAGTGCTCCCCAGGGGTTCGCGCGTACCCAGTCCTCGCCAGCGTCGGCGATATCCAGAAGCGTTGTCGGTGCATAACGTTGCTCCGTGGCAGGTTCATTGCTGCGTCCGGGCCCGCCGCTGAATTTGTCGGGATCCGGGGTGGGATGGATTGATGATGTGGACATTGCACCTCTCCGCATAGTTCGAGGAAGTCGGCCGGCCCTTTCGGGCACGTGGTCCCGGCATTGCGATATCGCCACCAGATGGCTGCTTTCTCTCTACGCGCAGCGAGAACCAAAGTTCGATACGCGCGACGGCCCGGTGATGCTCGGTGTGATTCGCTGCGTCATCAATCAAACGAAGCGAGGATGCAGATGGAGAAACGGGGGTTGATTCCCGGTCAGCACGCAGCATGGCAGCGCCACCGCCGGTGGCGCTGCACTGCGATGCGCGTGAACACGAAATCAACGATCGCGGATGTCACAGCCCACAGGCGGACCTTCGGGCGGTCCTTCGCTTGAGGGCTTCAATCTCGCGCCAGCTGATCGACATCCGCGCGTGAGGGTTGCTCAGTCGTAGGCGGTGAATCCTGCGAACCCAGCAATTCCGCATCCGGCGGCTGGTCGGCATTCAGTGTAATGACCATCCCGCGCTTGCCGCACTCACGACATGGAAGTGTCGATAGGCTGTCGAGAGACGCGGCAGTCGGATCAAAGTAAACGTCCCGCTGGCAATGGCTGCATGTGCATCGGATGGCACGTCCCATGACTTACCCCTCCGTTTCTTCCGTTACGGTGCAGAGTCGGCCGCCATGCGGATATCACGGACCCTGCGGGTCGATCTCGTCAGCGGATTTGATTCTCAATGCGCGGCTCGACGGCGCTTGCAGCCACGAGCGGACGTGGAAGATGAGGACACCTGCCACGGCTGCGGTGTTCACGGCCATGAGTGCCGACGTGCATGTCATATGGTTCAGCACTCGCGCAACTTCATCCACCGTGAGGACCACGGGCACGCGGTACCGACGCTGAACTCTGCGTAACCCGGTCAGCTCGCCCAGCGGCTGCACAAGCCGTGGGTGTAGCTTGCCGTGGAACAGAGTGACTGGCGAACCCGGTACCGACTGGCTTCGATCGTTCGTGGCTGTAGTGCCAGCGGACACAGACGGTGTTGATCAGGCAAGCGCGGAGGCTGGGTTGGGGCGGTATGCCAGAAGTGGTCGCTCCTTGTGTGGACCACAAATAGCGGCAACTTCCGTGTTGACCGAATCTTGTGGATAGCCGTTAATATACGGACAGCAAACAACGAGAACGTTTATGAAACAGGCGCCTAGATCTGTCATCAATAACAAGAACGTCCGGACGACTCTGTCGTTCTAATACCTGTTAGCAACTCGAATGAGCAGAACCAAAAGACTATTGCTAGCTGTCGAGGTTGCCGTCTGCTTCCTGCCGCTTGCCTTTCCGCTGTTGTGGATGCTGGCCGTTGTGGTCATGACCCCTATTTTCATGGTGCTGTCGGGCCATGAGGCTCAGTCATCATCGCAGGGTTGGTTGGCACTCTTCGGCGCAGCTCTTGGAATCCTTGCTCTCGTGAGCATGCTTTCCTTCGTATTCGGTGGTCGAAGGCTCCTGTCCAGAGGAAAAATGGCGGCTCTCTACAGCGTGGGCCTTCTGACCCTAACGTTGGGCTGGATCGATGACGGCTCATTTGATCGTGAAGCCATCTTGTACTTCGTGCTTCCGCTCTTTTGTGGGCTACACCTTCTCTACTTAGGGCGGTCGTACTTCCACGTTGCTAACAAAACAATGGAGCCGACGCGGTGAAACCAAGGCTCGATTTGACGTGTAGCGCCCGCGCGGCTCATTGTTATCGTTGGGCATGAATGGCATGGAACACGATTCCTCATTTGCTCGGGACCTGTTACTTCACGTGGAGCTATCCGGAACACTCCAGAGCATCGAGATTGCCGTTTGGCTGATCTTTGCGCTGCTGCTTATCTCAAAAGTCTTGGCCTACGCGGACGCACGTAAGAGCGAAAAGAACAAAGCAAAGGGTGGCTTGGAATGGAGCGCACTGGCTGAGAGTGCTTACGACCGTGGGCGGTATCAAGAGGCACTGGAAATACTGGGAAACAGTGAGTTGTTCTATCCAGGATCTGCTCTCATAAAATTCTGGCAGGGTCGGTGCCATTTTCGACTCGAAGCATGGGAGAAGGCGGTGGAGAAATTTCAGGAGTCCTGTCGCCTTGAGCCCTACTACCGCAAGTCCGTGAAAGACTATATGGCCTTCATCGAGCTGAACGTGCTCGTTCCTGGCGTTGAAGGTTATCTAGACAAGTAGTCATGCCAGAACAGAGGCCCAACAAGTGGGTGAAGTTCGCGCGCGCTGCGCGACTCACAAGGTGCAATGCACCTTGTTTGCGGCTTACCCACGGCGGTTGGGCAGTAAGACAATGAAAGCAACGCTACTGGTAGTTCTGTCTTTACTCGCTTCATATACTTTCGCAGGCGCACGGGGCGAAGGCAACTTCGAGCATGACGACGCGCGGATTGGGTTGCCGAATGCGCGGAAGCAAAGGACATCACGCCAGTCGCACAGGTGCTTAATGCAGTCCTTAAGCCTGACTATGTCGAAGCACCCGAAGGTTCAGCGGCAATCGCCGCAGCTGAGGTTGTTGCGGCCGCAGTCGGCAAGCCAAACCCTGATCTTCCGTCTGAACTTCGCGTTTGGATACAGAGACAACAATCGGTCGACCTTGCGAAACTCGCGCCTTTGGCGAAGAAGGCGCTGGTGCGAATCCAAGACTCAGAAATCCCAGAGCTGAAGCAGCTCTGGTCTCAGGGCAAGTAGCGATGCATTGGCAGATGTCCAACAAGCGAATCAAGCCCGCACGCCTTGCGTGCTCGACTCGCACAACTCGCGTTCTGCTCGAAGCTTATTCGCGACGTCGGGCATCATGAAGAACGCACCGATCGGTTATGAGTGCCCATTCTGCAGCGTAGCTGCGTCCCTGCCGATGCCAGCTCCAGAATCAGCCGTTATCTTGGTGGAGGCGAATGTGTTTTGCTTTGTTCCGCTGCATCACTACGGAGGTTTGTGGGGCAATTGCCTGATCGCACCGCGGCTTCATTACGAGAACGTGCTGGAAATTCCGGATAACCTTGGCAGTGACTTCTTTCGAGCGACCCGTCTTGTAGCGGGCGCGATGCGGGAGGCATTTGGGTGTGAGGGCATCTCCACGCGTCAGCACAATGGGCCTGCCGGCGATCAAGACGTGTGGCACTTCCATCTTCACGTGTTCCCGCGTTTCCGCGGTGATGGTCTTCATGGAGGGAATAAGACGCTTTACCGAGCCGAAGAACGTCTCGAAATGGCTGGCCGTCTCCGGGCGGCTCTCCGGTAGTGTCAGAGCCCAACAACACGTGTATGGACTCCTCCCGCAAGTTTGGAGCTGTGCTCGTGGGTCTGGCCCTCGTCCCGGAATGCGCGTGTTGGGTTCACGCCGGGCGCGGCCTGAGATGGAGGCAACACCGAGCGTAGTGATCGGCAATAACTTTGGAGGTGTGAAATGACGAACGGTGAACAAAAGATGCTTTGGCGTGGAGTCGCGGCTGGTTCGCTTATGGGCCTGGCCATCGGCGGCATGATCGCACTGTGCATTGCGATGAAGCCGGAACTCTTTGCCGGACTAGTGCACTAGCTGGCGTTTCGAAGAGCCCAACAACATGCTCAACGCCGACGCCCCAAAGGCTAGCTCCTGTGGGTCCGCACCGCGCGCGGTGCCGGCGGGTTAGCGTGAGCGTTTAGCCCTCAACAATGCGCGACGTAGTCGTAAAAAGCTTTTGCGATGATTGGCGTCGGTCTTTGCTGTGCCTGCGAGTCTCGGAGCGCTGCTGCGATTCCTGATGACCCAGTTGAATACACTGGTTGCATCAGGTTGGGATTCGAAGAGGCATTCTTTGTTCCACTACCCAATAATCCGCTGGAAAAATGGTGGATCGTGGCTGCTCCTCCTGACTTCGAAGCAATGATTAGCGGAGTGCCGGAAGTCGGCGGTAGCCGAATCATGTTCGCCCGCGTGTACGCCACGCTTGGGCCCCGCGGACAATTACGGCCATCTCGGAATGGCAAACCGGGAAGTGGCGATCGGCGCAATTATCGAGCTGCGTCAGTTCGAAGAATCGGACGGAACTTGCCACGTTGAGACACCGCCGCCGCCAGTGCCGCCACCGGAGGATAACCAGCGGCTGGTTCCGACTCACACCGGCGAGGCGCCGGTATTCGCGGCACGGCCGCAGCGTTGGAGCGCAAGAGATGCACAAAGAAATACCGACTCTGGTCATTATCGACATGCAGAAAGGTATGGCCACGTCATCAGCAGGTCCTCGCAACAATCCGGAGGCAGAACGGAACATCGCAGCCTTGCTTGGAGCTTGGCGCAAGGTTGGTGCTCCGCTGGTACACGTCCGGCATATTTCCAGAACCGTCGGTTCCCCCTTTTGGCCAGGTCAGCCAGGGGCAGAGTTTCAGGAAGCGCTCGCTCCTTTGCCAGGCGAGCATGTGGTCGAGAAGAATGTCCCGGACGCACTCATAAATACGGCGCTTGAGAGATGGCTTCGTGTGCGCGGTATTACGAAGCTCGTTATCGTTGGGGTCAGCACGAACAGTTCCGTCGAGGCGTCTGCTCGCACTGCCGGAAATCTCGGCTTCGACACCCAGGTCGCATCGGATGCCACTTTCGCTTTTGACAAGGTTGACTACGCTGGAACCAAACGAACTGCAGAAGAGGTTCATGCAATGGCACTTGCCAACCTTGAAGGCGAATACGCAACCATCACAACTACGGATCGCTTGCTCAGTGCGCTCTGACAACGCGCTGCAGTCGACGTGCAAGGACGCACGCGCCTGAGCATGAACAGTGGGCGTAAGCACCAGATGGCGAATGTCCAGACGGTAGATCGGATTCTTCGTGTGGATCACGCGGGTGAGTGCGGCGCAATCCGGATCTATCGGAGCCAGATCGCGATTGCGAAGATTCTCCATCCTGACTGTGTCCCTGATTTGAACAGAATGCTCGAGCACGAATTGCGCCACTTTCGAACGTTCGATTCTCTCCTCCAGGCGCGCGGTATTCGATCGTGCTACGCGCTACCTTTATGGATGGTCGGCGGTTGGATGCTGGGCGCCTTTACAGCGCTCCTGGGGAAGAAGGCGATTTGGGTATGTACCGCAGCCATCGAGAATACCGTCAATCAGCATCTGGACCATCAGGTTGCAGTTCTCTCAAGGGCTGATCCAGAAGCCTGGGCCGCCGTCGAGTCGATCCGCCGGGACGAGGAAGAGCATGAGGATCATGCGGTCAAGAATGGGGGGGAGGGTCGGGGCCTTTACCGGGTACTGAGGTGGCTGGTCAAGGGAGCTACGGGGTTTGCCATATGGCTTTCGACCAAGTTGTGAGGCGCCCAACAATGCCATGCATGCGACGTGCGAAGACGCACGGGCGTGATGACGGACGCAGGCAGAGAGTCACGATCACTCCATCTCGTATCGCAGTGGGCGCTTCATGTGCGGTGGCAGTGGCCGTGGTTGTAACCAATGGCATCGTCGGATCGCTGGTCTAGCATCTCCCTCGGCTTCGCTGCCGGAATGGTTGGATTCAACGGTCGCAGGAGCGCTGGGTATTGGTCTTCTTGTATGGGTTGGCGCGTACTTCGGTGCATGCTTTTCTCCTCCCTATCGGAGGAATGAACGACTTGTATGGCTGGCTATAATCGCCTTCGGTGTGCTCGGAGTTCTGCTGTCTCTGCCAATCAGGACGCACGCGGTCAGGCTGGACACGCCTGCCGCTGGTGACGCATCAGCTGCCCAGTTCATGCCTCTACTCGTCCCACTTGCTCTCATCGCGGCAGTCGTATTAGCGTCCGTGTTCATTACGCGTGCGCTGACGGCGGTGTCAGGGTCAAGAGTGGCCTGCCAAGCGAATCGAGTTCGCGCTGTTTGGATGCCCGACTCGCACAAGCGATGCGATTTTGCTCGCGGTACAGCGGCGGCGTTATAAGTGCAGAACTACAGACGGGAGCCAGTCATGAATCGAGTCTTTACCTGGAAATCCTGGAGTGTTGCAGTTGGGGTAGTTCTTGCTGCCGCTTTCGCGTGCCTCGCCAGCGGGAACTCGGATATGGCGTCGGCCTTGTTCGTGTTGGCCGCGATTGAAGGGGCGCTTGGAGCAATCATTGTTGGTGTTGTGCGGAGCAGGCAGAAAGAAGGTCATCCAACCGCGCTCTGAGTGGCTGGGCCTTCCGATGTCGTGCACTGATAACAAGGCGCTCGTTCCGGCTCGCAATGGCGAAGCGCCGTTCTATTCAACGCCAGAGGCGCGAATCGTTGCGTGTCCCGCCTAACCTGCCTTGCACGTCAACACCGGGTGGCACCGCCATCTGATCTGCGTTGTCTGGCCGGATCGAGCGCACATCTGTATATAGGTAGGTGCCAGGTCTGGCTCAGACTCCACTGGACGCGCGTTGATGAGCGGCACTGTGTCGACGAGATTTTCGAGCCTGTTTACCGAGCAACTGGGGCCGAGTAGAGAAGAGATCAAGTTCGGTGTCATGGCCGTTCTGATCTTCATTGCTGGAACATGCCTTTACTGCCTCTCCTATCAGGTCTGGGTAGCGGCAATCACACCGAACCTGACGCGAACGGCCGCGCTCTCTTTCAGAGAATGGGGTGTCTGGTTGCCATTGACGCCTTTGGCCTTTCGCATGTTCCGCAATCTGGATGCGCGAGCCCCATGGCACCAGCAGACCCTGGCGGGCGTTGCGCTCGCCTTCATCGCTGCACTTGCACCCACTGCGATCGATCAACTGACCGGTACGCGACCGGTCATCTCGAGTCTTGCGCTCTTCTGGCCGCGCTTCGTTGCGATGGCACTCGTGATCTATTTGCTGTGGCGAGTTCTCTTGAGACGAGCCCCGCGGGCTTCGATCGAACCACCTGCAACAGCTGCCCGCGCGCAGCCCTCACGTCCGGAGACGCTACTCGTGAGCAAGGGAGCGGATCAGTGCCTGATCCGGCTGTCTGATGTCCAGCACGCCAGCGCTGCCGGAAACTATATCGAGCTCTGGGCGGGCAATCAGCGCTTCCTGGTTCGCAGCACCATGGGGAAACTCGAGGAGCTACTGCCACCCAGTGACTACGTGCGCATCCATCGTTCGCACCTGGTGCGAGTGGACCAGATCGCACGAATCCGGACGCACCGATCGAGCAACGGCACCGTCCATCTGAGATCGGGTCATACGCTGCCGCTCAGCAAGGGCTGTCGCGCCGAACTCCTCGGGCACAATCAGGAACTTGCAGCCGGCATGGATTCATCCCGCTGAGCTTCGATTCGTCACACCGCACTCGATTCCCTGCAGCGCTTTCAGGATCTTGGACGACGACCGCCTTGGTCGTCCCCTACAAGACGTGATCGCCCATGAGACCGCTGCTACTGCCGTTTGCCTGCCTGATCCCGTTCCTCCTCCATATACAGACCGCATTCGCCGACGCGTCGGCCAGGTACTCGGAATTGTGCGCCGGCTGCCATTCAGCGAACCCGGCAACCCACTTTCGCGATTCGACCCTGATCCAGGCAGCCGATGACCGGCGAACGGCACAGACGATTCTCAGCGGTCGCACGAACCGGGGCATGCCTGCGTTCAAGCGGGCGCTGAACGACCAGCAGGCGCTGGAACTGGCGCGGTTCATACGCATCGCGAGCACTTCTACCCCGATGATCGGACGAACGATCGAAGCCGAAGCCTTGCGCGCCGATCGGTCGGCCGGGTACGCCATTGCGCAGGAGGGCGACACGCGGTTCCTGCAGTACGTCGATCGCGGCAGCCATCTCTGTTACGACGGCATCGACTTGAGCGGCGTTCGCAGCATCGAGTATCGCTACGCCAAAGGTGAAGGCGAGCCTCCCCGACGCTTCGCGCTCGTCGCGTTCTCCGCGGATTTCGGCAATGGAGCGCGCACGCCGCTCGGTGAAAAGATCACATCGCTGACTGGCGGATGGACGCAGTTCAAGACCGAGCGGATCGGTCTGTCACGCGAGCTGCAAGGGGTGTATCGCCTCTGCATCATCGGGATGGAAGGCGGCGGCGTGTTCAATCTCGACAGTTTCACGATGAGTGACGCGCTAGGGACGAACGATGGCATCACACAATCATTCGACGTGTCGAACGAGGTGGTACACGCAGCCGACCAGCGTTTTCACGTGGAGAAAGTGGCCGAGATCGATGGGGAATTCTGGTCTCTCGAGTTTCTCGACGAGCGATCCCTGCTGGCCACACAGAAGAGCGGTCTTCTGTGGATGCTTCGGGATGGGCACGCCATGGTGTCCATCGAGGGAACACCGCGCATACGGTTTGCAATGGGCGACCAGGCCGGGCTGTTCAGCGTGAAGAAGCACCCGCAGTACGCATCGAACGGCTGGATCTATCTCAGCTTCGCCGAGCCGCATGGCGAAGACGCAGCAGCGACTACCATCGTCCGTGGACGAATCCGCGGCACACGATGGGTCGACGAACAGTTGATTTATCGTGCTGCCCCTGAGTTCTTCATCAGTTCAGGCGCGCACTACGGTGGCCGGCTGGCCTTCCTCGGTGACGATCTGTACTTCAGCATCGGCGAGCGAGGCCACCAGGAGAACGCGCAGGATCTCAGCAATCCGCTTGGCAAGATCCATCGCATTCGGGACGATGGCCGGATCCCGGTCGACAATCCGCTCATTGGCGACCCCAAGGCGGTGCCCTCCATCTGGAGCTGGGGTCACCGCAATCCTCAGGGACTCACGATCGATCCCGCCACACATGAACTGTGGGAAACCGAGCACGGCCCGAAAGGCGGCGACGAACTCAACCGGATCCTGCCGGGTCGCAACTACGGCTGGCCGCTCGTCACTCACGGGACTAATTACGATGGCACGATCATCAGCCACGAATCGGAGCGAGATGGCATCGAGTCGCCGCGCGCTCACTGGAGTCCCTCGCCCGGTGTCTCAGGACTCACTTTCTACTCGAGCAATCGTTTCCCCAGGTGGAAGAATCGTCTGCTGATCGCCACGCTGGCTCAGCAACAACTGAAACTGCTCCGCCTGGACAATGGTCGCGTCGTTCACGAAGACGTGCTCCTCGGGAACGTGGGTCGCATTCGCGACGTGGCGGTCAGCCCGGACGGATTGCCCTACATCGCGTTGAACCAACCGAACGGGCGGATCTATCGACTGGTGCCGCAGTGAGGCACATCGCGAATTGGATGCGCGGCCCTGGCGCGCAGTCCCCTGCAGATCATCAGTGCGTGTACCCACTTCGACAGCGAGCATAGACTCCGCTCCACGATCGGATACATGACGCCTGAGGTGTATGAGCAGAATCTCTCATGCAAAGGTGTCAACTAAAGCGGGGACGATCTAGCGCGAAACGCGCGCCTGCAGAGTGACCTCAGGCACGAGAGCAACCCCTGGTCTGATACTCGGAACCCTCACACTGGAGCAGCGAGAAGATGGATGTAGATACGCCAATGGCCATTCTTGAATCCTATAAAGCAGCGGTCTATGACCAAAGCGTGAACGCATTCTTGCAGCTCTACACTCAGGATGCGCGCGTGTACGATACGTGGGGAGTCTGGTCCTATGAGGGAACTGCCTCGCGGAGACAGGCTATCGAGGGATGGTTCGCGTCGTTGGGTGAGGAGCGCGTCAGAGTAAGTTTCGACGAAGTAAACGTTGTCGTCGCTCAGGAGCTGGCCGTGCTTTCAGCAACGGGTCGATATGCCGCCCACTCGACGGATGGCCTGGAAATTCGCTCGATGCAGAATCGGCTCACCTGGGCACTCCAGCGAAAAGACGATCGCTGGTTGATCGTCCACGAACACACCTCTACGCCAATTGGCTTCAGTGACTTGAAGGGAATCCTGCGGCGCGACGATGCCTGACCCTTGCATCGCGGCTCGACAGCGTGCGGTCCGCGCTTGGACTGATACACGATGAGGCTCGCCCCAAGGGCGCAGCACGCCGACGACCGCGGACGTCGCGCGACGCTGCTTTTCGATGCGGAAGCGCACGACTTTCGCGATTTCGCGATCGTCGATCGTCGGAGCGCGCTGCGAACTCAGTTCTGGGGGAGTCGGCACGTCCGCCGCGTGAATCGCCGGCGTACCGAACGTGACGAGAGCAACCATACCCAGTCGGATTGAAACGTTTGTCCGTCGTGTCACGCGATCAAACTCCAGTTCGCCAGTGAGGCCAGTATACGTGGCGGACAGATCCGCATTGGAGGCGCGCGAGTACGGCTCGGTCAGTTCACAGCATTCCAAGCAACACGTCATCGATGCAGGCGAGCAGCAGCTCGCGGACGTGAACGGGGGAGTGGCGCAACCAGTGTGCGAATTCTTCGCGCTCGAAGTAGCCAAGTGCGCCGTAGTGCAGTGTCCAGAAGGCGGCGGACTTGGCTTCGTTGAGTGGTGGAAAGAGAGTGTTCGTACTGTCTCTTTTGCCGTCGCAGTCGTTGTCGTCACTCTCGCGTTCACAGCGCATCAATGCGCGGGCCTGCGTCAGATAGGTTACCTGCAGCGGCGGCAGATCCAGGGTGGTGGGATTGATTCGGTTGCCGGACGTGAGTAGTTGCTCCAGTGCAGCGCGATGTGGGCCGGGAAGACGGGTGATGTATCTGCGTAGCTGGTCGAGCAGGTGTGCAACATGCAGCGGCTCGCGTTGGAGAGGCAATCCTTGAGTGGCACGTCGAGCCATCCGCGATGACAGCGTGATGACGCATCGCCAGGGATCGGCGACGAGGCAGCGCACGTCGAGGCAATGCAGGCGTTGATGCAGTGATCCGGCGAGCGGGTCCAGCTTTCGGGGGATTTTCCAGTGTTGCAGCACGACACTGATGACGTTGCGATGCATGCGATCGGCAGCAATCGCCGATGAGACCTGCGCTGATGAGGTGCGGACGCAAGACCATTCCATCGTCTCCCTCCTGGTGTGCGCGTTTCCGCGGCGATCTGTCGTAGTCGTGGTGCGCAGCGAAAATGGGGACAAGAGAAGAGAGAAATACTTCGTCCCCCATCTGATCAATTGGTCCGACTCAGTCTTCCAGTCGCGCATAGCACGCGCGGCACCTGGACATGACCAGGCACTACAACAGGGGAGAACGGAATGAGATCAGTGGGACGGCCGATGCGGTGGATGATGCTTGTCGTAGCAGGCGTTGCTTGCGTGAGCAACCCGTTCGCCGCTAGCGAAGATACGCGGATCGAGCTGGAGGAAGTAATTGTCACGGGGTCGCGTTTGCGCGGTGAGGGGGCCGCACTGCCGACGACGGTGTTCGATCAGGCCAGGATCGAGGAACTGGGGATCTCGACGGTGCCGGAACTGCTCAAGTACCTTCCGCAACAGTCTTATACACGGGGTGAGGATTTTCGATTCGGCGGTGCTCAGTTCGTGGAGCTGCGCGGTCTGGGGACGGATACGACGCTGGTGCTGATCAATGGGCGACGTGCATCTGTAACCGCGGCCAATGCAGCATCAAATGCCTTCGATCTCAATACGATTCCAGTCTCTGCGATCGAGCGGGTGGAAGTGCTGTCGGATGCGGCATCAGCCGTGTACGGCGCAGACGCCGTTGGTGGTGTGATGAACATCATCCTGAAGCGCGATCTGGACCGTGTTGATGCAGACCTGCGCCTGGGTTCGGCGTCGGGCGGCGCAGAGGAGCGACGTGCGTCGATCGCCGGTGGCCTGTCGAGTGAGCGCTTCAGCGGAACGCTGGTGCTGGACTATTTCGAGCGTGAGTTTCTCCTGGGCGAGAAACGCGATCGGTGGCGCGATCAGAATTTCACCCGTTTCGGAAGCACGGATCAGCGCTCGGCCAATGCGAATCCCGGCAACGTGACCTCGCGCAGTACGGCCAATCTGCCTGGACTGACCTCCACGCGTGCCGCGGTGCCGGATGGCAGTTCGGGTGTAGGACTGACACCGGCGGATTTTTCGTCGACCAGCGGGCAGCGCAATCTGGAGAGCCTGGCGCGTTACGCATCGGTGATGCCGGAGTCTGAGCGTGCGAGCGCGATGGGAACCGCGGAGTTTCGTTTCACGCAATCCGCAAGTGCTTTTGTGGAAGCACTGTATACGGACCGTCAGCAGACGACGCAGTCACCGCCGTCGGCGCTGTCCAATGTGTTGGTGCCGGCCACTCATCCGTTCAATCCTTTTGATGTCGCCGTGAATTCAAACTTCCTGCTGACCGGGTTGGGTCCGCAGCTCGCCGTGGTGGACTCGGAGTCGCTGCGCGCAGTAGCGGGCGTGCGTGGTGCGCTCGGCTCGTGGGACTGGGAGGTGGCTTACCTGAACGGTCAAGAACGGTCGAGTTCGTGGACGCAGAACGCTGCCAGTGCAACGCGGGTGGCTGCCTCGCTCGCATCAACCGATCCGTCATTGGCCCTCAATCCGTTTCAGGATGGGCCGGGCGGCTCGCCGCAGTTGCTGGCGTCGCTGCTTGCCGACCCGGTGATCAGCCGGTACGAATCGGATGCGGAGCACTGGAGCGCATTCGTCCGCGGATCGCTTGCGACATTGCCGTCGGGTGATCTGGACGTTGTCATCGGGGGTGAGTACCGGGCCGAGAGCATCCTGTTCAACGGCCTTGTCTTCGTCGATCACGGCCGCGAAGTGAAGGCAGGATTTGCGGAAGTGCGTGTACCCCTGGTCAATGCGGCCATGTCGATCCCCGGCGTGCAGGGTTTGTCACTCAGCCTGGCAGCACGCCACGATGAATACAGCGATTTCGGCGGCACGTTCAATCCGCAGGCGACCCTGACCTGGTTACCCACCGATAGCGTGAAGGTGAGGGCAACGTACGGCACGAGTTTCCGGCCGCCGTCACTGTTCGAGCTCTACAGCCCGCGACGCACGGTGCCAGGATCCACGGTTGTCGATCCACGGCGCAACAACGAGACCGCAATCATCACGGTGATCTCTGGCGGCAATCCTGACCTCGCGCCAATCACCGCGGATTCGTGGAGTGCCGGGTTCGTGTGGTCACCGTCGGCGTTCGGTGGCCTGCAAATCGGTGCGACGTACTGGAACATCGCGCTCGATGACCGGGTGCGCATCTTCTCGCAGCAACTGGTTCTTGCGAACGAAGCATTGTTTCCCGAACGCGTGGTGCGGGCGGCGCCGACACCAGCGGATACTGCGGCCGGCGTCGCAGGAACATTGATCAGCGTCGACAGCTCGCGCATCAACTTCGGAACACTCGAGACATCGGGCGTGGATCTGGCGGCGCACTGGTCGCTCACTAGCGCCTGGGGCGATTTTCTGCCCAATCTCACGCTGACTTGGGTCGATAGCTACAGGGCAGGTAGCGCGCCTGGTGCGCCGGCAGTGGACCGCATGGATGTCGCGAATGCCGATGGCACGATCACGTCGTGGCGAGGGGTGGTGGGTGTGAGCTGGCAGCGCGGTCCATGGGGCACGTCACTGTCCGGCCGCTACATCCCCTCCTATGACGATGCGACATTTACGGGCGCGCGGACCGGACGCGAAGTGCAATCGCAGTGGCTCACGGATCTGCAGGTGAGTCTCGACTTTCGGCGCGGTGAGTGGAGTCCCTGGCTGAAAGGCTTCGCGTTGCAGGCCGGCGTCTCCAACCTGTTCGATGAGGAACCGCCGTTCTCCGAGATCGGTACGCCGTTGGGCTTTGATCTGTCGCAGGGCGATCTGCGTCAGCGATTCGGCTACCTCAATCTGTCCAAGCGTTTCTGATCATGCAAAGAGATAGCAGCAAGCGCCAGTCGCACGGGCTGGCGCGACGTAGTGGATTGGCTCTGGTTGCAGCACTGATGATGATTGGGAGCAACGCTCCTCAAGCGGAGGGAACTGCCAGCGGTCTCACTGTCGCGGAGGGGATCGAGACGACGCGATTCATGACGGATCGCGGAGGTCAGGGAGTGTTCATGTCACCGGACGGACAACGGTACGCAATTCTGTTGGTGACGGGAGATATCGCGCGCGATGGGGTCTGGTTACAGCTCCTTGCAGGCACACGTGCGTCATTGGCTCAGGCACGTCCGCGTCCGCTGGTTCGCCTGTTCACGCGCGGGCTGGGCGTCGGATACGCCAGGCGCTTCGGCTCCGACCAACTCACGACCGCAGGGAATATCCCGGTGTGGCTGGATAATCAGACGATCGGATTTTTCTGGGAGGACGAAGCCGGAGTGCGGCAGGTCATGCAGGTCAACGTGGATGACGGACACGCATCGCCGCTGACTCGATCGCATACCCCGGTCATTCGTTTTGCGGCCGCTTCAGGCGCGCTGCTCTACAGCGCAGCGGTGCCCCGGGATGCAGGCCGTGGGGAAGTGCGGCAACGGGAGGGCTTCGCGGTCAACGACAAGGATGTGCTGGAGTTGTTGAATGGCGGGGTGCGTGGGGCCTGGGACTGGATGATGCACGATCGCTTCCTGATCACGCCGTCGCATCCGATGCCGCGGCGCGTGGCATTCGTCGGCGGTGAGATTGTGAGTCGCTACCTGCCGTTGGTGGCGCCTGTGTACTCGCCGGACACGCGCTCGATCGCGACACCACACACCGTGTCTGACCAGCAAATCACGGCAGAGTGGGTGCGCTACACGCAGCCGCATTTTCGTGACATGTGGACGTCTCGCCAGAGTGATCCGGAGTCGTTCTATGCGCGGCAGTTTCAGAAATTTTTCGTCATCGATGCGGCGACCGCAACTGCGCGCCCGCTGTGGGACGCACCCGTCGATGGGTTAGGTCGCACGCGAATGGCCTGGGCACCCAATGGACGGCACCTCGTGTTGGGCCCCACGTTCCTGCCGCTTGTGCAGGCGGATGTATCGGGTCTGGCCGGTGACGCTGTCGCCGTTGTCGACGTGGCAACCGGACGGTTCGAACGGTTGCCGCTGCCCGATGAAGCTGCGCGACAACTCCGCGAATTGACATGGACGGCGCCGAACCAGATCGAGGCTGTACTCGTCGGCGGGGAGCGCATGGTTTGGCGTCGATCGGGACGCGGTTGGAAGCTGGACGCAGCGACGAAGAGTCCACCGGATGAAGCCTCGGAGATCCTTCACATCGAAATACGACAAGGCTTGAACCAGCCGCCCCGTCTGGTGGGTCGGGATCGCACGGGTGAGGCGGTTCTGTTCGACCCCAATCCGCAACTAAATGAGGCGCGACTCGGACGGGTGGAGTGGATTCGGACGAAGACCGGCGATGGTCGGGCCTGGGAAGGGCGTTTGTATTACCCGCTGAACTACCGGCCCGGGCAACGTTATCCGCTGGTCGTGCAGACCTACGGATTCACTCCGCGCGAGGAGTTTTCGATTTACGGGCATGCAGGACCGCCATTGGGGCCCGGACGGTCGGCCTACATCGCACAGGCTCTGGCGGGTCGCGATATTTTCGTGCTGCACGGCCCCTCGCGTGGCGAAGCGATCGAGGACATTTCACAGGTGCTCGACGATCTCGAAGAGCAGATCGAGCACCTGGTGGCCAGCGGGATGGTTGAGCGGGCGGCGGTGGGCATCATGGGATTTTCAGCGTCGGGCTGGATCACGACCTATGCACTTACGCGCGGCGGCTTCACCTATGCGGCCGCATTGACCGACGACAACAAGGATGGCAGTTACCTGCAGGCGGCGATGTCCAACTGGGACTTTGCGTCGGGACAGGAAATGATTGGCGCACCACCGTTCGGCGAAGGGCTGAAGCGTTGGCTTGAGCACTCGCCAGCGATGAATACGGAGCGCATACACGCGCCGCTGCTGATCACCCGCTCATCGCCGGGGTTGCCCTTGAATGGCTGGGAATTGTTCAGCCGTCTTCGATACCTGCGAAAACCAGTGGAGTACTACTTCGTCCCCGATGTCGAACACGGCAGTCACGGACTGCAGAATCCGAGGCAGTTGCGCGCGCTGCAGGAACGGGCGCTCGACTGGTGGTGCTTCTGGCTGAAGAAGGAACGCGACTCGCATCCGATGAAGCAGGCGCAGTACGCGATGTGGGAGCGGTTGCGGATCCTGCACGACAAGCACGTCACGAGCTCGCTGCTTCGCGCCGACCCGCGCTGAGCCGAGGGCGCTCGCACGGCTTGCCGTGGCTGCGACCCCGTCGGGTCGTGCGAGTCAGCCTTCGTTCACGCTTCCAATGGCCGCTGCGCATGGGGTGTTGCCGCCCGTGCGACGTCGTCCCAGGTGCGAAGCCAGATTTCCGTATCCATATGACGAAGAATCTCGCCGGGTAGCGTGTGCGTTCGGGTCAACCCACTCGAAAGCGCAGCGTCGACACGACGGCGGTCTAGCAAGCCCCTCTGTGCCAGCCGTCCTTCCATCAGAAGCTCGCGCAAGTAGTCGCGATTGTTCTCAATCAGCGTGTCGAAGTAGCCGGTGGCGCGGTCCTTCCATTGCCGCTCGTAGATCGCTGCGGGCAGCTCCTGCACGAATGCGTGACGCGCGAGTCCCCGTTCGCGACCGTCAAACAGCAGGTACTGAGGGACACGCAGCAGCAACTCGACCACCGGCTGAGCGTACAAGGGTGAGCGGATCACCGGGACGGACGCATCGAGGTTGAGCAGTACATCGTAGTGCTGAGGAGGATAGAGCAGGGCGCCCAATCGTCGGATCGTGCACCACGGAATCTCAGCCCGCTGGTCAAACCAGGGGTGGGGATAACGCTGCTGTGGCCGCATCGGCTCTCGCAGCGATGGCTCAGCCAGCGTGCTGGCTTCGCTCTGAAAAGCGAGATCTTCCTTCATCCGGGAGGCGAGGAGCCAGCGTCGGAGCGATCGTGCCAATACATTCCAGAGCGAACGGTCGCTGTATCGTGCTATCCGCGCCGCAATGCGTATGAACTCCAGGCTCGGGCCATGATGACGCAGGAACTCCAGGGCGGTGAGCCCGATCGAATCGCCGCCGAACACCGAGTCGCCACCAAGTCCCGTGAACACGGCACTCGCCTGCAATTCAGTCGCGAGAGCTCGCTCGAGTCGGCCGCGTTCGAGTGCGGACATGAGAAACACCGGACCGACGGAGGGTTGCACAGTGCCGAGGTCCGACAGCCGCACACGGGCGCCATCGCAGGCTTGTTCCAGGTGTGGCAGTCCGAAATGTTCGGCGGCGATGCGCGCCCATCGGCGCTCGTCGTTACGGGCCTGCAGATCAAAGTAGGTGTAGCAGTGGATGTGATGATCGGGGCGTGCCTGAGAGAGGCAGGCAGCGATGATCGTTGAATCGAGTCCGCCAGAGAGCCGGTGCAGGACATGATGGTGTCCATTCAGCGCAGCGCGGGTGCAGCAGCTCACCGTGTCGTGCAGTTGCGTGGCCGCGCACGAAACATCGTCGATGCGTGCCGCCGGCTCCGTGAAGGCGTCAGGATGCCAATAGAACTGGCGTTTGAGCTGCAGACTGTCGCCTGCGTCCCGTAACGTGATGCACTCGCCACGATGTACGGGCCAGATCTGCTGCAGTGGGTGCGTCTTCGCATCGGCGCCGCCGCTCAGGATACGCTGCACAAGATAACGTTCCTCGATGCGCGCTACGAAATGCAGCAAGTGCACGAGGTCAGCGATGCATGAGAAGAACAGGTACAGGTCGCCGTGGCGCGTGCAGTGGCAAGGCAGATCGCCGACCGGGTCTTTGATGATGTGGATTGAGTCGGCGGACCGCGGGCGGACGAACGCGATGTAGTCGCCCCATTTGGTCTCGATGAGCTCCCGGCCATCAGTGCGTGCGATGCGTTCAACGGTTCCTTCCGGCAGCGCCACCTGCGCGTCGGAGTCGGCAAGCCAACCCAGGATCGCGCCCTCATCGCCGAGCGGGAAGCAGCGGGGTTCGCCAATGGTACGACCGGCGCCCGTGTACCAGATGTGCGCGCCATTGGCCTGCACAGCGTTGATCCACCCTGCAGCGCGTGACAGCTGGTGCATCAGCGCGTGGGCCTGCTGTTCCGCTCGTGCGGACGCCGTCGGCCAGACCCAGGCGAGATAGCGAAACACGACTGTTCACTAACTTATGAGAATCGGTAGGAATTCGTGGACATGTTCGGGTGTGCTGTCGAGAACGGCAGGCCCGTATTGAGCCCAGCTGTGCGCTTTCCAGGGTCTCAGTCGCACACCGATCACCCAGACGGCAGGAACGTCGTGATGGATCAAGAATCGAGTGAGTGCCAGAGCGTGAAACAGACATCGATCGCGCGCCGTGAAGGTGAGGCGTCGGCACTGTCCGAAGATGGAGATGAGGTCGGCCACTTTGTCCGTCGTATCGACGCGGCGCTCGGCGTGCGATAAACGCAACTCACGCACGCTGCGTGCTGTCGACTCCAATGAACTGTATTTCAGAGCCCACAGCGCCCATGCGCAGGCACCGGCAAAATGCATCAGCGTCAGCGCTGTGATGGCGGATGGGGATTGTGTCGCCTGTACCGCGGTGAGCGGTGACTCGAGCCTGAGGGGCGGTGGCAGGGGCAAGGGCCGGTCGGCGTCGAACCGCACGAGCAACCCAGCATTCAAGAACTGCCGCACGCTGGCAGGCTCGTGATCGCTCGCACAGCCTTCATGCAGCAGGCGTTCGAGAATCAGTGCATCTGTCAGGCTCAAGCCATAGAAGCGATTGCGCTGCAAGCTGAGCAAGACGGCGCCAGATGATCCGAAGCAGGCGCGCGTGGCCGGCGAGAGTGCGAAGCGAGACCTGGCTGCGGCGATGTTGTCCATGGCGCTGTGTCCGATTCCAAGCTGCGTCTGATTCGTTGAGGACCGGGATGCGCAACCGCACCCCGGTCGCAGCACGACGTCAGTCAGCGACGAACAGTGCTGGTTCGCCGATGCTGTCTTCCTTGGGTCCCGGCTTCTCGCGGGTTTCGACAGTTGCATCACCCAGGTCAATCAAAGTCAGTTCGTCGTTCATGACACATCTCCTCACTCAGCGTTGATGGATGCCATCCGCGGTGGCGGGTTAGACGCTGCAGTGCTTGGGAGGACGGTGCAAGCAGGTCTGCACGAACGTGGAGTGTGCGTACTGCCGGAGTTGGTTGCGACGTTTGGGGCGAGCAGGCCGTAGGGCCATGACCGCTGGTGCGAGGTCCGGGAATTCAAGAGGTTGGAGTGGAGGAGCGAACACTCAGAATGTCCGAGATCGCGGTCGACCGGTAACTTTCGTAGCCAGACGGGAAAGTCCGGCGATGGTGACAGAGCTGGCTTATTGTCTATTGAGACGGAGAGCCCGCTGGGCGGCGGCAAGCCGCGTGTACAGTGACGTGCATAAACAGAGCCCCGCTTCGCAACTGCATTGGCCGGCGAAGCACGGCCGCCTGCGACGCATTGAATCGAACTCCGATAGGCACGGCTCTTTCCGGCGTCAGGCATGATGCTGATGACAAATGAGCGGGGCTCTGCGTAAGCGTCGATGGAAGCGGGCAGATGCCGTTCCGGTGCGCTGATCGCCTGGGGCGGGGCGAGCGAACCCTGCGAACTATCCCAGCGGTTGTAAATGCCTCAATGCATCGAGGCGAAACAAATCCGGATGCTGCACGCGATTTCGCGCGATGACTTTGGAGAGCGTAGAGGGATCGCGTCGCAGAGCGCGCGACACGGCGGTCAAGGTGGCGATGCGACGCTCAGTGGCATGCCAGGCGATCAGCGAGCGGGCGAGTGCGGTGCGGCGACTGCGGGAGATCGACAGGATGTGCTCGCGCGGGATGTTCTGGGCGACGGCGACGGCATCGATCAGTTGCGCGACGGTGAGGCGTGGTGGTTTCGGGCGATGCGCGTGCGGCAGGCGCTGCGCGAATTCGGCATCGCCGAGAAACCGCGTGTGACATTTGCCGTTGCGACTGAGCAGGTCGAGCTCCTCTGTCGTCGAGCCGGTTTCGAAGTAGGCCGTGTGCTGTGAATCATGTGAATGGCCTTGTTCGCGCAGCAGGCGCGGCACCGTGTCGGTATCCAGCCAGCCGATGCGGCGTTCGCCGACGAAGGCCCCGTGGCTCGAGTGCGGGTAGTCCCTGGGATGGGTGCACAGACCTGCGCGCACTGGTGCGTGATGGATGTAGCGCACCAGCGCGGGCAGCCAGGCTTGCGGATCGATCAGCACCGACTGGAAGCGATGGGCGAACAGGTGGCCGCTATCGTTGCTGTGGCCATGCACGTACTGGGCGTAGCGGCTGGTGAAACCCTGCATGAAGCGGCTGACTGGTGTCTCACGGGTGCGCACCGCCAGGTGCAGTGTGTGGGGCAACCAGCAGAAGGCGTACACGGTCGTGTGGGTGCGGAGGCCGGTGCGGGCCAGCAGCGACTCGAGGTGCGCGTAGTCACTCTGTTCATGGAACAGAGGATGGTGATGCCCGGTGGACTGCAACACGTAGTAGGTCCCACCCGGAATCTGTATTCGGGGACGGCGCGACACGAGGGGGCCTGTTACTCAGCGTGGGCCGCGTAGTACTGCCGCAGCTCCTCGGCGATGGCCGGTGGCAGGGCATCGGTCATCGCCATGGTGCGCGAGTGCGGTTCGAGTGCCACGGATGGATCGCGTCCCTCGTAGTGGCCGAGGTTCGGACGATGCAGGCGATAGCCGATGAGATCGCGCACCGCAGTCGGGAAGGTGCGCGCGATCTCGGGTGGATAGGCGAGCGAGGAGTTCTCATAGGGGCGCAGCCAGCCCAGGCTGTAGCTGAAGACGAGGCCGGTGCGCGGTTCAGTGCTGCGGTTGGCGCCGCCGCAGTGGGTGACCGAGCCGAGATAGATCAGGGCGGAGCCGGCCGGCATGGAGGCAGGGATTGCATCGCGAGCGTCCGCGCCCCGTGGCATGACGCGATGCTGGCTGCGTGGCCAGATCCGCGTGGCGCCGTTCTCATCGGTGAACTCACTCAGTGCCCAGAGCACATTCACCAGGTATTCCGCGCCGTGTTTCGGACTCGGCCACATCTCATCGTCGCGGTGCGGGACTTGCTGGCGCTCGCCGGGGTGCAGGCGGATGGCCTGCGAGAGATTGAGCTGGTAAGACTCGCAATGGGGTCCGAGGATCTCGCACATCAATGCCGTGATCCTGGTATGCAGAAGCAGTTCGTGCGAGCGGCGTGATTTGAGGAGGATCGAGTTGAGCCGGGTGGTGCGATGGCCGTAGAAATCGCCCTCGCAACGCGGCGTCGCCGCGAACCAGGGATCGAGCTCCTCGTTGATGCGCTGGATCGTCGCGAGTGGCGCCAGCCGTTCCACGATGAGATAGCCCTGCGCGCGCAATTGATCGAGCGTGGCGAGCGGGGTCGATTCAAGCGGGTCCGGGTCGACAGAGGAAGCATCGGCAATGCAGGCAGAGGGAGTGGCCATGGCTGCGTCTCCTAGGCGGCAATCTGAAATGGGCTGATGAGGCGGGTGATGGGGCTGTCGATCCGGAAGCGCCGGCGCAGGGTGCGCAGCCCCGTGAGTTCAATGTCGACGCCGATGGCGGTCATAGTGTCGGCCCCGTCGGCGAGCGTCGGGCCGAGACGACGCGACTGCCAGCCGCACTCGAGCGCGAGTGGCAGGAGCGCGGAGTTCGCGGTGAAGATCACCTGCTCGATGTCATGGAGCAGGGCAGTCTCCATGATTCCGCAGAACACCTGCCACAGAACGTCCAGGCGCTCGCGTCGACGCAGTGTCGGCATGGCGCAGAAGCGCGAGGCTTCCCAGACGTTGCGACCGCGTGGCGGTCCATCCACGCAGGTCGAGGCGAACAGATCGCTCATCAGGTGCGGCCCGCTTGTGGGGAGCAGGCGCGCCGAACCGAGGACAGGGGCAACGTCGTTGGTGCGAGCGATCAGGTAGAGCGTCGCGTCGCCGTCGTAGGCGTCGATCTCCTCATCGGCGATGACCGGAACGCGCCAGCCGAGGCGATCGACGAAGGTGACCTTGCGGTGTCGATGCATGGCCGCGAGATCCGCGTGGAAAAGGCCGCGGTTCTGAGCGTTGACGATGTAGATCATGGCGCGTCTCCCAACCCTGGCGCTGCAAAGGTTGGGAGGGCGACTCGCCTTTGTGAATTATCCTGATGAGGCTATTTCTGATCAGACTAGTTCTGTTGTGAGGGAGAACGCTACTTATCGCGTCGGCGCTGATGCACGAATCGCAGCAGGGGACGGACCACTTCTTCGAGACGGATCTGGCGAGTGGTGAGTGCGTACATCAGCACCTGCGTGCGCGTTGACAGGCCTGTCTTCTTTATCGCGTTCTGGATGTAGATGTGTGCCGTGTGCTTGCTGATACCGAGGAGCACGCCCATGGCTGCGTCATCCTTGCCGTGGGAGACCAGCGCGAGACATTGCTTCTCGCGCGGGCTCAGCTCGATGATCTGCTGCGGGCAAAGATTGAGGCATTGCAGCTCGGTAATCCGATCGAACAGGCGGTGCGCCATGAGTTCGACCGCCAGGTAAGACTTCGGTGACAGCTTCAGCGAGTCGGGGATCACCGAACACGAGGAGGCGTACATCGGACCGTGGATCGGGATCGTGAATCCATGAGCTACGCCGTGGTGTCGTGCCAGCGTCTGCATCTTGCGTTGTTTGCGCGACATCGATGCCAGGAACAGAGCCTCGTCCCAATGGAACGGTGTGCGACTGAGATCGGCACGGCGGAAGACCGGATCGATCAGGTGCAGTTGCAGCTCGCTGTAGCACTCGATCCATTCCTGGGGATAGTTCAGCACCATGATCCCCTGCTCGGGGTTGAGTGGATCGACATGCGAGGAGCAGGCGAAGTAGCGGAAGCCCAGGTGCTCCAGATTGCGCTGGAAGGCGATGCTCAGATCGCCGATGTGATTTGCGCGTGCGCAATGTTCGATGAAGTACTGGGCGAGATCGAAGGGATCCATGGCGCGTCCTTGGCGTGTGCGTCCCCATAGAGACGAATCCCTCCACCTGGTGCCCGGCCAGGTGACGTAAGAGTACGAAGACGAGGCGTGGTGTGAGTGCGCAAATTCCGAGACGGGCTTGGGTTCCTGCCGCGATGTTCTTGTCATATCGCGTGGTGCTTCCGGCGGTGCTTCGATTGGCACCTGATTGGTGCGCCGAAGATCAGACGCTGAAAGGGCGTTTTCAGCGATGTGCACTCCCTGGACATCGCATTCGACATGCAACGATCAATGAAAACGCCTCTTCAAGCTTCCAGCCAGTAGGCACGCAGACGTTGGGATTCTTCACTGCGCATCGTCTGTAGCAGATGTTCGAGCGGCTCGTGCCGTCCGAAGGCATAGCCTTGCGCGTGATCCACACCCATGTCCTGGAGTCTTCCTGCCAGCGCCTCGCTTCAACGTATTCGGCGACGCAGTCCATCTGGAACTCGCGGGCCAGACTCACCACGCTTCTGATCAGGGTTACCGACCGCGGATTCGTCAGCATGTCCTGGACGAAGCTGCCATTGATCTTGGGTCGGCAGGGACTTCAGGGACGCGAGCGTGCTGTCGTTGCTGAGCGGTGAGTCGCTGGCCTCGCAGCGCTCTCATCTGAATTCAAAGTACTCGTGCCTGAGATTCGACATCGGTATGCCGAGCTCGCTCATGCGCGCACGAATGACCTGCAGCAGGCCCTTCGGTCCGCAGAAGCTGATCTCGACCGCGTCCGCGCCCGCACCACGAACTATTTCGTCGAATCGCGTAGTGAACCCGGGGCTTCCCGGTCCGTTCGATATCGGGACAAGTTCCAGACCGCGCTGGCCAGCCATGTCAGTCAGCACGTCGATGGAAGGAAAGTCGCGACCTGGCGAGAAGAAGTAGAACAGCGTCACCCTGTCGAATCCGGGCGCAGATCGATCGCTCAGCCACGCAATGAACGGTGAGATGCCGACTCCGCCGCCAATCCATATCTCCCGCTTCGCCGTCGCAGGCCGCTTGAACCGGCCCCATGGCGCATAGACGTCAACACGCATGCCGATCTTTGTCTCATCGATCAGCCTCTGCGTGTAGTCGCCGAGCGAACGGATTACGAAGTGCACGTGGCCGTTCGGATCATTGCCACTCGCAATCGTAAACGGATGCGGTTCGCGCAGCCCATCGTGCTTGATGGATATGAATGCAAACTGTCCCGGCCTGAATGAAATGGCGCGGGCGACCGGGGCAAGCTCCAGATGAACCGCTCCGGCACCGGGTGAAACCGCCGCGACCTGGTACTCGGCATGACTCGAAAGCGTTGGAAACAGCAGCAGTTTGTATGCGGCAGCCGCTACGCCCAGCGTGGCAAGGATGGCAAGCCAGATGCCGGCGGGATCGTCGATCGCAATGGGCGACTTGATACTCAGCCAATGCAGGACGACGATCAGAAACAGCGGTCCGGAGAGCTTGTGCCACCAGCGCCAGGTGCTGTAAGGAATCATTCGATTCAGCGCAAGGACAATGATCAGCATCAGTGCGATGAAGCTCAGCTGTCGCACCAGTCGCGTGTAGAACGGGGACAGCGCCATGATGGGGGTGGCGTCCCAGCCTTGCATGCCGGCTCTGAAGGCGAGATGAAAAGATGCGAACCCGAGCGCCCACACTCCCAGCCACTTGTGCGCCAGATAAACGCGATCGAGGCCGCCGAACAGCGCCTCGATGAATTTCCAACGACCGCCGAGTATTGCAGCTGCTGCCATCAGCGAGAATGCCGCTACTCCGGCGGACAGGCTCAGACCTGCCAGCGTGAACCAGTCGGTCCGGGGAATCTCGACCAGCGCCACGGCGGCGCTGACTGTCGCCAGAAATCCGATCGCATGCCAGGGTTTGATGAACATGGCAATGCATGGTCCGACGTTACCCCTGATGCGGGAACTGAGGAATGATCGGATCCGATACGTGTTCGCCGTAACCCCGACAGCCTGCCGCATCTCTCTCGCGGCGGTCGTGCTGACTCATGACGCTGTGTCTCTCGTAGCCGCAAATACCGAATGGTTAAGCGGACTTCCTGATGTGTGCAATACCAATGAAGCGTTCAATGTATGCAGCCGCCCATGGCATGCGAGAACGCCGATGGCTTTTCACAGGAGGCTTGATCGTGGCTACCAAAAATCCCCCTTCGCGAGATGAGCTGACTCGTCGCCGCCAGGCGGCGCTCGTCACGCCCACTGACTTGCGGCCAGACGCGACTCGCGACATCGTCGCGGCAATGAACGCTGTGCTCGCAGACGTGTTTGCCCAGTATCTGAAAACCAAGAATTTCCACTGGCACGTGAGCGGTCCACACTTCAGGGACTATCACCTGATGTTCGATGAACAGGCGAGCCAGATCCTTGCCATGACCGATGCGATTGCTGAGCGCATCCGCAAAATCGGCGGTATGACCCTTCGCTCGATCGGTCACATCGCACGTCAGCAGCGAGTACAGGACAATGATGCTGATTATGTCGATGCCGCTGACATGCTCGCTGAGCTGCGCGAGGACAACAAGGCGATGGTAAGCCGGCTACGCGAGGTCCATGACTTGTGCAGCAAGCATCGGGACTCTGCTACCACCAGCATGATCGAGGCCTGGATCGACGAAACCGAGCGACGTATCTGGTGGCTCTACGAAGCTGGTCGACATGGTGATCGTGGTGGTCATTGAGGGGGATGTCAGGGTATCGATGCGCAAGCGCACAAATGCTTCCACGATCATGTAAGTCCAGAATGCAAAGTTTCCCATTCCGAAGCGTTCGCTCACGCGTACGAAGGCCTGCGCGTTGGCTGTGGGCCATGCTCGCACTGCTGGTCGCATTGCTGCTCGTCATTTCGTACTCGGCCTCCGCTCAGACGGAGCGTGGTCTTGCGACGATCGAACGTGCTTTGGCCGCACCGCCGGACGAACATGCGGGAGCCAGGTTGTATCGACAGCCGTGTGCGTCCTGCGCAGGCCTGGGTGATGCACACAGGAGCTGGCGGGGTATTGCGGCACATGCGCAATTGTCTGGAATGCACTCCGCGTCGACGTAGTCCACAACCACGTAGTGGTTACGGCCATCCCCGCATAGTGAGCGACAGCAGACGCGTAAACACTGTAGCGGCGCCTCAACCGCATGCGTGAGCAGACGCCATGGGAGCCGTCGCCCACGCTCTGCAACCTCAGGAGTGTTCGATGAATACCCAGGGATCGAAGAAGCAAAGTAGTACGCGCCGCCAGGTGTCGCGAGGCCCCGGCAATGCCCAAGCGTCGGGCGACGGACGCGATGTCGAGGTCCCCGGCATGGTGGTGGACGAGGTGACCGGACGACCCACGGAGTATCGGAAGCAAGTCGCGACGGCAGCCTACTACCTGGCTCTGAAACGCGGCTTCGAACCCGGACACGAACTCGAGGATTGGCTCGCAGCGGAGAGGGAGCTCGGGAAGGCACAGACCTCGGTAGGTCAATCGAGCCAAAACGGGAGCACGTCGGATTTCTGACGGTCTATCAGGATGGTGACGAACTGCGCCGACCGATCGGAGTGCTGACGGGACCGCGATCTGGTGATCTGCCTTCTCGCGAGTGACGTCGGCCCGCATGCCGTCTCGGTTCCAGGGGGCGGGCAGGATCTCATCGAGGCCGAATACGACCCGCAGTGCGGTCCGCGGGAAATACAGTCCGGCAGCGTGCCCGAATGGCCCGCGTCGCATGCTGGAGTGCATCGGGTGCAGTCGTATCGACAGCAACGACATCGGGTTGCTCCTCCCGCGCAAAAGGTCCGATCTCACGCAGTTGTGCGTCGAGCACCGGCAGGCGTGCATCCGAAGGGTCGTTGTGACCGTGGCGCTCCAGTACCCGGTTAGCCAGCGTGATGGGGTCAGCCTCGCACGAGACGATGACGCACTGCGCCGCGAGCCGCCGGGCGAGAACACGAAACTGTTCTCGGGCGGCTGCATCGAGAAATGCCGCATCGACGATCACCGTCAGTCCTGCACGCAGGCAGGTCTCCGCACAATCTGCCAGACGGTTGTAGGTGCGATGACTGAACTGCGGCGAATAGATGCCTTGGCGAATCGGAGCGGCGGCGGTTTGCGCCGCAGGGATTCCAGCCAGGCGCTTGCGCTCCAGATCCGAACGTATACGCACTGCCGCAAGCTGCGGCACCAGTCGCGCGCTCAACCAGGACTTTCCCGAGCCGGAAACGCCATGCATCAGAATCAGCGCCGACTCGCGCGGCGAGGTCCAGGTCAAGGCAGCCTGGACCCGGTGCTGGAGACGATCACGGAACTCCATCGCGCGATCGGGGACCAGTTCCGCGGTCGCTGCATCGACCTTCGCACGCACCAGCGCGCGGTAGACAGCATAGAACGGCAGCAGGCGCACGCCGTCGTAATCGCCAGTGACTTCCAGGTAGTGACTCAGGAACGTGATCGCGAGATCAGCGCGCTGGTGGCTCATGAGATCCATCACCAGGAATGCGACATCGTTCATGACATCGATCCATCGCAGGGAAGCATCGAAGTCGATGCAGTCGAAAGGGATCAACCGGCCTTCCAGTCTGACTATGTTGGCGGCGTGGAGATCGCCATGGCCCTCGCGGATGAAGCCGTTCTGTTCGCGCTGTCGAAAGATCGTTTCCAGTTCACGGGTGCGCTCGCGGGTCCACGCAACCAGCCGGCGCACGCTCGACTGCGACTCGGTCGGGCCGAGACGCGCAAGGAGTTCGACCGCGTTTGTGACTACCGACTCATGTGTTCGCGGTGTTTTCCCCGACATGTCCGGGTCTGTCCAGACAGCGGCGTTCAGGTGAAACGTCGCGAGGAGTTCGCCCAGTGCGTCAAAGAGTGCACTGTCGATGTTGTTTCCGGAAAGAAGCGCCAGGAGTTCCTCCGAGGCGGAGAACTGCCGCATCTTCACGGCGTACTCCAGGGCGGTTCCGTTGCCGCCCACCTCGAGCTGGCCGTCTTTGCGAGTGATCGGAACGACATCGATGTACAGGTTCGGCGCCAGGCGGCGGTTGAGTCGCACTTCCTCGTCGCAGTAATGACGACGGCGCGCCAGCGTCGAGGCGTCCACGAATTCGAGTCTCACCGGCTTCTTGATCTTGTAGGCAAACGGCCCCGTCAGCACGACCCATGATATGTGCGTCTCGCGGAGCGAGATCCCGGACACCGCGTGCGGGAACGCCGCGGCACACAGCAGCTCATCGATGCGTAGCGCACTCGGCTCCGGCGCAGCGGGTGTTGGCAGAAGCATGGCGGAATCACTCCGCTGTCCGCGCCGGGCGCCCCATGTGCAGCCATGTGCAGCCATGCGCTCCAGCGCCTGCGAAAGATCCTCGGACTCGCTGGGCGTGGCCTGGCCGCGTGATGCGAAGGTCCAGCCCCAGGCTAGAGTACGCGCGCGCGGCCCGCGGCTACCTCGCGTCTTCCCGAGACCGGCTAAGCGGGGTTCCGGATATGGGAGTGTTCGCGCCGGGGCTACGCTGCCAAGGGATGAACCAGCAGGGCAGCCATGAAACCATTCCCCCATGGGTATGCGGTTACCGCCGCTGCCACGACCGGCGGTGACGTGGTGCAGCAGGCGACCGCATTGCCGCCACTGGCAGTTGCTCCGCCACCTGAGCTGTCTTGTCGCCAATTCGTTGGGATGTCGACGGGAGTGGCAGATGCAAATCGTCAGGCCTGCTTCGGTCGATGAACATGAGGCGGATCGAGAAGGCGGAGCAAACTCATGAACAGGCTCATGAAAGCGGCGATTGCAACATCTTTCGGCCGACCATTGGTATTGAGCGACATCCCGGTGCCCACGGTCGGGCCGGGTGAACTGCTGGTCAAGGTGGCCGCCTGCGGCGTGTGTCACACGGACGTACATGCCGTCGATGGCGATTGGCCGGTCAAGCCGGAGCTGCCGTTCATTCCGGGTCATGAGGTCGTCGGACACGTGGCGGCGCTGGGGCAGGGCGTGACGAAATTCAAGGAAGGCGATGTCGTCGGTGTAGCGTGGCTGCACGATACCTGCGGTGCCTGCGAGCCGTGCCTCACGGGTTGGGAGACGCTGTGCGCGAGCCAGCACAACACCGGATACAGTGTCGATGGCGGCTATGCCGAGTACGTGGTCGCCGATGCGGACTATGCGGTCCGGATACCGGGCGCACTGGATCTGATCGCGGCGGCTCCGATTCTCTGCGCGGGCGTGACGACCTATAAGGGCATCAAGGAAACGGATACCAAGCCGGGTGACTGGCTCGCCATCAGCGGCATCGGCGGACTCGGGCACATTGCTGTTCAGTATGCGAAGGCCATGGGGCGGCACGTCATTGCGATCGACGTGTCGGAAGACAAGCTTGCGCTGGCGAGGAAGCTTGGCGCCGACATGGCCCTGAATGCGAGTCAACCTGATCTGGTGGATGAGGTCTCGAGAGCGACCGGTGGTGTGCACGCGGCGCTCGTCACCGCCGTCTCCGCGCCTGCATTCGCACAATGCCTGGCGCTATTGCGGCCGAAGGGCACGATGAGCCTGGTCGGACTGCCGCCGGGTTCGTTTCCGCTGCCCATCTTCGAAGTCGTGCTGAAGCGGCTGACTGTGCGCGGATCGATCGTGGGTACGCGCCAGGATCTGGCGGAGTCACTGGCCTTTGCGGCCGAGGGAAGCGTTCACGCGCAAGTCGAGACGCGCGCACTCGAGCAGATCAACTCGACATTGGCAGAGCTGAAAGCTGGCACGGTGCAGGGCCGGGTCGTGCTGTCGATCGGCTGAATCGGCTTTCATCACGGATGGCGAGAAGCCCATCCGCATGCCAGGACCAGCGTCATTGCCGCTCCCACGACCATCGTTGTCGCCGTCGATGGTGGAACTGCGAACTGGAACGCGGCCGCAATGCCTGGCACGCCGATTGCGGCTGCGAGCGCGAGACTGGCGAGCCCGACAATCCACCAGTAGATGCGATTCGGTTTGACGAAAACTGTCGTCAGGCTTTCGCTGCGCGCCCGGCTCACGAATATGAGTGCCAGATTGGAGACGACGACGGCGATGAATGCCAGCGCCCGGGCTTCGCTGTCGCTCAGCATCCTCAGCGCAAGCCCGTATACCGTTATACAGAGCAGCAGCACGCTGATGCCCAGCACCACACTGCGTTTGAGCATGGCGGCGGAGAAGAGCGATTCATTGGTTGGTCGAGGCTTGCGTTTCATGATGTCCGCGGCCTCTGCGTCAGCCTCGAATACGAAGGCGCAGGCCGGATCGATGACAAACTCCAGGAACAGGACGTGCAGCGGAAAGAGCAGCAGCGGCCAACCGAACAGCACGGGCAGTAAGCCAAGACCGGCCAGCGGGATGTGTACGGCGACGAGATAGGTCATGGCATGGCGAAGGTTGCTGTAGATGCGTCGTCCGAGCCGCACAGCCGCGACCAGTGAGCCAAAATCGTCGTTCACGAGTACGAGCGCGGCCGCTTCACGAGCCACGTCTGTACCGCGGCTGCCCATTGCAACGCCTATGTGCGCGCCTTGCAGCGCGGGTGCGTCATTCACTCCGTCGCCGGTCATGGCGACGATTTCGCCGTTCGCTTTGAACGCGCGCACCAGGCGCAGCTTGTGGTCGGGCCTGGCTCTTGCGTAGATGTTGATCCGCTGCGCCAGCCGCTGCAGTTCATCTTCCGGCAGCGACTCGATCTCGGCGCCGGTGAGTACGCCGGCCCGCGTATCGAATCCAGCCTGAGACGCAATCGCCAGAGCGGTCCCCGGATGGTCGCCGGTGATCATGACTACACGAATACCGGCCTCGGAGCATTCGTGCAGCGCGGTCGGGACGTCATTGCGCAAAGGATCGGCCAAGCCGATGAGCCCCAGCAGTTCCAGCCGAAAGCCACGAGGCGTATCCGGAAGCGCATCGCTATCGCAGGTACCGCGTGCGACGGCGAGCATACGCAGGCCGTCGGTCGCGTGTGCTGCAACGCGCCGGAGCAGAGCTGCGCGCTTCTCATCATCAATACGGCACAGGCCGAAGACTGTTTCCGGGGCGCCCTTTACTGCGACTTCGAACATTCGGTCTTCGCGTCGCCGCCACAGGTGGGTTACTGCGGGCAACTCGGGAGTAAGGTCGTACTCCTTTGCAAGATCCATCTGCGCAAGACGTGCGACCGCCACAGGAACGTGCTGGCGGGCCGCTTCATGAATGGCGCGTTCCATCGGATCGAATGCATCCCGCTCCGAGGCCGCCAGCGCCGTTGCCAGCACGGTCTTGGCACCCTCGTCCAGACAGGCAGCGGAACGACGCAGATCGGTCGAAACGTCATTCGCTTCGATGAGTGCCACCTGCATTCGATTCTCCGTCAGCGTGCCGGTCTTATCGACGGCGAGCACTGTTGCGGCCCCGATCGATTCGACGGCCGGCATGCGTCGCGTGAGGACGCCTGCCCGTGAGATGCGCCCGGCACCCATCGCGAGAAACACAGTGAGCACAACGGGAAACTCTTCGGGGAGAATGCCCATCGCAAGCGTGATGCCGGCGAGTACGCCGCCGAGCCAGTCGGAGCGTGACGCTCCATAGATCAGGGCGATGGCTGCGCACAGCGTCACCGCGGCGACGGCGACCCAGCGAACGATGCGGCGGACTTCGGAAAAGAGAGGGCTCGTTTCTGCCTGCAGCGTGGTGAGCGACCGACCAATCTTGCCGATCTCCGAACGCACACCGGTTGCGACCACCTCTGCGCATCCGAAGCCACGCACTACCAGACTGCCGGAGAACACACGCTCGCCGTCGGCAGACGTGCTTGCCGTCTTCTCGACGGGTAACGACTCGCCGGTGAGTATCGATTCGTCCACGCTGAAGGCAGTTGCTTCGCGCAGGATTCCGTCGGCTGGTACACGATCCCCTTCGCGCAACAGGATGAAGTCGCCGGTCACCACTTCCCGGCCGGGAATGCGTCGTTCGACCCCATCGCGGATGACGAGCGCCCGGGGACTGGAGAGGTCACGTAACGCAGCGAGCGCATGTTCGGTGCGGTGTTGCTGCAGGGTCGTTATGGCGATCACGATGACGATGGAACCGGCCAGAACGAGCGCTCCGCGCGTATCGCCGAGCACGATGTAGATCGCAGCCGCGGCAATCAGGAGCAGGAACATCGGTTCCGTCAGCACTTCGCCGGTGATCGCAAGCAGATTGCGCGGCCGCTGACTGGGCAACTCGTTGGGTCCCTCGTTTCGCAGGCGCTGCTCTGCTTCCGTGGAGGTCAGCCCTCGGTGACGTTCACGGTTCGCGATGGAGGCTGCTACGGACAAGGGCTTGCGGTATGCAGGTATAGGATCCCCTCTCAGTCTTGCATAGGCAGTTCTGCGTGTGACTAAGAGGTAGTCCGGAGTGGGGCGCGACTATCCCGGAGTCCGCGACACCGCGCATTACCTGGTCGCGATTCCTGCGCCGTTTCCGGTGATCCACCTAGTACGTTGTGAGCTTTCACGATGTGTACGCGTGCAGCGGATGCCACTCTTGCCTGCATGTCGGTGCCAACGTGGAGTACTACCGATGCCGCACTCGCAGATTTTCGTGGGACTGATTCTGGCGGCATCGATTGCCGGTTGTGCCAGCTCTCAATCCGACCCGCGCGCGCTCTCCGGTTTGTCCGGAGCGGAAGCATTTCAGCAGCTCTGCGTCAGTTGCCACGGACCGCAAGGCAAAGGCGACGGACCCGTGGCGCCGACACTGAAAGTTCCAGTGCCCGATCTCACTGGTCTCACCAGACGCAACGGCGGCGCGTTTCCCACCGAGGTCGTGCGCAGCACCATCGATGGCCGCTCCAACCCTCCTGCACATGGCCCACGCGAGATGCCCGTATGGGGATGGCGGCTTGTCGATGGGTTCAATGTGGACGAGGCCGGCGAACGCAGCAGGGTTGACTCGGTGATAGCGCGGCTGGTTAGTCATGTGCAGTCGATTCAGGAACCGTGATCCCGATCATGAAGAAGGGAACGAGCAGATCCGCGCCGACACGCAGCGCGCTGCCGGACCGACGTTGGGTCTCGCACTGATCGTTCCCTTGCTGCTCCTTGCGCTCACGGCTTGCACCACCACCGATACGCCCGAGCGCGAGATTCATCAGCTGTCGGGCACTGAGATCTACGCACGATTGTGCTTCAGCTGCCATGGTCCCTCCGGTCAAGGCGATGGCCCCGTCTCGTCATTGATCGCCATTGGCGTGCCGGACCTGACCCGCATTGCCCAGCGGAACGGCGGCGAATTCCCCACGGAGGATGTTCAGCGGACGATCGACGGTCGATGGGATCGACGTGCTCATGGTGCGCGGGACATGCCGGTCTGGGGTTGGCAGCTGTACGATGCGAGCTCCGAAAACGACGTCGAAGAGCGGGCACAGGCGGATTCGATGATCGATCGCCTCGTGGGCTATCTGCGCAGCATCCAGGTGGAGTGAGCATGGTGCGCGGTTCGGCCGCGGCCCTCGTCGCTTTCTGACGCTGACACATGGAACACGCACGAGGCCGGTCCGTGCGGGGGATGTCGGCCGTTCCAGGCTCGGCGACCCCAGTGCTTCTGGAGGCCGCTCATGCCGCGGTGCGGCAGATTGGCGGACGCGTCGCCGTCGTGCATGCATACGACACACCCGCGGGTTCGGCTCCACTGCTCCTGACAGGGCCAAAGCAATTGCACAATTCGGTACAGGGTGTACGGCAGCTTCTGACGGCAACTGTCGGTCCAGGGTCTGGCTGAGCAGTACGACATATGCGCTGCAGAGTTCACCGTGCGAGGCGGATGAGCGTACGGGTGTACAGGCAACGCTCACAGCAATTCCGGAAGATGCAGTCAGCGGCGGCATTGAAGCCCCCTCCTTAATCACGTAGCGCTTACGGCCATCCCCGCATGGTGATGGTTTCGGCAAGGGAGAACACTGGACGCGTAGTACCAACCAGATTTGCACAGGAGATCCAGGATGAACATCACGCGTTGGGAACCTTTCCGCGAGGTCGAGGAGATGTTCCGTCAGTACTCGCCATTCTTCGGTCGTGCAATGCGTCGAAACGCAAACGATGGCGACTGGACGCCGGTGGCCGACATTACGGAAACGGACAAGGAGTACGTCATCAAGGCCGAGCTTCCGGAAGTGAAGAAGGAGGATGTGAAAATCACGCTCGAGAATGGTGTCATCACCCTGTCGGGCGAGCGTCGGCAGCAGAAGGAGGAGAAGGGCGAGAATGAGATCCGGATCGAAAGCTACTACGGCACCTTCTCGCGCAGCTTTTCATTGCCGGAGAACGTCGATCCGAAATCCGTACGGGCCGAGAGCAAGGACGGTGTCGTGCGTATCCGAATTCCGAAGATGCCCACGGCCACTGCAAAGGCCGTGGCCATCGAAGTGAAGTGAAATTCCACTGGCGCCGCGGGCGGATGACGCAGTCGCCCGCGTCCAGCCTGGCGGGGACGTGTTTGCCGTTTCTACGCGAGCTTTTCTGCGATCACGTATGGCGCGATTGCGAAATTGCTGCCGGGGACGTCGGCAACGGATGCAGCGGCGCTTACCGAGCCTCCCCACCGAGGATCAGGTTCATTTTGACCAGATGAGCCACGGAGCGTGCGTCCATCTTTTCCATCACATTGGCACGATGTATCTCGACGGTTCGCTCGCTCAGGCCGAGATCGATCGCGATGACTTTGTTCGCCTTGCCGTCCACGACGAATGTCATGACCTCCCGCTCGCGAGGCGTGAGCGACTCCGAGCGTTGCCGCAGATCCGCCAGGCGGTCGATACTCTCGCGATTCCTTGCGTCCAGCCGCAGTGCCTCATTGATGCGATCCAGAAGGTCCTGGTCGCGAAACGGCTTTTGCAGGAAATCGAATGCCCCATCTTTCATCGCCTGCACGGCCATGGGTATGTCGCCGTGGCCTGAGATCAGGATGACCGGCGACATGGAGCCGTTGCGATTGAGGTGCTGCTGGACCTGCAGGCCGCTCATCTCTGGCATCCGCACGTCGAGTATCACGCAACTGGGACTGTTCGCGTCGTGCCGGGCGAGGAACTCGCTCGCCTTGCCAAATGGGATCGGCTGGAAGCCCACGGATATCATCAGAGCCGTCAATGCTCGACGCATCCCATCGTCGTCGTCCACGATGTAGATGAGCGGTTTGTGCCTGGTGTTCATCCCTGTTGTCGTGTTCAATTACGCTGCTCCCCATTGCGCGGCGCGGCTGCAGGCAGCTGTACCCAGAAGCATGCCCCGCCGCCCGGTAGGTTTTCGAATCCGATCGATCCTTCATGCGCTTCGACGATTGCGCGACACGAGGCGAGCCCGAGCCCGGTGCCCTGCGCCTTGGTCGTGAAGAATGGATAGAACAGGTGCTCACGCGCAGAAGCCGGTACACCCGTACCATGATCCTGCACCGATATGCGCACTCCGTAACGATCGCCCGCGATACCGATCTGCACATCCGGAACGTTGCCGCAGCCCGTTGGCGCCTCCAGGGCGTTCTGAAAGAGTGCCAACAGAACGTGCTGGATACGCAGACGGTCTATCGAGATTCTGGGGAGACCCGGTGTTGCGGAAAGAATGAGTTGAGTGCCGCGCCGCTGCGAAAGCAGATTCAGCACCGGCAGTAGTTCCTGGATGACCTCCGCGAGGTCGCATTCGACGCGGCCGTCTGGGTGGCCATTGAGCAGGCAGCGGATCCGGCGGATCCCATCGGCAGCTCGCAGGGCCTGCTGGCCGATCTGCTCAAGGACCTCAGAGGTCGACCGCATCATGGGGTCAGGCCGATTCAGCATTCGCTGCGCCGCCTGCGCGAACATCGTGATCGCACCGATCGGTTGATTGAGTTCGTGCGCAATGCCGCTGGCCAATTCCTGAAGCGCAACGATCCGCCCCAGCTGGAGCAGTTGCTCGAGCAACGCCGGAGTGTGGGGAGCCATCTGTTCTGACGTAGGGCCGGTCATCCGGGGTGCCTGCAGGGTGGGGCTCTGCTCGAGAGCTGTGTTCTGCATGACTCGAGCATCGTCGTGGACTGAGCATGCGCCTTGCAAGCGCTGTTGCCACCGAGAAATCCACGGACGAACCTGTGCCTATTCCGTAGAGACTTTGGGGAAGGTGCGGAGCGATCTTGGCGTCTCCAACGGCGGATCCAACGGAGAGTGTTCCATGAGCGACCCGAATCCTGACGTCAGTCGGGTTCGACAGCTGCTTGGCCTGCGGCGCGCTGCGTTGAAAGAGCGACACGAGGGCGTCGAGCGCGACTTGGCGCGCAGCAATGACCCACTGGCCGCCGACTCGAGCGATCGAGCCATCCAGCTGGAGAATGATGAAACCCTGCTGGCAATTGACGAAGCCGCCAGACAGGAGATTGCAGCAATCGATGAGGCCCTGCAGCGACTCGACATGGGCTTGTATGGAATCTGCAAGCGTTGTAATGGCCGGATCGAAGCTGCGCGACTGCTGCTGGTACCGCAGGCTGTCGTGTGCGCCGGCTGCCTGGCCTGAGACATGGTTACTGATTCGCTCTGCACCCGGTTCATGCGATGCAGCATTCGTCACTCTGACGGGACGGGCGCATACTGCGCCCGGATGCCAACGAACGAGTCAACGTACTCTGCCAGGCGATAGTTTCCAGGCGGGCCGATTCGCAGGATGGATGAGCTTCGACAGATTACGGAGCATCTGCTCCATTTTTCGCCGGATGCGCTGATTGTCGTGGACGACAGCGCGCTCATCCGCTTTGCCAACGAAACGGTCATGACCTTGTTTGGCTACGCACCGGACGCTTTGATCGGGCGGCCGGTGGATACGCTGATTCCGGAGCGCCTGCGCCTGCACCATGGCTATCACACCGCAGACTACCTGCGCGAACCCGTCAATCGGGAAATTGGCGCACGTATCACCGAGCTGTTTGCCCGACGGGCGGACGGAACGGAGTTCGCGGCCGGTATCCGGCTCGCGCCGTTTCGTATCGAGGGCAAACTGTTCGTTGCCGCGGCCATTCGTGACAGCACCGAAAGGCAGCGCGTAAACGACGAACTGGTTGCGGCGCGCAAGGATGCCGACCGTGCCAATCGTGCCAAGAGCCGCTTTCTCGCCACTGCCAGTCACGATCTGCGCCAACCCCTGCAGGCCATTCGCCTGCTGAACGCTGTGATGCTGAAAATGGTGCCGCAACCCGAAATCCGGGAGCTGCTCACGCAGCAGGGCCAGGGGATCGAAAGCATGACGCGATTGCTCAACGCGCTGCTCGACATCAGTCGGCTGGAATCCGGAGCGATCGAGCCCGTCAGCGTCGAAGTGAGTGTCGGCGATGTGTTCGAAGAGCTGCAGAACGAATTCGGTTCGCTGGCAAGGATGCGGGACCTGGACCTGCAGGTAGGGGAGGCAGGCGTCGTGCTGTCGACGGATCGCACGCTGTTCTACCAGCTGCTGCAGAATCTGCTCGCCAACGCGGTCAAGTACACGGATCGAGGCAGCGTGCGCCTCAAGTGCCTGGACGAACCGGACGGCGTCACTATGTCGATCGAGGATTCGGGCATCGGCATTCCGGACGACAAGCTGGAGCGCATCTTCGATGAGTACTACCAGGGCGACGCGCCTGGCGCGAAGCGCCCGGGTGTCGGGCTGGGGCTCGCGATTGTGAAGGAGGTCGCGCGTCTGCTCGGCTTCTCGGTAAAGATCCTGTCGAAAGTGGGGGTCGGGACGCAGGTCATGCTGCGTATTCCCAGCCAGTATCGGGTCGCTGCGACTGCGAAGGTCGGCAATGTCGCGGCGGGGGCCCGCATCACATCCAGGCACAAGACCCGGCTGATTCTCGTGGAGGACAATGACGGCGTTCGCGTTGCGACGGAGTTGTTCCTGAAACTGGAGGGGCATGAGACGCTGAGTGCTCCCACGCTCGCGGACGCGGAGGTTCTGCTCGAGCATCTCCAGCCGGGCGATCTCGTCATTGCGGACTATCACCTGGACGACAAGAGCACAGGGCTCGACATGCTGATGCGCCTGCGCGAGCGCAGGGGCTACGACGTACCGGGCATCGTACTGAGCGGCGACCTGCCCACCGTGTTGCGGTCGGTCAGAGCGCCCATTGCAGCGTGTCGTTTCCTGAGCAAGCCGGTCGATATCCGCGCACTCGTCGAAGCGATCGACGAACTCAGCGCCGCATCAGGGAATTAGCACGGCGGCGCCGTTCAACTCGCCGGCGCGCAGCCGGCCCAGAGCCACGTTCGCGTCCGCAAGAGAGAATGTCTCTACCTGGATGTGCAGGGGCATCTGCCCGGCGATCCGGAGAAACTCGGCGCCATCACTGCGGGTGAGGTTTGCGACGGAACGTATCGAACGCTCTCCCCATAGCAGCGCATACGGCATTGCCGGCACATCGCTCATGTGGATGCCGCCGCAGATCAACGCTCCGCCCTTCCGCAACGCCTTCAGCGCGAAAGGTATGAGTGCACCGACGGGTGCGAAGATGATCGCCGCGTCGAGACGATCGGGCGGTGGCTGGTCGCTGTTGCCCGCCCAGTGCGCGCCAAGCGATAAGGCGAAGCGTTGCGCCGCGACATCGCCAGGGCGCGTAAATGCATACACGTCCTGGCCATGCCAGCGCGCGACCTGCGCCACGATGTGCGCGGCCGCACCGAAGCCGTAGAAACCGACGCGGCGTGCGTCCCTGACAAATCGCCACGATCGAAAGCCGATCAGCCCCGCACACAGCAGCGGCGCCGCATGTGCGTCATCGAACGCCTCCGGCAGCTCGAAGCAGTAGCGTGCGTCTGCCACCGCGTACTGCGCGTAGCCGCCATCGAGCTGGCAGCCCGTGAACAGTGCGTAATCGCAAAGATTCTCCTCATTCCGCTGACAGAACTCGCACTGCCCGCACGTGAACCCGAGCCAGGGCACCCCGAGACGCACGCCGGGAGGCAGCGATACACCGGGTCCGCACGTTACGACTTCGCCAACGATTTCGTGACCCGGGACGATCGGCAGATGCGCATCGGGCAGTTCGCCGTCGACCAGATGCAGGTCCGTGCGGCAAACGCCGCAGGCGCGCACCTTGAGCAATACCTGGCCAGGTCCCGGGTCGCGCACGATCAGCGGTTCCCAGACGAGCGGTTGCCCGATGCGATGCAGTCGCATGCCGTGAGATGACAAAGCACTCACGCCGGACTCGCGAACCAGTGGGCGGCTACGCAGGGTATCGCGATGGCAAAGGCAGTCGCATGTACGGACATCATGAATGGCCAGCACTGCTGAGCGGATGTTGCAATCGGTTTCGGGCTCGATCGAGCAGTTCCAGGACTTCCCGATCGGCGGTCTGAGAAAAATCCCGATACCACTCACTGACCGACACGAGGTAGGGGGGCGGAATCGTGCACACCACTTCGTCGGCTTCGTTGCGCAGCAGTGCAAGCGCAGTCACCGATGCGACGGGCAAGGCGGCGACGATCCGTCCGGCGCCGAGTTCGCGAACGGCGCGGACGGCAGCACGCATGCTGGCGCCCGTCGCAGCGCCGTCGTCAACCAGGATGCAGGTCATGCCCCGGACCGGGACCGGTTGTCGATCCTGCCGGTAAAGCAATTCGCGCCGGCGCAGTTCCGTTTGCTGTCCCGCGATTTCGTCGGCGAGCTGTCGCAAATGTCGGGGCGGTTCCATGTCCTCGGCGTTCATGACTGTTACTCCGCCGGACGAAATGGCGCCGAGTGCAAACTCCGGTGCACCGGGCGCCCCGAGCTTGCGGACCACGATCACATCCAGCGGCGCATCGAGCATGTGCGCCACTTCGAACGCCACCGGGACGCCGCCGCGGGGCAGTGCCAGTACGACGACGTCGCTGCGTCCGCGATAGTGGATGAGCAGCGTCCCGAGCTCGCGCCCCGCAGAGGTCCGATCAGCGAATCGGTTCATGTGCTGAACACCTGCGCAGAGCATGCGCTCCGGCGATATGGTTTTCGCGTGCGCCTATGAATGTGTGCATCCGGGCCCGACCAGTCTAGCCGCGGCAGTCGCAGGCGAAAGCGCGTGAAACCCTGAGCCTGTCGGGGGTACTGCTTAGGGTTGGGGTCTGGCGCGACGCCCGAAGGTGTCTTTGCCAATCTCGAATGCACGAGCCTGGAGGCGACGTCGCCTGCGCCGGATGGATCGCGCCAACGGGTCCAGGTCTCCTGCCAGCGAATCCTCCGGATAGCCACGGCGGAATTTTCGGATTGCCTGCCGCAGCATCCACAGATCGTGATCGACGCCCAGAAGTTCGCTGATTCTGTGCACCCTGCGCTGCAGGCGCGAGCCAGCCGGGAGCACGTCGAGCTGATACTTCAGGCACTGCACTCGCCGACGCCACCGGTGGAGTGTCGCGGCGGTGCGCTTTCTGCTCGCTAGTTTCATGTCGCGACCGGTCCGGCGGCAGGTCCTGCGCATCCCGCGCAGCAGGTCGCGTGGGCGCAGGTTGGTATCGCTGCGGGCGATGCCATCCGCGGCGCGCATCAGATCCCGCCCCAGACTCACAAGATCACGAGACAGGCCGTCCGGGACGCGGTCACGCTCATTCAGCAGAGCCTGGCGCAGGCCGCGCACGCCAGCGTTGACATGCACATGCTGCTCGCGCAGCAGATGCTCCAGGGTGTCGGAAACGACTTTCGCATCGCGCGCTTTGGCCAATGAGCTCGCCAGTTTCCTGATGCCGTGTTTCTGACTCTTGTAGTTGGCTGTCGGCAGCCCGGTGCGCAGTAAGCCGAGGGCCGCGCGGGCACGCTTCAGGTTCTTGCGGGTTTCGTGGACCGCTTCGTGGTCCAGCGCGTCGGGGCGCAACAATGCGCGGACCGCACTTTCCACATGCTGCCGATAGGCATGCATGACGATCTGAGGGGATGAAGACTTCATGGGACTGGTTGCGGCGAGCGTCGACAGTTAGGGGAAGCGCTCTTTCGGATGACAGGATGTGTCTTTCGCAGTCGCCGGCACTCGGGGGATCTACGTGGCCGCTGGGGGTTTGTGCGGGTCGGCGCCGAATCTCGCCCGCGCTGAGCTGATGGTGCGATCGAGTGCGCCGCAAGTGTGTGCATCCATCGCGTGAATTCACAGCAGATCGGTGTCGAGGAAGGCCGCAAGACGTTTGCGAATACGCTCAGGTACATTCTTTCGATCACCAGCGCCAATCTGAGCAACATGCCGTTCCTGCCGCTGATCGCAGGGCTGCTGCTGTGGGTGTTTGACGCATCGCAACCCTCGCTGTCATTACCGCTGCATATGTCGCCGCTGCCGAGCGACCAGGCACTGGTTCTATCGCACCGATCCACGTATGTGACGGGCGCGCGAAATTACCTATGTCTTCGCAGTATCCCTGCTTCTTGAACCAGCCGGGCAGGTGCAATCTATCGGCGGCTCTCATTCAAGAAGAGGAGAGAAAGATGACGATCAATCTCAAAGCATCATTGCTGCTCGCGATGGTTGCGCTGTTCGCGGGCCCGATAGCTGACGCCGACACACCGGCTGCCGTGGACGAAATCAAGGCGGCTGTGACGCCAGGTGAAATCGCGCTCACTGGCAGTGAAACGAAGACGATTCACAAAGGAAGCGAGGCGAAGAAGTATCGAATCTGTGTAAAGACGGAGAAGGATGCCGCCCCATGAAGGTGATGTACGACGGCCACGAAACCATTCTCAATCCGGGCGACTGCCAGGACGTCACGGGCAGGAAGATCGAGGCTACGCCGGAGCACGCACTGATGGGCGACTCGCACATTGTCGCCACGTTCCACCATGTGAAGGACAAGAAGTGAACGATTCGAGACCGGCGCCTGGAGCGTCGGTCTCGTTTCCCGGTTCGTAAAGCCAATGGTCGGTGTCGCATTTCGATGCCACGCGTCGCCTGATCAAAACGACCACGAAGTTCGATCGATGTTCGGCCGGCCCCGATTCATGGAATTCACGAAGGAGCATAGTTCTTTGGGGGTAAAGAACTCTACGTAGATAGTAGATTTGAGGGATCTGCTATCGGTGATAACGTCGACATGCTGCAACCGGGCAGTACTCCACGCCGGGATTTGTCTGCATGTCGATCTCAACCAGAAAGAATCCATCACCTTGCGAAGGCTCCGACGATTTGCCGTCTGGTCGAGACAATTTCGTCGGCGAGCGCGCCACTGAAATCATCAATTCGGCGCCCAGGATCCAAACCATGCGCGAAGTGCACCAGACAGCGGACGAGCGCATCGTCGCATTTGGTCCGTTTCAGCTGAACCGGACCACGTGCACTCTGTCGAAGGGAGGCACTACGATCCCCGTGCGCAGCCGCGCCATGGGGATTCTGATGGCGCTGACCGACAAAGCAGGCGACATCGTGAGCAATCGTGAGTTGCTCCGGCGCGTATGGCCGAATGTGGTCGTGGAGACCGGAACCGTGCGCGTCCATGTGGCGCAGCTGCGTACAGTCTTGAGAAAAGCGGATCCCGGCAACGACTACGTGCACAACGTGACCGGGCTGGGCTATCGATTCGTCGTGCCCGTCGTTCGTCAGCGTCGCTTCGCGGACGATGCAGTGATTCAACTGTTCGATCAGGCGACGCACAAACCGCCGCCATCGCAGCCGGGGCGCAGAAGCAATCTTCCGCAGCGAATAACGTCCGTGCTGGGGCTCGATCAGGCGAAAAGTGAGTTGCTGGGGCTCCTGGCGAATAGTCGTTTGACCACTGTGACCGGGCCCGGCGGCATCGGCAAGACGACAGCGGCGATCGTCTGTGCGGAGTCGATCGCCCAGATCCATGCGGATGGAGTTCTCTTCCTCGATCTGGCGCAAATCGAGCGATCGGAACAGATCTGGACCAACCTTGCCGCGATGCTCGGCATGTCTGCAGCGACTGCCGCGCTTCAGACGGAGGTCCTGACTTGCCTGGCCAGACAGTCGCTATTGCTGGTGCTGGACAATTGCGAGCACGTTGTCGATAGCGCCACGCGACTCGCTGAAAGCGTGCTGCGCGCTTGTCCACAGGTGAGAGTACTTGCCACTAGCCGCGAACCCCTACGCGCCAGCGCGGAGGTTGTCTATGAACTTGCGGGCCTGGACTTGCCGGCGGCATTGGATGGTCGGTCCCGCGAAGCATTGATGCGCTATCCAGCGATCCAACTGTTCGTGGAGCGGGCAGGTGCGGAATTCAATGAGCAGGAATTATTGTTGGTCGGGCAGATATGCCAGCGTGTGGCGGGCAATCCGCTGGCTATCGAGATCGCAGCGGGGCACTGCCGGTGGGCGGGCCTGACGGCTCTCGCGGTGGATCTTGACGATGAAATGTATCTTTCCATGGAGGGACGGCGAACGTCTCATCTGCGGCACCAGACATTGCGTGCCAGCCTCGATTGGAGCTGCGGCCTGTTGACGAACGAGGAACAAACCACTCTCCAACGCTTGTCGGAATTGCCCGGCCGCTTCAGCGTTGGTCGTGCCGCGGCGGCCGTCGCGAATGAGCATCTTCCGCGTCGAGTCGTTGTCAAATCTCTCCTTAACCTGGCTCGGAAGTCACTCCTCGTCAGGGATACTTCCGGCCAGGATGTCATGTATGGAATGCACGATCTGGCCCGTGCCTATGCTCGAAGCAAGCTTCATCAGGCGCAGGAGAACTCGTTCAGCAAAGGCGGCAGAGCGAACATATCGCTCGAGGCGAATGTCGAGCAGAGCCGCAAGTTTGTCGGTCTGTGGCAGTCGTCGGACCGACAGATTTCAGTAAGCAGCTCGTAACACCTGTTCTAACTGCCTGGAGGCATCATGGCGGCGTCTTCTTTGAGGAAGCCTACACATGTTTCGACCTGAGCTGCCCGATCCGCCTGACAAATTCTTGTCGTACAAGGCGTGGATCCAGCTTTCGAACTCCGCAATGAGTGGCTGGCAAGCTCTGTGGATCGGTCGTGACAGGGTGCTGAGCAATCTCGATGGTGCCATCGAGTTTCACGAGCGAGAACACGCGCAGCTCGCAGCAGCGTATGAGGAGGAGCGTCAGCGATACCGGAAGGCCCATGCAGCATTCGCAATTGTCAGTGCCGGGTCCAACGCAGAACGCGACTCCGTGGCGGTCGCGTATCGGCATCTGCAAGCAGCGGTCTGCGTCTATGACAAATTGATCGATCGCCGGCTCAAGGTCGAGAGGAAGTTCGAGGTGTGGATGGATCTGCATGGCTTCGCAGGCAAGCCCAAAGGGCGCGACGCAAACCGAAAACTCTCGCAACGGCGCCTGCTCCTGCGTCAGGAGCGGGAGAACGCGTTCAACGATCGACTGACGCTAGGCCGGATGCTGGTGAATATCAGGAAGCGATTGGAAGAATGCGATCGGTGCCTCTCTGAACAAGGAACACCGGGCGGCGCGGTAGTGGCGCGCGGAAGCGACGGCGCGTTCGGGAACATCGGCGAGCTCAACGAATACCTCGCGCGGTTCGCCTCGGCTTCCGACTCCGTTGTAGTAACCGACTGTCGGCAAGTCGAACGCTGACCTTCTGGAGCACGGCCAGCGACATGACAAATGGCTCCGATCAAGCGTCGCCGGAGACGATCGACGACCTCATGGTCTTTGGCCCGTTTCAGTTGGACCGCACGCGCTATGAACTGCTCGAGGTTGGTGCCTGCATTCACCGAAGGGTACGAAACCGCCGAGCTGATCGCTGCGCGAGAGCTGATTCAGCAGTTGGCGTCGGTAGATTGTTGAGTCGCATGTCAGGGTCGTGCGACGGAGCCGTTGCCCAGCGGCGGAACTTCACACCTGTTAAAGCCCTCATCGAGCAGGATCTGCGTATTCGACGCGGATGGTTGCATTCGCGATTCACCCAATCTTTCCATGGAGAAGCAGTCATGAATATCAGTAATCGCATGCGGGCGTGGAGCGTTGTCGGAGCCGCGTGCGCGGTGTTCAGTCCGGTGGGGACGATCATTCAGGCGGAAGAGATCCCAGTTGCAGCAGATACGGATGGATGCCGCGCGGAAGTGTGGCGCGTAGTCGTCCCATCGATGGGCGGCAACCCCAGGTTCACTCCACCGCCGCGGATCGAGGTTCGCAGCGTACTGGTTTGCGACGATACGACCTTTGTGGAACTTCAACAGCGCGCGGGCAATGATCGCTGAGGTCATGCCCCGCCAAGGCGTGCGAATACCTTTATGCTGATGGCCAACTGCCTGTGCGGCCAACTGATCGAGTGAAACACGAGCGATAGATCACTTCCGTCTTGACATGGGGTTGCGCTGGCATCAGATGAATCGATCTGGCTGGGGAAATAAGCCGAGCGCAGTCAGCCGGTGCTCCTGGTTCATCAGCGCATGGGCGCGTGCGCAAGCGAATGTTCGAAGTGGCGCGCAGGTGCAGCCCGTTGCTCGTGAGATGTTTGTGCGATATTCGCCAATGTCGTGTTCGCCCGCATGCTGTGCGTGTTGCCAGAAGTGGATATATGAGCGATGACGACGTACGAACTGTTGGATTGCATCGCGGATTCGGTCAATCCAACGCTCGGACTGCTGGCGCTGTCAGTGCCATGGCTGCGAGACTATCGGATACAACGTCCATCGTCAGGGACGCGAATCGCAGGCGCAGTGATGTGTGTGGGCATCGCATATGTCGGTCAGGCGATCGATCGATTCACGGGAATCTGGCCGGCGCTCGGCCTCGACTACAGCGCTCACTCCGCCGTATGCGTGGCGTTGCTGGTTTCACTCGGTCACCTCAGTGGTCGATGGAGACTCGCGAGTGTTGGCGTCGGAGCGGCCTATGCTGCTGTGATGATGTATCAGGGCTATCACACCTTCGCCGATATCGTCACAACAGCGATGCCGATCGGTCTCGCGTGTATGGTGGTGTGGCGCTGCAGGCTGTTACGCGATCGACCAACACGTTCGATGAGGTGAGGCAGCCGCTGGAAGCTGGCGGCGGCATGCCGCCAGCTTCTGTTCGTCAGCAGGTCAACGATCGTCACCGGATCGCGCCGGCGCAAACGCGTCGTCCTCAATGCCGAGCTTCGCCAGCGCGTCCTTGAGAGCCCTCTCCCTGCAGTTTTTATACGATGAGAGCACCGGTCGATCGTTGCGCGCGGCGACCGTGCATACGCGACGGGCAGCCCGGCCTATGCGCTCGCGCAGTTCGGCGCGGTCTGCTGGCGATTCCATGCTGAGATCCTTGTAGCGTACGGTCTCCGTCACCTCTTCGGTGTTCCTGGCGCTTGCGAGGCTGCTGATAGTGCTCAGCGCGCCTGCAGCGAGCGCCGTGCATGCTATTGACAGCGCTCTGAGATAGTTTCGTTTCGTTCGGAAGTTCACGATGGTTCCTCGGTTGAAATCAGCAGTGTCCCGGTTGCCGACCTCGCGTTCGGCGGACACATAATGCGTCGAGTGATGTTCAATCGCCGTTAAGAGCGGTGAAGGGTTGCAGATGCACTGTTATGGTTGAACCAGCAAACAATCGCCGATGCGTACGTTGCTGCCCGACGAACTCGCGAACGAAATCGACTGGCCAGGCATCTCCACCGTGGTGGGCAGGTTCGTGCCGGAGCGGATGATCGAGGAGCGTAGTCAAGGTGTGGGTTGTCTGGTTATGGCCCAGGCTGCGCAGTTTGGAGCTGATGGCGTCTGGTAAGAGTTGCAACGACGGGTTGTTTCCAGCTCTTAACACTTGTTGCCTCCGGGCCAACGCATGCTGTGCACGAGTGGAGGGGCAGGCTGGTGGCTCATCGTTCAAGGCGCTTCGCAGCTGTCCGCGAACGCGTCGAGGTTGGTGTGGCTGCGTTAGCGAGATTGTTGCGGGCCTTCGGCTCGCTGGCGAGTCGTGCGCTGCCGCCTTCACCACGATATCTGCCGTCGGCATCGTTTCGTGAGCATCTGGCGGGATGCATTCCTGCCTCGCCGCTTGTCATCGTTCAGACGCACTGTGGATTGAAGCAAGGGTTGATCGTCGATGCGCGGACCTGACATGACTCCGACCTGCAACGAATCGTGGCCGCTGCCCGGCGACAGCATCATCGCCTTTGGTCCGTTTCAACTCGATCGCATCCGATACGATCTGCGCAAGGACGGAGCGTCGATTCCCATCGGTGCGCGCGCCATGGCCATTCTGCTCGAACTTACGCGGAGCCCAGGCGAAATACTCAGTACTCGTGAGTTGCTGCGGCGGGTATGGCAGGACACTGTCGTAGAAGAAGGCACGGTGAGAGTGCATGTGGCATTGCTCCGTAAGAGCCTGCGCAAGGCCGACCCCGGCGAATATGTTCAGAATGTGACCGGCCGCGGCTACCGCTTCATCGCTCCGCTGCGGGGACGGAATGAGGCTGTAGCTCGCGAAGGCGGCGATCCGCTGGAGCCAGAGCCGCCGGTCCGGGTACACACCCTTCCTTCACGAATCACCTCCGTCATCGGGCGCGAGCAGGTGATTCTCACGTTGGTGGAGAAGGTGTCGGCACACCGCTTCGTCACCATCACCGGCACGGGTGGCAGCGGCAAGTCTACTGTCGCGATGGCAGTCGCGCAGCAGCTCGCCGCGAGGTATGCCCATGGCGTATGCCTGGTTGACCTGGCTGCAAGTACGGAAGCTCGTTTCGTCGCTAACGCGCTCGCATCAGCACTTGGCGTGGCGCCACTAGCCGCGGATCCTTTGCCCCATGTGCTCGAGTGTCTGTCGAAGCGGTCGTTGCTGCTCGTCCTGGATAATTGCGAGCACGTGATCGAGGCAGCTGCCCGGCTCGTCGAAACAGTGCTGCGCAGCGCATCGAGAGTTCACATACTGACGACCAGCCGCGAGCCGCTGCGAGCAGCAGGCGAAGCGGTTCATGACCTTGCCTCACTCGAAGTGCCGGCGGAACATCGTTCATACACGCGCGCTGCGCTGCTGCGTTTTCCTGCCATTCAACTGTTCGTGGCGCGGGCGGAAACTTATGCCGGCGTCGGCTTGAATGACGAGGAGTTGCGCCAGGTTGCGGAGATCTGCCGGCGGCTCGACGGCAACCCGCTCGCCATGGAGATCACGGCGGCGCACGTGCGATTGATCGGCGCGAGCTCGTTGGTGGGGAGCCTGGGGAATGAACTGCTGTTGTCGATCGACGGACGCCGTACTGCGGAGCGCCGGCATCGCTCGTTGCGAGACACTTTCGACTGGAGTTACGGCCTGTTGTCCTTGGCCGAACAGGCAACCTTTCGCCGACTGGCGGTGTTCGCAGGCTGGTTCGACGTCGATTGCGCCGTTGCGACGGTCGCCGACAGCGCTCTGACCGAGGTCGCAGCCTTCGAAAGCCTGATGGGTCTCGCGCGAAAATCTCTGGTGCAAGTCGATACCCGTGGTGAGGCGGCTGCATATCGACTGCTCGATCTGCCTCGGACATATGCACGCGAAAAGCTCGTCGAAGCGGGCGAAGCGGATGTTGTTCGCCACCGGCATGCACGGATGTGGTGCTCAGTCGGCGCAATGCAAATTCACGGCCACGTGCGGCGCGGGGCTGACTGGGTTGGTGTGTTCGGCCCGCGCATCGACGATCTGAGAGCTGCGACGCGATGGAGCTTCGGGGCCTCATCCGGCAGTTCCCTGCGCGTCAAGCTGACCCTCATGTCGCTGTGGTTCGAGTTCGTACTCGCGGCGGAGTCTCCGGAGCAACCAGTCTGGCCCGATCTGTACGCGTACATCCTGCGGGGCGGCGAAGGGTCATTGCTGTCCGGCCTCGGCGAGTTTCTGCAAACTTCACGGTGCTGGAAGGAAACACCCGTGCAGGGACTCACGGTGTTACAACAGATCGATCACGGCCGGTCGGAGCAGAAGAGCGCATTGTGGAGTCTCTGGTTCGAGCGTGTGATCAAGCGCGATTATCGAATCGCCATCAATCTCTCCGCTGCGCTTCGCGAACGCGGCAGTGACGGGCGCCCTCACGAATCCCCGCTAATGGATTGCCTGCTGGCGCTGGCGTGGGGCTACGCGGGTGACCAGGGATCGGCATGCCGGCACGCGCAATGGGCGCTCGCCACGTTGTCATCGGGAACGAACGTGGGGCCTGCGGAGATATTGTTGAAGTGTCACATCTACACTGTTATCGCTCGTTCTTTGTGGCTACGAGGTTTCCCGGATCAGGCCATCGAGGCCGTGGGGCAGGGCGTTGAGGCGGCGCTGCTCGCGGGCAACCCGAGCATGCTATGCACGACGCTGCTGATTGCGACCTCTATTGCGATCTGGTGCGGCGATACGGTGTCAGCCACGGAGTATCTCGAGCGCCTGCACGTGCAGGCCTCGGCTCACTCGCTGGAGTACTACGAGCTATGGGCGGACTGTCTGCGCATGATCGTGAACACATCCTGCGGTTCTCAGCCGATCGAGTCACTGCAATTGTCCGTGGACCCGCTCAGCACTTCGCAATACCTCGATATCCTTGCATCGCTGCGGGAAGATCTCGTCAGTCGCGATGCGATGGTGCGCGCAGAGGCGGGGCGAAGTGGCTGGTGCACGTCGGAGATCCTGCGGGTGAAAGCCGAGCGTCTGATCAGGGACAGCGGTCACGAAGCTTTCTCATGCGCGGAAGCGTTATTGACTCGGGCTCTGGAGATCGCGCGACGTCAGCACGCGCGCTCATGGGAGTTGCGAGCGTCGATGAGTCTTGCACGCTTGTGGAAGGATCAGGGACGGGTGCGAGAAGCGCAACAGCTGCTGACTGCGGTGTATTCCATGTTCACCGAAGGGCTCGGCACCGCCGATCTGAGGGCGGCACGCCAGGTGATCGGGCAGCTGGCGGAAGAAACAGCGAAGCCAGCGAGTGTTCACACCTGTTAATGCTCTTCTCCCGGATGATTCGGAAAGACCCGGATCATTCCAGGAAGACGTAGAGGAGCATTGCAATGAAACGATTGTTGGCCGCAGGTTGTCTGCTGTTTGGATTCGCCGGGACCTCACCGCATGCCGCCGAGGACGTGAGTCAGGGCGATCGGATGAGGTCCTGCCGAGAGGAAGTGTGGCGCGTGTACGCGCCTTCGAACGGCCCGAAGAGTAACTGGTTACCCCGCTCGCAAAAACGTACCGTCCTGGTGTGCAGCCAGCGGGTCTTCGCGCAGGGCGCAGATCAGGTGTCCGGCAACTCCCGGCAAGGGGAGGATCGATAGCCGATCGGATGTACAGTGTTTCCGCCCGTCGCGACGAAGATGACGGGTGTCAGCTCGTCGAGGCAGCTGTCACGGGGCGCGCACATTCCACCCGTTCGTGCGCGGGACGACCCACGTCGGCGCGGAGTCCCCGCGAAAGGCCGATCAGCTACACGACGAGGCGACGGGCGGAGCCTTTCCCAGTGCCATGTCCTCACCACGCGGTTCTCCTCAGACTTCGAGGATGCCGCGTTTGAGCGCTAGCATCACGGCATGGGTCCTGTCCTTGGCGCCGAGCTTTGCGATGATGCTTTTCATGTGCGCCTTCACCGTGCTTTCCGTGACTTTCAGGGTCTCTGCAATCTCGCGATTGGCATTGCCGCGCGCAAGTTCCCTCAGGACTTGTACTTCGCGAGGCGACAGGACGTCGTCGCCGGCGTGCTGCGCGAGTTCGAACGCAATCTCGGAAGGAACCACGCGTCGTCCGGCGTACACGGAGCGAATCGTTTCGCGAAGTTCCTTGCGCATCATCCCCTTGAGCATGAATCCGCGGGCCCCGCTCTTGAGTGCGCTCATTACTTGCGCATCGCCGCGATAGGTGGTCAGGATCACGATCCGCGCATCGGGCCATTCTGTCAGGATCTCCCGAAGCGTCTGCAACCCGCCCATGCCCGGCATCCGCAGATCCATGAGCGTGACATCAGGGCGGTGCAATCGGAATTGCTCGATGGCGTCGCGGCCGTTCATCACTTCGGCGATCAGTTTCATGTCAGGCTGCTCGCTGAGGGCAGCTTTGATACCGTCGAGCAGCAGGGGATGATCGTCCACGGCCATTACGGTGATGACATCCGGGATATCGCTGTCGGTCACGTCGGATCCTCCATGGTCGCAGCGCCATAGTGCTTGCGCCTGTTCCAGCGCGGGCTGGCGGCCTTGCGATAGGCGAGCTTCGAGGGAATGTGCAGCTCGAGCGTCGTGCCAACGCCCGGTTGACTGGAGACGAGGAGCTTCCCATGGATTTTCTCAGCGCGTTCTCGCATCCCTTGCAAACCCCAGCGACCGGGTTTGTCGTGCGACGGGTCAAAGCCGCAACCGTCGTCAACCACCCGCATCTCGAATCTGCGGCGCCCGAACACGACTGTCGTGGCGATGTGGGTGGCGCTTGCGTGACGAAACGCGTTGATCAGCGCCTCGGTCCCGATGCGGTACACTTCTTCCTGCACCGCCGGATTCAACTCGCGCGCTGCTCCATCGGTTTTTGTCTGATAGCTCACCGCGTAATCCCGAGACAGTTCGTTGCCCACCATGGTGAGGGCCTCGGTCAGTTTCAAGCTGGAATGGGCGCGTAGTTCGGAAACCTTGTCCCGCCCCTCGGCCAGTATCCGATCGCCGCGATCCAGCGATTCCTCCATGAGTCTTCGGGCAGGGTGCCCTTCGGGAATTCGCTCGGTCGCGGATTGAAATCTCAACATCAGGCCATGAATGCCTTGTAGAAACGTATCGTGCAACTCGCGCGCGATGCGTTCTCTTTCGAGCAGGCGCTCCTCGTTGCGCGATTGCAGCCGAGCTTTCACCTGGCGCATTCTTGATGCGAAGAGTAGCCACAGCACCGCCGCGCCGCTCGCCACGCACACCACGATGAATTTGCGAGACTGCAGGAACGTTGGCGGGATCTCGAAGTCCACGCTCGCTCCGGTTTCGTTCCAGACATCGGAGTCATTCGAGGCAATCACCTGAAACCGGTAGGTTCCCGGGGGCAGTCCCGTGAACTGCGCCTCTCGGCGCCTGCCCGCGTCCTGCCATCCAATCTCGGAACCTTCGAGGCGGTATCTGAAATGCACGCGTTCGGGAATTGCATAGCTCGTAGCGGTGTATGCGATCTGCAGCACGTGGGGCTTGGTCGAGAGTTGGAGTGTTGCAGTACCGGGCGCTCGTGCATCGACGCGGGTACCATCCACGGTCATCGACTTGATGTACACGCTGGGAACAATGGGATTGGGGGAGGGCCATCGCGGTGCGTGAGACACCACACCGTTGCTCGTGGCGAACCAGATACGCCCGTCACTGGTTTCGACCGCGGATGGCAGGGGACGCACATCGGCGCCCGCGCCCGGCACGCCGTCGAGGTAGTTGAACAGCCGGAATTTCGGCGGGCGGCCGGCGGAAATGTCTCGGACCCCGGTTGCCGGAATGAGCACAGCGCCCTCCGTCGTATTCAGCCACAGATCACCGACGGCCTGCTCGACGATGCCATTCACAAGGGCAAAGGCATGCCCTCGTTCGCCGGCTACTGAATGAAACCTGCGACCATCGAACCAGTTCAATCCTTTCTCGCCGCCTATCCAGATATTCGAGCCGCGAACACTGGTCACCAGCACGGGTCCGACCGACAAACCATCGGCTGCGTCGTAGATGTTGACCTGGTCGTGGTCGACCACTGCAAGCCGATTGTCGGGGTAACCAAGCCATAGGCGTCCCTTGGAATCCACCGCGAGCGTGGTCGCCGTATCGTGCGGCAGATCGGCGAGCCCGCCCCACAGCGTCCAGCGGTTGTCGACCACGCGATATACGCCGACCCTGACTACGGAAACCCACAGTGTCCCGTCGGGCTGGCTGACGATCGCTGATATGCCCCCGGCATTTTCCGCATCGTCGGGGCGCCACTCGATCCATCGATCGCCCTGTCGGTGGTAGATGGAGCCGTTGGATCCGCCGAGCCACACCTTTCCCGTGGCGTCGCCGTGCAACGCATCGATCTGCGATGCCGGCGAGCTCATCGACTCCCGCTTCACGTCGCCCTCGAAGCGGTGAAGGTCCCCGGTGAACGTACCGATCCATACGGAACCATCCTTCGTCGCGGCGAGCGCCGCGGTGCCATAGGAGGTGTTCGCCAGGGGCATTTTCACGAACGCTGACGAGCGAAACTTGTCCACGCCGCCGCTGGAGACAGCCCAGACATTGCCCTCGCGGTCTTCAAGCATCGCACCGGTCAGTTCCCCCGCCAGGCTCAACTGATCGATGCCATCGGGCGTCGCCCTCGCAGCGCCCGTCAGCGGCATGCGCTTGACGACGCCCCATGCGGAAATCCATAGGTTTGAATGCCGATCGATCAGGATGTAGGGCAGTGCTGCTTCGGAGTCGAAGCCATGCGTCCGCCACTGCGGCCGCACCGGCGTGCCCGGCTCAGGCAGTTGCAGCTGCGTCAGTCCGGTGCCCGCATGCGCCAGCCAGGCCAAACCATCCGGTGACGTCACCAGGTCTCCGCTCCAGACCGTGGAGGTGAGCTCCAAACCCTTCTCGAAGCGGAGGCTGCCAGCTCGTAAATAGAACAAACCTTTTGTCGACAGTACCCAGAGCGTGGCGTCACGGTCCACGGCCAGATCGATGATGGCGATTTGCGGGATCTGCCAATTCTCGTCCATCGGGACCCATTGCTCACCTTGCAAGCGCAACAATCCACGAGTCGTGGCCACCCACATCTGGCCGTTGCCATCCTGGGCCATGCTCGTCCAGGAATGTGCCGGCAGATCTTCGTTCAGCGAGTATGTGCGAACTGTGCCGTCGCCGATGAACGTCGCGCCACCAAACACGTACGAGACCCATAGTCCATCGCCGGGCGGCGCCCAGATGTTTGCGATTTTCTTCGAAGGCAACGGCGTTGCACCGACACGCTCGATGTGCTCAAACTCGACCCCGTCGAAGCGAAACAAATCGCCATTCGCCAGAATCCAGATGTAGCCATCGCGGGTCTGGACGATCTGGCGTGCGTTCGCCGGTGCGCCGTTCGGTACCGTCCGTTGCGAGTGGTGCAGCTGGGAAAGCGGTACCTCGGGATACAGTGCGAAGGCGGGCGAGCATGACAACAGGCTGAGCAGCAAACCGTACGTACGAGCCTGCACCCCGGGCCGCCGCTTTTGCTTGTGGGTCGGATGCTCGCCATGCAGTGGGGTCGATGAGGGCGAGCGGGAGCGGATGCTGTTGATCATGACCCTGGGGAAGCGATGTGAATTCTCACGGCCCAATCTACCTGCAGTGGGTCAGCTCAACATTACCCTTTTGAGCAATCGGTTCGTTGCGGGGAAGTTGAGGCGCCATCCGTGGCCTCGAGACTGACTTACGCCCTGGCGCAGGCCCATCGTACGCGCAAGCCTTGCACCGTGCGAATACCCGAGCCGCCACGAACCACGAGGGGATTGCCGTCGAGCTCCAGACTCGGCAGGCGCCGGGTCAGCGCCGCGAGTCCTTCCTCCAGCTCGAGCTTCGCCAGAGCTGCACCCAGGCAGCGATGCACTCCATTGCCGAAGACGAGATGACGGCGAGGCAGGTCGGAGCGCCGGATGTCAAACCGATCAGGCTCGCTGTAGACATCCGGATCGCGCATGGCCGCCAGCGTCGACAACGAGAGGATCTGCCCACGCGGCAACGACCATCCATCCAGGGCGATGTCATCGAGGGTCACGCGCGGCACGGATCCCACGAAGGGCTCGTACCGCAGGCATTCAAATACCGCGGCTGGAATGAGCGCAGGGTCGCCGCAGACGGCTTCCCATTGGTCCCTGTTCTCCAGAAGCAGTGATGCCTGGATCGCAAGCGCACTTCGCGTGGTGTCGCTGCCGCCGAGCAGGATCGTCATCATCTGCACCACTGCCTCTACGTTCGACAACTTCTCGGACGTGTCGAGCGCGAGGGTGTAGGACGTGAGAAAGTCCTCGCGCGGACGCTGGCGACGGTCCATCAGCAAGTCGTCGACGTACGCGCTGAGGTCTCCAGCGGCGTGCTGCATGTCTGGAACATCCTCTTTGGTGAACGTGGAGCTGAATGCGCGCGAGAGGCTGTACACGCATCGCGTGAACTCGGGTATGTCGGATTCAGGCACGCCCAGGATGTGGCAGATGACGCGCGCAGGCAGCCAGTTGGCAAAGTCCGCGATGAAGTCCATCTCTCCGGTCTCGTAGCGGGCGTCGATGAGTTCTTCGGCGATAGCACGCACGCGTGGGCGAAGGTCGCTGATGAACTTGTGCGCGAAGGCCCGTGCGAGCGGCAGGCGTCGTTGCCGATGCGCAATGCCATTGCTCAGGACCATCGTGTACTGCAAAAAATCGCGCAATGGACCGTCGACGACGCCGCGAGTCTCGGCGATCTCCGTTTCCATTTGCCTGGTGCGTGGATCGGTGAGCAACTGCTCCACGTCGCGGGCGCGGATTGCGATATAGATGCCGTCGTCTCTCTTCAACAGCGGTGTGAGTGGACGGTAGCGACGGAAGATCTCATGAGCGTGCGAGTGGAGATCGGCGGCGCTTACGATAATTGGCTCGGACATGGGAAATCTCACGGTTGGTTTGAGTCGCCCGATGTGGCATTGGGGGCCAAGGGGCGGCGATGGAGCTGCGGCTGCCACACGAGCGGTGGGGCGCGGCTAATGTGCCCGCCTGCGATGATCGACGCGCGTTAAGAGGCGTGAAGTTCTGGGACGCCGCAAGGCGCGGCCAATCACACTCTTTGCGAGTTGTACCCGGCACGAGACCAGGAGTCGCTCACACGACCTCGCGTTTATGTTCCAGCCGAACCTGATCGAGCGATCGCGCCCAGCCTGCTATCCAGTCCGGCATCGGTTCCGGCGGGACGATGTTTCCCAGTGCAGCGACTACATCTGCGGTTGCGATGGTCCCGGCGGAGTTGCGTATCACAGCCCGCACGGCGGCCTGGGCCACAAGCTTGCGGTTTGCGTCGTTGCGTACAACGCGGTGGTGCACGAAGAACGTACGCTCGTCCCAGCCGATGAGCCGAGTCTCGATGACGAACCTTCTGAATGGCAGCAACGAGCTGTAGAACTGAATCGTCCCCGCCACGACCACGGGCCACCACGCCTGGCGGCGGAAGATAGAAACGTAGCCGGAGCGGATCGCGTGGTCCGTGCGCGCGACATCCATGAGCGAAAAGTACTTGCCGTTGTTCACATGCCCAAGCAGGTCGATGTCGCTGGGCATCACGATGAACGGGGTCGAGCAGCACTCGGTCACGAGCATGCGTGAACGGCGCCAGCCGAGTGCAAGTATCAGGAGCAGACGGATCCAGAGATTCAAGGTAAACCTCGCACGCTGCGATTGAATGGGTCCGCGGGGGGAAACTCAGCGCGGCGTTTTGCACGCCCCCGTGCGGCATCGAGAGGAAAATGATTGAAGCCAGGCTTCGGTGGACGACCGCCAGGTCATCGCGACGAATGTATCTGCGCCTGCCGTCGCGGGCATTACCCCAGCAGCGATCATCGGCTTACCCTTTAGAGCTATCGGCTGCGGGCATGTGCATCGTCGTTATGCGTCATACGCCTGTCGTTACGCCTCTTAACACCTGCTGCGGCGAGGCGGACGTACCTTCCTTCGAGTCGAACTCGAAACGATGGAGCGAGGAAGCAACGCGCACGGCAGTACGTCGCCGGACCTGCTTGAACGTTCAACCGTACTGAGCACGACAACAGCACAAAGGAATTCATCACCCGGCCGCTCGACACGGTCCGCTTCTTGAGACTCCGGCCCCATCATGATCCGTGCGAATCTGCTCGCCTTCATCGGCACCGCCTTCATCCTGACGGTAACACCGGGTCTCGATACCGCCGTTGTGCTACGCACGGCGGCGCTGGAGGGGGCGCGGCATGGCATGGCTGCCGCGCTCGGCATCGGCGTCGGATGTCTATGCTGGGGCGCGGCAGTAGCACTGGGGCTCGGGGCCATCCTGCTTACATCGCCGGGCGCGTTCCTCGCATTGAAGCTCACGGGTGCCGGTTACCTTGTCTGGTTCGGTGCCACTCTGTTGCTCCGGCCGCGGCGGTCAATGTCGGCGGTGACCGTAGCAGACATCTTGCCGAGCAGTTCGCTTTGGCTATCGGCCAGACGCGGCTTCACCACGAACATCCTCAACCCCAAGGTGGGTTTGTTCTATATCACTCTGCTTCCTCAGTTCGTTCCCGCTGCGGCGTCAACGGCAACGTATTCCTTGCTGCTTGCTTGCGCTCACGTCGTGCTGGCGGTGGTGTGGTTCATTGCGCTCGCGGTGATGGCCGACTCCATGCGTCGGCACCTGGGCCGACCCGGCATGCTGCCATTTATGGACCGGTTGACGGGCGGCGTGTTCGTCAGCTTCGGATTGCACCTGACTCTCACTTAGGGGCCTGGGTCAGTCTTGGAAACGGAGATGCAAATGCTTGCTTCGATTCGACGAAATATCCACCGCCGGGTCGGCATTGCGCTAGTGGGGCTGGTCGTCAGTCTGTCGTTGCTCGATGCGTTCCTTCAGTTCACTGGTCCGCCGGCGCTGGTGGAGGCGTTCATGCGAACCGGGCTGAATCCGAATTCGGTCCAACGGTGGCGCTCGTGACCCCCAGTTGTGCGCTCCTGTTGGCCTTGCCCGGAACGTCGACTCCGGGTGCGATCCTGACCACCGCATTTCTTGGTGGGGCCATCGCTACTTACTTCCGCATCGGCGAGACGGCTCGGCACCTCAACTTATCTGCCTTGCGCTGGGTGTCGTTCTGTGGGCGGGGCTGTACCTACGCGCCAGGTGGTTCGTCGCGCGGCTGTGGTACAGGGGTTCGACAGGGGCGGTTTGGGTCCATGGGGTAGCATCGCATGCACGATTACAGCCACCAAGATCAGTTCGAACAACGGAGGTCTCCTGAGCCACGTGCGATTGCCTGTGCACTGAATCTGCAGGACGCACAGGTCTTGCATCCGCGTATCCCGCGCAAGACTCTCGCTGCACTTGCCGAAGATGCGAACGCGCCGCTAATCGACGAACGTCACCTTGAGTCGGGCGAGGCACAGCGAGATCCGGTTGTGCGACATCTCTTGCTCGCGATTCGGCCGACGTTGTATGCGCAGGGCCACGCCAGCGAAGTCACCCTCGACCGTCTCGTCATGGCCCTTGCAACTCACGTAGCGCATACCTATGGCGGCATGCGCGCGAGATCGGACGCAAAGATTGGCAGATTGGCGCGCTGGCAGGAGCAGCGCGCCAAAGAACTGCTCGCTGCGAATCTGACACGCGGTATCACGCTCGCGGATCTGGCGAAGGCGTGCGAATTGTCGATCCGCCATTTCACACGCGCATTTCGTGGATCGACGGGCATGTCGCCGCACGGGTGGCTGTTACAGTTGCGGATCGAGAAAGCGAAGGGGTTTCTGACGGGCTCCCGTCGCATGTTGGCAGACATCGCACTCGAGTGTGGTTTTGCGGACCAGAGCCACTTCACCCGCGCATTTCAGCGCTCAGTGGGCTTGAGTCCAGGCGCGTGGCAGCGCCAGCATCGGCGCTAAGAACGCTGGCGAAGCCACGGCCCGTTTGTTCAACGAGCGTCCCGTTCGTTCAGGATGGACGAACCTCGTTTCGCGAGCATCTCCTCTCCGCAACAACAAACCGGAGAAGCGTCATGAAGAACACTCGATCCATCCTCGCGGGCGTAGTGGCAACGGCTACGCTGAGCACGGCAGCTGTCGCGCAATCACCGGCAGCCTCACCGAACGGCGGTCCCGCCCGGAACGTCGTGCTGGTGCACGGTGCCTTCGCCGACGGCTCCGGCTGGCGTGGGGTCTATGACGAACTGACCCAGCGCGGCTACCGGGTCACGATCGTGCAGAACCCGCTGACTTCGCTCGGCGACGACCTCGCTTCGACGCAGCGCGTGCTCGATCGACAGGACGGCCCGACCATTCTCGTCGGCCACTCCTGGGGCGGGACGGTCATCACCGAAGCCGGCACGCACTCGAACGTGGTTGGCCTGGTCTACGTTTCCGCGCTCGCGCCCGATGCCGGCGAGTCGACGGCGCAACAGTATCAGGGGTTCGCATCGACGCCGGAGTTCGTCATCGAAACGCACAAGGATGGGTTCGGATTTCTGAGCCTGCAGAAGTTCAAAGCTGGTTTTGCGCACGACGTCAGCGATGCGGATGCGGCATTCCTGCGGGACTCGCAGGTGCCGATCAATATGTCGGTCTTCGAGACCAAGGTCAAAGCCGCGGCGTGGCGAACCAAGCCGAGCTGGGCGGTGATCGCCAGCGAGGACAAGGCATTCGATCAAGCCATGCTGGTTCATATGGCAGAACGCATCGGAGCGAACATCACGAAGGTGTCCGCCAGCCATGCTGTCTTCATGACACAGCCGAAGGTGGTCGCGAGCACGATCGACCGCGCCGCGAAAGAAGCCGGACTGAAGGTGAAGCAGAAGTAGTCAGGACCTGGGCTGGCGCAGGCGGAGTCGCTCGGCTCCGCCTCTCGTGCCCGGGGCGACGCATCCCGCTGCTGCCGTGCTCATTGAAGGAAGATCGCCATGAGTGCCTTGAACCGCGCGCTGACTGCGACCGCAGTGTCTATCGCTCTTGTGCTTGCCGCCTGCAGCGCGACGCGCTCGATGAGCGAAACCCGGGGCGCTCGCGACCGCGCCGGTGTGGTCGGCTTTCAGCTCATTCGCAACGCCACGGTCAAGATCGACTATGCCGGCACGACCTTTCTCGTCGATCCGATGCTCGCCGACAAGGGGGCTTATCCGGGGTTCCCGGCAACTTACAACAGCCACTTGCGCAATCCACTGGTCGAGTTGCCTATCCCATTGAGCACGGTGATGGACGTGGATGCAGTGATCGTCACGCATCTTCATCCGGACCACTGGGACGATGCAGCCAGGCGTCAACTGCCGAAGTCCACGCCGATCTTCGTGCAGAACGAGCAAGACGCTGAGACGGTACGTAAGGACGGCTTCACCGACGTTCGCGTCCTCGCAAACGTCGGAAGCTTCAACGGCACGCGCCTCATTCGCGTCGGCGGACAGCACGGCACCGATCAACACATGGCCAAACTCGGGCACCTGCTCGGAACCGTGTCGGGCGTGGTGTTCGAGCGTCCGGATCATGCAAGTTTATACATTGCAGGCGACACGACCTGGCGTCCGGAGGTCGAGGCCGCGATCGAGAAGCATCGCCCGGATGTGGTCGTGCTGAACACCGGTTATGCACACATCACCGGATTCGACGGCTCGATCATCATGGGCAAAGAGGATCTCGCGCGGGCACGCAAGCTGGCGCCGGATGCCGTGCTGATCGGCGTGCACATGGATGCCGTGAACCACGCAAGCCAGTCGCGCGCCGAACTGATTCACTACATCGCGGAGCAGAATCTGGACGCAACCCGCACCCGCGTGCCCGCGGACGGAGAATCGTACCGCTTTTAATGAGCAGACGATTTTCTCCCCGCTCGCCCTGAGCGCCGTGACCGCAGGGAATGGTTCACCCATCAAAGGGTGAACGCTGCAACGCAGAGATTGGCGCACTGGTCCCGTGATGTACGTCGATGGATGACCCATATCCCTCTGGTGGTCATCCTGCGGGAAAATCGGACCCACAAGCACAATCATGCTGCGACTGGCCAGGCCGATCGCTTGGTTCCTTGAGCCACCTTAGAGGGATGCCTGCAGCAGGGGAGTACTCCGTTGACGAGCCGCGGTGGCAGGACTTGATGGGTGTCCACGGAGGACCGCATTCGCGGAGGACAGCAGCGATTCGATGGAGTGCAGCTCGCTGCACGCGAGTCTGCACCCGGAAGAACTCACGGTCAGCGGGCGACGCTCGTCTTAGCGGGCGGCGTCAGTTGCATCACGAACAGACCCGGCGCTTCGCTCGCAGAGAACGGACCCGGCACTTTGTTCTTGACCGGCCGCAGACTCTTCAAGAAGGCGATTAGCGCGTCCATATCCTGCGGCGTGAGATTGGCGTACGCGGGCCAGGGCATGATCCCAGACAACACGCGACCATCGGGCCGAATGCCGGTGCGCAACGCCTTGGCGATATCCTCTGCTGTCCAGCCCCCCAGACCTGTCTGCAGATCCGGCGTCAGATTCGGGCCGACGACGACACTGCCGTCGGGTGCTTTAAAGCCGACGTCAGAGCCGCCGAGATAACGACTGTCGGGCTTGCCGGAGAAGTAGCCCGGCGTGTGACAGTCGGTGCAGCCACCCAGTTGCGCCAGATATTTACCTCGCGCGATCTGTGATGCATCTGCATGCGCCGCATCGCTCGACAGTAACGCCGCGATCAACGCACATGCTGCAAGGGAGTAATTGTCTCTGGCCATATTCATCTCTCCTGAGGGTGGAAGATGCATCTTGCCCGCGCACCCGTTAAACAGGTGCTACGTAATGCAGACGCTCGCCGCAATAGTTGTTCAAAGAAGGGCTTTGCGCGCCACCGGCAAATTTCGATGCGGACAGAGCGCGCCTCGCCACGAACGGTCAGGTAGGGTGCGCGGCATATAGCTGCCTGGGATTTTGGATTAGATGACGGGCAATCAGCCCGAGTCTTTTCATTGGCGCGATGGGAATGGCCACTTCGATTCCGGAGGAGATGAAATCTGCTCAACCTGCAGATGCAAATAGCAAAGCAGGTCCTTCTGAACTCCAGCCACACGCTGGCCGACATCGGTCTTGATTGCGGATTCGCAGATCAAAGCCGCTTTACACGCGCTTTCCGCATTCCGTCAGCGTGAGTCCAGGCGAGTAGTGACGCGTAGATCAGGTTAAACCAGCGAGACTGCGGCCCGATCGTTCAACGAACGTCCCGCTCGTGCAGGAATCGCGTCGCTCGCGTCGGCAGCATGCCTGCGCGTAACAATCACTCGAGGAGAAAGACCATGAAAGAGTCCATCCGTAATACAGCCGTGGGTGTCGCGGCAGCGCTTTCCCTGGCGACGGGCCTCGGTACGGCGTCCGCCTCGGAGCCGAACATCGAGCGCACGGCCAACTACATCAGTACGCGTGACGGCGTGCAGCTCTATTACAAAGACTGGGGTCCGAGAAACGGTCCCGTCGTCACGTTCAGTCATGGCTGGCCGCTGAGCTCGGATAGCTGGGAATCGCAGATGATCCATCTCGCGGAGAAAGGTTATCGCGTCGTGGCGCACGACCGCCGGGGGCATGGCCGCTCGAGCCAGTCCTGGGTGGGCAACGACATGGATCACTATGCCGACGATCTGGCAGCGGTGATCGAGGCGCTCGATCTGCGCGACGTCACTCTCGTCGGCTTCTCCACAGGAGGTGGCGAAGTGGCGCGCTATATCGGTCAACATGGCACGAGCCGTGTGAAGAAGGCCGTACTCGTCAGTGCGGTCACACCACTCATGCTGAAGACTCCGGACAATCCAACGGGGGTGCCCATCGATGCGTACGACGGCATGCGCAAGTCGGCGCTCGCGAACCGCTCGCAGCTCTATCGCGACATCGCATCGGGTCCGTTCTTCGGCTTCAATCGGCCGGGCGCGAAAGTGTCGCAAGGGTTGATCGATTCCTTCTGGAGTCAGGGCATGCAGGGCGGCCACAAGAACACCTTCGATTCCATCAAAGCGTTCTCGGAGACGGATTTTCGGCCAGACCTGCAGAGATTCGACGTGCCGACGCTCATCGTGCACGGTGATGATGACCAGATTGTGCCTATCGATAACAGCGCGCGCGCCGCTCACAAGATGGTCAAGGGCAGCAAGCTCGTCGTCTACAAGGGCGCTCCGCACGGCATAGCCGATACGCACAAGGATCAACTGAATGCGGATCTGTTGAAGTTCCTGCGCGAGTGAGTTCACTCAATCGATCCGTGCAGCATGGCTTGCATCTGTCGCCCGTTGCCACAGAGGTTCTTGCTGCTGCTCGCAGATATGTCTTCATTCATTCTCGATCGGCGTACCGCGCCAGGTAACTAACATGTCGACGACGTCCGATGTAACCATTCCCTTAGGGGTCCCTGCAGCCCGATACGATTTCATCGTCTGCGGCGCGGGGCCGGCGGGCTGCGCTCTCGCAAGCCGTCTTGCGGAGAATGCCCGCGTCAGTGTCCTGCTGATCGAGGCAGGCGGTAGCGATGACGTTCCCGAAGTACTCATGCCAGGGCAGTGGCCGCTCAACCTCGGGTCCGATCGGGACTGGCAGTTCGTTGCACAGCCGAACCCGCACCTGAATCAACGCTCGATTCCGCTCAACATGGGCAAGGTGCTTGGTGGGGGCTCCAGCATCAATGTGATGCTGTGGGCGCGCGGTCACCAGAATGATTGGGAACACTTCGCGCAGGAAGCGGATGACCAGGCATGGGGATACCGTTCGGTCCTTGATATCTATAGGCGAATCGAAAATTGGCGAGGTGTGCCCGATGCGGCTCGACGCGGTATCGACGGCCCCGTGCACGTCGAGCCGGCAAGTAATCCGCAGCGTGTGGCTGTTGCGATGGTCGAGGCCGCGGAGTCGATCGGCATACCTGCGTTCGACAGTCCCAACGGATCGATGATGGAAGGTCGCGGCGGCGTGGCGATCAACGATCTGATCGTGAAGGACGGGCAGCGCTCATCGATCTTCCGCTCCTACATATTCCCGAAACTGGACCAGCCCAATCTCACCGTCCTGAAACACACGCAGGTCAGTAAGCTGGTCCTCAGCGGTACGTCCGTCACCGGCGTGGAAGTCATTCGGGGTTCGCATCGCACGCAGATCATGGCGGATCGCGAAGTGATCCTGTCGATGGGCGCCATCAACACGCCGAAAGTGTTGATGCAGTCCGGCATCGGACCGGAAACGGAACTGCGTCCGCACGGCATTCCCATCATCGAGGACCTGCCTGGTGTCGGACGCAACCATCAGGATCACGTGTCCTTCGGTTGCATTTTCGAGTCCGAGGAACCGCACGCAGTTGGCAACGGCGGGTCCGAGGCGACGCTCTACTGGAAGACCGACCCGAGCCTTAGCGTCCCCGATGTGTTTCATTGCCAGCTCGAATTTCCGGTCGCCACGCCGGAAACAACGCACCGTGGAGTGCCTCAGGACGGCTGGATGGTATTCGCCGGGCTGTCGCATCCGAAGAGTCGAGGATCACTGCATCTCACGGGTCGTGACCCGCACGACGCCATTCGCATCGAAGCCAACACTCTTTCGCATCCCGAGGATCTGCGCAGCGCCATGGCGACGATCGAGATCGGCAGGGAAATGGCGCATGCGCCAGCGTTCAGGAACCTGCTGAAACGCGAAGCCATGCCGGGCAATCTCGGTGCGTCTGAGATGGAACGTTATGTGCGCGACTCGGCGGTGACGTTCTGGCATCAGGCCTGTACCGCGAAGATGGGGCACGACTCGATGTCCGTCGTCAATGGTCGGTTGCAGGTCTATGGTATCGACCGATTGCGAATCGCGGATGCCTCGATCATGCCAAACGTCCCGAGTGGCAACACGATGGCCCCCTGCGTCGTGATCGGCGAGCGGGCTGCGGAAATCATCAAGAAGGCGCACCGCATTTGATGCGGAAGGATTCTGCTATAGCCGGCGCGCTGACGCCCGTCGAGGGGCTAGACTACGGATAAAGCCAGGTGAGCTTCCTTGGCTTCAGCATCAACAGCGTTATCTTGGCTTGTCGTTTCGGCGCCAGCGAACGACGGAGGTTCAAAAAATGCACAGGCTTTGCGTGACCCTCAGTGTGACCGGTTTTCTTTGGGCTCAGTTGGGGATCGCTGCGGAGCCTTCTGTTCAGAACAGTCCCTATCCCGGCGCCGTTGCTTTGGCACAAAGCCCCGCAGGGGCGTGGGGTTATAAATCGTTTCCGCAACTTCTGCCGCTCTACATTTTCAAGGGCGAGCCAGCGGGTCGTTCGCTGTGTGATCGAGGTTGCACGGCCGTGTGGCCCATCGTTTCAGCGGATAGCAACGACGAACCGGTGGGATTGTGGAGCATTGTGAAGCGCGACGATGGCCGCCTGCAGTGGGCATACAGGAACAGTCCGGTCTACACCTATTTCGAGGATCGCCCCAACGATGCGAAAGGAGGCGGCAAGAACATGGATTGGTATCTGGACGAGCACGCGTATGCCTATCTCTTGAGCGTAGGCGTGGCAATGCCGCCTCCGCCTGCAGGTGTGCAAACGGGGAAGGATAAGAAAGTTGAGGCAGTCGCGGAGCTGCTGCAGCCGTAGAGAGAAGTCGATTCTCCGGGGTGTGCGAAGGACACAAGACTGCATCAGGTCCGATCGTTCGATCTGGCCGGCTACTCAGGAGAAAGATTTGCGCTGTCAGCCAAGGCCAGCTGTCGTAAATATCATGAGCAGAATCGCCGTGAACGAAACGTGCGTGACGCGGCCACCTGTGTGTGACGAGACTCCTCGTTAGCAGAATTGCCTGGTGTCGTCAGTCGACTCGCCTTCCGGCATGTCATGAATACTGCCGCTTGGTTTCGGCTGCGCGTCGTCTATGCGTATACCAGTGCCTCCCCGGTCTCGAGCAACAAATCATGGGTCGGCCCGGCCCTGCAATGCTCTGACGTTGCCGAAGGAAATACCTCTCGCTCGAGCCGCGTTGAGAAGCGTCCCGTCAGCTCGAGCGATCATTGCCAGGCGCAAACATCATTGCGATTCGTGCGGTCCTGGACTACTCCACGAGGGTTCACTGGTTCTGCGTGAAGAGAAGCAGGTTCGGAAGGAATGAATACGGAGCGCTGCTGGAACATCGAGGTCTTCGGATAATTGTGGCCCCCAGGCGACGTTATGATAGAAGGTCTTCTACGGGCGAATTACGGGATTGTGCGTGCTACTGAAGTCGAGATCGCGTCTCATCCAGATCGTTGCTGTTGCGGTGCTGATCGCTGGTATTTTCGCCTTGCTGGCCATGCGTGGGCAGAGTGTGCCGGGCTATCGGGTGGAGGCACGGGCGCTCACTCAGAGCATCGTGGCGACGGGACGGGTGATCAGTGTGTCCCGCGCTCAGGTGGGTAGCGAAGTGACCGGAGTGGTGCTGGAACGGCGCGTCCAGGAGGGTGATGTCGTTGCGCCTGGTGATGTCCTCGTCGTGCTGCGTGCTGATGATCTGGCCGCGCAGATGCGTGCCGCGGAGGCCGCGCTCGCACGGCTGCGGGAATCGACGCGACCGCAATCACAGGTGGCGCAGCGGGAAGCGCAGGCGCGGCTCGATCAGGCACAACGAGAAGTGGAGCGGCGACGTGATCTGGTCGCGCGCGGCTTGATCGCACGCGAAGTCATCGAACAGGCGGAGCAAGCGGCAATTGTCGCGCGGGCGGCAGCACAGACCGCGCGGCTCGTGGCCGAATCCCTCGCCGCAGGCGGACCGGAAGAGCGAGCGTTGCAAGAACAGCTCGCCGCGGCGCGCGCAGCCCTGGCGAAGACCATCATTCGTTCGCAAGTGGCCGGTGTCGTGCTGACTCGCAATGCCGAGCCGGGCGATCTGATCCAACCGGGCCGCGTGTTGTTTGACATCGCACGGGAGGGCGACACGGAGATCCTGGTGCCGTTCGATGAGAAAAACCTCTCCGTCCTACGCGTCGGACAGCGAGCTAACTGTATTGCCGATGCGTTCCCGAATGACGTTTTTCCTGCGGAAATCACCTTGATCGCACCCCGGGTCGATCCGCAACGTGGCACGGTGGATGTGCGCCTGAAAGTGCAGCCGGTGCCCGAGTTCCTGCGCCAGGACATGACCGTATCCGTGACCGTCGAAACAGCCGCACGTGAGCGTGCGATCGTCGTTTCGAACGATGCGCTGATGGATGTCGCGGGCGAGCAGGCGCATGTATGGGTCGTGCGCGATGGGCGCGCACGGCGTGTGGCGGTGCGCCTGGGATTGCGCTCGTTGACGATGAGTGAGGCGGTTGAAGGGCTCAGCGCAGGGGATTGGGTGCTCGCGCAAGGCGATCTGGCCGTGCGCGATGGCGACCGAGTGCGCGTCATTGATGAGCCGCTGCCTGGCCCAGTCGCACCGCCCACAGTGAACTCGGACGACTGATCATCGTGAACTTGTGGATCGAGTGGACGATCGCGCTGCGTTTGCTGCGCGAAGGTCGCATTCAGAGCGTGCTCATCGCGGTGGGCATCGCCGTGGGTGTGGCTGTGATCGTCTTCATCACTGCGCTGATCGGCGGGCTGCAGGCGAATACGGTCGAACGTACGCTTGGCACGCAGGCGCATGTGCGCGTGGAACCGCCGGAGGAGATCAACCGAACCGCGCCTGCGCCCGCCGGCAGCGTGCACATGGTCATGGAGGATCGCCGTGCGCAGCGATTGCGATCCATCAACAACTGGCAACAAGTGCTGGCGGCGCTGGATGCCTTGCCCGACGTGACGGCTGTGTCGCCCGTGATCTCCGGCCCGGGGTTTGCACGCCGGGCGGAGGCGCGCGAATCAGTCGCCTTGCTCGGAATCGATGTGCCTCGCTACCTGAAAATCGTCCCGGTTGATCGGGACATTCAGGCGGGAGAGTTTCGTGTCGGCGCGGGCGATGCGGTTATCGGTCGCACGCTGGCGGGTAATCTTGGCGTGCGCGTCGGCGATAAGATTCGTCTGGATGCGGGCGAGGGCAGTGGGGTGGTCGTCAATGTTGCCGGCATCTTCGAGCTCGGCGTTCGCGAACTCGACGAACGCTATGCATACATCGATCTGAAGCAGGCGCAGTCGCTGCTCGGATTGCCGGGAGGTGTCACTCTCATCGATCTCAAGGTCGAAGAGATATTCTCCGCAGATCGTGTGGCCCGTCGCATCGCGCGGCTCACTGGTCTCAAGGCGCAAAGCTGGATGGAAACGAATTCCCAGCTGCTCAATGCGCTGAGCGCGCAGAGCCTGTCCACTGGCATGATCAGCTTCTTCGTCGCGGTGTCGGTGGCATTCGGCATCGCGAGCGTCCTGTCGGTGAGTGTCGTTCAGCACACGCGCGAGATCGGCATCCTGCGCGCCATGGGCGCGACACGGCCAAAGATGCTGCGCGTTTTTCTCTTGCAGGGAGCAGTGTTCGGGCTGATCGGTTCACTCGCGGGAAGCGCTCTCGGCTACGGCCTAGTATGGAGCTTCAACGCCTTCGGCCCGCGGCTATTCACCGTTCCCGTGTCGATGCCGTTGATTCTCTCGGCAGTGACGCTCGCCACGGTCACCGGCGTGATCGCCGCCGCCGTGCCGGCGCGACGTGCGGCTCGACTCGATCCTGTAGCAGCCATTCGTCATGTCTGAGAGCAGTGATCAAGAAGTGTTACGGCTTGCGGATCTGCGCAAGTCCTACAACGTGGGCGAGCCCACGCAGATCGAGATTCTGCACGGGATCGATCTGACGCTGCGCCGTCGTGACTTCGCTGCACTGATCGGGCCGTCGGGTTCGGGTAAGAGCACGTTGCTCAATCTCATCGGCTTGCTCGATCAGCCGGCGAGCGGCGAGTTGCTCGTCCTCGGTCAGGCGACAAGCGGGCTCGAAGACTCACGGCGCACTCAGCTGCGGGCGCACACGATCGGGTTCGTATTCCAGTTTCATCACCTGATCGAAGCCTTCACGGCGCTGGAGAACGTCTTGATGCCGTGGATGGTTACGAACGGCAAGCCCGACAAGCGCATGCTCGATTGGGGGCGCAGCCTGCTTGACGCGGTTGGGCTGGCCAACAGCGAGGGCAAGAAGCCCCGTGAGCTGTCGGGCGGTCAACAGCAGCGCGTCGCTGTCGCACGCGCTCTCGTCACCAGGCCCGCATTGCTGCTGGCGGATGAGCCAACCGGCAATCTGGACACACGCACCGCAGAGGGCGTGTTCAAGTTGTTCCGGCGCTTCAACGAAGAGATGGGATGCGCGGTGCTGCTGGTCACCCACGACCCGCGCCTCGCTCAGTCTTGCGATCGAGTGATCGAACTGGTCGACGGCCGGATCGTGCGCGATGAGGTGAGTAAAGCTCGGTGAGTTCCCCTGGTCCTGTGATAGCTGCACGGGCATTGCTGCGGCTCGCGCAACCAGGCTTCTCTCACTCCTGCTTCGGCATCATCGCGCGTTTGTGTGTGCTCATGCCCATCATCGGACAACCTTTCTCGCCCATCACCTGCGCGCAACTCTGATGCATTTGCTGCTGGCATGCGCTGAACGCCTTGTCGGAGCGCAAGCAGGCCGCCATGTTCTCGTGGATCGTTGCCATTTCCGCGCGCATTTCCTTCGACGGCGCAGGCGGGGCCGTCGCGGGTTCGGCCGCGAGTGTCATCGCGGTGCCGCTCAACAGAGCCATCGCAGTCAGCGATCGAATCAGCGCGCTCAGGAGTGGTGAGGTGTTCATGGCCGGTTCTCCATCGCAGTCACCGTGTCTGGATTGACCGTACGCTGCCTGGGCGTGTGAGCATATGCGGGGAAGTGGAACGAGACTGCGTACTGGCCCGGAGGGGCATGCAGATCCGGTGTTCGAGCGTCTCGGAGAGACTCACGCCATCTGCGCCAGCGTCCTGCGAAAGCGCGCGAGTGCAGCGGCAAAGAGCGTGGCGCCGATCGCCACGATCGCGAGCAGTTGCGGCCAGACGACGCTGAGTCCGGCGCCTCGATAGAGGATTGCCTGGCTGGCCGCGACGAAATGAGTCGTCGGTGCGGCCAGCATGAGTGTCTGCGCCAACTGCGGCATGCTTTCGCGCGGCGTCATGCCGCCTGAGAGCATTTGCAGGGGGATGATGGTCAGTATCAGCAGCAAACCGAACTGCGGCATCGTGCGTGCAACGGTGGCCATGAAGATGCCCATGGACGTCGTAGAGAACAGGTGCAACAGAGCAAGCGCGAGGAACAGCACCCGCGAGCCTTCGATGGGTACGCCCAGCACGCCTTGCACGATGAACAGCAGTGAGAATCCCGTCGCCGTCAGGACGACCAGGTCCATCGACCAGACCTTCGCCAGCATGATCTCGGTGGGCACGACAGGCATCACGAGCAAATGCTCGATCGTGCCGTGCTCGCGCTCACGGATCAGGGCCGCGCCCGTCAGCACGATCGATAGCAGGGTCACCATGTTGATGATCTCCATCACGCTGCCGAACCATGCGCGTTCGAGCTCCGGATTGAAGCGCATGCGTAGCGCCAGCTCTACGGGTGCTGACGTCGCGCCACGGAAGCGCCGCACGAACTCGGCGACCTCACCCGTCACTATCTGCTGTACGTAGCCGCTTCCGGAGAATGCCTGGCTCATGCGCGTGGCATCGACGTTGAGCTGCACGCTCGGCCGCCTGCCCGCCAGAACGTCCCGTTGAAAGTCCGGCGGGATGTTCAACGCAAATGTGAATTTGCCGGCGTCCATGCCGGCATCGACTTCAGCGGGAGAGATCATTGCGGGCGAGCCGAAATGAGGAGGGTAGAACGCCGTGGCGATGCGGGCAGAGAGCGGCGACTGATCCTCATCGACGATCGCGATGGGCACCCGGTGCAGGGTTTCCGGCAGCGCCGTGGCGGCGGTGTAGATCGCGAGCGTGAACGAATAGGCGATGAGTACCAGCATCATCGGATCGCGCCACAGGCTCCACAGCTCCTTGACGCCGAGACGATAGATGCTCGACAGGCTCATCAGTCAGCCGTCCTGCTTCTTCAGCAACACGATGCACAGAGCCATTACCGTCGGGCCAGCGATCAAGAGTGGCCAGAACGCGGCGTGCAGCTGCGCGAAATCCAGCCCTTTGCTGAATACTCCCCGGCTGACGATGAACATGTACGTTGCGGGCGATATCGTGCCGATGAACCGGCCGGGGCCTTCCAGGGAGGTCACGGGATTGAGCAGTCCGGAGAACTGTATTGCGGGAATCATCGTGCCGATCATCGTGATGAACATCGCCGCCACCTGGCTGCGCATGAACGTCGAGCACAGCAGTCCGAAGCTGGTGGAAAACAGCAGGAACACGCCCGTCGCCGTTGCCAGCACGACGAACGGACCGGAGATCGGTACGCCGAACACCACGACGGCGAGCAGCGACATCGCGAGGAAGTTCACCATCCCGAGCAGCAGATAGGGCAACAGCTTGCCCACGACGAATTCGCTGCGCAGCACTGGTGTGACGTAGAAGTTGACCATCGAGCCGAGCTCCTTCTCGCGCACGACCGACAACGCGGTGAGCATCGCCGGAATCATCAGTAGCAGCATTGGGATCACGGCTGGCACGACCGCCGGCAGACTGCGTACGTCGGGGTTGTAGCGGAAGCGCGTTTCGATGCCGATTGCCGCGGCCGGTGCATGCCCAAGGGTTTGCGTCGCTCTCTCGATCAGCCATGCCTGGTGTATGCCCTGTACGTAGCCCTGTACTGTCTCGGCGCGCTGTGGCATGGCTCCATCCACCCATGCGCCGATCTGCACGCTGTCGCCGCGTTGGACGTCGCGAGCGAAGTCGGCTGGAATCTCGACCGCCAGCGCCAACTCTCCACTACGCATACGGCGGTCGAGGTCGGCATAGTTGGAGAGGGGCGGGCGCTCGATGAAGTAGCGCGACCCCGATAGATTCAGGGCGTAGTTGGAGCTCAACAGGCTCTGGTCGCGATCCAGCACGGCGAACGTGAGATCGTCGACGTCCATGTTGATGCCATAACCGATGATGAACATCATGAGCAGACTGCCGAGCAGCGCCAGCGCTCCTCGCGCAGGGTCGCGTCGCAGTTCCAGGCTTTCGCGCAGCGTGTAGCTCAACGCACGACCAACACTGAAACCTCCTGCGCCGGACCGAGTGACTTCGGCAGGTCTCACGCGAGCCGGCGCGACGGGCATCTCGGAAGGAGGTTCGGCAGCAGTACGTGCGGCGTCCTCCAGATAGGCGATGAACGCATCTTCCAGGGTCGCGGCCTGGCGTGCCCGTATGAGCGCGGCAGGCGAATCGGTGACCAGCACCTTGCCGGCATGCATGAGGGAAATCCGATCGCAACGCTCGCCCTCGTTCATGAAATGCGTGGAGATGAAGATGGTGACCTGATCCTTGCGGGACAGATCCAGCAGCAGTTTCCAGAAGCTGTCTCGCGCAATCGGATCGACACCGGACGTTGGTTCATCGAGGATCAACAATTCCGGGCCGTGCACCAGGGCGACGGCGAGTGATAGGCGCTGGCGCATGCCGAGCGGCAGACTTTCGGGGAGACTGTCGTGCGCTTCCCTCAGGCCGAAGCGCTCGACCATTTCGGCCACGCGCGATGGGATCCGCTCCTCGGCAACTCGAAACAATCGTGCGTGCAGTACCAGGTTCTGCTCGACCGTCAGCTCGTTGTAGAGCGAGAATGCCTGCGACATGTAGCCGACACGCTGCCGTGTCGCGATATCGTGAGGGTCGATCTTGCGGCCAAACAGCCACGCCTGGCCGTCGCTGGCCGGCAGCAGCCCCGTCAGCATCTTCATCGTCGTGGTCTTGCCGCAGCCGTTCGAGCCAAGGAAGCCAAAGATTTCGCCGCGGGGAATGCGAAAGCTCACGTGATCGACCGCCACGAAATCGCCGAATTGCATGGTGAGATCGCTGGCTTCGATCGCTATATCGGCATCCCGATCACGAGGCAGCGGCGTGTACACCACAGGCTCATGAGTTCGCCGCCTCTGTGCTGGCAGCAATGCAAGGAAGGCGGCTTCGAGCGATGCCGCACCCGTGCGTTCGTGCAGTTCGCGCGGCGTGCCGGTGGCAAGGATTCGGCCACCGTCCATGGCCAGGAGCCAATCGAACCGACTCGCCTCATCCATGTATGCCGTCGCCACGAGCACGCTCATGCCTGGGCGGTCGGCGCGGATGCGCTCGATCAGATCCCAGAACTGACGGCGTGCGAGCGGGTCCACGCCGGTCGTTGGCTCATCGAGAATGAGCAGTCTTGGATCGTGGATCAGCGCGCAGCACAGCCCAAGCTTCTGTTTCATGCCGCCGGAGAGCTTGCCTGCGGGGCGCGACAGAAATGGATGCAGGCCGGTTGCGGACGTGAGCTCATCGATGCGTCGGCGTCGTTCGGCCGCGCCATGGTCGAACAGGCGGCCGAAGAACTGCAGGTTCTCTTCCACCGACAGCGTGGGATAGAGATTCCTGCCGAGTCCTTGTGGCATGTAGGCGATGTCGGAACAGATCGCACGCCGATGCCGGGCACTGCCCATGTTTCCGCCAAGCACGTGCACCGTCCCCGTTTGAATGGCGCGTGCCCCGGCGATCAACGACAGCAGGCTCGATTTTCCGACGCCGTCGGGACCGATCAGTCCGACGGTGCGCCCGCTCGGCAGCGTCAAATCGATGTGATCGAGCGCAAGCTTCTTCCCATATCGCAGCGTCACACCGGCGAGCGTTGCTACGGGCAGGGCGTCTGCGGCGCCGTCGCTCATTTGGGGAGCCTGATGGCGAGATTCTCCGGCCATTGAGCCTGCGGATCGAGCTTCAGCCAGGCCACGCCGGGCAGTCCGGTCTTTACCTGCTTGATGTAACGTTCGAGCAGCGCGCGATCAGCGTGGGCCCGCACGCGAAACATGAGTTTCTGCCGTTCGTTGGCGGTCTCCACGGTCTTCGGCGTGAACTGTGCCGTATCTGCTACGAAGGAGACCCGCGCCGGGAACACGTACTGGGGGGCAGCATCGAGAATGACACGAACCTCGCTGCCCAGAGCGACGCGACCGGCAACTGTCTCGGGCAGAAAGAATGTCATGTAGACATCGCTTACATCGATCAGGTTGAGAATGGGGGCGCCCGCACTTACGACTTCGCCAGGTTGCACGATCAGATACTGCACCCGGCCCGCGCGCGGCGACGTGAGTGTGCTATCGGCGATATCCGCATCGATTCGTGCGACTGTAGCCTCGCTCGCGGTCACGTTGGATTCGGCGCCGATAACCTGTGCACGTCCTGCTTCGACGGCGGAACGTGCAGCTACGGCTTGCGCCTGGAGTGCTGCCACGACAGCGCGAGCAGAGCGAACGCGTGCGCGGTCGTCATCGAAATCCTGCAACGATGAGGCGCCTTCTTTGGACAGCGCTTCCGATCGGGCCAGGCGGCGTAGCGCCGCGTCGAGGTCGCTCTCGGCTTGTACGATGTTTGCCTGCGCCGCCGCGAGCTCACTCTGTCGCATGGCGAGCTGTGCCTTGGCGGTTTGCACGGCAGTGATGGCCTGCTGGTGCATGGCGCGTGCTTCATCGCGCTGCGCCTCCAGGACGGTGGTCTGCATCCGCACCAACGGTGCCCCGGCAGTGACGAAATTGCCCTCGCGAACCAGTATGTCTTCCACGCGACCGGCAAGTTTCGCCGAGACATTGATCTCCGTGGCTTCGATTCGGCCGTTGCCGCTGATGAATCCTTCGCCAGGCCCGGAAGGCCGCAACACCAGCCACAGCGATACTACTGCCGCCACTGCAACGGCGATGCCTGCGAGCATCAGAAGTCGCTTTCTGAGCTGTTCGTTCACAGTACCTCGCTTGATCCGGATCGACACGTAGTGCGAGTGGCGAGAGGCGTTCGTGCTATTCGCACGCTCCGAGCACACCGTCGCCCACCGCTGCGAAGAGTCCGACACGGCTCGAGTGCAGCGCGCGCTGCACCTGGACCCATTCCTGTCCGGCCGATAACAAATCGCGTTGAGCGTCGAGCACTTCCAGGTGTTGCGGTGAGATGGCGCCGCACCTGCGCAAGGTCGGGATTCGAGCGCGCTCGCGCCTCCTCGACGCGCAACATGGCTGCCCGCAAATCGCGATTGTTGCGCCAGGATTCTTCGATCAACGCCTGCAAGCCCGCATCGATGAATATGTCACGCCAGTCGAGCGTCCCAACGCTGCCGGGCACCGTCGGCGCGTCGGCAGGGTATTGGTCGGCGACCGGCAAGGGCGGGGCGCGATAAGGTGGGGACATGGACATGCATGCCGTGAGGGCAAGCGACGCCGTAAGCGCCGTCAAAGAACGAGCACGAACGTTCCATCCATCACATGGCATGGGAATCAGCATGGTCGTGGCGCCAGTATTACTCCCGCCGTTGCGTCCGAGTACACGAGTTTCCCGTTAGCTCAGCGTGGGTTCTCCGGTTGAATCCTGGCAAAGCGGCCGGCGCGGCGCTGTACGCGGGTCATTGCGGCAGCTGGCACGGTACCGATGTGCTGGGCAACTCGTCGCAGGAGATTCCGCATTGGCGGGGCAGGGCTGTGCTTCCGTGATCAGGAAGCTCGCGGATTCGCCGATTGCAGCGTGAAGCCCGATCGGGTGCGCTTCTTCGACAGTCCGGAAGCAGATGAGCTGACGGCGGGTGGCTGACTGTTGGTCGCGCATGCAATGGTCGGGTCATCTGCGAAGAGGGAAGGGCGGCTCATTGATGCGCTCGCCGTGGTTGCTCACTCAGACACTCCACTATCTCCCGCATCAGTTACGTGGCGAGATAGGCGGTATTGGGCTACGTTTGGACTCACGTTTCACGACGCCAAGTGCAAGAGCGAGAGAAGAGAGATATACGTGCTCTATGAATCCGAGACCAATACGGCCGATATCCAGGATTGGTGCGTCGACGAATAGCCAGGGCGAGAAACCAAGAGACATGATTCATCACATTGACTTCGCAGTGGCTGACCTCGTCCGAAGTCGGGAGTTCTATGAGCGTGCCCTCGCACCGCTGGATCCGAGACGGCGAACCAACGCGCGGGCATCTGCATGTCGCTTTTGCGGCACATTCACGCGAAGCTGTTGACGCATTTCATGCCGCAGCGATACAAGCTGGTGGCAAGGACAATGGCGCACCGGGTCTTAGGCCACGCTATGCAGGGCACTGGTACGCCGCATTTGTCCTGGATCCGGATGGACACAACATGAAGCCGTGTGTCGTCACCCAGAGCCCGACAAATTGCTCCAGGCGACGTGCGAAGAACCACGCGCGTGGGGCCTGTCTGAAATTCTGTGTTCGAGGCATATCATGACCGAGAGGAGTCGATATGCCGAGAAAGAAAAAGCACGAGACGCAGAACGATGCACAGCGCGCCGCTGAGCCCAAGATCCCGAAGGAGCTGCTTGACCAGCT
>NZ_DATDJO010000067.1:0-142665 GCF_036520495.1 Povalibacter sp. | reverse complement strand
CTTACTTAAGGCTCTTTCAGCCTCTTATTGTGGGTTCGACTTTAGTCGAACATCTGAATTCTTCGGATGTCCGGTTGAAGCCGGACCCACAAATGACGAGAGGAGTGCGGCTTCCGGCTTTAAGTAAGTGCCATTGGGCTTTAGCCGGACGCTCCGCTCCGGCCACCCCTATCTCCTCAGGTCAAGCTCATCAATCCTGCAGCCGGAACGTGATCGGGATCTGCTTCCACAACACGACCGGTACGCCATCGCGGGTGCCTGGAATCAGTCGCCACTTGCGCGCTTCGCGCAGCGCGGACTCGTCCAGTTTTGGCTGGCCGCTGGAACGCTCGATCCTCACCTCACCCACCCGGCCGTTCTCGAGCACCTGCACCGACAGGACCACCGTTCCCTCGATGCCCTGGCGAATCAGCGCGGACGGATAAACCGGCTCGCTGAGTCCACGGCGCGCATCGATTTGCGGAGCCACTTCCACCGGCCCGGGCCGCTCCGGCTGTGTCGTCACCGACAGGACGGACGGCCGTGGATCGTGCGTCACGATGCGTGGCGCGGTGTCGGAGGCATCGTCCAGAGGCGTGGGCAAGGGAATATCAGGAATGAAGACCTGACTGGCGAGGGGCGGATCCGCGGGATTGCGAGGCGGCGGTGGCGTAGGACGCGGCGCCTCCTCGATGAACGCCTTGGTCACCGGCGGCGGCAACTGCAGGATCGAACGCGCCAGACCGGAGGTCAGCGCCCACAAAAATCCCACATGTATCAGCGCGATGAGGGCAAGCGCCCAACCACGCGACGAATTGAATGCATGAACCGGCGGGAATGCATTGACGGTCACACTCATGGGCCTCTCCGCAGAAGTGGATTGACCCAGATACGAACGTCGGACGCGGCGCCAGCGGGTTAGAGCGAGCGCAGGATTTCCTGAGTAACTGCCGATCAAGTCCCGTGCGCGGGAACGGCGACCAAGGAGCCTTCGCGCAGAACGCTGCGTTACGAACTCAACGGCAGCCGGCGGCGGAATGGCACGTCCTCGATTGCGGGCCCATCGAACTCCTGCGCATAACGATGACCCGCGTAAACCGCATGGGCGATCAGTCCCGGCGCGAGGCAATCGCCGATCGCAGTGACTCCTTCGATGCCGGCATCTGCCCACTGCGACTGCCGCGACAGCAGCGACTGATACAACGCATCGTCCGGAAGTCGTGCGGTGATCGTGAGCACCGAGGCACACGCGATGCGCTGCTCGCGCCCCGTGTAGACACATGCCAGCGTTGCGCCTTCGCGATCGACCAGCGCGAGATTGTGCGAGGTCACGAGCCGCACATCGAGTTCCCGCAAGCGCCTCTGTATGTGTCGGAACTCATGGGTGTAGGTCGACCAGGAAGCGATCGTGTCATCGGGCGTGACATAGATGACTTCGCGCTGCGCGGCGCGCAGCACTTCCGCCAGCACGCTGCCGATATAGAAGTAGTCGTCATCGAACAGCAGTACCGGCCCCTCCGGCATCGCTCCGCGCATCAAGTCGTCAGGCGTGAACACCGTGGCGGCATCGAGCCCCGGAATGGCCGCCCCGTTGCTGCGACCGTAGCCATCACGCCGCCAGCAACTGCCGGTCGCCAGCACCACGCGTTGCGCATCGAAGCCGAGCACATCCTCGGCGGTCAGCGAGTTCTCGTGATAGATCGAGACGTTGGACATCCTGTTGAGCTGCGACACGCGCCAGTCGCGTACGCGCGCCCATTCCGCAAGACCCGGCAACTTCGCTTCCAGCGTCACGCGTCCACCGAGATCACGCTTCGCTTCGGCGAGATGGATCTCATAACCACGCTGGCCGAGCGCACGCGCCGCTTCCAGGCCCGCGGGACCGCCGCCGACGATCAGTATTCTCTGGTCGCTGCGCCTGGCGGCAATGCGTTCCGGATGCCAACCCTTGCGCCACTCCTCGCCCATCGTCGGATTCTGGGTGCAACGGATCGGCGTGATGGTCATGTCGCCGCTGATGCAGATGTTGCAGCCGATGCATTCGCGAATGTCATCGGCACGGCCTTCCTGGATCTTCTTCGGCAGGAATGGATCGGCGATCGAGGGTCGTGCAGCGCCGATCATGTCGAGCACGCCGCGACGGATCTGGCTCACCATCGTATCCGGCGAGGTGAAGCGACCGACACCGACGACGGGCTTGCTCGTGATCTGCTTCACCCAACTCGTGAACGACTCCTGGTAGCCCTCGCGCGCGAACCGCGACGTCTGCGAATCCATGTACCAGGCCGCGATGTTCACGTCCCACAGATCGGGCAGATCCGCGAGCAGGTGCACGATCTCCTGCGCTTCCTTCTGCGTCACCCCCGCGGAGCCCTGAAATTCCTCGGTCGCAAAACGCAGCGCGACGGCGCAGCGATCGCCGACCGCATCCTTCGTGTCTTCGAGCAGCTCGCGCAGCAATCGCACACGGTTCTCCAGCGAACCGCCGTAGTCGTCCATGCGCTGGTTGCGGCGGCTCTGCAGGAAATGCATCGCGAGCGACAGATCGTGAGCCGCGTAGACATAGACGATATCGAAGCCGGCGCGCTTCGCCCGCAGCGCGGCCTCGCGATGCCAGCGACGGTACTCGCGAATGTCATGCAGGGTCATCGCGCGCGCCTGATGCGGATAGCCATACTTGAGCGGCTGATGCGAAGGCGCGAGCGCCACTTCACGCGAGTACAGATTCGAGGATGTCGGACCGTTGTGCACCAGCTCGACCGCAGCCAGCGCGCCATGCGCATGCACCTTGTCACACATCAGCGCCAGCGCCGGAATGTCACGGTCGTCCCAGAGTCTCGCTTCCACGTAAGGCGAGACATCGCCGGACGGATGAATTTCGCATTCCTCCGTGCTGACGACCGCCCAGCCACCTTCGGCTTTCATTTCGCGCATGGCCGCATGCGCTTCCGGCATGGCGTGGCCCATGCCATTGCAATGCGGCACCTGGTAGAAGCGATTCCTCGCCACGACGGGGCCGATGCGAACGGGCTCGAAGAGGAGGGAGTACATGGGAAGTGAATAGTTGATAGTGGATAGCTGAAGAGACGCACCTGCCTGTTCCGACACTATCAACTGTCAACTATTCACTATCAACTCTCTCAACTATCAACTCTCTCAACTATCAACTCTCTCCACTATCAACTGCTTCCCTCGCTTCATCCACCCATACACCGGCAGGCCTGCCGCCAGCAGCGCCATGCACCACCAGAAGGCTTCGGCGCCGGCACCGTAGAGCGTCCATAGCGAGTAGATCGCAGCGAGGGACGAGACGATGAGCAGCGTGACCAGCTTGCCGCCCTTCACACCCATTTCGCCGCGCCAGGCCAGCTTCAGCGCCGCGAGAGAACACAGCAGGTACACGACGAGGAAAGCGGCCGTGGCGATCAGGATGATGAATGTGAAAATCCTCACCATCGAGTTGCTGTAGTTCATCAGGACGACGGGCGTTATGAGCGCGCTGGTGATGAACAGTGCATGGCCGGGTGTACCGTGCTTCGAATCGCGCGCAAACACTTCAGGAAAAATCCCCTCGCGCGCCAGTACGCGCGGCATTTCCCCTTGCACCAGGATCCAGCCGTTGAGCGCGCCGATCCCGCTGATGAAGGCGAACAATGCCAGCGTGCTGGCAGCACGATCTCCCCAGAAGATACGCACGACATCGGCGAAGGGCGCGTTGGATTCGGCGAGTTCGCTGCCGGGAATCAACAGGATCACCGTCGTCGAGGCGAGCACGTAGATCACGGCAGCGATCAGCGTACCGATCAACGTCGCGCGGGGGATCGTGCGTTGCGGATCGATCACATCGTCGCTGGGTACCGTCGCCGACTCGAGCCCCAGCAACGCCCACAAGGTCAGCGCGGCCGCAGCGGCGACTGCGGGAAACGCGAATGGCTGCGGCTCGACCCGAATGACCGAGGTGTCCTGCGCGATGAAGAGCGTACAGCCGAGAATGATCACCGCGGTCAGCGGCAGCAGCTTCAGGACCGTCGTCACGATCTGGAAAGCACCGGCGTACCGAACGCCGCGCCAGTTCAGGAGCGTCAGCAACCAGATGAGCGCACAGGCAGTCAGGGCCGGCGCGCCGACAGTGGTTTTCAGCGCCGGGATCAACTCCGCGAGACTTGCGACGGCACCGATTGCGATCGCTGCGTTGCCAACCCAGCAGGAAATCCAGTAACCCCATGCCATGAGGAAGCCCGTGAGTTCGCCGAACGCGACGCGTGGATACACGTACGGGCCGCCAGCCTGCGGAAAGGCCCGTGCGAGCCGCGAGAAGACATACGCGAGCAACAGCGCGCCCGCCGCCGTCATCAGCCAGCCGAAGACGCTGTTCAATCCGTACGGAGCGAGCGATGCCGGCAACAGGAATACGCCTGAGCCAATGATGTTGCCGACGACGAGCGCCAGGCACATCCAGAAGCCCATCTTGCCGATCTTGTCAGTCTTGCCGGGGGCGTTGTTCATGCGTGGCCGGTATCGTCCCGCTGAAGAGTCGTGTTTGAATAGCCCGCATGAACAAACTAACGCTTGCGAGTGCGTCTGTCGCGTTCTTTCTTCTGAATGCCGCCGTGTTGGCGGACTCGCCACGAGCGCGCGGGCTCGGCATCCCATTCGATGGACAACCCGGCGTATACAACGCGATCACCGACATCGCCGGTGTGACGGTCGGCTACAGCACTCTCATCGAAGGCGACGGCGAACACGCCATCCGCACCGGCGTGACAGCGATCCTGCCGCGCGGCAACGCCACGAATGACCAACCCGTGTTCGGTGGCGTCTTCAGCCTCAATGGCAACGGCGAGATGACCGGTACGCACTGGATCGAGGAATCCGGCTTTCTGGAAGGTCCGGTCCTGATCACCAACACCCACAGCGTCGGCGTCGTGCGGGATGCTGCAATCGCATGGCGCGTGAAACAAGGCAACGCCGATGCGTCGGGGTACTGGTGGTCGCTGCCCGTGGTCGCGGAGACCTGGGACGGCGAGCTCAACGACATCAACGGGTTTCACATCAGGCCGGAGCATGTGTTCGCGTCCATCGAGTCCGCAAAAGGTGGCGCAATCGCGGAAGGCAATGTCGGCGGCGGCACCGGCATGATCTGCCACGAGTTCAAGTGCGGCACGGGCACCAGTTCGCGAGTGGTACGCATCGGTGACGCGACATACACGGTCGGTTCGCTGGTCCAGGCGAACTATGGCATTCGCGGCGAACTGCGCATCGCGGGCGTTCCTGTCGGCAAGCATCTGCAGAACGATCTGCTCTGGAGCAAACCGAAGGACCATGGGTCGATCATCGTCGTGATCGCCACCGATGCGCCGCTCCTGCCGCATCAGCTCAAACGCCTGGCGCGACGTGCGTCACTCGGCCTGGCGCGCAACGGCAGCTATTCGGGCAATGGATCGGGAGACATCTTCATCGCCTTCTCGACCGCGAACGGGAACATCAGCCAGGTCGCGACAGTAAACCTGCGCGCGCTCGGCAACGATCAGATGGACGAGCTGTTTCTCGCCACCGTGCAGTCCGTCGAAGAGAGCATCGTCAACGCCATGATTGCCGCAACGACGATGACGGGGGTGGATGGTCACAAGGCCGTGGCGATCGATCACAAGGAACTGCAGAAGGTGCTGAAGCAGTACGGGCGATAGCGCCACGACTGACTCGAGGTGGCCTGACTTTCCTCTGGTGGGTTCGACTTCAGTCGAACGTCCGCATTCGACAGATTTCCGGCTCAGGCCGTACCCACACGAGGATCAGGGAAATGCAACTTCCCGACTCGAGTCACTGCCATCCCAGCGATCCCCACCGAGGGAAGCCCGCCCTGCAGCGCCATTTTCCCAACCGCCAACCCTCGGAACTCTTGCGATGCCGATGCGTCCCAATGGGACAATGAACACTTGCATCGACCATTTCATTCGCCGGGCAATAGTTTCGATACTGCTCTGTGTCGCAGCCGCGTTGCCCGCGCTCTCGCAGGACACGATCCCGAAATGCCACATCGACATCGATCCAGCCTATCGACTGGCAAACGTCGATTATTCGTGCGTGCGCCTCCCGTCCGATCGCAAGATGCTGATTGCCGAAGCCGGCAACGCGAGCGCCCCGACGGTCGTGCTCGTCCATGGCCTTGGCGACAATGCACACCGTGACTGGAAGTACGCCGTCCCTGAACTTGCAAAGCAGTTCCACGTGGTTGCCGTCGATCTGCCGGGTTTCGGCGACTCCGAGCCCTTGCCGGATGGCTATTCCTTTGCCGGCCTGGACGCTGCACTCGAAGAAGTCGCGATACAACGGAAGTTGCAACAGTTTCACCTGGTCGGCCATTCGCTCGGCGCGGCGGTCAGTCTTTATTACGCCGAGCGGCATCCGCAGCGGATCCGCAGACTCGTGCTGGCCGACGCCGCCGGCGTGTTGCTGCAACAGGTGTTTACCCGACAACTGATCGAAGCCAATCGTGCCTCGACAGGCATCGATGCACTCGGCCTGCTCGGCGTACTGGCGCCGGACATGAGCGCCGATCGGGCTCTGGATTTCATCGAGGACCGCGTCGACGTCAACTTCCTGCTCACCGCCAACCCCGCGTTGCGTCGCGCGATCTTCGGCATGCAGACCTACGCCGACGCCGCGTTCGGACTGGTCGAGCATGATTTCACGAGTGCGATACGCGCTGTGCGCGCACCGACCGTGATCATCTGGGGCGAGAACGACAACATCACGCCGATCAGAACCGGGCGACTGCTCGCCGCACGCATGCATGAAGCGCAGCTGCGTATCGTTCCGGACGCTCAGCACGTGCCGATGCTGCAGAGACCGGACGCTTTCAACCGGGAGTTGCTTTCGTCGCTCGCCGGCCCGTTCGCGCCGGTCTCTCCGAGCATTGCCGGACCCTCGCAGGGCGATGTGACCTGCAACGGCCAGACGAACCAGCGCTACTCCGGCATGTTCGATCGACTCACGCTGGACAATTGCAGCAATGCGCATCTCGAGAACGCGCGGGTGCGCGAACTGCGCGTGCAACGATCGACACTGACAATGGATCGAGTGACGGTGGAATCTCCGGCCATCGCACTCGATGCGAGCGATTCCACGATCACGGCGACCGGAATCACATTGATCGGGCGCACTGGCATTCGCGCCCAGTTGAGTCGCCTCGATCTCGCGGGAGCAACGCTGCGTGCGCAGGAACGAGCCGTGCAGATGGGCAGCGACACTCGTCTGTATTTCTCGGTCAGTGACGTGGAGGCACCCGATTACCGCGGTGACGCCCACTTCATCTGGCCGCCCAAGTAATACCGACCGTTCAGGATTGGCTGCTTGCGGCGACGTCGCGCAAGGCCTGCTCGAACGATCGCACGGATCGGGTTACGTCGGCGGCCGTCGTGGCCCACGAACAGACACTGATGCGGATGACGCGCGAGCCCTTCCAGGTGGAGTTGCCTACCCAGCATTCGCGCAGCGCCTGGATGCGGGCGCAGGCGCGTTCCGTCAGTTCGTCGCTCTGGCATCGGACGACGACCTGATTGAAGACGACATCGTTGAGCACGGTGAATCCGCCAACCTGAGCAAGCTCGCTTGCAAACTGCACCGCCCGCTCGTGCATTCCGCGCACCATTTCATCGATGCCTGAACGTCCGAGGTACTTCAGCGTGGCCCACAGCTCGATGACGATGCAGCATCGACATAGTCCAGGCCGCTGCGCTGCGCCAGCTCGAAGATGTCCTTGCTGCGCAATTCCGCAAACATGCGCGACTGAATATCAGGTTGGCTCATGGCAACGATCCGGTTGAAGGGAATGCAAGCCTAGGCTGAACCGGGCATCTGCCACATGGACAGGAGTGTCGTACTGCCAGGACTACAGAGCTTCGCCGACGCTGATCTTCGATGCGCACATGGCTCTTCTGGCTGGCCACACGGGTCGATGGCACCTGCGCGGTGCCAGCAGAAACTGCATGGACATTCACCGATCGAGGACGACGACGATGCAACGGTCTCTGGTTGCAGCGCTGTGTGCGCTGCTGTTCCTTTCCGCCTGTGGCAGCAGCGATGGCGACAACGATGCCGATCCGGTCACCAACCCGGGCAACGGCGCAGGGGTCGGCGACGATCCTGGAACGGATCCCGGTGAAACTCCCGGAGAAGAACCCGGCGATGCGCCCGACGACTATACGCCCCTGCCTACGGATACCGGCACCCCTGTGGCCGCTGCCGTGAGCGCCGTCATCGGCGCCGCTGGCGGGCAACTTTCGACTGCAGATGGAACGCTGACCGTCGACGTGCCGGCGGGTGCGTTCGATGCGGATCGCACGCTCGCGATTCAGGAAATCACCAACGAGGCACACGGCGCGAAAGGTCGCGCATTTCGCATCACACCCGAAGGTCTGCACACGACGATTCCGATGACTGTTCGCTGGCGCTATACGGATGCCGATGCACTCGGCAGCGATCCACGCGCGCTGACCATCGCGTTCCAGGATGCTGCCCGAATATGGCATACCTATCGCGAACCCGCCCACGATGCCGCGGCTCGAACGCTGTCGGTGCCGACCACCCACTTCAGCGACTGGTCGCTCGTTGCAGGCGTGCAGTTGCTGCCGCATGCCGCGACGTTGAATGTCGGTCAGAGCGTAACCTTCCAGACCGTGGTCTGCGACGAACACGAAGAGAAGGAATCGCCATACGGCGATCTGGCCGTGCCGACGGTGTCCCTGGAGTGTTTCACTACGCCCGCAGCATCCATCCTGACCAGCGAATGGTCGGTAAACGGCGCCCCTGGCGGCAGCGCTCGTCACGGCATCATCGTCGGCAATGGCGACCCGATGGCTCGCAATGCCACCTACACCGCACCGGCGACCAAACCCGCGCCCAACGTCGTGGCCGTATCGGCACGCCACAAGCAACTCGCGAATGAAGATCTGCTGCTGGTCGCCAACGTCACCATCCTCGATGAGGCTGCCACCTGCGATCGCCTGCGCGAAGTACAGAAATTCGATGCGGAAGTGTCCTTCGACAGCTTCAGGTTCAATGCGTCAGCAGAGGACCGGACGCATGCCGGCAATCATCAGGGGCGACTGAAAGGTCGGCTGACCAAGATCGAGACCGGGCCCACCTTTGGCGTCTGGACGTCCTATCTCGAACCGCTGCAGGGAGGCTTCGTCAGGATCAACGACGCGTTCTCCTATACACCGCCCTCCGGCGACGGCTATTCGGGCACTTTCGACGGCAGCGGCGCACCGTTAGCACCCAGCCTGATCACGCTGAAGATCGACTACGCCACCTGCACATTCGACTTGCACAGCGCGTTCGCGGTGGACGCCACGACGATCAAGAATGGCGACATGCTGAGCGGCACGCTGGGTATCGGCTCGCTGTACCTGCACGACCAGCCTGTTCCGCTGGAGCAGTTGGTCAGCGGTACGCTGGAGGGCGAGCGCGACGTCGTCGCTGGGAACGACATCGATGTCACGAACTACGTCCCCGTCCATGACGTCCATGCGGATTGGAGCCTGACCGGCACCACGATCGCGCGATGGATGATCACGCCGGCGCAATAAGAGCAGTCCGGGCCGGCGGTGCGAAACCGTCGGCCCGATTCATTGCTCGCGTTCCACCCAGGCCCGCAGCTCTTCCGGACGCTGCCGCACATACGCCAGCACCTGGCGGCGCTTTTCAGGGCCACGCCGGCCTTCGTCGCCGCCGCTGGCCTCGCCGAAGAACTCCGGCATTCGATGCTCGATGCGCTCGTAGATCCCACGCCAGAGTTTCTTCAACCCATGATCGAAACTTCCAGCCGCTCCGCCAGATAGGTATCGCTCTCGTCGAACAGGGCCAGCCACAACAAGCGTCGCTGCGAGGCAGAGAAACGAAACAAGGGAGGATGATGCTCGAATACGTGCCTCACCGACGTGCCCGGCAAACTGGCGCGTGTCTCCTCGCGAGTCACGCTCAGGAATGCCGGCCGCGCATTCGCCGCGAGTCCATCGAGCGAACTTTCGTTGGCGTAGGCCGCAACGGGAATCCCGCGGCGGCAATCGCCGGCGCGTCATACGCACTGGTCTCGAAGTACATAGCCTGGGTGTTGTAGCCCGAGGCCGCGACACGGAAGGCTTCGTTGGCGATATTAAGACGCTTTGCACATAGGGATCATCGAGATCCTTGCGCCGCTGCGTATAGAAGTTGAGGAAATGGAAACGGCCCGCTGCATTGACGGCGCCGATCTCGGCATCGCTCAACAGCTTGAAGTTTCCGTCGAGAACGCCTGTGCAGATGCGACGAATCACATAGGCGGCGGGGCAAGTGTTGAGTTGTTCCTGCTGCACCCACGTACCGGGCAGCACCAAATCCCATCCCCATCCCTGGATTCGCTGACCGGCGGGCAGCGCCAGGTCTTCCATCAGCGTCGAGGTGATGGCCGGCTCGTCGAGGAGGCGCAGCCATAGATCGGGCAACGAATCGCTCAACCCACGGTCAAGACCCAACCATTCCGGCAGCAGTTCGAAGCATTCACGCAGATCGGCACGAGCCGTCGGGCGAAATCGCAGGCGCGGAATGGGCGGCCGGGAACTCAGAAAGTGACCTCGGGTACGGTGCGTACCGAGGCTCGGGATTGTAGCGGCTAGTGACCAGTAACAGCAGAACCGAACGTGAGTCCGGCCGGCTTTCCAGATCTGACGCGGTGTGAAATCGTGGTTGTTTCCACTAGCCGCGTTCGACCTCCACATGCGAACGCCAGGCATCGAGATCGCCATCGGTGCGCAATGCCGCGATCAATGCGTCCCACCGGGCGTATATCTGCCCTCCCGTCTGCTCCAGCGACGCGCCTACATAGGCGGCACTGTTGCGATCCAGAAAAAGACTGGCTTCACGGGTATTGAGATAGATGGCGTGCTCGCCAGGGCCATCGCACCCGAGAAAGCCCAGGCACACCAGCGCATCGAGCCACTGCCGGGCAGCGCATTCGTTCAACCCGAGCGTATGGCACAGCTGGCGCAACGACCGGGGTCCCTTCGCGAGTTCCGTGAATACGCCGAGCTCCACCGCCGACAGCAGCATCTTCGAGGCGCGGAAGGCGAAACTCGTCTGCAGGATTCGCTCAGGGGACAACATGGGCGTCGCATCGGTGGTGGTTATGCAGCCATGACGCTGCCTGGATGCGCGAAGTAACGCCCAGCTTGGTCAGGATGTTGGCCACGTGCCGCTTCACGGTGTGCAGGCTGAGACCGAACGTGCGGGCGATTTCCTTGTTGGAATCGCCCGCCGCGATGCGTCGCAGAACCTCGTGTTCACGTGCGCTGAGCGGCAAGCGATACGCCGGGCCACGCGCGGGTGCGGCGACCGGTTCGGTCCTGCGTTCGATCAGCAGTTGCTGCAACAGGCGATCGAGGCCTTCGCTCGCTGCCACGCGCGTGAGCGTCTCGTTCAGTGCCCGCTCGAGCACCTCGCGGATCCGGCGGTACGAATCGGGCGATGCCCCGTCCAACGGTATGGAATCGACATTCATGGTGAGTTCTCCCTGGAATGAGTGCATCGTAAGAACGCCCAGCGCGAGCGTCGATCCTCAAAAAGAGACCGGCTCTAAAAGAGCCCTGGCCGAACGGACAGTGCCGCCATCGCACTGCAGTGGCAGGTCGTCTACAAAGACGACCGCATCGTCCGCTAGAATCGGGCGCACGCACCGGCAGGAAGGATCATTCATCTGAGCGTCCGCGCGATTCCCAGGCTCCGCTATCGTCCGATCACCCAACGCGATCTGGCGGATTGCTTCACCTTGTTGCCGCCGTGGCTCGGACTGACCACTTCGCAGACGCGGGCGCTGGCGCGGTTGTGGCAGGACTTGGTCGACGAGCCATCGCTGATCACTGCCGCGATCGAAGACCTCGCACTGCCGGCCGGACAGCGCCTGCAGGCGTGGGGCGTGACGATGATCCTGCCGCGATCGCTGGCAGAGGCACTGTCGCTCGCTGATCGGCCGGAGCCCTTCGTTTCCCGACGTGTTTACGAGGCGTTGCTCGACGGTTCCTTTGCACCGATGAGCGATCGCGAGATCGGTGAAGCCAATGCGCATGGCGAACTGGTCATGCTGATCATGCACTTCTCGCAACGCGACCCCGATATCGCCAGTCCGTATGTGCAGAAAGTCATCGCCGCGGCCAATGACACCTTCCGCACGTTCCACAACGGCTACAACCAGCAGGCGATCTACTACGAAACCGGTGCCAGCCACGATCTCGTCGCCGCCGCATCGGGCTTTGAACCGCTGCCGTATCGCGATGAGTCATTAGTAGCCACGCTATCCGCCGACCAGAAGCTGGCGTTTTATGGGCTCACGCGCTCCCGGGCGGCCACGCTCGTTCCCGGCCCTCTGGCCCGCAACGCCTTCGAACATCAGCCGCCGCTCTTCGGCTTCTCGGCCTCGCAACGCCGACTGCTGTGGCTCGCACTGTTCGACGAATCCGATGAGGCACTCATGGGTCCCTTGGGCGTTTCGGTCCATGGCCTGAAGAAACTCTGGCGCGGCATCTATGAGCGCATCCAGGATCGCATGCCGGAATTTTTCGGGACGGAAACGAGCGTCGATGAAGGTCGGCGCGGGCCCGAGAAGCGCCGCCAGGTCCTCGCGTATGTGCGGCAGCGTCCGGAGGAACTGCGGCCCTGGTATCCGACCTGACAGCAGCGCATCCAAGCCAACACACGAGCACAGGCAAGTGCGCCGTGTACGTGTACACGCACCTGCACGGTTCGGGATATCCTCCGCCGATGGTCACGACGGACACTTCCACTGCTGAATCGACAGCCGCTTATCGCTTCGTCGTCGAACAGAAGACCGCGTTCGTTCATATCCGCGGCAGCGGCCCCCATTCCGAGCAGGCCCTGCGGAGATTCCTGAGCGATGCCGCCGAGGCGGCCGCCGCGTCCGGCACCGATGCTGCCCTGCTGGAACTCCACTTCTCCGGAGCCAGCATGAACTTCGGCGACCTCTACACGATCATCTGCGAACGAATTTCAGATGCCACACGCATGAGACGCATCGCTTTCGTGGATGCGAATCCGCAGCACAGCCTCGATCGCGCCGAGTTCGTGGAACTCGCGGCCAACAACCTCGGCGCCAACGTGCGCCGTTTTCAGAATGTCGTCGATGCGGAACGGTGGCTGTGCGAATAACGCCGGACAGTCCGTATTCACTCGGACCCAGGTGAATGGGCAGCCATCGCTGCGAACTTCCTGCGGGCCGTGTCCAGATATTCGAGCGTCTGACGCCGCTCCTGATCATCGTTGTAGTCGTCACGCGAGCGCGCAGCCTCGATGATCCGATCCATCCAGCGAACGAAGTACGACGCATCCTGCGGTGACTTCGGCGGCGAACCGTCGACACTGACGTAGACGGGACTGGTGGTCGCATACGGATAGAGATCGAAGACGAGCGGATCGGCACGTTCATTCCAGGCGCGCAGCAGGACCCAACCGCTGTTGCTGACCGTGAAGACTCCGTCGAAATCTGCCCGCGTGTGATCCTTGCCGAAGCGGTGCGCTGCCACGACCTTGCCGTTGTGGACCACTTCCAGGTGATCCATCGGTGCGATCGAGCGCATCGCGGCACGAAAACTCAGCCGATGCAGACCCTTTGGCAGAGCGATCGTATCGCCGATATCGTGTCCGTCGACCTGCAACGCCAGCTGCGCGCTGTTGCTTGCAGTACTGCGACCGGCTCGCAGCGCTTCCAGTACGGCATCTGAACTCTTCGCGCCTTTCGTGTGCAGATAGACCCGATTCATGCCGACCGGACCCCGCAAGCTGGCGTAGTTCGTCATCGCGTCGGTGCCCGCACCGGTGGGAACACGGAAGCCGAGGTTCAGCAATCGATACCAGACTGCGGCGGTCGCCTTGTGATCGGCGAAGCCGACGACTTCCACGTAGTCGGTCTTGCCCAGCGCAACGTCTGCAGGGAAGGCATGCGTGAGCGATTTTTCCTTCAGCGGATCGATCGCCCAATCGTAGGGATGCACATAGCCCACGAGCGCACCCTGGCGATGCGCCAGATCGGCGATGACCCCATTGTGGGGAAAGGGTGAGCTCAGAGCGCTGTGCTGATAGGCGCTGAATCCTGGCAGCAGCAGGTGCTCCTTGAGTCCGAGCAAGCCAAGGTGTCCCCAGAAACTCGTGTGATATTCCTGCGACTGATAGATCAGCGCGGGCACGTCCTCTGCGGGCGGCGTTCCGAAAAGCCCTGTATCCGGCACCCGCTGTTCCTTGTTCACCAGCGTGTTGTAGACAACGTCGAGATCTTCTCCGGACGCCTGCCCGACAAGCGTCGGCAATGTCGCGTGATAGTGACCGCCGTAGTTCATGTGGACGTGCAGATCCGCGGTAACGGCATTCGGCGCCCATGCAGGCAGCGCCAACTCATCGAGTTGTACGCGCACTTCGTTGACACCTGAGCGGACCTGGACGGTCTTCTGCACCGGTGAGAATCGCTGTCCTCGCCACACTGTCACGCGCGTCGTGCCGGTTGGAACGGTGACGTCGCACGTGACTGAACAGTGGAAGTAGCGGGCTTCCTCGTGTTGCTGCTCTGGATCGAATCCGTCGTCCGCATGAATCCAGCGGTCATCGGATGCGTAGGCACGTTGATCGCTTCCCACGACGCTGATGCGACCTGCCAGCGTCTCGCCCCGTGAATTCGCGACGTTGATGCGCAAGGTCGACATCGCACGACGATGCTTGCGCGCCTCCGGCTCGATGCGCCGGCGCTCGCCGCCAATAAACTCCTGCAGCCACAGTGAAACGTTACCCGTTTCGTTGCTGATGTAGGCAATGCGCTTGCCGTCCGGCGACCAGCGTGCCTGCGTAAGATCGAAATCGCCGAAGGTCAGCGGCAACGCGGCATCGCCCGCGAGCGTCGTCAGCCAGAGCTGATGCCACTGCCGGCCCTGGTAACTGCTGTAGAGGACACGCTTGCCATCCGGCGCTACTTCCGGTTGCGCGCGCCAGCTGGTCTCTTCGTTGTTGAAACAGCGCGGCGACGCGGCCTCCTGCAGCGATACGACGCAAAGGCTGCCACTGCCATAGGCCACTTCGTGATTCCATACGAAGACGAGCTGCTGACCATCGGGAGTCCAGGACGGGTTGATGGCGTGATCGTGCGTCGAGTAGTAGTAGCGCGAGATCCGGCTCTGACTCGGCGGGACGGCGAATCGTGGCTGCGTCAGGCCAGTACCGCCCAGTTCGGCGACGAACAGATTCAAGTGCCCTGTGCCCGCCGTCGAGACATACGCCAGGCGACGGCCGTCGGGCGAGTAGCGCGGCTGCAGATTCACGGCTCCGCCCTGCGTGAGCGGCAATTCCTTCATCGTCTCGAGATCCAGCTGCCACAGCTCGATCGCATTCCGGTGGTGGCGGACAAAGACGACACGCTTGCCGTCGGGCGACCAGTCCGGCTGAAAGTCGTAGCCGGGGCCGTGCGTCACCTCCACCGCCGTGGTGCCGGCGATCCCCTGTTGCCACAGCGATCCCGCCATGCTGTAGACCAGGGATTTACCGTCAGGCGAGAAATCCACGCTCGATGGACCACTTGTCAGCTGCGGCAGCAGCATCTCGCGGTAGTAATAGTTGTGCGGCAGATCGATCTGCTTCAGTACCGTTTGGCGCGCTGCGTAGGCCGGGCCGGGGTGAACGAAGAACATGGCCGCGAAAAGGCACAAAACGCGCAAAACGGACGGAAGACCGGTAGACCAAGTTGAAAATGCCACCCCGCCTCCCCTTCCGCTTTGTGCCCTTTGCGGGTACTTCTCTTTATTGATTCTGCGCGTCCTCGAGAGACGCCGCGAGAATCGCCAGTGCCTCATCGACATGTGTTCTGGAGATCATCAACGGCGGCATAAAGCGGATGGTGCTCTGGCCGCACGACAGCAGCAGCAGGCCGTTGTGGAACGCGCGATTGACGACGGCGTCGCAGAGTTTGGTGGCTGGTATTTTGCTGCTGCGGTCTTCGACCAGTTCCATGCCGAGCATCAACCCCTTGCCGCGCACGTGGCCGATGCACGGAAACCGCCCCTGCAGATCGCGCAGTTGATTCATGAAGTACGTGCCGACTTCGGCGGCATTCGCCCTGTACTGCGTGTCGACCAGATCGAGTGTTGCGAGCGCCGCCGCACAGCACAGCGGATTGCCGCCGTAGGTATTGCCGTGTGCGCCGCGCTGCCACTTCTCCATCAGCGTTTTCTTCGCGACGACCATGCCGATGGGCAGACCGGAGCCCAGGCCTTTCGCGAGCGACATGATGTCGGGCGCCACACCGAAGTGTTCGCTGGCGAACATCTTTCCCGTGCGTCCGACTCCCGATTGCACTTCGTCGAAGATCAACAGGATGCCGTGCCGGTCGCACAACTTGCGCAGTCCCTGCAGGAACCCGTCCGGGGGCACCAGGTAACCGCCTTCTCCCTGAATGGGTTCGATCAGGATCGCTGCAACTTCCTGCGCGGGGACGTTCGCTTTGAACAACACGTTCTCGATGTAGTTGAGCACGGCTGCGCCTTGATCCTCGCCGGCGAACAATGGCCGGTAGGAATTGGGATACGGAACATGCGTCACGCCCGGCATCGTCGGAAAGAAGCCCTTCTGCTGCGTGTACTTGCTCGACGTAAATGACAGCGAACCCATCGTGCGGCCGTGGAAGCCGCCGAGAAAACCAATGAAGCGCGATCGTCCCGTGACGTAGCGGGCGAGCTTCAGCGAACCTTCGACCGCCTCGGTGCCACTCTGGCAGAAGAAGCTCATCACCGGCTCGCCCATCGGATTCACGGCATTGATCTTCTCCGCGAGTGCCGTCTGGCGTTCGTGCCAGTAGTCGCTGGAGATGTGCAGGAACTCATCCGCCGCGTCCTTGATCGCCTGCACGACGGCCGGATGACTATGGCCCGTCGAGCACACCGCAATACCGGCAGCGAAATCGAGAAAGCGATTGCCATCGACATCCCAGACCTCCGCACCCTTGCCATGCGACATGACGAACGGATAGTCACGCGGATACGAAGGCGACGTGACGAGCGCATCGCGCTTCAGCAACGCCTGAGCCTTGGGACCGGGAAGCGGAGTCTTGATATGTGCGGATTGCATGATCGTCACTCAACGAAGAACGGGAACCAGATGAGAGGAGGAGACGGAAAGGACACAAAGGAGCACAAGAATCTCCGTGCTGAAAATTCTCGATTTGCGCTGCTTTGTGTACCTGCGTCGTCCTTCACTCCACCAACGTCTGCGACTGCTCACGCATGTATTGCGCGAGATAGTAAAACGAAGCGATGGCCTTGCCGGTATTGCCTGAACCCTTCCAGCCACCGAATGGCTGGTAGCCCGGCCAGGCGCCCGTCGTCGCGCCCTGCGGTCGATTCGCATAGGTGACGCCGGCTTCGATGCGATCGAAGAAGTACTGCACCTCCTCGTTCGATCCATACATGCCCGCCGTCAGACCCAGGTCGGAATCATTGGCCAGAGACAGGCCTGCATCCAGATCGCGCACTCGCTGCATCGTCAGGATGGGCAGGAACATCTCCTCGCGCCACAGCGGATCGTCCGGTGCGGCTTCCGCCAGCGTCGGTGTAACGAAGAAACCTTTCGCATAGTCGCCTTCGGCCAGCACCTTGCCCCCGGCAAGGATTTTGGCGCCACGGCTTCGCAACTGCTGCGTGTAGCCCGCATACTTGCGATATGCAGTCTCGTTCACAACGGGTCCGAACCAGTTTTCCGCGCGCGTCGGATCGCCGATGCCGATCGCTGCGATCTTCGCCTGCAGGCGTTGCGACAACTCATCGGCAACGACCGACTCCACGTAGAGTCGCGAGAGTGCCGAGCACTTCTGGCCACCCATCCCGTAAGCGCTGCGCACGATGCCTGCAGCTGCGCGTTCCAGATCTGCCTTCGCAGTCACGATGCAGGCGTTCTTGCCTCCCATCTCCGCGATGACGGGACGCGGATAGCGCCCGGCGCTCATCTGGCGCGCAATGCGCATGCCAACGTCGTACGAGCCGGTGAACGTGATCCCCGCAAGGTGCGGATGCTGCAGCAGCGCATCGCCGATCGCCGTGCTCGGTCCGCTCAGGTAATTGAACACGCCGGCGGGAATGCCGGCGTCACGCAGGCAATCGGCGAGCAGTCGACCGGACCATGGCGTATCGCTTGCCGATTTGAGGACGACAGTGTTCCCGGTCACGAGCGCAGCGGCAACCGGACCGCCGGCGAGCGCGAATGGAAAATTGAATGGCGTAATCACGACCCAGGCACCATACGGTTTCATCACGCTGCGATTGCGCGAGACGGTGTCCGGCAATGGATCATTCGGCAGAACGTGATCGAAACCCTGCCTCTCGAAGTCATCGCAATAGACGTTGAAGAAATCCGCCGTCTCCTGGGTTTCGCCCAGCGCTTCCATGCGGTTCTTGCCCACCTCGAGCGCGAGTGCCGCACCGATGTGATAGACGCGCTCCTCGATCAGCTGCGCAACCCGGCGCAGCAACCGGGTGCGTTCGGCAACCGGCGTAGCGCGCCACGATGGCAACGCCTTGTGCGCTGCCTGCATGGCCCGATCGACATCATCGGCCGTCGCCTGCGGGAACGATCCCAGCAGCCAGTCGCGATCGATCGGACTGCGCTTCTCGCGATGCTGCCCGGCGTGCACATCTGCGCCATCGATGAACAATGCGTGCCGACCGCCCATCTGCGCACGCACGTCCTGCAGTGCCGCCTCGAAACGCGTGTGCATTTCGGCTGGCGGATCGAACATCGTTGAATAGGTGAGCTTGTACATAAGGTAAGAGATAAGACTTTCCACGGAGGTCACGGGGAAGCACGGGGTGGAGAATCCGTCTCTTGCCCCGTGTCACCCCGTGACCCCCGTGGAGATCTTCCGCTTTTCCTCCCCTGATGCCGAGTAGGCCGAACCCACTGCTCGCTCCGATGTCAGATCTTCATCTCCACAAGCAGCTCATCCAGCAACGACAGTGCGTCCTGCAGTTCTTTTTCCTGAATCACCAGGGGAGGTGCGAGCAGGATCAGGTTGCCGCGGAAGGCGAAGGACACATCCCGATCCAACGCGGACTTCACCAATCGACGCAACGCCGGGTGCACCTCGGGCCAGGAACTGAGCGGTTCTCTGCTGCTGCGGTCCCGCACCAGTTCGACAACGGCAAACAGCCCGTCACCGCCGCGCACATCCCCGATCACCGGATGCTTTGCCTGCAACCCGCACAGGCGTTGGAGTAACTGTGCGCCCAGCGCACGCGAACGTGCAATCAGATCTTCTCGTTCATAGGCTTCGATGGCGGCAATGCCCGCTGCACAGGCCAGCGGATGGCCGCAGTAGGTCAGGCCGGTATACAACATCTCGTGTTCGAGCCGTTGCGAGATTCGCGAGGAGAGCACGACGGCGCCGAGCGGCACGTGGGCGCCGGTCAGTCCTTTCGCGAGTGTCATGAGGTCGGGACGACCTGCTTCGCCATACCGCTGCCATGCGAACCATTCGCCGCAACGTCCGAAGCCGCTCATCACTTCGTCCGCGATCAGGTACACACCACGCTCCAGCGTGTGTGTGCGTAACGCCGGCCAGTAGCTGTGCGGTGCGACGATGCCGTTCGTGCCGGCATTGGGTTCCATCATGACCGCGGCGATCTGCTCCGATCCGCGCTCATCGATGAGATCCGCTACACAGCGGGCGCTGCGTTCACCGCACTCCTGCGGCGTCCTGCTATCGAAGGGACAACGATACGCATACGGCGGCGGTACATGAATCACACCAAAGTCGTCCGGGCTGACCTGGTGACGCGTGCGTGTATCGCCGGATAGCGCCATGGTCGCGTAGCTGGCGCCATGATAGGACCGATCACGCGTGATGATCTTGCCGCGGGGTTGACCGGACGCCTGCCGCGCGAACTTCACTGCGTTCTCGTTCGCATCCGCACCGGCCAGCGTGAAGAACACGCGTCCGCCTTCGAAGCCGGAGCGCTCCAGAAGCATCTCTGCCAGTTGCGCCCGTGGACGTGCGCCCCACGCACTGTTGACGAAACACAGCTGCTCTGCCTGGCGGCGGATCGCTGCGATCACGTGCGGATGCTGATGCCCGAGGTTGCTGCACTCGGCAAGACTGCTCATATCGAGAATGCGGCGCCCGTCTTCGGCGTGCAGCCAGGCGCCCTCGCCGCCGACGATGGTCGGCGCGGACCATTCCGACTGCTTGCACCAACTGTGCAGAACCGTCTGCTGTTCTGGATACATTTGCCGGACGCTCCGCGGACGAGATGCGTTTTGTGGCGCATTCGGTGATGATGGAACCGGAGATGGTGTATCTCCTTCCCGATCGATCGGCAATGGGGTCAGGACGCGAATGAAAGTCATCGTGCTGGGCAGCGGCGTCATCGGCGTGACTTCAGCCTGGTACCTGGCCAAAAGCGGCCATCAGGTCGAGGTGATCGATCGGCAGCCGGGCGCCGCCCTCGAAACCAGTTTCGCGAATGCCGGTGAGATCTCACCAGGCTATGCCTCGCCCTGGGCCGGACCTGGCATGCCCGTCAAGGCGATGAAGTGGCTGTTTCAACGTCATGCACCGCTGGTCATGCGCCTGCAGTTGGATCCGGCTCAGTGGCGCTGGGTCGCGCAGATGCTGCGCAACTGCACGACCGAACGCTACGCCATCAACAAGAGCCGGATGGTGCCGATCGCGGAGTACAGCCGCGACGTATTGCGACAGCTGCGCGCCGACCCCGGCATCGCCTACGACGAACGTTCGCAGGGAACGCTGCAGCTGTTCCGGACACAGAAGCAACTCGACGGCGCAGCGGATGACGTCGCGGTGCTGCACAAGCTTGGCGTGCCGTATGAAATGCTGGACCCGGACGGATGCATCCGTGCAGAGCCTGGCCTTGCGGAGGTTCGTCCGATCATCGTGGGCGGCTTGCGATTGCCGCAGGATGAGACCGGCGACTGCCACCTGTTCACGCAGCGACTCGCCGCCATGGCGCAGCAGCAGGGCGTCCAGTTTCACTACGGCACCCGTATCGAGGGAATCGATCGGGAGGGCGATCGCATCACAGGCGTTCGTACCAGCCGTGGCCGATCCGAAGCAGATATATATGTGATGGCCCTCGGCAGTTTTTCGACGCCGGTGGGACGAACGCTGGGGATCGACCTGCCCATCTATCCCGTCAAGGGTTACTCGATCACCGTTCCGATCGTGGATGCCGCGACCGCGCCGCAATCGACGGTCATGGACGAGAGCTACAAAGTCGCGATCACGCGGCTGGGCGACCGCATCCGTGTCGGCGGCACCGCCGAACTGTCCGGATTCAACTCACGACTGCACGAATCGCGGCGCGCCACGCTCGAACTTTCACTGCGCGGCCTGTTCCCACGGGCTGGCGATGTGACCCAGGCGACGTTCTGGACCGGCTTGCGACCGATGACGCCCGACGGCACACCGATCGTCGGCCGCAGCCGCTATTCGAATCTCTACTTCAACACCGGCCACGGAACACTGGGCTGGACGATGGCGTGCGGCTCGGGCCGTGTAATCGCGGATCTGATCTCCGGCAGAGAACCCGATATCGATGTCAGCGGCTTGAGCCTGGCGCGGTATCGCTGACGGCGGGGGGATCGTGTGCTCCCGCGTTCCCGAGCGACGATGCGACCAGCAGCGTCGTCACGGCATGAACGACGCTCTGCCCGGATGAACCGTAACAACCCGCTCGATCGATGCCGGCTGGCTGCGTGAGGCTGCACAATCGTTGGTCTATAGTCGACCCATGCCCTCCTCGGCCGCCTCCGCTCCATCCGTGCCGCGTGGCCTTGCGCGCCTGTTCGGCTGGGGGCGTGTACGAGTCACACTGATCGCATCCGGCGTGCTCGGCTTGTTGATCAGCCTCCCCAACGAGACGGCGACGATCATCGTCCTGGTGCGCGCATTGATCGTCGGCTTCGCCGTCATGCTTGCCTTCGGTGTCTTCGAGCAATGGCCGCGTCGCCTGCCGACCTGGCTGGCCCGGTCAGTTCTGCAGCTCGTCGCAATCGTCATCGTCATCCCCTTTGCGTCCATGCTCGCCTACACGCTCACTATCAAGGACTACGAGAAGTTCTCCGAGGACGCCAGGCGCTCGATGGCGATGGGTTATGCCACGCTGACGTTCACCGGCATCCTGTTTGCTCCGTGGATCGCCGTCGGTGCAATGCTGAAACAGCGCGACGCGTTCGCACGCGAACAGGCGCTTGCCTTCCAGCTCGAACGCAGCCAGCTCGAGCACAGCGCGCTGGATGCGCGGATGCGTCTGCTCCAGGCGCAAGTGGAGCCGCACTTTCTTTTCAATACGCTCGCGAATGTCCAGGCGCTCGTCGACAGTGGATCGCCGCACGCTTCACGAGTGCTGGCGAGCCTGATCGCGTATCTGCGCGCCGCGGTGCCGCGCATGCACGCCCCCTCATCGACACTCGACCATGAGTTGCAGCTGGTGCGGGCATATCTCGACGTGATGCAGATGCGTATCCCGGATCGCCTGCAATTCTCGTTGCGCGTCGACCCGACCGCTCGCGACCTTTCCTGTCCACCGATGACATTGCTGACGCTGGTGGAGAACGCGGTGCGGCACGGTATCGACCCGAGCGAGGAAGGCGGTCGCATCGACATCGACGTGCTGCTGCGAGCAGATCGCTGCATCATCCGTGTCAGTGATACCGGCGTGGGCCTGCAATCGAACAGCGACGGCCTGGGAACAGGCCTGTCGACATTGCGAGAACGGCTGCGCCTTGCCTACGGTGGCAACGCGCAACTGCGACTGCACGCCGTCGAGCCGCACGGCGTCTGTGCGGAACTCGACCTGCCCGCGTCGGAAAACCCGCCATGACTACCCAGCATCCGACTGCCCTGCTTGCCGACGACGAGCCGCTGTTGCGCGATGCCCTGGAGAGGATGCTGCTGCGTGAGTGGCCCGACCTCAGGATCGTGGCGCAGGCACGCAATGGACGCGAAGCGGTCGAACTGTTCGAGAGTCATCTGCCGGATATCTGCTTTCTCGATGTGCACATGCCCGGCATGACCGGCATCGAGGCGGCTCGTCATATCGGCCGGCGTGCGCATCTCGTCTTCGTCACGGCTTACGATCAGTACGCGGTGCAGGCGTTTTCGCAGGGTGTGCTCGACTACCTGGTCAAGCCGGTCGAGCCCGCGCGTCTTGCGGATACCGTCGCCCGACTGCAGGAGCGGCTGCGGGCCGCACAACCGGCGCTGAACACAGACGCCCTGCTGCAACAGCTCACGCAGGCGCTGCGACCCGACTCGTCGCCTGCCCCGCTGCGCTGGATCCGTGCATCCATCGGACCCACGGTGCGACTCATTCCCACCGAGGACATCGACTACCTGCGATCCGATGAGAAATACACGCGGGTCGCGTGGCGCGATGACAGTGGCGCACCGCAGGAAGCCATCGTGCGCACACCGCTCAAGGAACTGATCGCGCAGCTCGATCCGTCACAGTTCGTCCAGGTGCATCGCTCGGCGGCCGTGAATCTGCAGGCGATCCGGCATGTGATCCGCGGCGAGAATGAAACCGCGGACATTCATATCAAGGGACGCGATGAAGTCCTGCCGGTCAGTCGCAGCTATCTGCACCTGTTCCGGCAGATGTAGCGTCAGTCGGCGACGATGGAACATCCCTGATGCGACCGGCCCGGCGAACGAGGTAGTACCCGCCGGTCACGGCCAGCGTCAACGCTGCGATATCCAGCAACAGGTCACCCGTCACGCGATCGAAATCGAGCACGATGATGTGCCGGCCCAAGGCGATGGTCGCAACGATGAGAATGATCTCCAGCCGCAGCCGATGATCCGTGAAATAGGTTTTCAGCGTGTCGAGCAACTCGAGCCCCAGGATGATCAGCAGCACGCCGGCGAATGCACCCTGGATCGCACGCTGCAGGTGCGGAACCGAGCCGACGACGAGCACGCCCTGTGCGCTCGCAAACTGCTTCGCGATCGCCTCGTACAGCAGGTAGCACATTCGGCGACGGCGATCGTCAACACCGTCCCTCTGTCCGGTTTCGTGCGATCGGTCTGCGCAGGATTTCATGTCGGTTGCTGCGCAATTACAAGCCGCACCTTGCGCAGCGCGACGTCAGCCGTCCTCCACCGCCGCACGCAAACGTTCGAGAGCCGCATCCCATTGCGTCGAGATGATGTCGAGACACCGGCGCGCCTCGTCGAGTTTCGCCGGTTCGATTTCCCAGACCTGCTCCCGGCCGCGTCGCAAGCCATGCACCAGACCGGCACCTTCGAGCACATGCAAGTGCTTGGTCACCGCCTGTCGCGTCACATCGGCGTTTGCCGTCAGCGCTGCGATCGACGCCGGTCCGCCAGTGCACAGACGCGCCACCAATCGCAGCCGCGTCGCATCGCCCAATGCCGCGAACACGGGGGCCGCCGCATTGAGTTTCGCTTCAGGGCGCCTGGCTGACATAGCGTTCCAATGCGACTGCCTGCTCGTTCCAGCCGCCGAGGTTTTCCTCATAGACCCGGGTGCGACGCCGCAGCGACAACTGATTGAATCCCGACTCCGTAATCCTGAGTTCGGTCCCTTCCGCAACGTCGCTGAGCTCGAACACCACCAACGTGGTGGGCTCGGTGGAATAGTCCACCGCCGGATCTTTCATGCCCGGGTGCCAGCGCCAGGAAAAGATCGATTCCGGGCGCATCTCCTCCACAAAGAGAAAGTAGTCGTCATCGCTGGCGAACTCGGGCCGCAACACCATCCGCACCCTGGCCCCGGGTTCGAACGTGCCCTCCCATTCGGCGACGCCGAACCAGGAACAGAACGCTTCGATATCCGTCAGCGCATGCCAGACCTTGCTGCGCGGCGCGCGCAAGCGCACGCGCTTGCGGATCGTATAGGGAGCATCGGTGCTCATGCGTGATACCTCTCACGTGAAAGCCCGACGATCGCTCGGGCCGGTCTTACGCCGTTCTCGCAGGCGGCATGACGAGGGATCCACATTAGACAAGGCATCCGTTAAATGCAACCCAATGGTTGCCTGTTGCAGGTGGCATCTGGACTCGCGGGCAACGCTACGTTTCCTGCCGCCGCGCCTGGGCACGACGCTCAGTCCGGATTGGCACGCCACGCCCGGCAGGTGAAACTATCCGCCGCTCGAGCCTGGGAAGCAGTAATGAAAAAGAATCGATGTGGTGGCCGCCACGGCATCGCCGGCCACCCAGGCCGCGCATGCAGTGTTCCAGCGTTTCCCCGGACAATGGGAAGCAGTCGCCGCACGCCGCAATGTCGGTGCGCTGGCGTTCTGGCGCCAAGCCCTCAACGACTATCCGCGCAGCACACACATCGAGGAACACGATGTCATTGACACTCACTGGAATGGCCCGGTGATTCGCTTTCGGATCCACGCATGACCGCATCGCTCCGTTTCGATCTGCCCTCGCCGCATGTCATGAACATTCGTGTCGAGGAATCCGACATCGACGCGTACCAGCACGTGAACAACGCCGTCTATGTCACCTGGTGCGATCACTCCGCCTGGCATCACTCGGCTGCGTTGGGATTACCGATCGGGCGCTGCCTCGAGCTCGGTCGCGGTATGGCCGTGCTGCGCACGTCCATTGCCTATTTGCGGCCGGCTTTCTCCGGGGATTCGCTGCTCATGGCCACGTGGCTGCTGCCTGCACAGGGCCGCCTGTGTCTCCGGCGGCGCTTCCAGCTGCTGCGTCCGATCGATGGCATCACGCTGGCCAGGGCGGAAGTCGAATACGCCTGTATTGAACTATCGAGCGGCCGTCCCGTGCGGTGGCCGGCCGAATTCCACCCGGCCTATGCGATCAGGCCGGACGTGCTCGCCGATCTTCCGACATTGGCGCCGTTGTAAGACCAACGCGGCACGCCGCGATCCGCACTATGTAAAGAGCAATGACGATGTCGTCGCTATTGCGGAACCGATGTCACGACCCAGGCATTTTCCCGTCGCCAACGTCGTCACGTGCGTCTTACCTGGCGACCGCCGCCAGCCGCGCCATGGCATGATGACCGCAGGCATCGCGGCGATCGTTACATAACTCAAGATCATGGCAACGCATCGGTTGAAGTGCGCAAACAAGCAGAGAGGTGACGTATGCAGCATCCGGGGGACAGTCGTTTCGCAGCAGATCCCGACATGGAAGTGGAGCTGAGCGCACAGGACCTGATCCACCTCACGCCTGCAGCGGCGCCCACGCTGCAAACTCTCCAAGCCGCACCCACCGCCACACCGCATGTGACAAACGCAGCGCGTCCCGAGCAGGTGCCGACGCGAGGCCTGTCACCGCGGATCGTCGGCGCGGTTGCGGCGACCCTCGTCGCAGCGTTCGCCCTCGGTGTGCTGACTGAATTCGCACCGCCGCAACGCATCGTGGAGCGACCCGTATCGAACTGGTCGCCGGTCCCCGACCCCGTCGCGACCGAAGTGAACGATGCCCCCACGCTGATGGCGAATCCCTTCGACTCGAGCGAAGTGTTCGAACTGCCTCCCGGCATCAGCAAGGATGAGGCACGCGCCATGGTCGCGGACCTGCTGCTGCAACGAGCCAGCGAGCGGCAGATTTATTCCGGCAACCGACGCTGACGCGCCGATCCTAGCGACTACTCCGGCAGCGGCAACGACGCCTGACCGAAGGCATCGGCTCACACGCAGGTATCGCTGAACCACAGCTTGCGCTGGCACGGCCGCCCGTCGTGCACGTACTTCACAGGAACGTTACCGTCGACGGCGGGACACTGGAGATTCTTGCGGTCGGAAGGTTTTCGGCGAAGCACTGGAGCCGCAGCGGTACTGCGGGGTGCCGGGAATATCGTACACGGGCCCCCACCATGCAGGAGCCCACGCTCTTCCCTCTGAGAGATCCGGAAGTGACGCGGCTATCGCGTCACTTCCGGGTACAGCGGCTATCAGAAGTTATAGGTCAACGTGACGCCGTAAGTGCGCTTGTCCGGCAACACCAGGCGAATCTCGTTCAACGTCGAGTTGCTGAACAACACGTCGTTGGCACGCAGACCCTCCTGGATGTGGTCGTCGTTCGTCAGGTTGTTGATGAACGCTTCGATCCGGATGGAGTCGTTGGAAATGCCGCCGCGAAGGTTGAACAGATTGACCGGCGAGATCCATGCTTCGTTGGTCGGATCGACGAAGATGCGGCTACGACCACGGTAGTCGAGGCGCGCGAACAACTCATACTCGTCGTTCAGGTCAGCACGGAACGTCGGCGAGATCGCCCAGGAGACCTTTGGCGTCCGCTCGAGCTGATTGCCGGTGACGTTCGAGCTGCCGCGGATGCGCAGGCCGCCGGGGGTGTAGACGTAGGACTTGATCTCGTTGTCCGCGTAGTTCCAGTTGGCGCTCACGCTGAAGTTGTGGTTGAACACGTACTCCGCATCGAGCTCGATGCCCTGCAGGTTCACCTTGCCGATGTTCTGCGTGACGCCGACCGGCTGCAACGTGTTGTCCGTGCGTATTGCGAACACCGAGTTGGTCACCTGGCCGTTCATCCAGTCCGAGTAGTACAGCGCGACGACCGTTCGCAGCGTGTTGTCGAGCCAGGTGTGCTTGAAGCCGATCTCGTAGTTGTCGAGCTGCTCCTGCTCGAAGGAGATATTGGAGCCTGCCGTTGCCACCTGATCGAGGATGTACTGCGGCTGGCCGACGAGCTGCGCGTTGAAGCCGCCCGGCTGATAGCCACGGGAGAACAACGCGTACACCAGGGAGTTCGGCGCGAACTTCCAGTCGACCGTGACACGCGGCGAGAAGCTCGTGAACGTCTCGCTGAGCGGCGGCGCCTGATTCGGATACACGATGTGCTGTGTGATCTTGTCCCACTGGTAGCGACCTTCGGCACCCACCGTGACCGTGTCGGTGACGTCGTAGTACAGACCACCGAAGACCGCTGGCGTATCGACGTCCCTATCCTGCTTCGAGCCGCGGATCAGGCCGGAGTAGGACACGCCAGGGTTGCTGCCCGGAGGACCCCACTCCTTGTAGTAGTTCGCGCCGAACGTGCCGCGCAGGCTCCACGACTGTGGCGTCGTGAGGCGCAGCTCCTGACTGAAGTCGTGCAGCAGGCTCTGGTTCAACACGGCCATGTGCTGGTACGGCGCGCTGGCATTGGGGTTGGTGCCCCAGTTCGGGTTCGGGTAGCTGCGTCCGTCGCGATAGAGCTGTTCCTGCATCAGGCCGAACTTGGTCGAGTGCAATGCAGAATTGGAGCTCAAGGCGAAGCCGTTGTCGAATTCGTAGTCCATCTTCAGGTGGGCTACCGACACTTCACGCTTCATGCCGTAGCGATCGTTGAACGTCGGATTGAACGTGAGCGGATAGTTGAATCCACCCTCGAACAGCATCCCGTAGGTGTAGGGATCCATGTAGTCATTGATGGAAATGATCTTCGGATCCAGCTGCGAAACACGCGGCAGCGCGCCGCAATGATAGAGCCCGCCACCCGAAGTACCGCCGAGGTTGCAGAACAGCTCGGAGCCCGACTTGAGTGCCGCAATTGTCGGCGAGCCGTCGTCATCGACGGTGAAGCTGAGCAGCGACCGCGCAGTGAACTTCTCGCTCGGCTCCCACAGGAAGGTCGCCGCAATCGACTCGGTGCTGCGACCGCCCGTCATCGAACCCGGATCACCGCCATTCTCGTAGTAGCCGCCGAACGAATAGTGACGCGCATTGACGCGTACGCCGAGCGTGTCGCTGAGCGGACCTTCGAGGGTCAACGATGTGTCAGAGCCGTCGAAGTTGGTGAGTTCCGAACGGACCCGGCCCTGGAATGTATCCGAAGGACTCTTGGTGACGAAGTTGACGGCACCCGCAAACGTGGAGCGACCGAAGTAGGCGCTCTGCGGTCCCTTGAGTACTTCGACACGCTCGAAGTCGAGGACGTCAGGTGCGCGCGAGCCGGCATAGGGAGCACCGTCGATGAACGACAGGCCCGCTGCAACCGACAGGCCACGGAACGTCAGGCGCATCGAGGAGCGGTCGCCGCGCGCCGCGCCGCCGACGCTGGCATGCAGACCCGGCGTGAACTCCGCCAGTTCAATCATGCTCTTGACACCGCTGCTCTCGATCTCGGCAGCGCCAACCGCGCTGATCGCCACCGGCACCTGCATCAGGTTTTCGTCACGGCGCCGCGCCGTGACCGTGATCTCTTCCAGTTGAGCCGAGATGCCGTCCTGGGCATACGCCGCCGACATCGGCGTTGTACTGGCAACGGCTGCGGCGGCCAGCAAGGCCGATTTATTGAAACGATGACGCATTCTTATTGTCTCTCGACCACAGTGTTGTTGAACTATCGAACCAGGGACGCACAGACATCCAGCCGCCCGACCAATGGCCAGGCGATACGGACGACTTGGGGGATGCTGTGGCCGAGGCGCTACTTGAAATTGAAATCTTCAGGATCACTGAACGTGACATTGAGGGTTTGCGTCGGCACCACCGATCGCATGTTGGAGTGATGCAATGCGAGTCCATGCACTGCGATGAAATCACCAGGACCCATGCGGCACACGCTGCCGTCCTGCTGAGTGATCTCTGCACCGCCGGACATCACACCAACGATGCGTGCCTGATTCGTCAGGTGCATCTCGTATTCGTTGCTGAGCTCGCTGTTCTGGTTGAACGCCAGCCCCCAGTACACCGCCGACTGCTTCTCACTGATCGACTCCATTTTGTCGACCGGATGCAGCTTGATCTCCACATCCTTGGTATAGGACCGACCATTCTCGTCCATCGCCATCGCGCAAAGCTTGAACATGTGTGCTCCGCAGATTGAGTCGTAGAGTTAAGGGCTCGGGCGAACTTTGCGAGGATCGAACGGCGCATCGGTCGCGATGAACTCCGAATCCTCGAGCAATTCCCAGTAGCCGGTTTCGCCTTTCATTTCGCGCAGCACGTCGCCCGCGACGACTTCGAAAACCTGATCGCCTTCGTAGCGGATCATCCGGCCTTTCGCGATGTAGATGAGCACGTCGACTTCATAGCCGGTCGGCGCAGTCACGCCGCCCTTCTTCAGACGCGCATGGCGAATCGAATTGCCGTCGAACGGATAGCGCTTGACAGAGTAGGTTGCCGCTTCCTTCGGTGCCTTGCGCACCTCGTCGGCCGTACGGACGGTCGTCCACTTGCCGTCGCTTTGCCACTGGGCAATCGTCGTCGTCGGCAGATCCTTGCCGCGCACGACCTTCGCAACCGGCTTCTCGGCGGTCGAACCGACGAATGCCTGCAGAACGATCGTGTCCTCCTTCGGCTTCATGTTGCGCAGTTCACCGCTCGGCAGGGACACGGCATCCCCGGCATTGAGCACGACTTTCTTGCCCAGCACGGTGACTTCCGCCGAACCCTGCAGCATGAAGAGCTCGGTTTCAAAGGTGATCTGATGGATCACCGGACCGTCGCTCTTGCGGAAGGTGAGCACGCGCATCGCGCCCGTAGGGAACTTGTAGGCCTTTGCTTCGTACTTCGACGCGCCGGCAGGCGCACGAGCGACACCGGCAGCACCTTCGCCGATGAGCACGCGCGAGCCCGTCTGCTCGCCGACGACCTTCTGGACGATGTCCCATTCGGCCATCGGCACCGGCGTCACGGACTTGCCGGGAATGAAGATCGCATCCTGCGCAATGTGCGCCAGCGGCTTCGCCGACTCGAGGGGCGCCACCTGCGCGACCGCGTAGCTGGAGAGCGTTACGGCACCCAACAGCGCAATGCGGAGGTTCTTCATCAGGCCCTGCTGCTTTTTCATATTGCGATCCTGGTACCGGTCAGAAGTCATACGAGAGCGACAGGCCGATCGTGCGCTTGTCGGGCAGACCGAGACGGATCTCGTTCAGCACCGAGTTGCTGAAGAAAACGTCGTTGGCGCGGACACCTTCACTGATGTTGTCGTCGTTCGTGAGGTTGTCGATGTACGCCTCGAGCCTCAGGTTGTCGTTGCTGATGCCGGCGCGCACGTTCAGCAGGTTGACCGGGGCGATCCACGCGTGATTCGTCGGATCGACATAGATCTTGCTGCGGCCGCGATAGTCGAGACGTGCGAACCAGTCGTAGCTGTCATTCAATGCATGCGTGTAGGTCGGGGAGAGCGTCCAGGACAGCTCGGGGGTGCCATGCAGACGGTTGCCGCTGACATCCGCTTTGTTCTGGATCTTCACGCCGCCGGGGACGTACAGGTACGACTTGATCTCGTTCTTCGCGTAGTTGAACGTGCCTGAAAGCGTGAAGCCGTCAGAAACGGCGAACTCGGCTTCGAGCTCGATGCCGCGCAGGTTCACTTCACCGATGTTCTGCGTGATCGACGTGGACAACAGCGTGTTGTCAGGGCGCGTCACGAAGATTTCGTTCGACACCTGGCCGTCGAGCCAGTCCGAGTAGTACAGCGCGAGAATCGTGCGCAACCGGTTGTCGAACCAGGTGGTCTTGTAGCCGATTTCGTAGTTCTCCAGCTGCTCCTGCCGGTACGTGATGTTCGAGCCAACCTGTGCGATCTGATCGACGATCGACTGCGGCTGACCGACCAGCGCCGTGTTGAAGCCGCCCGGCTGATAGCCGCGCGAGAACAATGCATAGGCCAGCGAATTAGGCGCGAACTTGTAGTCGATCGTGAAACGCGGTGCGAAGCTCGTGAACGTGTCGGACAGCAGTGGCCCGACGTTCGGATACACCGCTTGCTGCTCGATCTTGTCCCACTGGTAGCGCGCCTCGAAGCCGAGCGTCACGACATCGATCGGATCCCAGTACACACCGCCGAAGACGGCCGGCGTTTCGACCTTGTTCTTCGTCTGGCTGCCGGTGTGGCGTCCGGTGGGCGATACGCCGGAGTTGGTGTTCTTGGGGCCCCATTGACGGAAGTAGTTGACGCCGATCGTGCCGCGCAAGGGCATCGATTCCGAGGTCGTGAGACGCAGTTCCTGACTGAAATCCTCGACTTCGTTCTGGATCAGCAGGGTGAACTGACGGAAATCCTGAACGAAGGGACGCACGCCAAACAGCGGATTCGGCGTTTCGCGACCATCGCGATAGAGCTGATCGTTGATCGACTGGAACTTCGTGGAGTGCCAGGCGGAGGTCGAACTCAGCGACAGGCCCGATTCGAATTCATAGTCGGCCTTCAGGTGCGCAATCGATGTCTCGCGCTTGAATCCATACTTGTCATTGAAACGCGGATCGAAGGTGACCGGATATCCCTTGGCATTGTCGATGAGTTCGTTGTAGGTGAACGGATCCATACGATCGTTCACGGACAACACCGTACGCTGATCGAGGTCGCGAACGCCCGGCAACTCACCACACCAGTACGCACCGCCGGTGCCACCGAGGTTGCAGGTAAGTTCGCTGCCGGCCTTCAAAGCTGCCGTGTTGGCGATTCCGTCATTGTCGACGGTGAAACCGAGCAGCGAACGAATCGTCAGCTTGTCCGTCGGCTCCGACAGGAACGCCGCGGTAATCGACTTGGTGCTCTCCGCACCCATGCGCGAACTGGGGTCGCCGCCGTTTTCGTAGTAGCCGCCGAAGCTGTACTGACGGGCAGTCACTCGTACGCCCAGCGCATCGCCCAGCAACGGACCTTCGAGCGACAACTGGATATCCGAGCCGTCATAGCTCGTCGCCTCAGCCTTGACGCGCCCCTGGAACGTATCCGCGGGTGCTTTCGACACGAAGTTGACGGCGCCAGCGAACGTGGAGCGGCCGAAATAGGCGCTCTGCGGTCCCTTCAGGACCTCGACACGTTCGACGTCAGTGATGTCTGGAGTGCGCGAGCCGGCATACGGCGCGCCATCGATGAAGGACAAACCGGAGGCGACGGAGAGGCCGCGGAACGTCAATCGCGTCGTGCTGCGATCGGCGCGACCATTGCCGCCGACGCTCGCGTACAGGCCGGGCGTGAAGGCGGACAACTCGATGATGTCCTTGAGTCCGATGTTCTCGATGTCGGCAGAGCCCAGTGCGCTGATCGCGAGCGGCACCTGCATGAGATTTTCTTCACGGCGTCTTGCCGTAACGGTGATCTCTTCGAGCTGCGGCCCAGCCGAAGATTCCTGAGCGTGTACGATCGTGACCGGCGTTGCGGCACACAACGAGGCCAGAAACAGTGACGAGGTCACCTTCGACATAGACTGAACGCGCATTGATTTATTTCCCATGTGTTCTTCTGCAATTCCCGCGAGCAGATGTGCGCATCGCGCAACGCCTGTTCGCCCTCCCATCCCCCATCCTGCCGCTGCAATACGTATTTTTTGATTGAGCGCACGCCGCTCACTTCAGATTGCCGGCGCCCTTCAATGTGATCACCAGCGAGCGGCAAGGCTCGTGGCCCTGAGTGCGCGTGATGTGTCCCTGCCCTGTCACGTCCTGCAGCAACACCATGTCGCCCCGTGTGAAGTAGCGGGTGTCGCCGTTGCTGACCGTCAACGACAGCGTGCCACTCAGGATGGCCACGAACTGCGGCGCGACGCTGCGTTTGAAATCGATGAAGTGTCCGGGCTTGATCTCGCGGATCTGCCAGTACTCGAGATCCTGGTTGGCGGCCTGGACGCGGCGTTTGGGATCGCCGGATTGCGGAAATTCCGCTTCGCCGAAATAGGAGTGACCGTGCTCGTCGACGTAGATATTCGGAACCTTCATGCCGCCCTCACCTGATATCCCGAACTTCGCAGCCCCGTAGCGCTGCGGCCGTGTGTCGCTTTCCATCGCGGGAATTTTGTTGTGGCGAAGTGTATACAATGATAATCAAAGATCAATACATGCCGATGACGTTTTTTATTTTGTTGTTGAAATCGCATCGGTTGGAGACCCTGGCTGTTCGGGTTTGCCTGCGCCCACAGGATTTCTCAACGAAGTCGAGGGTAGTTACCCAGCCGCGCAATCGCCCTTATTTGGTGCCACCGGTGGCATGCAGCGCCATCGTGATGCGGTCGGCAGTCAACGGCATCCCCTGACACGAATGCGGCGCGTGGCTTTCCAGCCACAACCTGCCTGCTATGCGCTCATTTCTCTCTCGAAGGCCATATATGACTGTTCGTATACAATGTTAGAGTCTCGCGGGAGTGATTACTTCGGAGCCGAAATGCTGGATTCACAGAGCAATAAAAAGGGATCGCCTCTCCCACCGTTGTCGCAGATACAGCTGCGCGCAGCATCCGGGAGTCGTACTCGTTCGCACGCCCGCCTGAACTGGCTGACTGCATCGATCGACAAGGCATGGAGCTGCGTATCGTGAGCACTGCGCATTCCTTGAATTCCTGGCCGCACGTACTGGCCAGCGTGCTGCTCATGGCCGCGGGCACCATGCAACACGCTGCGGCCGATGCGCCCGCCTCCGACTCGGCAGTCGAGCGTGGCAAATACCTCGCGATCGCTGGCAATTGCAGCAGCTGTCACACCACGGGGCAGGGTGAATACATGGCAGGCGGAGTCTCCTTTGCGACTCCTTTCGGCACGCTCTACTCGACGAACATCACCTCGCACCCGGAAAAGGGCATCGGCAGCTGGACCCGGGAGCAGTTCCGCACTTCGATGCGCAGCGGCGTGCGGCCGAACGGCGAGCATCTGTATCCAGCCTTCCCGTACACGTCGTTCACCAAGGTGTCCGACGACGACATCGACGCGCTGTATGCGTATTTCCAGACAGTACCGCCCGCTGACTGGACGCCTCCCGAGAACGACATGCCGTTCCCGTTCAACCAGCGCGCGCTGATGGGGGCATGGAAGGCGCTCTTCTTCAAGGAAGGCGCGTTCACTCCGGACCCGAAGCAGTCGGACGAATGGAATCGGGGGGCCTACCTGGTCGAAGGTCTTGCTCACTGCGGCGCCTGCCATACGCCACGCAACATGCTGGGAGCGGAGAAGAGCAGCCAGGCGCTCAGCGGTGGCCTCTACACCGACAAAATCCCGGATGGCGATCTGATGCCCTGGTCGGCGGTGAACCTCACGTCGGCAAAGTCAGGACTGGCGAAGTGGACGGTGGACGACCTGACGTCGTATCTCAAAACCGGCAAGAACTCGTTTATCGCGACCTATGGCCCGATGAACGAAGTGATCATGAACAGCACCCGGCATCTGAGTGAAGCCGATGTGCGCGCCATGAGCGTCTACATCAAGAGCCTGCCGCCGATCGAACACAAGGGATCGAAGGCGTCGGACAAGGTGCTGGCGCACGGCGAAATGCTCTATACGGTGTACTGCGGCTCATGCCACCTGCCCACGGGATTGGGTGATCCGAATTCGGGACCGCCACTGGTGGGCAGCGCAGTCATTCAAGCGCCGAGCCCCGCCTCCCTGCTCAACACGCTCATGTTCGGACCCGAGCTGCCGGAACCGGCTCTCGAGACGCAGTGGATGACGATGGAGGCATTCGGCGAGAAGATGACCGATGAGGAAATCGCCGCGCTCGCGAGCTACCTGCGCTCTGCCTGGGGCAATGAAGGCGGCGCCGTGAGCGCGAAGGACGTCGCAGCTCACCGCTGAACACAGCAGGGCCTGTGAAAAAAAAGGGCCGTGATGCTGAGCATCACGGCCCTTTTCATTTGCCGGCAACAGCCTCTGCTAGAAATCGCTCAGCAGGCGCCCGTATCCGTACAGCTTGTCGGTGATGCCATTGGCGCGCAGCGCGTGCCAATAGGTCGCGGTATTGATCGCGATCACCGGCTTGCGGAACCATTTCTCGGCCTCGGCAGCGAGCCGGATCATGCTGAGATTCGTACCTACCTGCACGATCGCATCGACGTCCGGGCCATTGATCGAGTGCAGCGCATCGATCAGCTGATCCTCGGTGAACTCGGAGATCGCCGTGAAGCTGTACGTACGCAACGAGCGCTCGTTGACGACGGTGAATCCGTCCTCCTCGAAATAGCGCTGCACCTGCTCGTTCGCGGCCGGGTAGTAGGGCGACAGGAAGGCAATGCGCTTGATGTTGCCGTAGGCGCGCAACGCGGCGCTGCATGCGTGAGAACCAATCGAGGCGCCAATCTTCGCTTCATTCACGATCTTGTCGTGGAACGCCTGTGCGCCGGCCTTGCCGTCGTAGAACGTCACGGCCGACATGCCCATGACCAGATAGTGCGGATTGCACGTCATGACGCTGCGGATCGCATCGATCGTATTGTCCGCAATGACCTGGGTCGCCGAAACGAACGTGTCGTTCGTCACTCCCTCGACGTTCGGCGTGTAGATGCGGCTGTAGTGATTGGTGACACCAGGCACGCGCAAATCATCGAAGTCCGGCTGGACGACCGTATTCGTGGACGGTCCGAGCACGCCGAATAACCGGCGCCACCCCAGTACATCTTTTCTCATGAATCACCTATTCCGCATGAATACGACTGCGGGACGAATGCCCGCAGCGCAGGAGTCAGACGTGCAAACGGCCGCAAGAGCGACCGTTTGCACCAACCGGGAACCCGAAAGTGCTCTCGATCAGTTACCGGTCCCCTGCATTGCAAGACCGGAGCGCATCAGCGCATGCCAGGAACGGTCGGCACTGCGCACGCCATTCAATGCGCCACTCCATGTGTCACGTTCGTTCGTGAAGAGCGCTTCACCCTTGAATGCCCATTGACGCCCGCCGTCGGGACGCTCGGTGATCGACCAGTTCCCGGATGGCTTGTCCGTGGCGCTCGCCAGCACGGGCTTCCAGTAGCTGCGCGAACACTCGATGCAATCGGTCGTCCGATTGACGTTACGCGATTCGGTGCCAGTGCCCTCGGGGCGGTTCGCTGCAGCGTGAATATCCGCTGGCGCATGAATGTCCGCTGGTGCATGGATATCGCGCGCGGGACCACCACCGCGCACCCGCGACTGAGTTCGAGCGTACAGCGTGCGGCCCTTGGCGTCGGCGAGGATCAAACCCGCGTCCGATCCTTGCACGGTGACCCATTCCGGCAGTGGTGGCAGAGGTTCGAGCACATAGGCCAGCCACTTCTTCCCTTCGGCTTCATGACCGCGCGTCGAGCCGATGGTCAGATCGCCGGCGTACCGATACAGAGGCGTGCCTTTGTAGGCCCACTGGCGCAGGCCGTCGTCGCGCTGAATGATTGTCCAGTCGCCTTGAGCAAACGCGACGGCGGGAGCATCGAACGGCTGCCACTCGCGGGTGCACATTCCGGTACAGGCCGACGTGCCCTTCTTGTCCTTGGTGTACTTGTACAGGGCCGTACCCGTGCGCGAATCCACCAACGTATGCCCGAGCGCCGTACGCGCGACAGTAACTGTCGACGGACTGGCGACGTATTTCGTCGCCTCACTCCACTCGCCGTCGACGCCATCACCATAGGAATCGCCGGGCGCACGATCGGCCGCGAGTCGATACAACGGCTGACCACGGAAAGCCCATTGCTTCGCACCATTGGCACGCGTCGCCAGGGACCAGTCGCCGCTTTCCTTTGCGTCTGCCGGCGCGATGACCGGCGGCCATTGCTGCGCGCAAGGTCCCTCGCAGGCGGACTTGCCCGGCACCTGATCCTTGATCGTCGTGTACAGCGACATGCCTTTGCTGTCGGTCATCACCCAGCCGAAGCCACGCTCCTTGAGCACGATGTCCGCAGGCGTTGCGTCGTCGGCGACGGCAACGGATGTCATGGCGAGAGATAGAAGGCCGGCGAACATCGTTGTCCGCCGGGCAGCGCGAGAGAACTTCATAGTGATTCCAGGTCGGACGCTCAGACCATGATTTCCGTGATCGGACGCGACGTCTGCAGCGACTTCGTGCCCCATTTGTCGACCGGAACGCCCATGATCTTCTGCGCGGTCAGGCCGACGCGCGTGATCGGTTCGCCACCGCCAACGACGTGCATACCCGTCTTCATGCGGCCACCGGCCTTGCCGATCATGTAGACCGGCACGCCATCGATGGTGTGGACGCGCGCATGGTTGGTCTCGGTCGTCGCGAAGATCAGCATATTGTCGAGCAACGTGCCGTCGCCTTCGCGAATGCTCGAGAACACCTTGATGTACTGCGCCAGCGCTTCCATCGAACGCTTCTGGAACCAGAACGTAAGGGGCTGGTAACCGAGTTTCGGATCGATCGCTTCTTCGTGAGTGAGCAGGTGGTGCGTGTAGCTTTCACCCGCACGGCGCACGTTCGCGAAATTGTCCGTGTAGATCATGTTGAGCACGCGCGTCTGGTTGCACGTGGCTGCCATCGCCAGCAACTTCGCCATGATTTCATGCGTTTCGTGCACGTTGTCGATTTCGCGTGCCGACGCGACGCGATCCTGCTCTGCCAGTTCAGCCGGCGGCGCCGACGGCATCAGACAGGCCAGATTCGGCGGCGGAGCCTTGAGCTGCAGCTCGATCTGATTCTCGACCTGACGGATGGCGGTGAAATACTCGTCGAGACGCTGACGATCCGACGCGCCGATCGTCTTCATGTAGTCCTTGCTCTGGTCCGTGAATGCGGTGAGCACGCTACGGCGAACCATCACGGACGGATCGGGCTTGAATTCGCTCTTGTTCGGATCGACGAACCCGCTCCCGAACAGACGCTGATACACGGCGAGCGGCGAGGTTTCGACGGCCGAGCGGCTGTTCGTGTTGCGCGCGCTGTAGTTCTCGCGGCTGATGCCGGAGCTCGACGCATCGAGCGTGAGGAAGCGCGAGTTCTTGCCAATGACGTCCGCAACCAGCAGATCGATCGTCGGCGCAGGCACTTCCTTCGACGAAGACGGCGCCGAACCCGTACGGTTGACCACCCAGCCGGTGAAGTGCGTGTAGTTCGAGCGTCCGTCCAGCGGCATGTTGAAGCCACTGAAGTAGTTGATGTACTGCTCGTACGGCTTGAGCGGCAACGTCTCTTCGAGAAAGCCGATACCCGGGCCCGTCTGCTTCTTCTCTGCGACCGCATAGCCGGGCGTGTGACCCATGCCCCAGTACCATGTACCAAAGCGAACGGGCAGCGGTGCGTTCGTACCTGCAAAGGCGGTTCCGGACGTATTGAGATGACAGTCCAGGATCGGCAGCCCCATGGAAACGGCCGCACCACCCAGTACGCCGCGCAACATGGAACGGCGGGTCAGCTTGCGTGGAATCGTAAAGGTCATGATCGGCTCTCCTCAGAGTGGCTCATTCGATCGTCGGCTGCGGGTTCTGTCCTGACCGTCTGTGACGGCTCGGGCACGGGCTCCGGTGCCCTGACTGCGTACAGCGCATCGCTCAATGCGATCTGGCGCACCAGTTTCTTGAAGTTGTAGTTGTTGTCGACGAATTCCTGCTGGGCAGCTCGCGTGAACTTGCCGTCATCCCGGGTCAGCGAGCGGCCCATGCTGTATGCCGTGAGTCGCCTGACGACACACGAGGCCAGCGCGGGATTGTCACGAATGCCCGTCGCGAGCTGGTCCGGCCGCGTGAAGTCCTTGCCGTCGATCGTTCCGGTAACGTCCAGTTCGGTGTCGTTCTCGGTGGTCCGGAACGCGCCAATACCGTCGAAGTTCTCCAGTCCGAAACCAATCGGATCGGTCATCAGGTGGCAACCCGTGCATGCCGGAACCGTGTTGTGAGCGCCGAGACGCTGACGGGCGGTCTTCACCGGTGCGTTGGGATCGTTGAACAACGTGAAATCGATGTTGCCCGGAGGAGGCGGTACCGTCTGGCACAGCAGCGTTTCGCGCAGCGCCTTGCCACGCAACGTGGGTGAGCTGCGTCCCGGGTGTGCATGCAGCGCCGTGAAACCGATGCGGGTCACGATACCGGCCCGGATATCGTCGGCGGGGAACTCGTATTCGGCCCAGCCACCGTCCGGCTGAGTGGCAGGAATCTGATAGATGCGCGCGAGCGCCGGCGTGACCGATGTTTTGCGCGTCGTGAACAGATCGCGGTAGTCGTCTTCGCGCACCAGCAGCACGTCGACGATGTCACGCAACACCTGCTCCATGGCGTCGTCGGCCAGCGCCTGGCTGTAGGCCGGATAGATCATCGGATCCTTCTCGAGGGTCTCGAACAGTTCGAATTCGAGCATGTCCTTGAAGAAGGAACGGACGCCATCCTGCAGGCGCGACGATTCCGTCATCCGTTCGACCTGCTTCTTCAGGCCCGAGCGCGAGTGCAGATCGCCCGATTCAGCGGCGGCAAGCAGCTCTTCGTCCGGCGCCGCATTCCACAGGAAGAAGCTCAAGCGGGATGCCTTCGCGTAACTCGTCAGGCGCACATCGCCCTTGGAATCCGGATCCGCTTCGATCGTGTCGCTGACGAACAGGAACTGTGGCGTCGTCAGCATGGCGGCCAGCGACATGCCGAGGCCGTCATAGAAACTGCCGAGACCCACAGCGGCCTCGTGAGCGGAAAGTACCGCGGTGTCGAGTTCGGCTGCTGTCAGAGGGCGGCGATACAGGAAACGGCCGACGTCACCGAAGAACTTCTGCGCACAGGCATCATCAGGCGCATTCAGCGCTGCCGGAACGCACGGTATCAGCTCCTTCCGATTCGTTCCGTTCACCACCTGGTCGGCAATCGAGTGCGCCAGATCGTAGTACTGCTCGAATCCGGTCGGGGTGATGCGCGCGCTGCGGGCGCCAAGCGCCAGCAAACCATCCGTGCGGATGAGCGGGTCGATGCGTCCGCCGACGCGGATGCTGCTCCCGAATACGTCCTCGATGATGTGGTGGTACTGCTCTTCCGTGAGACGGCGCATGTCGGGCGTGCCGCCCTGAATCTTCGGACCACCATCGTCACAGCCGGAGAGCAGGACGCCGGCAATCGCGATAGCCCCGGCATGGCGAGCGAAAGTTTGCAGCGAAGTGATCATGTGTCGGACTTTCCTCGAGCTCATAGCGCCGCCTTTACGCCTTCCGGCTTCACCACATACGCGGCGTGGGTATCGATTCGAAATGCGGAGGACAGCATCGTGCACTTGCCGGTTTCAGGGTCAGGGTAGCCGTCAGCGAGCTCCCACGCAGCGGCCGCGAGCGCAGGACAACTGAAACCCGCCGTCGAGATGACGACGCCCGTTCCGGTGACGTGATAGATGAACTCTTCGACGTCGTAGTAGCCGAACACCATGCCGTCGGCCGTCTTGCCGTCATCGGCAATCTTCAGCTCGAGCTGCATGTCCTTGAAGATGTGCTGGCTGAAGGTGTAGTTGCCATAGAAGGGCAGGCGCACATCGCCGGACTGCGTTTTCAGTACGCCATTCTCGATGCGCCCCTTGAGCGAATCGCCATAGCGAGCGGTGCCGTCGGGATTCGTATCGATGCGATAGGAACTGAAGGGCAACGGCTTGCCGCTGGAATCCTGCGCGAACTGGTCGATCGAGCGATAGAACGAGACTGTGACGTCATCGTCGTTGCGGGTGTCGTCCACACCGGTGACATCGATGAGAATCATGCCAATGCCGCTGGTGCCGCGCATTTCATCGGCATTCACTTCAAAGATGCCGTTGGTGCGCCAGCCGTAGGTGCAACCGACCAGGCGGTACATCTGATTGTCGATCGCAGGCTCACCGTTCAGGCCGGTGAATTTCTTGTGTGCGCAGGTCTTGGGTGTGGCCCTGCCGTCGGTCGTACCGTCGAGATTGATGCCGTAGGAAACATCGCCGTTCACCGTGATGAACTTCGGATCCGTCACTGCGGTCGGATCGAGGCAGACGTCCTCGCCGTTCGGGCCACGGCGCACGGCTGGCTGCCAGCGACGCAGCGTCTCGAGCAGACCGTTCTGGGTCTTCTCTGCACGGTCGACCTTCGACAGACCTCGCCACCAGATCTCGTCATTCGAAATGTTCAGGCCCTGGTTGCACTCGTCCATGAACTTGGTTTCGTGCATCGCCGTGAACCAGTGGCGCACCACGAATCCGAGCCGACCCGACTGGGCGCTCGCCGATGGCGCGCGACCGGCCTCGTCGCTCTGGGAACAGCCCGCCAGCACGATACCCGCGATCGCGGCGGCTGAAACCTTGACGATCCGACACGCTGCCTTGTTCACCATCTCGCCTCTTTCTATTTGCTTCATCGGACGTTCTCTCGGATCGACAGACGCTTGCCCTACGCTGCCAGAGCGGCGCGCGGAGTTGGCCCCGCCTCAACCAGCAGGGTCCTCACCGGTTCCCCCGCTCGCCCCTGCCAACCATCCATGGAGGCAGGCCGGCGCAGGAAACGGTTGATGAATTCGACGCCGACGGGTCGTTGGCGCCGAGCCAACTTGCCTTCCCGCACGTCCGTCGGGTCAACCGTCACGATCTGCACTGCCTGGATCACTGCGCCACCATTTTTGTTGTGATTACAAGGTGCTGGAGCGTCAACAATTATACCCGGAAAGTGTATACAAACATTGACCGGTGTCTACTCGCATTTTTCCGGAGCCCTGTGCCAAAGTGACGCTTGCCTGGCCATGCAAAGCGCCGGAAAGGTGCTACTGCCGGCCATCCATTGACGCACCAACCACAGCTGCAGCCCGACTTCCTTCCGATATTCCAATATCGTATACAATTCGTCCAGCGGGAATCGGCTACCCGATCACTGTTGCGCCCAGCGGGTGCTGGCAATGCGGGTACCGGGCAATTTTTTTGACATACCAACAAATGAGGATCGAGACCATGGCTAGTGCTATCGCCGCTTCCGGGGTCGTGCCGCGAATGGCGCGCGGGATGTGGCGGCGTGCGACCGCGTATGCAGCGGCAGTTGTCGCAGCGAGTCTGATGAGCGCGCCAGCAGCGATCAGCGACGACCTGGGCCCGCCGATCCGCTTCGTGGCCGAGATGTCAGCCGACGAACAAAGCGCATATACCGAGAGTCCGGGCATTGGCCGTGCCGAGTTCGTCCTCGAGCGCGCCACGCTGCGACTGACGTGGACAGTCACGTTCAGCAAGCTGACGTCGGCACCTATTGGTATCGCCATACACGGACCGCAAGCGCCCGGCGGAAACGCCGGCGTATTGGTCGAAATGTCACCGAATGGAGTTCAGAACCCGCTGAAGGGCTCGGCAGTTCTGACCGACGGGCAGCTCGAGTACCTGCTGACCGGCCGCATGTACGTGAACCTGCGCACACAGAAATACCAAGCCGGCGAATTGCGCGGCCAGATCATGCGTCAACCGCCGAAGAAGGACTGAGGATCGGTCCGATCGCGTTGAACCATCTAGCGGACGGCGGCTTTCTTCCGCGGCCGTCCGCGCGGGCGGCGCTGCGCGCTGGCGTCTGTCGTGACCTTTGCAGATTGAGCCGGACCCGCACCGCCGCGTAAACCCGCTCGCGAAGCAGCGAAATGGCGGGCCGTGGAATGCGCCGCTTGAATGTGACAACGCATGATCGCGGCAGCCCATTCAGGATCGCGCGCTTCCAGGGCGTTGACGATTTCCCGATGATGCGAAGCGCTACGCAACAGGTCGCTGGTGTCGTAATTCGCGAGTGTCTTCAGGACGAGCGGCGCCTCCATCAACACCGGCAGCATCGCCTCGAGACGCGAATTCCCCGAGAAGCCCTGCACACCCCGGTGAAACGAGTAGTTCAGCTCGCGAATGCGATTCACATAGCCCGGCGCGCGTAGCTCGCTCTCCCGATATTGAGCCTCTGCCAGCCGACGAAGCTCCTCGATGCCTTCCGGAGTGATCAGCAGGGCCGCACGAGCGGCCCCATAGGGCTCGAGCAAGGCGCGCAAGTCGAAGACATTGTGAGTGTCCTGCTCATTCCATTCCGTGACGATGGCGCCGTGATTGGCCGTGACCTTCACGAAGCCCTCTGCCTGAAGGCGACGCAGCGCCTCGCGTACGGGCGTACGACTCACACCCGTGGAGTCGGCAATCTCCTGCTCCGTGACGCGCGACGCACCCGGATAGACACCCTTGATGATGCGATCCCGCACTGTGACGTAAGCCAGTTCCGCGGCTCGTGCCATACCCCATTCTCCGATGATTCTTAACGTTTTACTGCGGGGTACTCTAGCGCACCAGATGGCGACTACGTACCAACAAAGATGACATGGCCGGTCCGCTATGGGCTTGTGCGGCCACTTGCGCACCACAGCGATCGGCTCTCAGTGAGCGCGCAATGCAGCACTGGCAGGAACCCCTGCGCGTAAAAAGATGCGCATGACAACGGCCGGCGCGGACACGCCGCCACCTCGATACGCAGCGGCGGGCCGACGCACATCCGTGACTGACGACAAACCTGCCGCGGCAACCGCCTCGCACCTGTCGATGTGCTGAGCACCGCCAACCTTTATCTGATGCGGGCGTGGCGCCTGCCATGCCGCGGAAGGCGGCGCATACGAATAACAAGGCAACGGTCGATGCGCCTGCTGACGCAGCGATTGATCACGTCGACCCGCATGCTCCCGGGCAGAGATTTGGCACTAAATTTGTATACAAATATCCGATATAGTTTCGACTGTCGATCCAAACCTACTGTTTAATGCTACGCGCCTCAGCGGGAATAAATTTGTGAAAAACACCAATAAAGAAAGCGAATTCCAGCGGGGCTGGCGCACTCTTGCAGCCGCAAGCCTCGGCAATGCCGCCGGACTCAGCGGCTTGGCTTTCTATACATTCGGAGTTTTCGTCATCCCTCTGACGGCCGCCTTCGGCTGGACCCGGGGTGAAATTTCGAGCGCCGCGAGCTTCCTCACACTCGGCACGGCGATCACTGCACCGCTCGTCGGCACCCTCATCGATCGCATCGGTGCACGCAAGGTCGCGCTCTGGTCTTTGCTGGGACTCGCCCTCGCCTATGCCGCGATGACACAACTCGCCGGCACGATCGGCGTTTTCTACGCCGCCTGGTTGGCGATCGCACTCATCGGCGGCGGCACGACGCCAGTCGTATGGACGCGCACAGTCAATCTCTGGTTCGACCGCAGTCGCGGGCTCGCACTCGGACTGACCCTGGCAGGCTCTGGGCTTGCCGGCATGTTCGGCCCCGTCTTTTGCGCGGCACTGATCGAGCGCTTCGGCTGGCAGGCAGGCTACCTCGGTGTCGGCGCGCTCATTGCCTTCGTTGCCATTCCGGTGGTCGCTCTGCTCCTCAAGGAACGACCAGCTCCGCGGCAGGCCTCGGTAGCCGACGGCGGCGCAGACGACCTCGCCGGATTGACCTTCCAAGAAGCAGTGAGAACCGGCACGTACTGGAAAATCGCCGGCGGCTTCCTGCTCGTGTCCGGCGCGATCGCCGGTCTGATCATCAACATCGTGCCGCTGTTGCAGGATCGCGGCATGTCGCCGTTGCAGGCAGCGCAGATCGCCGGCTCGATGGGTATTGCCGTGATGCTGGGCCGCGTCATCGTCGGCTTGTTGCTGGATCGATTCTCTGCGCGACTCGTCGCTGGCGTCATGCTCAGTTCGACGGCGCTCGGCTGTCTGGCGATGTCACTCAGCGGTGCACCGACCTGGGTGCTGATGCTGAGTGTCGTTTCGCTCGGATTCGCTGCCGCTGCCGAAGTCGATCTGGTTGCCTTCCTGGTCAGCCGCTACTTCGGCATGAAGGCCTACGGCAAGATTTATGGCTCGCAGTTGACGGCGTTTTATCTCGGCGCAGCAGCTGGCCCGCTACTGATGGGTCTCAGCTACGACCACTTCGGCGGCTACACGGAAATTCTGTATGCGGTTGCCGCCATCCTGGTGTTCGGCGCCATCGTCCTCGCGACACTGGGCACGCCGCCAGATAACTCAACGACCAGCGCGGTTGAACCCCAGCTTACCGAGCAGCAAGCCGGTTGAGGCTGCTCGTTCAAGCACCAGACCTTCGCTAGCGGAGAACTTGAGCATCTGCTGCCCGCGCCCCTTACAAGGCGGGCAGCAGCGTGAATGTGCACACATTGTGCTGCTGCCCGACGCCTCGCGAGATCACCGGGACGCCAGACGGTCGGCACCGCCGCCGTCGATGACGTACTGCGTCCCGGTAATCCAAGCCGCACGCGGCGGAAACCAGGAAAGCGATGAGATCCGCGACTTCGTCCGATTTTAAAGGGCCGGCCGAGCGGAATGCCGCCGAGTCCCTTCATGATGATCTGCTTGCCGCCTTCATAGTCGGTACCCGCCTGGGCTGCGAGGCGCTCAGCGAGCGCGACCGCCGTTTCCGTTACGATCCAGCCAGGAGAAGCACGGATGACGTGAACTCTTTGGGGCGTGACTTCCTTCGAGAGCGCCTTGCTGACAGTAATGCTCGTATTTGTTCGCGGTCTCGCTCGAGCGAGTGAGCAGCCGAATCTCTTCATACAGAGCGCCTTCGCGATACCGGCGTTCGCTGTAGTCCTCGACCGACTCCAACATTGGCTCCAGCGTCACCTTCCACTCGAGTGCGTTCTGCACCGCCAGGGTCGTCCAATTCTCGTCCCCGGTGACGAAGCCCACTGTGAAAGACCGTTTGTATGTTCACCGCGCATATCGATCGCGACATTGATCTTCCTTTCGCCGCTCGCGAAGCAAGAGGGCCGGCGCAGCCGACCCTCTTGCAAGGCCGCCGGAGCGCGTAGCTTCGCTCGGTCAGCACCTCGCGGATGATCTCGCTGGCATTGCGCAGGAGATAGGCTTCGTCGTCGCAGGTGGCGTTGTTGCGATATTCGCGGAAGCTCACGCGCTTCAGGAACTGCGCGAACTGCCAGGCTTGGGCTGCGGTGAAGGTGACTGTGATCTCGACGGATTGCATCTTCGTTCTCCTGTGGATGAGGGGCTCGCAGAGCCCCGGCCCCTCATCCACAGGAGAACTTCCGAGCATTCACGCATCACTGAGGCGCTCGGGGTAGCGGCCGTGAGAAGCGCCGTCTTCGGCGATTGGCGCGGGCGCTGCTCTTGAAGCGGCGCGCAGTGCGCGCGAGCGGCGACAGACACAGAAGCGAAGCGACTAAAACAGGGAGCCCCTTGGGGCGGCGGGTGCGAGCGGTGTGACAGGCAGCGCGCAACGGTTGCGCGCGAACGAACACGGCGCAGCGGGTGGGCGGGGGATGATATTTGCGGCGCTTCGCCGCTCTCTACAGCGAGCGTCCTCGCTCGCTGCGGCGGGCATTGAACATGAACGCTAAATATGCGGGCGATCAGCCGGACACTGCGAGTAGCGCGCGAAGCGCGCGGTGCGGTGCGCATATTTTCTCGGCGTTATGTTCGCATGCCCGCCCTGAAGCCCCCTTCCAGGGGGATGGGGGGTCTGCAAGCACGTGCAGCGCTTTGGCTGGACGTGCTTGCAGTAAACACCTTCCGCAGCCCGCGCGTCTTCGCGGGGGCTGACCGACTCAGTCCACTGACCTCACCGAAGCTGCCGAGATCTCAGCGCTCCACGGCCGCAGCCCGGCGCGCTGCTTGCGTTGCGGGCGTGAGCCGCAGGGCCGAAGCGCAACCAAAGCAAGCAGCGTGACGGGCGGTCGGAGTGCGCACTCCGGCGGCGGTGCTCGATCACTTTGGGATCGAATGCTCGAAGTCGATCTCTACACCCGCCGGCATCTGCTCGGAAGCACCCAACACGTAAACCGGATAGAGCCCGTCGCCAAATCCCGATCGTGCAATGAACATTTCGACGTTGTTTGAAAGAGTGACCGTCTTGACCAGCTCTGTGGTCTGCAGCTGTTCGTAGTACGTCGGCATTCCAGTGTCACCCAAGATATCGAACGCGCTCTCGACTGCATCTCGGTCACACACGCCGATCTGCCCGAAGTCCACGACCACATCATCCAGTCGTGAACCACGAACAAGATCATCGCCGCGAGCCACTCTCAGGGCGCTGACGTACTTGCCCCTCTCGTTCGATCCGTAGCGGACCGTGACTGAGTACTGGCCGGCTGGCACTGAGAGCAGTACCGGCTCATCGTAAAAGTAGCTGGTATCCGAGACGCAAAGTCGGCGGCCAATCGAAATGGTGCCGATTGTTTCCCATCCCGATGGTTTGTGCTCAGAAGCCATAGAGGAACTCGTCGAAGGCACGGAAGTAGTTGCTCACAACATCCTTCGGTACGCCAGCTGCCTCGAACATTCTGTACGTCAGGGCCTGCATCTGTTGTGGAGAAACACGCGACCAGTCTATCGGTGTGCGAGCCCAGCCCTGCTCCGCGCGCCAAGTATTGAATACCGCGCGCGTCGCATTGTGTTGCTCGATTGAGAGAACAACTGCCGGTGCAGCGCCTGATCTATAGCCAAGTATGTTTGCTCGAGCCCACGCGTCGAGCACTCCATGGTGCTTCTGAAATCCTGCAGCAGCAGTTCGCCAGTAAGGAATGATGTCGTAGAGCTTTGATCCGAGCCTGGCCGTGGCGGCCTCCACCCCAACAACCGGGATGAACGGCACGGCGGCAAGATTCGCTTCCAAACTTCCATCACCGGGCCATTGATCAGTCCAGATTCCGGTGACGCTCCTCGTCAGCCCCGACCAGCCGCCCCACGGTGCAGTGATCGTGTCGAGTATCTGCGTCCCACCCACTGTGCTGACTGTCAGGAGCGGCGTGCAACCACTTTCTCCACAGCAGCCGTCCAGTCTTGCCACATTGCTGGATCAGCGGGCTTCCCGTCGCGTTGCCTCGCTAGCGAGCCAAGCAACATCGCCATCTCCTCGGACTTCCCCCTTTCCCAATAGGCAGACAGGAATTCAATCATCGCGTCCAACGCTTCTGAGGAGGTTAGCTCGTTCGTCGTACTCATAGCCGTGCTCTCACAAGCCCGACAGGCCTGTGTCGGGGTTATAGATTCGGGGCGTCTGATTAACGCCGCCATTGATGATCCGTCCGTTCCGCGTCTGTACCCAGACCTGGGTTCCATCTGCACGAGTTAGTGCCGACCAAACATTTCCGTATTTGTCAGGACCTAACATTGTCTTCGGATTGTTCGCAACGTTGATCAGCAGTTGACGATTGGCACGAGTATTCGAAAGGTGACCTTCCGCGTTTCTGAAAATGTGCCCGAGTCGGCTCTTGGGGATAGTGTGCCTTACAACTCCTACGAAGCCGGCCCCAGCGCTCCCAGCGAGGATCTGTGCCGCAGGCGCCAAGTCGTATCCCAGATGTCCTCGCGGCGTATCGATGGACCCGAACAAAGGTTGGTCCGCAACATCCAGTAAGTAGACCGCCTGCTCGTACTCGCCATACTCCATCGCGTCAGCAAACTGAGACAGTGCACCAGCCGTGTGCCAGCTATCACCGATTCCACGCAGCAAGCTGAAGAACGTATCGCTCCAGGAACCGAGCCCACCCATTGAGCTATTGCCATTGCTCACAACCCTCGCAGTCGCCCTTCTGTCCATCTGCCGCGACACCATCTGCGGCGCAATCTTGGGACCGTTGTACGGCTCGTAGTAGTATTCGCCACGGCATCCGCCGTTTCGAAAGCAATCTAAGACGTTGCCGTCGTCGTCCGGAGAATCGCACACCCCTACGGAGCATGGGTCGAAAAATGGGGGCGGACCGTCCGGAGTAAATCCGCTCGGGTCGGTCAACGTGAGCGGGTTGTTGTAGACGTATGCGTAGCGATTGAACGCCTGCGTGTTCATCGGGTCTGGAATGGTCGGGTCCGGCGACAGAAATGTACCGGATATCGCATCCTGCACGCGACCATTCATGTGATTGAGACCCATGCGCCCCAGCACGGTCTGGAACGTGAAGCCCTGACGCAAAGTCGCATCGGGCGAAATGGTGACTGTCCGCTGGACACCCATGCCTTCGACACCAGAAGCAGCTGGGTGTCCTGCAGCGTAATCAGCGCCTTGCACGCGTAGGTCATCCGCGGCCCAACCAGCTCCCTGCCGAAAAGCAGATCTGTTCCATTCTTGGGCCATCACTGCCCAGCAGCATCGCGCGAAACCCTGTAACTTTCCGCCGCGAACCGTCAACCGTGAGAAAAGATTGATAATTCCCCAGGGCCTGCAGAATGCGGCCAGTAACAACAACGCATTCACGCTGCTTCAGCGCGATGTACAGAACATCACTGAAATGCTGGGCCGATTCGCGCCAGAACTACTGACCGCTCAATATGCCCAGAGGTGGACGCTCTTTGAACTGGGCGAACTCAAACCCGAAACACAACTCACCGGTGCCTTCGTGAAAGACGAAAGCGTCGCAGATGTCGGTGAAGTCAGGCTTGCCCTCGATGAGGTCCGTGAGGAAGCCGTTCGTCGAGAGGAAATGCGGCAGGTCACTTTGGCAGGCAGCGGAGATTGAACACAGTGAAACGCGTTGCCATTTTTGCCGACGTCCAGAACATCTATTACACGACGCGGCAGGCCTTCAATGCTCACTTCGACTACAACGCATTCTGGCGTCAGGTGAGCGCGGATCGCGAAGTCGTGACAGCCACAGCTTTTGCAATCGACCGCGGCGATGAGAAACAGAAACAGTTCCAGAACATCCTGCGCGGCATCGGCTTCGACGTGAAGCTCAAACCTTTCATCAGCCGCGCCGACGGATCTTCGAAAGGCGACTGGGATGTCGGCATCACACTCGATGTTCTGGACGCGGTCGGCATCGCAGACGTTGTCGTTCTTGCCTCGGGAGACGGAGATTTCGATGTGCTCGTGCACCGACTCCGAGACCGCCATGGGATCGAAGTGGAGATCTACGGCGTCGCCCAACTCACAGCCCATTCGCTGAAGAGGGCGGCCACTCGCTTTGTACCGATCGATGACTCACTCCTTTTGCAAGGCAAACAAGTTTGAGTCTGGGTACAAGCCGCGCTATCGGTGCCGGGCCGGGAAAGCGGGATAACGCTGCATCAGTCTTCAGTCGCTCGGAAAGTTTTCCCGTTTTCCCGGCCCGATGGCGCGCGGTTTCGTGTATCTGGTGGCCGTGATCGACTGGTGCACGCGCAAAGTCTTGTCGTGGCGATTGTCGAATACACTCACGACGGACTTCTGCGCCGAAGCGCTCGAGGAGGCGCTGGCGAACTACGGTACGCCCGAGATCTTCAACACGGATCAGGGTTGTCAGTTCACGAGCCTGGAGTTCACCTCCGTCCTCGAGCAGCACGGCATCGCGATCAGCATGGACGGCAAGGGCCGATGGCGCGACAACGTGTTCGTCGAGCGGCTTTGGAAGTCGGTGAAGTACGAAGAGGTTTATCTGCACGCGTACGACACGGTGAGCGCCGCGCGTTCGGGCCTCGCTCGCTACTTCCAGTTCTACAACCAGCGTCGGCCGCACAGAACACCTTGGACAGCACAGAACACCTGACAGAACACCTTGGACAGGCACTGATTCCTCGCACAACACCTTGGACAGGCACTGATTCCTCGCGTTTCTCGGTGACCCACCGACTTAGTCGCAAACTTCGAATCGGACCGATCACCTATATATGTAGCCTGTCGACTATCGGCGCGCGCAGGGAGGTGGCAATGGGCTACGCAAGGAAGGCTCTGGTCTGTCTGAACGACACGCCGTACTACCACGTGGTGGCTCGGTGCGTGCGCCGCGCCTGGCTATGGGGGTTTGACGAGTACGCCGGACGCGACTATTCGCATCGCAAGGAATGGATCCTCGAGCGGTTGCGTCTGCTCACTTCGATCTTCTCGATCGAGATTTGTGCGTTTGCAGTGATGTCGAATCACTACCATCTGGTGCTGTACGTGGATGAGAGGCAAGCGAAGTCACTGTCCCGCGCGGAGGTTGCTGTGCGATGGACGCAAATCTTCGGGACGCCCGCCTGCATTCGTCACTACTTAGCCGGCGAGGCGCTCGAGGCGGAACGGGAACTCGCGGAGTCCATGATCGAGTTGTGGCGCCGACGGTTGTATGACATCAGCTGGTTCATGAAATCGTTGAACGAGCATTTAGCTCGAAGAGCGAACGCAGAAGACAACTGCACGGGCAAGTTTTGGGAGGGGCGCTTCAAGTCCCAGGCGCTGCTCGATGAAGCCGGACTGCTGACCGCAATGGCCTATGTCGACCTCAATCCCATTCGAGCCGGCATCGCAGCCACCCCGGAGGCGTCTGAGTACACGTCCATTACGAACGCATTCGTGCCTCGAAGGCGAAGGATGCGCGGCACGAGGAGACAAAACGCATCGCTGTACCGCTGCGGTCGTTCGCCCGTGGCATCAACGATGAAGCCGCCATTCCGTACCCATTGAATGACTATCTTGAGCTCGTCGATTGGAGCGGGCGCTGCGTGCGCAACGACAAGCGAGGTTTCATTGACGAACGACTCCCCGCGATCGCTCAGCGCCTGAACATTGAGGCCGAGGCCTGGAAGGCCGCAATGCGGAAACGCGGGAATGTGTTTGGTCGGGCCATGGGCAAGCTCGACCACATGCGCTTGCATGCGAATACGCTCGGTCAATCCTGGGTACGCGGGCTTCGCAGCGCGAGCAAGCTCTACGGCTGAGACCCGACTACCTCTCTTCGTCCGCCCCGAGCCTGCCGAGATCCCGTTCACCCACGGTCGACATCTGCGAGCCTGTCCAGGGATGCATGTGGGAAGTCCGATCGATGCCTGTCCAGGGAAGTCCTACTGCGCCACTCGTCGCTTGATTCCCCGGAACTGACATGCAGCGTATCCGGTGGCGGCGATGGCGATCGCCGTATAAATCCACGGCATGCGGGGAGCTTTCGCGAGGACGCCGAACCACTCAATCAGGGCGATCATCCATAAGGCTGCGACTACCAATAGAGCTAGCAGCACCTTGTCATCCAGGACTTTCTGAATCTCGTCGCTGATGGACTGACCGGGAGTGCGAAGCGGTTTTGCCTTCAGTGGAGAACGCGAAGCGGTGGCCACGGCGTACAGTCTCTATCCCTTCACGCCGTACGTCAGCTTTCCGGCAGCCTCCGTCACGATCTTCTGCTTGATGAGCTCCTTCTCAAGCCGGTCCAGGGCTTCTGAATCCAGCTTCTTAGCGAACAGGGACTCCAGGACACTTCGGAGCTTTTTGAGTGTGCCCGGACGGTTCTTCGGGTTGTTCTTCAAGTGCTCGCGAACCTTTGTGACCTGTGCGGCCAACGGGGGAATCTCAGCCTTCTTGCTTTCGATGGGCGATTCAGGTGCCGGCGGTGTTTCCTGAAGGAAACAATCTTGTTGTGTGTGGCTTGATCCATTACTAATTTTCTGTTCGCTTCGAAACCCAATGCCTAGTACAGGAATGTGCTCGGCTATTTCCTACGATCCGAGCGGATAGAGCCTTGGAAACCATCGCTCAACTACATCGATCGGAAAACCAAGACGAAGCGGCGCTTTGTGAGACTCTGAAACGAGCAACTTTTTTTCGACAAGGGCAGAGATCACACGACGGGCGGTGCGCTCGCTCACATCGATAAGTCTTGGAACGCGACCTCGATCCAAATCTCCCGATAGCAACGCCTCCCGCAACAGAGCGAAGCTTCGCTTCGGCAGCCGCTCGGCATCTTCCTCATCGCGTACATACAACTCCATTCGGCGCTGAAGCTCAGAGGGCTCGAGAAGCTCTCGCATGTATCGAACCTGGTCAAGGCAGCACTCCAGAAAGAAACTGCAAAATTCGATCAGTGCGCTCTGCGACAGAGCACCACGCCCATCCAAGTCGCCTTTGCGTGACTCATCAGCCGCCATCAACAGTCGCTTGTAATCCGTTGAGCGGCGAGCTAGGCCTCGAGAGATCGACCAAAGAGCGGAACCGACCCCCAGATCAAGCAGCATTGCGTGAGACATGAGTCGCGTGACGCGACCGTTGCCATCAAGAAATGGATGGATCCAAAGAAGACGGTGGTGAGCAGCAGCCGCAGCGATAGCTTGACGAGCCTTCGTGAGTCGGCCAGAGGAGTAGGCCTGCTCGAATCGAGCCAGGAACGCGGGTAGATCTTCTGCCTGTGGCGGGACGTGACGACCTACGGCCACACCGCGCTTCCGCATTTCGCCCGGAACGACGGGCAGACACTCGCGAGTGTCCGGATTCTCGACGACCAGCAAACTTTCTGGCAGGCGCGAACAGAACTCCCGGTGCGTCCATTCAATAAATGCTCGCGAAGCCGGTGGCTTCGGAAAATCCGTGCGCGCGTCGATCATTCGCTGCACCTCAATGTGAGCGCGCGCTTCGAGCTGCAGATCTCGACGATGAGGATCCGCCGAATAGTCAGCGGCCAATGCGCGATCGATATCTCGAGGGTGCGTATTGTGGCCCTCGATGAGATTCGAGTAGTAGCAGTTCATCGAACGAACCAGCTCGGCCACGGACAGGCGAACTGTCGGATGGAGTTGGCCGGAGAGCTCGCTTGCTTCTCGCGCCAAATCGAACGCCAAGTTCTCTAGCGTTTCCGTGCCCTCGGCCGGCATGAAAGGCTCTGCAGCGCTTGGCGTCAACTCGCTCCCCTGAGAGGGCTCTCGGTGGCCGGTTTAATGGCCGGAAGAATAGCTATAAAATCATGCTATTGGAAGCACTAAGGATCCGTAGATGGCCGGATCCCTGGCCGGATCTGAAATCGGGCCGCCGCCATTCGAGGGGCGGCCCAGCTCCACAACTAACGACGAGCGCGGAACGGAACTACGGTCTTGGGCAGTGCCTCTTCAGTTTCAGCGCAGGCAGCAGCCTCGGCCGCCGGCTTCATAGCAAAAGCCGCTACCGCAATCCGATCGAGCCCCTTAGCCGGCTCGGTAGCGTCCAAGCGATCCACGACGTGATCCACGTTCATTTGTGTGTAGCGGAGCAACATCGAGAGCGTCTTGTGGCCGGTAATTTTCTGGACTTCCATTGTCGTCAGACCCCGTTCGAAAAGACGAGTCGTACCCTCATGGCGCAGATCGTGGAAACGAAAGTTCTTGATCTCTGCCCGCTGCAGAATCCGGCGCCACGCTGAAACCAACGCGTCGCGCGTAATCGGAAAAACTTGCTCGCCATCATGATGGTTGAGCAAGCCCTCGATGATCACCAAGGCATCCCGTGACAGGGGAACCGCGCGATCATCGCCGTTCTTCGTGTCGCGGAAGATAACGGTGCGGCGCTTGAGATTTATGTCCGCGCGCTGCAAACGAAGAATCTCGCCCTGTCGCGCGGCCGTATGAACAGCAAAAGCCACGATCAGCCGCACCATCACGTTACGACACTTGAGGAGCTCACGTTCGAATCGGGTGCCCTCCTCGTCCTTAAGGCGACGATCACGCCCCTTGCTGACGCTCAACTTGCGAAGCGAAACGGGATTCTTCAAATACGGCATACCCCATTCGTCAGCAGCTACTTTGAACAGCACGCTGATCAGGGACAGATCGAGCCGGACCGTATTCTTGGCGACCTTCTTCAGTCGTTCCTTGCGGTACGCAAGGAAGTGTTGAGGCGTCAGAAGGGACAGTTTCAATTTTGCGAGAGGATGCTTCTTCCATGCCTCAATCCTCCGCATCTCCTGAACACTTCCCTTCTTGTTCGGACTCTCTTCCTCCTTGTACTTGTCCAGCGCCTCACTCAAGGTCAGCTCAGCTGAAAGGTCAGGGACCGTGTCGATTCCAGCAAAAAGCTGTGCCTCCACTCGCTTGGCCCAGGCTTCTGCCTGGTGTCAAAGGAACGGGTGATATCCCTAAAACCCTTTGCTCGCACGCGGGCACGCCAGGTCTTTTTCGAGTGTTTGTTCGGACGGTTATCAATCGATGCCATGTCAGGTCTCCAGAAGTGAATGGAGACCCGTCTAGCGAGCGGCTTTTAGCTGTTCGTCCACATCTGGGTTCGTGGTCCGAAACTGGTCCAAAGGTGTCATGTTCGACACGCTATAGTCCGCGCGACGAACGTGAAAAAGCCTTGTTTTCTAGGGAAAAGTGGTGGCCAGGGTCGGAATCGAACCAACGACACGCGGATTTTCAGTCCGCTGCTCTACCAACTGAGCTACCTGGCCAGGAAGGCTTGGGACGGGTGTGGATCCCGGCCCGAAAAGAGGCGCGTATTAGAGCGGCGAGGGGGCGAGCCGTCAAGGCAAACCTTCCTGGCACGACATAGCCGGATTGTCTCAGACTGCCGCGCGCGTTCTGGGTAGGCTTGACGACCTGGGCTGAGTCGTAAGTGACTGTTTTGGCAGGGTAGGCATCGGCGCTGACCTGTGATGTATTGGCTGCAACTTTGCTCGTGTATCAGGCGTTGGATTAATTCCTCCGCCAGCTGCGCACATACATATATAGGAGCGTTTGATGGCCATCGCCGAAACCGCCGCCGCTGCCTGCCGTTCCGCTGAATCCCTCGCGGATCGATTTTCCCGCGTCCGCTCACTCTCGATCGCCCTGTGCCAGCCCCTGCAAACCGAAGACTACGTCGTGCAGAGCATGCCGGACGCGAGTCCCGCGAAGTGGCACCTGGCGCACACGACATGGTTCTTCGAGACCTTCCTGCTCAAGCCTCATTCGCGACACTACCGGGTGTTCGATGAGCGCTTCGACTATCTGTTCAACTCCTACTACCAGACGCTTGGGCCAATGCACCAACGGCCGCGGCGGGGTTTGCTCACGCGACCCACCGTCGCCGAGGTGAAGCGTTATCGCGCGCATGTCGACGATCACCTGCGGGAACTGCTGCTTCGCGAGGCCGACAACGATCGCATCGTCGAGCTGGTGACGCTGGGTCTCAATCATGAGCAGCAGCACCAGGAACTGCTGCTGACCGACATCAAGCATCTGTTGTCCTCCAATCCTTTGCTGCCGGCCTATCTTCCGTCCATGCGTCGCATGTCGAACGTGCCGCCCGCAGCCGTTCATTTCATCGGCTTCGAAGGCCAGATCGGCGAGATCGGCGCGTCTGGCAAACATTTCTGTTTCGACAACGAGATGCCGCGCCATCGCGTGCTCACGGAGAACTACGCACTCGCAGATCGTCTGGTGACGAATGCCGAGTATCTCGAATTCGTCCAGGACGGCGGCTATCGACGCCCGGATTGCTGGCTGTCGGATGGCTGGAGCACCGTGAATGCCGAAGGCTGGGCGCGACCGCTGTACTGGACGGAGTCGCTGGATACGGAATTCACGCTCGCCGGCCTGCAATCGCTCGATCCGGCAGCGCCGGTGTGCCACTTGAGTTACTACGAAGCGGACGCATTTACACGCTGGAGCGGTGCGCGATTGCCGACGGAAGCCGAATGGGAACTCGCTGCTTCACGATGCGACGTCGCGGGCAATCTGCTGACAAATGCGCCGACGGCGGCTCCGCATCCGCGAGCCGCGAGCGGTGGCGATCGACTGCACCAGCTGTTTGGCGATGTGTGGGAATGGACGGCCTCGCCGTATGTTGCCTATCCCGGCTATCGCCCGGCCGCCGGTGCGCTGGGCGAATACAACGGCAAGTTCATGTGCAATCAGTTCGTGTTGCGAGGCGGGTCCTGCGCCACGCCCGCGGATCATGTACGCGCCACGTATCGGAACTTCTTCTACCCCCAGGCACGTTGGCAATTCATGGGGCTGCGACTCGCACGCGATGCATGAGTCGGTCCGCGATGATTCGTTGAGGAGTCAGCTGTAATGACGAAGCGTCCCACTGTCATTCCCGTTTCACGCGTCGATCAGCTCGCCGCATCGGTGCTGGACGGACTGCGCCGCACACCGAAGGAACTGTCGCCCGTCTGGTTCTACGACGAGTACGGCTCGACACTGTTCGACAGTATTTGTGAGCTGCCCGAGTACTACCTCACCCGCACCGAACTCGGCATCATGCAGGAGCATGCCGCCGAGATGGCGCAGATCATCGGGCCACAGGCGGCACTCATCGAGTTCGGCAGCGGCACGAGCCTCAAGACGCGACTGCTGCTCGATCACCTGGTGGCGCCGGCCGCCTATGTGCCGGTGGACATCGCGCGTGAACACCTGATCGAAGCCGCGAATACGCTTGCGCGCGATTATCCGGCGGTGCGCATCTTTCCCGTGTGTGCGGATTTCACAGCCCCCTTCGAACTGCCGAAGCAGCTGCAGGACGCGCAACGACGGGTCGTGTATTTCCCGGGCTCCACGCTCGGCAATTTCAGCCGCGACCAGGCGCGCGCAGTCCTGCAGCGCATGCGCGAGATCGTGGGCGATACGGGCGCCGTGCTGATCGGCATCGACTTGCAGAAGGATCCCGATGTGCTCCGCGCTGCTTACAACGACAGTGCCGGCGTCACCGCGCAGTTCAATCTCAATGCGCTGCGTCACATCAACCGGGAGCTCGGCACCAAGTTCGATCTCACTGCCTTCGAACATGATGCGGTATGGAACGAGGAACAGGGCCGCATCGAAATGCACCTGATCAGCAAACGCGATCAGGTGGTCGACGTGTCGGGAACTCCCATCCGGTTTTCGCGCGGCGAACACCTGCGAACAGAGTACTGCCACAAGTACACGCAGGCTGGTTTCGAAAGCCTGGCAGCCTCGGCGCGCCTGACGTCAACGCGTGTATGGACGGACGCGGAAAAGAAATTCAGCGTGCAGCTGCTGGAGCCTGTCAGGGTGCAATAGCCCCTGCGTCCTGCGCCTCCTTCGTCCGCCCGGCGGCGTGGACTCGGCGCATGCCTTTCGTTTCTCACTGGGGGTCCGGCTTTAGCGCCGGACGATCTTCATCGGTGCGCAGCCATCATCGATCGCCCGGGTCCGCGGTCTTCTCTTCGGCATAGACGAACTTCGGCATGTTCCATTCGAAACGCAACGCGAGCAGTCGCAGCGCCAGACCGACGAGCATCGCGCCGATCGTGACAAGAAGGTGCGGATAGCCGAGATAGAGACCAGCGATGTACAGACAGCCGGTAATGACCGAGACGCTGGCATACAGTTCACGACGGAACAGCAGCGGGATCTCATTGCACAGCACATCGCGCAGCACACCGCCGACGCAGCCCGTGATCATCCCCGACACGATCACCACCCCGGTTGGCAGCCCGAGCTGCATCGCCACATTGCAGCCGATGACCGTGAACACCACGAGACCCACGGCGTCGAGCAGCAGGAACAACTGATGCAGGTGACGCATGATCTTCGGAAGAAAAATGGTGGCCAGCGCAGCGCCGGCCGTGATCGCCAGATAGTAGGGATGTTCGACCCACGTCAGTGGGTAGTGACCCAGCAGTACATCGCGCGCCGATCCGCCGCCCAGCGCGGTGACGCACCCCAGCAGGCACACGCCTACCCAATCCATGCTGCGTCGACCCGCCGCGAGTGCAGCCGTCATCGCTTCCGCCGTGATGGCGATCAGAAACAGTATGTGCAACATGCGGCCTCTCGTGCACCGCAAATGGCGGCGGCTACTACGCAGGTCGCAGATCGCCGAGGAGCGTAGGAATCAACTCCGAGACGGTCGGATGGATCGGCACGGCGTTCTGCAGCACCGTATATGGCACGTCGGCATTCATGATGTCCACGACGCCGTGGATCGCCTCGTCGCCGCCGACACCGAGAATCGCTGCGCCGAGAATGCGTTTCGTATCGGCATCGACGACGGCCTTCATGAATCCCTGGGTCTCGCCTTTCTCGATGGCACGCCCAACTTTGGTCATCGGCCGGCGTGCAATCAACAGGCGCTTGCCCGCGGCGCGAGCCTGAGCCTCGGTCATGCCGACGCGACCCAGCGGCGGATCGATGTACAGCGCATATGCAGGGATGCGCTGACTGACTCGCCGTTGCGCACCGTCGAGCAGATTGGCCGCCACGATCTCGAAATCGTTGTACGCGGTATGCGTGAAAGCCCCGCGCCCATTGCAATCTCCGAGCGCCCAGATGCCTTCGACGTTGGTCGCCAGCGAGTCATCGACCTGAATGTAGCCGCGACGATCCATCGCAACCCCTGCCTTGTCCAGGCCCAGGTCGTCGGTGTTGGGCTGGCGACCGACGGCCAGCAACACGTGGGAGCCGGTGACACTCGGATCACCAGCCGTGCAACTGACGTGCACTTCCACGCCCGCTGTGTGCGGCGCGAGCTGGATGCATTCGGCACTCGTGCGAATTGCAATGCCTTCGGCCTGCAGGATTTCGGTAATGCTGGTGGAGACCTCCTCATCCTCACGAGACACGATGCGCGGGCCCTTCTCCACCACCGTGACCTTTGCACCGAAGCGGCGATACATCTGCGCGAATTCCAGGCCGACGTAGCTGCCGCCGACCACGACGAGATGCTCAGGAACACGGTCGAGCGCCACCATCGACGTGTTGGTCAGAAAAGGCACGCGATCGACGCCGGGAAAATCCGGAACGACCGCGCGACCGCCGACATTGATGAAGATCTTCGGCGCCGTCAGCAGTTCGTCACCGACCCGTACGTTGCGCGCCGATTCGAATCGCACCGGGCCGCGGAACACGGTGCATCCCTGCATGCCCGCCAGCCATCGCTCGAGACCCGTCCTGGCATTGGTCGACACCGCTGCGGCGCGAGCATGCACCCGCGGCATGTCGACGGTGACGGTACCGTTGATGACTATCCCGAAATCATTGGCGCGGCGCGCGAGATGCGCCGCATAGGCGCTGGCGACGAGCGTCTTGGTCGGCATGCATCCGGTGTTCACGCACGTACCGCCAAACAATTTTCGCTCGACGAATGCGACGGTCATGCCTGCGTCTGTCAACCGGCCCGCCAGCGACGGACCCGCCTGCCCTGCGCCGATGATGATGGCATCGAAGGATTGCATGGCCGTTACACCATCGCGACGACGATGAGTGCCGCACCGGCAATCGCGACCGCATCTTCGATGAAGGCCGCCGGCCGATCCTTGCCTAATGCGACTGCGAGCTTCGCGCGACAGGCTCTGCCGCCGAGGGTTCCGATCGCCGCACCGATGACACCGGCGACGGCGCCGGCCCACAACGATCCGCCGGCGAAACCAATCGCGGCGCCACAGATGCCGCCGCTCAGCAGGCGCGTACCGAACTGAACCGGCACCGTGCGACTGGGTGTGGACGGCAATTGATCTGTGACGAGCTCACCCAGCGCCAGCACCGTGAAGATCCACGGCGTCCAGGCGTGGGCAAAGAAGTTGAGCCAGGAACCGGTGAGATCGAGAACACCGAGATGCGCTGCCCAGGCAATGGCGGCGGGCGCCGTCATCGCACGCAGGCCCGCGATGATTCCCACGAACAAGGCAAGGACGTAGAACATCGATACTCCTTGTGACGATGGCGGCGACTTGCGTCGCAGTCTGGCATGTTCAGGCGATCCAGGCAGCAGGCCCGTTTCCGGCTGCGACTGCTCGCCACCGGACACCGGACACTGCCGCGCGTGTACGCGGACACTTTGCGGACAGAAAAATTGTCCGCGGCGTACAGGACGACCGCAAAAGACGCTGGAATTCGCTGGTTTTTCAGGCAATGCGGCGGTTGGCACGCTCCCTGCAATATCTGTTGCGAGCCTCCACGGTGGAGGCACCAACAGAGAAGGGGAATTGCCATGTTCACTCAGCCCACGAATCGCGGTTTCGTTCAGAGCGCCGTCTGCCTGCTGCTGGCCGTCGTCATCGTCAGCGGCAGCCTCGCCTTTGGCGCCATGGGCGTCGAGTCACTGACGTCAGGTCGCCCGGTCGTCACCGTCACGCAGCTCGCCTGAGCATCGCCCGCGTGGCGCGCGATTGAGGAGCCGCGGTCACAGCGGCTCCAGCGCGCCAGCGATGGTCGCCCGCTTCACCACGCGACCCTCGATCCGCAATGCCTCCATCACCGACTGAGCCGACGCCGCATCCCGATGCGGATACACCTGCACGGCCACGACCTTGCCGTCGTATAGCGACGTCACCGTCGGCACGCGCGTATGCCCGACGATGATCTTCGTCACCCCGAAGTGCCGGAGCATCGCATCGATGTCCGCCGTCGTCGCTGAAGCTTCACCCTGCGCGTCCGCGAAATAGCCGCGGTACCACAGCGGACCCAACGGCCCCATCAGCCAATCGATCTGCGGCGACTCTTCACCTGACAATGCCTCGCGCACTGTCGCATTGATCTGCGACACGGTCAGTCCACGCTCGACGAGTTGCGGCGAGATACCGCCGTGCAGACACAGCAGGTCACGAATCTTCAGTACTGCGGGACGCGAGCGCAGCCATTGACCAAGCACCGTATCGGCGGCGACCAGGTCGACATAGGAAGGCGCCCCCAACGTTCTGGCCGTCGCCTGATACTTCGGATTGAGGTAACGCAGGTCACCGCGCATCACCATCGCTTCGTGATTGCCGATGAGCAGATGAACGCCGCCGCCGGCCCTGGATGCCTGCCGCTGCAGTTCATAGATCAGCCACAGGATCTCGATCTGGTGCGGACCGCGATCGAACACATCGCCGAGAAATACGACATGGCCCTTGCCGAACGACCAGCGCAGCGACGTGTCGACGATGCGCTGTTTGCGCAGCAGTTCGCCCAGGATTTCATACTCGCCGTGCGTATCGGCGACCACGAACATCGGCGTGTTGGCATTCAGGCGAATCTCATCGCGTGCCGGCGTCTCGACGGGTCGTAGTTGAACCTCGAAGGCTGGCATGGCGCCTACGGCGCCAACCGTGAACGCCTGGCCGATGGCGATGCGCCCTTCCTTCACTGCCTCGCCGCTGATCGATCGGGTGAGGCCACTGCCATCCGCTTGACGGGCTACGTACGGGCCATCGTCCAACGGCGTTGCCAGCGCGCCTGCCGCCAGCAACGGCAGCACGGCAATGACGCTGCGCATGCGGCGTTTCTTTACGCAGCCCCGTCGAAAGGCGTGGCCCGCCTGTCGCGCTGCGGCTGGCTCCTGCGGCTGATCCACGCTGGACAGACGACTCCCGGAGTGCCCGACCTCCGCACTTGCTGCGTACTTCATTCCAGGATTGATCCTGTATCCGGCTGACACGGCCAGCACCGCTGCGACTACCTTGGCATGTCCCGACTCGAGATTGAAATGAAAGTCTCCGAGGTCGCGCGAGCCGCCTGGTCCCTGCTGGACTCGTTGACTCGCGACGACACTTCCTGATTGCGCGCCATCGGAGCGGACGACAGGGGGGCGGCGTCGGGGTCGCTGTGACCCGGATCACAGGATCGGTCGGCGCCGCAAAAGTGCGTCACGGTTCCATGGAGCTGCCGTTGCGTAGATCCCCACGCCCCCCTTACATAAGGCCTTGTGCGGGATATGGATGATCCGCCAATCAGGCGTTGGATACGCAGCAGAGCGGGCTCCCTTCACAACACCGACGAGCGGGGTCCGTGCCGAATCCAGTTTTCAGGTGGTGCGCCGTTCTACAGCCAATGAGCGGTCCGCGGAGCGTGGGATGAAATCGAGGGGGGTTCTCGAAGTTTTGGCAGGGCAGGCGTCCATCGTGGCGATCCTGGCGCTGGTGCTATTCCTCTCCATTGCCGGCACGCCGCTGTTGCTGCAGAAGAAAGTGGTCGCGCAACGGATCGGTGCGGATGTCGCCATCTCGAAGGCCTACGCCATTTCCGAGGCCATGCTCGCCAACGGCAACCGGGCGTTGAACCTCAACGAACGCTCGTTCACGGCACTGCATTTCGCGAATGCGCTCAGCGGCGATGCCATCCCGGCCGCCACCGGCGAATTCGCCGCGGCGGCCATCGCCAGGCTCCGCGAGAACCCGCAGCAGCCAACGATCGATTTCGAAGACATCGCCGGGCAGCCGCATCTGCGCTACGCCGTCAACGATCGCAATGGCGGCGTGCTGGTACTGGACCTGCCGCTGGACCGCGAACGTGCAGTCATCGGCCGGTTGTTCGGGCAGTCCTATCTGTCCGTCAGCGCCGCGGGACTGATTCTGGTCTCGCTGCTTCTATTCGGCATGTTCTGCCTGCGCGTGTACCTGCGTGGCCTGATCAATCTTCCCGAGGACGAGCGGCGCAAGGTCATCGAGGACGGACTGGCGAACGACGCGTCGCGACGCTACAACTTGCTGGCATGGATGTTCACGCTGTGCCTGCTCGTGTTCGCCTTCGATCTCACGAACATGCTGGATGCCGTCGTGGGCATGGGCTACCTGCTCGCCGTGACCCTGTGCCTGTCGTCCAACCGCACCTGGCACATCATGGCGGTGGCGGCATTGAGCAGCCTGCTGCTGCTGATCGCGCCGATCGTGTCGATGTACGACACCCATTGGTGGACCTATCTCGAGCATCACTCGGTGACGCTCTTCGCGATTCTCGTCACGAGCCTGTATGGCAGCGCCCATATGCGCAAGTCGCGCGCCGAGGCTGTCGCGCTTGCCGAAGCCGCGCGCTCACGCGACGAAACAGAGGAGCTGCGCCTCGCCTTGCAACGCGCCGAGACAGCGGAAAACGATCGGCGTATCGCGGCAGACCGGCTGGCGATGGCGAATCAGGCGGCCGGAATTTCGATGTGGCACTGGGACGTGCGCAATGACGTCGTCACCGTCGCCGACGACAGCCCCTTCGTGAAACGACTGGGCGGGGTCACGCGCCTGCTCGGTGCGCAGTACGCGACCGACTGCGTGCATCCCGATGATTTCGTCGACTACCAGAACGTCTTCCAGCGTGCAGTGGAATCGGCGGCGGGTGGCGAGGATCGCATCCAGCATCGCTATAGGGTCCTGGTCAATGGCAACGTGCAGCACATCCAGATGCATGCGCGCATTCTGCGCGGCCGTAACGGCAAGGTGAGCGGCATTCTCGGCGTCGACTGGGAAGTCACCCGTGAAGAAGAGGCGCTGCGTGAGATCGAACGCCAGGCGGCACAGCTGCGCGAGGCCCAGGCGCGCTTCCAACGCGCGGTGTCGGGCACTCAGGATGTACTGTTCGAGATCGATACCCGGACCGCGCATTGCTGGGTGTCGCCGCGTTTCTTCGCCATGACCGGCTATCTGCAGGGTGAACTCGAGTCGACGCTCGCCGCGCTGCACGGCCTTGTCCATCCGGACGACCTGCCCCGATTGCAGCAGATGACGCAGGATCACTTCAATCGCCACGAACCGTTCGACATCGAGTACCGGCTGCGGCGCAAGAACGGTCACTACATATGGCTGCGCAGCCGTGCCACCGCGCAGCGCGACGCCACGGGTGAGCCCACGCTGCTCTCGGGGTCCATGCATGACATCACCGAGGCGCGCGCCGCACGCGAAGCGTTGATCAGCGCCACCGCAGACGCGGAAGCCGCAAGCCGCGCCAAGAGTACGTTCCTGGCCACCATGAGCCACGAGATCCGCACGCCCATGAACGGTGTGATTGGCATGACCGGATTGTTGCTCGATACGGGACTGGACCGCGTGCAGCGTGAGTATGCCGAGACGATCCGCGCCAGCGCTGACTCGCTGCTGACGATCCTCAATGACATTCTCGATTTCTCGAAGATCGAAGCCGGCAAGCTCGACGTCGAATATCTCGAACTCGATCTCACCGCCAATGTGGATGAAGTGGGTTCGATGATGGCGTTCCAGGCCGCTGCGAAGAATCTGGAACTGGTGGTCAACGTGCGTCCCGAAGTGCCGCAGCACGTGGTCGGCGATCCGCAGCGCCTGCGACAGTGTCTGCTCAACCTGGTTGGCAATGCCATCAAGTTCACCCAGAGCGGCGAAGTCGTGGTCGAGGTCTGTTCGCTGGGACGACAGAACGGTCGCGCACTGGTGCATTTCGAAGTCCGCGACACCGGCATCGGTATTCCGCCGGAGTCGCTCGCGAACCTGTTTCAGCCATTCACGCAGGCCGACTCGTCCACGACCCGCCGTTTCGGCGGCACCGGACTGGGATTGTCGATCGTGCGCAAGCTGGTCGAACTGATGGGCGGCCAGGTCGGCGCGCACAGCGAAGTCGGCCAAGGCTCGGCATTCTGGTTCACGGTGCCGATGGAACCGGCGACAGGAAGCAGCGAGGAGGAACGCGCGCCCGAGATGCCGCGCGGTCGACGCGTGCTGCTCGTCGACGACAACGAAACCAATCGCCGCGTGCTGGCGACGCAGATGACTCATGCAGGCTACGACGTTGAAGTTGCAGCGTCCGGCGAAGAGGCGCTGACGGTCATGCGCGCTGCACACGCCGCGCCGTTCGATATCGTCGTGCTCGACTATCACATGCCGGACATGGACGGCGCGATGCTGGGCGAACGCCTGGTTCAGGACCGATCGATTCCGCCAGCACGGCTGATCCTGCTCACGTCGCTCGATCGCTCGGGCGACATTCAACGCTTCGCGAATATCGGCTTCGCCGCGTATCTCACCAAGCCCGTGCGCTCGCGCGAACTGTTCGACACCCTGAACAAGACCCTTTCCCACGACGCCGAGGACTGGCACCTGCGCAGTCAACCCATCATCACCCGCAATACGCTGATCGCCGGCGAAGCCAAACGCCGCTACTCGGGTCGAGTGCTGCTCGTGGAGGACAACGCGATCAATCAACGCGTGGCGCGTCGCTTCCTCGAACGCCTCGGCTGCGAAGTCCGCGCCGTCGACAACGGCCTGCAGGCAGTCGAAGCCTACGACTGCGAACGCTGGGCATTCATCCTCATGGACATGCAGATGCCGGTGATGGATGGACTGGAAGCCACGCAGCGCATTCGCGAGAAGGAAGGCAACGGCCCGCGCATACCGATCATCGCGCTGACGGCGAATGCCATGATGGGCCAGCTGGAACGCTGCCTGTCCGCGGGCATGGACGACTACCTCACCAAGCCGCTCGACATCAATCGGCTGCAGGATGTCCTCGATCGCTTCATGACGCACGCGCCGGGACCGAACGAAGAACGACTGCTCACGACACCGGCTGCCGCGGGTTCGACAGCGCAGTCGGTACGTGCCCGCATCATGGAAGTCGCCGATGGCGATGCCGAGTTCGCGAACGACCTGATCACGACCTTCCTGCTCGGCACCGAGGAAACGGTCCAGGCACTGCGCAACGCCGCCCGCTTGGGCGATCTGCAGGGCATGGCGCGCGGCGCACACAAACTCAAGGGCGCCAGCGCCAACCTGCATGTCGAAGAACTCGCCGAACTGGCGCGCAACCTGGAAGCCCGGGCCAAGGCGGGAACGGGCGGTGCTTGGAGCCAGGAGATCGAGCGGATCGATCAGGAATTCAACCGGGTGTCGGAAGCGCTGCGCGGCTTGCTGGACGAGAGCGCGCGGCAGGTCGGCTGAGGCCCTGCTGCTTCTTTGTGGGTCCGGCTTCAGCCGGACATTCTTCCAGGGCTGTCGGGCGCTGGGCTGCTGGCAAGAATGCGGAAACTCGAGATGCGGCTGCCGTTCCCTCTGGCCAGCAGCCCAGAACCCAGTACCCAGCAGCCCTCTCCCGTCCGGCTGAAGCCGGACCCACAGTCCCTGGAACCGGATTTACTGGTCCCACCGTCCCTGATCAGCTCTCCTTCGGCACGAATTCCTCGGGCTTCTCCGAGCCGCCGCCGAAAAAGAACTTCTCCATCTCCGCGACCAGGAACTTGCGCGCCTTCGGCTCGATGGGCGACAGCCGGTATTCGTTGAGCAGCATCGTCTGATGCTTCACCCAGCGCTGCCACGCTTCCTTCGACACGTTCTCGTAGATCCGCTGTCCGAGCTCACCCGGATACGGCGGCTTGTCGAGGCCTTCGGCCTCGACGCCCAACAACACACATTTCACTGTTCTGGCCATAAGAAAGAGTTTAACCGCATAGAACGCAAAGAGCGCAAAGTCGGAGGAACACAACATGCACTGTTCCAACTTCCTTTTTGGCTATGCGTTCTTTGCGTTCTTTGCGTTCTATGCGGTTACTTGTTGATCCTTCTCTTGATGATCCGCAACTTCGCCACCGCCGTCGCCACGAGGACACCTTCGGGATTGCGCAGTTCGGCAGACGTTTCGCCATAGCGACGGTCGCGTGAGACGAGTTTGCCGACAGCAACGAACGCTCCGATGTGGCCGGGCTGCAGGAACGAGACATTCAGATTGGTGGTGACGGCGGTTTGCTCGACGGGCAGCACCGCGTACAGCGCAAGTGCGGTTGCAGCATCGAGCATGGCGGCAATCAGGCCGCCCTGCACCGTGCCGTGACGATTCGCGAATTCCGGCTTCGCCGTGAAGCCGAGCGTCGCGCCGCCGTTCACGGAATCGATGTCGATCACTTCGCGGCCGAGCAACTGCGCCACGGGCGGCTGGACGCGGAGGATTTCATCCCTGGTCATCGGTCTTCCCGGTGGACAGCCCGGCGATCAGATCGACCGCCGGCTTGGCGAGGCCGACTCGCGCCGGTTGCTGCGGGTCGTACCACAATCGGATGCCCTCCTCCGCGACTCCCGCCCCCGCGGCAACGCGTATCAGCAAGGGCTGCAGCGTCAGGTCGTAGTGAGAGAACGCGTGGTGATACTCGGGCAGCTGGCGACCCTGCACTGTCTGCCGGCCGGCACGATCGATCCAGGTCGCCGCCGATTCGGCATCCTCGAACTGCGGGAACGTCCACAGGCCGCCCCAGAGGCCGGTGGGTGGGCGTCGCTCCAGCAGGATGGCACCCGTCTCGTTGACGGCGATGACTGCAATGGCCACACGTTGCGGACGTGCCTTCTTCGGTTTCGCTGTCGGCAACGATGACTGTCGATGCTCGATGCGTGCGATGCACGTCTGACGGAGCGGACACACATCGCACAGCGGACGCGAGCGCACGCACAGCGTCGCACCGAGATCCATGATCGCCTGGGTGTAGTCGGCCACGCGTTGCGCAGGCGTGCACAGATCGGCGAGTCGCCACAGTTCCCGCTCCACCTTCGTCTCGCCCGGAAAGCCGTCGATGCCGAAATGGCGCGTGAGCACGCGCTTCACGTTGCCATCGAGAATCGGATGGCGCTGCGAGCGCGACAGCGCGAGGATCGCACCGGCCGTCGAGCGTCCGATCCCCGGCAACGACTGCACGGTTTCCAGCGCCTCGGGAAACACGCCTGCGTGCTCTGCAACGATCACCTGCGCGGCGCGTTGCAGGTTGCGGCCGCGTGCGTAGTACCCCAGCCCCGTCCACAGATGCAGCACTTCGTCGACCGGGGCGGCCGCCAATGCCTGCACATCCGGGAAGCGCGCCATGAAGCGCTCGTAGTACGGGATCACCGTTGCCACCTGCGTCTGCTGCAGCATCACTTCCGAGACCCACACGCGATACGGCGTACGATCCTGCTGCCAGGGCAGGTGCTTGCGGCCGGAATGATCGAACCACGTGAGCACGCGGTCAGGCACGCCCGGCGCAGTAGCGCTCGTCAGTGCGGTCATGGCTTCTCGCCGCTGTCGATGGGCGCGGCATCGTGATCGCCCGACGCCTGCGCCCGTTTCTCGACGCCGCGAAACAAATGGGTCGTACTGTCTTCCAGTGTATGGAGCAGCCAGCGGCGGCCGGGAATCGGTGGGATCCAGAAATCCGGAACGATGCTGGTGCGGTAGCTCACGCGCGTACGGCCGTTGGTCACGGAGAGCATCAGACTGGTCTCGCCGAATTTCACGTCGCTGCGCTGCGGATCGGCTTTCGCCGTGAGCTCCAGCGGCGATTCCTCGACCCGTTCGATGCGCTTGACGTTGCGACAGAACGGGCCGAAGCAGGCACGCACCGTGGTCTGGAGGATGGACACATAGCTGGACGGACGCTCAATCACGCGCGCCTCGAGGATGCGCGAATCGAGCTGCGGGTAGTGTTCGTAGTCGCGCAGCACGGCCTGCACCCGATCGGCAGGTGCATCGATGATCGCGACGAGTTCGTACTGGTAATGCTTGTCGGCATAGGTGGCCTGGGAGCGCTCGATCTCGAAAGCGTGCGCGGATGGAACGATGAGGAGCGCAAACAGCAGACACGGGCCAAGGCGACGCTCGGGCGATGACGCCGGAAGACAGAACCTGTCGGCCGCTTGCTGTATCGCCTGACTACCGATCACGATGTCGTCTCGTTGCTACCGGTTGAACAGATCCTTCAGTTTGTCGCCGAGCTTGTCGCGCAGTTTTTCTTCCTGCTTCTTGAGCTCCTCCTTCACCCGGCCTTTCGCATAGCCTTCGATGTCCGGTCGCACCTTCGGATCGTCGAGCGTGCCGGTGACTTTCACCGGAATTTCGGCATCGACGAGGTCCTGCATCTGTGAGGCGTCGACACCTTCGCGCGGAATCTTCAGCACGGTGGCCAGGAGCTGGTAGTCGAGCGCGCTCGTCGGCAGGTCGAGCGAGCCCTTGCCGCCGATCTTCAGGTACTGCATCGACACGTCGAGGTCGTTGCTTTGCACCCGGCCGTTGTCGATCACACCCGTCCCTTTGAGCGACTCGAAGGTCGTGCGAACCGGCACCGCGCGCTCGGGAACTGCCTGCTGCTTCAGCACCGCACGGGCGCGACGGATCTCATACCAGAGGTCGGTGCCCTCGAGCGCGCCATCGGCCACGCTGAAGGCGATGTTGCCGTCGAGCGTCCGCAGCAATTCGTCGCTGTTGCGCCCCGTGCCCACCGCCTTGATGGTGGCGTTGCCCTTGCCGGAGAAGCGGTCCGTGTCGAGCAGCTGTTTGAACAGCGGCGCGAAGTCCACGCCGCTGACCTGCTCGTTGAGACTGACGTGCGCCGACTCGCCGCTGGCATCGATGCCGATGTCGCCGCGATAGGTGCCGCCATAGATGGACGCCTCGGACGGATTCAATCGCACCTTGCCGTCGCGCGCATTCACGCCAAGCCGCAATCGCGTGAACTTGATGCGGGAGAAAATGGCCTCGCCGACGCGCAGTTCGCCACGCGCGTTCAGCTCGCGCAGGGCATCGATCGGAATGTCGACCGGCGGGCTCTTCTCCTTGCTCGCCACTTTCTTTGCCGGCGCATCGGCAGGCGGTTCGAGGTAGCGATCGGCGTCGATGCGATCCACGTCGAGATCGAAGCGCAGCGCTTTCGTGGCGAAGTTCGCGATACCGAGCGAGCCCTTGGCGCTCGTGTCGTCCAGCTTCAGGTCCACGCCCTTGAGTTCGGCCGCCTCCTTCGTCAGCGACACGTCGCTGAGGAAGCTGAAGGCCTTCAGGACCTGCGGGTCCGCGGTGACCGGCACGGCGACACCCAGTTTCGGCAGCCACTCGCGCAGCGAGATGGGCGCGAGCCGCAACGGCCCGCTCAGGCGCGGGTTGTCGAGGATCTCTTCGCCGTGCAGCGCGCCGGTCAGGCTCGCGCCCGCCACGTCGGCGCTGAATTCCGACAGATCCGCCTTTTGCGTCGCGAGGTTGGCCGTCAGCTGTTGCGCCTGCAGGGCCACCGGCACCCCGGCAGGCGGTATTCCGTCACCTTTCCAGGTCGTCGTCAGGCGCAGACCGTCAAGTTGGTACAACTCCTGTCCGATATCGAGAGAGAGAGACTGGGCCCGGACCTGCACCGGAATGCCGTCCGACGGGTAGCCCTGTCCCGACACTGTCACGTCGATCTGCGGATCGGCGAACTGGTGTTTGTTGCTTTCCAGGTCCGCGGTAACTGTGGCTCCGACATGTACGTTCAACGACAGCGAAGCGCCTTCATCGAGTACGAAGTCGGTCTTCAGCGGAAACGCCGTGCCGGACTGGAAGCGCCCGGTCTCCAGGTTGAAGTCACGCACGACCCGTCGCGACCTGGCCTGACGGTCTTCCATCGTGATGGACGAGTCCCTGATCTCGAGCCCGGCGAGCGTCGGCAGCGAGGCCGGCTTGTCCGCCGCCGTCTCGTCGGCTTTGTTGCCCTCGGTCAGATCCGCCCAGTTCTCGCGTCCCTGCTCGTCGGTGATGAGCCGGATACGCGCGCCCTGGAGTTTGACGTTGCCGATCTCGAGCTGGCCACGCAACAGCGGCCACAGCCGCACGCTGAGGCGGGCGCCGTCGATGGACACGAACGGCTCGTCACCGAATCCCTGCCGCTCGCTCAGGCTGGCGGCGCCGGTTTCCAGCGCGATCCAGGGAAAGACCGACAGTTTCAGGTCGCCGCTCAATGTCAGCTTGCGGCCGGTCTTGTTCTCCACCAGCGTCGCGATGTCGTCGCGGTAATCGTTGGGATCGACGAACAGCACGACCAGCGTGACTGCCACGACGATCAGCGCCAGCACTGCGCCGACGGCAACGGCGGCAATCTTGAACACTCGCATGAATTCTCCTCGCAGGCGTGGGCAGATCGAGTACGACGGCACACCGCCACTGTGAATTCTAGCAGGGCCGGCTGCAGGGACGGCGCAGCCCCGTGAGCACCGTAATCTGGATGTTCATCGCCGCCGCCGGCGGATTCGCGCTGGCCTGGGCACTGCGCACGATGCAGTTGCGTCGCACAAACCAGGAGTTCCCCCCGGACGATCAGACGCAGCTCATGGTCGATCGCTTTCAGGCGGTGCTGAAGACCGGCGGTTTCACCCCGTGGGAAATCGACGCAACCACGGGGAAATTCATCTGGGCCGAGAACCGCATCGAAGCGTTCGGCCTCAGCAAGCTGTCTCTCGATGACTATGGCGATGCGCTCACCCGGATGATGCATCCGGACGATCGCAACGAACTCACCGGGATCATCGAGCGTGCCCTCGCCGGCAACGAGTCGCGCTATTCGTATCGCTACCGACTGATGCGGCCCGACGGCCTCGTCCGTCACATGCAGACGCATGTCCACATCGTGCGCGACGAGAAGGGCCGGGCCGCGCGTCTGCTCGGATCGACGACCGACGTCACCAACGAAGTCCAGACCCAGGAACTCCTGCAGCGGCAGGCCGAACAGGAACGCCAGCTGCTCGACCGACTCAACATCGCTACTCAAGCTGCCGGTATCAGCTCCTGGGAAATCGACCTGGAAGCGCGACGCTTTCTCTGGATCGAAAAGCACATCGAGGGAATGCTGGAGCCCGAAGACGATTCACTCGAAGCCTTCGCACGCCTCCTGCATCCTGACGATCGCGATCTGTTCGTGGAAGCGCTCGCCGACGGTATCCGCGGGCGCAAGGAGCGCCTGACCTATCGCTATCGCGCACTCACCAGCGAGAACCGGATCATTCATGTCCAGGTGAATGCCCGGCTCGTCCGCAACGAGCTGGGTCGGGTCCACCGGCTGCTTGGCGTGTCGTGGGACATCACACGCGAAGTCGAGGCGGCAGAGCGGGTGGAAGCACAGGCCGCGCATGAGCGCATGCTGCTCGATCGCCTGAGCATCGCGACCCAGGCCGCGGACATCAGCTCGTGGCAATTGGATGTCGTCACCCGCAAATTCCTGTGGGTCGAGAACCCGATCGCTGCGCTGAAGCCGGACGATCTCACGGATCATTCGTTCTCGAGCCTGACCGATCGCGCTCTGCCGCAGGACGAGCATACGGCCGCCGACGCCATCGCCAGGGCGATCGCCTCCGGCAGCGACCGCGCCTCGTTCCGCTATCGCGGCATCGGTCGCGATGGCCGCATCGTCCATATCCAGAATTACGCCAAGCTGCTGGTCAACGAGGCAGGCACGCTGACGAGTCTGCTCGGAGTGTCATGGGACATCACGCGCGAGGTCGAAGCGGCCGAGCAGCTCGAGCAGCAGGCGCAGCAGCTGCGCGATGCGGAACGTCGCATCCAGCACGCGTCCCTCTCGAGTTCGGAAGGGCATTGGGAATCGGTGCTCGACACGAAGACCATCTGGACATCGTCGAGTTATCACGCCTTGCTCGGCTACGCCGCCGGTGAACTGCCCACGGATGTGGACGAATTCACCCGGCGGATCGTGCATCCGGACGACGCCAACGCCAGCCGCGAAGCACTGCTGCGGCACAACCGGGAGGCAGCTCCCTTTGCCGTCGACCACCGCATGCGCACCGCCGCCGGGGAATATCGCTGGATACGCACCCGCGGCAGTATCGAGCGCAATGCCGATGGCCGCATAACCACCATGGCGGGCTCGATTCAGGACATTCACGAACAGAAACTCGCCGAGGATGCCCTGCGCGAGGCGCAGAAGCGTTTCCAGCGAGCAATCGCCGGAACGCAGGACGGCCTGTGGGAGACCGACGCCGACGGCACGGCCTGGTCATCGCCGCGTCTGTGTCAGTTGCTGGGCTACGACCCGGTCGAATTTCCGGAGCACCGGAATTTCCTGCGCGACAGCCTGCATCCCGAAGACGTCGAGCGGGTGGTTGAAGCCACGCGGGCGCATCTCGATCTCGGCCAGCCCTACGACGTGGAAATCCGTCTGCTCATGCGCGATGGCACCTATCGCTGGTTCCGCGCCCGCGCAAGCGCCGAGAAGGATGCCGACGGTCGTGCGCAGCGATTCTCCGGCTCGCTCCAGGACGTCACCGAGGCCCGCGCAGCCCGCGAAGAACTGCTGCGCGCGACGCAGGCCGCCGAAGCGGCGAACCGCGCCAAGAGCGAATTCCTCGCCAACGTCAGCCACGAGATCCGCACGCCGATGAACGGCATCATCGGCATGACCGGGCTGCTGCTCGAGACGACGCTCGACCGCACGCAACGCGACTACGCGGAGACCATCCGCGGCAGCGCCGATTCGCTGCTGATCGTCATCAACGACATTCTCGACTTCTCCAAGATCGAAGCCGGCAAGCTCGACATCGAAGCCATCGAGATGGACCTGCGCAGCAACGTCGAGGACGTCGGCGGCGTCATGGCGTTCCAGGCCGCTGCGCGCAATCTCGAACTGGTGGTGCACGTCCATCCCGAGGTGCCGGCGCACGTCGTGGGCGATCCGCAGCGATTGCGCCAGTGCCTCATCAACCTGGTCGGCAACGCCGTCAAATTCACGCGCCAGGGCGAGATCGTCATCGAAGTCAGCCTGGCGGGGCACCGCGATGGCAAGGCGCTGGTGCAGTTCGAGGTGCGCGATACCGGCATCGGCATCGCACCCGAGACGCTCAACTCGCTGTTCCAACCGTTCGTGCAGGCCGATTCGTCGACGACGCGGCACTTCGGCGGGACGGGCCTCGGCTTGTCGATCGTGCGTCGGCTGGTCGAAATGATGGGCGGCGAAGTCGGCGTCGCAAGCGAGCCGGGCAAGGGCTCGGTGTTCTGGTTCGTGCTGCCGATGGAGGTGGGCCGCCAGACCCTGACGGTGCCGATCGATCTGACGCGCCTCGGCCGGCGCATCCTGGTCGTCGACGATCAGGAAACCAATCGTCGCGTCCTCGCCGGCCAGCTGCTGCATACCGGTTACGAAGCGAGCCTCGCCGGCAGCGGCGATGAAGCGCTGCGCCTCATGCGCATCGCGCTCAGCGACGGCCACCCCTTCGAAGTCGTGATCGTCGACTACCGCATGCAGGACATGGACGGCGCCGCGCTCGGCGAGCGCATCAACCAGGACCCGGAGCTGTCGCAGGCGCGCGTGATCGTGCTGACCTCGCTCGATCGCCACGGCGACATGCAACGATTCGCGTCGCTGGGATTCGCCGGCTATCTGACCAAACCGGTGCGTGCGCGCGAGCTGTTCGAGTGTCTCGACCGGGTGCTGGCGCGCAATGCCAGGGAATGGCACATGCGCAGCCAGCCGATCGTCACACGTGGTTCGCTGACCGGCAACGAAGGCTCGCGCCGCTTCCAGGGCAGCGTGCTGCTGGTGGAGGACAACGCGGTCAATCAGAAGGTCGCGGTGCGTTTCCTCGAGCGCATGGGCTGCAAGGTCCGCGTGGCCGACAACGGCGCGGATGGCGTAAAGGCCTGGCAGGAGAGCCGCTTCGACATCGTGCTGATGGATCTGCAGATGCCCGTGATGGACGGACTGACAGCGACGCGACGCATCCGCGAACTGGAACGCGACCGGCCCGGCCGCACGACGCCCATCGTGGCGCTCACAGCGAACGCGATGTCAGGGCAGCTCGAGCGCTGCCTCGACGCGGGCATGAATGGTTTCCTGACCAAACCACTCGACATCGCACGCCTGCACGAAGCGCTGGATCGGTACGGACTGGGCCGGCTTCCCGACACGGCCCCGGCGACCGGCCCGGCGCCGGTCCTCGCCGACAGCGTGCCCGTAGAACTCGGACGATTGCATGAACTGACGGCAGGCGATGCCGAGTTTGCTCATGAACTCGCCGTGACCTTCGTGGCGAGCGGCGAACAGGTGCTGAAGGAAATCCATACGGCGCTCGAGAATCTGGATCGCGTACTGCTCGCGCGCGCCGCTCACAAGCTCAAAGGCGCCAGCGCCAATATCTACGCCGAGCCGTTGCGGGCGTTGGCGGCCGACCTGGAAACGAACGGACCGGGACTGGATCAGCCGCGGCTGCGCGACCTGGTGCTGGGCATCGATCTGGAGTTTCAGCGGGCGGCGCAGTTCCTGCAAGGGCAGGCGGGCGCCCCTGCGAACCGGCCAACTGGCCAACTGGCCGCTGGCTGACCGGCCAGGTCGACGACAAGGCCGACTCCCAAGGAACCTCTGATTTATTCTCCGTTCGCCCTGAGCACCGTCGAAGGGTGAACGCCACAACGTTGAAACTGGCGCACCATTTTCGAGATGTGCTTCGCTCAGCACGAACGGAATTAATCAGACCTTTCCCAATTCCGACTCTGGCCAGCGGCCAGTTGGCCCTGCCTCAATCCATCGCCTGCACCGTCACCCGATTGCGGCCATTCGCCTTGCTGGCATACACCCCGGCATCGCAACGCGCGATCAATGTGTCGAGTGTCGCTCCCTGCTGCACCGACGCCTGCCACCCGGCAACGCCAAAGCTCGCCGTGACCTCGACGGCGTCGGCACCCGGCAGCGAGCAACGACCGTCCGCGATGTATTTGCGCAGATTCTCCGCGGCCGCGCCGGCATTCACGATATTGGTTTCCGGCAGCACCACCACGAATTCCTCGCCACCGTAGCGCGCCACCCAGTCGGCCGAACGCACGTGCTTCTGCAGGCGGGTAACGAACCATCGGAGCGCCTCGTCGCCGCCGAGATGCCCATGCGCATCGTTGATGCGCTTGAAATGATCGACGTCACACATGATGACCGACAGTTCGCGGCCGTACCGCGCGGAGCGGTCGATCTCACGCGGCAGCTGCTCCATGAGATAGCGACGGTTGTAGGCGCCGGTCAGCGGATCGGTGATGGAGATGCGCCGGTTCTCTTCGTTGGCGGTACGCAGCGAGCGCTCGAGCGTCACGATGCGCTTGCCCGTGTTGAGCCGCGCGATCAGCTCGGGCTCGATGACGGGCTTGGTGAGATAGTCATCCGCACCGGCCTGCAGTCCGGCCACCACGTTCTCGATGGAATCGCGCGCCGTGAGCAGGATCGTGTAGGTATAACTTCGAGTCTCGGACTTGCGCAGCGCGCGGCACAGCGCGATGCCGTCCATCTCGGGCATCTCCCAATCCGTGATCATGAGCTGGAAATCACCCGACTCCAGCTTGGCCACGGCTTCGACACCATTGCCAGCCGTTTCGACTTCGTAACCGGCCCGCTTCAGCAGGCGTGCGACGATCAGCCGCTGCGTGGGCTCATCATCCACGAGCAGAATGCGCCAGATGGCCGCGGACGTCGCAGCCTCAATTGTTGTCTTTGTTGGCTCTGACATGCGACCAGATCGTAGCTGGCATGGACAGCAAAGGCCAATTGCCGGCTCCGGGAGATGGCGACGAGCGAGGCTCAGATCTCCACGGGGAGACTCCGGATGCTCTATCTGCAGATCTCCACGCCGCCGTTGAGCGTCTTCACGCGGACGCGGGCGCCGCCGTTGCCTTCCTTGAAACGCAACGCATTGCCTGGCGCGAATTCGCGGGTGCGAACCGGCTTCGGCCCGAAGCAGTTGTCGATTTCACCATTGAAGGTCTCCACATCGAACTCGGCGTTGACGGGCGCCTGCAGCAGGAACGACAGATCGCCGTTGATGGCTTCGGCATCCAGCGTGGCGTCCGCCGTCAGCGCGGCACGCAGGCGCAGTTCGCCATTGGTGGTCTGGATGCGCGCGCGGCTCAACGTCGGCATTCGCACGCCCATATCGCCCGTCACCGTTTCCAGCGTCAGCTCGCCGGCAATATCGGAAAGGTTCACGTCGCCGCTGACCGTGTTCACGGCGGTCCGACCTGCCACCTTCTGACCGGCGACCGTGACTTCGCCGCTGATCGTCTTGATCGCGACCTCCTGACCCCAGACCTGGGTATTGATGGAACCGGAGACCGCCTGCAGACGCTGCGCACCACGTACGGCGGCAATCGTCTGATCGGCGCTCACGGTCTTGACGATCAGGGTGCTGTCGCGCGGCACTTCGACGATCAGGTCCGAGCCCGAGCTGCTGTTGCGACCGTTGCGGGCGATGACATTGATCGACGTGCGTCCCCTGCTGCTCTGGACATCCAGCTTCTCGACGCCATCGCCCAAGTCGGCATGCACCTGCACTTCCGCGCGATCCCAACCGCGGACCTGCACATCGCCCGCCACATTCACGATCTCGACTTCGCCGCGCGCGTCCGCAGGCACTGTGCGCTCGACCGGATCGGCTTGCGCGATCGTGGCGAGCCCCAGCAGCGCCATGACGATCGGCAGGCGCGCGGTTCTTCTCGTTGATGTGTTCATAGGCGCGTCTCGTGCGGGGATGTCGTCTTGGTCGGTACGTTCATGTTGGTGACACTGCCCAGCAGCGCCAGTTCGCTTTGGTAGGTCGACAGCAGCAATTCCTGCAGCAGCGGGTGGCTCGGATGCTCGGCAAGCGTCGCGGAAATTTCGCTGGCGGCGCGGCGCAGATCCGCGAGATTGCGCTCGAGTTTCGCGCGGGTCACCGGCGGCAACATCGCGAGCTGGCGCTGGAATTCCGCGTCGAGCGACGCGCGCGCGCTCAGATACTCCGCGTTCAGTTCTTGCTGCCCGCCGAAATTCGCCGGCATCACCGGCACGACGGGCTGGTGTATCTCGACGGCACGCTGTGCCTGCAGCACGTTCTCCTGTGCGGCTTGCCGCGTGATGACGTACGTCGTCAAAGACGAGGCGACGATCAGCACGAATCCAGCCGCGAGTCGCATCCACGTCGCTGTCGCAGGCGATGACCAACGGTGACCAACGCGGCCAAACGGAAGTCCCGGGGGAGAAGTCCCACCGGACGATCCCGCGTGGACGGACGGCTGACCGGAAATTTCGGCGTGAATGCCGGTCCACAGATCGCGAGTCGGTTGAGCATCGCGCGGCAGCGCCTCGAGCGCGGCATCCAGAGGATCACGCGGACCGTTCATGACTCCAGCTCCTGCATACCCAGTCGTTCGCGCAGCAGCCGGCGACCGCGGTGCAGCTGCGCCTTGCAGGTACCGACGGCGATTCCGAGCATGTCTGCAACTTCTTCATGGCTATAACCGTACACGGCCTGCAAGACCACCACGTGGCGCGCGCCTTCCGGCAGTCCGGTGAGCGCGCGTTCGACATCCATCACTTCGCCGGCATCGACTTCGCCACTGCCGCCGTGGCCTGTCGCGGCGATTTCCTCCACCTCGACATCGGCATCGCTGACTTCCGTGCGCGTGCCGTGATTGCGGGCGTAGCTCAGCACCTCGTTCACCGCGATCCGGTGCAGCCATGTGCCGAACGCGCTGCGCCCCTCGAAGGCAGCGAGATTGCGCCAGGCACGAATGAAGGTCTGCTGCACGCAATCCTCCGCCACGTCCTGACGACGCGACATGCGCAGGCACAATCCCAGCACCCGGCCGGAATGCAGGCGGTACAGGCGCTCGAAGGCGCGCATGTCGCCGCGGCGCGCAGCCTCGACCAGCGCCGCATCGGAAACCGTGGAGCGATCAGCGTTCACAAGCGAGATATTGACCCGTCGGGCGCCCGTTGGCACTCATCGCCCCTGCCTCGATGCGATGGAATTCATCGCGTTCGGGAGATTGGATGCGGGGGACGGGGAAGACGTTTAAAGGAGGGCTGCTGGGCGCTGGGCTCTGGGCTGCTGGCCAGAACCCGAGTACACACCGCGCCTACTGGTTTTTTGCGGCGGGTTCAACTGAATTCCCAAGGTCCGGCCGAAGGAAGTAGGGCTGGAATCTTTGACAAGGGGTGAGGCTCCGACTCTGGCCAGCAGCCCAGAGCCCAGCTGCCCCTTCTTCAGGCTTTGCTCTGGCTTTCGTTCCACACCCGTGTCCGCTCCTGCAGGTCAGCGCCGGGCATCGGGCGACCGATGAAATACCCTTGCGCGCGGTCACAGGCGACGGAGTCGAGGAACTGCAGGATCTCGGGCGTTTCCACGCCCTCGGCGCAGGCGGTCAGGCGCAGCTTGTGCGCCAGCAGGATCATGGTCTCGACCATCGTGCGGGCGTCTTCGTGCGCAAAGATGTCGCGCACGAACGAGGTGTCGATCTTCAGTTCGCTGAACGGCATGAGGTAGAGCTGTTTCAGCGACGAATAGCCGGTGCCGAAATCATCGATCGACAGGCCGAAATTCTTCACGCGCATGCGCGTCAGCACGTCCATCGTGGTGCCGGGATCGAACATCGCCGCGCTCTCGGTGACCTCGAAGATGACCCGGCGCGCCTCGGCGCCGATCCGCGCCGCCATGTTCGCCACGTGATCCGGAAAGGCGAGATCGTTGAGCAGCTGCGGCGACAGATTCACCGCCACCGACAACTGCAGCCCGATGTCATCCCACGCACGACTCTGCGCGAGCGATATTTCCAGCACCTGCTCCGTGAGTCGGCGGATCAGTCCATTGCGCTCGGCCATCGGAATGAAGCGCGCCGGCGAAATGAATCCGAGGGTGGGATGCTCCCAGCGGGCCAGCGCCTCGACGCCCTCGATGATCCAGCGACCCGGCGCCACACGCGTCGCCTTGGGCTGGTAGTGAACCGTGATCTGGCGCTGATCCAGCGCTGCCGTCAGCGCTGCTATCGTGACGGGCGTCTCCGCTTGCAGGCAACGCCGCAGGGTCGCCTCGAGATCGGCGAGCATGATCGGCTTCTGCAACGCGCCGAGCATCGTCAGCCCCTGTGCCCGACCCAGCTGCTGCGCCGTGGCCAGCACGCGCTGATCCATGCCGCTTGCGACGAGCACATGCGCCTTGCTGCCGCGCTCGCCCAGGTATCGCAGCAGTTCGATGCCATCGGCGCCGGGCATCTGCAGATCGAGCACGACGACGGACGGCTGGAATTCCTGCACGGCGCGACGGAACGCCTCGGGCTCCGTGACGGCCATGGCTTCGAAACCCATCGCGGCGGCCGCCTCGGAAATGAATTCACACAGGTCGGGCTGATCGTCGATGACGAGCAGTCTGTTTGCTAACTCAGGCAACACGCGCCTCCCGGTCCAGCACATGGCGCACGCGCAAGGCCAGTTCTTCGTTTCTATAGGGCTTGTGCAGGACATCGGCTGCGGCGACACCGCCGCTCAACACCGCGCTGTCCGCGTAGCCGGTTGTGAATAGTACTTCGAGACCAGGCCGCAGCTCGCGCGCGCGGCGCGCCAGCTCCGGGCCCAGCGTACCGCCGGGCATCATGATGTCGGTGAACAGCAGGTCGATGTGCTCCGAACCACCGAGAATCTGCAGTGCACGCTCCGCATTCTGCGCAGGCAGTGCGTTATAGCCAAGCTGCGTAAGTGTGGTCACGACCGTCTCGCGCAGATCCGCATCGTCCTCGACGACCAGGATGGTTTCGTTGCCCAGCGGCGCGAAGCGCGTGACGATGGTGTCTTCACGCAGGGAATTCTCTTCACGGCAGCGCGGGAGCAGGATCTGCACGGTCGTGCCCCTGCCGATCTCGCTGCTGATGGTGGCCACGCCGCCCGCCTGTTCGGCGAAGCCGTGCACCATCGCCAGGCCCAGGCCGCTGCCCTTGCCCGACTCCTTGGTTGTGAAGAAGGGCTCGAAGACCCGGGTCAGCACCTCAGGTTCGATGCCGACGCCATTGTCCGTCACGCTGACCGACACGAATTCGCCGGGTTCGATCTGTGGATGCGCACGCGTGAAATCGGCATCGAGCAGCACATTCTGCGTGCGCACCGTGAGGCGGCCGCCGCCGATCATGGCATCGCGCGCATTGATGGCGAGATTGAGAATCGCATTCTCGAACTGGCCCGCGTCGACGCGCGTGTGCCACAGATCGTGCGACTGCACCATGCGCACTTCGATCGATTCACCCAGGGTGCGCTGCATGAGATCGGCAAGGCCCGTGAGCTGCCGATTCAGGTCGACCACGTTGGGATCGAGCATCTGGCGACGGGCCAGCGCCAGCAATCGACGGGTCAGATCGGCTCCACGCATCGCTGCGCGCATCGCCGTGTGAACTTTGCGCGCGAGATTCGGATCGTCGTCGACCCCGCGCTCCAGCAACTGCAGGTTGCCGATGACGACGCCCAGCAGGTTGTTGAAGTCATGCGCGATACCGCCGGTGAGCTGGCCGATGGCCTCCATCTTCTGCGCCTGCAGCAGGCGCGCTTCGAGGCGCTTGATCTCGGTCAGGTCATAGCCGATGGCGAAGAATCCGCGCACCGCGCCGTTCGATCCATCGGCACGCTGTTCGAATTCCGGCACGAAATGATTCTGCCAGTCGCGCGTCCGGCCGTCCCGAGTGGTGCTTTGCTTGAGCGTGCCGGCAACCCCGCGCAGTGCTGCCTCGACGTGGCCGGAAATGACGGAAAACTCATCTGGTGCATACAGCGCGCTCAATGCGCGTCCGACGCATTCCGCACGCGGCAGGCCGACGAACTCCTCGACAGCCTTGTTCACGTAGGTCACCACCTGATTGCGATCGACGTAGATCACCAGCGTGGGAATGGCATTCAGCGTCAGTTCGTAGAAATCGCGGGTTTCGATCACCTGGCGTTCGGCGATCACACGATCGGTAACGTCCTGGATGACACCGTGCAGTCGCACCGTTTCACCGCCGCGACGATCGGCCTTGATGATCAGACGAACCCAGATGGAGCGGCCGCGCGCGCTGGTGATGGGAAGCTGCAGGGTCGCCGTGTGCCCGGTCGCCACCGAGTGTTCCAGGGTGCGGCGCAGTTCGCTGCGGTAGGGTTCGGCGAAGAACGACTGGGCCAGCTCTTCATTGAGCGGCGTGCCGGCGACGAGATCGTGGATCGCATAGACCGCGTCGGTCCAGAAGATGCGCTTGCTGGCGACGTCCATCTCCCAGCCCCCGACCAGGGCTGTGGCCTGCATGTCGCTCAGCAATGCATCGAGTCGCACGCGCTCGCTGACATCGCGGAAGGCCAGCACCATGCCACCAGGCCCGCGATTGGGCGTGATTGGCACGACACGGTATTCGACCGGGCGACGCTTGCCGTCCTTGCGCTTCAGCACCGCGCCGACGCCGGTCATGATGTCGGTGGTGGCACCGCGACGGACGACGCGGCTGCCGCGTTCGTCCGAATCGCTGATCAGGGTGCGGAAATTCAGCCCGAGCAGGTCGTCGCTGCCTTCGTACCCGAGCATGCGGGCCGCGGCTGGATTGGCGTAGCGGACCCGGTCCGCGCTGTCGATTTCCAGCACGCCCTCGCCCGAGGCTTCGACGATCGCGTTGTCGCGGCGCTGCGCGGTGGCCGTTCTGACCAGATCCTGCCGTAGATGCTGCACCCGACGCCGCAGGAACCAGATCGCCCAGGCGGCAGGCGCAGCAACCAACAGTGCGGTTGCGAGGGCCCCTGCGACATTCAACTCGGACAGTGTTGGCAGGAAATCCACCGCAATCCCTGAAATCTGATTCTTAGTCGATCATGCCTTCGGACTGGGCTCCCTGCCTGCGTACCAGTTCACGGCGTATTGCATAAGCTGGGCCGAGGTCCGCAGAGACAACTTGCGCTTGATGCGCTGGCGATGCGATTCGACCGTTTTTACGCTCAGGTTCAACGCCTCGGCAGTCTGGCGGGTCGACAGGCCCTTGCCGATCATGTGCAGGACCTGCAGCTCGCGATTCGTCAGGCTGTCGATGGGATTCGCCGAGATATAGGCGCCACCCGAGGCGAACTTCTCGATCATGCTGTTGCCGACCGCTTCGGAGACGTAGATGCCGCCTTCGAGCACGCGGCGCAGCGCCACGAGGAACTGATCCGACGCAGCCTGCTTCATGATGTAGCCATTGGCGCCGGCCGAGAGCATGCGTTCCGCATAGATCGCCTCGTCATGCATCGACAGCACGAGCAGCGGCAGCGACGGATAGTGAGCGCGTGCGTCCTTGACGAGTTCCAGGCCGTCGCCCTGCTTCAGCGAGACGTCGACGATGACGGCATCCGGCTCGAGCTCGCGGATCAGCGATTTCGCTTCGCGCGCGGTTTCGCTTTCGCCGCAGACCTCGAGATCCGACTCGGCCTCGATCAGGCGTCGCAGTCCCTGGCGCACGATGGGATGATCGTCCACGATCAGGACACGGCGCTTGCGATCCTTTGGCGCGCTGGTCAACGGCTTGTGGACACTCTTCAACAGGGTAGGCCCGAGACTCATTGCAATCACTCCTTCAAAAGGCGCGGCAGGCAAGCTGCTTCGCGACCACGACAATCCGATGACTCAAAATCTAACGAAGTTCTGATCGTTCAGTCCCGCACACGCGCACCGTGAATTTTACGGACGCGGACACTGGCGACTTCGACCGGGCATTCGCATACGACCCGCGTGCCGCTCGGCTCCGATGCCTCGAAGCTCACATCGCCGCCGAGAATGCGCGCGCGATAGCACATGATCTTCAGCCCCATTCCCGAGGCATCCATCGCGTCCGCCGGCATGCCGATCCCGTCGTCGGTAATCGACAGTTTTACCTTAGCGCGCGCCAATGCCAGATGCAGTCGTATTGACCGCGCCTGCCCATGGCGCACCGCATTGCGCACCGCTTCCTGGGCGATGCGGTACAGGTGATTGGCGAGCTCCACATTCAGCGTCCTGTTACCGCCCAGACGCTGAGTAAAGACGACAGGCACGCCATAAAGTTCGCTCGCATGCATCGCGAGTCCCTCCAGCGCGTCCTGCAAGCCGCCACGCTCCAGGTTGACCGGTGAGAGGCCTCGGGCCAGCGCCCGCGTGCTCTCGATGGCGTTGTTCACCAGGCGCGTGATGCCTTCGATCTCCGGGTGCAACGGCCGGTACTCCGTCGCCAGCCGGCCCGCGAGGCCGCGCAACATCAGCGCGATACCCGTCAATTCCTGACCCAGACCATCGTGCAGATCGTTGCCGATGCGGTACTGCTCCCGATTCACCGCCTCCAGCATGGCGCGCTCCAGCAACTTGCGCTCGCTCACGTCCTGCACGACCAGCAGGCTGTGATTGCGACCGGCAATCTCGAAACCCGACAGCACACCGGCCGCTGAAAAATGCCGGCCATCGCGGCGACGGGCATCGAATTCCACCGCCATGGAGCCCGTGCCTGCCAGCGACAGCATCTGCCAGCGTTCACGCTGGCCCACCGGCCAGCCGGCAAGCGCATTCATTTCGCGACCGAGCAACTCGCCGCGACCGTAGCCGAACATGGCGTCGAACGCCGGATTGGTCAGACCCACGACACCCTTGTCGTCGAGCACGGCGACACCTTCCAGCATCGACTCGATCATCCGCGCCTGCGTGGCAACGGCCCGCTCCGCCATGACCTGCGCGGTTCGCTCAGTCGCGTTCAGCGTCAGTCCGACGATGGCCTGCCCATTGCGCAGGGCGCTGATGCGCACGTCGTAATAGCGCAGCTCGTCATCGATCACGACCTCCCCGCAGAACGCATCGTCCTGGCCGGTCGCGAGACACTGATGCATGACGCTCAACGTCTTGTCCCGAATGTGCGGTCGCAGGTACTCCGAGACGTGCAGCCCTTCCAGTTGCAGCGCCGTGCGACCGTCAGCGCCGCGGCTCGCGAAATGAGTTCGCAGCTCGCGGTCCAGCACGACGACCAGCGCCGAGAGTGGATTGAGTACCTGCCGCAAGGTCTGGGCGGCATCTCGAAATTGGCGCACGGCCTCGGCGGAATCTTCAGCCGTCAGCGCTTGGGGGCTCGGGGTCACTTTGTCTCGTCTGCCATGCAACAACCTGGCGAGCCTTGCTGCAACGCGCAGCTCCCGACAATCAACCGACGCCCCTCGCGACCCTTAGGGGTTACGCGGACCGCATTTCAAGGGGTGAGATGGTGTTGTAGCCGGGCACTAGGGGCCATCAGCCAATCCCCTAATGTCTGGGGCGGCGCGAGCGCTTTTGGAGCGAAACGAGGCCAGTCCCATCGTTTCTCGTCGATTAAGAAAGCTAACGATTCCCAATATCAGCGAGGATGCCTTTCCTGGCGTTTCGCCACTTCAGCGTTAATTATTGGTTGTGATTGGATACCCACTGCGTGGCGTAGCGGATCAGCTCGCTGGTGGAGCGCAGATTGAGCTTCTCCCGCATGTGGCGGCGATGGGCGTCGACCGTTTTCATGGAGAGGGTGAGCTGCTGGGAGATCTCGCGCGTGCTGATGCCAGCGCCGATCAGCTTGAACACCTCCAGCTCGCGCTCGGTGAGAGCCGATACCGGATCCTCCTCTGCGCCAGGCATGCGACCGCGTGCCACTTGGCTCAGCAGGCGCTCGCCCATCGAGGCGCTCAGGTGTCGCTGGCCGCGAGCCACCTTGCGCAACGCCCCCAGAAAATCGGTGCCGGCGACATTCTTCATCACATAACCACTGACGCCGAGGCGCAGCAACCGCTCGGCATAGAGCGCTTCCTCCTGCATGGACAGCACCAGCACGCGCACGTCGGGATGATTCTCGCGGATCCACTTGACCAGCTCGACACCATCGTCCGCACCCAATGCGAGGTCGACCACGGCCACATCCGGTGTTCGTCCAGCGATGCAGCTGCGCGCTTCGCTGGCGGAAGACGCCTCGGAAATCAGCTCGAATTCCGGCTGGCCGGCCAGCAATTGCTTCAATCCCTCGCGCACGAAGGGATGGTCATCGACGATGGCTATACGTGTCTGATCCGTCATCTGGTCCTGCCTTGTCTGTCTGAGTTGCCTGGTGTGCAACCCGCAACCCTGCACCGGGCGCGCGTCTCCAACCCTATTTTGTACGCTCTCGCATAGGTGCAGCGCCAGCCGGTAGCAATCCCCATTTTCCACAACGTACCGGGAGTGCTAGCTTTACCGATCAGCGGGTATGCGACCCGTGCAGATTTGAGGAACACAGCGCAGCGCATGAAAAAGGAACCCCCAGCCGTACTGCGCTTCGTTCTGCTCGAAGACAACGTAAACGATGCTGAACTGATTCAGCTCGAACTCGAACGCAATGGCGTGCACGTCGAATGGACCCATGTCGCCTCGCGGCAATCGTTCCTCGATGCGCTGCGCGACGACACGAAAACGCCTGACCTGGTGCTGGCGGACTACACGCTACCCGGTTTCGACGGCCTCGCCGCGCTCAAGCTGGTGCTGGAGTGGCGGCCCGATGTGCCGTTCATCTTCGTCTCGGGATCGCTCGGTGAAGAACGCGCCATCGAGGCCCTGAAAAGCGGCGCCACCGATTACGTGCTGAAGGATCGCCTGCAGCGACTGCCTGCGGTTGTGACGCGCGCGCTCACTGAAGCACGCGAACGTCGCGAAAGGCGCCAGGCCGAAGCGGCCCTCGAAGATCAGCGACTGCTGCTCGGCACATTGATCGACAGTCTGCCGGAAATCGTCTACGCGGTGGATACGCAAAGCCGCCTCACTGTCGTGAACCGCGCGCTGCTCGATACCTTGCGCAAGAAGCGCGAAGCGGTCATCGGCCACCGGCTGTCAGAGGTCTGGCCGGAAGAAACCATCGTCGAAATGGAGACCCAGGCGGAAACCATTTTTCGCACGGGGCGCGCGATGACCGACCAGGAGCGCGCGTGGATCACGCCCGACGGCTCCGTGCGCTGGTTTACGTTCACGCACGTGCCGCTGCGCGATCACAGCAGCGTCGTCGGCCTGGTATGCACGGTGCGCGAGATCACCAATCAGAAAGCCCTGGAACAGGAGATCCTGGAAATCTCCAATCGCGAGCAGCGCCGCCTCGGCAGCGACCTGCACGACGGCCTGGGCCAGGAACTCACGGGACTGTCGCTGTTGCTGAAGGGGCTGGAAATGCAGCTGGCCCGCGAAGCCCAGCAATATTCCTCGCAGATCGTGAAGATCAGCAACCTGCTGGCTCAGGCGATCCAGAGCACACGCTCGCTGGCACGCGGACTGGCACCGGTGAATCTCGAGCGCGGCGGCCTGCCCGAGGCGTTGAAACATCTCACTGCACGCTGCACCGACATGTACAGCCTCGAGTGCACCTTCACCAACAGCGCCGTGAAACTGCCCGACCTGGAAGAAGGCGCCGCGACGCATCTGTATCGCATCGCCCAGGAAGCCACCACGAATGCGGCGCGTTATGCGCGTGCCACCACGATCGCAATCGATCTGCGCAGCACCGGCCGCAAATTGCAGCTCTCCATCACCGACAACGGCATCGGTCTGACCGCCGGTCTCGCGCATGGCCGCCCGGGCATGGGCCTCAAGATCATGGAATACCGCGCACGCATGCTGGGCGGCACGGTGAGTTTCGAAGAACCGGGACAGGGAACCAGGGTCGTGTTGTCGGCGCCGCTGCACTTGTTGCGGCCGGCGAAGGACAAGCTGCGAAGGGCGATCTGAGATGAAATGAGGGCGGCCTTCGTCCGCCGCCGTTTCACTTCCTTACGACCGGCACCAGCGTGTGATCCGCTCCATTCCACACATTGACGAACGATTCCATCTCGCTCGCCGGCATGGGGGGCGCAATGAAGTCGCCCTGCAACGCGTCGCAGCCGGCCTGATCGAGCATTTCGAACACGGGTGAGGTTTCGACGCCTTCGGCGCAGACGCTCAGCGACAGGTTGTGGGCGAGATCGATGATCGCGCGCACGACCGTTGCTGCCGCACGACCCGTGGGGATTTCCGAGATGAGCAGGCGATCGATCTTCACTTCGCTGAATGGCATCTTGTAGAGCTGCGTCAGGGACGACGTGCCGATGCCGAAGTCGTCGAGCGACAGGCCGACACCGCGCACGCGCAGGCGCGTGAAGATGTCCATCACCAGGTCCGGATCGTCCAGCGATGCTGCTTCCGTGACTTCGAGCGTGAGCTGCTCGGCCGTCGCATCGAACTCGCGCAACAGCACGCCGAGGCGATCGGGGAATTCGAGATCCTGCACGAGGCGTGGCGACAGATTCACGGCGGCGCCAAGTTCCAGGCCGCGGGTCCGCCAATGGCCAATCTGACGAATCGCATCGGTGAGCACGAAATCGGTTACACCAACGATCAGTCCCGATCGCTCTGCCAGCGGCAGAAACTCGCCGGGCGGCAACAGTCCCAGCGTCGGATGACGCCAGCGCACCAGCGCTTCAGCACTGCGGACCTGCCAGTCGTTGTTGCTGCGCACGACCTTGGGCTGGTAGTGCACGACGAGTTCGTGTTCTTCGATCGCCCGCTGCAGGTCTTCCACCGTCAGGCGCTGAGCGGGCTCGAGATGACGCACCAGCAGCGACTCGATCTCCTCGAGCATGGCCGGCTTCTGCAACGTGCCGAGCATTTTCAGGCCGAGCTGATCACCGAGCTGACGCGCACTCATCAGCACACGCTGGTCCATGCCGCTCGCGAGCAGGATGCCGGCAGTGGTGCCAACCCGACCGAGGTAGCGCAGGGCCTCCACGCCATCCATGCCGGGCATCTGCAGGTCGAGCAGGATCAGCGCGGGTTGACGGGTACTCAGCTGTTCACGAAAGGCGGCTTCGCTGCTCGCCGTGATCACATCGCAACCGACACCGGCGCCGACCTGCACGATCAGGTCGAGAAAATCCACCTCGTCATCGACTGCCAGCAACAGATTGCACTCATGCCGGGACACTATCTATCTCCTGTGCTTCATCGAGTATTGCGCGCACGTGACGCGCGAGGTCCTCGACGCGATACGGCTTGGTCAGCAACTGCAGGGTTCCATCCAGCATCTGCCGACTCAGAATCGAACTCTCACTGAAGGCCGACGTCATGAGGACCTTCAAACCGGGGCGTCGTGCACGCAATTTCTCCACCAGCTGCGCCCCTGTCAGCCCACCGGGCAGCATGACATCGGAAAATACCAGTGCGATGTCGGTGTGTTGCATGAACTTGTCCAGCGCCTGATAGCCGTTGGCGGCTTCCAGGACACGGTACCCGAGGCTACTAAGGATATCGACCGCCGTCGCCCGGACTTCAGGGTTGTCTTCGACAACCAGGATTGTCTCCCACCCGGACGGCACTTCTGCGGACGATCCACCATCGCGGGGCGCCGCGTCGATCGTCTGATCGAGCGCACGCGGCAGGAACAGTTGCACCTTGGTGCCCTTGCCCTCCGCGCTGTCGATGTGAACATGGCCGCCCGATTGCCGCACGAACCCGTAGACCATCGGCAGCCCCAGGCCACTGCCCTTGCCGATATCCTTGGTCGTGAAGAACGGTTCGAACGCGCGTTTGAGAGTCTCCTGCGACATGCCCTGGCCCGTATCGATCACTTCCAGAACGGCATAGTCACCCGGCGGCATGCTCTGTGTGCCGGCAGATTCCGCCACCGCGGCCGCGACGGATTCGTTGCGCGTGCGGATGATGATGGCGCCACCGCCGGGCATGGCGTCGCGCGCATTGATGGCGAGGTTCAGCACGGCATTTTCGAGCTGACCCGGGTCGATTTTCACCGGCCACACGTCGGAGGCCGACACCAGGCGCACGTCGATATCGCCCGTCATGGAACGACGCAGCAACTCATACATGCCGCCAATCAGCGATCGGAGCTCGACGACGCGCGGCTCCAGCACCTGCTGACGGGCGAATGCAAGCAGTCGACGCGTCAGATCTGCCCCGCGCATCGCGGCCTTCATGGATGTCTCGGCCTGGCGCTGCAGGCGCGGCTGATCGTGCAGACCGCGCGTCAGCAACTGCATGTTGCCGATGATGACGGCAAGCAGATTGTTGAAGTCGTGCGCGATGCCGCCCGTGAGCCGGCCGACGACCTCCATCTTCTGGCTCTGACGCAACTCCGCCTCGAGCTGCTTGCGCTCCGTGACGTCGCGCGCCGCGACGAAGCAGCCGAGGATCTCGCCGCCTTCGTCGACATGCGGCAGAAAGACGCTCTCCATGTCGACGAACTGCCCGGTCGGCCCGCGCAATTGACCGTGCGACTCGACCGTCTGTCCCTGCAGCGCCGCGCGAAACTGGGCGCCGACGGCTGCGTAGCGCCGCTCGCCGATCACCTCACGCACAGGTTGGCCGCTTGTCGGTGCCAGTCCCTTGTTGAAGAATTGCTGGAACGGGCGGTTCGCATACATGACCTGCTCGTTGCGATCGAGGTAAGCCACGTACAGCGGCAACGAATCGAGCACCGTGCCGTAGAAATTCTGACTCCGGCCGAGCGCCGTCTCGGCCTCGACCTGCGGACTGACATCACTGATGGATCCGGACAGGCGCAGCGGCCGATTGGCGGCATCGCGTACCGCCTGGCCGCGCAGGCGGCACCAGATCAGCGCGCCACCGTGCGTAATGACACGGCAGCGCAGATCCAGCGGCACCTGGTTTTCGAGATGCCGGCGGATCTTGTGCAGCACCAGAACGCGGTCGTCAGGATGCAGGACGTGCTGGAATGCATTGAACGTGTCTGGAAAATCACTCTCTGAGTAGCCCACGATTTCGCGGAAGCGCTCGGCGTACCAGACGTGACCGGTGAGCAGGTTCCAGTCGTAGAGACCATCGGACGTGCCGCGCACGGCGCGCTCCCAGCGCTCGTGAACCTCCACCGATCGATCGGCCTCGAGACGCCGATGCGAAATGTCCTGGAGGACGCCGATCATGCGCAACGCTCCGCCCCTGGCGTCACGCCGCACGACGTCGGCACGCGCGGCGAACCACTTGCTCTTGCCCGAGGGTAGCATCAGTGCGTATTCGCTCTGGAAGCTTGCGGTGACACCCCGGAAATGCTGCTCGAAACGCTCCAGCACGTCGGGCCGATCGGCTGGCAACATCAGCCGCTCAGGCAGTTCCTTGCGGTTCAGCAGATCCGCCGGATCGATGTCCAGCGCCTGGCGCCACTGATCGTTGTAATAGACCTCGTCGCGCTCGACGTTCCATTCCCACATTGCCAGCGCACTGCCCTCCATCGCCACCTGAAGGCGCGATTCGCTCGTGCGCAGCGACTCGCGCAGGCGAATGTACAGCGAAAGATCTTCGATGCCGACCAACAGGTGGGTCGTCGTGCCGTCGGCACTGAAGGGTTGCACCATCACGCGTGCGGGCAGCGACTGGCCGTCGCGCACGTTGATAGCCAGTTCGCAGGCATGTGCTTTTGCACCGGCGATGGCTTCACGCAATCCCTGAACGACGAGTGCATCGCTGGTCGCGTCGATCACGAACAGGGGACTGAGTCCGCGGCAAGTCGCCTCGTCGTGACCGGTCAGCGTGACGAACGCGGGATTCGCGCGGAATATCTGTCGTTGGCCGCCTGCCTCGCCCACCAGCAGAGCGGGGTGCGGCAAGGCATCGAGCAGGGCCGTGTAGCCCCACAGCGCGGCGGCCACAGTCACGCGCTGACCTCACCCGCGGCATTGCGAGACTGGATGAATGACATATTCTGCTGGGGCCACATAAGGGGCCGAGCATGGCCGGAATCCACGAAAAAAACTGTGGACTGGCCCCGGTAGGCAGCGAATTGCGGGATTGGCGGAACGCGAACAGCTGCCATCCGCTGCGTGAAAAGGAGACCGTCCTCACGGTCGGTCTGCGGGTTCCTATCGTGCGAGCCAGCCGCCGTCGACCGGCAGGATCGTGCCGTGGATGTAATCGGACGCCGCCGAGGCCAGAAACACGGCGGCGCCGCCCAGATCGGCCGGGCTGCCCCAGCGCGCCGCCGGAATGCGGGCCAGGATGTCCTTGCTCCGCTGCTCATCCGAGCGCAGGGCGCTGGTGTTGTTGGTTTCAAAGTAGCCGGGCGCGATGGCGTTCACATTGATGCCCTTCGACGCCCACTCATTCGCCAGCAACTTGGTGATGCCCGCCAGTCCGCTCTTGCTGGCAGTGTACGACGCAGTGCGGATGCCGCCCTGGAACGACAGCATCGAGGCGATGTTGATGACCTTGCCGGGACGCCCGACCTTCACCAGCTGCTGGGCAACCGCCTGCGCGAGAAAGAACGGCGTTTTGAGATTCACATCGAGGGCGGCGTCCCAATCCGACTCCGTGAACACCAGCGCATCGGCCCGCCGGATCAGACCGGCGTTGTTCACCAGAATGTCGACGCGACCCGCCGCGTCGATGGCCTGGGCCACGATGCGCTCCGCTTCGTGACTGCGCTCCAGGTCGGCGTAGACGGAGTGCAGCTTGCGTCCCAGCGCCGCGACTTCGCGCTCCGTGTCGTTCGCACTCGACCGGCCGACGGCGACGATGTCGGCGCCGGCCTGCGCCATTGCAATGGCGATACCCTGGCCGAGCCCTGTGTTCGCACCGGTGACCAGTGCGACCTTGCCCGCCAGCGAAAATGGATTGGATTGGGTCATTGGCATCACTTGAGCTGACAGATGTCGAGGACGTTCATGTCCGTGTAGTCGAGGTTCTCGCCACCCATCGCCCAGATGAACGCGTAGTTCTTGGTGCCGGCGCCCATGTGAATCGACCACGGCGGCGACATCACGGCTTCTTCATTGCGGATGACGATGCTGCGCGTGTCCTCCGGCTGTCCCATGAAGTGCATGACGCACTGGTCGCCCTGCCCTTCCAGATCGAAGTAGAAATAGACCTCGGAGCGACGGTCGTGCAGGTGCGGCGGCATGGTGTTCCACACGCTGCCCGACTTCAGGACGGTCAGTCCCAGCAGCAGCTGCGACGACTTGCACGTCGCGGGGACGATGTACTGGTAGATCGTGCGTTCGTTGGACGTTTCGAGGCTGCCGCGCTCGAGCGGCACCGCCTTGTCGATCGAGATCTGCTGCGTTTCGAAGCGCGCATGCGCGGGGGTGGAAACGAGGTAGAACTTCGCGGTCTGTCCGGACGCGCCGGATTCGAACACGACGTCCTTCGTACCCATCGGGATATACAGGCCGTCCTTGGGTCCGAGCGCGTACGCCGTGCCGTCGACGGTGACCCTGCCCGGCGCCTTGCCGATATTGATCACGCCGAGTTCGCGGCGCTCGAGAAACGGTTTGCCCGCGGCCGAGGCCGGCTCGGTCTGATCGGGCAGGCGGACCGCCCTGGTCGACGCCGACGCGCCGCCGATGACGAAACGCTCGTAGTGCGTGTAGTTGAGCGTGACGGCATCGGTGCCGAACAGACCGTCGACGAGATAACGGTCGCGCAGTTGCTGGTTGCTGGCGCCCGCCATCATGTCGGGATGCGTCGCGTGATAGGTCTTCTTGAACACTGGTGAATCCCTCGCGGGGTGAATTCAGAGCCGATAGGCCCGCTTCGGCAGGCGGTAAGCGAGATCGACGACGACCTGTGCCGCGTCGTCTTCATCGATGCGATGCTCCGCGACGAGACGCGAGAGCCAGACGCAGTCCATGCGCCGCGCGAGATCGTGGCGCGCGGGAATGGACAGGAAGGCACGCGTGTCGTCGTTGAACCCGACGGTGTTGTAGAAGCCCGCGGTTTCGGTGGTGTACTCGCGAAAGCGCAACATGCCTTCGGGACTGTCGTGGAACCACCAGGCCGGGCCGAGTTTCAGCACCGGGTAATGCCCGGCCAGCGGCGCCAGTTCGCGGCTGTAAGCGGTTTCATCGAGCGTGAACAGGATCACCGTGAGCTTCGGCTCGTTGCCATAGCGATCGAGCAGCGGCTTCAGTGCGCGCACGTACTCCGTGGGATGCGGCACGTCCGCACCCTTGTCACGACCGTAGTGATCGAACACCCAGCGATTGTGATTGCGGAACGCGCCTGGATGAATCTGCATGACCAGCCCGTCGTCGAGACTGATGCGCGCCATTTCGACGAGCATGGCGGCACGGAAGAGTTCGGCATCCGCGGCGCTGAAATTCCCGGTCGTCACTCGGGCGAAGAGCCGCTCAGCCTCGAACGACGACAGGTCGGCAGTCGCCGCACTGATATGCCCGTGGTCCGTCGATGTCGCGCCGGCGGCCGCGAAATCCGCACGCCGTTTGCGATGCGCCTGGAGGTAGCCGCGCCACGAATAGGTGTCTTCGCCCGTGATTTCACTGAAGCGATCGAGCGCGCCGCCAAACGCTTCGTGTTCCGGATCGATCACTGCATCCGGCCGATACGCAGTGATCACCCGTCCGCGCCAGCCGCTGCGCGCAATGTCGTGATGATGATCCAGTGTGTCGACAGGCGACTCGGTCGTCGCGATGACTTCGATGTTGAAGCGCTCGAACAACGCACGCGGCCGGAACGGCGGCGTCGCGAGCTGCTCGCCGATGACGTCGAAATAGCGGTCGGCCGTCGATGCGTCGAGCCGCTCTTCGAAGCCGAACACCTTGGCGAACACATAGTCGAGCCACAGCGCCGACGGCGTCCCGCGGAACAGATGCTGGTTGTTCGCGAACAATCGCCATGCCTCGCGCGGATCGGCCGTCGACGGGCCCTCGCGGCTCGGCACGCCAAGATCAGCCAGTGAGATCCCCTGGCTGTAGAGCATCCGGTACAGGTAATGGTCGGGGGCCAGCAGCAACTCGGTCGCGTTGGAAAACGCCTCATTGCGGGAAAACCATTGCGGATCGGTGTGGCCGTGGGGACTGAGAATCGGCAGGTCCTGCACCAGAGCGTACAAGCGCCGGGCGATGGCGCGAGTCGCGGCATCCGCCGGGAATAACCGGTCCTCGTGGAGCTGGAGTGGTCGGGCCATCAATGTTGCATTGCGGGTCGAAAACCCGCCTGTCCCCCATCGTTAGGGAGTCATGGTAACCGGTGTCATAGAGTGAGGAAAGAGGATGGAACCCTAAGGCCCTAGGCGCCAGGTCCTAGGCGCCAGGTACAACCGATGATGCAGTCAGGCGAGCCTCTCCTTCTAGAGCCTAGAGCCTAGAGCCTAGAGCCTAGAGCCTCCGCCTCAATCCCTCGGCCTTCCCGAGGACTCGCGCACGATGAGGTGCGGAAAGAACGTGCTGGACGTGGGCGGCGGGCCCTGAGTGCCGGCGATCTTCGCCATCACCCGTTCGGCCGCCAATTTGCCCATGTCGCGAATGGGCTGGCGCATCGTTGTCAGCGAAGGACACAGGCGCGATGCCAGCGGACTGTCGTCGAAACCAATCACGGTCAGGTCATCGGGGATCTTGAGGCCGCGCAGATACGCGGTGCGATAGACGCCTGCGGCGGTTTCATCGTTGCCGGCAAAGATCGCGGTGGGACGTGGCGATCGCGACAGCAACAATTCGGCGCAAGCCGCGCCAGACTCGAAGGTGTACAGGCCCTCGACGACGAATTCCGGCGGCATCGTCAGGCCGCGTTCTGCGAGTGCATCCGAAAATCCCGCGAGACGTTCGATCGCCGACCGATAGGTCTGCGGGCCGATGATCATCGAAATGCGTTTGTGACCCAGCTTCCACAGATGCTCTGCCACTTCCGCCGCTGACTGCCGGTCCATCGACAACACCAGGTTCTGCGGCTCGTCCAGCGGCGCGGACAGGACCCGCACGTACGGACATCCGAGCTTTTGCAGCATCTCGGCGAGCGCGGCGTTCTCAGAGACGGGCGGCAACATGATGACGCCATCCAGCTTCTGCCGGCTGATGAGTTCGCGGATCTCGGGAAGGAACTTGTCGCTGGTGCGATCGCAGGGATGCACCACGAGTTCATAGCCCTGCTTGCGCAGCGCACCGAGTGCACCTTCCTGGATGTTGATCACATAGGGCGCATTGGGATTGTCATACACGAGGCCGATCAGGAATGAGCGACGGAACGCCAGGCCGCGCGCCTGCGGATCGGGCGTGTAGCCAACACGTTCCATGATCTCTGCGATGCGGGTACGCGTGTCCTCGCGCACGAACGGCGATTCATTGATGACGCGCGATACGGTCTTCTTGGAAACGTTGGCCAGCCGCGCGATGTCGTTGATCGTGTGCTTGCGCGTCGGGTCTTCGATACGCGGCGGTGGCGGCGTTGCGATCGTCGGCGCGGCTTTGCGGGCGGCCTTTCTGGCGGTCTTTCTGGCGGTCTTCTTGACCATGTCTACCTTGTCGATGATGGAGCGCTCGGCAGGAAAATGCCGCACATGAAAGCCTAACAGGCGCGCGCGAATCGCAGCGCGACGGGGCGACATCATGACACCGGTTTCCCCCGGAGCTAAGATGCCCTATCGATCCGCGGACTTCCAGTCGTCTGCCGCATGAACAGCACTCCCCCCAGCGCCTTGCGCATCACCTTCCGCGACGATGTCGCCATCGCCCTGCGCGATCTCGCCGCAGGCGAGCACGTGTCCGTGGCAGGCGCCGGGATTACCCTGCTGGAGCCGATCGCACGCGGACACAAGTTTGCCGTTCGGGCCATCGGCGCATCGCAGCCAGTCCGTAAATACGGATGGCCGATCGGACGCGCGCGCCATGACATCGCCATCGGCGCCCACGTACACACCCACAACGTCTCGACCGGACTCTCCGGCCTGGACGAGTATCGCTACGAACCGGCGACACCCCCGCAGTCGCCGCCGCGATCCGCTGCGTCGTTCATGGGTTATCGGCGCAGCAACGGCCGGGTCGGCACGCGCAATGAAGTCTGGATTCTCTGCACCGTCGGCTGCGTCGGCCGAACGGCAGAGCGCATCGCGCGTCTCGGCGCGCAACGGTTCGCCGGCCGCGTCGACGGCATTCATGCGTTTGCGCATCAGTTCGGCTGCTCGCAGCTCGGCGGCGACCTCGATCGCACCCGCAGGTTGATCGCGGCGCTGGCCTGCCACCCCAACGCCGGCGGCGTGCTGATCGTCGGACTCGGCTGCGAATCGAATCAGCTCGACAAGTTGCTCGCAGGCATTCCGCCGCAGGAACGCGAGCACATCCGCTCCTTTGCCGCCCAGGCCAGCGGCGATGAGACCGAAGCCGGCCTGCGCGCCCTCGAAGAACTGGTCGCGATTGCCGAACGCGCGCAGCGCGAGGCGTGCCCGATGAGCGATCTGTCGATCGGCCTGAAGTGCGGCGGCTCCGACGGCTTCAGCGGCATCACGGCAAATCCGCTGGTCGGCCGCATCGCCGATCGCGTCACGGCGGCCGGCGGCGCCGCCATTCTCACGGAAATTCCCGAAGTATTCGGCGCCGAGCAGTTGCTCATGGAACGGGCGGCCAGCCGCGAGGTGTTCGACGGCATCGTCAGCGTCGTCAACGACTTCAAGGACTACTTCCTGCGCAACAACCAAGCGGTCCACGAGAATCCATCGCCCGGCAATATCGCCGGCGGCATCACGACGCTGGAAGAAAAATCACTCGGCGCCGTGCAGAAGGGCGGTCATGCGACCGTGACCCAGGTGATCCGTTATGCCGAACGCACGAATCAGCCTGGCCTCACGCTGCTCGAAGCGCCTGGCAACGACGGTATTTCATCGACGGCGCTGGTCGCGGCAGGCGCGACGATCGTGCTGTTCACCACAGGTCGTGGCACACCGCTGGGGTTTCCGGCGCCGACGCTCAAGATCAGCTCCAACTCCGCTCTCGCACAGAACAAACCACACTGGATCGACTTCGATGCAGGCCGCGTGCTCACGGGCGAGGACGTCGAACACGTGACTAATGAGTTCCTGCAACTCATCCTCGCCACCGCTTCGGGTCAACCAGCGAAGAACGAACTCAACGAAGAACGTGAGATCGCCATCTGGAAAGATGGCGTGACGCTATAGAACCGGGAAGCCGCAAAAGACCGCATAAAAGAACGGACATTTTCTAATCGATCCAGGAGTTTTCTTCTTTTTTGCGGTCTTTTGCGGCTCTATTGTCTCGTTCAGTGCTTCAGAACCGACGGCAGCCACAGCGACAGCGACGGAATGTAGATCACCAGCACCAGCACGACGAAGGACGCGAGATAGAACGGCCAGATGGATCGCAGGGCCTGGGTCACGCTGATTCCGCCGATCGCCGTGCCGACGAACAACACCGAGCCGACGGGTGGTGTGATGAGGCCGATGCCGGCGTTGAGAATCAGGATCACGCCGAAGTGCACGGGGTCGACACCGAACGCTTTGGCCACCGGCAGGAAGATCGGCGTGCAGATGATGATCAGCGGCGCCAGATCCATGAACGTGCCCAGGATCAGCAGCGTGATCATGATCAGAAACAGGATCACGTACTTGTTGTCCGAGATCGCAGTCAGCGCCTCAACAGCGGCCGTCGGCACCTGCAGGTACGCGAGTAGCCAGCCGAAGGATGCGGCCGCCCCGATGACGAACAGGATCAATCCCGTCGTGCGCACGGCGCCCGTGCAGGTCTCGACGAAATGTCGCCACGTCAGTCGACGATAGAGCAGACCGGTCACGAGCAACGCGTACGCCACCGCGATGGACGCGCTCTCGACCGCGGTGAAGATGCCGGCGCGGATACCGAAGAAAATCATCGCGACCAGCAGCAATCCCGGCAGTGCCGAGATGAACCGCAGCAGCACTTCGCGAAATCCTGGAAACGCTTCGGTCGCATACCCTCGGCGCCGCGCAATCGCCCAGCCGGTGAACATCAGCACCGCCGTCATCAGAAGCGCAGGAATCACGCCGGCAGCAAACAGGTCAGCAATCGAGATCGACCCGCCGGCGGATGCGGAGAACAGAATCAGGTTGTGCGACGGCGGTACGAGCAAGGCCACGAGCGCTGCAGTGACCGACACGTTCACGGCGAAGTCGCGATCGAAACCACGCTTCACCATCTGCGGAATCATTGCGCCGCCGATTGCGGAAACATCGGCAATCGCGGATCCGGAAACGCCACCGAAAAACAGCGACGCGAGCACGTTCACCTGCCCGAGACCGCCGCGCTGGTGACCGACCAGTGAGCTGGCGAAGGAAATGAGTCGCTCCGATATCCCGCCGCGCATCATCAGTTCGCCGGCAAAAATAAAGAGCGGGATCGCGATCAGCGAGATCGTGCCGGCGCCGGCAGCGGTCTGCTGCACGACGACGATCGCGGGTAGGTCCAGGTACAACACCGTCGCCAGCGACGATGCGATCAGCGCAAAGCCGACCGGCACGCCCAGGACCAGCAACACCGCGAACACCAGAAACAGGATCGTGACGGCCATGGATTCTTGTTCCGACTCTTCTGTTTGGAGGCGCGATTACTCGCGCGGCGGCAGCTGTTCGGGCAGCGGCACGATGATCCGTTCAATGGCGAACAGCGTGATCAGCGTCCCGCCGAAACACAGGGGCATGAACGAAAAGCCCTGCGGTAGCGGCGCGCCGGCCATCCGGTAGTCCCAGGCATCGATCATCATCTCGCCGCCCCAGAGAGCGAGCATGAGTCCGGTGCCGGCGGCGATCAGGTTCGCGAAGACCCGCAGCGCGCGCCGCAACGGCGGCTTGGCGGATTCGATCAGGATGAAGAAGCCGAAATGACGGCTGGAGCGTACGCCAGCGGCCGCACCGAACATCATGGTGGTCGCCATGAAGAACAACGCGACCGGCTCCGTCCAGCTCGGCGCGGAGTTCAGCACGTAGCGCGCAAACACCTGCCAGCCTTCGACGATGGCCATGCCGATGATGGAAATGCCAGCAATGGCGATCGTGGCCGACGCGATCGGGTCGAGTGCCGCGCTCAAGGTTGAATTCTTGCCGGTCATGAATCCCCCGCCGAAAAACCACTCAGGCCGCAGCGCGTACCAGTTCGTAGATCTGTCGCAGATCCGTTCTCGCCACGTACTGTTCGAGCACGGGCGCCGCCGCCTTGTGGAAGGCATCGCGATCGACTTCATTGAAGTGCACGCCCGACGCCAACACGATCTGCCGCGCCTCTTCTTCCATCCGGTCCCACAGGCTGCGCATGTAGGGCACGGACTCGCGGGCCGTTGCCGCCACCAGCTCGCGATCGTCGCTCGACAGTGCATCAAAGGTTCGCCGCGACATCAGCAATGCTTCTGGCGAATACGAATGCTCGGTGCGCGACAGATAACGTGCGACTTCGAAATGGCGGCTGCTCTGGAAGCTGCGCCAGTTGTTCTCGGCGCCATCGATGAGATGGGTCTGCAGCGCCGAGTACACCTCGCCGAACGGCAGCGGCGTCGGTTCAGCGCCTAGCGCGGCAGCCATCTCGAGAAAAATGTCCGAGGGCGGCACCCGGAACTTCAGCCCTTGCAGGTCTTGCGGTTCGTGAATCGCACGACGCACGTTGTAGAACGAGCGCGAGCCCGCGTCATAGATCGCAAGCCCGATCAGGTTGCGTTGCTCGAATCCCTCGAGGACCAGTCGGCCGCCTTCGCCATCGACCACGCGACGCATGTGGTCGACCGAGTCGAAGACATACGGCAATGCGAACAGCTGTGTCAGTGGAAACGGATTATTCAGCGCGGCGAAGTTGACGCGGGTGATGTCGAGCGCGCCGAACCGTGTCAGATCCACCGTGTCGCCTTCACGACCCAGCTGCCCCGCGAAGTACACGCGAATGCGCAGACGTCCACCGGTGCGCTCTTCGAGTTGCTTGCCGATCCAGCGCACGGCCTCCACGGTGGGATAGCCATTCACATGAACGTCTGCCGCGGTGAGAAACCCGTCCGTGGCAGCGTGAGCACCGGTTGCCAACGTAAGGCCCATGCCGGCGGCACCGAACAGGACGTCACGCCGGGAGAGCGGGCTGCGGATCATTTCGCTGCTCCGAGGTACGGCTGCGCCGCGACGGCACGACACTGGATTTCACCGTATTCGCCGAATACCAGACGCGAGTGCTCGCCAACGCGAATGTCATGCACCCCGGTGATCATGCCGGTGGAGAGATAGGCGCCTGCGCGCAAGGGGCGTCCGAGTTGCGCGGCCTTGTTGAGCGCGAAGGCGAAGGCTTCGAGCGGCGTCTGTGGGATCGCGATCGTGCCCTTGCCCACCGACCTGCCATCGATGAACGTCTCGACGTCGAGCCCCGTCGTGCGGGTGCGCCAGTCGGTGATAGTCGCGCCGATCACGACGCCCCAGTTGTTACCGAAATCGGAAATCACTGCGCCGGGCCCGTGATCGTTCAACGTAGCGAGTGGACTGCTTGCTACTTCAACGCCGATGCACAGTGAAGCGACCAGCTCCGCCGCTTCGGCAGGCGTCCAATCCGTCTTGCCGGGCGGTGCATCCGCACGAACGTACAGGCCGACCTCTGCTTCGACCGCCGCAAAGCCGCCGGGAATGACGGGGCACTCGGCAACCTGCCCCGGTGCAACGACATGTACATTGCGTGCGAACACCGGGCCGATGAGCCGCGGCTCGGGATACTGCGATTGCGATTGGGGGCCGATGCGCGCCACCTTCCAGCCGACGAGGCGATCGGGCCAACGCTCGATCGCGAGCTGCTGGACCTGGTAGGCGGTGGCGAGATCGGCGGGGACGGTGCCCGGATAAGAAGGAATCGACACGCCTTGCAAGCGCGCGCTCGTGAAATGCCCTGCGATACCGGCATTGCTGTCGTTCAAACCAGCTCCCCCCGAATACACAGTTTTAATCTTGTGGGGCTGTATATAGGAAACCGGTGTCATTTACAATGAACGCGCGTCCTCAAAACAATACTCTCCGCAGGGGAATCTTCATGAGAATCAATGGTCACCGCTTCCATCGAGCGGCGTCTGCCGGGCTGATTCGCGCACTCTGCGTGATTGTCGCCGCGGGTGCCGTTTTCAGCGGCGCCAACGCTACCGCGGCGGAGCCCGAAGTCGCCTTTCCCGGCGCGGTCGGCTGGGCTGCGCACACCCAGGGCGGGCGCGGCGGCAAGATCATCAAGGTCACGACGCTGGCCGCTGAGGGCGCCGGTTCATTCGTCGCAGCCCTCAATGCGAAAGGCCCTCGCATCATCGTGTTCGAAGTCGGCGGCGTGATCGATCTCGGCAAGCGTGAGCTGCGGATCACCGAACCGTTCCTCACTATCGCCGGGCAGACCGCGCCCTCTCCCGGCATCACGCTCATCAAGACTGGCATCGACATCGCCACGCACGACGTGATCATTCAGCACCTGCGCATTCGCACCGGCGCGGCGGGCGCGGAGAAGCGCAGCGGTTGGGAACCGGACACGATCTCCACCATCAACGCGTACAACGTGATCGTCGATCACTGCTCGCTGACCTGGGCCATCGACGAGAATCTGTCGGCATCCGGTCCGCGCTTCACTGGCAACACACCGGATGAATGGCGCAAGGCCGTGTCGCACGACATCACCTACAGCAACAACCTCATCGCCGAGGGACTCGCGCACGCGACGCATTCGAAGGGCGAGCACTCAAAGGGCTCGTTGATTCACGACAACGTCAACAACATCCTGATCGTCGGCAATCTCTATGCGCACAACTACGAGCGTAACCCGCTGTTCAAGGGCGGCGTGCGCGGCATGGTGATCAACAATCTCATCTACAACCCCGGCCAGCGCGCGGTTCACTACAACCTGATCCCCGAGGAATGGTTCGGCCGCGAGTACCAGAATGGTCACCTCACGCTCATCGGCAATGTCCTGCGCGGCGGACCGTCGACCCATGCGGGTTTGCCGCTGTTCATGCTTGGCGGCTCCGGCGATATCGAGCTCTACGAAGAAGACAACATCGCAGTCGACTGGACCGGCAATCCGCTGCCGAAGACCGGACGCTATACGACATCGAAAGCGCAGATCCTGCCGATGACGAAGCCGACGCTGCCGTTCGGTGTGAAGCCGATACCTGCCGCGGATGTGCAGGATGCCGTGATCAAGGAAGCCGGCGCCCGTCCCTGGGACCGCGACAAAATCGATGCGCGCATCGTGGCCGACACGATCGAAGGCCGCGGCGAGATCATCGACAGCGAAGACCAGGTGGGCGGCTATCCGGTCCAGCAGGAAACACGTCAGGCCTTCAACGAAAAGGACTGGGACCTTGCGACCATGACGCCGAAGGTGGCGCCGGCGAAGGGGAACATTCCGCGCTGACGCGCGGGGTGACGTCACTCACGAGAGCCTCTATTTACGCGGAGGTGCCCGCCGATCAAGGGACTCCGCTCCGTGAACGCTCGCTACTACATTGATCCGCAAACCAGCGTTCCGCACATTTACGGGCACGATGTCCGTGAGCCGGAGGAAGTGCTTGAACGGCCTGCCGAAGATTATCCAGGCCGGGAAGGTTCCCGAACCAGGCAGCGTGTTCGAGATCACGGCCTACGATCTTCGCGGCAAACCGCTACTTGCATATAGACGGCGCAGGCGCCGTAAGCAGACATGACCAAGCACAGCAAATTTCCCCCAGGGTGGGACGAAGAACGCGTCCGGCGAGCGCTCAAGCACTACGAGTCGCAGTCGGAAGAAGAAGCTGTGGCCGAAGACGAAGCAGCGTTCGACTCGTCTGCCATGACCGTCATGAACGTCCCGAAAGAGCTCGTTCCGGAGATTCGTGAACTCATTGCGCGTCATAAGAAAAACGCTTGAGGTCCGATTCTCCTCGGGAAGCCGACTGACTTCTTTCTGGCGGTCACTGCTAGTCGTCAATGGTCAAACTTCTCTCACTTCGTGACTGAAAGGAAATCCGGCGGGGCCGCCCGACATTCACTTTTTCAGTAAGTCCCTCTCTGTATGAACGGCACCTGCGCGAAGAGCTTGCGCTCGCCACCGCGCGGGTCATCGACGAGCATCGAGTCGGCGTCGAAGACCATTGTCGAGCGCCTGTCGAGTTCGTAAGGCCGCCACTGCGGAATGCCCGCGTGATTCGGATCGCCTGTCTTCGCAAACGCGATGAAAGCATCACTCATCTGATCCGCCGTCTTCTGCGCGTGCGGCCCGCTCCCCGTCAGCGACTGGGGCTGCGCGACGTTGTCGAACACCAGTGGAATATCCATCGTGTGCATCGCGCCGTATCGTCCGCCCGCAAGCGGCGATCGGTAGTTCAATTGGTAGGTATACACGGGTGATCCCTGTGCGGCGCGCAGCTCGGCCTCGATGACGGCGCCGCGCCATGATCGTCCTGCGGTGGTGGCTGCAAAGAACACTTCTGTCGGCGAATACTGCGGATAGAGGCGCCGGTACTCCGCGATCACGTGGTCCGGATCGATGTCGACGTGCAGCTGCGGCAGCAGCCGCTCCGGCAGCTGTTGCCAGGTGAGTTCGCGCACGCCTGGTTCATTGCCGAGGAAGGCGATCGTCTCGTCGCGGGTGTTGCCGATGATCATCGGAATGCCCGCGGATTGCGGCGGCGCATCCGGATAGAAGGGATGGCGCGGCAACGAGACCTGATCCAGTACCGGCCCGAAATACAGCGACCTGCCGACGAGGGTCGCGTCGGGAGCCTTGATGGCTGCAACGAGTTCCTCGGCACTGACTCTATGGATCTGCTCCAGATCGCCCGACGGGATCTTCAGTGCATCGAGGTACGCCCGCGCCCGCAGCGTCGCGCTATGCGGCCCGGACGCCGTGACCTGCTGACCACTCATCGTCGCGGCGCGATGAAACAGTCCGCGCGCCGCCGGCATGGCCATCAGCGAAGCGATCTTCGCGCCGCCGCCCGACTGCCCGAAGACCATCACCCGATCGCGATCGCCGCCAAACTCTGCGGCGTGATCACGCACCCACGTGAGCGCCATCACCAGATCCAGCAAGCCAACGTTGCCGGACGATGCGTATTCCGCACCGCCGATGCGCCCGAGATACAGATGACCGAAGGCATTGAGCCGATGATTCACGGTGACCACGACGACATCGCCACGGCGGCACAGACGCGTCCCGTCGTAAAGCGGGCTCGATCCCGATCCCGTGCTGAACTCGCCACCGTGGAAATACACCATCACCGGACGCTTCGCCGCATCACGCAGACCCGGCGTCCACACATTGAGCACGAGGCAATCCTCGCTCATCGTCTCCGCTGAGCCGGCTTGCGGGCAGGCGGGGCCATAGTCGAGTGCATCCTTCACACCCTTCCAGGCGGACGGTGGTAACGCGGGACGAAAGCGACGCGTGGCAGTGTCGGCACCGTACGGGATCCCTTTGAACACCCGCACGCCCTGATCCACGTAGCCGCGCACCTTGCCGCCGCGGGTCGTGGCGGTGACGTGCTTCTGCCCCGCCGCGAACAGTGTCGCGGGCAGGAGCAGCGACCCTGCACTGACGAGACCCACCTGCAGCAAGTCGCGTCGTCCGATCATCGGTTTCCGTGTCACTCGTCGCTCCCGAGCAATCCCTGGCTCATCAACCACTGCCGGGCGCGATCGATCCAGCGATCGGTGGTCGTCGCATTGTGCAGCCCGTAGCCATGACCACCCGCCGGATACACGATCAGTTCGACGGGCACCTTATGAGCCTGCAGCGCTTCGAAGAAGCGGATGCTATTGCCCACCGGCACCGTGGCATCGTCCGCGGCATGAACGATGAACGTCCGGGGCGTCGCATCGGTCACCTGCAACTCGTTCGAGTACCGACGGATGGTGTCTGGTGTGGGCGAATCTCCCAGCAGCATCCTGCGCGAGTATGCGTGCGCGAGCGGGTCGCTGAAGCTGATCACCGGATAGATGAGCATCAGGAAATCCGGCCGCAGGTTCACGCCCTGCCATGCTGGCAGCACCGGGTCGACATGCGTTGCGACCGTGGCGGCGAGGTGTCCACCGGCTGAGAATCCGAGGACGCCGATGCGCGATGCGTCGATATTCCAGTCGGCGGCTCGTGCGCGAACGATGCGCACTGCCTGTTGCACGTCCTGCAACGGCCCCAGCGTTCGATCCTGCATGTGCATCGGATCGGGCGTGCGGTATTTGAGAACGAAGGCGGCGACACCCATCGCATTAAAGGCCTTCGCCACCTCGCTGCCCTCCTTCACGATCGAGAGGCCTCGATAACTGCCGCCGGGAAGAATGATCACCGCCGCGCGCTTCACATCCCGCTGCTGCGGCAGATAGGGCGTCAGTGTCGGACGCGAGATGTTCAGCAGAAAGGGATACGCCTCCCTGGGATCGCGCAAAGCCTCCTGGTCCGGCGCTTCGATCGCACCCGGAATCGCGCCCGGGTAGAGAGGTAATGCCTGCTCTGCATTCTCGAGCGAATGCGCCGTCAACGACGCCAGCGCCAGTGCTGCTGCCATCAACACCTTCATCACGGCGCGGCCGGCGGGTAGGCGATGATGAGCACCAGATCCTCATCGCCGATCTGGCGGATGCCCACGTCCGCACCTTCATGCATGAACGTGGCGCTGTTCGGCCCGACATCGACTTTCGTGTCATCGACTGAGAGCTCGCCGCGGCCGCTCACGACGTAGTACACCTCGTCATGCGTCAGCACATGCATGCCGATCGATGAGCCTGGATGCAGTGCGCGTTTGCGAAAAATGACCTTCGCATCCGCGACGTCGTCGAAGTAGCGATAGGCCGTCGTAGTGCCGGCGCCTTCGTGCGGACCGGGCTCTTCGCGAGTGACCGCGGCGTCTTCGCGGAGGAAGTAGCGATTGCGAACATGGCGCGAAGCCTCTGCGGATGCGGGTTGCGGCGAATCGCCGCTGCAGGCGGTGAGCAGGCCAAACGCCACTGTCGCGAGAATGAGTCGTGAGTCGGTCATCGCCTCACCAGAGACAAAAAAAGGGCGTCGAGCCCGCGAGGACCCGACGCCAGCAGAGACTGAGGATCAGGGGAGAACCTCAGAATTTGTAACGGGCGCCGAGAATGTAGTTGCGGCCTGTGTGGTGATAGAAGTTCGGACGATTCGATACATCGACGTACTGATCCTGGAACTCATCGGTCAGGTTCAGCAGTTCGAGCGTGAGATCCAGGTTGTCAGTCACCGAGAACCGCGCCGATGCATCGAGCGTCAGCGTCTCGAGCGTGCCTTCGACGCTGTTGCCGTTCTGTCCCGGCAGACGCGTGATGAACTCGTCGCGGTACGCCGCTGAGATACGCGCGGTGAAGCGCTCCACCTCGTAGTACAACGTCGCATTCCACGAGGTCTTCGACAGACCGTCGAGCTGATCCAGGAGGTATCCACGCGGATCGACGGAAACGGCGACGGGATACTCGAACTCCGAGTCTGTGTACGTGTAGTTCAGGATCGTGCCGAAATTGGCGAAAGCGCCCGGTAGGAACGTGAATGGCTGCTGGTAGCTGAATTCGAAACCGCGCAGCCAGCCACCGTCGCCATTGACCGTGGTATTGAACGTCCAATCCGCCGACGGCGAGCATCCGGCCGTGGCGCCGCAGGCCGCGATCGCGACGCTGTCAGGAAGACCGAACGGATTGCCCGTGAAGGGGGCCGTGACGCTCGTGCCGGTGGGACGGCTCCCCACGTCCTTGTAGAACAGGGCGAGGCCCAGCAGCGATTCATCGGCGAAATACCATTCGAAACCCAGGTCGTACGCTTTGGCCAGCGTGGGATCCAGATTCGGATTACCCAGGGTCGCCGCACGCGACGAGCCCGACACTGTCACCGTGCCGCCCGGATTGATGCCGTTGAGGCCGGGCCGTGACATCACCTTTGCTGCCGAAGCGCGCACGATGAATTCATCCGTTACGTTGTACGCAAGGTTCAACGAGGGGAGTGTGTTGTCGTACGTACGCTCGGCTTCGACATACACCGGTGCGCCGGCAATGAAGCTGTAGCCGTTCGAGTTCTGCGTCGTCTCCACGTAACGCACGCCGATGTTACCGCGCAGGGTGCGATCGAACACCTGCGTATTCCAGTCGAGCTGCACGAACGCGCCGAGATCTTCTTCCTCGACATCGCGATTGTTGGCCAACGAGGGCTCCGCACCCATCGGCCACGCGGCCGGGTTGTAGAGATCCAGCAGGTCGGCAGCAACGCTCATGTCAGGCACGAGGAACGACATGTTGGTGCCGGCAGGTGCGTTGAATCCCCTGCCGAGATTGAACGTCGTTGCGTACTGCGAGATCGGAATGCCGGCGATGCTGCCCGGGATCGTGGCTTCCTGGTTGGCAGTAGTGCCGTTGGAACGGCGCAGTTCCGTCGTTTCGAAGGTGAACTTCTTGTACTGACCGCCGCCTTTCAGCTTGATCGCGTCCGATGCCTCCCATTCCAGTTGCATCTGACCGACCTGGAACTCGTTGTCAGTGGTCTGCGGGCGCAGTCGGACCTGCGAAAGATACCAGCCATTCGACTGATACGTCTGCGGCGAACCGGCCGGCGGACGCACACCCTGCGCCGATGAGGTGAGATCGCCACCGGTGTAGGAGATCAGGGGCAGCCGGCTGTTGCCGCGATAGTCGTAAGTGACTTGCGGGAATCCGAGCCAATCGAACAGCAGCGTGGTCTGCTTGGGATTCTCGTGATTCGCCTCGGAGTAGCCGACCAGTGCGGTAGCCGTCAGTGTGTCAGTGATGGCGAACGATCCGTCCAGCGTCGCCTGCTTGAACTCGGTCGACAGCTCGTCGAAGCGCTGTTCGGAGCGGATGTCGACATTGTTGAACACGCCGTAGACGAGGGTGTTGTTCGCATCGATCACCGCATCCTGCACGGTGATGCCGTTCGCCGCGGCGCTGAAGTTGGGGATTTCCAGGAAGATTTCCGAGCGCGTGGCGTTGAACTCGGCGTAGGCGGTATCCAGGTTCAACGAGAAGCGGTCGTTCGGCGCGAACTGCAACGAGGCCGTGATGCCGAGGCGATCCTGCTCGTGTTCGTAGTAGTCATAGCGCGGAATGCGCGGCACGAACGCTGAGTTCAGCTGCGCGAGCGTATAGCCGCCGGCGCCGTTGGACGCGGGTGCGAAATTTCCGTTGGCACTCGCCTGTCCCCAGCGGACAGTGCTCGAGCCCTCGTCGATCAGCTTGCGATCCGTGTAAGCCACCGAGACCAATGCACCGAAGGTACCGTCGCCCCAGGTGTTGCTCAGCAACATGGACGCGCGCGGGCTCACATCTTCGATCAGATCGTTGTACTGCCCCTGACCCGAGACGACGAATTGCAGACCGTCGTAATCGAAGGGACGGGCGGTGCGCAGGTCGACGGTCGCACCGAGCGAACCTTCTTCCAGATCCGCCGCAGCGGATTTGTGCACGGTGATGCTGTTGAACAGCTCGGACGCAAACGTATTGAAGTCGAAGCCGCGCGTACGGTTTGTGCCGCCCGCCGCGTCGGTGCCGCCGTTGGCGGACATTGCCTCGATGCCGTTCAGGCGTACGCGCGTGAATTCAGGCGACAAACCGCGCACGGAGATCTGACGGCCTTCGCCTGCATCGCGAGCGATCGCGACGCCGGGGATGCGCTGGATGGACTCAGCCAGGTTCAGATCGGGGAAATCCGCGATGTCTTCGGCACGAATCGAGTCGACGGCGCCGATCGCGTCGCGCTTGTCAGTGAGAGCGAGATTCAAGCTCTCGCGAAAGCCAGTGACGATGACTTCTTCGAGCGCGCCCTCAGTCGGCGCAGCCTGTTGCGCCTGAGCGGCTACCCCGACGATTGAAACCGACGCGAAGCCAAGGATTGCGCGAATCGATGCGCGAAGAGTCGCGCGATTACGATCGACTGCCAGCATGTTGATTACTCCCCCATCGTTGCCACGAACGGGGGCAGCGCTCGCTGTGCCAGGGCACGCATTGCACCTTCCCCCACCAGCGCCTTCGGGCGCTTATCCGATCTGAAAGCCGTATTCTTGACACCGGTGGCAAAAAACCACGACACACAAATGACACCGGTGACAATCGGAGGCTAGCAGAGCACCATATCGGCCGGCAAGACCGTCGCGGTTGGTGATTTCGCAACAGCCTGCGCACGGGCAGGATGATGCATCGCAAGAAGCATTTGCCGGCTGTCGGAGTGCAGCCATGCATACAAATCAACGCTTTTCGGGGTACGTTTCGCGACCTATGAGCAGATCCATTCTGTGCTTCGGCGAAGTTCTGTTGCGGTTGTCGGCGCCCGGCAAGCAGTTGCTGATGCAAAGCGGCAGCTTCGAGGCCCATGTCGGGGGTGCCGAGGCGAATGTCGCAGTGTCCCTGAGCAGACTGGGACATCGCACCGCCATTGCGAGCAACCTGCCGGACAACGCGCTGGGCCATTCGTGCATCGGTGAATTGCAGCGCCATGGCGTCGATATCGGCGCCGTGCAGTTTCGCGAAGGCCGCATGGGGTTGTATTTCCTGACTCACGGAGCCGGCCAGCGTCCTGCGGAAGTCCTGTACGACCGCGCACAGTCTGCGTTCGCGCTCGCCCCTGCCGAGACGCATGACTGGAAGAGTCTGCTGCAGGACACTCAGTGGCTGCACATCTCCGGCATTACACCCGCGGTAAGTGCGGCCGCCGCCGAGGCCGCACTACTCGCGATGCGCGCGGCGCGGGCAATGAACGTGAACGTGTCCTTCGACTGCAATTTCCGCGCGAAACTCTGGGGTACGCGCTCGGCGCAGGCGCCGAAGATCCTCAGCGAGCTGTGCCAGCACGCCGATCTGATCTTCGGCGACGATCGCGATCTCGCCTTCATGCTCGGGTTCGACGCCGGAAACGTGTCCGCTACCGAGAAGCGGCGCAAGGCCGCAGCCGTCGCGTTCGAAACATTCAGGGCATTGCGGTGGATTGCCTATACCGAACGCACGCGCCACAGCGCCGACTCGCAGCAACTCGCCGGCACCCTGCACACCGCGCAAGACGTATTCACCACACGACCGTATCCGCTGCAGGGTATCGTCGATCGCATCGGCGCTGGCGATGCATTCGCGGCCGGCATTCTGCACGGGTTGATCCGCGGCCTGAGCCCGCAGGCAACGGTTGATTTCGCCACCGCGGCCGGCTGTCTCAAGCATACGATCCCTGGCGACTTCAACCTGCTCGGCGTCAGCGACATCGAGCTGTTTCTTTCCGAGGTACAGACGGATGTGAGGAGATAGGCTGACTGGCTGGCCGGCCAACCGGCTCACTGGCCAACCGGCTCACTGGCCAGACGTGAAATCCGACTTCTTCATCTGGCCAGTTGGCCAGTTGGCCAGTCGGCCAGTCGGCCAGTCGGCCCTCTTGATCCCCACTTCCCTCCGCTATGATGACCGCCCGCTTTCAGCGCTGCTCATCCTCGGAGCCTCTACCATGTACGACTTCAGACGGTTTTTCATCGACGGCGCCTGGGTCACCCCTGCTGGTCGCCGAGAGATCGACGTAATCAATCCAGCCACCGAGGAAGCGGTGGGCAAGATCCTGCTGGGCACGCCCGAGGACGTGGACGCTGCGGTCCAGGCGGCGCGTCGGGCGTTCGAGAGCTTTTCTCAAACCTCGCGTGAGGAACGAATCGCACTGCTCGAGCGGATCCTTGAAGTTTTCCAATCCCACATGTCGCGCCTCGGCCAGGCGATTTCGGACGAGATGGGTGCGCCGATGAAGCTCGCGCTAGGTGCCCAGGCCGGCAGCGGTCCCGGACATTTCGCCTCCACGCTGGCGGCGCTCAAGGACTTCGAGTTCGAAGAGCAGTTGGGCACCACGCGCATCCGACGCGAACCGGTGGGTGTGTGCGGACTCATCACGCCCTGGAACTGGCCCATCAACCAGATCGCCTGCAAGGTCGCCCCGGCCCTCGCCGCAGGCTGCACAATCGTGCTGAAGCCGAGTGAAATCGCTCCCTTGAGCGCGCACGTCTTCGCGGAAATCATGGAAGAAGCAGGCGTACCCAGGGGTGTGTTCAACATGGTCGACGGCGATGGCCCCGGCGTGGGTGAAGCGATCTCGCATCATCCCGGGATCGACATGGTTTCCTTCACCGGCTCGACGCGCGCCGGCGTGCTCGTGGCGAAAGCGGCAGCCGAGACGGTGAAGCGTGTGTCGCAGGAACTCGGCGGCAAGTCAGCGAACATCATCCTCGAGGACGCCGATCTGAACGCGGCCGTGAAGACGGGCGTGCTCTCGATGATGGCCAACACCGGGCAGTCCTGTAATGCACCATCGCGCATGCTGGTGCCGGCAAAACTGTATGCCGAGGCCGTGCAGATCGCCAAGGCCGTCGCTGAGAAAACGAAGGTCGGCGATCCGAAGGCCGAGGGCGTGAACATGGGTCCGGTGTCCAGCAAGACCCAGTTCGACAAGATTCAGGCCTTGCTCAAGAAGGGCATCGAGGAAGGAGCCACTGTCGTCACCGGGGGTCCCGGTCGACCCGACGGTCTCGACAAGGGCTACTTCATCAAACCCACCGTGTTCGCGAACGTGAACAACGACATGACCATCGCGCGCGAGGAAATCTTCGGACCGGTGCTGTGCATGATTCCGTACCAGACCGAAGAAGAGGCGATCCGCATCGCCAACGACACGGTGTACGGCCTGTCCGGCTACGTGTACTCGGGAAATATCGAGCATGCCCGCCGCGTCGGCAGCAAACTGCGCGCCGGCATGATCCACCTGAACGGCGCCCCGACCGATGCGAACGCGCCCTTCGGCGGCTACAAGCAATCCGGCAATGGCCGCGAATGGGGGCGCGAGGGACTCAGGGAGTTCCTGGAAGTGAAGGCGGTGATGGGATACGGCAACAATTAACAGTTCACAGTTGATAATTGACAATTCCAGAAGCTGAAAAAGCCGGAAGCGCAGGCGCCCGAATTATCAATTGTCAATTTTCTTTGCTACCTGATTGGTCCCGCATTCGGATCCGGCGCAGGTGGCGCACTCTGCATGCGGTCGTAAATGCGATGCACCTTGATGCCTGACAGCAGTGTGTCGCCGCTCCATTTCAGTTCGGATTCGAGCTGATCGGTCTTCTTCAGCCAGCGATACTTTTCGATGACACGCGGGCCCCTGCGTGCCTTGCGTTCGATCACGAACCACTGGCCGTCCCAACCGATCGTCGAGTCGGCGAGTTCTCCGGTGGGCATCGACACCTGGCTCTCACTGCCGGCCTGGAAACGCCGATTGTCCAGCTCCGACACGATGTCGATGGTCGCGCCCGTCTGCGTGATGACGAGCGTGTCGGACACATTCAGCATGCGGCGCAGGTTGTCGTTACGGCGCGGAGTGCGCTTCTGCGGCGGCTGATTTTTCGGCGGCGCAGTGACGGCTTCCTCTTCCGGTGGGGGCTGAGGCATTCCCAGAGGCGGAATTCCCAGCGCGTCCGTGCGGCGTGCATCGCGCATCCACCGTTCGTATTGCTTGCGCAATTCATCGAGCCGCTCTTGCAGCAACCGCTCGGCATCGTCGCTCCTGGCCACGTTGACTTGCCAGTTGCCGCTGAGGTCCACGCCCTTGGGGGGTGCGGCGCTGTAGCGAGCCATCGACATGGGGGCAAAGCAGAGCAGCAGAGCTCCGGTCGCGGCAGCAAAGCCGGACGGGAATCGAAACTTGGTCAAGCGTCACCCGAAGAGTTGTTGGTGTCCGATAGGACCCATCAGACCCGAACCGGTTCGACGACGCAACGCTGCAGAACGGTTTCAAGTGTCTTCCGCCGGCACGGCGCCTGCGGGCAGATCGAACTCACCCCTGGTGGAGAAACGATTCGTGCTGAACGTCGAACCGCTCAGCTTGCCCTTCATCTCGTATTGAATCTTGTGGGTGCCGCCGCCCTGCATGATGCCGATGGCCTGGCGGATCATGCGGAATGCGGAGATGGTGACCGGCACACTGACGATGGTCTCGCCGAAGCGCGGTACGGTGCCGCCTTCGGGGCTCACGCCGCTGGCGAAACTCTTGCCTTGCACGTTCATTTCCAGAGCGACGCCGTTGTAGGTCACGGCGGCGTCATTGGGATTCTGTACACGCAGCTTCACCATCATCCGCAGTTCCATGCCCTGGCCTTGCAATGGCTCGATGCCCGCCACCGTCACCTGCAATGGATCGCGACCCGGCATGCTGGCGCAGGCGCTCAGTCCGATCAGGATGACCGTCAACAACCCAGCGAACCAGCGACGCCTGCGGTGCATGGAATCTCTCCAACGGCGGGAACTGCCGCATTGTGCGCGAGCAAAGCGGTCCACAGATCAGGATATTCCGTGAGCAGCACACTCCCGTTGGCGTGTGTGACGGGACTCCGAATCCAAAGATAAAGAGTATCCACGGGGTACACGGGGTGACACGGGGCAGGAAAAGGCGACAAGAACGCGATTCTTCCACCCCGTGTTTCCCCCTGCTACCCCGTGGAGATCCTCGTCTTCTCTGCTGCGGTACTCGAGTAACTGCCATAGTTCCAGGCAGAAATTCCCGACTCGCGATGCTCAGTCGTCCGCCTGCATTCGCAGCAACGCGACATTGCCTCCGGTCGCCGCCGTATTGATCGTCAGCGTGCGCTCGGTGGCGAAACGCTGCAGGTACAGCGGGCCGCCCGCCTTCGGGCCCGTTCCCGACAGGCCATGACCGCCGAAGGGCTGTACGCCAACGACGGCGCCGATCATGTTGCGATTGACGTAGACATTGCCGGCGAGCGAGGCATCGAAGATGTTGCGGGCGACGGCATCGATGCGCGTGTGTACGCCCAGCGTCAAACCAAAGCCGGTGGCGTGCAACTCATCGAGATGACGCTGCAGGTCCGGCTGCCGGTAACGGATCACATGCAGCAGCGGGCCGAAGTGCTCCTGCTTGAGCTCGGTTACGGAATCGAGCAGGAACAGATGTGGAGCGACGAACGTGCCCGACGCACACGCATCGCTGAGCTTCACTGCATGCAGCTGGTGGCCCACGTCATGCAGCTGCTGCGCGTGCGCGAGCAATTGATCGCGTGCCTGCGCGTCGATGACCGGGCCGACGTCGGTGGCAAGATCGGCGGGATGGCCAATCTTCAGCTGGTCCATCGCTCCGCGGATCATGGCAATGATCCCGTCCGCAACTTCTTCCTGCAGATACAACACGCGCAACGCCGAGCAGCGCTGTCCCGCCGAATGAAAGGCGGAACGGATCACGTCGTCGACGACCTGCTCCGGCAAGGCGGTCGAGTCCACGAACATCGCGTTCTGTCCGCCGGTCTCGGCGATCAGGGGCACGATCGGTCCTTCGCGCATCGCGAGCGTGCGGGCAATGAGCTTGGCGGTCGCCGTCGAGCCCGTCATCACCACACCGGCGATGCGCTCATCGGCCACCAGCGCCGCACCCACGACTTCGCCGCGTCCCGGCAGCAGGTGCAGCGCATCGACTGGCACACCCGCCTGGTGCAGCAACTCGACTGCACGCGCCGCAATCAGCGGCGTCTGTTCGGCCGGCTTTGCCAGCACCGTGTTGCCGGCGGCGAGCGCAGCCACGACCTGGCCGGTGAAGATCGCCAGCGGAAAATTCCAGGGACTGATGCAGACGAAGGCGCCGCGGCCATGCAGGCTGTACAGATTCTGTTCGCCGGTCGGCCCGGGCAATTGCCGAGGTGCGCCGAACTGAATTCGTGCCTGCGCTGCATAGTAGCGACAGAAATCCACTGCTTCGCGCACTTCGGCAATCGCGTCGACCAGTGTCTTGCCGGCCTCACGCACGAGCAGCGAAATCAGCAGCTCGCGGCCTGCCTCGAATGCATCGGCTGCACGTTCGAGTATCGCAGCTCGTTCGTCCGCGCCGCGGCGATCCCAGGCGGGCTGCGCCTTCGCTGCCGCCGCTACTGCGCGGCCGACATCGTCAGCCGTGGCTTCCACGACGTGGCCCACCGGTTCGTTGCGATCCGCTGGATTCGTCACGGTTTCTCGCGGACCGATGATTGGCGCGCCACACACGATCGGCGTTGCAGCACGCATCTCGCCGCGCAGAGCCACGAGCGCCGCCTGCAACGACTGAACTTCCAACGGATCGCTCAGATCCAGACCCAGGGAGTTGCGACGCGATGCGCCATACAGTTCGGCGGGCAACGGAATATGCGGATTCGGAATCGACGTCATGACAGACACCTTGTGTGCTGGGTCTTCGATCAGTTGCTCAGGGGAAACGCGTTCGTCCATGAAGCGATTGACGAACGATGAGTTGGCGCCGTTCTCCAGCAGACGCCGCACGAGGTAGGCCAGCAATTCTTTGTGTGCGCCAACCGGCGCATAGATGCGCACCTGCGGCAGGTCGGGCACCACTTCACGAGCCGCCGCGTACAGCAACTCGCCCATGCCGTGCAGTCGCTGGAACTCGAAATCGCGACGCCTGCCCGCCATCTCCAGCACCGCGGCCACGGTGTGTGCGTTGTGAGTCGCGAACTGCGGATAGATGACATCGGGATGCGCCAGCACCTGACGGGCGCAGGCGAGATACGCAAGGTCCGTGTTCACCTTGCGCGTGAATACCGGGTAGTCGCGCACACCCGTTTCCTGTGCGCGCTTGATCTCGGTGTCCCAGTAGGCGCCTTTCACCAGCCGCACCATGAACCGGCGACCCGTCTCGTGACCCAGCGCAATCAGCCAGTCGATGACCGCCGGCGTGCGCTTCGAATAACACTGCACAGCGAGGCCAAGACCCTGCCAGGCTCCCAGCACCGGGTCACGCGCGAGCGCCTCGATCAGATCCAGCGACAGATCGAGACGTGACGCCTCCTCCGCGTCGATCGTCATGCCGACGTCATGGTCGCGCGCCGCAATTGCGAGCGTCGTCAGTCGCGGCAGCAGTTCCTGGAGCACACGCTGCTTCTGCGCGAACTCGTAGCGCGGATGCAGGGCCGAGAGCTTCACGGACACATTGTGTTTGGCATGCAGATCACCTTTGACTGCCCTGCCGGTCGCGTCGATGCAGTGGAGGTAGGACTCGAAATGCCGGCGCGCATCGGCGGCCGTGCGCGCGCCCTCGCCCAGCATGTCGAACGAGGCAATTTCGCCGTCGCTCGCAGCGCGCGACACCGCCTCGTCGATCGTCCTGCCGAGCACGAACTCGCCGCCCATGATCCGCATGGCCTGACGCACCGCCGTACGTACGATGGGCTCGCCGAGGCGATGGACCATCGACCGCAGTAAGCCGCCGCGTTCTCCGCCCAGTTCGCCGTCGAGTTGCACGATGCTGCCGGCGAGCATCAGTGCGCGCGTCGCAGCGTTGACGAGTGCCGAGTCGGATTGCGAGTCGTGCTTCGCCCATGAACCGGAGCGGACTTTCTCGGCGATCAGGTTGTCCGCGGTGGCGCTGTCGGGAACGCGCAGCAGTGCTTCGGCGAGACCGAGCAGCGCAATGCCTTCGTCGGTGGACAGACCGAACTCCTGCAGGAATGTCTCCAGCAGGCCGCGCTCCGAGCGGCGCTCGCGGGCACGATCGACGAAGCGGCGCGCGATCGACGCAATGCGCGCACGTTCGTCGGGCGATGTGCCGTAACGTGCGAGCAGATTCCGGATGACGGTGGTTTCGCTCGCGTAATACAGCGAGCGGATGGCGGTGCGTTCGGCGGCAAGCGCTCGGAAAGCCGGCATTTCCATGGAACTTACGATCCCTGAACAGACATCGGGGTCGCCAAGGTGCCAGCGCTTGCAGAGAATTAGTCTCTTAAGGTTGCAACTTTCCAGCTATATTTCCTGTAGAACCTAATTTTACAGGTGATTCCTCCATGAAGCGCGAGCCGAAGCTGGACCTGGTCGATCGCCGCATCCTGCAGATCCTGCAACGCGAGGCACGCATCGCGAACGTCGACCTGGCGAAGCGGGTGCATCTGAGCCCGACACCTTGCTTCGAGCGCATGCGCCGGCTCGAGGAAAGCGGCTACATCACGGGCTATGCCGCGCAACTCAGTCCGCAGAAACTCGGCCTGGGGCTGCTGGCATTCGTCGAGGTCTCGCTCGACAAGACCAATCCCACAGCGTTCGATCAGTTTCGCGATGCGGTGGCGGCCATGCCGGAAGTGCAGGAATGCCACATGGTGGCCGGCGGCTTCGACTACCTGATCAAACTGCGCGTCACCGACATGACGGCGTACCGGCGTTTCCTGGGCGAACGCGTTTCCGCACTGCCTGCGGTGAGCCGCACCCACACGTACTTCGTGATGGAGGAAGTGAAAGTGAGCCAGGAGTTACCGATCGTCGCTCCCAAGAACCGGTAGAGAGGAGGTATCAGGCGGGTACACAAGGAGCATGACCCACGGAAATCCCGCGGGACAAGAATCGCAACGTGGGAGCCGACCAGTGGATTCCCGCTTCCTGTTCCTTGCGTTCCTTTGTGTACTTCCCTCTCTTCACCGACTCGCGAGCTGCAAAGGCGGCGGCGCATCTTTGACCAGACGGAAGCCGACGTGGCTCATCGGGTTCATCGGATCGTTGCCGCGGCGTGCGCTGGGTCGATAGCTCAGGCAGTAATCGACATTGCAGAGGAATGATCCGCCGCGGATGACGCGACGCGGCGCGTTGGGCAGCGCTCCCAGCGCGTCGTCGGGATCCCAGGAATCCTGCGGACCGACGGGATTGTCGATGACCGCGCTGCCGTGCTGCTGCACTTCGCGATCGAAAAAGTCGGCGCGGTACCAGTCGGACGCCCATTGCCAGGCATTGCCCGTCATGTCGACGAGCCCGTAACCATTCGCGGGGAACGTACCGACCCGCATCGTGCCCGTTGCACCACCGGCCTTTGGATTCACGACCGGAAAGCGCCCCTGGCGCGAGACATCCCAGATGTTCGCCATCGATTCGCCATTGGGTTTGAACTCTTCGCCCCATGCATACGTGGCCTGCTCGAGTCCGCCGCGCGCGGCGAATTCCCATTCCGCTTCCGTCGGCAGACGCTTGCCGGCCCAGGTTGCAAAAGCACGTACGTCCTCATAGCTGACCTGCACGACCGGATGATCGTCCTTGCCGTCGATACTGCTATCGGGGCCTTGCGGATGCTTCCAGTCCGCACCCGGCACATAGCGCCACCAGCGACTCAGGTCGCGGTAGTCGACCGGTGCATCCGTGCCGACAAACACCATCGCGCCCGGAACCATCGCATCATCCGGCGGCTGCGGCGTGTCCGGCGGCAGCTGTACCTTGAGGTCTTCCCACTGCGGCTTGCGTTCTGCCGTCGTCACATAGCCCGTGGCGGCGACGAATTCGCGGAACTGCGCATTGGTCACGTGCGTGCGATCCATCCAGAAACCATTCACGCGCACATGATGCGTCGGTCGCTCGTTGCGCTGTGCGAGTGAGTGATCGCTGCCCATCAGGAATTCGCCACCGGGAATCCACGCCATGTCCCTCGGGCCGAGTGCGCCGTCGCCGATCATCACGACAGGCTTCGCGATGGTACCGGGTGCACTGACCAATGCGATGCGTCGGTCATCGGCGCCGCCCTTCTGCATCCACGCGGCCACAGCGAATCCAATCCCGCCACCGACCAACGCGACGGCGCTCAATGCGATAAGGAGCTGTCGCACATTCGATCCGACAGCCTTCGGCTCGGCGGCGCCTGCCGCATCCTGGGCAACCTGCTTCGAGCGCTTGGCCATGATCGCCTCAGCCCTTGTTCCTGGGTGTCACCGAGACTATCGCTATGGTGAGCGGCCGTGGAAAACGTGTCTAGTAATGAAATGGCGGCCTTCGGCAGGGAGACCTTCGGCAGGTGGACTTCGTCAGGGTGGCTGACGTTGTCAGCAGGGCAGACATGTCTCGCACCGCTCTTGCCAGGCAGGCCGACTGCGTCGGCAAGTAAGAAGCAGCATTCCGATTCTTCTCCTCCCTCAGAACCTGCCGACGCAGTCGGCCTGCCTGCCATGCTTCATGGCCTTCCTGCCGTCGGCCTCCCTGCCGCAGGCCGCCATTCATCCCTAGGTAATCTCCGCAGACTCCGTCGACTTCGACGAGGCAAACGGCACCGTGAAATGAAAGGTCGCGCCGCGGTCGCTGTTGTTCTCGGCCCAGATGCGTCCCTCATGAGCGTTCACGATCGTGCGGGCAATGGACAGTCCCAGGCCCATGCCCTGCTGGCTGGTCGTGAAGAAGGATTCGAACAACAGCGGCATTCGCTCCGCCGGAATACCGCAGCCGCCGTCGCGCACCGCGATCTCGATGCGGGTTGCATCGTAGATCCGTGTAATGACCGTCACGCTCCGCTGCGCCTCGGGAACCGCGACCTCGGCCTCCATCGCATTGACGATCAGGTTGACCAGGACCTGCTGCAGCTGTGTCGCATCCCCGAGCACTGGCGGCAGCGCCTCTGCCAACTCCTTACGCAATCGCATGCGACGGCGTTCGACATCGCCACCAAGGAGTCGAAACACGTCGAGGACGGTCGCATTGATATCGAGCGGCCGACGCTCGAGCGGCCGGTTGCGCACGAAGGCACGGATGGAACGGATCGTATCGTCCGCACGCAGATCGTACTGACGAATCGCACCCATGATCTCGATCAGTTCGTCGATCGGCGGGTCGGGACGTTGCAGCAGATTGCGTGCAGCATCCGCGCTCAGCAGGATCGCACTGAGCGGCTGACGGATCTCGTGCGCAATCATCGCCGTCAGCTCACCCGTAACGGCGAGGCGCTGGGCATGCGCGAGCGCACGCGTCGCTTCTTCGGCGCGGCGCCGATCGGTAACGTCGGTGAGGGCACAGATGAAACCGCGAAATTCACCGCCGGGCGCATAGCGCGGCACGCCGACGGTGCTCACCCAGCGATACTCGTCGTCGTAACGACGATGCCGGTAGTCGAACTGGAAGCGTTGGTGCGTCCTGAAGGACTCGTTGTAGATATCGCGCGCATGCGGCAGATCGTTCGGATGCACCAGCAACCCCCAACCCTCGATGTTCTCCGGGTCCGCATGGTGACCGCTGAAATTCCGCCAGCCGTCATTCACGAATTCGATGCGCTGCTGGCTGTCGACCTGCCAGATCATCACCGGTGCGGCATTGGCGATCGAGCGGAACCGTTCCTCGCTCTCCCGCAGCGAGCGTTCCGTGCGCCAGCGCTGCTCGACGACGACCGCGACCAGGTACAGCGGCGCCGCACGCAGCAACAAAAAGTTTTGTAATGCCATCGCGGTCTCTGCGGGCGGCAGCGAAGCAAACGGCCCCCGGTACTGCAGGGCGGCCTGAATCGCGATGACGGCGAGCAGCGTGATCGAGCCCGACGCGCCCAGCATCCCAAAACGCAGCGCCGCCCAGAACAGAAATGGAATGGGCGCGTAGAAACGCGTCTGCTGCAGTTCGCTCGGACCGTCGCCGGTATCTGCGGCCAGATACGCGGTGAGCAGCAGGCCGGCAATGAGCAGGCAGGCTTCTATCAGACGTTTCGAATCCCGCACCAGGGCGCGCAGTTCGGAACCCAAGATCCAGTAGCAGATCGCCGGTGTCACGACCAGATGAGCCAAGGCGTTGCCCATGAACCACTGGTCCCACGACTGCCAGAAATCGTAACCGAGCAGGTAGCGCGCACCTGCGCCGGCAAATGCGCCAAGCGCCGGAATCAGCAGCACCGCGTACAGCACGAACCCGGCAAACTGTGGCACTGACTCCAGCCGCAGCGGCGTACCGACGAAACGTCGCAATGCCGTCGCAGTCAGCAGGCCCTTGGCCGAGTCGATGACGAACGTCACCAGCAGAAACCACAGAGGCAGCTCGCTTGCGACGTCCGAGAAGATCCGGATCGGCAGGGCCGCCAGCACATAGATGAACCATCGCCGCGGCGAAGTGACCAGCAGCGCACACAGCAATACGGAGTCGGGAAACCAGAAGGGTGATGCGAACGCCTGGCTGAAGGCCATGCCCAAGCGATAGGCGATGAAGAACGCGACACTGAACAGCCCGAGCCGCAGCAGATCCGTCAGCACGCTGGCGCGCGTGATCGGACCGCTTGCAGGCTGTTCCGTAAATACGTGCATCCGGATCAGGTGGCCGCCCTCGAGCGCGGTCGCACAGCAGCTCCATTGTCGTGGGTACAGCGATTATGCATGTCGCTGCGTCAGCTGTCCGGCCCGGCGGGATGGCGCTGGCTCGAGATTCCCTGCGGCTCGGAAATCGATCGACTAGAAGCCGGGCGGCGAAGCGCCCGATGACTTTCGCGCTGTTACCTGAATCTCGATCTTCATGCGCGGATCCGCCAATCCTGCGGAAATCATCATCGCCGCGGGCCGGACATCGCCGAAGTACTTGCGCAGCGCCGGCCAGCATTGTTCGAATTCACTCGCTACCGGCACGACATAGATCACGCGCACCACGTCGGCAAGTTTCGACCCCGCCTGCTGTAGCGCGTGCTCGATATTTTTCAGGCACTGCTCGGTCTGCTCGACGATGCCTTCGGCAATCGTCATCGCCGCATAGTCGAAACCGGTCGTACCCGACACGAAGACCCAGTCGCCGTCGACGACGGCACGCGAGTAACCGATATCACGTTCGAAGGTCGATCCGGAGCTGATGAGTTGGCGCATACGATGCAGTTGATAGTTGAGAGTTGATAGCTCAAAGACAAGGACACCTTCTTTTCAACTATCAACTGTCCACTATCAACTTTCCACTATGCATTCATCTTCCCCAGCAGCCACTGCAGCCCCGCCAGATGCTGCTGATCGTGACTGCAAAGATAGTGCACGAGGCTACGCAAAGTCAGCGACCCATAGCCATCGAAACTGGCGCGCCGGGCGAGCTGTTCCGGCGTCAACGTTGCGAGCAGTTCGATGGAACGAGCACGGGCGGCGCGAAACTGCGTCAATGCCGCTTCGACATCCTGACTGGCGTAGGCGCGATCTTTCGCGAAGGCATCCGTGTCGATCTGCGCCAGCGCCGGAGTGTCTTCCTCCAGCGTGCGTCGGAAGCGCACCTGGTAGCCCTCGATCTCGATATCCCGTACATGGCAGATCTGTTCGATTGCCGTGAGATATTCGCTGGGGATTCCTTCCCACGACGCGGGGGCCCAATGGCGCAGCTCCGACGGAATCGCCCGGTAGTGCGCTTCGAGCTGATCGGGGAACACTGTCAGAGCATGGAGGGTGGTCGGGTTCATTCGACTGTCCACTCGGGAGGCCGATAGTTTAGGCCGCGTCAGCGGGTGTGATCGTCGACTTGACCAACCAGAGCGCCCCGAATCGGCGGGCATCGACGCGTTGCGTACTGCGTCCACAGGAAATCCGCGTTCCCGCCGAGACCGGGCAGCCATCGCGCAATGCGTGCGCCGCCCCGTGGGTGTTTGTCGGAGCCGTCGCTATCGCAGCTCAGCGCTTCTGCGTTCTACCCTTAGGGACACACCCTTGCCGGCTTCCTAGAATCACTCCTCGCCCGCTGCAGGAGACGATCGTGTCCGACCATCAAACTCCCCGCGTTTTGCTGCTTGCCGTTGGGACGACACTGGTCGCTGCCGCGGCGTTGGGACAGTACAGCGGCCCGTCGTCGACAACGCAGTATCGCAGTGTCGCGGAAGTGCTGAAGAACCCGGTCGACGACGCACCGGTCACGCTCGAAGGCTATATCGTCAAGCAGGTCGACAAGGACAAGTACATTTTTTCGGACGGCACGACGGAGATCCGCGTCGAAATCGACGCCGAGGATTTCCCCGCGACGCCGGTCAACGAGAAGACGCGTGTACAGATCCGCGGGGAAGTCGATAAGGATATCCTCAATGGCCCGGAGATCGACGTGGAGGCCGTGACGCTGGTCGAGTAGCGATCGCAGCGTCGATCTTCTGCGCCGTTGCGGCCCTTATCGGACGCTCGACAGCAATTTGTAGACGAGTGCTGCTGCCGGTGTCGCAGTGGACCTGCGACTCGTCGCCGAGATTGAGCACGGGCTCACCCGGCTGATACACCAGATCGTGGCTGCGATCCTCGAAGGCGCCCAGCGCGTAGTCGCCCGGCTGCGCGACCATCAGCCAGCGGCCATCGCCTTCGGCAACGAAGTGATCGGCAGGACGCCAGGCAGGCGGGGCACTTGCCGGCGTCCTGCACTCTCTTCTTGCCCCGTGCCACCCGTCCCGCGGGATTTCCTTTCGGTCATGTTCCCCGCGGAGATTCTTTATCCTTGCATCTCACGACACGCCAGGGAGGCGACGCTATCCTCAGAACGTCAGTGGCGCGCGTAGCGCGAACGTGACATCCGGCGTGTCACGTGTAACTCCGACGCCGAGCGAGAGATTGAGCGTCGCCAGAGGGTTGTAACGGAACGGGACGCCAAGCGACAGCGTCGTGCGTACCGAACCCGGGACATCGACATCATTCTGCTGTGTCTTGTCGATGATGCCCTGGTCGTAGCGCTCACTTACTGTAAAACGCATCGATGGTTGATTAATCAATAGTGCAATGAATCCGACTTTCGGCACATGGAGTGACCGCACAGCAGGACGCATTCCGATCGAACTGACGCATCAGTGAGTCGTCGGGTGGGCGCATGACACGACTCGTGATTACCGGCAGCCGGCGGTCTTGTTGCCGACATTTCACCGCTCTTGCTATGGCAGTGCAGCGCGGCGGGCTATGCTAGAAGCACTTCAGGCTCTTCCGCAGGCCCATGACTTACTTTCTGCTCGCGTTTCCAGCGCTCTTCTCCATCGTCAATCCGCTTGGCGGTCTGTTTATTTTCCTGAGCGCCACTCAACACTTCCATCCGTCGTTGCGCTCCGCTCTGGCACGCTGGGTCGCCATCTACAGCTTCGTCATCGTGACGGCTTCGCTCTACGTGGGGGCCTATGTGCTCACGTTCTTCGGCGTGTCGGTGCCCGTTTTACGCGTGGCGGGCGGTATCGCGATTGCCCTGACCGCATGGAAGATGCTGAATGCGCCCGATCCGGAACCGGGACAGGACGTGCCCGCCGCGGAATTGCCGGCAGCCAGTACTGCGAGCCGGATGGCGTTCTATCCACTCACCATGCCGTTGACGACCGGCCCTGGCACCATCTCGGTCGCGGTATCGCTTGGCACCAACCGCCCGCGAAACCTGGGTGAGGGTCAGTTCCTCTGGTTCATGGCGCAGATGACGGTGGCCACGCTGCTGTTGTGCGCCATCATCTATCTGCTGTATCGCTACGCCGATGGCATCTCCCGCAAGATCGGTCCGACCGGCACGGCGGTGATCATGCGGCTGTCCGCCTTTCTGCTGCTTTGTATCGGCATCCAGATTTTCTGGAACGGCGCGGCCGAACTGCTCAGCAGCATCCACTGATCCACTGACTTTCCAGCCGCCGTCAATACGCGCGAAGGGCAGCACGATTTCCCCGTGCACCCCATGACGCACTGACGGATTGCTGCTATCAGATGCGCGAGGGACGGGCCGGCCGGCTCGTCCATTCAGCGCAAGGGGGCAGACTATGAGCGGCATACCGCGACGACTCGTGATGCTGGGACTCGCGGCACTCCCGCTCGCGGCATCCGCACAGATCCCGGACGTGGGATCATTGACCTCCGCAATGAAGAGTCCGTTGCTCGGGATGCTGACGAGTCAGCTCGGCGTGACGGAGCAGCAGGCGACGGGCGGCATCGGCTCCTACCTGACGCTCGCACAGGAGAAACTGGCGAAGGGCGATTTCGACAGGATCGCCGGGCTGGTGCCTGGCGCGTCGAAGTACATGGAACAGGCCAAGGCACTCGGTGCGGTTACGGGGCCTCTGAAAAATCTTGCCGGGTTGAACGGAGCACTTGGCAACCTCGGCATGCAACCCGAAACGGTCGCAAAGTTTGCACCGACCGTGACGGACTATCTGGGCAAGGCCGGCGGCAGCGGCGTGCAGAGCATGCTGGCAGGCATTCTCAAGTAGCGCACCCCCAATGACGGACGCGAATACGACCGCCCCACCCTCGGCGATGCGCGCCGCGGTAAACGATCATCTCGCGAACGAGCGGACGCACCTCGCATACGTGGGCACCGCGGTCTCGCTGTTTGCGTCCGGCATCACGCTGCATCAATTCAGCTGGTTCATCGCCGAGCATCGCGACACATTGCGTCCGGGCACCTTCGCTGCCGGATGGCGCGTCGGCTTCGGCATGGTGCTCTTCGGAATCGTGGTGGCCCTGTGGTCGGCTTTCCGCTTCGACCCGATGACGCGCGATATCGACCGCGGCATCTATCGCCCCAACCGCATCGCGATGTTGGCGCTCTCACTGGGGATCCCGATCATCGGCGCCACGGGCGCCGTGTGGCTGCTGTGGAGGTAACGACGATGCCCCTCTCCGCCTTGGTTCAGGGCGCCGCGAAGCACTGGTGGCTGGTGGTATTGCGCGGTGTGTTCGCCATAGCGTTCGGCGCGCTGGCGTGGTTGTGGCCAGGCGTCACGGTGCTGGTGCTGGTGCTGCTATGGGGAATCTACGCGCTGGCCGACGGAATCGTGGCGCTGATCACCGCCTTTCGCTGGCGCGATTCGGGCAAGCCGCTGTGGCCGCTGATTCTGATGGGGCTCGTCGGCATTGCCGCGGGCATAGTCGCCTTCGCCGCGCCCGGGATCACCGCCATCGTGCTGCTTCTGTTCATCGCTGCGTGGGCGGTGATCATCGGCGTGCTGCAGATCCTCACCGCGATTCGCTTGCGTCAGGAAATCGACAACGAGTGGCTGCTGGGTCTCGCCGGACTGGTCTCGCTGCTCTTCGGCATCCTGATGATCGTGCGACCCGGCGCGGGTGCGCTCGCCGTCGTCTGGATCATCAGCCTCTACGCGATCTTCTTCGGCGTGCTGCTGGTCATGCTCGGCTTCAGGCTGAAAGGTCTGCGCGCGGCGTGAGACGGACGGAAAAAGAACCGGAAGAGTCTCCACGGGGGCACGGGGATCACGGGGCCGGAAAGCAAGACAGTATCAAGACAGGATTCGTTTCCCTCCTGCCCCGTGGATCTCCGTGTCCCCGTGGAAATCTTCTTCTCTGAGTTTTGGTTCTTCAGTTCTTCTCGGCAGGTGCAGCTGGCTGCGTATCCGCAGGCGGCGGCAGCATCGTCCTGTCGGGCACCAGGATGACGACCCCGGATTGCGGTTCCGATGGCACTTCTGCGGGCGGCGGTGCCGGTTGCGTATCCGGCGTGGTTGCGTAGAGCGACGTGATCACACGCACTGCGTGCACCGTCATCATGAAGCCGGCGACGATGATCGCGACCGGGATCAGGGCCACCAGAAAAATCACCACCCTGCGCAGGATGGGCACCTTCGGCTTGGCGGCTTCCGCGTCGAGGTGCTCCTGCGCGCGCTGCTGCACTGCACGCTGCAGCTCGCTTTGCCGATCGAACGGAATGATGCGCGCGGTAGCTTGGGGCGTAGGGGATTCGGGAAGACGTTCTTCGGACGACTGGGTCATGGCTTGGCTTCGATCCGATCGGTCAGGGCTGTGGAGGCTGCACGGCCTCTGTCGGTTTCATGGCGGCGCCGCCACGCCGCTTCGCCCGCGCAGATCGCGGGCTGGGGAGCAGTGTAACTCGCGGGATACTCGTCTTCTCAAGACTGCGCGGCGAACGACAGGTTCCCGCCGGTGAAGGCATCACTCTGGCAGTGCACAAGTGGCACAGCGGGTCCGTAGGCGTTTCCCTTAAGGCGCCGCGTGGACTTTGTTCAGCTCCTTTCCCGCCGCAAGGCGCCAGTCGCCGCCGTTGGCGCGACAGACCGGATAGGTCGATTCGCTCTCCACCCCGCGGGCCTGCATCCATATCTTCAGCTTGCGGCAATCGAGTCCGTCTTCCGATTTGAACAGGCCCGTGCCCTGCACTTTCCCCGAGTAGCCATTGCGCGGATTGCGCCATTCCTTCGCGGCCTCGCCGCTGGCGTCGTTCAGAACGGCCTGCACGGCTTCATTCATCAGCTTGCGATCGGCATCGCCGAAATAATAGAGCGGCGTTTCCTTCAGGAACCCGAGCCCGGCCGCGTAGCCGGGAACGGTTGCCACTGTCATGAACAACGTGAACGTCATGAGAACGAGGTTTCGATGTCGGTTCATGCTGCTTCCGCCTCTGAGGTGAAGGATGCGTCAGCGTGTCACTCCGCGGTTTCGAACAATGGCCGCGCGCGAATCCTGAAAGGTGCATTGAGCGCAGTCAGCCAGCGGGCATCCTGCCCGTAAACGTCGCGCCGGAAATTCATCGATCCCTGCGGATCGCTCCAGGCCGTCCAGTAAGCCAGCAGCACGGGCATCTTCTTTTTCAGTGTCACGTTCTGCAACTGCCCGGACGCGACCGTGCGCGCGATTGCGGCAGCATTCCAGCGGTCGGGATCGTTCAACACCCGCTCGGCAAGTTCCAGCGCACGCTCCGTTCTGACGCAACCGGAACTGAAACTGCGATCGGCGCGCTCGAACAGCGCCTGCGAGGGCGTGTCATGCAGATAGACGAGGTAGGAGTTCGGGAACATGAGCTTGACGCGGCCCAGCGCATTGTCGGGTCCCGGATCCTGGCGCAGCGTGTAGGGGATATTGCCGCTGCGGTAACGCGACCAGTCGACCGATGACGGACTGACCTCGCGACCGTTGCGATCCAGCACCTTCAGTCCTTTGCGGGTGATGGAGCCGGGATCGCGGCGCGCCGCCGGCAGGATGTCGTTCTGGATGATGCCCGGCGGTACCGTCCAGGTGGGATTGAACACCACGTAGCTGATCTCCGAGCGAAACAGCGGCGTCTGGCGATACGACTTGCCGACCTGGGCGCGCGCGGTCCAGACGATCTGATCGCCGCGAATCAAATAGACGGTGTAACCCGCGATGTTGACGACGACGAACTCCTCCGGCAGATCCTGCAGCAGTATCCGGCCGCGATCGAGATTGACGCGCAGCTGCCGGATGCGCTGCGCCGGCGTCACGTTCAACTCCGCGACCGTCGCCGGGCCGATGGAGCCATCCACATCCAGGCCCATGCGTTGCTGGAACTGCCGCACGGCTGCCTCGATCGCAGCGTCGTAGAGGATCGAGTCGACAGCCGCATCCGCCGGCAGATCCTCGGTTGCGATCAACCGCTGCCGCAGTCCCGGTACCCGCTCATCGCTCATTCCCGGCTTGATCGTCGGACCCGCAGCAAATGTGGACCAGCCACCGTGCGCCTCGATGTCGCGATATCTCGCCAGTTCACGTCTGACACCGCGGTATAGCGGGTGCGTAGGCTTCAAAGCCTCGAGGCGCTGATATACATCCCGCGCGGCGATGGCCTGTTCGATCTGCTCTGCCACGTCCATACGCGCCAGCGTGCGGCCGTAGTTCCACTGCGGATCGAACGACTGCGGATCCACCTTGCCGAACGACAGGTGATAGCCGAGTCGCAACAATGCCTCCGTCATCAGGATGTCGTACTGACCGCGTGTCACAGCCATCGCGCCGGCTGCCTCCGCCTGCGTCGAAAGTTCCTCCAGCAACGGCAGGTAGTAGTCGGCGGGATCCAGACCGTCCTCATGGCTGTCGGCCAGCGCCTTGCGCAACTGCGCGGTGACCTGCGGCTGCGTCCACGCCGGCTGAAACTGGCGGCGCGAATAGAACTGATGCAACAGATCCGTCATCGCAATGTCGACGCCATGAACCTTCGAGACACCTGATGTCGTGATGGCATCGAGTTCGGCACTGATGGCCAGAGCGACAGGATCGGTCGTCTGCGCTGACACACCGGTGACACAGAGCACGAGAACAACAAGGCCCGCGCGAATGCAGTTGAGAATGCGATGACTCATGACAAAGAAACTACCCTTGGCTACAGCTGCGACTCTATGGGCAGAAACCGCAGCAGCGAGGTCACGAGCCGCCGCCCCCAACTGGCATGCGGATCGCTGCGATATTGAAAAATCTTTCCGGCGCGCTGCTCGGTCCAGAGCAGTGCGCCGTCGTCATCGAGCGTGATCGCGAAACAGTGCTGTGGCGCCGAGCCGGCCGCGAACACCGCCTGCATCTGCGCCGCCAGCGACCGATCGTCGATCCACACGCCCATTTCGCAATTGAGTGTTGCCGAGCGCGGATCGAGATTGAACGAGCCCACGAACAGCCGCTCGCCATCGATGATTGCAGCCTTGGTGTGCAGGCTTGCCTTCGAGGAGCCCAGGCGCATTCGCACGTGGCCATCGCCCTCGCCCGCATCGTCATCCGGCGCCGGCTTGAGTTCGAAGAGCCTGACACCGGCTTGCAACAACCCCCGGCGATAACGCGAGTAGCCGCTGTGAACGGCAGCAACGTCCGTGGCAGCCAGCGAGTTGGTGAGCACGGACACTGCCATGTTCTGGCTGGCTTTGTGCCCGAGTTGTCGCGCGCCGACGGCGCCCGGAACGAAGTACGGAGAGATCAGCAGCAGTTCGAGTCGCGCACGCTCGAATGCGAGCATGATGCTCTGCACGACGCCCGGCTCGATGTCATGCGCCCGCTTCAGCGCCTTGGCGGGATCGTCTGCGACGATCCGCACTCCAGCCGACCAGGTGAGTTCGTGGCGGCCCGCGAGCAATGAGTCGATCTGTGACGACTCGCGCAGCAGGCGGACATAGTCATTGCTCTCGTAAGCAGTCAGGGAATGCAGCAGCAGCTCGCGAACCGCTTGCAGCGTCAGGCGATTGCGGGCCGTGCGGCGCAGGCGGGTGATGGGAACTGCACTGGCGCTGTTCCAGTACGCATCGAAGCTGGATGTCGTTGCGGCGACCGCCGGCCCCGCGAGCAGGACATCCAGGTCGACGAAATTGACGCCCTCGCTCGCCGCGAAATATTCGTCGCCAATGTTGCGCCCGCCCACGAGCGCAATGCGCCCGTCGGCAATCCAGGCCTTGTTGTGCATGCGGTGATTCAGTCGCGAGCCGCGCGAGAACAGCTCGATCAGCGTACGCAGCACTCCGGAGCGCGTTCGGAATGGATTGAACAGGCGGATCTCGATCAGCGGATGCTGATCGAGTCCCATGAGAATGCCGTCGCGCGATCGCGCATCCATGTCATCCAGCAGCAGCCGCACACGCACGCCCCGATCTGCGGCCTGCAGAGTTTCGTGCGCCAGGTAACGTCCCGTCGCGTCGCTGCGCCAGATGTAGTACTGGAGGTCGAGGCTACGCGCGGCTGCCCGTGCCGACAGCACGCGTAGCGCGAATGCATCTGTGCCCTCGGTAACGAGGCGCACGCCGGAATGTTCCGGCAGCGAGCGCCTCTGTGCCGCGAACAACCGGTCGAGCACCGCATCTTCTGCGACAGGCAGTGCGGTGTTGAATGGTGCAGGCCGGGAACGTCTCACTGGATCCGGGCGCGTTACGAACGCAGGAAGCGGATCCAGGCGGACGGCACTTCCATGCCCTCCTCGTCCACATAGCACCAGACCCAACGTTCGCCCGGTTCATAGGAGGCGATCAGCGGGTGGCCGGTCTCATGGTGATGGCCGGTCGCATGACGATTGGGCGAACTGTCGCAGCAACCGACGTGGCCGCACGTCAGGCACAGCCGCAAATGTACCCAGGCGCTCCCGGCCTTCAGACATTCCTCGCAACCGCTGGTCCTGGCGGACACGGGATGCGCATGTGACAAATGCTCGCAGGACATGGTTCCTCCGCTCTGCAATGACGGCCGACTTTGTCGGCATGAGCCTTCCTGCCGCAGGCCTTCCTGCCGCAGGCCCCGCCGAAGGCCGTCATGTCTCTTTCAGCAGTTCGCACACGCGATCGGCGACTGCGACGAGCATCTGGGCACAGGGCTCGCAGCCACCGCCGCAACAAGTGGGCCATTGCGAGCGTGGCATGCCGAACAGAGGACGCACGATGCTGCGGTAGTATTCCGGCAGCCCGAGTTCGTCGCAGGCGCGGGTCAGCGCAGCAGCAAACTCCGGCAAACGCGTGAGACTCATGGCGGCATTGTAGCCACAAACCCGGAAACCCGGTCCGCTGCCAACGACTCGTGCCGTAAGCGGATACCGCAGAATCAGCCGAAAGACAGGAGCTATCCGTGAAAGTGATCGGACTGATTGGCGGCATGAGCTGGGAGTCCACCGCACTCTACTACCGCATCATCAACGAAACCGTGCGTGCCCGGCTGGGTTCGCTGCATTCGGCGCGACTGATGCTGGCGAGCATCGACTTCCAGACGATCGAACGTCTGCAGCATGCCGGGTTGTGGGAAGAAGCTGGCGAACTGCTGGCTGACAACGCCCGCTCGATCCAGGCTGCAGGCGCTCAGAACGTGGTGTTGTGCACGAACACCATGCACAAGGTGGCCGACAGAATCGCAAGCGCAGTCGGAATTCCCTTGCTGCACATCGCCGACCCGACCGGCGCCGCCATCGTACGCGCGGGCCATCGGCGCGTCGGGCTGCTCGGGACGCGCTTCACGATGGAACAGGATTTCTATCGTGCCCGATTGCAGACGCAGTTCGACCTGGACGTTCTCACGCCCGACGCCGACGATCGCGACGTAGTGCACCGGATCATCTACGAGGAACTGTGTCTCGGCAGTGTGATCGACGCATCACGGCACGCATATCGCGAGGTGATGGCCCGTCTTATCGCCCGTGGCGCCGAAGCGATCGTCATGGGCTGCACCGAGATCACAATGCTGATCGATGCAAGCGACTCACCCGTGCCGCTGTTCGATACGACGCACCTGCATGCCGTTGCGGCAGCGGAGTGGTCGATTCAGGACGAATGACAGGTGCGGAGAAATCGCGGCCACCTATGTCCGCAGAGCAATCTCCATGAACGAACGATGAGATTTCCCCGGAGCCAGACGCAGCAACCGTTCGCCGCTGTTCAGTGCATTGCCGGGTGAGGTCCAGGGTTCGACACAGACATAGTCCTTGCCGGCGACGGTCCAAACGACCCAGTGGGCGAAGTCGGTTGAGGCGCTGACGTCGATGATGCTGCCGTCACCGAGATGCAGCGACATCTGGCGTGCTGATTGATCGAGCATGTGCAGGTCCACTTCGTTCGCTGTCAGATCGAATCTCGTGAAGGCGGTGGTGGCCTTGCTCACGTTGTCGAACTGGTGCGTGGCGTCGGTATCGATGCGCGCATTGCGCTTGTCGGTGACGAAGAAATACGGGTGGTAGCCCAGACCGAACGGCATGGCCGATGCGCCGGTGTTGTCGATCTGCATCGTCAGACGCAGACGCGGACCCGCGAGCGACACCTGCAAGGTCGCCACAAATGCCCACGGGTACTCGGCCAGCGTGTCGGCGTCGGATCGCAACTGCAGGGTCACGGATCGCGCAGTCGTCTCACTCACTGTCCATGCATGCAACCGGGCGAAACCGTGCTGTTTCATGTGGCCGGACTGACCATCGCAGTGCCAGCGATCCTCCACCAGCTTGCCCGGCGCGGGGAACAGGATCGGAATGCCGCCGCGAACGTTCTTCGTTGGATCGACGAAGGTGGCCTGATCGAGATCCAGCAACTCGCGGCCACGCACTTTGAAGGACGTGACGATAGCGCCACGGTCCGGGGCGATGCTTGCCGAGCTGTGAGCTTCGTCGTCGACGATATCGAGCAAGGCGGGGGTGGACATCAGAGCCGCGGCGATCTCAGGAGGGATCGGCGGATCGTACCAGTTCGCACGTGTCTCCCGGCTGCACGCCCGCCGCATTCGCTTCGTCCGTATCCAGATGCAGGCGCAACTCGAACTCGTCGGCAACGCGCACGGATACGTCGCTGAACACCAGATCGCGACCACCGCTGTCGATGCGGACCTGCACGGACTCGTGATCCCTGACACCGAGACGGCGCGCGTCGTCCGGATTCATGTGAATGTGGCGGCGGGCGCAGATCACACCGCTCGGGATCGTGGCGCGTCCAGCCGGCCCTTCGAGCGTGATGCCGGGCGTGTTGCGCAGATCGCCCGAAATGCGCACCGGCGCATCGACCCCCAGAATGAATTCATCGGAGCGGGAGATTTCCACCTGGTCCGCGTCACGCGGCGGGGCCATGAGTCGCACGTTCCCGATGCGTCCGCGCGGTCCGATCAGCGTCACCGATTCCGCTGCCGCGTACTGCCCCGGCTGCGACAGGTCCGTGCGCGGCTGCAACTGATAGCCTGTACCGAACAGTTTCTCGATGGTCGCCTGCGTCAGATGCGCATGCCGCACCGAGATCTCGATCGGGATGCGGACCGCTGGACCGCCCGCTGCGGCCTGCAGCACCATCGCGGCTTGCAACGCGATCTCCAGTTCCTCGTTCGCATTGGCGACCAGCAGGCGCGTGCGCGAATTCAGGTCGGAAATGTCGAAGACCGTGACCTGCGCATCCACTCTGGCATCGCGATTGCGATCTTCGTCGAGGCGCGCGCCGAGGAAATCCAGCCGTTGCAGGATCCGGTGGCGCATCAGCGGACTGTTCTGGCCGATGCCGCCGGTGAAAGCGATGGCGTCGACGCCACCCATCACGGCGGCGTAGGCGCCGATGTACTTGCGCACGCGATGCGCGTAGACGGTCAGGGCGAGGCGACAGTCTTCATTGCCCTCCGCCGCACGCTGCTCCAGCACCCGCACGTCGTGGGTTCCCGCCAATCCCTTGAGCCCCGCTTCGCTGTTGAGCAACTTGCCGAGGGACTCGGCGGTATAGCCGCCATGATCCAGCAGATGCAGCAGCACTCCCGGATCGATGTCGCCGCTGCGGGTGCCCATCACCAGTCCTTCGAGCGGCGTCATGCCCATGCTGGTTTCGACGCTGCGTCCATACTCGATGGCAGCAACGCTGGCGCCGTTGCCCAGGTGACAGGAAATGATGCGCAGCGACTGCGTATCGGCCTCGAGAAATGCGGCAACGTTGCGGGCAATCTGCGCATGACTGGTGCCATGAAAGCCGTAGCGGCGAATCCCCAGGCGCTGCGCCACGTCGAGCGGCAATGCATACTCGCGCGCACGCGGCGGCAACGTCGCATGGAATGCCGTATCGAACACTGCGACATGCGGCACCCCGGGCATCTCCTCGCGTGCCAGTTGAGCCACCGCCAATGCCACGGGGTTATGCAGGGGCGCCAGGTGATTGAGTTCGCCGATGCGGTGTAGCGTCGGCTCGTCCAGCCGCACCGGCCGTACGAATGTCGCGCCCCCGTGCACGATCCGATGCGCCACTGCCTGTGCCGCTTCGTCGCCCTGTCGGCGGGCCTGCAGTTCGCGAATGAGTCTGCGCACACCTGCCGGCGCATCAGTGCCGGCATCCAGCGAGAAACGCTCCTCGCCGATCTGCAGGCGACAATCGACTGAGCCGAGATTGTCGATGTGCATGGCCAGCAGCGGACGGTGCGAATCCGTGTCGATCAGGACGCTCTTGAGCGACGAACTACCACAGTTGAGGGCGAAAATGCGCATGGACACTTCCAGGTCATCCGAGCTGTGACCATAACATCGACGCGGCGGCCTCCCCAAGCTGATGACTGCGGACAGACGATTTCACCTTCCCCCTATGGAATGACCACACGGCCCCAGCTACTCTCCGGCCGCGCGTTGGCCGCCTGGCTGCAACAAGGTCGACGTTGAAGACGATGATGAAGCACCTGATTTTTCCCGCTCTGCTGTGCGCCTCGCTGCTCGGCGGATGCGGACAGGAGACCGCGGAACCCTCCCTTGCGGCGCCAACCGCCGCCATGCCGCCACCCTCACCCGCCGCGCAACGCGTGCCGCAGCAGTTGCCTGCACTGTATGCGGGAACGCTGCCCTGCGCTGACTGTCCCGGCATCCGTTACGAACTGGATCTGCGTGCGAACCATGTGTTCGTACTGCGCATGACCTACCTCGACACGGACCCGGCAATCGCCGTGGACGAGATCGGCCAATGGTCGATCCAGGAGGACAAGGTGCTGATCCTGGACGGCGCCGACGAGCCGCCGACCGTCTGGTCGATTCGCGACGTCGACACCCTCAGCAAGCTCGATCGCGACGGCAATCCCATCGCGTCGAAGCTCAACTACACGCTCGTCCGGCAGGCGAACTATGCCGCGCTCGAACCCAGGCTCACGATGCGGGGTCTGTACCAGTCCATGGCCGACACCGCGCAGTTCGAGGAATGCCTGACAGGACTCAAATTGCCCGTCGCGCAGGAAGGCGACAATGTCGCCCTGGAAGCCGCGTATGCCGCGCTACGGCGCGAACCGGGCTCTGCGGCGCTGGTCAGCATCGAAGGCCGCATTGCGGCGCACCCCGCGATGGAGGGCGATCGATCGGTCGATACGCTGGTGGTCGACAGGTTCGTGCGCTTCTCGCCCAACGAATCCTGCGGCGCGCGCGGTGTCACTCATGAGCTCGCCAGCACGCGCTGGGTGCTCATGCGCCTGAATGACGTGCCGGTCAACGTCAGCGAATTGCAGCGCGAACCATTCATCGCTCTCGAAGGCAACGAGCACCGCGTCTTCGGCAATGGCGGCTGCAATCGCGTCGTCGGCGGCTACCAGGCGGACGGCGACCAGATCACGTTCAAACCACTGGCACTCACGCGCATGGCGTGCCCGAACATGGCATTTGAATCCGCCTTCGAAAAGGCGCTCGCGGCCGCAGTCCGCTGGAAGGTCAGCGGTGCACATCTCGAGTTGTTCGATGCCAACGGCGCGGTCGTGGCGCGATTCGAAGAACGGAATCTATGATCGACTGATGTGTCCCCAAACAGAGGAAGAGCAACCATGCCTCTCACCAAGAAGCTCCTTGCGGAATTCATCGGAACGTTCTGGCTCGTCCTCGGCGGCTGCGGCAGCGCGGTTCTCGCCGCCGCATTTCCCGAAGTGGGCATCGGCTTCGCCGGCGTGGCGCTGGCGTTCGGTCTTACGGTGCTCACCATGGCGTTTGCGATCGGACACATCTCCGGCTGCCATCTCAATCCGGCTGTCTCGGTCGGGTTGTGGGCCGGCGGTCGTTTCCCCGCGTCGCAATTGTTGCCCTACATCATTGTGCAGGTGCTCGGTGCCATCCTGGCCGCCTGGGTGCTGTTCATGATCGCGTCCGGCAAAGCAGGCTTCGATCTCGCGGCTGGCCTCGCATCCAATGGCTACGCCGAGCATTCGCCCGGTGGCTACTCGCTGCGTTCGGGGCTGATCAGCGAGATCGTGATGACATTCATGTTCCTCATCGTGATTCTCGGCGCTACTGACAAGCGCGCGCCCGCTGGTTTCGCGCCTATCGCCATCGGCCTCTGCCTCACGCTGATTCACCTGATCTCGATTCCCGTGACCAATACCTCGGTGAATCCTGCCCGCAGCACGGGGCCCGCGATCATCGTCGGCGGTTGGGCGCTGTCGCAGCTCTGGTTGTTCTGGATAGCGCCGATCATCGGCGCTGCGGTCGCAGGGTTCGTCTACAAGACCGCTTTCGAGAAGGAATAACGACGTCGCCACACGGCGACGGCGCTTCGCGCAGATGATCGGCCGGCCGGAAACCTTCATACTCCGGCCGGCTTCAATTTCACCTCGACCTCGCGCCATGAACAAGGCACGTCTGCTGACTGCGCCCCTTTTTGCATTGATCAAACTGCACTGGATCTCGCTGTGTGTCGTCGCGGGTGTGATCCTCCTCTACACGCTCGGCGGCTTTTTCCTGGTGCCGCACATCGCGCGCTCGCAGATCGAAAGCTATGTCACGCAGACATTGCAGCGACAGGTGTCGATCGGCGAGATCCGCTTCAATCCCTTCGTGCTCGATGCCAGTGTCAGTGATTTTCGTCTGGAGGAAGCGGACGGTTCACCGCTGATCGCCTTTCGCCATCTCTACGTCAACCTGCAACTCGCTTCGCTATGGCAGCGCGCTGTGATCCTGCACGAAGTGCAGCTGTCCGCACCCGACATCGAACTCGTCATCGAGAAAGACGCGTCGGTCAATCTGGCGAAGCTGTTTCCGGAATCTGAAGATTCAGACGAGGAACCCTCGGCGCCGACCGGCGTGCGTATCGGCAGCCTGTCAGTGGGTGACGGTCGCATCGGTGTTACCGATCTCACATTGCCAAAACCGTTCGAGGGTGCGATCGAACCGATCCGCTTTGCGCTGAACGATTTTCGTACCGACGCCAACTTCGCCAACGCCTACGACTTCAGCGGCACGACGACTGCGGGCGAACAACTCGCCTGGACCGGCGAGTTCACAGTGCAGCCGCTTGGGTCCACCGGCCGCTTCAGCATCAACAGCCTGAAGATGGCGACGATCGAGTCCTTTATATATGAGTCGATTCCCTTCCGGCTGGCATCCGGGCAGGCGGATCTCAGCGGCACGTATCGTTTTGCACTCGATCCGGCATTTGCGCTCGATGTCACGCTGCCAGCCGCACAGCTTCGCGATCTGTCGCTCGCGGAGCGCACCGGCGACAGCGCTGCGCCGATCGTGCTGCCTGCAATCGATGTTCAGGATGTGGCGTTCTCCTACGGCCAGCGCGATGTCGGCCTGAAGCTCATCGAGGTGAAGGACGCACGCTTCGATGTTGCCCTGGAGCGCGATGGCTCGATCAGCCTGATGCGATTGTTCGACCAGGAAAAGCCCGCTGCCCCAGGCGGCTCCAGCGAGGCGGCCAAGGCAAAACAGTCCGCACCTTCTGGCCAGCAGCCAGCGACCAGCGACTCGTCGGCCTCCTCCTGGCGCGTCCATGTCGATGCCATTCGACTCGGCAATGCCACGGTTCTCGCCGAGGATCGCAGCGTCGCACCGGCGACGAAGTTCCAGCTCACACCGGTGCAGCTGACGCTCAATCAGTGGAGCACGGACGACAACGCCAGATTGCAGATCGATGGCGATATCACCATCAACAAGCAGGGTCGCCTGCTGGCTAAGGGCGATCTGCAGCTGACGCCGCTCGCCACTCGACTCGCCGTCGAATTGAAAGACTTCGATCTGCCTGTAATTCAACCATACCTCGCCCGCTCGACGGCAATGACGCTGCATAGCGGACGCCTGAGCGCGAAGGGCGATGCGAGCTACGCGGCAACTCCGCAAGCTGCTCAACCGGTGACGTTCAAGGGTGAGGCGCAGGTTGCCAACCTGCGCACCACCGATCAGCTGGTGAACGAGGACTTCGTCAAGTGGCGCAGCCTCGCGCTGACCGGCATCGATTTCTCGCTGAATCCGGACAAGCTGTCGATCGAGCGCATCGTTGCTCGCCAGCCATACGCGCGCATGGTGATCGCCAAGGACTCGTCGCTGAACGTCACTCGGGTGCTGAATCGCGACGGATCCGCGGAAGCGCCGGCAACCACGGACAAAGGCGAGAGCAAGCGCAAGGCTCCGGCTGCCAGTGCAGCGGCGCAACCCGCGTTCCCCATGCGCATAGGCACCGTGCAGTTCATCGACGGGTCGGCGAATTTCGCGGATTACTCGATCGAACCGTCATTCGCGACCGGCATCCTGTCACTCAACGGCACGATCGTCGGCTTGTCGTCGGATCCCGCCTCGCGCGCCAAGGTGAAACTCGACGGCAACATCGACAAGTACGCACCCGTCGATATCAGGGGCGAAGTGAACCTGCTTTCGGCCACGGCCTACACCGACCTGGCCATGAACTTCCGCAACATGGAGCTGACGACGTTCAATCCCTACTCCGGAAAGTTCGCCGGCTACAACATCAGCAAGGGCAAGCTCTCCACCGAACTGCGTTACAAGGTGCAGGATCGCAAGCTCGATGCCGGACATCACATCGTGCTGGACAACCTGGAGTTCGGTGAGAAGACCGACTCCAAGGATGCGGCCCCGATCCCCCTCAAGCTCGCAGTGGCCCTGCTGAAGGACCGTCACGGTGTCATCGACATCAACTTGCCGGTGACGGGCACCCTCGACGATCCGCAGTTCCGGTTGGGGCCGATCATCTGGAAGGCCGTGCTCGGCCTGCTGACCAAGATCGTGACCGCGCCATTCTCTGCGCTGGGTGCCTTGTTCGGCGGTGGCGACGACCTGGCGTATGTCGACTTTGCACCGGGAGCCGCAGCGCTGACGCCGACCGAAGCGGAGAAGCTCAACAAGCTGGCGAAGGCGCTGGTCGAACGTCCGCAGCTCAAGTTGAATGTGCCGCTCACCGTCGTCGCCGCAGAAGACGGCGCAGCACTGGCGCAGGAACGATTGGCCGCAGCCGCTCCACCCGCCGACGAGTTGACGGATGATCGGGCGAAACGCAAACGCGTCGCCGACCTCGAGAAGATCTACAAGGACCTCACCAGGACGGCTCCGGAGTATCCGCCCGACGCCCGAACCGAGAAGGGCGTGGACCTGGACGCGCAGATCCGGTTCCTCGATCGCGCGCTGCTGGAACGCATGCAACCCGACGAGGGGACGCTGACCGAACTTGGACGGCAGCGTGCACGCGCCGTGCAGGATGCGCTGCTTGCCAATACCGAACTGAATCCTGAACGCGTGTTCATCACGGTGGAGCGTTCCGAAGGCAAGGCCGAGAACGGTGCGGTCCGCATGGAAATGAAACTCGAATAGGCGCTGATCGTCGGTCCGCCGGACCATTGACCGACCGCTGCGGAACTGCCACATTCGCGTCGAACTTCGTCAGGTGCACCCATGAACAAGACGACAAAAACCCTGGTGCTGTCGCTGCTGTTGCTTGGCATGAATGCGACCGGTCACGACGACCCTGCCATCAACGACGCCGCGAAACCCGATGCCCGCACCATGTGTATGAATCAGTGCGACGCATCCGAAACCCGTTGCAGCAGCGAGGTTCGCCGGGCGCGCCAGCAATGCTCGAAACGAGCTGCCAATGGCGGGCGCGATCCGTTCACGATGCGCAACAACGATTACTCGTACTTCTGTGGGTATTTCAACAACGCCCGCGATTGCAGCTCGGGCACGTACGGCAACTCGTGCCGCTCGCGTTTCGCGACGACGTACGGACTGTGCGTCGATGCAATCCAGCAGAACATCGCCTCGATGCGCTACGACTGCTATCAGACGGAAACCACTGCACAGCGCTACTGCCGCGATGAGCTGCGGGATTGCAAGGCGGTGTGCGGAAGTAGTGAATAGTGAATAGTGGATAGTTGAAAGTGGACAGCTGAAGAGACGGCACGCATCCGCGCTCTGCCGCTATCCACCTTCAACTATCCACTATCAACTTGCTCAGATTCTCTCGATCACCATCGCAATCCCCTGCCCGACGCCGATGCACATCGTGCACAGCGCATAGCGGCCACCGGTCTTTTCGAGTTGATTGAGCGCCGTGGTGGCGAGACGCGCGCCGCTCGCGCCGAGCGGATGACCGATGGCGATGGCACCGCCGTTCGGATTCACGTGCTCCGCATCATCCGACAGACCGAGCTGACGCATGACGGCCAGTCCCTGCGCTGCGAAGGCCTCGTTCAGTTCGACCACATCCATCTGGCCGATCGACAGCTTTGCCAGTGCCAGCACTTTCTGCGACGCCGGCAGGGGACCGATGCCCATGATGCGTGGCGGGACGCCCGCAGTCGCCGTGGCGATCACGCGGCCGCGCATCCTGAGACCGTACTTTGTCGCGGCGGCTTCGCTCGCGAGCAGCAGCGCGCAGCTGCCATCGTTCACGCCCGACGCATTGCCGGCCGTGACCGTTCCGTCAGGCCTCACGACGCCTTTGAGTTTCGCGAGCGCTTCGGGCGTCGTTTCGCGAGGATGCTCATCCACCGCAAATCGAACGGGATCGCCTTTCTTCTGCGCAATGTCGACCGGCGTCAGCTCGCTGGCGAAGAAACCTCTGGCATGCGCACGCGCGTAACGCTGCTGACTGCGCAGTGCGAACGCATCCTGGTCGCCACGATTCACGCCAAACTCGGCGGCCACGTTCTCCGCCGTTTCCGGCATCGAATCGACGCCGTACCTGGCCTTCATCAGCGCATTGACGAAGCGCCAGCCGATGGTGGTGTCTTCGATTTTCGTCGTGCGCGAGAACGCGCTGTCGGCCTTGCCCATGACGAACGGTGCGCGCGTCATGCTCTCGACGCCGCCAGCGATCACGAGTTCCGCTTCGCCGCTGCGAATCGCACGCGCCGCAAGATTCACGGCATCGAGTCCCGAACCGCACAGTCGGTTGATGGTCGCGCCAGGCACGCAGTCGGGTAACCCTGCCAGCAGCACGGCCATGCGTGCCACGTTGCGATTGTCTTCGCCCGCCTGGTTGGCACAGCCGTAATACACGTCATCGACCGCCGCCCAATCGACGTTGGCATTGCGCGCCATCAATGCCTTGAGCGGAATCGCGCCCAGATCGTCGGTGCGGACCGTGGCGAGGGAACCGCCATAGCGTCCAATGGGCGTGCGAATCGCATCGCAAATGAAGACCTGGCGCATGAAGGGAGTCGCTGCGGATTTGGGGATCGAAAGTGTACCGCTGGCGGGTCGCAGGCTCACGTTGAGAAAAGAGCAGCCCGACTCTGTCGGGGAGTGGCCTGCGGTCAAGGTGACCTGCGGCAGGAAGGCCATGAGGCATGGCAGGTAGGCCGACTGCGTCGGCAGGTTCGGAGAAGAATCGAAATGCCAATTCTGACCTGCCGACG
>NZ_DATDJO010000066.1:0-68407 GCF_036520495.1 Povalibacter sp. | reverse complement strand
CCATCACCGTCGAAAGCTCAATCTTAGCCTTCTCGGCGGTTTCCTTGAGTCGCTGCAACGCCTGCCGGTCGCTGCGCAGGTCAACGCCGCTTTCCTTCTTGAACTCATCCGCCAAGTAATGAATGACCTTGAGGTCGAAGTCTTCACCGCCCAAGAACGTGTCGCCGTTGGTCGCGAGCACTTCGAACTGACGCTCGCCGTCCACGTCGGCCACCTCGATGATGGAGATATCGAACGTGCCACCACCCAGGTCGTACACGGCAATCTTGCGATCACCGCCCTGCTTGTCCATGCCATAGGCCAGCGCCGCCGCGGTCGGCTCGTTGATGATGCGCTTGACGTTCAACCCCGCGATGCGGCCGGCGTCCTTGGTCGCCTGGCGCTGCGAGTCGTTGAAATACGCAGGGACCGTCACGACGGCTTCGGTCACGGGTTCGCCCAGGAAATCCTCGGCGGTCTTTTTCATCTTCATCAGCACGCGTGCCGAGATCTCGGGCGGCGCCATCTTCTTGCCCTGGGCTTCGACCCAGGCATCGCCGTTGTCAGCGTTGACGATCTTGTAGGGCACCATGCCCACGTCCTTCTGCACCACCTCGTCCTGGAAGCGGCGACCGATGAGGCGCTTGATGGCGAACAGCGTGTTGTGCGGATTGGTCACGGCCTGGCGCTTGGCGGACTGGCCGACCAGCACTTCGTCGTCCTTCGTAAAAGCGACGATCGACGGTGTGGTGCGGTCGCCTTCGCTGTTTTCGATCACGCGCGGCTTGCCGCCTTCCATGATCGCGACGCACGAGTTGGTCGTGCCGAGATCGATGCCGATGACTTTACCCATGTGCCTCAACTCCTGAAAAAACGTGCGAAAAATTCTATGCGGTGCAAATCAAGCAACTGGCGAACTTAATGCGGCTGGGCTCGTGGCTTTCAAGACTTTCCACAACAAATCTGCGTCGGCCATCCACCACGGAATCTATATCGCTGGAAACTTGAGATAGCACCTTTATCTGCTTGTTATTGAATTGATTTCTTACGGCTCACGCGCGACGATGACCCGCGCCGGCCGCAACAGGCGGCCATTGAGCTGATAGCCCTTCTGCACCACCTGCATGACGGCATTGGGGACGTGCTCTGCGGACGGCTGGGCCACCATGGCCTCGTGCAGTTCCGGATTGAAGACTTCGCCCTGTGGATCGATTTCCACCAGGCCTGCCTTCTCGAACGCTTTCGCCAGCAGCTTCAGGGTCGCCTCGGTGCCGGCTCGCAGCGTATCGACGTCGCCTGCAGCGTCGACCCCGAGCTCGAGGCTGTCCTTCACACCCACCAGATCGTTGGCAAAACGGTCGACAGCGTATTTATGGGCCTGCTCGACCTCGCGCACCGAGCGTTTGCGGACATTCTCCAATTCGGCCAACGCCCGCATGTAGAGATCCTTGCTCTCCAGCGCCCGGGCTTCCGCCGCTTCGAGCGCCGCCGTCAGCGCAGCCACATCGACGGGCTCCTGTTCTGCGGCCGGATTGTCGGAAGGGTGGAACTGGTCAGCAGTCATGCGTGCTCTTCTCCATATTTGTGCAAATAGGTGGCCGCGGCCAGCGGGCCGGGCGTTCAATTTGAGGAATCTGTGGCTGGACGCCGCGAATTCAAGAGCGCTGATTCAGCGCCGAACCCAGTAACTTCGCGGTGATATCGACGATGGGAATGACCCGTTCGTAGGCCATTCGTGTCGGCCCGATCACGCCCAGCACCCCGACGACTTCCTTGTCCAGCGTGTACGGAGCCGTGACGATACTGCAATCGTCGAGGATCGTGTGACCGGATTCGTGACCGATAAAGATCTGTACGCCGTCGGCCTTCAGGCTGTGGTCGAGCAGATTGAGAATGTCGCGCTGCTGCGTGAATGCATCGAAAAGCCGGCGCAGTTTCTCGACGCTCGACAGCTCGGCGAAATCCATCAGGTTGGTCTCGCCCGCCATGACGTATTCCATCTTGCCGGCGACCGGCGCATCCACGACCTGCTGCGCCAGCATGATGGCATCGAGCATGAGCTGATTGAGGGTTTCGCGGGTTTCCTTGAGCTGGGACACCAGGCGATCGCGGATGGTCGACAGCTCCCTGCCGGCCAGTTCCTGATTCAGATAGTTCGAGGCGCGGCGCAGCTCGTCGGCGCTGTAGCGGCGCTCCAGCTGCAGGATGCGGTTCTGGACTTCGCGGCCGTTTACGATCATCACGGCCAGGACGCGGTTGTCGGAGAGCGGGATGAACTCGATCTGACTCAGCGACGCATGACTTTGCCGGGGCAACGTCACTACGCCCGCCATCCGCGTGACGCTCGAGAGCATGCGCGAGGCGGCTGCAACCAGCGCTTTCGGGTTGTCGATGTGCTCACCGAGGTGCGCCTGGATCTGTACGACCCTGGCATCGTCGAGCGGCTCGTATCGCAGCAGGGTATCGACGAAGAACCGGTAGCCCTTGTCGGTAGGAATGCGACCGGCCGACGTATGCGGGGAACTCACGAAGCCGAGCGCTTCCAGATCGGACATCACGTTGCGGATCGTTGCCGCGCTCAACGTCAGCCCGACGTCGCGCGAGAGCGTGCGCGAACCCACCGGCTGGCCGTCGCGAATGTAGTTCTCGACCAGCCGCTTCAGCAGTTGCTGGGCTCGTTCGTTGAGCTGGTCCTCGCCGGTCTCTGGGCTCATCGTCAATCTTGAACAGTGTCTTCGGGTTGTGCGGAACTGCGGTCACTCAAACCCATGTGGCAGAAGGCAATTTGCCTGTGTCCTCAAGGACGCGCGGCGAAACTAGCACGGTGCCGGGCGGTGTCAAGCGACAACCTGGATCGCATCCGGCTCCACGAGCGTCATCGCCGCATGCTAAAACAGCGGCCCATGTCGCCCACCGCAGAATCGTTCAACTCCATCGCCCTGGTCGGTAACCACCAGGATTCGCGGGTCGGCGAATCCATGCTGATCCTGGCCACTCACCTGCACTCGCGCGGTCGCCGCGTCGTGCTGGCTTCCGATACGGAGCTGGACTTCGGATCATTGCCGATCGAGCGCCATCCGGAAAAAAACCTGGGCAGCAGCGTCGACCTGATCGTCGCCGTCGGCGGCGACGGCACCATGCTGAATGCGGCGCGCCTGGCTGCACCCTCAGGAGTGCCGGTACTGGGCGTGAATCGCGGCCGCCTCGGTTTTCTCGCCGACATCAGTCCCAGCGACATCCGCGAGCGGCTGGACGACGTACTGAACGGTCGCTATGTGAAAGACCACCGGGCCATGCTGCGGGCCAGCCTGGTGCGCGCCGATCAGACGATCGGCGAATGCCAGGCACTGAACGATGTCGTCGTGCAGAAATGGCAAACCGGGCGGATGCTGGACTTCGAAACCTGGATCGATGGCCGCTACGTCAACAATCACGGCGGTGACGGCCTGGTGATCGCCACGGCCACCGGCTCTACGGCCTATGCCCTGTCCTGCGGCGGTCCCATTCTGTACCCCGAACTCGACGCCGTCGTGCTCGCGCCGATTTGCCCACATACGCTGTCGGATCGGCCCATCGTCATCCGCAGCTCATCGATCGTCGAGGTGCGGCTGGTCGAACGCCCCGACGCCAATGCCCAGATCATCTGCGACGGTGTCTCGCTCGGCGAACTCATCGTCGGTGATCGGTTGCTGGTGACCCGCGCCGAGACCAACGTGACCTTGCTGCATCCACCGGATCACGACTACTACCGCATCCTGCGCTCCAAGCTGCGCTGGGGCCGCGGCGATCGCATGATGCCCGGCTCTGCAACGGACTGACTGCCAAAAAAAACACTTCCGTGCTCACTCATATACAGATTCGCGACTTCGCGATCATCGACGCGGTCGAACTTGAACTCGGCCGTGGTCTAACCGTGCTGACCGGCGAAACCGGCGCCGGCAAGTCGATCCTTGTCGACGCCCTTCTGCTGGCGGCAGGCGGCCGCGCCGGCGCAGAAGTCGTCCGCCATGGCACCGATCGCGCCGAGGTGTCGGCAACATTTGCCATCGCCACCAACCAGGCGGCGGTCGATTGGCTGAATGAGCAATCAATCGACCACGAAGGTGAATGCGTTCTGCGCCGGGTGGTGACCGCAGACGGACGCTCGCGGGCGTATGTCAATGGCCAGGCGATGTCCGTCCAGTCGCTGCGGCAATTGGGCGAAACCCTGGTCGATGTCCACGGCCAGATGGAATACCAGTCGCTGATGCGACGCGCACCGCAGCGCGAACTGCTGGATCGCAACGGCGATCATTCGCCGCTCGTCGACACCGTTAGCGCGCAGTGGCGAACGCTGGCCTCGCTACGCGAGGAACGCGACGAGGCGCTCGCGACGGCGCGCGATCGCACTACGCGCCTGGAAATGCTGCGGTTTCATCTCGGCGAGCTGGAAAGTCTCGACCTGAAGGCCGGCGAAATCGACGAACTCACTGCCGAAAGGACGCGACTGGCGCAACGCGGGCGACTGGCCGACGGAACTCGCGCGATCATGCAGCTGCTGCGCGAGGCTGACGATGCCAGCGCGGAACAGGCCGTCTCTCGGGCCCTGTCGATTGCCCGCACGCTCGCGGACGTCGATACGCAGTTCGCGCCAATAGCCAAACTCATCGACGAATCGTTGATCGCGTTGCGCGAAGGCGTCGAGTCGGTCGAACGCTACCAGTCCTTGCTCGACGCGGACCCAGGGCGCCAGGAGTGGGTGGAGCAACGGCTCGCGGCGATCGAGGGCATTGCCCGCAAACACCGCATCGAACCCGCCGAGCTGCTTGCGACGCGCGAATATTTCGCCGCCGAGATCGGCCGGCTCGAAGCACTGGATGCTTCGCTGGAAAGTATCGAGGCGAAGCTGCAGCACGCCGAGCAAGCGTTCCAAAGCGCGTGCGCCAAGCTGTCAGCCGCCCGCAACTCCGCTGCGAAGGGTCTGAGCGAGCGCGTCAGCACGCTGATGCAAAGCCTCGGAATGCCGGGTGGCAAGTTCCTGGCAGCGGTTTCGCCACTGCCACCGGGATCGGCCAGCCAGCATGGTGCCGACGACATCGAGTTCCTGGTCAGCGCCAATCCAGGCCAGCCGCCGCGTCCGCTGGCCAAGGTCGCCTCGGGCGGCGAACTGTCCCGTATCAGTCTTGCGATTCAGGTGGCAGCGGCGCAGACCGACGCCCTGCCCTGCCTGGTCTTCGATGAAGTCGATGCCGGCGTCGGCGGCGGTGTCGCGGAAATCGTCGGTCGTCAGTTGCGCACGCTCGGCTCGCGCACACAGGTTTTGTGTGTCACTCACCTGCCACAGGTCGCGAGCCAGGCGCACGCCCATGTTCGTGTCGCGAAACTCACCGATGGCAAGACGACACGGACATCGCTGCATCCGCTGACGGATGCCGAACGCACCGAGGAAATCGCTCGGATGCTCGGCGGCATCGATATCACCGCACAGGCACGCGCGCACGCGGCAGAAATGCTGCAGGCCGCGCGCGTGACGGAAGAAAAAACCAAGCCGTCACGGACGGGGTCGCGGCGTTCGCGAAACTAGCAGCCCCTGTCGATTCCTTCCCGGGTTCGACTTTCTATCGAACCCGGATTCGATGACATGTGGCTGAAGGCCAATGGGGAAGCCGGACCCACAAGCGCGGGAATCGGACTACCGCTGCGCTAGCTCATCCGCCCGCGCCCGTCGTGGGACGGACAACCCGGACGGTTGCAACGTCCGTACAGAATCATCGAGTGATCTACCAGCTGATAGCCCAGCTTGGTCGCCACTTCCTTTTGCAGAGTTTCGATAGCGGTGTCCATGAACTCTTCGACCCGGCCGCAGTCCAGACAGACGATGTGATCGTGGTGCTCGCCCTCGTTGAGTTCGAATACCGCAGTCGTGCCCTCGAAATGATGGCGGGTCACCAGACCCGCGGCTTCGAACTGGGTGAGCACCCGGTAAACCGTCGCCAGACCGATATCTTCGTGAGACTCGAGCAGATGCTTGTAAATGTCCTCCGCACTCATGTGTCGCGGCTTCGCGGTGCCGAGGATTTCGAGAATTTTGAGGCGAGGGAGCGTGACCTTGAGTCCGGCCCGGCGCAAATCATTGGTTTCCACGTTCATGCTCCTCCAGTTCCCCGAGCCGGTCGACCGGTCACCTCAGGCAGTTTCCCAGCACGTATTCAGGGGGTTACGGCGAGTTGCCGCATACTCGGGCCACTGCAGCGCTACCGCAGCCTTTTGAGTATCATGCGGCCGCATTATCACGCACTCGCCGGACTCACTCCACCCTTGAAGGGAAACTGTGTCGGCGAGCACTCACGTCGAGGTTGTCGAATGATTCGTTCTGCATCTGCCGCAACACCGCTGACCGGGGCGAAATGGCTGGTCGCTGGCCTGCTGGTCCTCGCGTTCCTGGGTGGCTGCGTGCACCGCATCGACATCCAGCAAGGCAATTTCCTCGAGACGAAGGACATCGATCGCGTGGCCGTCGGCATGACGCGCATTCAGGTCCGCGCGCTGCTCGGCACGCCGATGGTTGCCGATCCTTTCGAAACCTGGCGCTGGGACTACGTCTACTACCTCAAGAAGGGTCGCTTGCAGGAACCGCAGCACCGCCAGTTCACGGTGTACTTCGAAGAGGACAAGGTGATCCGCATCGACCGATCGGATAAGTCGCCCGAGCAGAAGGCGGAAAGCGCTGCCGCAACGCAACCCGCCTCGCAGACCTAGGCGCAGCCACGACTCACTTCCTCGCGCGACCGATGGGGTTGCGCGCTGCGGCCTGACGACGCGACTGCTTGGGATCGGCAATCAGCGGACGCAGGATCTCGACTCTGTCGCCCTCTCGCAGAGCTTCGGTTGGCGACACCACCCGACCGAAGATGGCGCACTGGAGCGGGCCCGTCGATATCGCCGGAAACTCCGCGGCCAAGCCTGACTTCGCCACCGCCTCTGCAACATTCGCACCCTGCTCCAGCACGAGTTCGACGGTCGCTTGTCGCTCCGGCAGCGCGTAGACGACCCGTACGCGAATAACGTCAGGCGACCCCATATACCGTGCGTGCGCGCGCCACGAACGCATCCACGAGCTGCGCACAGCTCTTCTCGAAAGTCTTCGACAGCATCAGCGAGAGCATCGGATTCGAGAACTCGAACTGCATGATCAGGCCGATTTTCGTCCCGCGATCGCCGATGGGATCAAAGCTCCAACGCCCTTCCAGCACCCTGAAAGGACCATCCACCAGCGTGAGTTCCATACGACGCGGCGGATCGAGGAGATTGCGGGTCGTGAACTTCTCCCGGAAACCGGAACGCTCCATCTCCAGCTGGGCCGTCACCTGGGTCGCCGTGCGTTCGATCAGCGCTGCTGCAGCGACCCATGGAACGAACTGCGGATACCGCTCGATGTCCTCCACCAGGGCGAACATCTGGGCAGGCGTGTAAGGTACTAGAGCGCTGCGTTCGACCTTGCGCATGTGATAAGAATGAGTTCGACGGAAAGCTGGCGGGATGCTACTGCCCATCGTTGCATCGTTCCATCCTTCTCACCGCCTTTCTCCGCTACAATCCGCGCCCCCATGACTGCCAAATCAGCCAAAAAGTCGGCGGCCAAGGACAATCCGCTGATTGCCGACAACCGTCGCGCTCGCTACGACTACTTCATCGAAGAATCCTACGAAGCGGGCCTCGCGCTGATGGGATGGGAGGTGAAGAGCCTGCGGGCCGGGCGTGCGCAGATCAAAGAAGCGTACGTCTTCCTCAAGGATGCCGAGGCCTTCCTGTTCGGCGCGCACATTTCCGCGTTGCCGACGGCATCGACCCATGTCATTCCCGACCCGATCCGCACCCGCAAGCTGCTGCTCAATCGCGCCGAACTGAGTCGGCTGGTCGGGGCGGTCGAACGGCGCGGCTACACGCTGATTCCGCTGGAACTGTATTGGAAGAACGGCCGGGCCAAACTGAAGCTGGGATTGGCGAAGGGCAAGAAGGAACACGACAAGCGCGACACCTCCAAGGACCGCGAGTGGCAGCGCGAAAAATCGCGCGTCATGAAGCACTCCCGACGCTGATCAGTCGCCGCGGGGCGCAGCCCGGCGGTATTGTCAGCCGCACTATAAGAACGGGGACGGGCCGCAAGGGGCCGGCGCAAAAGGGATTCCGTGTTCGCACGATGGATCGCGATCGCAACGACGGCCGTTGTCGCCTGCCGCCTGCCAACCCCAATCACCGCCACCTGACCAACGATCTGCAGCACCCGCCGCCGTGGATGCCGCGCGTATTGCTGCAGCGGACTCCGAGCCCGGCAACTGGCTGAGTCATGGGCGCACCTACTCGGAGCAGCGGTTCTCGCCACTCGCCAGCATCGACAAGTCGAACATCAAGACCCTTGGCCTCGCCTGGTCACTGGACCTCGACACGCATCGCGGACAAGAAGCAACGCCGCTGGTGATCGACGGCGTCATGTATTCCACCAGCGCGTGGAGCAGGGTCCAGGCCATCGACGCGAGTAGCGGCGAACTACTCTGGCAATACGACCCTCGGGTACCGGGAGAAACAGGCGCCAAAGCATGCTGCGATACCGTCAATCGTGGTGTCGCGGCTTATCGCGGCAAGCTGTCCTCGGCACGCTCGACGGCCGGTTGATTGCCATCGACGCCGCAACCGGCAGGGAAGCGTGGTCCGTCGTGACGGTCGATCAATCGAAGCCGTACACGATTACCGGCGCACCTCGCGTCATCAAGGACAAGGTCATCATCGGCAATGGCGGCGCGGAGGTCGGTGTGCGCGGTTACGTCGCCGCCTACGACACCGCCACGGGCAAGCAGGTCTGGCGCTTCTATACCGTTCCAGGCGATCCGTCCCTCCCCTTCGAATCCAGGGAATTGCAGCAGGCCGCCGGCACCTGGAAAGGCGAATTCAGGTGGCGGCGGTACCGTGTGGGACTCGATGGCCTACGACCCCGATCTCGATCTGTTGTACATCGGCACCGGCAACGGTTCGCCGTGGAATCAGAAAATTCGCAGCCCGGGCGGCGGCGACAATCTCTTCCTGAGTTCCATCGTCGCACTCAAGCCGGATAGCGGCTCGTATGTGTGGCGCTACCAGACGACGCCCGGTGAAACCTGGGACTACACCGCGACTCAATACATGGTTCTCGCGGATCTGATGATCGAAGGTCACACACGCAAAGTGTTGCTGCAGGCGCCGAAGAATGGCTTCTTCTATGTCCTCGACCGCACCAACGGCAAACTGCTTTCTGCACAGCCCTTCGCAACGATCAACTGGGCCAGCGGCGTCGATCTCGCGACCGGCCGACCGATCGAGAATCCCGAAGCGCGCTACCAGAATCCTGCACAACCGTTTCTGGCGATGTCCGGCCCTCTGGGCGCACACAACTGGCACCCGATGTCGTTCAGTCCGCGAACTGGACTCGTCTACATTCCAGCGCAGGAACCGGGCTATGCCTATCTCGACGCAACGAACTACCAGCCGCGCGCGCTCGGCTTCAATGTCGGAATCGACATGACCATTTCGACCCTGCCGCAGGATGCTGCGAGGAAAGCAGCGCTACTGGCCGGCGTGCGTGGCTACCTGCAGGCCCGCGATCCGATCACGCAACAGGTTGCCTGGTCGATACCGCATGAAAGCTCATGGAATGGCAGCGTGCTGTCGACGGCAGGCGATCTCGTCTTCCAGGGTATGCGATGGGCGAACTCGTCGCTTACGACGCCGCAGCGGCGCGAAGCTCTGGAGCTTTCATGCGCAGACGGGCGTTGTCGCGCCGCCCGTGAGTTATGAAGCGAATGGCGAGCAATACATCGCAGTCGTGGCTGGCTGGGGCGGCGCAATGCCGATCACCGGAGGTGACGCCGCGCGCAAGGGCGCGATCAACGTAAACCGCAGCCGGGTCCTTGCATTCAAACTGGGTGCCCGCCGCGAGTTGCCGACAATGACAGCGGCCGCAGCTCTGACCGCAACTCCGCGACGCAGCGACGATGCTTCGAAGATTGGCGCAGGGAAGATTGCCTACCTCAACTCGTGCGCTGTCTGTCACGGCGACGCCGCAGTCGGTTCAGGAGTGATACCCGACCTGCGCCACTCCCCGATGCTTTCGAGCGCCGCAGCATGGAAGGTTGTCGTGATCGACGGGACACTGAAGGACCGCGGCATGGTTAGCTTTGCACCGGTCCTCGATGACAGCAGCGCAGAGGCGATTCGCACGTACGTCATCGAGCGCGCGAACGACGAGTCTGACGAGTCGAAGCAGACGACGGCCAGAGCAAGAAAATAGACATCGGTATCAGTGATTCGTCGCCATCTGCGTCGCGCGATTCCGCAAACGGTGAAGCGCTCGGCGTGCAAGGTGAAGCGCTCGGCGTGCAACTCGATGCATTCATGAAGTCACTATTACGACGATATCCCGTGGCTCGCCGGGCTGCCGAGTCGTCACACGTAACCAGGTGCCCTGGCTTCCGAAGCCTTTGCCGATCGCGGTTCCCCTGCAGGATCTCCGTCGCTCACGAGCGGCAAAATCCAAAAAAATGGAGAGCTCAGAGTCCCTTCGTCCGCGCAATGCTCGTCGCGAGCCACACGCACAGCTGGCATCGCCGCCCTATTCTTCACGCAGCGCCAAATCCCGCTTGTTATTGCGCCGATTGCCCCTACACTACCTGTGCTCCGGGGGCGACCGGCTTCGACGTGGGTGGCGAAACTCCAGGTGCATGCCGAGTTGTAAGTAACTCGTAAAACTGCTTACAAACTTATAGTTGCAAACGACGACAACTACGCTCTGGCGGCTTAACCCCGCCTAACCCTCGCCTGGCATGTGCTTGTGCATCCAGAATCGGGGGACGCGCTCACAAGCTCGCGAGTCCGGTGTGCTCCAGGCCGGCTTGCTAAAACGCGCTGAAGCTGGCTTCGCGTCTTCCCTGCCCTTCGGGTAGCGCGCGGCGAGATACAATGAATGGGCTAAGCATGTAGATCTTGTAGTGTAGTGCTTACGGACGCGGGTTCGATTCCCGCCGCCTCCACCAACGCTCACTCCGGCGCCGAAATCTCGGCGCCGGAGCAATTGGCATCCACCATATCGCGCCTTCCTGCTGACGCCCTGATCGACAGGCCGCCGCAGACAGCTGACGTCATGCGCGCACTGCCTCCCTGAGCGATCCCACGAATCCCATCGACAGCGAAGAAGCGACGGCTCGCAACAAGCCAACGATAGACCCAGTTGTTTTGTTCAGCTTCGCACAGGCCTCCGGAATGGCTCCTTCTCCGGAAAATCACGAAGCAATCGCTTCGACAGGCTCCACGCGAACGGATTTCAATTCGAGATAGAGTCGAATATTTCAGTGACTGCCGGACCCGCGTCGGAGCGAGGACTCTGACAAATACATCAGAGCCTCAACCTGGGTCCGACGTATCTGCCTCCCACTCGGGCCATCACTATCGCACCGTAATGCGGCGGCCATAGCGACACGCAGTCGAGGGGCGCCTCATTTTTGCACATCCCTGTCTCCGCACTGCCGCTCGCGCGGCAGTGCGGAGCGAACAGACATTCCCTTGTCTGCGTGAACCCATGGATCACCTTCCGTTGACTACTGAAACATTCCCTTCGACTTGCCCTGCCGCAACACGCCGACCACGACTCCCTCGATAGTCAGCGACTGCTCCTTCAAATCCACCCGAATCGGCTCGAAATCCACATTCTCGGGCAGCAACCAGACGATTTTGCCTTCCTGCTTGTACCGCTTGACCGTCACCTCGTTGTCGAGACGCGCAACGACGACCTGCCGACTACGCACATCCGGCGTGCGATGCACCGCCACCAGATCGCCATCGAGAATGCCAATGTCCTTCATGCTCATCCCACGTACTTTCAGCAAGTAATGTGCCCGCGGTTGAAAAATCTTGGGATCGATCTGCAAGTGCGATTCGATGTGCTCCTCCGCGAGGATGGGCCTGCCCGCTGCAACTCGACCAATCAGGGGCAGACCCATTTGCTCGCGAAGAGAGTCTTTCAGTTGGATTCCCCGCGATGCGCCGGGAATCAGATCAATCACACCTTTACGCTGCAGAGCACGCAAGTGCTCTTCCGCCGCATTCGGTGATTTGAATCCGAATGCCTGTGCAATTTCTGCGCGTGTCGGCGGCATGCCGGACTCCAACACCGATTCCTGGATCAGCTTGAGGATTTCCCGCTGGCGTGGCGTGAGGTCGGACATGCATCAGGCCTGTATGGATTGTCAGTGGCTGTGTTTATATACAGGATCCTCATCCAACGCAACACCTCAGGAAGCCAATTTCAATGAGAAGCACATCACACTTTAATTGGGACTGTGCGCGCGGACACTGGCTGCGTTTTTACAGAAGTGACTGTGGACTACCGCCTATCACGACTGGCTTGCCGCCGGTCGGCTGCCACAGCGCAACCGAATGCTGATTTTTATAGTTCGCACCATGCAAGGAACTCGAAACATGCCCACTCGACCAGTAGCTGCAGGCTTCACCATCCTGGAGCTGATGCTTACCATTACGGTTGCCGGCGTGTTGGCAGCAGTGGCGATACCCAACATGCGCGACTTCATTCGCAACAATCGGCTTACCGCAGCGGCAAACGACCTTCTTCGCTCCACCCAAGTGGCGCGCTCGGAGGCCATCAAGCGCCAACGCAACGTTGTGGTCTGTGCATCCAGCGCTCCTCGCGATACGACTCCGAGCTGCAGCTATGGCAGCTTCACTGGATGGCTCGTTTTTGAAGACGCCGACAACAGCTGGCACTTCAGCGACGGTGACTCAATCATCGAACGCCACGAAGCAATCGATACTTCCATCACGGTCATCAACGATCACGACGGCATCCTCAGCTTTGCAACGAGCGGTTTCGGCAATCCCGCTGGAGCTAAATCGCCGTCACGGAATGTCGTGATCTGCGACGAACGTGGCAACAAGGCGATTGGAGACAATTCCAGCGCCCGAGCCGTGCTGATAGAAGCCACCGGCAGAACCCGCGTAACGAAGAACTTGAAAGAAGTCGCGAACGCACTGGATTCTGTGGGGGACACCTGCCCATGACACAAATGATGGCGCAAAAGACCACCAATCGCGGCTCACGCATTGGCGGTTTCAGCATGGTCGAAGTGCTTGTTGCCCTGATCGTTCTCGGCGTTGGAATGCTGGGCATCGCCAGTCTATATGTGGTGACGCTGCGCTCCAGCGGCAGCGCGATTTCGCGAATGCAAGCGGTGAATCTGGCCAGCGACTTGGGAGACCGCATCCGCGCCAATCGCACGGCTCGCGAGGCTTATGAAGGAGCGCCAGCCACTACCGGCAGCAGCTGCGTCGGCGACTCTGCGGTTTGCAATCCAACCCAAATGGCAGCTCATGACTTATTCACCTGGCAACAGCAGATTGCAGCCGCATTACCAGGCGACGCGACAGGCACCGTCGTCATTGATAACACCACTAATCCGATTACTTACCGCATTACCGTGAGTTGGACCGAACCGGGTAACCCACCAGAACAACTCAGCTACGTAATGAGATTGCAGATATGAAGCGATCCTTTGAAATCACATCCTTCTGCTCACCGAACCAAGCAGGCGTCAGCCTTATCGAGCTGATGGTGGCGGTAACGATTGGTGCGATCCTCATATTTGGCGCGACACAGGTGTACGTCGACAGCCGTAAGACTTACGAGACCAGTGAAATTGTTGCGCGGCTTCAAGAAACCGCGCGCTATGCGATCGCAGTGATCGAGCCAGATGTCCGGATGTCCAACTACTGGGGACTGGTGAAGGGATCTGGAGTGATCGCCAACCAAGCCTCCGCGTCCGAAGCACCAGGAGGCGGGCCAGACAACTGCGGGATAAACCATGCGCGCGATCTACTGACCAATCTTGAGGGAACGAACAATTCTTACTCGCTCAGCTGCGATGCATATGGCGCTGGCGCGGTGGAATCAGCGGACACACTGACCGTGCGCCGTGCAGCGACCACCATCGCGGCGGCCACAGCGGGAACTTTGCAGATCTGCTCTACGCGGATGATGGGGCGGCTCTTCAGTGATGGCGGTCCGTGTACTGCTGCACCAGCAGGACAAGTTAACGACCTCATCGTCAATACCTACTACGTAGACCGCGATTCGGTACAGCAGGAAGACGCGCCAGCGTTACGCCGTTGGTCACTTGCTGCAGGACCGAGCTTCAGCTCTCAGGAGATCATTCCCGGCGTTGAAGACATGCAGATCCAATTTGGAATCGACACTACGGGAACAAGCGCCATTGCTTCGCGATATGTTAACCCCGGCTCACTACCGACGGGTGCCCAGATCGTAGCCGTGCGTATTTGGATATTGGTGCGCGCCGAAAACCCGGAAGTCGGTTTCATCGATGGTCGTGTTTACGAATACGGCGATCGCATCGGCGAAAAAAATGGCAATTGCAACACAGCCGATCTCAATGCAACCGACGCCGCTACTTGCGCCTATGCGCCCGCCGACAGTTTCCGCAGACTGTTGGTCTCGCGCACCATCCAGATCCGTAACGCCATAGGCACGTGAGTAACCACAAATGATCAGTCACGGTGGAACAGGACAATCGCAACGCGGTGCGGCGTTGGTTGTTGGCCTATTGCTGCTACTCGTTCTGACGCTTCTGGCGATCTCGGGAATGAACACCGCCAGTCTTGAATTGGTCATGGCCGGCAACACGCAATACGGCCAGAACGCCTTTCAGGCTGCCGAAGCGGGCATCGGTCATTCACTGCAGCACGGCGGTTTCAATCCTAGCGCCGGCATCGAAGGACCCACGACCGTGACTGTTGCCGAGCCGGATAAATACACCACCACCATCACACCGCAATTAGGTGGTGCGGCACAGCCTGCGATGTGGGGCTCGAGTTGGGATGCATTCTCGACGTATCACTTCGAGATACGCAGCGCTGGAGTGTCTGGACGAAATGCACAAGCAACAAATTTCCAAGGTGTTGCGATCATTTCACCTGCGGACTCGACAGTAACACCTACCGGATCAACGACCGCGCTGAATTGATACGCGATTGACCAAAGATATTAAGGATAGAGGAATTAAAATGCGTCGCCTCGCCAGCACAGCCTTCAATTCCGTCATGGCGCTAGTCTTCATGACCAGCACATCACGAGCGGACGACACAGAAATATTCTTCACGGAAACTAAAAGTGGTGGCGATGCCAACTTGATGTTGGTCCTGGATACCTCCGGAAGTATGGGAAATGCCGCGACCTCGACCCCGAAACCCTACGATTCAACACTGTCGTACACACTGAGCAGAGCTTCCTGCCAGTCTGGCCGCCTTTACTATCGACCGACAGATCCGCTCAACACAACGCCACCAACCACCTGCACTGGACTGTCTTTCATCACGTACGACATTGCTAGTCCGAGCACCACCCACAACAAATGCAAAGCCAGTCAATCTGCGCTGCAGTACGGGCCAGGCTACAGTGAAAGAGCAGGCTTCTATCGAGATAGATTCATTCGCTGGGGGGGCAGCAGCAGCAGCCGCAACTGGAATGCAACACTCGATGTGTCCACGAACGCTTCCAGCGTCGAGTGCCTTGCCGATGCGGGTACCGACGGCAATCTGAGCAATTCCAATCCTTATCCACGCTCGGGCCCCACAAGCGACACGGTCGGGCGCTGGGGCAGCGCGGGCCAAACATGGTGGAGCAACGCCAATATTGGCAAGGAATATATTCTGTGGAGCCCCAACTACATTGCTTATTCCAGGTCCCCTCCCGCAACGACCCAGACACGCATGGAAGTAGTAAAGGAGGCAGCAACCAGCCTGCTGAGTCAGGTCAGTAATATGAATGTGGGGATCATGCGTTACGACACCGACGGAAACGGTGGCATGGTCCTGGCACCCGCGAAACCGATCGACGCGGGAACCAATCGCGCCGATTTGATCGCACTCATCAACGGCTTCAATGAAGCAGGCAATACACCGCTCTCAGAAACGCTGTTTGAGGCTTATAGATACTTTTCCGGAGGGGCGGTTGAATACGGCGGGAACTCCAAGGTGTGCAGCGTTGCGGCTAACAATGCCAATTGCCCTACTGGGTCGAAAGTGGCGGCGCCGAGCGTACCATCGTCGCGTTTTCCAGCCACTTCGGCGAGCAGCGATTACGACAGCCCGGCGGATGCCAGCTGCCAGAACAACTACATCGTATTCCTGACAGACGGCTTACCTAACTCAGACAATCAGGCGGATACCCTGATCACGGGCCTCGGAGCGACTTGCGATGCCTCTGGCCCGTCAGGAGCCAGCCCATCCAGCGCCGGAAAATGCTTGAGCGCCATGTCAAGGTACATGTATGAGCAGGATTTGCGCGGCAACGTCGAGGGCAAACAAAACGTCAAAACTTATTTCATTGGTTTCGGCGACGAGTTTCAGGGAAACCTCAACAACTCGCTCACATATCTGAACAACGCAGCCGAGGTGGGCGGCGGCAGGGCCTATCAGGCCGGGAGTCTGTCGGAACTCGAGGGAGCGTTCAATTCGATTGTTAACGAAGTCGTCGACACCAACACGACGTTCACATCACCGACGGTTGCGGTGAACGCGTTCAACCGCACACAGACTCTCAGCGACTTATATGTATCTGTATTCCAGCCAAGCTTGAATCGTCACTGGCCGGGTAACTTGAAAAAGTACAAAGTCGACAATGGCGTCATTCAGGATGACAACGGCCAAGCGGCCGTCGACCCGAGTACAGGCTTTTTCAAACCAGGCGCACGCAGTCTGTGGTCGGGCGTTACGGACGGCTACGATGTTTCCAAAGGCGGAGCGGCGTCGCTCATTCCTGATCCGGGCTCACGAAAGATCTATACATACGTTGGCGTGGGCACCCCGTCCAGCATGGTGGATCTCACCGGCAACTCGCACGCGTTCAGAAGCGCCAACAGCGCAATCACCGACACCTGGCTAGGCATCGGCGGATCGGGCGATCCAACTCGCGATGACTTGTTCGACTGGGCACTCGGCGAGGACGTGCGCGACGTTGATCCAGTGAATGGCAACAACACGGAAACGCGACATGTGATGGGTGATCCTATCCATGCGCAGCCGGCGGTGGTCATCTATGGAGGCACCACCTCGACCCCCAGCCTGGACGATGCAGTGATCTATATTCCTACCAATGACGGATATCTGCATGCCGTGGATACCCAGGAAGGAAAGGAACTATGGTCTTTCATTCCTTATGAGGTGTTACCACAGCTGAAAGGTCTCTATCAGAATCAGAAGACAACGACCAAGCAGTATGCGTTGGACGGTGAAATCCAGGTTCTAAAGTACGACATCAACGCAGATGGCATCATCGATAGCGATGCAGGTGACAGAGTCATCCTATATTTCGGTCAGGGGCGTGGCGGCAGCACCTACTACGCACTGGATGTCACTTCCAAGACAACCCCGAAGTTCATGTGGTCAATCAATTCATCGGTCTTGCCGAACATCGGGCAGGCATGGTCGACACCAGTCGTAGCTCGCGTGAACGTCGCGGGCGTGAGCCAGAACAGCCAGAAACTGGCGCTGATCATCGGGGGTGGCTATGACTCCGGCGAGGACGGCGCGGCGTACGTTACCAGCGCGGCCTCCGGCAATCGTATTTACATAGTCGATGCCCTTAAAGGCACGCTGCTTTGGTCCGCTGGCTCTTCCGCATCGAATGCAAACCTGAAACTAGCGCGCATGGAGCACAGCATTCCCAGCCGCGTGACGGTGCTGGACACGAATCAGGATGGTTACGCTGACCGGATGTATGTCGGCGATATGGCAGCTCAGATCTGGCGTTTCGATATCACCAACGGCAACGCCCCGAACTCTCTCGTTGCCGGCGGCGTGATTGCATCGCTCGGATCCCACGACGAGAATCCGCACACCGAGGAGCATGCACGGCGGTTCTACAACGCCCCTGACGTCGCGGCGATGCAACTGCAAGGCCAGCTGCCATTCCTGAACATTGCTATTGGGTCCGGGTACCGCGGTCATCCGCTGAATGAGGTTAACCAGGATCGCTTCTACGCCCTGCGCGATCACAAACCGTTCACACCGATGACGCAGGCTCAGTACAACACTCTGCTGGACAACGAAGGTACATTCATTAAGGACGGCGACCTGCTTGACGTCACCAAGAACGTAAACCCCACCATTCCTGCAGACTCCCCTGGTTGGAAAATACTCTTGAACCAACCGGGCGATTCCTGGGTGGGCGAGAAGGTGCTGTCCGCAGCCAATACATTCGACAACAAGATATTCTTTACCACTTATCGGCCGTCGAGATCGGCAACCAATGCATGTACATCCAATTCCGCCGGCACCGGCGCCAACAGGGCATTCGTTGTAAATGCACTCGATGGATCACCCATCCAACATCAGAACGACTCCGGTACTGGCGGTGACACGGGTACCGGAGGCGACGACGACAAATTGACCCCCGAGGATCGGTATACAGATCTGAATCAGGGCGGAATCGCTCCGGAAATCTCCTTCCTCTTCCCCGAACCGAACAAGATTGTCTGTCTGTCAGGCGTGGAAGTGCTGGGAGCCTGCACCAACTTCAACAGTCGCGTAAAAACCTATTGGCGGGATTCAAATGCGAATTGATCTCCACACTTGGTGTGTCAACCAAGCTCGTCCGGCGATGGCACGCATGGGAAAAGACATGCAGCCTCGTCAAACCATGCGAGGCGTGACATTAATCGAGCTGATGATAGTTATTGTAGTTGTGGCCATCCTGGCGTCTATCGCCATTCCCAGTTATCGCAGCTATTTGATCAGGACAAATCGCACCGAAGCACGAATGGCACTGCTACGGGTCCAGGCAGCTCAAGAGAAGTTTTTTCTGCAGAATAATCGCTATGCCGATATCGACGAATGGGCAACTGCACCCCCAAATGGTCTTGGCGTTCTTATTACAACACCGAGCGGCTACTACACTCTCGGCATCGACAACTATACGACTACCACCTATACCGCCGTGGCGACTGCGACAGGCGGTCAGACGGATGACAAGGTCGTCTGCCGTACTTTAAAGATAGATCAGAACGGCACCAGGGCCCCGGCGGACAGCGCGGGCTGCTGGAAGTAGTTCAGGGCCACCTCGTTATCTGAGACCCTGTCTCTTTGTCCCGACGCCCATCGACATAAGCTTTATCGCGCTCTGTCAATCTTGTATTCTCCGCGCTCGACTCGGCCTGGCAGCTTTTACAAATAAAAGGCTTCTGAGGCGATATCTGCGGGAACAAGCCATGAGACTCGCGGATTAAGAGGCGTGAAATTTTCGCTCCGGTCCTTTTTTGTCCGACCCAGAAGAAGGGGAAAGAAATCATGAAGAACGTCATCTCCACCGCGCTCAAGGCAGGCATTGCTGCCCTCGTGCTCGTTTCGGCCAGCGGCTGCGTATCGCAGAAGTACGTCGATGAAATCAAGGCAACGGCAGACAAGGCCGTGCAGGATGCTGCTGCAGCGAAGGCTGCTGCTGATTCCGCTGCCAGCGCCGCTCAGTCCGCAAAGTCGTCGGCTGACAGCGCGCAGAGCGCCGCCAACCAGGCTCTGCAGGCCGCCCAGGCCAGCCAGGCTTGCTGTGATGCGACCAACGAGAAGATCGACCGCGCATTCAAGAAGTCCGTGTCGAAGTAATTCGGCAAGAACTTTCGGTCGATATGAAAACGCCGCGCATTGCGCGGCGTTTTCTTTTCTGCCATCTGTCGAACGTTGCGCACTTGCCTTGGGATGAAGTGGCGCCGGACCGGGGCCCGCTTCATCTGCTTTCTCAATACGAAAGAGATAATCTGCCTCTGGCCAAATTGGCCATCGACCAGTCCGCCATCAGGCCAAGAGAAGGCGGACCCCACAGCCTCAGCCATGGACTAACTCGGTGGAAAGGATAGCCTCGTACCGCAGGGTCCGCGGCCGCGATTCTAGCAGCCACACACCTGCCGCCTCTCAGGAATCGTTCATCACTATGCCGCGGAATCATCCCGCCGCATCACGCGATCGATCAGGGCGTATCGACCAACTGCGATGTCGGTGTGCCGAGCATGACGGCCTCGGGAATTCCCGTTGCCCGACTGAAAGTCTCTTCTGCTTTCGCCCAATCGATAACGCCGCCCGGGCGATCCTGAGTCGCAGTCACGAGCAACCGCGTGATCTGCGTCAGGCTACGGGCATCCTGCTCTGAACTGCCCTCCAGGGGAGCATGAACTTCCATGTAGAGCTCATCGCCAATCCAGCCCATCTTGTATGGCTGATGGATGATGCGAACGGACGTGTTCACATTCACCATCTTGAAGAACTGCTCGATGTCCTCCGGGTACATGCGGATGCAGCCGTGAGTAACCTGCATGCCAACACCTTCGGGACGATTCGTCCCGTGGATCAGATACGCCCCACCTGGTATACCCAGACGCATTGCGTAGTTGCCCAGCGGGTTGTCGGGGCCCGGCGGCACCGCTTTCGGCAACGGCCTGCCGTCAGCAGCATGCTCCTTGCGAACCGACTCGGGCGGATACCAGATCGGACGCGTGCGCTTATCCGTGATCCGGGTCAGGCCCAAGGGGGTCTTCCAGTCCATCTTGCCGACGCTGATGGGATAAGTGATGACCACCGGCACTTCATTCGCCCTGGGAGCAGGAAAGTAATAGAGGCGGTGCTCAGCCAGGCTGACCACGATCCCCTCGCGGGGCGCGTCGGGAAGGATGTAGCGGGAAGGAATGACAATCTGCGTGCCCTCCCCCGGCAACCAGGGATCCGCGCCCGGGTTCGCAGCGACAATTTCCTCGTAGCCGACGCCGTAGCGGCGCCCCAGGCTGAGAAACGTATCCTCATACTTCGCAGTCACGACCTGGATCTGCCCGAGCACAGAGCCCGTTGCAGGGATCGGATAGGTCGCCGCCAACACGGGTGACACGAGCTGCCACGAAACAAGAGCGGAAATCGACAGCAGGAAGTTGCGTAACAGCATTGGTTCACCCAGCAAGCGCGGCCCCGATTATCTACACGACCTGACCGTCAGGCGCCAGGCAAGTTCACCGCAGACCGGGCCAGCGCCTGACTATTGTGCCTGCGCTCTCAGCAGATCGGAGATCTGTGTCGGTACGCCCTTCTGGGCCTCGATCAGCGCGACGCGGATCGCATTGCCGAAGGACACCCCGTCTGCGCTGCCGTGGCTTTTGATCACGACCCCAGTGAGTCCGACCATACTGGCACCGTTATAGGTTCGCGGATCGAACTCGCGTCGCAATGAGCGAATCACCGGCCAGGACGCGAGCGCCCCGAGGTAACGCAACGGATTACGCGTGTATTCGGTTTTCAACGCACCAACAAGCATGTTGACCAGCCCTTCCATGGACTTGAGCGCCACATTGCCGGTAAACCCGTCCGTAACGACGACGTCGACTTCACCCGAGAAAATATCGTTGCCTTCGACGAAGCCGATGTAATTGAGCTTGCTCGCGCTCAAGAGCTGCGCCGCCTCCTGGACGACGCTGCCGCCCTTGGTCTCCTCTTCGCCGATATTGAGCAGACCAACCCGGGGATTGGCGACGCCGTGCATGTCGGACGCCACGACGGCTCCCATGACGGCGAACTGGAACAAGTGCTGAGCGGTGCATTGCGAATTGGCGCCGAGGTCGAGCATTTGGGTATGCCCATGGCGCGCGCGGATGCGGGAGATGATCGCCGGGCGATCGATGCCCTCGACCGTCTTGAGGACGAACCGGCCCGTGGCCATCAATGCGCCGGTGTTGCCGGCACTGACACAGGCGTCTGCTTCCCCCGCTTTGACGAGGTCGATGGCGACACGCATCGAAGAATCCTTCTTCTTGCGCAACGCATCCTGCGGCTTCTCGTCCATCGTAATGACCTGAGAAGCTTCCTGCAGTCGTATCCGATCGCCAAAGCGCCGGGCCGCATCGCTCGTCAGATGCGGTGCAACCGCATCGCTCCGGCCGACCAGGACGATGCGCAGGTCCTCCGCGCGGGCGAGCGCATCCAGCGACGCAGGGACGGTCACGGCCGGGCCGTGATCGCCTCCCATTGCGTCCACTGCGATCGTGACGGTCCGCCGTGTACCCAAGGTACGAGAATCAAGGGGTGCCGCGAGATCACGGCACGCTAAGGACTATTCGCTGTCGGACTTGCTGCGACTGGCGATTACTTTCTTGCCGCGATAGAAACCGTCCGGCGTGATGCGATGGCGCGTGTGGCTCTCACCTGAAGTCGCGTCCACGGAAATGGCGGGACGGCTCAGCTTGTCGTGAGCGCGGCGCATACCGCGGGTCGACGGGGTTCTTCGGCTTTTCTGGACAGGCATGACTGATCACTCCGTAGCAAACGTATCTGTTCGTCTCTGCAGCGCCTTAGCGCTTGCGCATCAGGTCGCGCAGATCCCCAAAGGGCTTCTGCGTAGGCTGGCTTTCGACCGGGGCAGGCTCGACTGCAGCAGCGATCTGCGCGTCGCAATCCTCCACCGGGTGCCTCGGCACGAGCGGCAACGCGAGCAGCGCCTGATCCTCTGCAAGTACCTGCAGATCGAGCCGTACCGGATCGGCCAGCACCGCTTCGTATCCGCCCGGCTCCTCGTCGAGATCCTTGGCCTCTCGCGCCACGATCAGCCGGAACTGCTCGTCCACCGGCAACTCGAACGGCTTCGCGCAGCGCTGGCAAGGCAATGCAATCGTTCCCTGCAACTCGCCATCGATCGCAATCCGACCTTCGAACCGCGAAAAGGCGAATCGGGCAGTAAGCTGCGAACCGTCCAGTGCGCCCGCATCGCGCAGTCGTGGCAGATCCGCAGCCGCAAAGCGTCGCTCAACCGTGGTTCCCGAATGCGCGCAGATCGAGGCGTCGATTGAATTACCGGCTAAAACAGCGGCTTGGACGCCATAGGGTCGCGACATGGGGCGCGTATACTAGCGGCGACCCCCCGGGCTGTCAAAAGAAAAAGCCTGATAAATGCTTGTTTTTCTAGGAGATCGATTCGCATTCGATCACCTGGAAATCAACCCTGATCCGGAGTCCGTCTGCATGACCCGACCTGCCGCCACCTCGAGCGCCACACGACTGGTTCTCGCCTCGACCTCGCAATATCGCCGCCAGCTGCTGGAACGCCTTGGAATCCGCTTCACGGTGGCCGCACCGGACGCCGACGAATCACCTCTGCCTGGGGAAACCGCTATCGACCTCGCCAGCCGGCTGGCCCGCTCCAAGGCCGAGATCGTCGCGCACCGGCATCGGGGCAGCCTGGTGGTTGGCTCCGACCAGGTCGCGCTCTTCGGCAAGGAAGTCATCGGCAAGCCGGGCAACCCCGAGCGCTGCGTCGAGCAGTTGCGCGCTTTCAGCGGCCAGCGGCTGACATTTCACACGGCTGTGCACGTCGTGAATTCAGATACGGGATCGAATGAAGGTCATATCGACGTGACGACGGTCCACTTCCGCAAGCTCACCCACGAGGAGATCGATCGCTATGTGGCCCGCGAACGTCCGGTGAATTCCGCAGGCGGATTCAAGGTCGAGGCACTCGGCATCACGCTGTTCGATCGGGTCGAGTCGCAGGACCCGACCGCACTCATCGGCCTGCCGTTGATCTGGCTATCGGGCGCATTAAGGCGCGCAGGATTCTGCCTTCCTTAAGAACCTTTGGCTTTCGTCGCCAGCGCGTCCAGCACCGACTGCAGCTCAGGCGGCAGCGGCGCCGTAATGGTGAACGGCTGACCCGCGCGCTCGAAGCTCAGCGAATGGGCGTGCAGGAACATGCGACTCAGACCGAAGGGTTTGAGCAATGCATCCCGCTCGCGATCGCCGTACTTCTCGTCACCGGCGACCGGATGCCCGGCGTGCGCGGCATGCACGCGAATCTGATGTGTACGGCCCGTTCCCAGATCGACATCGAGCAGTGTTGCCAGCTTGCCGAAATGCGTGACGGGTTTGAATGTCGTCACCGCGGCCTGCCCTTCTGCATGCACGCGCACGACGCGTTCACCGCCCTGCTTCTGGTTTGTCTTCAATGGCAGGTCGATGGTTTTCTTGCCGAACGGCCATTTGCCGCAGACCAGCGTCAGATAGCGCTTTGCCATCTCACGCTCGCGAAACATCGCATGCAACTCACGTAACACGGCACGCCGCTTCGCGATCAACAGGCAACCACTGGTCTCACGATCCAGTCGATGCACCAGCTCCAATTCCTTGAGTTCCGGATGCAGAGCTCGCAATGTCTCGATGACTCCGTGACTCAATCCGCTCCCGCCATGCACGGCGACACCGGCCGGCTTGTTGATCACGAGCAGGTCGCGATCGTCATGAATCACGGCTGCTGCGATGAAATCACGTAGCGATCGCGATGGAGAATCCGTTGGCTCACGCGGCTTGAGCTTGACCGGCGGCACGCGCACTCGATCACCCGCCACCAATCGATAGTCCGGACCGATGCGCTTGCTGTTCACGCGCACCTCGCCGCTGCGCAGGATGCGATACACGAGGCTGCGCGGCGCGTCCTTGAGAATCCGCAGCAGGAAGTTATCGATGCGCTGCCCGTCTTCGCCGGGGCCGGCTTCGAGCTGACTGACCTTGCCGGGATCGAGGCCCGTAATCGGGCGGGCAACAGCTTCCTGGGGCTTCATCGGGTCGGGGGTATCGGATCGCGTCGAGGTGGGCATTTGCTCTGGGCGCACAAAGTGTGCGTAAGCCATTGATTGAAAAAAGGTGGCCTGTTATATTCCGTCGCGATTTTCGCTGGCGTTCGCAGATCACGTAGCACTGATCGGCTGAACTCAAGCACCAACGCAGCGTTTCAAGGCCGTGCCCTACGGGCCAATTACCCCGGGGCCAGTCACAGGAGGCGTTGCATCTTAGTTGGTCCTGATGGGATCTGCTTCCCTGAAGATCCATGGATGATGTTCGCGCCGATCGTTGAAGACAGTTCCGGTCGACGCGCTTGCAGGTTCGTACGGCACCTCGGCCACAACTATTGGTGGCCCGACGCTGCACCCCTCCATCGCCAGGATTTCCGGCTCGCCACTTCCCCTCAAGGCCATCGCTCGGCCACGCGAACGGCGATGCCGGACCCGCAACTCGGGATCCGGGTCGACGCAGCGTCACTGAGCGGGCCCGCAGCGGCAGGATTAAAACAACGTGCAGGATACGAACCTGTGCCGGTAACTATCGGATGACCTCACTTTCCGATCGATCCTTTGCTCCTTCGCTGGCGTCCGCCTGGCGTGATTTCGTGGCCCCTGGTTATTCAGAAGGGTCTCATGAAGCGAATGCTCGTCAATGCAACTCAGGAAGAAGAGTTGCGAGTCGCTCTGGTTGATGGACAGAAAATCTACGATCTAGATATCGAAATACCATCCAAAGAACAGAAAAAATCCAACGTCTATAAAGGACGCATCACCCGCGTCGAACCCAGTCTCGAAGCCTGCTTCGTCGATTACGGCGCCGATCGCCATGGCTTCCTGCCGCTGAAGGAAGTCTCGAAGGAATACTTCAAGAGCGGCGGTGCGCCGGGCAATCGCAACATTCGCGAGTTGCTGGACGAGGGCCAGGAAATCCTGGTGCAGGTCGAAAAAGAAGAGCGCGGCAACAAGGGCGCTGCCCTCACCACGTTCATCAGCCTCGCTGGCCGCTTCCTGGTCCTGATGCCGAACAATGCCCGCGCGGGCGGCGTATCGCGTCGGATCGAAGGTGAAGACCGCGAGCAGCTGCGCGAAGCGCTCGATCAGGTGCAGATCCCCGAGGGCATGGGCGCGATCGTCCGGACCGCCGGTGTCGGCCGCACTGCCGAAGAACTGCAGTGGGATCTGGATAACCTCAAGGAAGTCTGGAATGCCATCGTCGAGGCAGCGCAGAGCAAGCCAGCATCATTCCTGATCTATCAGGAATCGAAAGCCATCATCCGCGCCCTGCGCGACTACCTCGCTGACGACATCGGAGAAATCCTCGTCGACAACCAGGAAGTCTTCAATGAAGCCCAGCAGTACATGCAGCGCTTCATGCCAGCCAGCCTGCGCAAGCTGAAGCTCTACGAGGATCCGGTCCCGCTGTTCACGCGCTTCCAGATCGAGAACCAGATCGAGTCGGCCCACTCGCACAAGGTCAATCTGCCATCCGGCGGTTCGATCGTGATCGACCCGACCGAGGCACTGGTATCGATCGACATCAACTCCGCTCGCGCCACCCGTGGCAGCGATATCGAGACGACGGCGCTCAACACGAACCTCGAAGGCGCCGACGAAATTGCACGTCAACTGCGCCTGCGCGACCTCGGCGGCCTGATCGTCATCGACTTCATCGACATGGAGTCGCAGAAGAATCAGCGCGCCGTCGAAGATCGTCTGCGCGATGCCGTGAAGCAGGATCGTGCCCGCATCCAGATCGGACGCATTTCGCGCTTCGGCCTGCTGGAGCTGTCACGCCAGCGGCTGCGCCCCTCCATCGGCGAAGCAGCTCATATCAACTGTCCGCGTTGTAACGGCATGGGCACGATTCGCGGCGTCGAATCCCTGGCACTCGCCCTGCTCCGTCTCATCGGCGAGGAGGCGCGCAAGGACCGCACCGTCAAGGTGATCGCACAGCTTCCCGTCGAAGTCGCGACGTACCTGATGAACGAGAAGCGCGAGTGGCTCAACAACATCGAGTCCAAGAGCAGCGCCGAAGTCGTTCTGGTACCCAACAAATACATGGAGACCCCGGCCTACGACATTCGCCGCGTGCGCGACGATGAATCGCAGTTCCCGGAGAACAACTTCATCAGCCACCAGATCCCGGTGGTACCGACGCCCTCCGTCCAGCAAAGCACGGTCGTCGATAAGCCGGTCGCCACCGCGGCGCCTGCGGTGCTCACCTCCGCCCTGCCGAGCATTCCCGCTCCAGCCAGCATCGCGATCGAAGCCGCTCCGGCCGCTCCGGCAGCAGCCGCGCCGGAAGAACAGATCGGCATCTTCGTGAAGCTTTGGCGCTTCTTCTTCGGTGGCGCGAGCCAGGTAGCTCAACCGGTGAAGCCGGAACCGCAGCCGCGCCGCGACAGTCAGCGTCGCGATCGGCACGAAGGACGTCCCAGCTCCGGCCGCGACCGACATGGACGCGATCGCGATCGCCCCCGCCACGACCAGAAGCCCGGCGATCGGCCCGCCCCGCAGGAAGCGCGTCGCGACTCGCAGCAGCGTCACGATCGCAAACCGCGAGAAGGCGGCGAAGCGCGCCATGAAGGCCCGCGCCCTCCGCGTCAGCAACAGCCGCAGGCGCGGCCCGAGCAGCGCGCGGACCAGCGCCCGGAACAACGTCCGGAGCAGAAAACGGAACTGAAGCCCGAGCTGAAGCCCGAACTGAAGCCGGAAGTGAAGTCCGAACGCCCGGAACAGCCGCAGGCGGCCAACCGCCCTGGCGAGCGTCCGGAAGGTGCAGCAGGCGAAGGTCGCGGCGAACGCGGTGGTCGCGGCCGTCGCGGCCGTCGTCGTCGCGGCGGTCGTGGTCGCGGTGAAGACCGTGGCGAAGACGGAGCGACTGGCGGCAATGCCAGCGCTGGCGAGCACGGCGATTCACCCGCCGCATCGTTCGACCATCAAGGCGGGGAATCGGCGGATGTTCGTAGTGAGGCACCGCGCAACGAGGCACCCCGCAGCGAAGTTCCTCGCAGCGAAGCGCCGCGTCGCGAGGCGCCACAGCAGAGCCTCGATCTGCCGCCAGCTGCGCCCGAACCTCGCGAACCCCGGACCGAATCCGCACCGCGCGAGTCACGGCCCGAGCCCTCGTCAGCGCCCGCACCTCGCGCAGCCGAGCCCTCTAACAGCAGCCCGCCTGCGCCCGAAAGTGGCCAGCAGTTCACTGTGTGGTCGTCGGGACCCGGCAGCAGCTCGAGCTCCTGGGGCGGAGCGCCCGGCACCACACCACGCCGGGACGAGTAATACGACAGCAACGCGAGGGGCCTCCCCGGCCCCTCGCCCACGCTGTTACTTCGAATTGGCGTCGCGACTCAACAGGTCGCTGAGCAAGCCCTCAGCCGCCTGCTCCAGCAGGTCCAGCACTTCCTCGAAACCTCGCTCGCCGCCGTAATACGGATCCGGCACCGCATTCGTCCGCGCGTCAGGCGCATAGCTCATCATCAACGCCAGCCGATGGTGATACGTCGCATCGAAACGGCGGCGTAGTTCATCCAGATTTTCGTCATCCATCGCCAAAATCAGATCGAAGCGCTCGGCGTCGCGCGCATCGACCGCTCTCGCCCGCAGGCCCGACAGGTCGATACCGCGCCGTCGCGCCGCCGCAATCGAACGCGCATCGGGTGGCTTTCCGACGTGATAGTCGTGCGTGCCGGCGGAATCGACCTCGAAGCGCTGCTCCAACTGACGCTCCATGAGCAAGCGACGGAACACGCCTTCGGCGGTAGGGGAACGGCAAATGTTTCCAAGGCAGACGAAGAGGATGCGCATAGGCTTGGATGCTCAAAGAGTGAATATCCGGAACATGGGCGTCGTGTCGTCCGCCGACACCCCTCGTGAAGACATATATTAGCGATAGGCCGGGGGCCCTGGCATCGGTAGAGCATTGCCTTCACACGGCTGCGGTCGCAGGCCCACATCTGCATTCGCTACCGCATTCCTGCCACCCGCGAACGCAACCATGCCGAGTGCGGGCGCCGTATCTTTGTTCAGCGGGGTCGGACTTTCCCGCGGGCTCCCTTCGATCGGAGTCGAACCCTGCGGAAGTAGGGACAGTCTGAGTGATTCTCTGTAGGACCAACTTTCCCGTGGTAAAGCCGCACCCGGAAAATCAGACCGGGTGTAATTGCGCGCGTACGCGCTCGAGGTCCTCGGGCGTGTCGACGCCGACACCCGGCACTTCGCTGGCCACACTGACCGCGATCTGCATTCCGGTCTGGAGCGCGCGGAGTTGCTCCAGTCTCTCGGTCATCTCTAGATCGCTGGGCGGCATCGCGGTCAGCGAACGCAAGGCCGCGACACGATAGGCATAAATGCCGAGATGACGCTGCGCGCCCTGAATGCTGGTCTGGCTCGTCAGTCCCCGTGAGGCACCGTCCCGATGCCACGGGATCGGCGCGCGACTGAAATACAGCGCGAGCCCGCTGCGGGCCGTGACGACCTTGACGACATTCGGGTCGAGAAATTCGTGGAGGCTGGTGATCGGCGTACTCAGGGTCGCGATATCAGCCGCAGGCGTTTTCGCCAGCAGTTCCGCCACCTGATCGATCAGCACTGACGGCAGCTTCGGCTCGTCGCCCTGCACGTTCACGACGATGGTGTCGTCGGACCAGCCGCGCTGCGTCGCAACCTCGGCGATGCGATCCGTTCCTGATTGATGATCGGCCCGGGTCATGATGCCGACGTTGCGTCCCGACCTGTCGATAGCAGCGGCAGCAACGCGTTCATCATCGGTGGCGACGAGAACTTCATCTGCCCCGCTTTTCCCGGCGGCAGCAACGACCCACTGCACCATCGGTCGTCCGCCGATGTCGGCGAGTGCCTTGGCAGGCAACCGCGTGGACGCGTAGCGCGCGGGGATGACGACCTTGAACGACATGGGTCAGTTCTGCAGCAGTGCGTCGGTCGGCTCCAGCCGCGTCGCCTCGTCCTCCAGCATCACGGGAATGCCGTCACGGATGGGAAACGCCAGCCGATCCGCGCGACAGACCAGCAGCTGCCGGGACTTTGAGTACTGCAGCGGTCCCTTGCAGACCGGACACGCCAGAATATCGAGAAGCTTGGTATCCATGAGCGAAGCTTAACCCGTTCGCCGGGACGCGCCCATAACACGCTCGAGCAGTGCCTCGACCCGGGCGAGATCCGCTTCGGCCACATCGATATCGAGCCGCACAGCCCAGTGTCGATGATCGGCGAGATCGCGGCATTTGACTGCATCCTTCTCTGTCATCAGTACGGGCGCCTGATCACCGAACTCGATATCCGCGCGACTGAACGCTGCGTGATCGGGCAGCGCTCGCCCCTCTACGCTGAGTCCCGCCTGCCGCAGGCCATCGAAAAAAGCCTGAGGATTGCCGATACCGGCCACAGCATGGACAGGCGAGCCTGCGAAAGAACTCAGCGCGCGCCGTTCACCGCTCCGCAGCGCAATTGCATCGGCGAGACGCGCCGTTGCAGTCACCGATGTCGCTCCGCCGGACGCCATCCGACCAGCATCAGATCGTTGCGTGCTGACGATCAGATCCACCGTGTTCAATCGCGATGCGGGTTCACGCAACGGTCCGGCAGGCAACAACCAACGATTGCCGAGGCCCCGCTGCGAATCCATCACCGCAATCTCGCCATCGCGTGCCAGGCGATAGTGCTGCAGCCCGTCGTCGCACAGCACGATGGCTGCGCCGCGTTCGATGGCGCGCGTCGCGGCAGCAACGCGATCAGGCCCTGCAACCACGATCGCACCGGTGCGCGACGCATGCAGCACCGCTTCGTCCCCGACTTCTTCGGCGGACGTATCCGCATGGACATCGCGAGGCCAGTGCGTCGAGCGACCGCCGTAGCCACGCAGCACGATACCGACCTGAATGCCCCTGGCCTGCAGCCATTCGGTCAGCCAGATGACAAAAGGGGTCTTGCCGGTGCCGCCGACGGTGATGTTGCCGATCACGAGGACGGGCTTACCGACCGTGTGTGAGCGCAGTAGCCCGACCCGGTATGCCGCCCGACGCAGCTTCACGACGAGCCAGAACAGCGCTGACAGCGGCAGCAGCAGAACGAGCAGCCAGCGCGCCTGCCCGCGGTACCAGACTTGTTGCAGGAACGGGTCGGCCTTCACGCGTCAGGCGCTGAATTGCATGCGATGCAGCGCGGCATACTGGCCGTTGCGCGCCACCAGCTCGCGATGCGTTCCGGATTCCACGATGCGACCAGCCTCCATCACGAGGATGCGGTCCGCTTTCTCCACCGTCGACAGGCGATGTGCGATCACCAGTGTCGTGCGATCGAGCATCAGGCTTTCCAGCGCGCCCTGGATGATGCGTTCCGATTCCGTATCGAGGGCCGAGGTCGCTTCGTCGAGAATGAGAATCGGCGCGTTCTTCAGCAAGGCGCGTGCGATGGAAATACGCTGCCGCTGTCCGCCGGACAGCAGCACGCCACGATCGCCGACGACGGTGTCGAGACCTGCCGGAAGTTCGCGCACGAACTCCAGTATGTGCGCCGCGCGCGCGGCGCTTTCGATCGCCTCGCGCGTGGCATCGCGTCCGAAGGCGATATTGGCGCGGATCGTGTCATTGAAAAGCACGACGTCCTGACTGACGAGCGCGATCTGCTCGCGCAATGCGCGCAGCTCATATTCGCGGACATCGTGGCCATCGACGCGGATCGAGCCCGACGTGGCGTCATAGAAACGCGGCAGGAGGTTCACCAGCGTCGACTTGCCGCTGCCGGAGCGTCCGACGATCGCGATCATTTCGCCGGGCGCCACCTCGAAGCTCACGCTGTTGAGGGCGGTCCCGGTGCCGGCCGGATAGACAAAGTTGACGTCTGCGAACTGGATCGCTCCGCTGACACGTTCCGGCTTGAAGGTTCCGCCTGCGGGCTCCGCGGGTTCGTCGATCAGATCGAAAATGCTCTCGCCCGCGGCGATGCCCTGCTGGATGGGACCAGCAACGCTCACCAGACTGCGCAACGGCTGCGCGATCTGCGTCAGGGCCACCAGGAACGCCAGCAGATCGCCCATGCTCATGCGATTGTTGATCGCATCGGAGATCGCAATCGAAAGCACGAACGCCGAACCGAACGACATCACCATCTGCACGACCGGGTTGGACAACCCCTTGGTCAGCACCAGCCGCATGTTCGAGCGTCGGTTGTGTTCATTGACCACCTCGAACTGCGCGTTCTTGTAGTCCTGGGCGTTGTACACCTTGATGACCCGGGGCGCCTCCAGGGTCTCCTTGGCGACACTCGTGACATCACCCATCGAGTCCTGAATACGGCGGCTGTAGCGGCGGAACTTGCGATTGATGATGGTCACGAGCCACGCCACGATCGGGCCCATCGTCAGCGTGATCAACGCCAGGCGCGGGTTCAGATAGATCAGCAGAAAAATCGAACCGAACAGCGTCAGCGATTCACGCACCGCGACGGTGATCGAGTCGGTCGAGGCCTGTCCCACCTGCTCGGTGTTGAATGTCAGCCGCGAGAGCAATGCACCCGTCGAATTCCGGTCGTAGTAGCCGACCGGCAGCTGCGTCACGCGCTCGAAGATCTGGGAACGCAGGCGCTTCACGATGCGGCGACCCACGTAGCCCATGCAGTAGGTCTGCGTGAAATCACCCAGGCCGCGGAAAAAGAACAGCACGATGAGCGCGATCGGCAGCAGCACGATAGTGCGCGGATCGCGTTGCTCGAAGGTGCCGTCACCGAAATACTTGGCGAAGATGGTGAAGCTCACCATGCTCGCCGAATAGATGGTCGCACCGAACAGCCCCAGCGCGAACATGCCCCGGTGCGGTTTCAGATAGGTGAGCAGGCGGCGATAGATCTGCCAGCTCGAAGAAGCCTTGGACCGGTGTTCCGTAGATGTCATGGGAAAAGAATCGTTAGGGCGTCGACGTGCCGACGGCTTCGTTGACGGTCGCCATATTGATGCCGCGGAAGCCGAGCCGGCCGACCACGTCCATCGCCGTCACGACCGACTGGTGGGTGGTACGCGCATCCGCACGAATGGTGACGGGATTGTCGCGCTCTTCGCCCGCGACCTTCGCGATGGCGGCCGACAGGGTCGTCTGGCTGTTGTTGAGCAGGGTCTTGCCGTTCACCCGGTACTCGCCCGACGCCGTTACCGTGATTTCGATCGGCGCACTTTTAACTTCAGGCGGCGCTTCCGCGCTGGCTTGCGGCAGCTGAATCTCGATACGAGACTCATCCACGAACGTCGTGGACACCATGAAGAAGATCAGCAGCAGCAACACCACGTCGATCAACGACGTGAGATTCAGTTCGGGTTCTTCGTCCTGGGAAGGCCGGAGCTTCATGAGGGTGTCATGCGCCGCGGCCTTCGGTATCGTCGATGGCCTGCACCAGCTTGATGGCCTCCTTCTCCATCTGCACCACCAGGCCGGTTACGCGGCCTCGCAGGTATTTGTAAGCGAGCAGCGCCGGAATCGCGATCGTGAGGCCCGCAGCCGTGGTGATCAGCGCTTCGGCGATGCCGCCCGCGAGCACCATGGGATTGCCCGTGCCCTGCGTGGAGAGCGCGTTGAATGTCTTGATCATGCCGGTCACGGTGCCGAGCAGTCCGAGCAGCGGCGACAGCGAGGCGATCGTCCCCAGCGTACCAATGAAGCGGTCGAGCTCATGGACGACGTGACGGCCTGCATCCTCGATGCTTTCCTTGATGATCGCGCGATCGCGATGGCGGTTGGCGAGACCGGCCGCGAGGATCTTGCCCAACGGCGAATTCTGCTGAAGCGCATAGACGTGCTTGTCGCTGATCTGGCCCGACTCCACCCATTTCCAGACCTTGTCGGTCAGCTCGGCGGGGACGACGCGTCGCGCCTGCAGGGTCCAGAGGCGTTCCAGAAAAATAGCGGCGGCGACGATGGAGGCCAGGATGATCGGCACCATTACGATGCCGCCGGCTTTGACGATTTCGAACATGCGGGTCTTCGGTTGTCAGGCCTTTGTTGTCGGCGCGCATACTAACATTGACGCCCCAACCGAGTCTGATGACATCCGTCACTCATTCTGCGGATCAGGCAACGAAATCCGGCCGGTGCACTTAAGGTTCTCGCGCACGCCAGTAACGTGGATGTTCCTGACGGAATTCCCGGGGCGGCCGCACGCCATCCGCTGCCACGTCGATCTCGATGGCGCCGCTTCGCGGCGTGGAAAATACGCGCGCCCCACTGCCCTGCCAGCGTTCGACGACATCCGGCTTGGGGAAGCCCCAGCGATTGCGATAGCCGACCGCGAACAGCACGAAGCCCGGCGTCGTTGCCTCGACGAACACCGGTGTCGACGATGTCCGGCTGCCATGATGAGGCGCGACGACGATATCGATCTGTCCGAGTCCCGCCGACACGAGCGCCGCCTCGCTCTCGTACTGGATATCGCCGGTCAGGAGCGCGTTGCCGCCGATGCCTGACACCCTGAGGACACAGGACGACTCGTTATCGGAATGACCCGCGGCGTCCGGGGCCGGATGCAGGATCTCGAAGTCGACCGCATCCCAGCGCCACGCCTGACCCATGGCACAGACATCGGCCGGCATCGATGCCTGACTGACCGACGGGCCGGCCAGCAGCCGCTCGACCCGCATGCCGTCGATGATGGACACCATGCCGCCCTGATGATCGAGATCGCCGTGACTGACCATCAGCGTGTCCACCTTGCGCAGACCCTGGCTGCGCAGATACGGCAGGACCACCATTTCGCCGGTATCGCGGCCGCTGCGGAAGGCCGGACCCGCGTCGAACACCAGCACGTGCGAGTGAGTACGCACGACGGTCGCGAGTCCCTGCCCGACATCCAGCAACGTAATCCTGAAGTCACCCTCGCCTGGCGCTGCGGGACGCCAGATGAGCGCCGGCAGGCAGAGCAACGCCGCTGCAGCACGGGTCGGCGCAACTCCCGGCAGCACGAATGCGAGCGCGCCGCACAGAAGCGCAAGTTGCACAGGCAGCGGCAACGCCGGGAAATGCCACATCGCGAGCGGCAGCGCGGCCGCCTGCTCGAATGCCGGCCAGATCCAGTTCAGCAATTGCGCAACTCCGGAAAGCACCAAAGCTCCCGCCGGCATCCACAGTGCAGCGAGCAACGATCCCGCCAGCAGCAGCGGCACGATGATGAGCGTGAACAACGGCACGGCGATCGCATTGGTCAACGGTGAGATCAGCGACAGGCTGCCGAACGCCGCGATGACTGCGGGGACGAGTCCGATGGTGACCGCGAGCTGCACGCGAGTGAAATTCTGCAGTACGCCGTCGCGTTCACGACGACCACTCGTCGCCAGCAGGATGACCACCACCGCGCCGAAGGACAGCCACGCGCCCGGCGCGAGCGGCGCCAGCGGATCGATCAGCAGAATGACCAGCAGTGCCAGCGCCAGCGTACGATCGATCCCCCATTCCCGTCGCAGCAACCGCGCCGCAAATGCCACGCACAGCATGGCCAGCGTCCGCTGCGTCGGGACCGACATGCCGGCAAGCAATGAGTAACTGAGCGCGCCCAGGACGCCGCAGATCACTTGCCCATGGATTGCCGTCAGTCGATACCGTTGTGCGCGCCGCCAGCGAACCAGGCTGCCTCCCGCCCAGGCTGCGAGCGCGGCTACCATCGTGATGTGCAGGCCGGAAATCGCCATGAGATGCGTCATGCCGGTCGCCGCGAACACCCGCCACTGCGCTGCGGACATGGCCTGCGTTTCCCCGACGGCCAGCCCCTGCAGGATGCCGAGCATCGGATCGTCGCCGACCGCACGATGTATACGCGCGGCCAGCCACGACCTCACCCGCAGCACGGCATAGCGAGTCTGGGGCGGCGACAGTCGGCGATTGCGCGAATCGTCTCTGACGTAGCCGGTGGCGCCGACTCCCTGCCGGAACAACTGCGCTTCGTAGTCGTAGCCGCCCGGATTCGCAAACCCGTTGCGACGCTTGAGCCGCACGTTGAGTTGCCACGACTCGCCGGGGCGCGGCAGTTCACCAGCGTCGTACCAGGAGAGTCGGATCCGCGAGGGCACTCCAGCTGCGGCCTGCGTAACGACGAACTCGAACTGCACATCGGTGCCTCTTGCATCGGGCAGCGAGGCAATATCGCCGCGCACGAGCAGGTCCTCGCCTTCGAGTTGCGACGGCAGATCGTCTGCAAGACGTGATGCCGCGCCGAACCAGGCCCACGCAAGCCCCAGGACCAATGCCGTAACGACTACCGAGCGTAAGGCGAGCGCCGTACCCAGCAGCAAGGCCGCGGCCAACGCCCATGGCCACGGGTCGGGCAGGCCCGGCAAGGCGTGGATACAACAGATACCGATGAGAAATGAGACTGCGAATCGCAGCATGTCCGCCTCCCTGCGGAACGGGAACGTGCTTCCCTGCTGATGCCAACGCGCCGACCTGCGATACTTGCGCCCCCACTGAACGCCTCGGCAGGCGCCTGCAGACGCAGGGCTACTTTGCCTGAAGCCTGCGCACGGTCCAACTGCCTGTCACATGCCCCGACGCATTTTCAAACCCCTCAGCCGGCAGCGTCATCGCTGGAAGGAACGCTGGTTCATGCGGCCCTTCCGGCTGCTGCTGGAGCATCCTGTCTACTGGTCGCTGAACCGGCGCAATGTCACGCGTGCGTTCGCGCTCGGACTGTTTCTCGCCTTCTCACCGGTACCGCTGCACATCGTTCTGGCAGCTGTGTCCGCGCTGGCGCTGCGCCTGAACATTCCGGCCGCCGTGCTGGGCACCCTGATAACGAATCCGCTGACCATCGTGCCGCTCTATATGTTCGCCTACTGGGTCGGCTGCATGCTGTTGGGTATCCATCCCGAACCGATGCATTTCGAGCTGACGTGGAATTGGCTGTCGACGGAGCTGCTACCGATCTGGAAACCCTTCCTGCTCGGCTGCTTCGTGATGGGCTGCGTGAGCGCAACGCTGGGCTACGTGCTGCTGGGCACCGTCTGGCATCTGGGACTGGTTCTCAAATATCGCGCGCGCAAGGCAAAGCCAAGAACTGACGCCTAGACCAATGGCACTTAGCCAAGCGTCGCAGTAAGCACAGCAAAGAAGAACCGGAGATTTCCACCGGGTACACGGGAACACACGGGGTCAGAAGAACGCATCCTTTCCTTGCCCTCACCCCGTGTCACCCCGTGGAGACTTCTTATCCTTGGATCTGGAGTGCGTGCACTGCAAGCGCCATCCGCCTAGACCAGCTTACCGTCCTGCAGCGTCAGGGTTCGCTGCAGCTTGGCGGCGAGTTCCGGTGCATGCGTCACGATGATCAACGCCGTGCCAAGTTCGCGGTTGAGTTCCAGCATCAAGTCGAATACCTGACGCGCATTGTTGCCGTCCAGATTTCCTGTCGGCTCGTCCGCCAGCACGACGTTGGGATTCGTCACCAGCGCACGCGCGACTGCGGTGCGTTGCCGCTCACCTCCCGACATCTGCGCCGGTCGATGCTCCAAGCGCGATTCCAACCCCACTCGCTTGAGCAATTCGCGCGCTCGCGATTTGGCTTCTTCGACGGATGTACGTCGAATCAGCAGCGGCATGGCCACGTTCTCGAGCGCGCTGAATTCCGGCAGCAGATGATGAAACTGATACACGAACCCCAGCGAGCGGTTGCGCAACTCGCCGCGGGCCGCATCGGTCAGATCGCTCACCGACTGACCCATGATCTTCACCTGGCCGGAACTGGGCAGATCGAGTCCGCCCAGCAACTGCAGCAGCGTCGTTTTACCAGAGCCGGAAGCGCCGACGATGGCCAGCCGCTCACCCGGCGCAACCTCGAGCTCAACGCCGTTGAGCACATCGACGCGCGTATCGCCTTGCTGGAAGTGCTTGGTCAGCGCGGAGCAGGAAAGGACGGGAGAGGACATTGGGAAAACCTTTGCAGGGCCGGCTGGCTAACTGGCCAACCGGCCGACTGGCCAGAAAGAACAAGAAACGCACCTGCGATCGGCACCGCTTCGGACTCCGGCCCGTTGGCCAGTCGGCCGGTTCGCCAGTTGACCGATCTCACTCATGCCTCAACGCCTGCGCCGGTTGCGTCTTGGCCGCGCGCCACGAGGGATAGATCGTCGAGAGACAACACAGCCCGAAGGACGTCAGGCTGATCTTGAATACATCGGCCCATTGCACTTTCGCCGGCAGGTCGCTCATGTAGTAGACCTTGGCATCCATGAACTGGATACCGAGCAGCGACTCCAGTCCATGCACGAGATTTTCCAGGTTCACGGCGATCAGGACGCCCAGCGCCACACCACCGAGCGTGCCTATCAGGCCGATCGCGGTGCCCTGCGTGACGAAAATACCGAGGATGCTGCGCGGCGTCGCGCCGATGGTCCGCAGGATCGCGATATCCGATTGCTTGTCCTTCACGACCATGACGAGCGTCGCGATGATGTTGAACGCAGCGACTGCCACGACCAGCAGCAGGATCACGAACATCACGGACTTCGTGAGTTGAATGGCGCGAAAGAAATTGGCGTGTTTGCGCGTCCAGTCGTCGATGTAGTAACCGCCGCCCAGCGACGTGGCCAGGTCGCGCACCACGCGCGGCGCAACGAACATGTCCTTGAGCTTGAGCCGCAGGCCCGTGACTTCATCGCCCATCCGGTACAGCTTCGCGGCATCGGCCATGTGCACGTAGGCCAGGTTGCGATCGAACTCGTACATTCCTGACGAGAAAATAGCCACGACCTTGAAGCCGCGCATGCGGGCCATGACGCCCGCTGGCGTGATCACCGGCTGCGGAGTCGCAATGACGACACGATCGCCCAGAGCGACGCCGAGCGCCTTCGCCAGTTCCGAGCCGAGCACGATGCCGTACTTGCCGGCCGCCAGATCGTCAAACGAACCGGCTGAAATCTTGTCGGAGATCGCCGAGACTTTGTGCTCCTGCTCCGGCAGCACACCCGTCACTGCCGCACCGCTGCTCTTGTCGCGTGCGACCAGCAGCACCTGATCTTCGACATACGGCGCTGCCTCGAGGATCTCCGGATTCTCCCGCGCCCTGGCCGCGAGCCCCTGCCAATCGGCCAGACCCGTGCCGAATCCGCTGATCGACGCATGCGAGGTCAGGCTCAGAATGCGGACACGCAATTCCTGCTCGAAACCATTCATGACCGACAGCACGACGATCAGTACGGCCACGCCGATCGCGACGCCGAGCATCGAGATCACGGAGATGAACGAGATGAACCGATTGCCGCGGCCCGCGCGCAGGTAGCGCCGGCCGATGAGCAGTTCGTACCTACTCATAGCGCAACGCCTCGGCCGGTTCGGTGGCCGCACCGCGCAGCGCTGGATAGATCGTCGCCAGCACCGTGAGAATCAGCGCTGTGCCTGTGATCGCGATGACCTGCGGCCAGTGAACCTCCGACGGCACCTCGGTGATGTAGTAGACCGTCGGATCGAAGATATGGACTCCCAGCATACTCTCGAGCACCGGCACGATGCTCTCCACGTTGAAGGCGAGCAGCAATCCAAGCAGGCATCCCAGCAGCGCGCCAAACCAGCCGATCACGACGCCCAGCGTGACGAAGACCGACAGGATCGCGTGCGGCGAGAGCCCGAGAGTGCGCAGGATCGCAATGTCGGTGCGCTTTTCGTTCACGACCATCACGAGCGCAGAGACCGTATTGAACGCAGCCACCGCGACCACGAGCATGAGGATCAGCGACATCATTTTTTTCTCGATGCCGACAGCGCGAAAGTAGCTGGCGTTCTCGATGGTCCAGTCGCTGATATCGAAGCCGCCGCCGAGTTCGGTCGCGATCTGTCGCGCACGCGCGGGCGCAGCGAATACGTCGGCGAACTTGAGACGCAGACCGGTCGGCGAACCGCCGGTTCCGGCAAACGCCGAGGCGTCTTCCAGGCTGACGAGCGCCAGCAGCGTGTCGTGTTCCTGCAATCCCACTTCGAAGATCCCAACGACCTTGAATGTCTGGATGCGAGGTGTGAGATCGATGCCCGCGACCATGCCCTCACCCGCCGCGGACCGGGTGGGAACGAGCGCAGTGATTTCATCGCCGACGCGCGCCTCGATCGACCAGGCGAGCCCCGACCCGAGCACGATGCGCTGCTCGCCGGGAACGAGCAGGTCGAGCGATCCCGCCGTCATGTGCGCTGCAATGTCAGACACCTGCGGTTCGACCGACGGATCGATGCCGCGAATCAGCGCGGGACGCAACTCCTGGCCGCGCCCGACCATGCCCTGCAGATCGAGATACGGCGCCACGCCGGTCACGCCGGGTTCATGTCGGGCCTTATCCGCCAGCGCCTGCCAGTCGCGCATGCGTTCGGGGGGCGCAGCGAGCGTTGCATGCGATGCCGGGCTCAGCAATCGCGTCCGCAACTCCGACTCCAGTCCGTTCATGACTGAAATGACCGTGATGAGCGCGGCCACCCCGACGCAGATGCCAAGCATCGAGATCCAGCTGATGAACGACACGAAGAAACCGCGACCGCGGCTGCGCACGTAGCGCAGGCCAAGAAACAAGGGCAGCGGATGGAACATGCGTCGGCTGAGTGGGTCCGTGGAGTTGTTGGAAGCCGACGCAGCAGGCGGGCAGCGTCCTTCGGCTACGAATGCGCGACGGATTATAGGGGTTCCACGTCCCCGCGCGGTACCTGCATTCGTGCGCCGAAAGCGCCGCGCAGCATCAGGATGCCGGCGTAGATGGTCACGACCACCACCAGCCATCGCAGCCAGAACAGTGGCAGCTGTTTCACGATGAACGCAGCGAGCAGGACGGCTGGCACGCCACCCATCAACAATCCCAGCGCAGCGCGCAGATCGTAGCGGCCGCTCGCGGCGAAGCGCGATCCCGCGACGGGCATGAGAAAGCCGCAGGAGCCCATCATGATCGGAAACGCAGCGATCGGATTCATGCCGAGCATGCTGACCAGGATCAGGCACGGTGCATACAGTCCAATGCCCAGCGTCATGAAGGCGCCCAGGATGAAATTCACCGCGACGGCGAACGCAAGCGCCGCGCCGCGCAGACCGGACGCAGCACCGCCCGCGGGAAACAACTGCAGATTGGCAAGCAGGAACAGCAGCGACGCTGCCAGCAATGCGATGCCCATGCCGACCCGAATGGCTCGCTTCGGCAACCGCGTCACGATACCGGCGCCGAGCCAGGCGCCTGCGGTTGCCGCGGCTAGCATCGTCACCAACGTCAATGGATCGACGTCGATGACGGCGATGAAAATCAGCGCCTGCAGCAGCGTCGGGAGGACATGACCGACGTTCAACGTGCCCGGAATCAGCTCGTCCGGCACGACTCGCAGCAAACGGAACAGCGCCGTCGTGGGCGCGAAAGAGCCGATGCCGAGGGTGTCGAAGAAATTGGTGACGAATCCGATCGCCACTCGCAGCGGCGACGGCATCACACGCTCACCGCTGCCCTTGCCCCTGGCACGGCCCTGGCCAACTCGCGCAGCGGTCCACCAACGCCAGCCAAAGAGGAGCGCCAGCAAGACCAGCAGACCGAGCAGGATCTGGGCAGTGAAACTCAGGGTCATCATTCCTTGGGTTCATGACCGCGGTTCGGCACGACCGCTCGATGGGAACCTTAGGGCGGAACGGGCCTGAAAAGCCAGCGGCATTCCCTTGGCAGGCCAGTCTTCCGGCGTCATGGGAAAGTGTGACCTGGGGCACCAAACCACGGCTGCGCGCTTGGTCCTTATGTAAGCGCTGCTATAGAGTGAGTGCGTTGTTACCTGGAGGGTTTCCCATGCGCTCTGCGCCCTGGATTGTTGCCACACTGGCCGCGCTCGCCCCCGCGTTCGCGCCCGTGAATGCCGACGAACTTCAGATGCCCGCGTCCACGTCAGCGAGTTCCAGTACGCCGAGCCGTGGCATGTCGATGGATAAGGTCGAAGCCGCCTTCGGCGCCCCGGCCAACCGCGAGGCCGCCGTCGGTCAACCGCCGATCACGCGCTGGGAATATCCCGGCTACGTCGTCTACTTCGAGAACAACATCGTGCTGCATACGGTGATCAAGGGCTAGGAAAGCGGTTGGCGGTTAGTTCAGAACACGAAGGCCGGCATTGCCGGCCTTTTCATCTGGCGACGGCAGCATCATGGCCGCGCGCGCCTGTCGGCCGTGCGACGGGAGGAGGCTGCGCCGGAAATCACCCGGAGAGGTGACGAGGACGGGTGAGGGGCTTGGCGAGACCTTCGGTAGGGTTCACCACGGCATTGAAGCGGTCGCCGCAGCATTTGTGCAGTGGCGATCTGTCGTGGTGATTCGCTTCGCACACCGCGCTTGAGTCGCGCCATCCTGATTTCAGAGCAGCCACTTGCGTTGTGTTTCCCGGTTCTGACCGGGTCCGCCAAGCTCCTCACCCCATCCTTCCCGTCGCAGAGCGCGCGCTGCTGACGGTGACGTGTCTTCTTCGGGGTCCCCTCCTAATGCCCATCGAAGCTGCTGAGCGCCTTGCGTCCTTGCCGGCTTTCGGGGCTGTCGAAAACAGGATGTTTTCGTCACAGGCCCCAGGGATGGGTTCATGATGCCGCGGAATCCCCGGAGGGGGACGCCGTCCCCGAAAGCCGGCAAGACGCAAGGCCCGGACCCGACGCAGCGAGTAAGTCTCAAAAACCGCTGCTCTGGAGCCGCCCCGCCGCCACCTGTTACCCTGACCGCCCCTTCGGGGACGCCAACGCGTCCGCCCGAGTGTTTTCTATTTGCAGACGAAACCGAATCCGATGTCTCCCCACGACGAACCCCTCCTTCCCAGCAAGGCCCGCATGCGGGTGCGCTGGGGACAGCTCTACGGCTCCGCGACGTCGCTCTGGCTGGCCGAAGCCGCGCGTCGGGCATCCGCTCCGCTGCTGCTCATCGCCGCCGACGCGCGCCAGGCGAGCCGCTATGAAGACGAGCTGAAGTTCTTCTGCGAACCCGGTCTGTACATCGAGAGTTTTCCCGACTGGGAAACCCTGCCCTACGACCTGTTCTCGCCACACCCCGACATCGTCTCGCAGCGCCTGCGGATGCTGGCGACGGTACCGCGCCTGACCAAAGGGATCGTCATCGTCGACCTGGAGACCCTGCTCCAGCGACTCGCGCCGCACACCTATATCGATGCCCATGCCTTCGACCTGTCGGCAGGCGAAGTCCTCGATATCGAGAACTTCCGCACACGGCTCGCAGGCGCCGGCTATGTGGCCAGTTCGCAGGTGATCGCACCGGGTGAATTCGCGGTGCGCGGCTCGTTGATCGATCTGTTCCCCATGGGCAGTGCGACGCCGTACCGCATCGATCTGTTCGATGACGAAGTCGAGAGCATCCGCGTGTTCGATCCGGAGTCGCAGCGTTCCGGCGACAAGGTCCCCGCATTGCGCCTGCTGCCCGCCCGCGAATTTCCGCTCACCGCCGAAGGCATTCAGGCCTTCAAGCGTCGCTTCCGCAACCGCTTTCCGGGCGACCTCACCAAGATGTCGGTCTACCGGGACATCGCCGAGGGCTCGCCGCCTGCGGGTATCGAGTACTACCTGCCGCTCTTCTACGATTCGAGCGCAACCCTGTTCGACTACCTGCCGGCCAATACGCTCGTTGTCGCCGACGCGGAGATCGACTCGCTCGCCTCGCAAGCCTTTGCAGAAATTCAATCGCGCTATGAGCAGCGCAGCCACGACGCATCGCGACCGATCCTGACGCCGGCGGAAGTCTTCCTGTCGCCGGACGAACTGCAGCAGCGCCAGTCGTCGTTTCGACGCATCGATCTGTCGCGCGTCGAACTGGATCCGCTGACGCAGACGCTGCCGCATCAGAACTTCGGCACCAAGCCGCCGCCGCATCTGCGCGTGGATCCGCGCAGTGACGATCCGGCCCGTGGCCTCGCGGCATTCCTCATGGAGTTCAAGGGCCCCGTTCTGATCGCCGCGGAATCGGCCGGCCGCCGTGAAATGCTGCTCGACATCCTGCGCAAACGTCACGTCGAACCCGCCCTCGTCGATACCTGGGCAGGATTTCGCGACAGCGATACGCCGCTGGGCATCACGGTGTCGCCGATCAGCACGGGATTCGTCCTGGACCAGCCGCACGTCGCGCTCATTGCCGAGGAACAACTGTTCGGCGAACGCGCCCGTCAGGAGCGCCGCCGACGCCGGCCGGAACGCGATCCGGAAAAGATCATTCGCGATCTCACGGATCTGCACGCTGGCTCACCGGTGGTTCACGAGCATTACGGCGTCGGTCGCTTCCTGGGATTGCAGACGCTCGATGTCGGCGGGCTCACCAACGAATTCCTCGTGCTGGAGTACGCCGACAAGGACAAGCTGTACGTGCCGGTGCAGGCGCTGGACCTGATCAGCCGCTACACGGGAACGGCGCCGGAAAATGCACCACTGCACAAACTCGGCAGCGACGCCTGGCAGAAGGCACGCAAGAAGGCGGCACAACGCATTCGCGATACCGCGGCAGAGCTGCTGGACCTGTATTCGCGCCGCGCCGCACGCCAAGGCGAACAACTTGCGGCCAATGAAGACGAACTACGTGCCTTCGAAGCGGCATTCAAGTTCGAGGAAACACCGGATCAGGCCCAGGCGATCGAAGCCGTCATCGCCGATCTCGGCAGCGGCCGACCGATGGATCGTGTGGTCTGCGGCGATGTGGGTTTCGGCAAGACCGAAGTCGCCCTGCGCGCAGCATTCGTCGCCGTGCAGGCAGGTAAGCAGGTGGTCGTGCTGGTGCCGACTACTCTGCTGGCGCAACAGCACTACCAGACGTTCGCCGATCGCTTCGCCGACTGGCCGGTGCGCGTCGAATCGCTCTCACGTTTCCGCAGCAGCCGCGAGGTCGATCAGGTTCTGCAGGGATTGGAAGGCGGCCAGGTCGACATCGTCATCGGCACGCACCGCCTGCTGCAGGCGGGCATCAAGTTCGCGCGACTCGGCCTGGTCATCATCGACGAGGAGCATCGCTTCGGCGTCAAGGACAAGGAGCGGCTCAAGCAACTGCGCGCCGAAGTCGACGTGCTCACGCTCACCGCAACGCCGATTCCGCGCACGCTCAACATGGCGATGGGCGGCCTGCGCGAACTGTCGCTGATCACCACACCGCCGGTGTCGCGACTGTCGATCAAGACGTTCGTCTCGCAATGGGACACGGCGACCATTCGCGAAGCGTGCCTGCGCGAGCTGCGCCGCGGCGGCCAGGTGTATTTCCTGCACAACAGCGTCGACACCATCGAGAAGACGGCGCAGACGCTGGCCGAGCTGGTGCCGGAAGCGCGCATCGCTGTCGGCCACGGACAGATGCGCGAGCGCGATCTCGAGCAGGTCATGCTGGATTTCTATCATCAACGCACCAATCTGCTGGTCTGCACCACGATCGTCGAGAGCGGTATCGACGTGCCGTCCGCCAACACGATCATCATCGATCGCGCCGACAAGCTCGGCCTCGCGCAGCTGCATCAGCTGCGCGGACGCGTCGGCCGTTCGCACCATCAGGCCTACGCGTACCTGCTGACGCCGCCGCGCAATCTGATGACGGGCGATGCGGTGAAGCGCCTCGAAGCCATCGAGTCGCTCGAAGACCTGGGCGCAGGATTTACGCTGGCCACGCACGATCTCGAAATTCGCGGCGCTGGCGAACTGCTCGGCGAAGAGCAGACGGGCCAGATCCAGGAAATCGGCTATGCGCTGTACATGGAAATGCTCGAACGCGCCGTCACGGCGCTGAAGTCCGGCAAGATTCCTGACCTCGAAGGCGCCATGCACCAGGGTCCGGAGGTGGACCTGCACCTGCCGACACTGCTGCCAGACGACTACCTCCCTGACGTGCATCTGCGCCTGGTGCTCTACAAACGCATCGCTGCCGCTCCCACGAACGACGAGCTGCGTGAGCTGCAAGTCGAGATGATCGACCGCTTCGGCCTGCTGCCGGTGCCGGCAAAGAATCTATTCCGTCTTGCTCAGATCAAGCTGGCGGCCAAGGCGCTGGGATTGCGCAAGATCGACATCGGCCCGGGCGGCGGCTCCGTGACGTTCGAGAAAGACACGAACGTCGATCCGGCAACGCTGATCCGCTACGTCCAGCAGAACGCGCGCACGCATCGCCTCGAAGGCGGCGTCAAACTGCGCTTCACCCTGAACCTGGACACCGACGAGCGCCGCTTCGAAACTGCGGAGCAACTCGTCGAGGCGCTCGGCAAGAAGGCTCCGGTGGCTGAAGCAAGGCAAAGCGGGAAAAAGAAGTAGGAATTCCGGAGTGGGATTTCACACGGAGGGCACGGAGTACACGGAGGTCGGACACGCCGCCGCATACAGGGGCGGCACTGGCGGAATTGGAAGTCGCCCCCTGGTGATTCTCCGCATGCCCTGGAGATTCTTCGCCTCGTCCGACCTCCGTGCTCTCCGTGACCTCCGTGTGAACCTCTTCCTCCGTGCTTGCTACACTGCGACCCATGAACAGAATCGCAATCGCAAAAAACGCTGCGACCGCCCTGCTGGCACTGATCATCGGCTCCGCCAGCGCACAGCAGGCGGGGATGCAGTCCTACGACGTCGAGCTGGTCGTCTTCCGTAATCTGTCTTCGAATGCAACCAACGAGGACTGGTCGAAAGCGCTCGGCGCAACCTCACAGAACGTGACGCCGGGAGACGATGAAGAGGCAGCGAGCGGCGCAGCCATTGAAGTCGCACCGCCCGCCACCGCAACGGAATCGTTTCCCGCCCTGCCTGCCGGCAAGATGAAACTCGGCGCCATTGCCGAGCAGCTCAAGCGCAGCCGCGGCTATCAGACGGTGGCGCACTTCGGCTGGACGCAGCCCGGCTTTCCGCGCACGGAGGCGCATTACATGTCGATCGATTCGAAGATCGGCGCGGAAACGGGACTCACCGGCCGGGTCGCGTTGTCACGCGGACGCTACCTGCATCTCACGCTGGACCTGACGTTGCAACCTGCAGGATCGGGCGAAAGCTACGTGCTGCGGCAGACACGCAGAATGCGCAGCAACGAACGTCACTACATCGATCATCCGAAGTTCGGCGTGATTGCGCTGATCACGCAATCGGAAAGCCAGTGAACAATCAACGATTGATAATTGACAATGACCGAGCGTGAGCTTCATCAATTATCAATTGTCCATTGTTAATTGGTTACTCGCACTCCCTGCTCACCACCTTGTTCCGGCCCAGGTCCTTCGCATCTTTCAGCGCCTGGAGTGCGGCGGCATACATTTTCGCCGGTGGTGCATCGTGCGCTGGCACCAGCGATACGACGCCGGCGCTGATGGTCACGTAGCGCGAGACCGACGACCGCGGGTGATGGATCGACAGATCCCGCACGCGTGCGAGAACGGCCTCGGCCAGCTTCGACGCCTGCACGAGATCGAGTCCGGTCGTGAGCGCGGCGACCTGATCGTCATCGAAGCGTCCACACAGGTCGCTGGCGCGACGGAAGCAACCGCCGATGACCCGCGCGATGCGGCGGAACGATTGATCCGCCCCCTGCCGGCCGAATACGTCGCGATAGTGGGCAAACTGATCGACATCGAACAGCAGAAAGCTCAGGCGGCGCGATTCGCGCTGCGCCAGACCCCAGTCCCGCTTGATCAACTCTTCGAAGTACGGCCGCCGCAACAGGCCGGTCAGCTTGTCGTCGCGCAGATAGGCCAGCATCGTCTGCGTATTCATCGTCGGATCCCGCGGTTCGGGGCGCAGCTCCGGCCGCACGCCGCTCTCGCGATGAAAGCCCGCGTAGTGCGTGATCTGTCCATCCGGATTGCGCAGGGGTGACAGCATGATCTCGTTCATGAACTGCGTGCCGTCGCTGCGATAGTTGCGGACTGTCGCCCGGCACGTGCCGCCATCGCGAAGTGCTTCGCGGATGCGGACCAGGCCTTCCTGGTCGTGGTCGTCAGCCTGCAGGAAGCGCAGGTTGCGACCCAGTATCGAGTCGGCGGAGTAGCCGGTGAGCTGCTCCATCGCAGAGTTCACGTAGGTCACGTGCCAATGGCCCGACGCCGCTTCGCATAGCGTCACGGCCTCCGGCGAGGACTCCACCATCGTCTTGAACAGATCTGGATTTACCGTACTCATCTCACCGTCGCCAGCGGACCGCGGAACGCTCCTATGCGCCGAGCTTGAGGTCCGGTCTTTCCATGCTGCCCCGGATCGCCAGCTCGCAGCTCTGCCAATCGGCCGAGCTGCGCAGCGCCATCCGGTTCAGACCCTGCCTGCCGTGCAGACGCGCCAATCGAATGTGGCTGAGAGGATCTCCGCTTCCCCGCAAAGATTCGATGACCTGGAGCACACCTTGGCGATTGTTGCAAATTGGAACGATGTCGCAGCCGGCAGCGAGTGCAGCCCGAACCCGCTCCGGCATGTCCCCGACGATCCCGGCCCCGGCCATTGAGAGGTCATCGGAGAAGATGGCGCCGCTGTAACCGAGCCGGCCACGCAGCTCATTCTGCAGCCACTTGCGGGAAAATCCGGCCGGCAGCGGATCGACTTCGGCAAAAACCACATGGGCCGCCATGATCGAGGCGAGACCGTTGTCGATCAGGCGCTGGTAGGGATAGATGTCATCGTCCATGTCGGCCAGCGGCCGACGGTCGACGGGCATCGCCACATGGGAATCCGGAACGACCGCCCCATGCCCCGGAAAATGTTTTGCCGTCGCGGACATACCCGCATCCCGCATGCCGTTGGCAAAGGCAATCGCCAGCTCCGCCACCACCCGTGGATCGCGGTGAAAGGCCCGGTCGCCGATCACCGAGCTGACGCCGTAGTCGAGGTCGACGACGGGGGCGAAGCTCATATCGACGCCAACTGCCAGCAGTTCAGCAGCGAGCAGCCAACCTGCCTGACGGGCCAGCTGCCGTCCCGCCGCCGGATCGATGTCGTACTGGCGGCCGATGGTTCGCATGGGTGGCAGGACCGTGAAGTCCTTGCGAAAGCGCTGCACTCTGCCCCCTTCGTGATCCACCGCCACCAGCAACGGCGGCGTCCGGACCGCCCGGATGGAGGCGACCAGGGCCTCGAGCTGTTCGATGCTGTCGAAATTGCGGCTAAACAGGATGCAGCCGCCCACCAGGGGATGAGCCAGCAGGCGCCGGTCCTCGCCGGTCAACTCGGTGCCGGCAACGTCGATCATGAGAGGGCCGAGGGTCATGGGGAGGCCGACTGGCCGACTGGCCGACTGGCGAACTGGCCAGAACTGGAGGATTGAAACGCTCTCAACTGTGGCCAGTTGGCCAGTTGGCCGGTCAGCCGGTTAGCCGATCTCATCTCACCACTCCCGGTACGGCTTCTGCGCCAGGTTGAAATTGTAGTACCGCTCGTCGTCGGTGACTTCCTCGCCCAGCCAGGGCGGTCGGGCAAAGTCCGCGTCCTCGGTCGGCAATTCGATCTCGGCGACGATCAGGCCGGCGTTGGCGCCGAGAAACTCATCGATCTCCCAGACCAGTTCGCCCATCGCGATTCGATGCCGGTACTTCTCGACCAGGGGGCCGGTGCACAGCTCATTGAGAATCTGGTCCGCGTCGGCGCGTGGGATGGCGTACTCGAATTCCAGCCGCGTCATGCCGGACCGTTTGGCCTTGAGATTCAGCCAGGCCTGCTCGCCGGAAATTCGCGCGCGGATCGAACAGGCGGCCCCCGAACTGAGGTACCCCTGTCGCATCAGTTCGCGACTATCGACCTCAGCGCGCCAGGCGTCGGACTTCAGCAGGAATTTGCGTTCTATTTCGAGGGGCATGGGAATGAGCGTCAGAGCAGGAGCGGAAAGAGACTCACCACGGGGGTCACGGGGATCAAAGGCATCCGGATGTCGACGCTGTTCATCTGCCCCGTGTTCCCAGTGATCCCCGTGGAGAATTCGTGTTCTATTTTTTCTTCTTCTGAATTCGTTCGAATACCGCCACGGACTCGACGTGAGCCGTGTGCGGAAACATATCCATCACCCCCGCCTCGGTCAGCTCGTAGCCGAGCTGATTCACGAGCACGCCGGCGTCGCGCGCCAGCGTTCCCGGGTGGCAGGAGACGTAGACGATACGGTTGGGACGCGTAGCAGCAACGACCGGCAGCGCTTCCAGCGCGCCGGCGCGCGGTGGATCGAGCAGCACTTTGTCGTAGCGGCGCTTCGCCCAGCCGGACGTCTGCAGATCTTCTGCGGCGAGATTGGCGGTGAAGAACTCGGTGTTGGTCAGCCCGTTGCGTGCGGCGTTGTCACGGGCGCGCGCCACGAGGCTCGCCTCGCCCTCGACGCCAACGACATGCTTCGCGCGACGCGCGAGCGGCAGCGAGAAGTTGCCGAGGCCACAGAACAGATCGAGCACAGTGTCCTCGGCCGTCAGTTGCAGCAACTGGATCACGCGATCGACCATGAGTTCGTTCAGCGGTCCGTTGACCTGGACGAAATCCGTGGGCAGAAACTGCAAGGTCACATCGAACTGCGGCAGTGCATAGGTCAGCGGCGGCAGATCACTGCGCAGCGGAGCAACGGTTTCATAGCCGCCGGGCTGCAGATAGATGCGAACGTCATGTGCCTTCTCGAAGGCGTGCAGATGCTCCATGTCCGCTGCGGTGAGCGGTTCGAGCACGCGAATCACCAAGGCGACCGCCGCATCCGCCACCGAGACTTCAATCTGCGGAATGCGATTCGGAATGCTCAGCGACGTCAGCAATGCCGACAGCGCCGGGATCATGGCATCGACCGGCGGACGCAGGATTTCGCAACGTTGCAGATCCGCGATGTAGCTGGTCGAGCGTTCCTTGAAGCCGACCACGACCCGCTGCTTCTTCGGCACCCAGCGAGCACCGAGGCGCGCGCGACGACGATAGTTCCAGGCATCGGCCTGCAGCGGCTCGAGTATCCGTGGCGGACTCACCTTGCCGATTCGCGCGAGGGCATCCGTCAGCTGACGCTGCTTGAATTCGATCTGGCGGTCCGACGACAGATGCTGCGAAGCGCAGCCGCCGCAAACGCCGAAATGAACACACTTGGGCGTGACGCGATCCGGCGAAGGCTCGAGCACCTTCAACAAACGCGCCTCGTCAAAGTTCGGTCCGCGCTTCGTGCGCAGCCATTCGACCCGCTCACCCGGCAGTGCATCTTCGATGAAGACGACCTTGCCGTCGTGATGGGTCACACCGCGACCTTCGTGCGACAGGTCCTCGATCGTGGAAATCTGCGGCGCGGACGAGACGCGGGCCCGGGACCGGGCGTTCAAATCTGAACCTCCTGCCAGGCCGCGAGAAACTCGTCGAGATGCGGCTTCGACTGCGCCTTCAGCGCGTCGCGAACGCGTGCGCATTCGGCCTGATATTCCTCGCGTGACAGCATGCCGCGCAGCAACTCGAATCGCAGGTAGATGAGGAAAGTATTGAGCACGTCAGTTTCACAGTAGTTGCGGATGGCATCGATCTGTCCATCCAGATAAGCATCCCAGACTTTGTCGCCGCTCATGCCGAGCTTGCCCGGCAGGCCGAGCAGCATCGCGGCCGCTTGCAGGCTGACCCGCGCCCGCGCCTGGAAACTCGACAGCACATCCATCAGGTCCAGGTGGCGTGAGTGATAGCGATTCAGATAGTTGTTCCAGCGGAAGGCCTGGTCCGAGTCGCCGGATTCCCAGTAGCGGGGCGCCTGAATGCCGTGACGCAGGGCCCGATAGTGCAACACCGGCAGATCGAAACCGCCGCCATTCCAGGAGACGAGATTCGGCGTGTACTTGTCGATGCCGTCGAAGAAGCGCTGGATGATCTCGGCCTCCGGCGCGCCGGGTTCTCCCAGTGTCCAGACCTTGAACGTATCGCCGGTACGCAACGCGACCGAAATGGCGACGATGCGCTGCTGCTCATACGACAGGAATTCATTACCAGTGGCTTCGCGGCGCTTTGCCTGCATGACGTAACCGATCTCCTTATCGGTCAGTCCGTCCAGGTCATAGACGCGGCGCCCGAGTTCTACGTCGGGAATGGTTTCGATGTCGAAGGAAAAAACAGCCATAGGGGGAGTTTCGCGATCAGATGAATCAGGCAGAGATGGCGCGCATCTTAACCCCTGCCCCGATCACATGATCATTTGATCGCCGGATCGCCCTTCATCAGGACGGCTACTGCGACGACCAGGCCGGCCTCGTCCGTCAGCGTGACATGCCCTTCCCCGATGCCGAGCTCTGCGCAGCGCTCGCGTCCGCGCTCCGACCAGATGATTTCCGGCTTGCCCAGGGCATTCGGCGCGACACCGCAATCGCGAATCCACATGCCCCCGGCGAATCCCGTCCCCATCGCCTTGACGATGGCCTCCTTCGCCGCGAACCGCATCGCCAGGAAGCGGACGGGACGCTTGTGGCCATCGAACGCGGCCCGCTCCTGCGGCATCAGCAGATGCTCGACGAAACGCCCGCCATGGCGCGCAAAGATCTTCTCGACGCGCTCCACCTGGACCACGTCCGTGCCGATGCCATGAATCATCCGCCGCGAGCCTGCAGCATCAGACGCTTCATTTCGGCGACGGCCACGCTCATGCCGTCGATGACGGCCCGGGCCACGATGGCATGGCCGATGTTGAGTTCGACGATCTCGGTGATGGCGGCGATCGGCTGGACGTTGTGATAGTTGAGTCCATGGCCCGCATGCACGCGCAGACCGATACGCGCCGCATGACGCGCGGCATGCTGAATACGGGATAGTTCGCGGGCCTGCTGCTCGCCCGTCGCGTCCGCGTACGCGCCGGTGTGCAATTCAACGACAGCGGCGCCGACTCGAGCTGCGGCATCCAGCTGGGCCACGTCCGGATCGATGAACAGGGACACGCGAATCCCGGCTGCCGCAAGCCGCTCACAGATGGGTTTGAGCGCGGCCTCCTGGCCGATGACGTCCAGTCCGCCTTCGGTCGTGATTTCAGCGCGGTGTTCCGGCACCAGGCAGCAATCCGCCGGCTTCACTTCGCAGGCGATGCGGACCATCTCCTCGGTCGCCGCCATCTCGAAATTCACCCGGGTCTGCAATGCCTGCTGGCACAGGTACACGTCGCGGTCCTGGATGTGCCGGCGATCCTCACGCAAATGGATCGTGATGCTGTCGGCGCCGGACTGCTCGGCTATCAGCGCCGCAAACAACGGATCGGGATACGTGGTACGACGCGCCTGGCGCAATGTCGCTACGTGATCCACGTTGACGCCGAGATGGAGGGTGTTGGTCATGGGACTACTGTTGTCGCCGCGCGCGGCGCTGACGGGCGTGCAGTTTGCCTCGTGGCGACGCTGGCTCGCCAGCCCCGTGCGCCTATGTCGTGCGCCGCAACGCCATCATCACCTGACGACTCTTCAGCTCGCGCCCTTCCAGCGCCCGGTCCAACGCTGCTCGCAACAACAGGCGGACACGCTGGCAAATCGCGGGGTCGTCCAGTTGCTCGGCAGCGAGCGCCAGCAGCGCAGCGCCGGGGAAGACCATCGGGTCGTCCGCGCCTTCCTGCGCCTCTACCGCACCCTGCTCGAGTCGATAGCGATAGAGGCGGTCTGGCTCCAGGGCCGCACCGGTGCCGGCGTCGTGATTCAGGCTGAGTCCGTAACCAATCGCTTCGAGCAGGCGCTTCTCGAAGACACGCAGGACCGGCAGCGGATCGGCCTGCAGCTTGAGCGAATCGACACTGCCGGCATAAAACCCGAAGACGTCCGCATGCGGGTCATGGCGCGCGAACAGGCTCAGTACCAGTTCATTGAGGTAGTAGCCGCTGACCAATCTGTCCGGGGGCATGGCGCTATACCCACCGTCGAACTCCACCGCATTCAAGGTTCCGGCATCGGCGCCCGCGGTCCAGGAAACCAGCACCCGATTGAACGGTTGCAGCATGGACATGGGCGACGCACCCTTGCGTCCGCTGCCGCGCGCGCCGCGCGCAAACACCGTGATGCGGCCGTGATCGCGAGTAAACAGCTCGAGGATGCGACTCGTGTCGCGATACGGCCGATGATGCAGAACGTAAGCGGGATGCAGCTGGATGCGGCGTAAAGACATGGTGACGAAGGTTACGCGGGTGATGGAAGTGACGAGGGATCCTGGCGTTCTCCGTCACTCGCGTGACCTACGTGACTTTCGTCACGTTCTCCTATGACTCGTAGCCCAGCTGTCGCAATGCCGCCTCGCTGTCCGACCAGTTCTCCTTCACCTTCACCCACAGTTCCAGGTGGACGGAGCGGCCAAAGAGTTCGGACATTTCGATGCGTGCCGAGCGGCCCACTTCCTTGAGCTGCTCGCCGCCGTGACCGATCACGATGGCCTTCTGACCGGCGCGCTCCACCCAGATGACGGCGTTGATCAGCAGCCTGCCATCTTCCTCGGCGAATCGTTCGATCTCCACAGTAAGCCCGTAGGGCAGTTCCTGATGGAGTCGCAGCGTGAGCTTCTCGCGCACGATCTCCGATGCCTGGAACTGCGGACTGCGGTCGGTCACCTGATCGAGGGGAAAATGCGGCGGCGACAGCGGCAGGTGCTTCGCGATCAGCCCGGGCAGCGATTCGATATTGCTGCGTTTCAATCCCGACATCGGAATGATTTCGACGAACTGCGCCTTGCGGGCCAGCTCTTCGATGAACGGCAGCAACCGCTCGCGCGGCGTGATCTTGTCCACTTTGTTGACGGCCAGAATGATGGGACGTCCGCGGGCGACCAGCTGATCGAGGATGCGCTGATCCTCATCGAGCCAGCGCGGCCCTTCGATGACGAGCAGGTTCACGTCGGCATCGTTGAGCGACATCACGGCCGCGCGATTCATGTGCCGGTTCATCGCGCGTTTGCCGCCGGCATGCAGGCCCGGCGTGTCGACGAAAATGATCTGCGACTCCTCGCTGCTGCGGATGCCGAGAATCCGGTGCCGCGTCGTCTGCGGCTTCGGACTCACGATGCTGACCTTGCGATCGAGCAACGCATTCAGCAGCGTGGATTTGCCGACATTGGGACGGCCGACGATCGCGACGAAGCCGCAACGCAATACGGGCTGCGGCGTCGCAGCGGTTTCTGGTGATTCTGGTAACTCTTGATCAATCATGATTGGCTGGAACTGGAACTCGTCGGATCAATGGCAGCGTTGGATGCGGATCGCTTGCGGCCCGTGGGTAATGCATTCAGGACTTCGCTGGCGGCGGCCTGCTCGGCGCGCCGGCGACTCGGCCCGACGCCAACGGCCCGCAGCGCCAGCAGCTCGACCGAGCAGCTGACTTCGAAAATCTGATTGTGCGCCTCGCCGCTGATGGATTCGACCGTATAAGTCGGCAGCGGCAGTCCCTGGGCCTGCACCGCTTCCTGCAGGCGGGTTTTCGGATCTTTGAGCTCCGCGGCACTCGGCAGCTTATCCATTCGCGGCATGAAAAGACGCTCGATGACGCGCGATGCCGCGTCGAACCCGCCGTCCAGGTAGATGGCTCCGAACAGCGCTTCGAGCGCATCCGCGAGGATGGACTTGCGGCGAAAGCCGCCGGACTTGAGTTCACCCGACCCCAGGCGGACGTGATGCCCCAGGTCGATCTCCAGGGCGATTACGGCCAGGGCTTCGCCACTGACCAGGCTTGCGCGGAAACGCGACAGATCGCCCTCATCGGCGGCCGCGAACTCCTGGAATACGAGTTGCGCAACGACGCAGTTGAGGATGGCATCGCCGAGAAACTCCAGGCGCTCGTTATGCGGCCCGCCGGCGCTGCGGTGCGTCAGCGCGGCCTCGAGCAAGGTGGGATCGCGGCATTCGTAGTCGAGCGCTTCGAGAAGCCAGGCAGCAGCGGTTTTCAATGCAGATTCCGTACAGAGAGGTCCACACCCGGTAGCGGGCTGTGGGCCGCACTCTGCGCTTCCGGGCCTGTCGACGCCAGCCGTCTGACTGCCGGTGCGCTAAGGGCCTTTGACATCCACACTCTTGTCGAAATCGACGACCAGCGAGACGTTGGCGACGAACGGGGCCTCGGCGCGGTAGTACGCGCGCATCGTGAATCCGCCCGCGCTCTTCTTGATTTCGATGTCCTTGGGATCGAGGCTCTTGATGTCCTCGATGGTCCAGCGGCGATCCAGCGCGCTGCGCAGCTGCTGTGGCGAAGTGGGATCGCCCTCGCTTTCCTTCGCGGTCTGGTCCATGGCACGCACGACGGCCATGTATTCGAAGTACAGCGGCGTGAGGCGAATTCCGGCATACAGCGCGAAACCCAGGATTGCCAGGATGATGACCATGCCGAGAAACGTCGCGCCGCGCTGACGAGCGAACATTGGAGTTCTCCTGACTGTCCGGTGAGTTGTAATTAGTGTTGCCGCAACCGTCTATTTGATCGCATCGCCGATCCGGCTCCAGATCGGCGCAGCCGGCAGGTCCCAGTTGAGCCAGATCCGCACCGCCTTGCCGACCAGATTCTTCTCCGGCACGAAGCCCACTTCGAAAAAACGGCTGTCGCGGCTGTTGTCGCGATTGTCGCCCATGAAGAAGTAGTGATCCGCCGGAACGACCTGATCGTAGTCGTCGGAGTGGCGTTCCGGAATGAACAGCACGCGATGCTGCACCCCCAGGAGATCTTCGACTCCCTGCTGGGCATCCGCCTGCGCTCCGGTATTTCTGGGCCCCATATAGCGCCCATCGAGCGTCACCGTCATCGGCTCGCCGTTGATGAAGACGCGCTGGTTACGCACCGACACATGATCGCCGGGCATGCCAATCAACCGCTTGATGTAGTTCACCGAGGGATCGCTCGGCAAACGAAAAACGATGACGTCGCCACGTTTGGGTTGCCCGATGTCCAGAAACTTCGAATTGAGCACAGGCAGGCGCAGTCCGTAGGCGAACTTGTTCACAAATATGAAATCGCCGTCCAGCAGGGTCGGCATCATGGAATCGGAAGGGATCCGGAACGGCTCGAACAGGAACGAGCGGATCACCAGCACGATCAGGATGACGGGAAAGAACGAGCGCGCGTACTCGACGATGACCGGCTCACGCACGTTTTCCGGTGCAGTCCCCGCTGCTGCCGCCCGCTGCAGTCGGGACGGTCTCCAGAGCCACGCATCCAGGCCCCAGATCACGCCCGTCACGAGTGTCGCCACCGACAGAATGAACGAAAAATCAAAGATCATGAGCTGCTCACTTGTCCTTGCCGATCTTCAGCACCGCGAGGAAGGCTTCCTGCGGAATTTCCACCGAGCCAATCTGCTTCATGCGCTTCTTGCCTTCTTTCTGTTTCTCAAGAAGCTTGCGCTTGCGCGACGCGTCGCCGCCGTAGCACTTGGCCAGCACGTTCTTGCGTAGCGCCTTTACCGATGCCCGCGCGACGACCTGGCTGCCGATGGCGGCCTGCACGGCGATGTCGAACATCTGCCGCGGAATCAGCTCCTGCATCTTGTCGACGAGTTCGCGACCGCGCGAGTAGGCATTGTCGCGGTGAACGATGATCGACAGCGCATCGACGCGATCACCGTTGATGAGCACGTCGAGCCGCACCAGCGGCGCCGTCTCGAAGCGGTTGAACTCGTAATCGAACGAGGCATAGCCGCGACTCACCGACTTCAGCCGGTCGAAGAAATCGAGCACGACTTCCGCCATTGGCATTTCATACTGCATCGACACCTGGTTGCCGACGTACAGCATCTTGGTCTGCTTGCCGCGCTTGTCCGTACAGAGCTTGATCACCGCGCCAACATATTCGGGCGGCAACAGGAGATTGGCCGTGATGATGGGTTCGCGCAGATCGGCGATCTCATTGCTCGGCGGCAGCTTGGCGGGATTGTCGACGTATTCGACTTCGCCATTGGTACGCTCGACCTCATAGACGACCGTGGGTGCGCTGGTGATCAGATCGAGGTTGTATTCGCGTTCCAGACGCTCCTGGACGATGTCCATGTGCAGCAGCCCGAGAAAGCCGCAGCGGAATCCGAAACCGAGCGCAGTCGACACTTCCGGCTCGTAGTGCAGCGCCGAATCGTTGAGCTTCAGTTTGGACAGCGCATCGCGAAACGATTCGTAGTCTTCGGTGTTGACTGGAAACACGCCCGCGAACACGCGCGGCTGAACCTGCTTGAAACCCGCCAGCGGCGCATCACAGGGACGCGAGTCCAGGGTGATCGTGTCACCGACCGGTGCGCCGTTGATTTCCTTGATGCCGGCGATGATGAACCCGACCTCGCCGGTGTAGAGCGCCTCGGCGGCCAGCGACTTGGGCGTGAACCGACCGAGCTTGTCCACCGAGTGGGCGCGTCCGGTCGACCAGATGCGGATCTTGGCGCCGGAACGCAGCGACCCATTCATCACCCGCACCAGCGACACGACGCCGACGTAGTTGTCGAACCAGGAATCGATGATCAATGCCTGCAGCGGACCGTCCGGATCGCCTTTGGGGGCAGGCACCCGGCGGACGAGTTCTTCCAGCAGGTCCTGGACACCCTCACCCGTTTTCGCGCTCACGCGCAGCGCGTCCTCCGCCTCGATACCGATGATCTCCTCGATCTCCTTGATCACTCGCTCAGGTTCGGCTGACGGCAGATCGATCTTGTTCAGCACCGGAACGACTTCGAGTCCCTGCTCCAGCGCGGTATAGCAATTCGCCACGCTCTGCGCCTCGACGCCCTGCGCCGCGTCGACGACCAGCAGCGCCCCCTCGCAGGCAGCAAGCGACCGTGACACTTCGTAGGAAAAATCGACGTGTCCCGGCGTGTCGATCAGATTGAGCTGGTAGGTCTCGCCATCGCGCGAACGGAAGCGCAGCGACACGCTCTGGGCCTTGATGGTGATGCCCCGCTCCCGCTCCAGGGCCATCGAGTCCAGCACCTGGGCTTCCATTTCACGAAGCTCCAGGCCGCCACACGACTGGATGAAGCGGTCGGCGAGCGTGGATTTGCCGTGATCGACGTGCGCGATGATGGAAAAGTTGCGGATCAGCTTCATCAGGGGGGGACTTTAAGGAGGGGGGGCGACGGCGAACGGCGGCGGATTATAGCGGAATGCCGCACAGCCACAGTGTGCCGCGAACAGGATCAGGCCGTCAGGTAGGCCTGGACGCGTTCGTGATCGAGGCGATAGGCGCAAACGAAGTCGCCGTCCGCCAGCAGCACAGGAATGCGACGGCCGTACTTGCCTTCGAGTTCGGGGTTATCGGCAATGTCGACCACCGCAACGTCGGCTGCCGCCGGGCCAAGAAGATCGGCGAGTTCGGCCATGAGCTGCTCGCAAAGCGAACAGCCAGACCGTGTGTAGACCGTCCAGGTCGTCATGCAGAGGCAGGCTGACCCGGGAGGTCAGCGCGTGATCCGCTGGGCCGCATCGGCGGCCTGCGGCTGCACTTGCTCAGGAGTGTCGGCTTCGCGCTTGACGCCTGCGGCAATCGCTTCGACGGTGGCAGCCGGCACCTCACCGACAGCCGTCACCTGGTGTCCGTCGAGATCGAGCGAATAGGCGAATGCGGCCCCGACTTTGGCCAGGCCGTGCATCGGCGCCGACTGCGAATCGCGCGGCTCGATGAAGACCGACACCGACGCCAGGCCGTCCGAATACACCAGGTGCCTGACCGGCGTCGGCGAGCCTGCGATGAGCTGGATACGCCAGGTGGTCAGGCGAAAGCCGGCCGGCAGTCGGGCTACGCTCCAGCCCATCACGGCATTGGCCATGCGGGGCGGCAGGGTGTCTTCCTGTCGCAGCCATTTGTAGCCATCGCCAGAAATTGACGCCTTCAGTTCATCGGCCGGGATCCGTTCACGCAGATTGAGTTCCGAGAACAGGATCTGCTCGATGACCTTGCCGTCCTGGTCGCAGAGCTGGGACTTGAGCGGCATGGCCGTTTCCTGATCCAGCCACAATTTGTAGCCATACCGGTACTGGTCGCGCGGTTTGACCTCGATGATCTGGGCCTTGCGGCCATGCGCCTTGACGATGCCGCCCGAGCGCTCGATCTGGTAAAGCGATTCCAGCGATTCGTTGTAGACCGGGAGCGCCGATACCAGCGAATTGTCGTCAGTGCGCTTCTCGACCAGTACGACGCGTCTGTCCGGCAGGAAGCAGATTACCTCGGTGGCATTGCGCACGATCTCGCGACCGCTGCCGTCGAGCGAGACCAGCCGTTCGGTGATCTTGCCCTTGTCGACCCGATGGATGATGCGCATCGATTCCGAGCGCGAGTCCCGCAGGTGGAAGAAACGGCCGTCGTAGTTCTGAGTGGACAGGGCCCGGGACATGCGCTCGAGCCATTCGCGCGCTTCAGGGTCGCTGGCGTGCACCGGCAGGATGACGGCGCAGCACAGTGCAACGAGCCAGAGCCGGGGCAATGACATCAGCGTTGCGGCTCCGCAGAGCCACCCGTGGATGACACGTTCACGGCCACATCCTGGTCCTGATCCTGGTCCTGATCGTCGGAAAGCACACCGCTCAGTACGGTGCGACGGCCCAACGGCGAGGAATATTCGCTGTGTGCCACGACGTAATTGGTCAGACGTGCCGCGGGAATGAAGCCGTTGTCCCGGGTGGCGACATTGGTGGGAACCGTATAGCTCGGAGCGGATTCGCTCACCGCAGAGTTGTCTGCCACCAGGGCAAGCTGCGGGGAATCAGTGGCGACAGGCTGCAGGGCAATCACCGCGACGGCGGCCACGCCTGCAGCAATCGCGATCCCGGCTGCGGGCCGCATCCAGCGCATGAAGGCTGCCTGCGACGGGCGCTGGACAGCCGTCCGGGCGAATGGCTCGGCCTCGATAGCGGCGGCGATACGATCGGCGAATCCCCGGGAAACTGCTACCGGGGCGGGTCCGCGGAGCGCTTCGCTGATCAACGAATAGCGGTCCAGCGATTGCAGCACCTGCACATCCCGCTGCACCTGCCTCAACAGCAGATCGAGTTCAGTCTCGGGTAGTTCGCCATCCAGGCAAGCCGACAGCTGCTCTTTCACCGGATCGGTCATATCTGCATCACCGCACTCTTGATCCCGAACACTACTTTCGACACCACATACAACCGCGCCGACACCGCTAATCCAACAACGGTTTCAGCTTTTTGTCGATGGCCTCGCGCGCGCGGAAAATGCGCGAACGGACCGTACCGACCGGGCAATCCATGGCCTCTGCAATCTCCTCGTACGAGAGCCCCTCGAGTTCGCGCAGGACGATGGCTGTGCGCAGATCCTCGGGCAACTGTGCCAATGCATCTTCCACGACACCGCGAATCTCCTCCGTGAGCAACACGCCTTCCGGTGTATCGCCCTCCCGGAGTCTCGCCTGCCGGTCGTGCTGATCCGGATCCTGCAGATCGAGATCGAAATCCACCGGGCGACGACGATTCGAGACCAGCGTGTTCTTGGCCGTATTGATCGCTATGCGGTACAGCCAGGTGTAGAACGCGCTGTCACCCCGAAAAGCGGGCAACGCCCGGTACGCTTTCAGGAATGCTTCCTGGGCGACGTCTTCAGCCTCCGCGGCATCATTGACGAACCGACCGACCAGCTTCAGCACCCGATGCTGGTACTTGCGAACCAGCAGGTCGAAGGCGCGCTTGTCGCCCTTCTGAACCCGCTCCACCAGTTGCTGGTCAGTATCGTCCTCGATCATTGACCAACGACCCCACCAGGCGCATCACCGATAACGGACCACCCGGCCAAGGCTGCACGGATAGACTGACAGGTCCGGGGAAAGTTCGGCGACCGTTGCATTTCGTAACGAAATGCAACGTGAATCGGATCACGGAACCTGGGGATGGCCAACAGAGTCATGAATTCGCCTGCGTCGCAGTCGGCACGCATTCTGACCGATCCAGCCGCAGACGGACCAGCAACCGACGGAAATCCGCCCGGGAAAGATCGCGGGGGACCACCAGGAGGGTCCGCGTTCTGGGGCATCGCCTGTCACGACGGCCGGCATCCGTGGGTGCGGGGGATTCCAGGGACCAGCGCAACCAGATAGCAGCTGGACTCATTCTCGATTCGGGCAGTAGCAGCCCTTCGAGCTCGGTACCCCCGGCAAAGGTCAGCCGCCAGACCCCGTCCGCCCGCCACGTCACGCGCGTGACGGAATACGCGCCACCGAGCCAACCCGCGCTGCGAAACGCACCGGCCAACCCGGCCAGCGAGATGGCGCAGGCCAGGAACAGCACGAGGGGATTCATGCTGCGAAACAGCAGCGCCGCAGCCAGACCTACCGCCAGCAACAGGCCCAGCGTGAGCACCTGCTCGCTGGGCCAGCGGCGCAATTCAAGTACCAGCGTGGGCGAGCCGTGCGATGACATTGGCCTGCTGCGGATCCTGTGGATGGTCCCTGCCGATCAGGTAGTCGAGCAGCACAGGGTCCTGCGCGTCGAGCAATGATTCGAATGCGCGCTGCTCCGCTTCCGGTGCCAGAGCGTAGCGTTGATCCAGATACCGCTGCAGGACGACATCGAGTTCCCGCATGCCCCGACGGCAGCGCCAGCGCAGGCGGGAAAGATTCGTACCTTCCATGGCGTTACGCTCAGTGACGCCGTTCGGCGATCAATTTCTTGATTTCGGCAATCGCGCGCGCCGGATTCAGATCCTTCGGGCACGCTTCCGTGCAGTTCATGATCGTATGGCAGCGATAGAGCTTGAACGGATCCTCGAGTGCATCGAGGCGCTCGCCCGTCGCTTCATCGCGCGTATCGATGATCCAGCGATAGGCCGCCAGCAGTGCCGCCGGACCCAGGTAGCGATCGCCGTTCCACCAGTAGCTCGGGCAGGACGTCGAGCAGCACGCACAGAGAATACAGGCCGACGGACGATCGATCTTTTCCTGATCTTCCTTCGACTGCAGACGCTCGCGATCGGGCGGAGCCGGCGTGCGGGTCTGCAGCCATGGCTTCACGGAAGCGTACTGCGCATAGAAATTCGTGAGATCGGGCACCAGATCCTTCACCACCGGCATGTGCGGCAGCGGATAGATCTTCACATCGCCCTTCACGTCATCGCAGGCGCGCGTACATGCCAGCGTGTTGACGCCGTCGATGTTCATCGCGCACGAGCCGCAGATACCTTCGCGGCACGAACGACGGAACGTCAGTGTGGGATCGATCTCGTTCTTGATCTTGATCAGAGCGTCGAGAACCATCGGCCCGCACGTTGCCATGTCCACTTCGTAGGTATCGACCCGCGGGTTCTCGCCCGACTCCGGATCGAAACGGTAGATGCGGAACGAACGCACGTCCTTCGCACCCGCAGCGGCCTTGAAAGCCTTGCCGGGTTTGATCTTGGAATTTGCAGGTAAGCGGAATTGGGCCATGTCTAAACGCTCACAAATGTTCGCTGGGCCGACTGGTCAACTGGCCAACCGGCTAACTGGCCAGACGTTACGGAAAGTTGCAGATTTCCCTCTGGCCAGCTTGCCGGTTGGCCAGTCAGCCAGTTGGCCATCTCAATACACTCTCGCCTTCGGCGGCACCGGCTCGACATCGCTGGTCAGCGTATTGGTGTGCACCGGACGGTAGTCGAGCTGCACATCGCCATGCTGGCTGACCCAGGAAAGCGTGTGCTTCATCCAGGTCTGGTCGTCGCGATTCGGGAAATCCTCGCGGGCATGCGCGCCACGGCTCTCCTGGCGATTGCTCGCCGAGTGCATGGTCGCGACGGCCTGGCCGAGCAGATTGTCGAGTTCCAGGGTTTCGATCAGGTCGGTGTTCCAGACCATGCCACGATCCGTCACGTTGACGTCGGCAAACGAGTTGAATACTTCCGACAGCTTCTGCACGCCTTCCTGCAACGACTCGCCCGTGCGGAACACCGCGGCGTGGCCCTGCATGACCTTCTGCATGCTCAGGCGGATATCGGCGGTACGCAGCGAGCCCTTGGCGTTGCGGAACTTGTCGATGCGGCTCAGCGCGAAGTCCCCGGCGTCCTTGGCAATCGCGCGATGCCTGGTGCCTGGCTTGACGATTTCGGCGCAATGGCGCGCCGCTTCGCGACCGAACACCACCAGATCCAGCAGCGAGTTCGAACCGAGGCGGTTCGCGCCGTGCACGGATACACAGGCAGCTTCGCCGACGGCCATCAGGCCCGGCACCACGGTGTCGGGATTGCCGTCCTTCATGGTCACGACTTCGCCGTGATAGTTCGCCGGCACACCGCCCATGTTGTAGTGAACCGTCGGCAGGACGGGAATCGGCTGCTTCGTGACATCGACGCCCGCGAAAATCTTCGCCGTCTCGGCAATGCCCGGCAGCTTTTCGTTGATCGTCTCGCCGCCGAGGTGTTCGAGATGCAGGAAAATGTGGTCCTTGTGCGCGCCGACACCGCGACCTTCGCGTATCTCGATGGTCATGGCACGGCTGACGACGTCGCGCGAGGCGAGATCCTTCGCGTTGGGGGCGTAGCGCTCCATGAAGCGCTCGCCGGCGGAATTGCGCAGGATGCCGCCTTCGCCGCGCACGCCTTCGGTGATCAGGCAACCTGCGCCGTAGATACCGGTCGGATGGAACTGCACGAATTCCATGTCCTGCATCGGCAAGCCTGCGCGCAGCACCATGCCGCCGCCGTCGCCGGTGCATGTATGCGCCGAGGTGCAGGAGAAATAGGCGCGGCCGTAACCGCCGGTGGCCAGTACGGTCTGATGCCCGAAGAAACGGTGCACGGTGCCGTCTGCCATGTCGATGGCGACGACGCCACGGCATTCGCCGTTTTCCATGATCAGGTCGACGGCGAAGTATTCGATGAAGAACTGAGCTTCGTGACGCAGTGCCTGCTGGTAAAGCGTATGCAGCATGGCGTGGCCGGTACGATCGGCGGCGGCGCAGGTGCGCTGTGCCGTGCCCTCACCGAACCGAGTGGTCATGCCACCGAACGGCCGCTGATAGATGCGACCGTCTTCAGTGCGCGAGAACGGCACACCGTAGTGCTCGAGCTCGATCACGGCGCCCGGCGCTTCCTTGCACATGAATTCGATCGCGTCCTGGTCGCCGAGCCAGTCGGAACCCTTGATCGTGTCGTACATGTGCCAGCGCCAGTCGTCTTCGCCCATGTTGCCAAGCGCTGCGCTGATGCCGCCCTGCGCCGCAACCGTGTGGCTGCGCGTGGGAAATACTTTCGTGAGACACGCGGTCGACAGCCCGGAATGCGCCAGACCGAAGGTGGCACGCAAGCCTGCGCCGCCGGCGCCTACGACCACGACGTCGTAGTAATGATCGATGAACTGATACGCACTCATGCCACGGCTCCGAAAGCGATGCGCAGCACGGAGAAAACACCCAGTGCCGCCAGAACGATGTGAACGAAGGTCACCAGCAGCATCGCCACGATCTTCAGGCCGTGCTTCGATACGTAGTCTTCGACGACCACCTGCACGCCGAGATACGAGTGATAGACAGCCGTGCCGATCAGCAGGGACAACAGCACTGCGTTGAGCGGCAGGGCGATCCAGGCGAGGATCGCTGCGTGGCTGAAATCGCCAAGACGCAGCAGCGCACTGGCGAACCACAAACCGAGCACGACCAGCGCGACGGCGCTGACCCGCTGCATCCACCAGTGGGACACGCCGTCCTTCGCCGATCCCAGGCCGAGCACGCGCCCCATCGGGCTGCGCAAGCTCATGCTGCACCTCCGGCGCTGCGACCCAGGACAAGGAACCAGAAGTAGGCCGTCAGCACGACCGCTCCGAGAAAGGCGACCCATCCGCTCATGCGCGCGGTCTTTTTCTCGAAGCCATGACCGGCGTCCCAGACCAGGTGCCGGACACCATTGAGCAGGTGAAAAAAGAAGCTGAAAGAGAATGCGATCAGCAGCACGCGAACCAGCGGACTTGCGAAGCACTGCTGCGCTTCCGCGTAAGCATCGGCGCCGGTCGCAGCTGCCACCAGCCAGTACGTCAGCAACAGCAGCCCCACGCTCATCGCGCACCCGGTCGCGCGATGCAGGAACGACAGCGCCATCGTGTACTGCCACCGGTACGAAAGGAACGGCGACAGTGGTCGGACGTATCGTGTTGGACTACTCATGACTTGTTTGCCTGAAGCGAGTTCGTGGGGCCGATCAGAAATCGATGCAGCGGCCGCGTTTTTCCCAGTCGCCGAAACGCGTCGGTTCGGGACCGTCGCGTCCGCCGATTTCAATGGCAGGTGCAGACGCCTGGCCGCTCACTGCGACGGGCTCGGTCGCAATGTGGGAGACTTGCGATGTCGAAGCGTGCGTTGGAGAAACGGCAGGCGTACTGACGACGTCGGAAGTGGTTTCCTGGCGGCTGATGGGCATGGCATCGTAGTCTGCCAGAAGGGTTGAAACCGAGGAACCTAAAGCGGTATCTCAAGTCACGATGGGTCGTTTCGGATTTAGCGAATGAGCGAGCTTCTCCCCTTTCCTCCTTATCTCCTGCCTAGCCTCGGCTGCGTGTTCGTCGCCGGTCCGGATGCCCGCGAATTCCTGCAGGGCCAGCTCAGCTTCGACATGCAGCGACTGACGCCGCAGCGACTGGAACTGGCGAGTTGCAGTTCCCCTCAGGGCCGGGTGCAGGCGGTTCTGTGGATGATCCAGCGCAGCGACGCCATTCTGCTGATTCTTCCTGCCGAACTCGTCGATGCGGTCGTAATCCGGCTGCGCAAATACGCATTGCGCGCCAGGATCAAGGTCGAATCCGGCGTGGACCGCTTTGTCATCGGCGGAGTTCGCGCCACCGGCGAACCCCAGGCGTCGCGATCACATCTCGAACGCGACGGTATCAGCCTGATCCAATGGCCGACCGATCCAGACCGAATGCTGATCGTTGCTCCTCATGGCACGCCCATGCAGAACGACGCACAGTTCGCCACCGATTGGCAGCAGGCAGATATCCGCGCCGGGCTGCCGCAGGTCTATTTGCAGACGCACGAACTGTTCGTCGCACAGATGCTCAACGTCGACCTTCTGGGGGGCATCAGCTTCGAGAAGGGCTGCTACACCGGCCAGGAAATCATTGCGCGGACACACTTCCGCGGCACCGTGAAGCGCCGCATGGTCGCGTTTCGAGCTGACGGTGCACCGCCCTCGCCTGCTGCGCGCATTCTCAGCGGCGACTCACACGCAGGCGACGTGGTGGACTCCGTGGCGACGCCACAGGGATGCGAGTTGCTGGCAGTGGTCAGCCTGGCGGAATTGCAGAAGGAGTTACGACTGGCCGATTCCGGTGTGGTGTTGCAGCGTCTCGAGATGCCGTATGAGGTGACGTAAGTCACGAAGGTCACGAAAGACACAAGGGTCAAGACAGCGCGCTCCTAACCCTCGTCACCTTCGTGACTTGCCTTTATTCCGGCCGCATGTACGGAAACAGCAGTACATCGCGGATCGAGGGTGAGTTGGTGAACAGCATCACCAGCCGATCGATGCCGATGCCCAGACCGCCGGTCGGCGGCAGCCCGTACTCCAGCGCGCGAATGTAGTCGGCGTCGTACTGCATGGCCTCCTCATCCCCCGCGCTCTTACGCGCCAGCTGCTCGCGAAAGCGCGCGGCCTGATCTTCCGGATCGTTCAATTCGGAGAAGCCGTTCGCCAGTTCCCTACCACCGACGAAGAACTCGAAACGATCGGTGATGAAAGGGTCGGCATCGTTGCGACGCGCCAGCGGCGACACTTCCGCCGGGTAGGCGCAGGCAAAGGTGGGCGAACGCAGATGGTGTTCGACTGTCTTGTCGAAAATCCCCATCTGCAGCTTTCCGGCGCCGTCGCCCGGGACATAGGGAATGCCCAGTCGGTCGGAATAAGCACGCAGATAGTCGATATCGCGAATCTTCGTGCGATCGATATCGCTGTTGAATTGCACGACCAGGTCTTCGATCGTCGCGCGGCGGAACGGCTGGGAGAAGTCGAAAGTCTCGTCCTGGTACGTCACCTGACGCGAGCCATGAACGGCATCGCAGATGCCCTGACACATCTGCTCCAGCAGATTCATGATGTCGTCGCAGTCGGCGTAGGCCTGATAGAGCTCGAGCATCGTGAACTCGGGGTTGTGCCGGGTGGAAACGCCCTCGTTGCGGAAGTTGCGATTGATCTCGTACACACGCTCGAAGCCGCCGACGACCAGGCGCTTCAGATAAAGCTCCGGCGCAATGCGCAGGTACAGATCCATGTCGAGCGCGTTGTGGTGCGTGACGAAGGGCTTTGCCGCTGCGCCGCCAGCGATCTGCTGCATCATCGGCGTTTCGACTTCGAGAAAACCCATGGAATCCAGGAAGGCACGCAGATGCTTGATGATGCGCGTGCGGGTCTGGAACACCGCGCGGCTTTCCGGACTGATGATCAGATCGACGTAGCGCTGCCGATAGCGCGTTTCCTGATCCGACAGGCCGTGCCATTTGTCCGGCAAAGGCCGCAGCGACTTGGTCAGCAGACGCACTTTGTCCACGCGCACCGACAGTTCGCCGGTCTTGGTCTTGAACAGCACGCCTTCGGCGCCGAGCACATCGCCGACGTCCCAGCCCTTGAATTCTTCGTAGACATCGCCGAGCGGATCGCGCTGCAGGAACAGCTGGATCTGTCCCGAGCGATCCATGATCTTGGCGAAGCTCGCCTTGCCCATGATGCGCTTGGCCATCATGCGGCCGCCCACCTTCACTGGCACGACGTTCTGATCGAACCACTCCGGCGCGCGGTCGCCGTAAGCGGTCAGCAGCTGATCCGCCAGCGCGTCGCGACGAAAGTCGTTCGGAAAAGCGATAGCACCGGTGGCGCGCAGCTTGTCGAGCTTCGCCCGGCGTTCGGCGATGAGTTTGTTCTCGTCGGGTGGCAGCGTCTGGTCGGTCATAGGTTTGATTCGTGTAGGAAGAACGTGGGGGCGCCGCGACAGACCGCATCAAAGAGATC
>NZ_DATDJO010000065.1:0-32381 GCF_036520495.1 Povalibacter sp. | reverse complement strand
CAGCAGAGCACCGTTCCTTCTCTGGCCAGCAGCCCAGCGCCCGACAGCCCTTCACTCGAACGCGCGACCAGCAGCGCTTCGCACGGGAACTGCGTCACGATTCGACGCCATCGTTCCCGTCGCCGCGCATCCCGCCAGCCGAAGCACGCAGGCTGGCATCGCATTTGCTTTATCTGTCGTGGCCGTCAATGCGATGGCGATGTCAGGAAGCAAGCAAGTGTTGAGTTCGTATCGCTGGATAGTGGTAACTGTGCTGGGGAGCGTTTGCGCGATGGCGCAGGCCCAGACACAGACACAGACACAGACACAGTCTCTCGAGTCCATCCAGTCCGCCGCGGAGAAAAGCGTCACGGCGCTGCTGCCGCAGATCAAGGGCCGGTACTTCGTGACTGCCTCACGGCTCGATCCTCGCCTGCAGCTGGCCAGCTGTGCTGCGCCGCTCGAAGCGACACCATCGAACGCCACCGTCGCTGGCGCACGAAGAACGGTCGGTGTGCGCTGCTCCGCGCCTGCCTGGTCCATCTTTGTACCCGTCACCGTGGAAGTCGAGGCGCCGGTCCTGGTGTTGCGCCGAGCGCTGCCGCGCCGCGCCCCGGTCGACGCAGCCGATGTGGAATTGCAGACACGGCGCCTCAGCGGCGTCGAGGCCGGATTCATCAGCGATACCGGAAATCTGCGCGGACGACGGCTGCGCCGCTCATTACCCGCCGGTTCGCCATTGACTGCGGACGTGCTGGCTCCGGATGTCCTGGTGCGTCGCGGTCAGCAGGTCACGCTGTTGGCTGTGAACGGACCGTTCGAGATTCGCGCACAGGGTCAGGCTCTGTCGGATGGCAGCGAGAAAGAGCGCATCCGCGTCCAGAATGTGACGTCGCGCAAGATTGTCGAAGGTGTGGTGGAAAATTCATTCACGGTCCGGGTCGATCGCTGACCGGGACGCTCGATGCTGCGTCAATCTGCTGGCGGAGGGACAAACCCCGAGGCGGCCGACTGCATGAGTGAGCACTGTGTCACGAGACGCGATCCGAATGAGGCCGTGAATCCGGGGAAGCGAATCGCATCGATGAGGAACTGTTTAACCTATTCTGTGCCCTGCGAACGCGCTCTTGCGAGTTTGCCCTAAGTCCCTGCTCAGGCTGCTGCGGAAGAACTTGCTAAAGTTCTCAGAATTGCCGCCGCTACAGGGTTCGTGGAGTACAGGAGTGATGACCGTGAGCATCAAGATCAGTGATTTCCAGAACCGCCCCGTGCAGGCTGGCACCGACAAGACGGTGTCGCGCGCCGGTGATGCGTCTGCTGCCCCGGCAGACACCGCGGCCGCCGGCAGCAATCCGGTTCAGATCACCGATCAGGCACGGAAGCTGGCCTCGCTCGAGCATGCTGTGAAAAGCCTGCCCGTCGTCAACGAATCGCGCGTCGTGGAAATCCGCCTCGCACTGGAAGAAGGTCGCTACCAGGTCGACGCGGAACGCATCGCCGACAAGCTGCTGCGCACCGAACAGGAACTGGGCTCGCGCTAACAAGAGATTTCACCAACGTGGATCCACGCATCTGTCGCGACACACTCGAACGGCTCCTGACCGAGGAAGCCGGCACGCTCGCGCGCCTGGAAGAACTGCTCGACAAGGAACACGAGTTCCTCACGAGCAATGACGTGGACGAACTGGAGAAAGCCGGCGAGGCTCGCCAGAGCTGCATCGCCGCCATGATCGCCATCGAAGACGAACGCCGCTCGCTGTGCCGCATGATGAGCGTGTCGGCGGATGCGATGGGCCTCGACAAGCTACTCAACTGGTGCGATCCCTCACACCAGCTCAAAACCCGCTGGGCCGCCTGCGCCCAACGCGCCGCCCACTGCCGCAGCCTGAACGATCGCAACGGCGCGCTCGTCGCTGCACGACTGAAACGCGTCGAAGGCATGCTCGGTGTCATCACCGGCCGCGCCAGTCAGCCCAAGGTCTACGGCAGCAAAGGCAGCTACGAAGTCTCCGGTCGCAGCGATCGGGTGATCGCGCGAGTCTGATCAGGGACCAAGACACAAGCCCGCAGAGGAAGACAGGTACACAAAAAAGCACAAAGGAGCACAAATGACGGAGAGGCTCGCTGATTTTTCGTGCTCCTATGTGCTTTTTTGTGTACCTCGCCTTGTCTTAGCGTGACTTCGTTCAGCCATTCATCCGTGTGAGATCCACCGGACGTTCCGCTGGCGGCGCATCTCCGCTTCCCACCGCATCGCCCAATCGCATCAGGATGCTCGCCGTCTGCGCGTGCCCTTCTCCCCTGAGCATTCGTGACACCGCCAGATTCAGCAGTGCGTTGGCGATGTATTCGCGCTGCGCTTGCGGCACGTCGTGCAGCAGGCATTGAATGCGCTGCATGACGGACTGCAGCTGCGCCACTTCGATTGCACAGTCGTCGTCGATCACGACGCGTGTCAGGCAGCGGGGGGTTTGCGATATTGGCATCGATCACCTCGTCGATTCGGGCTGATCACTGAAAGTTTTCCCCGAAGCGTTACCGCGAACTTGCCGCTGCATCGGCTGGCGCGGAGGCATCGTTGCGAACCAGACGGTGGCGAGCGTGCAGCCAGGGCGTGGCAGCGGCGCAGAAAAGCACGGCGAGCGGCACGGCCAGTGTGGACAGCCATGCCAATCCACCATGGAAAGCACCGAGGACATCGATCCAGCCCCGCAATGCCACCATCGCGGCCAATGCAGCCGTGACGTGAGCGGGGAACGCTCGCACTGGCCGAGACCACCAGCGTTGTGCAGGCAACGCAGAGTACGCAAGACCCATCGCCGCGACACTGGCGGCAAACAGGATGATCGGTGTCAGGACAGTCATGGTCATGCCACTACCTCGTCACCGTTGCGGTGGAAAAGACTCATCGCCGTGGGCGATGCGGTAGCTGGCTATGCAGGTCGCCCGGCCGGGCGCTGGCTGCGGGGCGGGCTGTAAATGATTACTTGGTCAGAATCAGTTTGTTGCTGTGGGTCAGCCGCAGCCGGTAATAACAACCGCTGTGCTCGATCAGGATCTCTCTCGATCGATCGAACAGCGCGTCGGATCGAATACAAGGAATCGCCGGCCCACGGGTGTTGAGCTCCGGGGCCGGCGATGAAATATCCGCAGAGCGGATTGGGGGTTTGGTGGAGAGCACGTCCATGGATGCAAATGATAATGATTCTCAATACCAATGCAAGCGGAATTCTGGGGCGTAAGGGGAGGCGCTGACTCGGATACGGAATTTCACACGGAGATCACGGAGTACACGGAGGTTCGAAAAAGAGGAAGGCTTTCCACTCCGTGCCCTCAGTGATCTCCGTGTGAAATCTCGGCGCCTTTTGGCTGGTGCGGGCTCAAGCCACCGCAGGACGGTCGCGACTGCGAGTCGTCAGCCCGCACGCACTGGCTACCGCAGCGCCCCCATCGCCGTGAGGGCGTCGCGAATCACTTTCTGGTTGTCACCCGCATCGCCGCCCTCTCCCGCTTCGATCTCATCGGCGCGTGCGAACAACGGTTGAAACAATCCGAGTTTGTCGACGGGTCCGCGCAGCGTGGCACTGCCCTGCTTCGCAAAGATCGTTGCCCATGTGTCGCGAACTTCGTCCCAGAACGCTTTGGTCTTGTTGAAGTACCGATCCGCGCCCGAAAAATCCGCGCCACGGATTCGCTCGTACCGTGCAACGCCGTACTCGCGCGCGACGTAAGGCTTCGCTGGATCGAGCGCGCGCTCCGCCGTCAGCACGGCCTTGAGATTGTTCTCCTCCTGCACCCAGCCGGTCGCGCCGATCGTGTGACGATTGGTACCGATCAGCACCTGGTAGTCATCGCGCACGCTCCACTCGCGGCGCGGCAGCGGCCGCCAGGTCTGGCAGCTCAGCCAGCTGGAAAAACTTGCCGAGTGTTCCCAGCGTCCGATGCTCGCGTACCGTGGCGATTCGTCGACCTGATATACGGTCTGACTCCAAGCGCCGCCGATCTCCCCTTTCGTGGTGGCGTGCCGCTCCCAGCGATCGCGACCCCGATGCTCCACGATGAAGTCGGGCTCGTACTGCCAGTCCTGTCGCCAATGCTTGGTGACCATCGGTTCGCTGATGGAACCGTCCTGCATCACGACCCGCATTTCGAGAATGTGCACGAGGCTGATCGACTTGCCGTCATCGCTGTCGACATAGACCTTCTCGGTGCCCCACGACTGATACGGAGCGTTGGGTTTGTCGAGCGTCGCGAAGGGCACGACTTCGAGAAAATCGAAGGTCACGCGATAGGTGCCTGCCATCGCCAGAATGGCGCGGCGATCCTTCTCGAACGGCGACAACCCTGGCGCCTGGAGCTGAATCCATTGCGGCGAGGGCTCGAGATCCAGCGTGATCGGCGCACCCTTCGTCGTGCCGCCCCGCGGCTGCAACGCCGTGCCATCCAGCGGCCAGGAAAAGGTATAGCGCGGCGCGGCTCCCGCAGATTTGCCGGCATACGCATCCGCGCCCAGCGCGGTCGCACCTGCCAGCACACACAAAATCGCACCGAGTGACAGCATCTTCATCGCAACACCTCAACACCTGTCCGCACGTCCGCCGTCGAGTATAGACATCCTCTGACACAGCCCGGCGCACGGAGTACTGGTTACACTAGTGGTCATCGACAGACCTGCTGCGAGTAACAGATATGACCACGACAGCCGCCGAACCGACTGCTGCAGACGTATTCGCCGCCGCCAGACGCCTCGCCGGCCATGCCACCGTCACGCCGGTCCTGCGCAACCGCATTCTGGAAGAGCGCGTCGGCGCCACCGTGGTGGTGAAGGCCGAATGCCTGCAAATCGGCGGCGCGTTCAAATTCCGCGGCGCCTACAACCGGCTGTCGCAACTCGATGCGGACGAGCGCAAGCATGGCGTGGTGGCCTGGTCCTCCGGCAATCATGCGCAGGGGGTGGCGGCCGCCGCGCAACGACTCGGCATTCGCGCCACCATCGTGATGCCCACGGATGCGCCGGCGATCAAGGTCGACAATACGCGCGCGATGGGCGCGCAGATCATCACCTACGATCGGCATACGCAGGATCGCGAGCAGATCGGCCGCGATCTGGCGCGCGAACGTGGCGCCATCGTCGTGCCGCCCTACGACGATCCGCACATCATCGCGGGCCAGGGCACGGCGGCGCTGGAACTCGCGGCGCAGACGCGTGCCTTGCTGAATCGCGATCTCGACGCGCTGCTGGCGCCGTGCGGCGGCGGCGGACTCATCTCAGGCTGCGCGCTTGCGATGTCGGAGGTCAGCCCGCAGACGAAAATCTACTCCGTGGAACCTGCCGCGTGCGACGACACGGCACGCTCGCTGCGCTCCGGTAAGCGCGAAAGCAATGCGCCTGGCGCGCGAACCGTTTGCGATTCACTGATGCCCATCACTCCGGGCGTACTTACGTTCGCCATCAATCAGCAGCGACTCGCCGGTGGACTCACCGTCACCGACGACGACGCACTCGATGCCATCGCATTTGCGTGGCGCGAATTGAAGATCGTGGTGGAACCCGGCGGTGTCGTGGCACTGGCCGCCCTGCTCTTCGGTGGCTTCGATTGCCGCGGCCAGACGGTCGGCATCGTGTTGAGCGGCGGCAATGTCGACCCGGCGTTGTATCGCGAAGCGCTGGGGCGACCGATGCGCTGAAAAAGCCAGCGAGGCCATTCTCTGCCTCCCTTCATGGAGGTGCGCAAACCTGCAGGTCACTGCCCAGGTGCACCGCTGCATTCGCGCATCATGTCGTTAGAAAAACAACCGCGCCGCTCACGGCGATTGCGAAACCTGCGAACCGATTCAACTGGATCTGCAAGGGCGCATTGGCCTGACGCATCGCCGCCATTCCTGCGAGCACACCCAGCGCATGCAGGATCACCGTAGCGGTGACGAATCCCACCGCATAGATACCGATTTGCGACGAAGGCGCTTCGGCCGCGTGGGCGTAGCCGTGAAAGATTGCGAACATCGCGACCAGCAACGCACTCGCGACGACGGGCAGTCGCACTCCAACCGCGACGAGCACACCCAGCACGATCACGGACAGGGCGATCATCGGTTCGATCGCAGGCAAGGGTGTGCCACTGAGCGCCAGTCCCGCACCCGCCACCATCGCCAGGGGAAAAACGATCGGCAACGTCCACACCGCACGACGCCCGAGGCGGACGGCCCAGAGACCGACGGCAATCATGGCGAGCAGGTGGTCGAGACCGCTGAAGGGATGCAGAAATCCGGCCGCAAGATCGTGCGCGCCGTGTCCGTCGGGATGCGCGAGCGCCAATGACGACATCGCACTCAGCAAAAGGCCGATCGTGAAGCGGGGCGCAGACGTTGTTGTCATGATTTTTCCATAGTAGTCCCGGACGCGCAGCGACAATAGCCGACGCGCCGGAACACAGACAAACGTCATTCGACGTAGCCGCGAGTTGCCGGCATCTTAAAAAAATCCGGTTGACGCCGGACCGCCGACCCCAATATCTTGTGTCTGCCAGCGGTGCTCACCCCCAGGGGATGGGCCTAAGAGGGAATCCGGTGCGATATCTCGAATATCAATTCCGGAGCTGCCCCGCAGCGGTAATCGGGAACGAAAGGCGTCGAGACACTGCAGTTCAAGCAACTGCGGGAAGTGACGCCCGGTAGATCAGGTCTCGCCAGAGACGCGCCCGAAAGCCCGAAGACCTGCCGCGGTCGTTGCGCCATTTGCGCGACGAACAGGCTGTCGGGCTCTCGTGGGTGGAGCTGGCGGAAGACACTCGCATTCCTTGAGCAGTGTCATCCCCGCGTTCCTTTCATCGTGGCCCGTTTACGCTCGCGGGAGCGGCAGGCCACGAGTCCATGCATCGCATGCGGCCCTGCCCGGCCGCGTCGAATCGTGGGTCGTGGGCCTTGCTGTCTTTCCGGAGCATCGAGACCGGAGAGACACGAACATGCTGCAAGCCACACCACCCACGGTAGCGACCCCACCCGCGCAATCCGGATTCAAGCTGACGTCACCGCCCACTGCCCGCACGCAGATGCGCGTCACCAAGCGCAGCGGCGATCACGAACCCGTCGACGTCAACAAGATCGTGCGCGCCGTTGCACGCTGCGGCGACGGCCTCACCGCCGTCGATCCCATGCGCGTCGCGCTCAAGACCATCGCCGGACTCTACGACGGCGCCACGACGCGCGAACTGGACGAATTGTCGATCCGCACCGCGGCGTCGTTCATGGTCGAGGAACCGGAGTACTCGAAACTCGGAGCCCGCCTGCTCGGCGCCTTCATCGACAAGGAAGTTCAGGGACTCGGCGTCTACTCGTTCTCGCAGTCGATCCGCCTCGGCTTCGACACTGGCCTCATCAATGAGCGCGTGCTCGGCTTCGTCGAAGCCAATGCACGCAAGCTCAACGACGCGATCGATGCGTCCCGCACACTCGGCCTCGAATACTTCGGCCTGCGCACGCTGTACGACCGCTACCTGCTGAAGCACCCGACGCGCCGCCTCGTGATCGAGACGCCGCAACAGTTCTGGATGCGCATCGCTGTCGCCCTGAGCGCGACCGTGCAGGAAGCCATCGACCTGTACCAGCTCTTCTCCCATCTCGACTACATCGCCAGTTCACCGACGCTGTTCAACGCGGGCACGCGCCATGAACAGCTGTCGAGCTGCTTCCTGCTCGATTCGCCGCAGGACTCGCTGGAATCGATCTACGACAAGTACAAGGACATCGCGCTGCTGTCGAAATTCTCGGGCGGCATCGGCGTCGCCTGGCATCGCGTGCGTTCCGAAGGCTCGCTGATCCACGCCACGAATGGACTGTCGAACGGCATCGTGCCGTGGCTCAAAACGCTGGATTCGTCAGTGGCCGCCGTGAATCAGGGTGGCAAACGCAAGGGCGCAGCCTGCGTGTACCTCGAACCATGGCACGCCGACGTGGAAGCATTCCTCGAGCTGCGGGACAACACCGGCGACGACAGCCGTCGCACGCATCACATCAATCTCGCCAACTGGATTCCGGACCTGTTCATGCGCCGCGTCGAAGGTGATGAGCAGTGGTCGCTGTTCGATCCCGTCGATGTGCCCGACCTGCCCGACCTGTTCGGGCCGGCGTTCGACACGGCGTATGCCCAGGCCGAAGCACGCGGTATCGCGCGCAAGACGCTGCGCGCACGCGACCTTTACGCGCGGATGATGCGGGTGCTGGCGCAGACCGGAAACGGCTGGATGACCTTCAAGGACAAGTCCAACCTCGCGTGCAATCAGACAGCGAAACCGGGCAGCGCGGTGCATTTGTCGAACCTGTGCACGGAGATTCTGGAAGTCACCAGCGCCGGCGAAACCGCGGTGTGCAATCTCGGCTCCATCAATCTGGCGCGCCATGTCAGCAGCGTCGATGGCCCGGTGTCCTTCGATTTCGAGCGACTGGCCCATACCGTCCAGGTGGCGGTGCGTCAGCTCGATCGCGTCATCGATCTGAATTTCTATCCGATCGCTACGGCACGGTCCTCGAACATGCGCTGGCGACCGGTCGGCCTGGGCGTGATGGGCCTGCAGGATGTGTTCTTTCAGATGCGGCTGCCGTTCGACAGCGACGGCGCGCGGCGCCTGTCGACGCAGATCGCCGAAACCATCTACTTCCATGCGCTGCAGACATCGCTGGAGCTGGCGCGCGAATGCGGCGCTCACGATGCATTCCAGGAGACGCGCGCTGCACAGGGCGAACTGCAGTTCGACGCCTGGGGCGTCACGCCATCGGACACTGCTCGCTGGGACGCATTGCGCAGCGAAATCCGCACCCACGGACTGCGCAACAGCCTGCTGATCGCCATCGCACCCACGGCGACGATCGCATCGATCGCCGGCTGCTACGAGTGCATCGAACCGCAGGTGTCGAACCTGTTCAAGCGCGAAACGCTCTCGGGCGATTTCCTGCAGATCAATCGCTACCTGGTCGAGGAACTGAAACAGCTCGGCCTGTGGACGGAGGACATGCGCACCGCGATCAAGGTCGCGGATGGTTCGATCCAGAGCCTCAGCGAGTTGCCGGAAGAACTGCGCGCGATCTATCGCACGGCGTGGGAATTGCCGATGCGAGCGTTGATCGATCTCGCCGCCGACCGCGGTGCGTACATCGACCAGAGCCAGTCGCTCAATCTGTTCATGGCGAATCCGAACATCGGCCAGCTTTCCAGCATGTACATGTATGCCTGGAAGCGCGGTCTGAAGACCACGTACTACCTGCGTTCGCGACCCGCGACGCACATCGCGAAAACGACAGTGACTGCGAAAACGAGCGATACCGATGCGGTGGTGTGCTCGCTCGAGAATCCGGAAATGTGTGAGGCATGCCAGTGAGAAGGCGCTAGGCGCTAGGCGCCAGGTTGAGACAAAAGTTCTTCCTAGGGCCTAGGGCCCAGGGCCTGCTCCCTACCGACATCCAGCAAATCAAAGAGCGATCCCATGCACTCACCCACCCCATCAAATCTGCTCGACCCGGGCTTCGATCTCACGCTGCGGCCGATGCGCTATCCGCGTTTCTATGAGATGTATCGCGCCGCGATCAAGAACACCTGGTCGGTGGAAGAGATCGACTTCCAGATCGACCTCGGTCATCTGCGCCAGCGCATGACGCCGGCGGATCGGCATCTCATCGAGCGGCTGGTGGCGTTCTTCGCCACGGGCGACTCCATCGTGTCGAACAACCTGGTGATCAGCCTCTATCGGCACATAAATGCGCCGGAAGCGCGCATGTATCTGTCGCGGCAGCTGTTCGAGGAAGCGCTGCACATCCAGTTCTACCTCACCCTGCTCGACAACTACGTGCCGGATCCCGAACGCCGGGCCCAGGCCTTCGCCGCCATCGAGAACATTCCCTCCATCCGTCGCAAGGCCGGGTTCTGCCAGCGCTGGACCGACGAGGTCTACGCACTTGGCAGCACCGACACCGATGCCAACAAGCGTCGCTTCCTGCTCAACCTCACCTGCTTCGCCAGCTGCATCGAGGGGCTGTTCTTTTTCGGCGCCTTCGCCTACGTCTATTTCCTGCGCTCGCGCGGTTTGCTGCCCGGTCTCGCTGCCGGCACCAACTGGGTCTTCCGCGATGAAAGCGCTCACATGGCCTTCGCCTACGAGGTGCTCAACACCGTGCGCCGCGAGCAGCCGCACCTGTTCGATAGTGAATGGGCGCAGCAGGTACGGACCATGATGGAGGAAGCGGTCGAATGCGAAGCTGCCTTCGCGGAAGACGTACTGTCGGAGGGAGTCGTCGGCCTGACCCGTCGCGAAATGCGTCAGTACCTGGAGTACGTCGCCGACCAGCGCCTGGTCATGCTCGGCTTGCCGGCGCGCTACCACTCACGCAATCCCTTCCCGTTCATGGAACTGCAGGACGTGCAGGAACTGACCAACTTCTTCGAACGCCGCGTGTCGGCGTACCAGGTGGCGGTTCAGGGCGAGGTAGCGTTCGACCAGACTTTCTGAAGATAAAAGCCAGGTACACAAGGGAGCACATATGAACGGATACCGGATTGGCGATCCTGACTTTGTGCTCCTTTGTGCACTGGCCTTTCTCCGGTGCCTTCAGCGCTCCATCTCCCAGATGCGCTTCGGCTCCATCGGCGAGACGAACAGGAGCTTGCTGCTCATGCCAGCACGAGCCACTCCCTGCACCTCGTAGAGCATCTCGAACGCCGCTGCACTGCTCGCACCGGTCTGCACCTGGGCGAGGCCGGACGCGGAGGAAATCGCGGCAGCGGCCTGCATGACACCTGTATCGCGTGCACCGGCGATGATGACGACCCGATTGGTTCCCGGACCGGGGAAAGCGGATACGAACCCGTAGTCGACATAGCGGCTCTCGGTCGTATCGCCGCCGGTGCTGCGGTAGCGAGCATCTGTTTGCAAATCGATGAGTTCGTCATAGGTACCGCCGAGCGCGATACGCGAGGCGGCAAAGGTGGGATCGCCGAGAATGCCGAGGCCGCTCAGGAAGCCGACGTAGACGATGTGACTGGTCGTCAACATGCTGCCGCTCAGGTCCGACATCAGCATCACGCGCACATTCTTTCTGGCAGCCAGCACCGGCACGATGTCCTGCAACGCGAACGCCGTGGAGGTGGGCAGGTACGTCAGGTTGAGATTGCGGTAACGCTCCATCACCTTCGGACTGACTTCGACCTGGTGAACGAAATCGCCGGTCGAGTTGATGAAGAATTCGCGCACCAGCCGGCGGATGTGACCCGACTCGTCGGTCTCACCCATCATGTAGTAGTCGCCGACCACGATGGTGATGGGCAGATCGTCGTCCAGCAGCGGCGCCCAGATCGCACTGGCGCGCACTGCATTGAATCGCTCATCGCTGCCGTCGGACCTCATCAGGGCGAAGGTGACGAGCGATCCCACAGCGACCGCAGCCAGCAGCGCGAGGACGGCCGGCCAGATCCGGCGCGGACGAACGATAGCCGGCGGGGATACGGGGAGGCTTACGGCATCCGCCATCGCACCGGGCTGCTCCTCGATCGTCAGGCGGTACTCGCCCTTGGGAATCGTGAGTCGCTGCGGCGTCGTGCCCAGGCCTGCGTAGTAGTCGTCGAGACGGCGCCGCAGCTTGTGGACGTACACGCGCACCACCGAGTCCTGCGACACATCGAAGCGACTGTCCTTGCCGAACACCTTGAACGCGATTTCCAGCTCCTTGGGGGCTTCGCCGGCCAGGGAGCGTTCGAGCAGGAAATCGAACAGCCGCGACAGCGCTCCCGGCTTACCGAGCGCGCCGCTCGCGCGGATCAGGTCGGCCTGTTGCTGCAAGGGGGAAGAGTCGACCACGGAGCACATGTCGAGAAATCTGGAGAGGCTTGAATCGTAACAGCCGAAGTCGCCGTTAACGTTAAATAACATCAGAGCAAACAGTAAATTACTGGCAAGACACGCCTCTCGAAATCACGCTGGCCAGGGTCGCGGCAGGCTCGCCACGACGTGCATCGACCAGAAAGAGGAGAACCGTCTTGTCACGCCAGTTCGTCGCCGTCGCCTTAGCGCTGTCAGCCGTTCCGGGCTTCTCGGCCGCCGCCCCCCTGGAAGAGGTCCTGGTGACGGCGCGCAGTATCGAAGACACGCTGCCCATTGAACTCGCCCGCTACGGCCATGACGTCGACACCGTCAGCGCCCAACGGATCGCCGCGGTCGGCTACGTGGACGCCAGTACGGCGCTGCAGTTCGAGATCCCCGGCCTGTTCGTCTCGCCGGGCAGCGGTCCCTTCGACTACGTGGATGTGTCCCTCCAGGGTTCGCGTCCGGGGGATGTGCTGTGGCTGGTCGACGGGGTTCGCATCAACAACCGGATCTTCAACGACACGAGTCCCGACACCCTGCCCGCGAACGTGATCGAGCGCATCGAAGTGCTCAAGGGCGCGGAGAGCCTCTTCTATGGGACGCAGGGCGTCGCCGGCGCCATCAATATCGTGACCCGCGCCTTCAGCGACGAGCCCGGCGGCAATGTCAAAGTCAGCGTCGACTCCAATGACGGCTACCACCTGGGAGGCTTCGGTCGCGGCGCCCTGGGCAATCACAAATTCGTCGCCTACGCGTCGCAGGACAAGGGCGACGGCTATCGGCAATACGACATCTACCAGCCGAGCGCGACCGACCGCGATCGCAGCTACGACGTGGCCAACGTCGGCGCGAAGTACGGCTACGACTTCGGCGAGCGTGCGCGCCTCGATCTCTCCTGGCACCACACCGATGCGACGCTCGACAACAACTCGGCCGCGCGCACCCGACGCAGCTACAACCATCGCAGCGAAGACATCGCCTCGGCGAAGTTCGGCGTCAAGGCCAACGACACGGTAGAGCTACTCGTGAAGGCCTACCTGCACGACTGGGATACGACCTACGCGAACATCCAGAATCGCCCCGCCACTTTCGAGGAGGTCGTGGTGTATGCGCCGGGCACGTACTGGGGTTTCAAGGATTATGGCGGCACTGCCCTGGCGAAACTGACGCCGGGCGGCAAGTTCGACTATCACCTCGGCTACGACTATCAGAATTACAGCGCGCGCGACGAGGTCTATCCCATTGCGGGCGAAACAGAGACGGTGCACGCCTTCTTCGGCGACATCCGCACGGCGCAGAACGCATTCGAGCGGCTGAACGTCGCAGCGGGTGTGCGCTACAACCGCGGCACCGGCGGCAAGGACGCGACGGTGTGGAACGCCAGCGCCCGCTACGAAATATCCAATGCGCTGTACGTCCAGGGCGTCGTTGGCACGGCCTTCCTGCTGCCGAGCGCGGAGCAGCTCTACTACGTGGGCGTTCCCGGTGACGACGAATACTCCGGCAACCCCGACCTGAAACCCGAAGAAAGCCGGAATCTCAATCTCTCGATCGGCGGTGACATTCCTCTCGCATCGCGCACCCTCGCCTGGAAACTGACGGGCTTCGCGCGCGATGTCGACAACCTCATCGACGTCGGTTACGACGATCCGGCGTACCCCTTCGGCCGTTATGAGAACGTGGCCGGCACGGTCGAAGTGCGCGGCGCTGAAGTCGCGCTCACTGCGCCGCTGAGCGAGCTCTTCCGTGCCAACGCCAGCTACACCTACACACGCTCGCGCGATGAAGGTTCCGATCAGCAGCGGCCGCGTACGCCGGAGCGTTTCGCGAAAGCCGGGCTTACCTATGCGCCGGCGCAGGGCCGCGTCGAGGCAGATGCGTCGCTCTACTGGGTAGGCGATGTCTACTGGGTGCTCGGCGCGTTCGGCCGCCAGAACTTCGGCAACTACACCACGCTGAATCTGTCGGGCCGCGTCTACCTCGATACAGCACGCCATCATCGTATCGGCGCGAGCGTCGAGAATGTCTTCGACGAGATCTACGCGACGCGGCTGGCACAGTCGCCGGCCGACAGCGGCAGCGGCCCCGTCATGGTCCAGCGCCTCGGCGTACCGCAGACTTTCACACTCCACTACACCTGCAGCTTCTGATGCCCTCGGCCGGTTCCGATTCCGCTGGCGCACTCAGCCATCGGAAGGAAGCAGGTACACAGAGGAGCACAGAACGAGCGATCCTGATTGTCTCCTGTTGTGCTCCTTTGCGTTCTTCCTCGTGCTCCCGTGTGTACCTGTCTGCTCAGGCATCTCATCGATGAACATCAGGCAGATCCTGTGGCGCTGGCTCGTCGTCGGCCATCGCTGGCTCGGCATTGCGACGTGCCTGTTGTTCGTCGTGTGGTTCGCCTCCGGGCTGGTCATGATGTACGTCGAATACCCGCAGCTGACATCGACGGAACGCCTGGGGCGCCTGCAGCCAATCGACTGGGAGCGGGTCGCCATCGAACCGCAGGACGTGTTGCAGGAGCTGTCGCTGACCCAGTACCCGCGCAGCTTCAGGCTCGTGATGATCAATGGCGAGCCTGTGTACCAGCTGACGGGAAGCGGCTGGCCGGTACGCGCGGTCTCTGCAGCCGACGGACGCGTGATCGAAGCCATCGGCGCACGCGATGCACTGGACATCACCCGGCACCTCTCTTCTCCGGGCGCACCGACGAAAGTACTCACGATCGAACGCGATCAGTGGTCGGTCGCCGGTACCTTCGATGGCCATCGTCCGCTGCATCTGGTCGCGCTGAACGATGCCGCCGGCACCGAGCTCTACATTTCGTCACGCACCGGCGAAATCGTGCTGGACTCGACGCGGCGCGAACGCGCATGGAACTGGGTCGGCGCCGTGCTGCACTGGTTCTACTTTCGCGACCTGCGCGCCAACGGACCGCTGTGGTCACAAGTAGTACTGTGGACGTCGGGTATCGGCATCGTCGTCGCCATCACCGGGCTGTGGCTTGGCATCGACAGGCTGCGCCTGCGACGCCGCGCGGGCACCTCGCTATCGCCGTTCCGCGGCTGGATGGCCTGGCATCATCTCGCCGGCATCGTCGGTGGATTTTTCCTGCTGACGTGGATCTTCAGCGGCTGGCTGTCGATGGGTCCGCCGGTGCCGTGGGAACGAACCTTCGACGCACAGCGTATGCAGGTGGGCGTGAACGCGTACAGCGGCAACACTGCTGCGGAATTTCTGGTATCGCTCGACACCTTGCGATCGTTGCGCCGCCATGACGCCGTGGAAGCAGCCTTTTCGTGGGCGCTCGGCCAGCCTCACATCGAGCTTGCGGATGCGGCCGGGCATCGAATCCACCTCGACGCACGAACCGGAACTGCGCAGGGTCTCGATGAGGCTGCATTGATCACCGCCGCGCCGGTTCTGATCCCGGACGCAACACTCGTTGCCGCACACCGATTGGAACGTGAAGATTCCTACTGGTACTCACGCCGCAGCGCCCGTGTGCTGCCGGTGCTGCGCTTCGTCTTCGACGATCCCGATCGCACATGGGTGCATGTCGATCCGCGCACCGGCAAGGTCGTCGGCTGGATGCGCCACAGCGATCGCATTCACCGCTGGCTGTTCAACGCCCTGCACAGCTTCGACTTCCGCTGGCTGCTCCTCTCGCGCCCGTCTTGGGACATCACGCTGTGGCTACTGTCGATCGCCGGACTCGTGATCTCCGTCAGCGGCGTCGCCATCGGCTGGCGGCATTTGCGGCGCCGGGCAAATCCCTGATCTGCAAAGCGCTAACGTTGCCAATAAGAATCATTCTCACTATGATGCGGGCCCCGCCGATACCAGAAATTCGAGCGATGACAGCAGCGGCGCGCGCGACGACAGCAACCGAGCAAAAGCGGCGGGCCTTCTGGCTCAAGCATTTGCACCAATGGCACTGGGTCAGTGCTGCCGGCTGCCTGGTTGGCCTGGTGCTGTTCAGCATCACGGGCTTCACGCTGAACCATGCGTCCGCCATCACGGCGAAACCCGTAGTCTCGACGGCCACGGCCACACTGCCCGCGGAATTGTTGCGGACGTTGCAGCAGACAGCGTCCGAGGCGTCGGAAACCACGGCGGTGCCGGACGACGTGAGTCGCTGGCTGCGCCGCGAGCTGGCGGTGCGGGTCGATCGCGATAAAGCGGAATGGTCCGATGACGAGTTGTACGTATCGCTGCCCCGGCCGGGTGGTGATGCGTGGATGACGATCGATCTCGTCAGCGGCGACGTCTCCCACGAGCGAACCGATCGGGGCTGGATTTCCTATCTGAACGATCTTCACAAAGGCCGCAACACCGGCGCTGCGTGGAGCCTGTTCATCGACGCGTTCGCCTTCGCGGCGCTGATCTTCGCCCTCACCGGGCTCGTGCTGCTGAAGATGCATTCGATGCACCGGCCTGCAACGTGGCCGATGGTGCTGCTGGGATTCGTGCTGCCGCTGTTGCTGGCGATTCTGTTCATTCATTGAAGGTATCCATGCGCATTGGCTTCGCCCTCGCCTTCCTGCTCGCCTCGCTCGCGCTGCCGGCCGGCGCGGCAGACCTTACCGTGAAGGTGCAGATCCCGGCGCTGAACGTCGCCGAGTATCATCGTCCTTACATCGCCCTGTGGATCGAGAACGAAGACCAGAGCATCGCGAAGCACCTGGCCGTCTGGTACCAGACCGATCCGAAGAAGGAAGACGGCACGCAGTGGCTCAAAGATCTGCGCCAGTGGTGGCGTCGCGGTGGCCGCGAGGCAACGATGCCGATCGACGGCGTCACGGGTGCGACACGTCCCGTCGGCGAGCACACGTTGCAGTTCAGCGGTGACAGCAAGCAGATCAAGGGCCTCCCGGACGGCAAGTACAACCTCGTCGTGGAAGCGACCCGCGAAGTCGGCGGCCGTGAGCTGCTGCGAATCCCTTTCGAATGGCCCGGCAAGCCGCAGCATGCGACTGCGCAGGGCAAAACCGAGCTCGGCACGATCACGCTCGAGGTCAAGCCCTGACGGGCGACTGGCCAACTGGTCGCCTGGCTGACTGGCCAGAGCAGATTCACATCGGAGAAGACACATGAAGCATGTATCCCGGTTCGTAGTGGTGGCACTGGCAGCAGCGGCGCCATTGACGGTGCACGCTCACAAGGCCTGGCTGCTGCCCTCGACGACGGTTACGACCGTCGATCAATGGGTCACGGTCGACGCTGCCGTGTCGAACGACCTGTTCTACTTCAATCACGTGCCGCTGCGTCTCGACGGTCTCGTCGTGACCGCGCCGGATGGCACGCAGGTCAAACCGGAGAACCTGTCCACGAGCAAGTACCGCACGATGTTTGATCTGCACCTGACGCAGAACGGCACGTACAAGCTTGCCAACATCAACCGCGGTCTGACCGCCAGCTACGAAGAAGACGGCAAAGTGAAGCGCTGGCGCGGCACGGCCGAAAAATTCGCCACGGAAGTACCGGCCAACGCCCCGAAGCTGCAAGTCGCTGAATCGGCCGGGCGCGTCGAGACATTCGTCACCGCCGGCAAGCCCACCACCGAGGCGCTGAAGCCCTCCAACATCGGCCTGGAACTCATCCCGGTCACGCACCCGAACGATCTGTATGCCAACGAGGAAGCGAAATTCCGCTTCATCCTCGATGGCAAACCGGCAGCCGATCTGGAAATCGAAATCGTCGCCGGCGGCACGCGCTATCGCGACCACCAGGAGGAGATCAAGGTGAAGACGGACGCCAAGGGCGAATTCGCCGTCACCTGGCCCGCGCCCGGCATGTACTGGCTCGAAGCCGGCTTGCAGGACAACAAGACCTCGCTGCAGCAAGCGAAGCAGCGCCGCGCCAGCTACGTCGCGACATTCGAAGTACTGCAGCAGTAGGCCGGATCGTGCGGCTCGAGTCAGACAGTCGGAGGTTCGACTTCCTGTGCGTTCGACTTTCCCCCAGGGGATTTCCTGCAGTCACAGTCGAACATCAATTGTCCGGCTGAAGCCGGACCCACAGTCGGAGGAAGCTCCGTCCTGCGGGTTTGGCTTCTCCGTGGGATCTCCGCGCGTCACATCGACCGCTCTATGATCGAGTCAATTGGCATACCGCGACTGCTGGTCGCGACATCGGTACTGATCGTTTACGTCGCATTCGTCGTCGCCTGCCTGCGCCCGAAGCGCCGCGACCCGGCGCGCGCGATCGACGGCATTCAGGACATCACGTCGAACGACGCTGTCACGCTCGTCGCATTCGCGAGCCAGACCGGGTTCGCCGAACAGCTCGCCTCGCAAACGGCCCGGTCCCTGACTTCGGCATCGAGCGCTGTGCAACTCGCTTCTCTGGCAACTCTCAGCGCCGATGATCTGCCAAAAATCTCGCAGGCTCTGTTCGTCGTCAGCACCACCGGCGAAGGCGACGCACCGGATCCCGCCGCCCGCTTCGTCCGCGATTCCCTGAGCCGCTCTCTGCCGCTGGAGAACCTGCGCTACGGCGTGCTCGCACTCGGCGATCGCGAGTACGACAACTTCTGCGCCTTCGGCCATCGCCTCGATGCCTGGCTGCGGCATCAAGGCGCGACACCATTGTTCGATGTCGTCGAAGTCGACAACGGCGACGAGGGCGCGTTGCGCCACTGGCAGCATCAGTTGAGCGTGCTGAGCGGCAGCCCCGATCTCGCCGACTGGGACACACCGAGCTACGAACGCTGGCGCCTCACCGAGCGCACGCTCGCGAACCCCGGCAGCGCGGGCGATCCCTGTTACCACGTCGTGCTGCAACCCCAGCCCGGATCGAATGCCGATTGGCAGGCCGGCGACATCGTCGAGATCGATCCACAGAATTCGACCTGGAATGCCACGACGGCCGCGCTGCCTCATCGCGAGTATTCGATCGCCTCCGTCCCCGCCGAGGGAGCGATTCACCTGCTGATCCGGCGGATGCAGCGTCCCGACGGCAAGGCCGGACTCGGCAGCGGATGGCTCACGCAGCAGGCGGCAATCGGTTCGGACATCGCGCTGCGAATCCGGCCCAACTCGAACTTTCATGTGCCGCGAGATTCGCGCCCGATGATCCTGATCGGCAATGGCACGGGCATTGCGGGCTTACGCGCACTGCTGAAAGCGCGCATCGATGCCGGTCATCGTCGCAACTGGCTGCTCTTCGGCGAGCGCCATGCCGCCCACGATCGCTTCTACCGCAGCGACCTGGACGCGTGGTCGGACAACGGCTCGATCGAACGACTCGACCTGGTGTTCTCACGCGATCAATTCGAACGCATCTACGTGCAACATCGGTTGCTGGAGCGCCCGGACGCACTGCGCGAATGGATTGCCGCAGGCGCAGCGATCTACGTCTGCGGCAGCCTGCAGGGAATGGCTCCCGCCGTCGACGCGGCGCTCACGCATATTCTCGGCGCAGACATCGTGGAGCAGATGACGATCGAGGGAAGGTATTGCAGGGATGTGTATTGAAAGGAAGGTGCCAGGTGCTAGGCGCCAGTCAGAAAAACGAAGCGATCGCCTGTGGAGTCGCGGCACCCAGTCCCTGCCCTAGTGCCTAGGGCCTAGGGCCTAGGGCCTAGGGCCTCTCTCTCACTTTCGTCAGCCTGCGATTGGCTCTTTAGGTCGATGGCCGTCCCGTGCCTCGACGGCACACTGCGCGCCGCTGGTTCAACACGACTCATGGCGTTCGGGAATCAGACTGATGCCGCGGCAGCCCATGATCGAAACGCGCTGCCCGGCTAACCTCCTATTCAATGCACAGAGCGAATGATCATGTTGGGAATTGTTGCAAGAGTGATCGTGTGTATCGTCCTCGGCGTGTCGTTCCTGTGTGCCCTGGCCTTCGGTCTGGCGTGCGATCTGTTAAGTCGCGAAGCGCCCGGGCCATCGAATCGGCATCTTCGTGGAACCTCCCGGCAGTCTGCGGAGTCTATGCAGCGCACTTTTTATCTTGGCGGAGAGCAGGCATGAATATCGGCATGAGGAGCAGCGATCTTTTCCGTCCGTCCAGCTCGATCCCTCTGGCGCTTCCCGAAGCTGCCAAGGCGCTCGAAGCCGCGTGGCAGCGTCGCCGCCAGGAACTTGGCAACTGGCAGCCATCGAACGGCTGGCTGGTCGACCCGACCGTCAGCGCCAAGCGCCAGCCGTCGGCACGCTGACTCCCGATACATTCAGGGAAAACCCGCCTCCGGAGCACTCCGGCAAATCTGCTAACGTGCGCAGCGGATGTTCCACTGCTAGCGGAGTTTGCCGATGCATCGCGCTGTTGTTTGTGGTCTGACGCTTCTTGCCTTCGCGCCGCTGGCGCTTTCCCAGACACCTGGACTGCACGTCCGCCACGTGGGGTCGGCAACGCTGCAGAACGTTCCGGACGTCCCCCCGCACATCGCCGCTGCCGTTCAGCGCTTCCAGAACTATCGCGCCGCGACGTTCCAGGACTGGCTTCCCGACGGATCGTTGCTGATCGCCACGCGCTTCGGCGCAACCCAGCAGATCCACCGCGTCGCTGCACCCGGCGGCGCACGCACGCAGATCACCTTCTTCGACGAGCCCGTTGCTTCCGCCACGGCCATTCCCGGGTCGAATCGCTTTGTTCTGGTGCGCGACACGGGCGGCGATGAATGGTTTCAGCTCTACTCGATGGGGTTGACGGGACAACCTCAGCGTCTCACGCAACCCGGCACCCGCAATCTCTCGCCGATTTTCAGCCCCGACGGCACGCTGCTGGCGTGGTCGCAAGCCACCAGGGGGTCGGCGGAGTACGTGCTGTACACCGCCGACCCGGCCAATCCGTCGCAGGCCCGCGCGGTCTATCGCGCCAGCGGCAGCATCGAGCCAGGTGACATCTCACCCGATAAACGCACGCTGGTCCTCACCCGCGTCCTCTCCAATCGCGAATCGCAGCTGCTGTTGCTCGACCTCGCGTCGGGCACGACGCGCGACCTGGCGGCAAAGGGCAGCAAGGCATTGTTCTCCGAACCTCACTTCGCCGCGGAAGGTCGCAGCGTACTGGCGCTTTCCGACCGCGACAGCGACGTATTGCGACTGGTGCAGATCGACATTGCCGCGGGAAAAACCACAGTGCTGACGCCTGCCCTCCAATGGGATGTCGAAGCATTCAGGGTATCCAGCGACGGTCGCCTGCTGGCCTATGCGATCAACGAGGACGGCTACTCGCGCGTGGTCGTTCGCGACCTGACTACGAACCGGGATCTGCCGCAGCCGCAGCTGCCCCGCGGCGTGCTGACGGGCATGGGCTTCTCTACCGACGGGTCGCAGCTCGCGCTTGCCCTCACGACGGCGACGAGTTCGGGCGACGTGTGGTCCTGGAACGTGGCGAAGAACGAGCTGACGCGCTGGACCACTTCGGAACTGGGCGAACTCGATCCGGCACAGCTCGCCGAACCGCAACTCATCCGCTTCAAATCGTTCGATGGCCTGTCCATTCCCGCCTTTGTGTATCGGCCCGTCGGCATCCCCGCAGATCAGCGCACGCCCGTCATCATGGATATCCACGGCGGGCCGGAAGCGCAGACTCTCCCGATCTGGAATCCCGGTGCGCAGTATTTCGCCAACGTGCTGGGCGCAACCGTGATCCTGCCGAACGTGCGCGGCTCCTCCGGCTACGGCAAGCGCTACATGAATCTCGACAATGCGGAGAAACGCGAGGACAGCGTCAAGGACATCGGCGCCCTGCTCGACTGGATAGCCGAGCAACCGAATCTCGACAAGAATCGGGTCGCCGTCTACGGCCAGTCCTATGGCGGTTACATGTCGCTCGCCGTCAGTACGCATTACGCCGATCGTCTCGTCGGCGGCGTCGAACGCTACGGTATCAGCGACTTTGCGTCGTTCCTGCGAAACACCGAGGCCTATCGCCGCGACAATCGCCGCGCCGAGTACGGCGACGAGCGCGATCCGCAGATGCAGGAAGTGTTCAAGCGCATTGCGCCACTCGCCAACGTGAAGAAGATCACCAAGCCCATGCTCGTCATGCAGGGTGCCAATGATCCACGCGTGCCTCAGTCCGAATCGGATCAGGTCGTGGCGGGCATTCGCGCCAATGGGGTCGAGACCTGGTACGTCGTCTTCGCCGACGAGGGACACGGCTTCCAGAAGAAACCCAACAACGACCTGCGGCGCGAAGTGGAAACGGTGTTCCTCGCGAAACTGTTCAACGTTTCGCCGGGCGGCACCGAATGAGCACAGAGCTGCGGCCGGGACTCTATCGACACTACAAAGGCAACGACTACGAAGTGATCGGTGTCGGCCGGCACTCGGAAACCGAAGAGTCCGTGGTGATCTACCGCGCACTCTACGGCGAGCGCGGCCTGTGGGTCCGCCCACTCCGCATGTTCACCGAGTTCGTCGACCACGACGGACGCAAGGTGCCGCGGTTCGCATATATGAAAGATTCGCCGACAGGCACCGCGAAGCCGTGAGCTGATTCACGTGCGCCGCCCTTGTCACTCACGCGGCGCCCAATCAGACTCCACCAAATCCGTTTTTGACTGGTGACTGGTCAACCATAAGCAGGCGGGGCGTATTCATGACGAAGGCGGGCAGTCTGGTATGCGTGGGCGTCGGCATGACGCTCGGCTCGCATCTCACGCCACTGTCGCGCAGCTACATCGAACAGGCCGACGTCGTTTTCACCGGATTATCGGATGGCATCATGGAGCTGTGGCTCGCCAGGATGCATCCCGACGTTCGCAGCCTGCAGCAGTACTATCAGGAAGGTAAGCCCCGCACGCAGACCTACCGCGAGATGACTGAGGCCATGCTCACCGAAGTACGCGCGGGCAAGAAGGTGTGCGGCGCGTTCTACGGCCACCCCGCCGTCTTCGCGCTGCCGCCGCGCATGGCTATCGCCATGGCACGCAGCGAAGGGTACGAGGCGCACATGGAACCCGGGGTTTCGGCGGAGGACTGCCTGTACGCGGACCTCCAGATCGATCCGGGCGACGTCGGCTGCCAGCACTACGAGGCAAGCCAGTTCATGCTCTATCGACGCAACACCGACGCCACCGCCTACCTGGTGTTGTGGCAGATCGGAATCGTCGGTGACAGGTCGTTCGCACGCTTTTCCACAGGCTCCGGATATCGACAGCTCCTGGTTGAGTTGCTGTCACGCGATTACCCGCTCGATCATGAGCTCATTCTGTACAAGGCGGCGACACTGCCGACGAGCCGGCCCAGCATCGTGCGCCTGAAACTGTCTGAGCTGCCTTCTGCGAAAATCGATATCCACATGACGTTGGTGATTCCGCCGGCACATGCGCCAGAACCAGATCTGAAGATGCGGCGTCACCTGGAACGACTTGATCGCAGCGAGCTGCCTCGCATGAAAGAATCCTCACGCACATGCATGACCGCCCGGCTGCACTTGCGACCGATTGATCCGAACGATCGCGACCTGTTCTGTGAGCTACACACCTCGGTACGCGTCATGCAGTTCATTGGCAGTCCGCTGACGGAGAGCCAGGCGATACGAAAATTCGGCAAGGCATTGCAGATGACGCGCGAGCGACGGCGGCATTTGCGGTTCTATGCCATCGTCGAACGTCATACTGACAAACCTATCGGCATCTGCGGCTTGATCCGCTCGCGGTCGCAAACCGGTCTTGAGATCGGCATCATGCTGCACGAGCGCTGGCAGGGACGCGGATATGGGCGCGAAGCCGTCTGGGCGCTGGTGGAGCAGACTCTGCGCAGAGGACCGGTTCAACGCATCTTCGCCACCACCGATGCCCGCAACGCGCCCTGCGCCGGGATGTTCAGGGGACTGGGGTTTCAGCAACAACCTGGGGACGGCAACGCCCGTAAAACACTCTGGGAAATCTCGCGTGAATCGATGGCGAAAACTCCTGCAACGGCTCAACAGAAAGGAAACAATCACTCCGACGGTATGAAATTTCAGTGTTGACGGTGTTTGGACAGTTTGCAAAAGGAAACAACAACATGACCAACCTGCTTAATTTTCTGGAACGAATGGGCAGCGACGCAAACCTGCGCGGCGCGGCCGGCAAAAATCTGGCACTCGTACTTTCCGATGCAGGCATCGATGGAGCCGCGAGCCGGGCAATCCTGACTGCCGACCGAAGTGCACTGGAATCTCTGTTGGGTGCTTCTGCAAACGTCTTCTGTTCCCTGCATACGCCGGGCGAGCAGCCAGCGGACGAACCTGCCTCGCCGGATGATGGCGACGAGGAGCCGCAGCCAGGCACTGGCGGCCGAACAATCTCGCGGAAGAAGAAAAAGAAGAGCGGCAAGAAGAAGTCCACGAAGAAACAGCCAGCGAAGAAATCCCCGGCAAAGAAGAAGGCGCCCAAAAGGAAAACATCCAAGAAGAAAAAGAGCAGCAAAAAGAAGAGCAGCCGGAAGAGAAAGTGAGGGAATGGACGGACCGGTCCAGTGATTTCGCATAGAGATCCCTTGCAAGCAGGAACGGCGTGGCGGCTATGGCCGCGCCGTTCCGTACTTTCACTAATACTGCTCATCGCCATCGCGTCCGCTGGCGCCGACGAGATCGATGATCTGCTGAGCAAAGCGGACAACCTGAAATCTGTCGACTATCAACAGTTCGTCGCCACGATCCAGGATCTTGACCGGAGGTCCGCGGATCTCTCCGTAAATCAGCAGCACTACCTGCGCTTTCTCGACGCGTGGCATCTCGCTTATGACTCCGACTATGCAGCCGCCATCCCGTTGCTGCGGCGGCTGGGAGAAGAAATCCAGGAGCCCAATCTGCGCTTCCGGGTGCTCTCCACCATCGTCAACGTACTCGCCATCTCCAAACGGTATGAAGAGGCGTTTGCCAGGCTCGACGGCCTGCTGAAGCTCCTTCCCGAAGTCACGGACCAGACAGCCCGGCAGCAAGGTCTCGGCGTCGCCTCTTATCTGTACGCCCAGGTTGGGCTGGAAGATCTTGCGCTCAAGTTCGGAGATCAGGTGGCGCAGGAGGACTGGGCTGGCCGGGGAATCTGTCGCGGCGCCGAACTGCGGTTCCAGGCGACACAGACATCCGAGCGAGTCATCGCCGTGGACAGCGAGGTCGTCGATGCAGTCAATGCCTGCATCAAAGCCGGCGATCTGATGCGGGCAAACTTCGTGCGCGCCTACGCTGCCATGTCCTATATCCGTCACGGGAAATACGACAATGCGCTGGCCCTGCTGGATGGACACCGTGAGGAAGTACAGAAGACCAGCTACCGGCAGCTGATCTCGCTCCACGACTCACTGCTTGCCCGGATCTATCGCGAGAAAGGCGAGCCCAGACTCGTTCAGGAACATGCAACCAGCGCGATCAACAACTCCATCAAGGGCGAATACACCGAGCCGCTGGTGACAAGCTATCGCCTGCTCTACCTTCAGGCACGGGAACGCGGTGATCTGGCTACCGCACTCGAGTATCACGAGCACTACGCTGCTGCCGACAAAGCCTATCTCGATGAACTCAGCGCCCGGCAGCTCGCCTACGAAAAGGTCAAACATCAGTCGCTGGCGAACGAACTGCAGATCGACACGCTCAACAAGGAAAAAGAAGTTCTGGAGTTGCAGCAGGCACTCGACAAGAAGGCCGTCGAAGCCAGCCGTCTCTATATCGTCGTGCTGGTCCTGATTGCCGGATTCATCGCCCTCTTTGCTTATCGGACCAAGCGCTCACAGCTCCATTTCATGAAGCTGTCACAGCAGGACGGTCTTACGGGCATCGCCAACCGGCCACACTTCATCCGCCGGGCCGAAGAGTCACTCGCCAGCAACAGGAAGAACGATCAGGAAGTCTGCGTCGTCCTCTGCGACCTGGACCACTTCAAAGGCATCAATGATCGCTACGGTCATGCCGCAGGCGACAGCGTCCTGCGACATGTCGTTGCGGAAATTCGCCGTCACCTGCGAGCGAACGATATTTTCGGTCGCGTCGGCGGCGAGGAATTCGGCGTGCTGCTTCCCGGCTGTTCGCTCGAGGCCGCCCGCGAACGCTGCGAACAGCTGCGCACCGCGCTCGCGGCACTCACGATCAGACTCGACGAGACGGAGATTTACGCATCAGCCAGCTTCGGCATCGAGACCACCGCCTCCTGCGGCTACGATCTGCGCCAGTTGCTGGCCAATGCAGACGCTGCGCTCTACCAGGCAAAGGACGCCGGACGCGATCGCATCGTGACTTACCACCCATCCATGGCCAACACGTTCACCTCGATGACCACCGGCCGCTTCCGCGCCTCCAACGACCGTTTCAACCAGGATTTCGCGGTCCACACGAAGTAGGAGCGGGCTCTGGGCGCTGGTAATCATGCACACATCACGCGCCCGACTTCGGTGGTTGGATCCTGGTATTGGCTTGCGGATTCGCTGGCACCGCGATGGCGGCTGTTGGGCTCGACTTCAGTCGAACCCACAGGAGCAGTCAGGCAGTAATGCCGCGGGCTAACTCCGCGGCATGAGCCACCGCGCTATCAGCGCAATCGGAATCCCCACGCAGGCAACATGCACTGCAATACCCTGCATGAGATCTCGCAGCGACGGTGTGCGGATCGGACTCGCTGACAACGGCACGACCACGTAGGTCATCACGAGATACACCGCGACTCCGTAGGCGACGCCGCAACTGACCGCGGCCAACAACGCTCGCGGCGTCAATATCGGCAGGCGTCGGCTGGCCAGCATGAACACGGCGACGATGACGCACATGATGGCGAAGTGCAGGAGCAGGCCGAGCGCCGCTGTCGTCGCGCCTCCACTGAACGCATTCTGTCCGAGCACACCGGAGGCCACGCTCTGCAAGATGCGGCCCGGCGGGACGCCACGACCGAGCCAGCTCAGGATCGCGGCACAGATATCCAGCGTGCCCGCCACCAGTGTGCCGACGACTATGGCTCTGAATACGCTCCTCGCTCCGACCGCCAATGCCGCTTCGTGCAATGCAGCTTCGCCCATGGCGTGATCCTCGGTGAGACGGGACCGGATTGTCGTCCACGCCACACCTCGCGAGCGCGCACATTCGGGTGCTGTATGCCCGATCAGGCGATCGAGCCGAACATCACGAACGCGGCCGGATGCGGTAGTTGCAGTGTCGGCAGACCGCGGACGCGGCGGACTCACTGGCACATTCGGATAGTCGAAGCAGGATCAGACGAGCAGCGGATCGCATGCGAGTACCATCGGGCAACGCCGGTTGTATTCTGACGACACAGGTGGTTCAGCGTTCATCGTGCGGAGCGACCATGAATTTCTTCACCCAGCAGGCCCGGCCCGGCGACGCCGCGACCACCGCGGCACCACCGCTGATGCACGCCGAGATCAAGCCGTTCAGGCCCGGGATCACCGAAATGAACCCGAGCCCGCATGCCGTCGTATGCATGTTCCTCGGCCCGTCCGTCGAAACCATCTGCGTGCGCAATGGACGCACCCGGCACGGCCGCGAAGTGGCCGGCGATCTCGACATCATTCCCTCGAACACGCGCTGCTCCTGGGAAACGAAGCAGGCCGGATCGACGCTCGTGATGGTCGTGCCGCAGACGCTACTGCAATCCGTGGCCCGGCAGCTGGGCCTCGATGACTCGTACGTCGAACTGGCGGATCGATTTCAGCTGCGCGATCCGCAGATCGAGCACATCGGCTGGGCACTCAAGGCCGACATCGAAACCGGTAGCGCGGGCGGTCGGCTCTTCCGCGACAGTCTCGGTACGGCGCTCGCGAGCCGCCTCGTGCAGCGTCACAACGCCCATTCGTTGCCGATGCGCGATCCACGCGGCGGCCTCAGCACCACCAAGCTGAAGCATCTGGTCACCCATATCGAAGACAATCTGGAAAGCGACCTGTCGCTGAACGAACTGGCCAGCGTCGCGGCGATGAGCGTGTCGCATCTCAAGACGCTGTTTCGTCGTTCGACCGGTGTACCCGTCCATCAGTACGTGCTGCGGCGCCGTGTTGAACGCGCCAAGCTGCTGCTGCAGGAGGAAGATCTCTCCATCACGCAGATCGCATTTGCAACGGGGTTCGCACATCAGAGTCATCTCGCCCGTCACATGCGCAAGATTCTCGGCACGACCCCGGCGTCCGTAAGAAGGCAGCCCGAGTAATCCCGATCGTTCGGTCTCTGCGGCCATCGCCCCGAGAAAAAAAGCGCGGCGCGAAGATACGCATGCACCCCTGACCAAAGTAAGCAGTAACATCCATCCAGTGGACGATGCGGCCCGGGCGCGGGCCATCGAAGATGCCGGTTCGTAGATGCCGTCACGCAGCGCCGTTATGCAGCTGCAGCAAGGCACTCATCACACAGCTCCAGGACCGGGGAGAATCTTCATGAGCATTCATTACGCCAGTATCGCGGCGATGACCACCCTCTTCGCCGCACTGTCAGCGCACGGCCAGGCGCCAGTACACAAGCACTATGACGACAATGGGGCCGCCGGCAAGGCGGCAGCCAGCGGCGCGCTTGCGCCGCGCCTGCAGAATGTGGGCACGCACAAATTCGCCGCTGTCTCCACGTGTTCCGCCGAGGCAATGCCCTTCATGCATCAGGGACTGAATCTCACCTATGGATTCAATCATGCCGAAGCGGGCCGTGCGTTCGCGGAAGCAGCTCGCCTCGACCCGAACTGCGCGATGGCGCCCTGGGGCCAGGCACTCGTTCTCGGTCCGAACATCAATGCGCCGATGGCGCCGGAAGAGGAACCCAAGGCATTGGCGTTGGTGAAGCGCGCTACCGCTTTGAAGAGCAACGCCTCGCCAGCGGAACGCGACTACATCGATGCATTGACGGCACGTTACACGGGCAAGGCCGATGATCGTCGCGCGGCGGATCAGGCATTCGCCGGCGCCATGCGCGCGCTGCATCAGAAATATCCGCAGGATCGGGATGCGGCGACGATCTACGCCGAGTCATTGATGGATCTGCGCCCTTGGGACTACTGGACGCGCGATGGCCAGCCCTACGCTGAAACGACGGAAATCATTGCGACACTCGATGGCGTCATCAAAGCCAACTCCGTTCACCCTGGCGCCCTGCACTATTGGATCCATCTGTGGGAAGCCAGCAAGACGCCCGAGATAGCCGAAGGCGCTGCGGATCGACTGATGCCGCTCGCACCCGCCGCGGGCCATCTGGTGCACATGCCGGGTCACTTGTTCCAGCGCATCGGTCGCTATGGCGACGCCCAGAAGGCCAACAAGCTGGCGATCGCCGCCGACGAGGACTACATCACGCAGTGCAAGGCGCAGGGTATCTATCCGCTGGCCTACTACCCGCACAACGTGCACTTCCTGTGGTTTGCCTCGACCATGAACGGCGACAGCAAACTGGCCATCGACTCGGCACGCAAGACCGCGCAGTCAGTGCCGGATGCGGCCGTGAAGGCAGTGCCGATCCTGCAAACCTTCAAGCTCGTGCCCGACTATGCGCTGGTGCGCTTCGGCAAGTGGGATGAGATCCTCGCCCTGCCGGCTCCCTACGACAGCCTGTTCGCGAAAGGCGTACGCAACTACTCTCGCGGCATGGCCTTCACCCGCAAGGGCAATTACACGGCGGCGAAGGCCGAACTGGCATCGCTGCAGAAGATTGCCGTCGACCCGCAGCTCGTCGCCACGCCTTCGTCCATGTCGCTGAATCTCGCGGACTCGGTGCTGCGCATCGCGGTGGAAGTCCTGAGCGGCGAAATGGACGCTGCGCAGAAGAACTACGACAGCGCCATTGCGCATCTCGACCGGGCCGTTCGCTATCAGGACGCACTCGTCTACACGGAACCGGATGACTGGCACTATCCCGTCCGTCAGTCGCTGGGTGCTGTACTGATCGACGCAGGACGGCCCGCGGAAGCAGAGACCGTCTATTGGGACGACCTGCGCAGCCATCCGAAGAACGGCTGGTCTCTGTTCGGGCTCAGCCAGGCACTGCGCGCGCAAGGCAAGAATGACGCGGCCAAGTCAATCGATGCCGACTTTGCCAAGGCCTGGGCTCATTCGGACGTGACCCTCACAGCGTCGCGATTCTGATGCAACGCGCGGCTCTCATCGTTGCGGTTGCTGCACTGACATTCGTTGCAGCAATCGCCCGTGCCGACGGACCGGGCGCGTACCGGCCCGTCGAAAGGCCCTCGAGTTCGACGGCGCCGGTCCTCCACGCCATCGACGCATACAACGCCGGCTATGCGCAGATCCGTCGTGCCGATGAACTCGGCACGCAGGCAGACGCAGCCAGGCAAGCGAAGATCGCTTACCAAGCTGCGCTCAAGGAATTCTCCAGAGCCGTGCAGCTCGATCCGGCGATGCACGAGGCCTACACGTACATCGGCTACGCCAAGCGGCAGCTCAGTGACTACGAGGCAGCGCTCGACGCGTACGAGAAGGCCCTGCGCATCAATCCGGACTATCCGCCAGCGATCGAATATCAGGGCGAAGCGTTCGTGAAACTGGGGCGCATGGATGAAGCGAAGTTCAATTATCTGCGTCTTTATGCATTGTCACCGCCGCTGGCGGCGAAACTCCTCACCTCGATGCAGCAACGCGTCGGCAGCAATCGCTCCGCCGACACCGCGGAGCTCGAAGCCTGGATGACGGAACGCGCGGCACTTGCTGCCAAAGCCGGCAACGATCGACCGGGCTCGAGCTGGTAGGAAGGAATTCAGAAAAAGTGACGGTTCGAATCCGGATCTCCGACCCTTCGTTCTCTTTTATGCGGTTTTTCGCGGCGCTCTTCTTCTCTCAGGAAGTGACTGAAACGAACTTGCCCTGCTCGCGATCCTTCCTGACCTGATCGCCGCGAAAGACCTGGCCGTTCATGGTGATGTAGACACCGGGCGGCAGGCATTGCACCGCGGCGAACGCCATACCCAGGTTGAAGGTCGCATCGCTTTCGCTGAAGCGCGCTGGCGCCAGCGCACCTGTCAGTACGATGGTCTTACTCGCAACATCGACGAGTGCATTGGCGGATTCGATCATCGTATCCGTGCCGTGAGTAATGACGACGCGATCCGATTCCAATGCCGCCACCGTCTGCCGCAGCGTGGCCCGATCGTCATCGGTCAGCTCCAGGCTGTCCTTGCGGAAAAGATCGACGAGCTGCCACGGGCAGGCGACGCGCGCTTCCTTCAGCATGTGAGCGACCATCGTCTCGCCCACCTGATACGTCGACAGCGCGTCGAAGTACGCCTTGTCGATGGTGCCGCCGGTGGTGACGATGATGATGGGTTGCGTGGACATGGGAACAATGAACAATTGAAAATTGACAGTTGAAATTGCGGAAGGAAGATCCGATCTCAATCGAGCTTCAGGATCACCGAATCGGTCAGGATGGGATCGTCGAAACGTACGGTGTCGCCGGCCTTCTTGCCTGGTACGAGGAACAAGCGTGCGGAGAGCGGCTTGTTCAATCTCACGGACAGAGCGGCAACATCGCGTAACAGGCCAGAGATTGTAGCAATGGGAGTGTCCCCGGGAATCGGCACCACATCGAGTCCCGTGCCGCAGACACTGGAATACAGCAACAGATCGCGAATGCCGTAGCGACCCTCGCCCGCCCGCTGCGCCAGCAGCGGATCTTCCAGTACCGGCAGCATCAATCCCGAATAGCCACAGGTCTTCACGCTCAGTGACTTGATGGCTGCGGTGATGATCGAACAGGCCTGCAAGGTCGAGGCGGTGCCGAACGGCGTGTGGGTAAACGCTTCGATGGCCGCGGCAATGCTGCGATCCTTGAGCGGTGCGGGCGACGAATCGATACCGAGATACACACAGCCGCTGCGACGCGCGAACTCCTGGCCAAGCCGTTCGATGGGCGCAAGAACCTGCGACAGGAGTTCGCGCAAAGCGTCCCCGGCGCGTGATTTGTCCGGCTCCCTGACGAATGCATCCTCGACGACCGACGCCGATTCGATACCCAGCGCCACGGACTGCGCTCCCTGATGCCAGGCCACCGGAAAGAACGGCGTGCCCGCCGGAATATTGGCCGCAGCGGCAAAGCGGAAATTGCCGATGCCATCGGGCAGCGCGACCGCCAATGCCGCCATGATTTCTGCCGCGGTCGTCGCGGATTTCTCGTGAATCCCCGCGCTGTCGGCGATCACGGTCGAGAAGCTGATACTGCGGGTCGTTCGGACCAGCTCGCTACTCCAGGCCGCGAGCCCGGCGTCATACCGATCGTGCGTCAGCAGTGGTCCAATGCTCATGATCGTGCCGCTCTCGGACAGCAGGCGGTCGATCTTCTGCAGATCGCTCAGAATCCGATCACGGCCGGCGGCATCGAGTCCCGCAAGCAACGGCTGGGTGGCGATACGCACGGTCTGCACTTCGTAACCTGCATCCGCGAACAGACTGCGACCCTGCTTCAGCAGCGCAATCGCAGCGTCGATGCGATCGAGCTGCGTCACGTTCGCCAGTTCGATGCCGGCAGTGATCGTGCGAACCCGCAATGGCTTGGTTGGCTGCAACTCCTTCCTCCTGTTCTCTGCACTCCAGGCTGTCGGTGGAGCGACGCTGGCCGCACCCAACAGACCCAGCATTTCGCGGCGCGACAACATACCTATTGTTTACGCCCCGGCCCATACAC
>NZ_DATDJO010000064.1:0-105335 GCF_036520495.1 Povalibacter sp. | reverse complement strand
GTCGAGCCCGATCCGCCACGCTCGCGGTACACGTCGATACCCGTCCGTGCACAGCAGGACATCGTCACTCCAGGCCGTCATTGCCCGTGCCATCTCGAACCCCCGATGGCCTCGTCCGTACACCGCCACCCGCGCGTTGCGAAATTCCCAGCCGTCACAGTAAGGACACTGGAACACAGTCTTGCCGAAGAATTTTTCGATCCCGTCGATATGCGGCAGATGATCCAGCAGACCGGTGGCGATCAGCAGCTTTCGGCCCGAGACCTGTTGACGTCGGCCGATCGTGCATGCAAACCCGCCATCGGTACGTCGCACCGCACGCGTTGCCTCGCCCGCAACGAATGTCACGTTGCTCAACGCGCGCAATTCGCCATGCGCCGCACGACGGAAGGATTCTGGCGATATGCCGTCGCGGGTAAGAAATCCGTGCATTCTCTTCGATGCCCAGCTGCGAGGCGTGCCGCTGTCGCAGATCAGGACTTGCCGACAGGCGCGACCGAGGATCAGCGCGGCGCTCAGGCCGGCGGGTCCCGCTCCCACGATGATGACGTCCCAGAGTTTGGGCTTCATGGCCGGCGGATGAAGATGTCGTGACTTCTGCGTGTCGTCCCTGCGCTGTGCGTCCCTCGCAGCAGGGGCCACACGCTCAGACCGACGCTAAAGGCCGCGTACACAAGCATCAATCCACCGCCATCCAGATGCTTTTTGAAGCCGGGACGGAATCGACGCGGTGTAAGTTTGTAGTCGACGACGTACGCCACCGCGGTTGTGGCTGCGGCCGCGGCCAGGTGTTGGGCGGGCGAAGCAGGACGGTGCCGGCTCGAGTAAAGACTTTCATTGAGACCTGCCCACAGAGTCGACGCCAGATGGTGAATGGCATAGCCGACCAATGTATTGCGGGCAGTGAACCGTCGCCGATATCCCTCCTGCTCGCCCCATAACCACTGACTCGGACCATTGATAGGACCGAACGGACTCCCTTCCTGGCGCCTTCCGCATGCAGCGAGGACGACGGCGGAGGTCACCGCCGTGATCGCGCCGCTGATCAGGGTGTCACGAAGCAATGGACGATGCCCAGACCGCGAAGCATTTGTCTTCATAGGTCACCGATGCGAAAAGGACGAGCAGAGATGCGTTCTGGAAATTACAACCGCACGCTCACCTTCCCGGTTCCCACGGACCCGGCCCAGGGTGAGAACGTCGCGGCGGCCATGGATGACAGCAGACACTGCTCGCGAACAAAGCGAGGGTGCCACGCGTCTGGGTCAGGGCCCGACGCTGATCGAGTGGCTCGACTCACATGAACGTTCTGGTTACTGGCGCGACTGGCTCCATTGGCAGCCACCTGGCGCGAGCCCTCGTACTCGCCGGCCACACTGTGATCGCCGCGCAGCGGCAGCCATCGCAGGTACACAGTTACACCCCGGCAGATTTCGCGCGTGATCACGAATCGGCCGTCTGGCTCCCGCGCCTGCGGGGCATCGATGCGGTCATCAATGCCGTGGGCATCATTCGCGAAACCGGTTCGCAGCGTTTCGCCGATCTGCATACGCCTGCGCCTCGCGCGCTCTTCGATGCCTGCGTGACCGCCGGAGTGACGCGCGTCCTGCAGATATCCGCACTCGGCGCCTCCGATGGCACGACTGGTTACTTCACCAGCAAGCGCGTCTGGCGGGTTATCCGCTGACCCTGCGCTGGATCTCAGCATCCGTGGCGTTGTACCTGTTCGCTGGTGCCTGCTGGCTTCCAGTTGTCTGGATGCAAATCAGAATGCGCGCCCTGGCCGAAGCCGCAGCGCGTGATGGTGCAGACTTGCCGCCTCGCTATCGACACTATCGGCGCTGGTGGGTGGCGCTGGGTGCGGGCGCCTTCGTCGCACTGGTCATCGTGTTCTACCTCATGGTCGCGAAGCCCGCATGAGCTGGCGATTGTCATCCGTGACCGGCAGGCTCATTGCCCATGAGTGTCGCGGCGCGCTGTGACGATCCGGCGGCCTGCCGATACGTGCGAATCAGCTCTTCGAAGATCGGTAGCCCGGACAGGACGATGAACGACCCCAGCAGCAGCCAGCTGCCGGGGTCGATGGACGTGCGCCACTCAGGCGCGGCACGCAACGGCCACTGAACGGCAATCAACAGCGCGACTGCGACGCACGGGATGACGTCCATGAATCCATGCACGAACTGCTCGAATACACTCACATGCCGGCGGGTCACGGTGTATGACACATCGATCAGGGAAAGCGCGCTGTGCGCGATGACGCATACAACCAGCAATCCGGCACCGAGCCAGCTCGGCGTCACGAAGATGGCAAAACACAACAGCGCCAGCAAGGTGGCGAATTGCGCAACGTGCAGCCAGGACTCGGTCGGTCCGGAGGTGTATCCGATGTCTGTCGCACGATGACACAAGTAGTCACAGCCACCTGCCACCAGCCATGCTGGATACAGCCCCCAACCTATGAATGGGATGACGGCGGCGGCAACCTGCTCCATTGGCGACTCCGGAAATCTACGCGTCCAACTTTTCCAGCGGTGACTCGGCTGGCCCGCTCAGGACTTCGCCCGTGGGACGAAATCGCGATCCATGACAGGGACAGTCCCAGGTCGAGTCGGCGCGGTTCCAGTGCACCAGGCATCGCAAATGCGTGCATTGGTTCGACAGCAGCGTCACTGCTCCGTGAGCATCGCGATAAGCCGCCACCTTGCGACCCGCATGATTCACGATGCGGCCCTCGCCCTTCGGCACATCATCCAGTTCTTCCGTCACACGCTGCAGTCGATCGCGAATGAAGTAATAGGGAAAGTCGGCGTTCTCCCGGAGGTAACGCCAGGTGCCGCCATGGAAGGGCGGGCGCGAGGTCTCGAAAAGACTTTGCCACGCGTTCTCGCGGCCGAGGAACCGGTCACGCGCCATCATCGCCGCGAGGGTGCCGAAGGTGAAACCGTTACCGCAGAAACCCGTCGCGATGAATTCCCTGTCGTCGTTTTCGCCCATGAACGGCAGACCGTCATCCGTTTCCACTACCTGCCCCATCCAGCGTCGTTCCACCACCGCCCGCGGCAGAATGGTTTGCAGGCGTGCCTGCAATCTCAGAAACACATCATTGGTGTCGGACTCCTGGCCCGTCTTGACGTCGCTGCCACCGAAAATCACCCATTGATGATCCGGTGCCGCTTCGACCCGCAGATATTCGTACGGATCCTGCGTGTCCCAGAACAGGGCCTCGGGTAGCGTGCCGGCAGGCAGGCGGGCGCCGAGCACATAACTGGTGTAGAGCGACAACTTCGTCTGGAACAGCGTGGCGCCAAGTACGCCACGTTTGCCCATCAGGGGATTGTGGGTGGCGATGACGAGATACCGGCACGAGATCGAATGTCCGTTCACGCGTGCCGTCATCGCATCATCGCTGATGCCTTCGAACGCCGTCTTCTCGAAGATGCGTCCGCCATGACGTTCGATGATGGGCAGCAATGCACGCAGATAGCGGCGTGGATGAAACTTGGCCTGCCGCTGGAAACGCACTGCCGGCTGCTGCATCGGCGCAAGCGTGTCCATGAACGTGACGTCGAAGCCGAACTGGGCGGCGAGCTCGGCATCACGCTGCAAGTCCTTCACGTGTTTTGCCGGATCACCACCGACGGGCGTGTGCAAATGGCCCGGCACGCGGACGAACTGTGCGTCTGCGCCAGTGGCCTTGCAGATATCCTCGATCGTATCGATGGCCAGCTCGCCCGCCTTCCAGCAGGCGACTGCGGCCTCGGTGCCGAATTTCTCTGCCAGTCGATGCAGGCGTTCATCGGTCACGTAGGTCAGATGGGCGGTCGTCCGGGCCGTATCGGCACAGGCAAGGCGATCACGCTCGACCAGTGCCACCCGGATGCCCTCGAGCGACATGAGATAGGCGGTCGTTATGCCAGTCAGTCCGCCGCCTACGATGAGGACATCGACGGCAAGATCCTCGCTCAGCGCCGGGAAGGTCGGCAGCTGCACGTCCAGCCATGCGCTGCCGCTGATCGATGCATCCATCGGGACCGCTCCACTTCAAGTTTTTTGCTGCTCGCAACGAAGCCTCCGGGAAGGCGGCGAGCGCCTCCCGGAGGACACACCGCTTTCTGCGATTACTGCTTCCTCGTCGATGTGGTGCTGGTTGATGCCCCCTCAGCGCGGCCGCTTTCTGCACCCGATTCCGGACCCGAACCGCTGAGGCCCGACATTCTTCCGGAGACACCCAGTCGCTCCTGCGATTCGCCCGCACGCTGGCGCGACTGCATGCGCAGCTGTTGTGAATGCCTGCTACGAATACGATCTCGAGGCATCGACATCGCTGGTCGATACGTCGCACCTCACACATAAAGCATCAATGGCGCTCGAGTTCCGCTGCAAACCCTGCGGCTTTCACCACGAGAAGAACATGCGCAGCCAGCCGAGCAATCAAGTACAAACCGGAGGCTGAGAAGCTGGATTGCGCCGCCATCGATCCTGCGCCCCGCGTATGGCCACGAGGAGTGGATCCGACATCGCAAGGGTGGCGTCCACAGGCGCAACCTCCCTTCCCCGGCGTCAGAACTTAAACACGCCTTTCGGGAGTAGTCATCGCCATGGCTTCGGGGGGGATGGCCGCGTGTACGCCTCGCACCGACGCGACGTCTGCTGCTCATCGGAGCACCAGGGACGTCGACTTCGGCGTACGCGCCTTGATCGAGCGCCGCAGAATGAACAGCGCGTGCCGCGATTCCTCGCTCGAAAATGCGCCGACGCAGTCGCTCGGCACGATCAGCTTGAATTCGCGGACATGGGCGTCGACCGCCGTAAACAACACGCATTGATGGGTGGTCAGCCCGACAAGAATGAGTTCTTTCACCGCCAGACGCTCGAGGAGCTCCTGGAAGGGTGTGGCATAGAAACCGGAATGCCGCGGCTTGAAAATGAAGTACTCATCGACGTCCGGTATGACGCGCTTGACGATCTCGCGCCCACGGGCATCGTCGGCGAGACACCGGGATACGAACGACCCCTGGTCCGATTCCCACTTTCCGGCCGTGTCGTTGACGTAGATGACGGGCAGGCCCGCGGCCTTGGCACGGGCCTTCAGCCGCGCCACCGGCGCCGCGATTCGCTTCGCCACCGGAAGCAGCCGCTCCGCGTGTTGGAAACGGAACTCAGAGATCAGATCCAGAATGATGAGCGCCGTGGTTGCGCGACCTCGTTTACCCTTCATGGCGTGAATCGATCCAGCGATGCTCAGCAATGACTGCTGCGCGCCAGAGTTCCTCTCACCGGGTTCAGCAGTCGGCGAGCGCCATCCGTCGTGCCGGAAAGTATGGGGCGGTGAGCCCCCGGGCTCGATGGTTGTGCAGGATAGGACTACAACGGACGCTCGTGAAAATGACCCACGCGCATTGCCGGGCTGCTCACGCCACCCACGGGCATCTATGTATGCCGTCATTCTGCCCCGAATCACGAGCGACACCGGATGGATGCCCGGCTCGCTCGCGACCGGTCGTTCAGAAGCTCTTGCGCAACTGCAGCTGTACGAAGCGCAGCGCGTCGATGTGACGGTCTTCGTGATAGGCAATGAGGCCGCTTGCACGCGAGCCCTCGTAGACCGTGCGCCAGCGGCTTCTCGGCCGACCGGTGAAGTTGTTGAACATCAGACGCACTACCGTGTCGGCCTTCGGCGTCCAGTCCCAGTACAGGCGCATGAAATGGTCCCAATGGTCCGTGCGGACTTCGGCGAAGCGATAGGAGGTATCGCGTTTGCTCGACGAGTTCTCCAGCGACAGTGTCGAGGACAGCGAAGGGAATTCCTTGGTGATCGCCACGTCGCCGCTGACCGGGGAATGCCTGGAAATCCGCCGCGCCTCGTTCGTCACCGGGTCGTCGACCTCGGACCAGGTCCAGGCGCCATTGACACGCAGCGATGCGTATTCGATGCCGATGCGTTCCAGCGGCAGCGACAGTGAGAACGAGATCTTGTCGCGCGTGCCGTCGCCGAGATTGCCCGCCGTGTCGAAGCCTTCGACCGGTACCAGGTCGACTACGTCACTGACCATGGCGTGCGTGTAACCGAGGACTACTGCGCCGCGGCCCCAGAAACGCTTTTCGATGGCTGCTTCGAACTCCCATGCCGATTCGGGATGCAGATCGGCGTTGCCGCTGCTGATCGTGCCGGCATCCAGCGACGCCTGCGAGGCAAAGTCGCGGAACTCCAGCTGACTTACGGTGCGTTCGATGCGGCTGCGCAGCTGCAGGCCATCATCGATACTGAATGTCAGCAACGCTCTCGGCTTGGGATAGCTCAGCGAACGTCGGGCATCGTTGTCGCCCGACTGGCTGATCGTGGATAGCTCATAGCGAAAGCCAATGTCGCTCGACAGGCGGGGCGAGACTTTCCAGCGCGCTTCGACGAACGCTTCGCCGCGCTTCTCCTCGATTTTCACATCGCTGGTGGGCAATGCAACGGCAACACCGTTTCGCACGAGGTTCGCTTCGACGTCCAGGAAGTTGTACGCGCCTTCCAGCCCGCCCTCGAAGGTCAGCTCCGGCGAACGCCGGTACGTGACCGAGCTGCGCAGGATCGATTCACCCTTGAGCGCTTCGTCGTTGGAGTACTGGACGGACTGGGCATTGGTCGCATCGGCGGCAATGATCTTCTTCTCGATCGACTGCAGCAGCAGCACACGGCCGGTTACATCGCCGCTGAACAGATGTTCGTAGTCGACGCCCGCTTCGCCCTGATCGAGACTGACGTTCGTGATCACGCTGCCGTCGAGCGTCAGCGGTGCGCCGGCGCGTGGCGAGAGGATGTCGCGCTGCTTCGTATCCTGCGTCGTACCGCCAAGATTGATACGCCACAGGCCGACATCCGTCTGATAGTCGGCAGAGCCACTGAGCTGCAGTTGCTCCTGGCGCCAGTCCGTATCGAAATTGCTTGCTTCCAGCAGTTCGCGATCGGGTCCGCGACGAATCAGTGCGCCGCTGCCGGAATTGCCGTACTGCTGTTCGTTGCGTGCATTGAGCGCACCGTTGAGCGACAGCCGTCCCATGTTGCGCGTCGTCTCCAGCCGCAGCCCGACGCTCGGATCGTGTTTCTCCGCGAACATCCCGGTCAGTTCGCTGGAATGAGTGCTCATGTCGCCGCCGACCCGCACGACGTTCGCCACCACGGGTTGACCCTGCATGTTGATCCCCGGCGCGCCGCCGCGAATCACCTCGATGGTCGCCACGTTGGCAAAAGGAATACGCCGCAGCACATCCTCGAGCAGCACTGACTTGGACGCCGGCCGCTGACCGTCGATCAGGACGTTGCCCAGCGCGCCGACGAAACCGCGCACGGTGACGTCGCCCGCGTTGAAGCTGAAGCCCGGCAGACGTTTCACCATGTCGAGCGCCGTCGTCGGTTGAAACTCGGCGAAGAAATTCGCGGGGTAGCGCAGGACACCCGTGTCCGTGTCGGCTGGGCCAGCAGAGATCGCCGCACCCCCAACCGGCGGCTCTTCCATGATGGCCTGTGCGTCGCCGGTGCGGCCAGGCAGATCGGTGCGGATCGGCTCGGCGGCAAGTCCGCTGGCGAACGGACCAAACAGCGTCAGGTAAATACCGTGTCGAAGACACGACGCAGTGGAAGTGAGTTGACGGCGCTGCATACGATTCCCCAGACGGCCCGATGTCATTTGGACGCGGGTGCGTCTGAAGCCGTAGCCCCAGGTTCCCCCGACAGATTCTTAGTTATGGTCGCAGCCCGCAGGCGCTGCGAATCGAGGGCCGACACTATAGGCACCGCAACCCCGAATGGTCCGATTCTGGAATCCTTGCAATCTCCTGCTCCGCAGAGCATTCATCGTGGAAAAATAATGTGCGGCGGACGCAATATCCTGCCTCTCGCGCATTCGTTACGCACAAAGCTGCCGAACTTGCGCAGCAACCAATGAGACGTTGAGACGACGGCATTGAAGGATCCCAGGGGCCATGACCGCAATCCCGGCGTCTGCCTGCATGGCCCGCGCGCGCAGATCCCCGGACGCTGAGCGCAGCGGAACAAACGAAAGGAACTGACGTTGTGGAGTCACCCGACGTGCGGCGGTGGTCTGGCAGCACGCATGGCCGAAAGAGCAGACCGCCTCGACGCCAGGCGACCGGAGCAGTCACACGGACCCTGCCAATGAAGCGGTTCTGGAAAGACAATGGACTTTCGCTGGTGCTGTTCGCGTTCTTCCTGGCGGCACTCCTGGGGCAGTCCCTCGCAGGATACGCAGTGGAGTTGCATGAACTGCAGACCCACGGACAGCCCTCGATACCCTTTGCGGATTATCTGCGCAGCGGCGACTTTGTCGAAGTCACGATGGAGAACTGGGAGAGCGAATTCTTCCAGATGTTCGTCTACGTCGTCTTCACCGTTTTCCTGTTTCAACGAGGCTCCGCAGAATCGAAGTCGCCGGATGAATCCAGCGACGTCGACCGCGATCCACGCCTGCGCGCGAATCTCGACGATGTCCCGGGTCCCGTCAAACGCGGTGGATGGCGACTCAAGCTCTACGAGAACTCCCTGAGCCTGACTTTCCTCGCTCTCTTCCTCGTCAGCTTCCTGCTGCACGCTGCCGGGGGTGTGCGAGCGTACAACGAGCAGTTGCACCAGCATGGCGAACCGGCGCTGACCTTTGCCGACTATCTCTTCAGCTCGCAGTTCTGGTTCGAATCGCTGCAGAACTGGCAGAGCGAATTTCTCGCCATCTGGTCCATGGTCGTACTGAGCATTTTCCTGCGGCAGCGTGGCTCGCCGGAATCCAAACCAGTGGATGCGCCGCATGCGCAAACCGGATCGGACTAGCGCCCGGCCTGCAGTTCGGCCAGTCCACTCCGATGCTTCCCCGCGATCGAATCCGATTCAGATTGATCCGCCCGCCGTCATCGTCATACGGGATTGCCACCATGCCGGCCCCCGACGCCCCGGACGGTCCCCCCGCTACAATGCCCTGACCTTCCGGCTGGCCTCTATCGCAAGGCTACAGACCGGCACTGACCTCATGACCTCATGCGCTCGAACGCATAGACAACGAATGCGCAAAGCTCACACGCCAACTCTGCCGGAATCCGCAAGCGTAGCCTCCGGCGACATCAAGACCGACTATTGGCTGCTGCTGTGTGCGGCGTTGCTGCTGATCGCGACCGGCATCGGTCTGCGCGATCCCTGGCCCGCCGACGAGCCACGCTTTGCCCTGATCGCTCGCGACATGGTGTTGACGGGCGATTGGTGGGTGCCGCGCGTCGGCGGCGACATCTATTCGGACAAACCACCGCTGTTCTTCTGGCTGATTGCCGCTTTCTACAAGCTCACCGGCTCGCTGCGCTGGTCCTTCCTCCTGCCTTCAGTGCTGAGCGGCATCGGCTGCGTGACACTGGTCTACGACCTGGGGCGTCGCCTGTGGAACCAACAGACAGGATTCGCGGCAGCAGGCCTGTTGCTGCTCACAGTGCAATTCACGTGGCAGGCAAGACAGGCCCAGATCGATGCGACGTTGTGCCTGCTGACGACGCTCAGCCTCTACGGGTTGCTGCGACACCTGCTGCTGGGACCGCAATGGCGCTGGTATGTCGCCGGTTGGGCCGCCGCAGGACTCGGAGTCATCACCAAAGGCGTGGGGTTTCTACCTTTGCTGGTGTTGATTCCTTTTGCGCTGCTGCGCTCCCCGCACTGGTCGCCGCGAATGAGTGACACGCGGTGGGGCTATTGGCTCCTCGGTCCGCTCGCCTTCCTGGTCGCCGTCGGGATATGGCTGGGACCCATCCTGCTCGCCGCCCAGAGCGATCCAGCGCTGGCGGCGTATCGCGACGAAATCCTGTTCCGGCAGACGATCGAGCGCTACGCCAGCGCCTGGCATCACAACAAGCCGTTCTGGTACTTCCTGGTGAACGTCATCCCCGCATTGTGGCTGCCGCTGACGGTATTCATTCCCTGGCTCATCCCCAAATGGCGCCAGGCGCTGCAGCAGCGCGACCTGAGAATCGCATTGCTACTGTCGTGGATCATGCTTGTCATCGCATTTTTCAGCCTCAGTGCCGGCAAGCGCGGTGTCTATGTCCTGCCCGCCGTGCCCGCGATGGCACTGGGCTGTGCGCCGTACGCGCATGAACTGCTGCGACGGACATCGGTCCAGCGAATTCTGTACGGACTGACCGTGGCCATGGCCGTCGCGTGCAGTGCGGTGCTCTTCTATCTGTGGATTGCGCCTGCGAGGCACCAGGATGTCATTGCGGACTATGCGATCGACCCACTGGCTCCCCTCATGCTCCTGAGTGCAGTCAGCATCATCGTGTGCGTGATCGCGCGACCACATCGCGGCTTGTGGGCATACGCCGGTGTGTTCACCGCACTGCTGCTGATCGTCAGTTTCTGGCTGAATCCGGCAATGAACAGCGCTCGCTCGGGTGAGGCTTTCGCACAGAGGATCGCGCAGGCCGCCGATCCACAGCGGGAACTGGGCTTTGTGGCTTTCAAGGAACAGTACTTGCTCAACGTGCGCCGCAGCGTCGTGCACTTCGGGCATGCCCGCTGGCGTGACGCAGACCAGGAGGCATTCGATGCCGCAAAATGGTTGAGCGATGGCGTCGGGCGGCAACTGATCGTGAGCGACTACGCACGGGAATTGTGTTTCGCCACGGCGCAGGCGCAAGCCATCGGAGAGGCGAATCGCACGCAATGGTGGCTGGTCGAAGGCACCGCCGACCCAGTGTGCATTGCCCGTGGCCATGCGGCGGCGGCTTACACGTACGCACATCGAGTGACCGCCGACGCCGGTCGCTGACGAGACGAATGAATACTACAGATCCGTAAGCATCGCCGTCCTGGTCGGGACGTCGACGATTGATTCATCGCAGCGGTGACGTCTCACGAGTGAGCTATGTGCTCCCGCTCCGCCCCACGCATCCAGCCGGGCACTTGCAAGGCGAATCCAGGATCCCGGAGCACTGCAGAGTATTGCGGTTGAGAATGCCTCCGCATGTCGTCAAACACGGCATGAACCACTGCGCATCTGCACGGCCGTGAGCGTCCCCGCCCATGCGCTGACGCGCCACTCGGGTCTGGATCGCGTGCTGTCCCTCTGGAGGAATGGCTTCGCTTGCGACTCACCCGTCGTATTCTCGTTTGCCATATCGTTCGTATGGCTCGTGCTCTACAACCTGCGCTTCTGGGAGGACACCGCCGCAGCGATGTGGCATGGGAACGTCGCGTCGAGTGCGTTCATAGCCAGCCTGTTCACTGTCGTCTGGTGCGTGCAGGCACTCCTGCTGTTACTGATCCCACGGCGAATCCTGATCGTCGCCACCTCGCTGTTGTTCGTCATTGCGGCCGTCGGTTCGTTCTTCTCCAGCGAATACGGCGTGCTGATGAACAAGGACATGATGCGCAATATCCTGCAGACCGATCCGGCCGAGGCGCGGGGACTGCTCAGCTCATTGCTGGCCGAGTGGACCCTCGTGATGGGAGTTCTGCCCGCGTTGATCGTAAGGAAAGTCCGCTTCCCGCGCCTTCACTGGCGAGGCGCGCTGCGCCAACGCGCCATCGCGATCGCCGGCATCCTGGTCATCTGTGCGGTGGCGCTGTTCAGCGGCTCTGCCAGCTACGCTGTGTTCCTTCGCGAGTACAAGCCGCTGCGCTTTTCCCTGAGCCCTGTCGCCCCAGTTGCCAGCACGCTGCAGTTGATCGTCGATCAGCAGCGGGAACACAGCAACGGTCCGGTCATCAACGCCAGCGGACCCGTGACGCGGGTGCTGCCGCCGCAGCAGAAGCCGATGGTCATCGTGATCGTCGTCGGTGAGACAGCGCGCGCCGACAATTTTCAGCTCGGCGGCTACTCGCGACCGACGAACCCCCGGCTGTCGACCGAGGAGGGGCTGGTGTACTTCGACCAGGCAACGTCATGCGGCACCGCCACGGCGGTTTCCGTTCCATGCATGTTCTCTCATCTCGGACGCGAATCGTTCGATGTGGATGAGGCACCGCACTACGAGAACCTGCTGGATACCTTGAGCGAGGCCGGCTTCGATGTCGAATGGCGCGACAACAACGCCGGCTGCAAGGGCGTGTGTGAGCGCGTCAGGCAGGTTTCGTACGCCAACCGCACCGATGCCGGAAAATGCGCAAACTCCTATTGCTATGACGAGGTCATGATCGATGACATGGTGCCGCGTCTGCGGGACATCAGACACGATACTGTCATCGTCATGCATGCCATCGGCAGTCATGGCCCGGCCTACTTCGAACGCTATCCACCCCGGTTCGAGACCTTCACTCCCGCCTGCCATTCCAACGAGCTGCAACGCTGCAGCGTTGCGGAAGTAGTGAATGCGTACGACAACAGCATCGTGTACGCGGACTACATGCTCGCCGAGAGCATCGCCCGGTTGCGTGCGGCGTCCAGCCAGGTCGATAGCGTGCTGCTATACGCATCGGACCATGGCGAGTCGCTGGGCGAGCAAGGCATCTACCTCCACGGCCTGCCGTACAGCTTTGCCCCCGCCGTTCAGAAACATGTGCCCATGATGCTGTGGATGTCTCCCGGTTACGAAGAGCGGCGTCAGGTGAACGGCGAGTGCCTGGAGTCGCAGTCGATGCGCCCCGTCTCCCATGACAACATCTATCACACGGTGCTCGGAGCCGCGGGTGTGCGCAACACCAGCTACAACTCGGCGCTGGACCTTCTGACGAGCTGCACGGGCCCCGCGGCAGGCACTCACGAGTAGCGCGATCCATTGAGCAGCCTGGCTTCCCGGCCAGTTCATCTCGCACGTCCCTGGCGATTGCCGCTGACCACGACTTACGTCCTACCGTGAGATCGGAGCAATCGGCCGATCGACGCCGGATGTACAGACCCGCCAGCAGCGAGAGCGCCCGGGAGACCACCATGAAGCGTGTGAATACAGCGATTGCCCACGGCGTGTGTCTCGCCATGCTGCTCGCGCTTGGGCCGGTCGCGGCAGCCGAGGACATTGCGCAGCTCGCGCTCATCACTCCCCAGGCGGGTCCATCGGCCAACCGCGCGCTCGACAGCGGGCAACTACTGCGACGGCGGGCAAAGATCGGACGAGTCGACATACTGGTCGATGATGTCTTCGAGAAGGGAACGTCGCTCGCGGCGCCCTACCGGCTGGCCAACACGCTGCACATTTCCACCAAAACACAGACGATTGCGAACCAGTTGCTGTTTCACAGCGGCGACGCCTACGACCCGCACTCACTGGAAGAATCGGCGCGGATGCTGCGCGATCAACGCTACCTGAACGAGGCCAGCATCGAGCCTGTCCGCTACAACGACGACAATACCGTCGACGTCCTGGTGCGCGTTCACGATGTCTGGACCATGAGTCCCGGCTTCTCGTTCGGCCGCAAGGGCGGCGCGAACAGCATCAATCTCGAATTCGAGGACACCAACTTTCTCGGCTGGGGAAAGCAGATCGCCGTGGATCGTTCCAGCACGGTGGATCGGGACATCTGGCGAATCGCGTACAAGGATCCGCAGGTGTTTGGCAGCTGGTGGCGTCTTGGCGCTTCGCATGCCGACATGAGCGATGGTCACGAGAGCACACTGAGTCTGGGACGGCCTTTCTATTCCCTCGACTCACGCTGGAGTTTCAACGTCGCCGCTGTGGATTCGACCGCAACCCAGTCGCAGTATTCCCTCGGCGAGATCGTCAATCAGTTCCAGATGCAGCAATCGTCATTCGACGTGGGCGGTGGCTGGTCGCAAGGCCTGCGCGAGGGCTGGACACGACGCTACCTGGGCGGACTGCGCTACATCGATCGCGCCTTCGCGCCGCCCATCGATGGCGGTACCGCAGATCTCGTCAGCAACGCCATTCCGCAGGGCCGCGTGCTGGCCTATCCGTGGGCCGGCGTCGAAGTGATCGAGGATCAATACCGCAAGACCCGTAACCTGGATCAGATCGGACGCACCGAGGATCTGTACCTCGGCCGGACCGCACGCCTTGAACTCGGATACGCCTCGACAGCGTTCGGCTCGACGCAGAGCGCGCTGATGATCAATGCCTCGGCGCAGGCAGGCTTCGAACCGGCCGATGAGCAATACATCATTGGCAACATCGGCCTGCATGGGCGCGTGGAGCGCGGCGAGCTGCGCAATACGCTGCTCGACATCGGCAGCCGCTACTACCTGCGACAGTCGTTGCGCAGCGTCCTGTTCGCGTCCGCGACGTTCTCACTCGCCTCACAGCTCGACCCCGAGGAGCAGTTGCTGCTCGGCGGAGACAATGGCTTGCGGGGCTACCCATTGCGCTATCAGGCAGGCACCTCCCGCGCGTTGTTCACGATCGAGGAGCGGTTCTATACCAACTGGCAGCCGCTCAAGCTGTTCAATGTCGGCGCCGCCGTGTTCTTCGACGCGGGTCGCACGTGGGGGACCGATCCGTATGCTGCGGCGAACGGGTCCGGCGAGTCGCTGGGCTGGCTGCGCGATGTCGGCGTCGGCTTGCGACTGGGTAGTGCCCGCTCCGGCCTGGGCAATGTCCTGCACATCGATGTCGCCATGCCGCTCGATGGCGGCAATGACATCGACAATGTCCAGTTCCTGATCGAGACCAGGCGATCGTTCTGACCATCCGTTCATCGACGTTGCCGTCCGCCCGATGAAACCCGCTGTCGAAAGCAACACTGCCCTCCATTTCTGGTGGCACGCCGCTCGCTGGCCGTTGGCGCTGGCCCTCGCCGCAACATCCATTCTCGCGACGACGAATGTCGACATCGCCATCGCCAACGCGTTGTTCTTCGATGCCGTCAGGCAGCGCTGGCTGGGCGGCGACAGCTGGTGGGCCAACGAATTCATGCACTCCGGCGGCGGCTGGCTCGTGCGCAGCATCATTGCTGCCATCGCAGTGGCCTGGATCGCTACCTTCATCAGTGAGCGCATGCGTCACTGGCGCAGACCCTTCGCCTACTTTCTGCTGTCGACGCTGTCGACCATAGCCATCATCGGCTTCCTGAAGCACGTAACGAACGTCGATTGTCCGTGGGATCTGACGATCTTTGCCGGCCGCTTTCCGTATGTGCACCTGTTCGCAGACCGTCCCGATGCACTGCGTACGGCGCACTGCTTTCCGGCGGCGCACGCCGGCTCTGCCTACGCACTGATGGCTGTCTACTTCGCCGCACTCGAACTGGATCAACGGTGGGCGCGCGCGGGACTGGCCATGGCCGTTGCGCTGGGGCTCGTATTCGGCATTGCACAGCAGTCGCGCGGCGCGCACTTCGTCTCGCACGATCTGTACAGCGCCACGATTGCCTGGTGCGTCTCGCTCACACTCTATTGCGCTGCCTTTCGCTGTCGCCTGTGGGGAGCGGCGAGTGAATCGCTACGGTCTATGCGGCGTTGCTCAGCGAGGTTGTCGCCGCCGAACCAGGTAACACCGCCGGTGCCCTGCGCGAGCGAATGATCCATTCGGCCAGCAACAGATTGGGCACCCAGGACAGCCACGCAATGGCGGGATACGCCATCGCCATCGGCAGATCGGCGAGCTGGGCCGATGGCAGATACAGGCGCACCGTGACAGCGGCAAGCGTCAGCGCATAGCTGCGAATCATCCAGTCCCGATGGGCTGCCAGATTTCGTCGCCGGATGTATCGATATGCGCCGAAGGTGCTGCCCAGCCAGCTCACCGCCAGGAGGCCGAAGCCCCACTGCACGAACGGACCCCCTGTTGAATGCACAGCGAGTGTGAAGCCCGCGATTCCGCCGAACAGGACCGCGAGCACGTAGATCCGTCCGAACCACCGATGCAGTGATGCGAATCGGACCCGCAGTCGGGTGTTGAGCTGGAATACGCCCACGGCCAGGGCGAGTGCCCCACCGATGAAATGCGAGAACGCAGCGACGGGGCTTTTCACAAGTAAAGCCTGGGCTAACGGTGGACGGGCCCCGGGAACCAGCACGAGATGCAACGCATACCCCGCGACGCCGAGCGCCAACAGCGCCATCGTCCACCATGCAACCGACCTGGCCCTCATGCCCGCCTCCAGTCCGACATCTTGCGGTTACGACGCGGTTGGCAACGGCAAGGTTGCGTCCGTCGCGAACTTCCCCTCGCAGGCGATCCTCTCTCAAGCAGCAGGACGCGTGAACGGGCCACGGATCCGCACGATTGCCGGGCCGTGGAGATTGCCCCGGCGACCCGGCAGCGTCCAACCAACAGGCAGCCTCGGCCCTGAAGAGGACCTCTCATGTCGATGCATCGTTGGCACGCCCTGTTCGCAGCATGCCTCTGCGCTGTCGCTCGCCTGTGTGCCGCCGAGCACGATATCGAATATGTCGCCGAGCACCTGCCCGAAGTGGCCATGGATAATCGCTACGCGACGCTGCCCGTGTGGACTGGCGGAGAGTCGGACGAGGCCCCCGGGCTGATTTTTCAAGGTGCCGCTTCATCCATGCAAGTCGGCACGCTGAGTCTGGACGGCCCGATGCTGTCGATGTCCTGGCAGCACGACTTCGGCCATGCGTGGCGTGGCGGTGTCATCGGCTTCTATGATCACCTGACCTTCGACAGCGGTCGCGAATCCCGACCGCTGCAGACATTGTTCCGCCCCGACACGCCAATCGAGCGACCCGCCGCTGCACTGTTCACCGATCTCGACGGTACAACCGATGACCGGGGTGTCGGCTTCTTCGTGGCACACGACGGCGACGCGCATCTGCTGGGCCGGTACACCTGGGTCGCGGGTGCGCTATGGCAGCAGGTCGTCCTGAGCGACTACCGCTTCGACTACGAGATCCTGGCGGGACCGCAACGGGGCATGACGGGCAGCATCGACTTCGATGCCACCTACGGGCACGTGACTCCGTTCGCCGGCATCGAAGTACCGCGCGACTTCGGCGAGTGGAGCGTCGCATTCCATGCGCTGCTCGCGTATCCACTACCAAGGCGCGGTGTCGCTGGACACATCTGCGGGCCGGGCTTCGATCTCTCGGGCGACTCCGCTACGGCCGGCAATGGCACCCACTTCGGCGATCCTTCCGTGACGTTGGGCCTGAACCTGACCTACCGCCCCGCACGACTCACCATCGACGTGGGGACGCTGCTGTCACAAGCACTTCTCGAGCCCATCATCCATAAGGGCATAGAGCAGAATCTGGTCTTGTCCTTTACCTGGGCGTACTAGCCGGCTGCACGGCCGCGTCGGACGGCGGTGACAAAGTGAAATAGAACGTCGCGCCCTGCCCCACGGCGCCTTCGGCCCATATCCGGCCACCATGTCGCTGCACGATGCGTTGCGCGAGTGACAGACCGATGCCAGTGCCTTCGAATTCACTCGCCGCGTGCAGACGCTGGAACACGCCGAAGAGCTTGGCGGCGTAGCGCATGTCGAAACCGGCGCCATTGTCGCGAACGAAGTACACCGTCTCGTGGTCCTCGAACTTTGCGCCGACTTCCACCGTGGCTGCCGCAGTATGGCGGGTGAACTTGAACGCATTCGCGAGCAAGTTGATGAAGACCTGGCGCAGCAGCACTGCATCGCCCGTCGCCGCCGGAAGGCTGCCAACGCTCACCTGGAGCGGGCGAGCGTTTTCCTCCTTCTGCAACTCTTCCACTATTCCAGCGACCATCTCGCCAATGTGCACTGTGTCGTGCTTCAGCACCTGCCGGCTCAGATGCGAGAAGTGCAGCAGGTGCTCGATGAGTTCCGCCATCCGATGGGCGTTGGCCGTCACCTTGGTCAGCAGCTTGCGCGCTCCGTCGGGAATCTCCTGCGAGTAGTCCTGCACCAGGATGCTCGAGTAACTACTGATCGCGCGCAACGGCGCCCGCAGGTCATGCGAGACGGAGTAGGAGAAACTTTCGAGCTCCTTGTTTGCGAGTTCAAGTTCCGTGACATGCTGGCGCAAGCGCTCCTGCAGCTCCGCGATCTCGAGGCGCATCTTGCGCACGCTCAGAGCCCGGGCCAGTACCGGCTGGATGACGCTCAAGCGAAATGGCTTGAGAACATAGTCCAGCGCGCCAGCCTGCATCGCCGCGATGGCCGTATCCACGGCGCCGTGCCCGGTCATGACGATGCCCAGCAGGAAGGGATCGATGGCCTGCGCTTCGCGCAGCAGCGCTATGCCGTCGATCTGCGGCATCACCAGATCCGCGACCACGAGATCGAACTGCTCCTTGCGCAGATGCTGCAACGCCTCGACACCGGAGGTGAATCCCGTGGTCGCGTAGCCGATGTCCTCCAGCACATCGCACAGAGCTGTCATCTGCGAGGCCTCATCATCGACGATGAGAAGGCGAGCCAGCGGGGCAGCAATCGGAGTTGTCGAAGTCATGCTCATTGAACTCGAGGTGGCAGGGTCAGCTCCGCCAGTGCGGTGCGCAGTTCACGCAATCGCGGCGGCTTTTTCAGCACCCGATCCACACACGGAGGGATGTCTCGATCATCGAGCAGGCGCTGGCCCCAGCCGGTCAACAACAGCACGGGAGTCGCGGCGGACAGCGCCTTCACTTCGGCGGCAACCTGGCGACCGTCCACATACGGCATGCCCAGATCCGTGACGACCGCGGCAAACGGTTCGTGGCCCGCCTGCGCGGCGGCGAACAGCTCGATGCCCTTGCGACCGCCATCCGCTGCCGTAACGGCATGACCGTCGCCCTCCAGGATCTCCCGCAGCGCATCGATGATGACGGGGTCATCGTCGACGATGAGCAGGCGCAGAGGCCGCCGTGTTGTCGTTTCCGTCGGCAAGCGCACGGCCGATTCGGGACCACTGGCAGGCACGGCAAATTTCACGCGCACCACCGTTCCCTGCCGGGGAGCGCTCTCGATATCCAGTTCCGCGGTGTGTCGGCGCACCATGCCATAGACCATCGCCAGGCCCAGGCCGCTGCCGCGCTCGCCCTTCGTGGTGAAGAACGGCTCCATGCAGCGGCGTCGGGTGTCCTCGTCCATGCCGACGCCCGTATCACGGACCTCGAGCACCACCTGCTCGTCGACCGGCGAGTCGGAGCCGGCCGGTGACGGACTGACGCACGTGCAGATACTCAGCATCCCGCCGTCCGGCATGGCATCGACGGCGTTGAAGACCAGGTTCGTCAGTGCGTCGCGAATCTCGCTCTCGACGCCCATGATCGTCGGCAGGGCCGCCGCCAGTTCGATCTGCGGGGTAATGACGATGCCGCGCTCCTGCACGACGTCGCTCCAGCGCACACGCGTCAACTCGATGACTTGTTGTACGACCCGATTCAGATCCACCCGAGCCTGTTCGAACTGTGCTTCCCGCGGACGGTAGAACTCGCGCATGCGGCCGACTGTCTGGGCAACGTCCTCGATCGCCTGCTGGATCGTCGTGAGATGCCGGCGCCCGCGATCACTCAGGCCAGGCTCACGTTCGAGCAGCGACTCCGTGTAAAGCGCGATGGGCGAGATGGCGTTATTGATATCGTGCGCCACGCCGCTTGCCATCTGACCCAATGCGCGCAGGCGCTCCTGCTGCATCACCGTTTTCTGCGTCTGTCGCAACTCGTCATAGGCGAGTTGCAGTGCCGAATGCAGGTGTGCCTGGTGTGAAGCGAGCCCGACATGCTCGCTCAGCTGGCGCAGAAACTCGCAATCGCCACTGCTGAAGCCTGCGACCGTGCGGCGGGCCGCGACGACGACGCCAAACACACGGCTTTCGACCAGCAGCGGCGCGACGACCAGCGACCCCAGGCCCGCGGCCGAGAGCCGGCGCGGAAAGGCGAACGATGAATCGTGGAGATCCGGTTCGTACAGGAGTTCGCCGCGGACACTGCGCACCAGACCGCTCGGCTCGAGGGGAATCTGCATGCTCTCGACCAGGTCGAACTGCCTGGCGAGCAACGCGCTGCTCGCCCCCATATTGCCCACCGTCAGCGTTTCGCCCGCGTTGTCGTAGAGCAGCACGCAGCCAAAGTCGATCGGCATGTTGTCTTCGAGGTTCTTCAGCACGACGCGAAATATGCTCGGCAGATCCTGCCGATCGCCGATCGCCCGCGTGATCCGGTTGTGCAGATTCATCCGGTTGAGCTGCGATTCGATGCGTCGTTGCGCCTGCCTGCGCTCGGTGATGTCCGTGACGAAGCCGCAGAAGGTGGTCGTCGAACCGGTGGTGATCGCACTGATCGACAGCTCGACCGGGAACTCCGTGCCATCACGACGCAACGCCGAAAGTTCGATCAGCTGGTTCAGGATCGGCATGGCCCCACTGTCATTGAAGCCCTGCATGCCGCTGAGGTGGTCACTGCGATAACGCTCCGGAATGATGGTGGTCACCAGATTCAGGCCGACCGCCTCCTCCCGCTGCCACCCGAACATGCTCTCGGCCCGCTGGTTCCAGTCCAGGATCCGACCGCTGGTGTCGATCACGACGACGGCGCTGAGTGCGGAGTCCAGAACGGCGCGCACCCGCCCTTCGCTGTCGAGCAATGCGCCGCGTTGTTCCTCGATGCGTGTCAGCATCTTGTTGAACGTATCCGTGAGTCGGCCCAGTTCGTCGTTACTCACGCGTGCCGCGCGCACCGAGTAGTCGCTTCGATCCGAGACAGCACTCGCTGTAGCGACCAGTGCCGCAATGGGCTCCGAGATCTGTCGTTGCAGCGCCCGCGACAGCAGGTACGCACCGAACAACGCGATCACCGCCACCAATGCGGCGACGGCCCCGAGTCCAAGAAGCTGCTGGTACACGGGCGCCATGTCGAATGTGAGCACCAGCGTTCCGAGGGGCCGGGCGCCGTTCTGCACCACCGGATAAGCATCGATGAGATAACGACCCTCGAAGCGATGGCCGCCATCGACAGGCATCTGCTGCGAATTCTGCGGCGAGATCGAGATCGGATACGCGGCGAAGTAGTTGCCTTCCTGATCGAAGAGTTCGGCCGCCACCACGCTGGGATCGGCGCGTAGCGCCCCGAGTATTTCACGAGCCGCCTCCGTATCGTGGAAGGCCAGTGCGGCGCTGCTGTTGGCAGCGATCACATTGCCGAGCGACGCCAGATGCGTCACCGTCGATTCGCGCAGCGTGATGAGTTGGGCGGTAACGAAGCCAACCAGCGTCAGCAGCAATGCGAGCCCACTGGTGAGCAACGCTGCACGCATGAGCTGGCGCTGCAGGGTCATTGCGATGGCTCCGGATGCCGCGTCACCAGGCTCGCCAGTGACAGCAGCTTGGAACTTATCGTGAGGCCGGCCGCTTCTGCTGCCTGTGGGTTGATACGCAGCCGCAATCTGTTGTCGACAGTGACGAACTCGATGACCCCGCCGCGATCGGCGAAGGCAGGGGAATCGGCGACGGTCAGAATCGACCGGTCACGCAATTCTGCAAGCGTTGATTCGAGCGGCAGCGTCGCTGACGATGCAATGAACAGGATCTGGCAATCCTCCACCTCCTCGACACGCTGGTAACGCTTCACCGCGAACGGACGGCCGTCCACCGCCTCGCCTTCCACGGCCTGATCCAGATATTTCTTGAACGGGTCCTCGCCCAGCACACACAGGCTGAACGGAGCGTTCTGCACGGACGTCGTGACCGGCCATTCCACGAACTGGCTGAACTGGAACAGGAACACGGCCTTGAGCTGGTACTCGGGCGCTGCTGCAGATGCTGACGTCGCCCACCAACCGGCAGCGGTCATCATCATGAGCATGATCCTGAGAACGCCCTGCCGTCGCGACACGTTGAACCGCTTCTTCACATGCGCCAGGCGATGCGTCCATAGACGCTGCGTTCGATCTCGCGCGTCGCCGGGGATGACGGCACGAACTCCACGTGCCGTTTATCGAAGAGGTTCTGTCCTACCACCGACAGTTCAACCTGTCCGCCGAGAGTCCAGGCGAGCCGCAGATCCATGGCGACATAGCTTGGTACGCGCGGGTTCGGCAGTGCATCGACGTATCGCATGGTCGCGTCGATCTGCACGGAGTCCGTCAGGTCGACGAGCGACTGGATGACGACCTGATTCTGCGGATCGTTGCCCTCTCCAGACGCATTGTTCGTATCTGCGCTGCGCGACTTGACGACGAGGCGCTTGTCGAACCACGTATAGCCGCCGCGCAGTCGCCAGGCATCGATCACCTGGTACGTGCCCGACACTTCGATGCCATAGGTCTCGCCTCGTACGCCGTTACCGAACGTGAGCGGCACGAACAAAGGCGCTGGTCCCGGCTCGACGCTGCGCAGATTGTCGTACTCGTTGTAGAACCCCGTCAGCCCGAACGAAAACACCGAGTTCGGTGCCATGCGCCATCCAAGTTCGTAGGCGAGCAGGTCTTCGGACTGAAAGTCGCTTCCCTCGATGAGTCCGATCTGCGGCGTCAGATTCAGATAGAACTCCCGATCGATGCGCGCGGGAGTCCGCGACGCCCGGGAGATCGCCCCCCATACCGTCTGCCGCTGCGACGGTGTCCAGGCGAGCCGTCCGCTCGGCTGATGCTCATAACCGGTGTAGTCGTTGTGCTCGATCTTGGTTCCCAGCGTCAATCGCAGGCGCTCCGGGACCAGTGTGATCTCATCCTGTACGAAGAAACTGAAGAGCCGCAGGTCCTTGTCCGCCGGCAGGAATTGAAAGAGCGGCAGGTTACTGACTTCGTGCTGCATGCTTCGCGCGCCCACTCCCCAAACGAGCTGCTGTCGGGGACTCAGCTGAAACCGGTGTTGCCAGTCGAGGTCGTAGGTGTCGAGGTGTTCCGTGAAGCCGTTACCGAAGTCGCGACGCGTGCGGTCGAAATAGATCTGCAGCTGGAAATCAGAAGTCGCGGAAACCACCTGCTGCCATCGGCCGAGCAGGTTGCCGCCATCGGCGGCGACCGCCACGGTGCCATCCGGGTTGGGGCTGGTCTTGTAGAAGTCGGATTGCAGCGTGAGCGTCGAGACCTCGCCCGCCCAATCCATGCGAAAGCCGCCCTGCCGGGAATCCCATGAGTCCCCGGCTTTCGAACCATTGATCAACGTCGTGTCATCGCGGTCGAACGCCTTCGCATACACGCGATAGTGCAGATCGGGAGACAGCTCGCCGCCATAACGAATACCGCCGAGCGTGCGCAGCTGCGTTCCCATATTGGCTTCCGCGAACAGTCCCTGCGTCTGCGCGGCGTTGCGCGTGGTGATGCTGATCACCCCGTTCACGGCGTTCGCTCCCCATAACGTTCCGCCCGACCCGCGCACGACCTCGATCCGATCGATGTCCTCGAGCAGCGTGTCCTGAACGTCCCAGAACACGCCGGCATACAGCGGCGTGTACACGGTGCGACCGTCGAGCATGACCAGCAGCTTGTTGGCCAGCACGTTATTGAAGCCGCGGGCGCTGATGGCCCACTGACTCGCGTTCGCCTGCGCGACCTGCAGGTTCGGCGACAATCGCAGGGCTTCGGGAATACTGGTCGCGCCGGAACGAATGATCTCATTGCGCGTGATCACACGGATCGCCGCTGCTGCCTCCACCAGCCGCTCTGGAGTACGCGACACCGAGGTCACTTCCAACGTCAGAAGCTGCTCGACGCTGAGCTTCTTGAGCTGCCGGGCATTCGCGAGTGGATCCGAGGCGGCCTGGGGGGCAGTGGCTGCACCCAGCAGGCACGTACCCAGGAGAGGCAGGAAGCCGCGGGAACGGCGACTGGAGGGACGGGGTTGAAAGTCGGCGCCGAACTTCAATACTCGTCTCATCTCATTCTTCTCCATGGCTCTTACGCCTACGTGACCGACGGTCCGGGGTCCGTGCGGCCGAGCAGTTGTCGTTCTTCTGATTCGGGACCACGCGCTCGTCAGCGGCGGTCTGTCCTCATCTGCGGTACATCGATGCTAACGGACCACGCCATGCGTGGCCACCACACGCGCGTAGTGGAATTCCTCGACGCGCAAAGACCCTACGCGCCAATTGCGAGATTTGCTCAATCACGCGCATGAAAGTGTCCGCGACCGAACGTTATGCACGAAATCGCCGCGCCTTCGTCCGAGTGCTCGAATGAGCGTGCGCCGCTGTAAGCGATGCTGGTCCGAGGGTGGCGCGGCTCGTCAGGGCCTATTGCATGGACGATGAACGGACTGCTTTCAAGGCGCTGGGCAAGAGCGCTGATAGGAATCAACACAGGACACGACCTGACGATTCCGCAACCGCAGACCACGGTTGCAGCAGGTCGAGTCGACTGATCGCGATCAGATCGCGTTCGCGGCGGCGCGGCGCTCGACTTTTCGCAGGATGATGGGCACGAGTTTTTCTTCGAGCACACTCGTGCGTACCGGCTGATTGCTCGGGGCATCGGGCATGAAGACCGACACGCCGAAGCTGACGTCGCCTTTGCGAACGGCCAATCCATCACCCCACCACAGCGATTCGTCACCGAATTTCCGCGGTGAGGGCTTGGATGGAATCACGCCCTGCTCCGCCGAGTCGCGAAACGCCTGCAGGTAACGACGGGACATGTCGCGACCTTCCGGCCACTGCATCACATTGAGGATCACGAAACGTCGCGCGCGCGGGTCAGCCGGAGGACGTGCCTGGATCATCCAGAGACAGGCCGACGAATACGAGCCGTCCGCCTGCCGGCCATCGTCACGACGTCGGCCTTCGGTCACGCTGACACCGATCGCGCTGGTGATCTCTGCGGCGCTCAACAATTCACAGGCGTTGATTGCCGGCGCATCGGCAGCCAATACGCCGCTGGTCAGCGGCAGGCTCAGACACAAGCCGGCGAACAACGTGCGGATCATTGCTGACATGGAATCAGGCCGCTGGCTCGAGGTTGTCGTTCTCACAAATCTCCAGTGCATGGTCATCGTCCGCCCGACTCCTGAGTGAGACGCCGTGCATGGTGGCCTTGTTCCTCACGGCGGAAGGACTGCGGCGCAAACGCGCAGCGATGATTTCCAGTGGCAAGCCGTCTGACGCCAGCTGGCGCAGCAGCCTGATGTCCTCGGACGACCACGCCTGCTTTCCCGGTGTTCGACGAGCGAGCATGCGACGCATGCTCAATGATGATGATTGCATTGGACCTCCCCTGTAGCCGTCGCGGGGCTCAGCAGCATCGGGTAATGCCACTCCACTTCCGACTCTGTTCCCGGACAAAGAACGCACGCCGATCGAGCGCAGGCATCCCGGGATGCGCGGCTCGATGGTGAGCGAGATAGTTTTCGTAAGCGTCGTCGGTGGTCAGCGCGCGGAACAGCTTCCAGGCGCTGCGCACCGCGTCGTTGGCGCGAGTGTTCATGGCATCCGACATCAGGTCTGCGCCATGGCGACCTGTGCCGGCGTTTCCGAACTCGGCAGCACTGGCAATCCCCGCACGACGCGCCAGCACACGCGGGCAGTATCAGCGATCACGATCCAGAGAATCAGCGTCAGCAGTATCACCAGTACTGCATCGAGGCGCTGATTGAAGATCAACTGCTTGGCGACAGCCACCTGTGCTTCGCTCATGGTTCCGGCAGCCACCTTGTCGGCAATATCGTTGGCCGCCGCGAGGAAGCCGATGCGAACGTCGTCCGAGACGACTTTCTGCCACGTGGCCACCGTGGTGACGACCGTGAGCCAGGCAAGCGGCAATCCGGTGACCCAGGCGTAGCGGATTTTCCCCTGCTTCACCAGGATGCCGGTGCAGATGCACAGAGCGATGCCCGCCAGCAATTGATTGGAAATGCCGAACAGCGGCCAGAGGATATTGATACCGCCGTTGGGGTCGATGACACCGATATACAGGAAGTAACCCCAGCCGGCGACGATCAGCGCGCTCGACATCAGGACCGAGGGATACCACGAGGTTTGGCCCATCTTCGGCCAGATATGCGAGAGCGCGTCCTGCAGCATGAAGCGACCCACGCGCGTACCGGCATCGAGCGTCGTCAGGATGAAGACAGCCTCGAACATGATGGCGAAGTGGTACCACAGCGCCATCATGTGCTGGCCGAATGCGGAGGAGAAAATGCTCGCCATGCCGACCGCAAGTGAGGGGGCGCCGCCGGTGCGCGCAAACAGCGTCGACTCACCCATCTGCGTCGCGAGCAACTGCATTTGCTCGACTGTCACCGGGAAACCCCAGCCGGAGATGGTCGCCACCGCCGCTTCAGCCGTCGTCCCGACGACGCCGGGAGAGCTGTTGATGGCGAAGAACACGCCGGGTTCCAGCAGCGTGGCAGCGATCATGGCCATGATGGCGACGCCCGACTCCAGCATCATGCTGCCGTATCCGATCAGACGGATGTCGCGTTCGTTGCCGATCAGCTTCGGCGTCGTACCGCTGGACACCAGCGCATGGAAGCCGGAGATCGCGCCGCAGGCGATGGTGATGAACACGAACGGAAACAGCGCGCCGCCGAAGATCGGACCGGAACCGTCGATGAACTGCGTCATCGCCGGCATGCGGATCTCCGGACGCAACACCACGACGGCAATTGCGAGCAGTATCACGGTGCCCAGTTTGAGGAACGTCGAGAGATAGTCGCGTGGCGCCAGCAGCAGCCACACCGGAAGTACGGCCGCGATGAAGCCGTAGCCGATCACGAACCAGGACAGCGTGACGGCGTCCAGATTGAACCACTCGCGCACGACCGGATGACCGTCGACCCAGCCGCCGCCGCCCACCGCCAGCAACAGCAGGGCAACGCCGATGATCGACGCTTCCAGCACCCGGCCGGGGCGGATATTGCGCATGTACAGACCGACGAGGACGGCGATCGGGATGGTCGCGAACACCGTCGATGTGCCCCAGGGACTGTGGCGCATCGCATTCACCACCACGAGTCCGAGCACGGCGATCAGGATCACCATGATGACCAGCGTGCCGAGCATTGCGGCGTAGCCTCCGACCGGACCGAGTTCGTCTCGCGCCATCTGTCCGAGACTGCGGCCATTGCGGCGCGTGGACAGGAACAACACCGTCATGTCCTGGACGCAGCCGCCCAGCACCGCACCGATGAGGATCCACAACGTTCCAGGCAGGTAGCCGAACTGCGCCGCGAGCGTCGGGCCGATCAACGGGCCCGGTCCGGCAATGGCGGCGAAGTGATGACCGAACACGACCCAGCGATTGGTCGGTACGAAGTCGCGACCGTCGTTGATCCGGATTGCAGGCGTGATGCGCTTGTCATCCAGTGTCAGTACGGTCGCCGCGAGCCACGCGCTGTAAAGCCTGTACCCGATCGCATACACGCATGCTGCGGCGACCAGAATCCACATGGCGTTGATCGATTCGCCACGGTGCAGCGCCAATCCGCCGATGGCGAATGCACCCACGAGGGCAATTGCGATCCAGAGCAGTTTCTTCATCGTTTTTCCCGGCCGGAAACGTTAATCAGGACTCTGGTCAGCGCTGCGCCGACACCTGTTCTTCGGTCACCGCACCGCCCACGTTGCCCCATGCGTTGCGCATATAGCTGGCGATCGCCGCGATATCTTCGTCGGCAAGCTTCTCGTGGAACGAAGGCATGTCCTTCCACTGCTTCTCGCCCAGGTCCGTCACCTGCGGGCCGTAAAGAATCACATTGATCAGCGAAGCCGGATTGCTGGCCTGCACGAGCGGGTTGTGGACCAGCTTGGCACCGCCGTCGTAATCGATATCACCCATGCCGTTGGGCTGGTGACAGGTGCCGCAGTTGAGGTTGTAGAGACGCTCACCTTCCTTCAGGACATCAGCGCTCGCCACCTTGCCCACTGAACCCTTGTCGCCCGGCAGGCTCTTGAGGTAGGTCGCCATCGCACGCACGTCCGCATCGGTGAGATGACGAGTGCTGTTCAGGATGACCTCATTCATCGGTCCGTGCGTCTCCGCCAGGGGATTGCGACCTTTCTTCAGGTAACTGGCCACGTCGTCCAGCGACCACGACTGCAGGCCATTGGAGACGTCGGTGAGATTCGGTGCGGACCAGGTGCGCGTTTCACCGGTCGCCACGACAGCCATGATCTCGCCACCGGTCATGGCGGACTTTTCCGCACCCAGCATGTTGCGCGGCGCATGGCACGCAGAACAGTGACCGAGGCTCTCCACCAGATAGGCGCCGCGATTCCATTCCTGCGACTTCGAGGCGTCGGGCGCGAAGCGGCCGGCGTCGAAGAACATCATCTTCCAGGCGCCCAGCGCCCAGCGCTGGTTGTACGGAAAGCCCATTTCGTTCGGTCGCGCCGCCGCGTTGACCGGCTTGAGCGTCTTGAAATAGTCGTACAGTGCAGCGACGTCTTCGTCGGTCAGTTTCGTGTAGGCCGTATATGGAAAGGCCGGATACAGATGGGCGCCATCGGCGCGGACGCCCTCGCGAACAGCGCGCGCGAATTGATCCTGCGTCCAGTTGCCAATGCCGGTGTCCGGATCGGGCGTGATGTTGGTCGAGTAGATCTTGCCGAACGGCGTCTCGAAAGCGAGGCCGCCGGCGAACGGCTCGCCGCCTTCGCTCGTATGGCAGCTGATGCAGTTGCCGGCGATGGCAATGTATCTGCCCCGCTCGGCGGGCGACTCGCCGGAATCCGCTGCGGCCTGCGGCATTGCCAGGATCGCCAGAAGCAGACTGGCCGCCGTGGCGGCGATTTCGCATTTGAATTTTTGCATGTGGCTTTGTAACGCGTCAGTTCGGGCTGATTTTTCTCTGCAGGGTGAGACCGAACCAGGCTGCCGCAGCATCATGCCGACAGCAGCAACCGCATGCCGTGCTCGCGCACGGCAGCGAGATGATTGGTCCGCAACTCATTTCATCTGTGTCCGGCTCGCCGCCAGCAGCGCGCGGCGATTACGGCGATCGACGGGGCGCATCTACGGCTGCAGTTGTCCGCGGATCTCTCCGCCCTTGTGTGTCGCGCTATGCACGTTCACGTACAGCTCGCCGGCCTTGAAGCTTGCATATTGCTCATCGGTGAGCCTGGCGTCAGCCGGCACAGACCATTCGTTGTCCCCGGACTTGACCAGCACAATGACGGGTGGACCGTTCTTGCCGGGCGCCGCCAGGTGAATATGCGCGGCGATTCCATCGACGCCGGAGGTCGTGATTCGACCCGTGACGGATTTGTCGGCCGCAACCTTCAGAGTGCCTTCGCCCTTTGCGGTGGTGGTGACGGCAGGCACTTCCAGATCGCCGGTCAGGACGAGTTTGACGTCCTGGGCGAGTGCTGCGGGTGTGGTAAACGCGGCCACGGCCAGCAGCGCCGCACCGATGAATCCGGAAGTTCGACGGTTCTTCAGCATGTGATATCCCCCGATATCTGTGTCACCGCATGCGCTTATGCGCATTTGATCGCGCTGACGGTTTGTCGTTCAGTACAGAGCGTACTCCCGCCCGAAGACAGGAACTTCGCTGAAACGCCGCCGCCGCCCGCAGGTTTCGCATGATGTATGCGTGCAGGGCCGGCCGGGCGGAATTGAACATGCAACAACATCGGCATCGCTCAGAACTTGATCGGCAACGACGTCGTCGACTTCACTTCCCAGGCGGCGACGAACGAGTTGACTTCGCGGATGTTGGGCACACTCGACAGCTTGCCGAAATAGAATTTCTCGTAGGCTTCCATGTCCTTGACCACCACGCGCAGCAGGAAGTCATAGGCGCCGAGAATGACGTGGCACTCCAGCACTTCGGCAAAACTGCGTATGTGGTTGGTGAATTCGGCGAGGCTCGCCTGGTCGTTGCGGAGCACCTTCACCTGCACGAACAGTTGCGTGGGCAGATTCAGCTTGCGCCGGTCCAGCATCGCCACGATGCGGGTGATGTAACCCTCTTCCTTCAGGCGTTGAATACGCCGGTAACAGGGCGATTGCGACAGTCCCACCGATTCCGCGATTTCTGCGGCGGAGTGCGACGCATCTTCCTGCAGCGCACACAGTATTTTCAGATCGATCTTGTCCAGCGCTTCCATCGTTCCCCCAATTGCAGTGTCGTCTGTGTTACGTAAGCAATATGCTGGCCATCGCTGGCATGGCGGATGGCAACGCTCTTCATGACCGGCGTGCCCTTTCGAATCAGGTTCATATCGGATTGGGTCTGTGACCCTCGCATTGCTGCCTTGGAACGAAATTGCATCGTAGTCGACCTAGGTAGCGTAGTGATGCACGTTCTTTGCATACAACGCAAGGTCTTTGCAAACGTTAGGGTTTTCCCCGCCGCGGGGCGAGTGAAGACAATGAACGTGGGCGGCGGGGTTCGCCTGAGGACGTGCGCTCGAATCAGAAATCGAGCGGCCACGCCGTGGCCGTTTTGATCTCCGAGGCTGCAACGAACGAGGTCACTTCGAGCACGTGCGGCACGCGCGAGAGCTTTTCGAAGTAGAACTTCTCGTAGGCGTCCATATCCGGAGTCACCACGCGCAACAGGAAATCGAACACGCCCAGGACGACGTGACATTCCATGACCTCGGGAAAGGCGCGAATGGCCTTGGAAAACTCGGCGAGGCTGACCTGGTCGTTCTTCAGCACCTTCACCTGCACGAACATCTGCGCACGCAGTCCGAGCTTGTGGCGATCGAGCAGCGCCACGATCCCCGTGATGTAGCCCTCGTCCTTGAGGCGCTGGATGCGCCGCCAGCAAGGCGATTGCGACAGTCCCACCAGCTCGGCGATTTCTGCCGCCGACAGCGAGGCATCCTGCTGCATCACGGCGAGAATCTTGTAGTCGATCTTGTCGAGGCCTTCCGCTGTCATGGATGCATCTCGCAGGCGGCTCAGATGTGAATGGCGTGTCCCAGACCGGCCAGCGAGGCCTCGAAGAAGGCTTCCGACAGGGTCGGGTGCGCATGGATCACGCCCGCGATGTCCTCGAGCGTCGCGCCCATCTCCAGCGCCAGGGCGAATTCGCCGGACAGCTCGGATACGTGGCTGCCCACTGCCTGGATGCCCAGCAGGCACCCGTCGTGCTTGCGGGCAACCACCCGCACGAAGCCGCCGTTGTCGCCGGCTTCCATCGAGAGCGCGCGACCGTTGGCGAAGAATGGAAACTGCGTCGTGATCGCATCCTCTCCGGAAGCAGCAGCCTCCTCGGGCGACAACCCAACGGTGACGATCTCCGGTTCGGTAAAACACACGGCCGGAATGGCCAGCGGATCGAAGCGACGACGTTTGCCGCTGATGATTTCCGCGACCATCTCGCCCTGCGCTGCCGCCTTGTGCTCCAGCATCGGTTCGCCGACGAGATCACCGATCGCCCAGACATTGCGCATCGACGTACGGCACTGATCGTCGACGCGGACGAAGCGCCCGTCCATGTCGACGCCCATCTGGTCGAGCCCCCAACCCTGAGTCCGTGGCCGACGACCTACTGTCACCAGCACCTGGTCGGCCTCGATCGCGAGGGTCGCGCCTTGCGCTTCGGCGAGGAGCTGGCCGCTGTCATAACCGGTGACACTGGCACCGAGATGCAGCTTCACACCTGCGCGGTCGAGCCAGCGCGCGACGGGCTTCACGAGCGCTGCGTCGTACTGCGGCAGAATCCGGTCGCGAGCTTCGACGACAGTGACGTCGACCCCCAGCTTGCGAAACGCCGACCCCAGTTCGAGGCCGATATAGCCCGCACCCACCACGGCCAGTCGTTGCGGCAACGCTTGCAGGGACAGTGCCTCCGTCGAGGAGATCACCGCGCCGCCAAACGGCAGACCGGGCAATTCGACCGGCTCTGAGCCGTTGGCAAGCACGACGTGTTCGGCGGTGATGGCGACATCGCCCTCCGCCGTTCTTACGTTGCAGGATTTGGCATCGGTGAACTGAGCCCAGCCGTGGATCACCTGCACCTTGGCGCGTCGTAACAGACCGGCAACTCCATCGCTGAGACGATCGACGATGCCGCCCTTCCAGCGCACCGTTTCGGCGAGATCGATCTGCGGTGTGCCGCTGACGCGAATCCCGAGCGTTCCCGCATCGCTCGCTGCGCTCTGCACGCTTTCGAATTTCGCGGCGGCATGGATCATCGCCTTCGACGGAATGCAGCCACGAATCAGGCAGGTACCGCCAAGGCGGTCGCCTTCGACCAGCGTCACTTCGATACCCAGCTGACTGGCTCTGATGGCTGTCACATAGCCGCCAGGGCCGCCCCCGACTACCAGTAATCGCGTCTTGATCATCTTGGTCATGCGCGCCTCAGCGGATGAAAAGAGTGGCTGGCTGTTGCAGCACCGTGCGCAGCCGCTGAATGAAGGCGGCCGCATCCGCACCGTCGACGACACGATGATCGAACGACGAGGACAGGTTCATCATGCGGCGAACCACGATGCGGTCGTCGTCGAGCACCACCGGGCGCTTGATGATCTTGTTCGGGCAGATGATGGCGACTTCGGGACGGTTGATCACCGGCGTCGCACTCACGCCGCCGAGCGTGCCGAGACTGGTCAGCGTGATCGTCGAGCCGCTCAACTCCTCTCGCGTCGCCTTACCGTCGCGAGCTGCGGCGGCCAATCGAGCGATCTCCAGCGCGCAATCCCACAGATCGCGTGCTTCGGCATGCCTGACAACGGAAACCAGCAGTCCCTTGGGCGTCTGGACCGCCATGCCGCAGTGGACGGCGCCACTGCGATGCACGACCCCTGCTTCGTCGTCGTACGTGGCATTGATCTGCGGAAATTCCGGCAGCACCTTGACGAGCGCACGGATGAAGAACGGCAACAGTGTGAGCTTCGGCTGATCCTTGGTGCGCGTCTCGTTGAGATGTGCACGCAGGCTCTCCACTTCCGTCATGTCGACTTCTTCGACATAGGTGAAGTGCGGGATGTGACGCTTCGCCGCCTGCATGCGCTCGGCGATCTGGCGGCGTAATCCAATGACCGGTACGTCTTCGCCGTGCAGGCGTTTTGCGTAGAGCGGATCGACAGCGATTGTCGCACCGGCGTCATTGCTGGCGAGATAGTCATCGAGATCGGTTTGCACGATGCGACCGACCGGACCCGTGCCGCGCACGTATTGCAGCTTGATGCCAAGTTCTTCAGCACGCCGGCGCACCGCCGGTGATGCCGGAGGACGAATGAACACACCGTCGATCACGCTTGGGCGCCCGGCCTGCGCGGACGAACCATTCATCGGACGACTGGCGGCAGCGCCGGACACTGGCGACGACGCTGCACGTGGCTCGGCTGGCACGGGAGCAGCAACAGCAGCGGCGACCGTAGCAACCGGGGGCTTTGGCGCACTCGCCGCTGGCGCCGGTGACGCTGCAGCTGCCGACGACTCGCCGGCAGTTTCCAATACGACCAGGACCGATCCCACGGCCGCCATCGTTCCGGCCTTGCCGGCAATGCTCTGCACGATGCCAGCCACGGGCGCGGTCAGCTCGACAGTGGCCTTGTCGGTCATGACGTCGAGCAGCGGTTGATCCTCTTCGACGCGATCGCCGACTGCCACCCGCCATTCACAGATTTCCGCCTCGGCCGTGCCTTCGCCGACATCGGGAAGCTTGAAGCTGTACTGACCCATCGCTCAACGCTCCATCGTCTGACGCAGAGCCGCCGCGATGCGCGCGGGGCTTGGAAAGTAATGCCACTCGAAGGCGTGCGGATAGGGCAAGTCCCAGCCGGTCACGCGTTCGACGGGGGATTCGAGCTGGTAGAAACACTCGCGCTGCACGATGGCGGCGAGCTCAGCACCGAAGCCCGATGTACGCGTCGCCTCGTGGACGACCACACAGCGTCCGGTCTTGTTGACCGACTTCGTGATGGTCTCGACATCCAGCGGGATCAGACTGCGCAAGTCGATCACTTCCGCATCGATGTTCGCTTCGGCGACCGCCGCGAGCGCCACGTGAACCATCGTTCCGTAGGCGAGCACGGTCACGGCGCTGCCTTCGCGTGCGATCGCCGCCTGCCCCAGCGGCACGCGATAGTGCTCCGCAGGGACATTGCTGGCGGCGTGCGCCGCCCATGTCTTCACCGGACCGCCGTGATTGCCGTCGAAGGGGCCGGTGTACAGCCGCTTCGGCTCGAGGAAGATCACGGGATCGTCGTCTTCGATGGAACTGATCAACAGCCCCTTCGCGTCGTACGGCGTCGACGGAATGACGACCTTCAGCCCCACGACGTGGGTGAACAACGCTTCCGGACTCTGACTGTGCGTCTGGCCACCGAAAATTCCGCCGCCGTACGGTGTACGGACAGTGATCGGTGCGTTGAAATCGCCGGCAGAGCGATAGCGGATGCGCGCAGCCTCAGAAGCCAGCTGGTCGAACGCCGGGTAGATATAGTCGGCGAACTGGATCTCCACCACCGGACGCATGCCGTACGCGCCCATGCCGATGGCGGCGCCCACGATGCCGGCCTCCGTGATCGGCGTGTCGAAGCAGCGTGTGTTGCCGAACGTTTTCTGCAAGCCTTCGGTGGCACGGAAAACACCGCCGAAGTACCCCACGTCCTCACCGAAGACCACGACGCTCGGGTCGCGTGTCATCGTCGTGACCATCGCCGAATTGATGGCCTGGATCATATTCATCGTCGGCATGTCAGAACCCCGCCTCCTGGCGTTGCTGCATCAGGCGCGGATCCGCATCCTTGAACACCCCTTCGAACATCGTCTTCGGGCTATGCGTGGTGTTGGCACCATGAACGCCATGGGATTCGGCTTCACGCTGCACGGCGCGAACCTCCTGCATGACTTCCTCACGCAGCGCGGCATGCCGCTCCTCACTCCACTCCGCCCGCTTGATCAGGTGCTGCTTGAGCCGCTCGATCGGATCGCCCAGCGGCCACTTCGTGCCCTCGTCGGCCGGTCGATAGCGACTCGGATCATCGCTGGTCGAATGTCCCTCAGCGCGATACGTGAACAATTCGATCAACGTTGCGCCGTGATTGGCACGCGCACGCTGCGCCGCCCACTCAGTCGCTGCGTAGACGGCGAGAAAGTCATTGCCATCGACACGCAATGCCGGCAGGCCGTAGCCAATGGCGCGCGCGGCAAACGGCGCTTCATCGCCGCCGGCAATACCCTGGTAACTCGAAATCGCCCACTGGTTATTGACGACGTTGAGGATCACCGGCGAGCGATAGACCGATGCGAACGTCAGCGCGTGATGGAAGTCACCTTCGGCGGTCGTGCCATCGCCGACCCAGGCGGCCGCGATGCGTCGGTCGCCGCTCAATGCCGAGGCCATGGCCCAGCCAACGGCCTGGATCGACTGCGTACCGAGGTTGCCGGACACCGTGAAGAAGCCGAACTCCTTGGACGAATACATGACCGGCAGTTGCCTGCCCAACAGCGGATCGAGCGTGTTCGAGTAGATCTGCCCCATCATCTTGAGGAGCGGATAGCCGCGGGCGATCAGCAGTCCCTGCTGGCGGTAACTCGCAAAACACATGTCCGTGTTCTGGAGAGCAGCGACCTGGGCCGCGCTGACCGCCTCTTCACCGGTGCACTTCACATAGAAGGAAGTCTTGCCCTGCCGTTGTGCACGGTACATACGCTCATCGAACGCACGCGTGAGGAGCATTGCGCGCAGACCGGAACGCAGCGTGTCGGCAGTAATCTGCGGAACCCACGGACCTACGGCCGTGCCTTCGTCATCGAGCACGCGGATGAGTTCGTACGCGAGCTCATGCATGCTGCTGGCAGGCGCGTCGCTCGATGGGCGACGGACGGCACCGGCCTTCGATAAACGCAGATGACTGAAGTCGACTGGCTCGCCGGGCCGAGCTGCCGGTTCGGGAATACGCAGCATCAGCGGCGCTCCCAGTGAATCGAGCGCTGCCGATGTCGGGCAATCTGCTCGATCACGACGCTTGTGGTTCAGCATCGATCCCCCTCACAGCATGTATTTGTTCTGTTGAGGAGTCTATCCACGCCATCGCGGTCTTTCTTCGCCAAATGCACGTGATACAAGCGCATCTGTGCATGATCTTCTCAAGCTGGCGCCACAAAGAAAAAATCCCTTCCCCGCAGTGCGGGAAAGGGATTCTGGTAGAGGCCGCTGAGTGAAGTCGCTTACGCTATTTCTTCACGACCAGCTGCTTCTCTTCTTCAGGATGCACGACGTACGTCTGCACGAACTTCACTGTGATCGCAGAGGAAATTGCCGTGTTCTTCCCTGTCTTCGGATCCGGATAACCATCCGCGAGACGGCTCATCGCCTTGTACAGCGAAGGCGAGGACAACTGGCCATAGCTGTGATGATGCGTCGACCAGGTGGTATTCAGCTGATGACGGAATGCATTCACATCCACATAGCCTGCCATCAAGCCCGTCGCGGTTTTCGTATCGAGATTCAGCTGCAGCTGGAAGCCCCGGATCACGTGGTGACCCGTCGCACCGAAGGTTGACGCCCATGGCAGCATGACGCGATCGGCAGGCTGCGTCTTCAGGACACCGTCGACGATCTTGCCTTTCATCGAATAGATGTAGTCCTTGCCGAATCGCATGTCGATGCGCTGCGTGCCACCCGGAATGAATCCTTCACCCGTCGCATCCTGCAGCAGACCATCGCTGCCGCGATACGTGGTGACAGTGACGTCGTCGTCGTTCTTCAGATTGTCGACATCGCTCAGCTCGAGCACGATGCGCATGTCATCGTAGCTGCGCATGAACAGATTCTCGAAGTGATGGATCGTACCGTCTACGCGGTAATGACCGATGCAGCCGATCGCACGGAAAAGCTGATTGTCGACGCCCGGCTCACCCTCTGGGCTCGAGAAATCCTCTGGCCCGATCTTGCCGTCGAGATTCAGTCCGTACGTGACCTTGCCTCCGGCTTCCAGGAACTTCAGGGATTCCGGCTGCGTCGTCGGATGCCACTGCTCACCTTCGCGCGCCAGCTGCGCCTCGACGATCGAGCGCTTCTTGCCCTCCGGGAACAGCTTCTTGAACTGCTCACGCGGACCATCGTTGAAGCCTTGCGGACACTCGGAATTGTCTGCGTTCTGGTAGACGCCCCAGTTCTTGGTGGTCAGCACATAACCGATGCGGCCATTCTTCAGCGCGCTATCACCTTCGCGGAGCCCCTCCGCTGAGGCAGTGCCCAGCACTGCGGCGACGCCCGTCGCCAGCGCCGTCACTGCGAAACCCATCTTCCTGCCCATATTGTGGCTGACTGCAGTGTTCATTCGTGCTCTCCCGAGAAATTAGCGCTCGCGCGAAGTGCGGCCAAGGGAATTGTTGCGGAAATCATCGCGCAGCCAGTACGCGCGGAAGCCATTTCGCGCGCCATTGAACTCGCCGTAGCTGTCGCCTTCCGTATCACCGGGACGCTGGTCATCCCCGTACGTGTAGACCGGGCGCTCGCGATAGGCCCAGACCGTCATCGCACCTGGCTGACCAGCCTGTGCCTTGCGACCCGTTTCCGGATCGATCGTCATGACAGTCCACAAGCTGCTGTCAGCTCGTGCATCTGGCGCTGCCGGCAAGTACGGGAATGTCTTCTGACAGACTTTCGGGTCGAAGTTGCCGCAGATCGCCATCCGATACACCTGGGGAGCATCAGGGTGATCGCACGTCTGCTGATCCATCGCGTCGTCGTTGCACTGGTAGATGTAGATCGTCTTGCCATTGGCATCGGCCAGCACCTGGCCGAGACGCGCATCATGAACCGTGAACTCCGCCGGCGGCGGCAGGGCCCGCTGTGTGAACGCATTGTGCCAACCCGGAAAGTCGCTACCGACCATGCTGCGTGAGCGCTTGTCCGCGACATTGGTATAGAGCGCCTTGCCACGGAACGCCCACTGCTTGATGCCAGGGGAGCGCTCGATGATGCCCCAGTCACCGCGAGACCTGGCGGTCATCGGCGCGAGCACGGGAGCCCACTCCTGCAGACACGGTCCCGTGCAATTGGATTTGCCCGGCTCATCGGCATCCGAGACGTACACCGATGCACCACGGTGCGTCGTGATCATGCGTCCGGTGCGAAATGGCACGATCGCGAGTTCGGGAGGAATGTCGGCCGTGGGGTTGACCGGATTACGCACGATACCCTGCGCTCCACCCGAGATTGCGTTGGTGCCGCCCAGCACGTCGCCCGGCTTGCGATCGAGATCGGACGTGTACACGGGATAGCCGTTATACGCCCACTGATTCGCACCATTCTTGCGCTTGACCAGCGTCCACTTGCCCACCGGCTTCGCATCAGCTGCTGCCAGCACCGGCGGCCACAACTGCTCGCACGGTCTGCGCTTGTCGAGATCCGGCAGCAGGAACCCGCCCGGATACGGGCTCATGTAGCCCGTCGTCTCGGTGTAGATCGTGTCCGTGCAATTCGACACACCACCGTTGCGGCGATCGCCCGTATTGCCGTTACGCAAGCCACCCAGCGGCCAGTTGTAGATCGTCTTGCCCTTCTCGTCTGCGAACACCGGACCTTCCAGTTCCGTCTGTATCACCTGAATGCCCGGCGGCATTGGCTCCTTGACGTAGCTTTCTTTGTCCGTTGCGTCCTTCGACTGCCAATAGTCGCCGCTGGCTGCCATGGCGACGCTGGCCGAGCCGATGAGCAGCGCCGCGCCCGTGAGGGCGCGCAGCATGAGCCGTAGTGAAACCATCTTCTCGTATCCCCCGGAAGTCACTTCAGACCAGAATTTCGCTGACTTCCTGCGAAGTGTTGTTGCTGTTGACGCCCCACGACGACTTGTCGACGCCCATCAGCTTGAGAGCGGTGTAGCCCACGCGAGTGGCCGCCGTGCCCTTGCCGTCGATGTGCAGACCGGTCTTCACCTTGCCGCCCGCGCGACCCGCCGTGAACACAGGAATGTGGTCGAGACTGTGCGTGCGCGCGTAGCCGTGATCGGTCGTGCCGTAGATGAACACGTTGTCGAGCAGCGTGCCGTCGCCTTCCTTCACCTTGGTGAAGGCATCGACGAACGTAGCCCAGCCTTCCATCGCGCGACGCGTGAACCACGAAGCCGTTGGCTGGTAGCCCAGCGCCATGTCGACCGGTTCTTCGTGCGTCGTCGTGTGGTGGGGCTTCTCGTAGCCCGGCTTGATCGTCGAGGAGTTGGCGTTGGTGTACGCCATGTTGAAGACGCGCGTCTGGTCGCAGGCCAGGGCCATGACCAGCAGCTCCGTCATGATCTTGTGACGCTGCGAGATCATCTCCTGCTCCTGCCCCATTGACGGATCGACGTCGATGCCCTTGGGAATGACGCAGGACGCAATCGGCTGAGGCTTCTCGAGCCGCTGCTGGAACTGCTGTTCCAGATGCCGCAGGCCAGTGAAGTACTGATCCAGACGCGCACGATCTTCCGCGCTGACCTGCTTCATCAGGCCCTTCGTCTCATCCATCACACCCGACAGCACGCTCTTGCGAACCATGATGCGCGGGTCGGGCGTGAACGTCGCAGCGTTCGGGTTGGGGAACTCCGGTCCGAACAGACGGGTATAGAACTGCAGCGGCGACCACTCAGGGGCGTTGGGCGTGTTGCTGTTCTCGTAGCTGTAGGTGTTGCGGACGTCGGCCGTGGCAGTCGCGGTCAGCGACTTGAAGCGAGTGGTGCTGCCGATCTGGTTGGCGATAGTGACGTCGATCGTCTCGCCCGGGATGTCACGTTGATCCTTGGGCGCCGAACCCGTGCGTGCAATCACCCAACCAGTGTAGTGACAGAGGTTCTGATAATTGTCGCGGAACGCCTGCGTGTTGCTGATCAGGTTGATGTGCTGGCGGATCGGCGCGAGCGCGGAGATCTCCTCCGGCAGATCGAAGTTCGCGCCATAGGTCTTCGGCACGAAGATCTTCGAGGTCATTCCCAGACCCCAGCCCCACGTGCCGAAGCGCACCGGCATCGGTGCACCGGACGCAAGCGCGGTGCCATTGGTGTTGAGGAAACAGTTCAGCAGCGGCAGCGCCACGTTGACGGCAACGCCTCCGACCATACCTCGCAACACGCTGCGTCGATTGAGTTTGCTCATGTGAGTATCTCCGGTAGTTATTCGTCGTAGGGTTACAGTCCCGCTATCGGGGCGTCTGCGTGCGTTGCACGCGTGATCACCTCTTGCGGTACTGGCGGAGTTTCCAGAGGCTTGAAGACCGGCACATGGCGTGCGCCCTCATCTTCGACGTCGCGGATGCGCTTGAACGCATCGGAAAGTGCAATCGTCTTCAGCAGATCAGGCAGGCGGTAACCGTCGTCCGCGAACTCAGCAGTGAAGTACTTGATGAGCGGGCGATCGGTCGTCCCGGCGGCGGTTCCGGAACCGTAGCTGTAAAGGCGCGACACCAGGCAGCTCGGCAGACTGGCGTTATCGCGCAGCGCATGCGCCAAGCCGACGACGTCGTCGAACTCGACACCGTCCAGATCGCCGGAGGTATCGATCCTGGTGCCCTCTTCCTCCGTGCGGAAGCGTCCGGCGCCATCGAAGCTCTCGAGTGCCAGGCCCATCGGATCAGTGATCTTGTGGCAACCCGCGCACACCGGATCTTCCAGGTGCACGGCCACGCGCTCGCGCTGCGTCTTGTAGTGCGCGTCCGGATTGGTGAGCTTGCCGAAGTCCACGTTCGGCGGCGGCGGCGGCACGTCCTGGCAGAGGAGGCGCTCGCGAAGCGCGCGACCACGCAACGTCGGCGAGCTGCGGCCCGGGTGTGCACGCAGTGCGACGAAACTGATCTGCGTCAGCAATCCCTGCCGCGGGCTGTCCTCCGGAAATTCGTAGGGTGTCCAGCCCTGCGACGCCGGGATCTGGTACAGCGGCGCCAGCGCCGGCGACATGAACGTCGAACGCGTCGTGTAGAGATCGCGATAGTCCGCCTTCTTGTGCAGCAGATGATCGACGAGAGTAAGCATCGTCTGCTCGCGGGCATCGCTGACGGTCGCCCCCGTGAAGAACGGATACACCGTGGGGTCCTTCGACAGGACATCGAAGTCGTCGAAGCCGAGCATGTCGTCGAAGAATGCCCGCGTGCCGTCCTCCAGGCGCGGGCTGGCCAGCATCGTGTCCACGGCCTTGCGCAGACCCTTGCTCGTCTGCAGGTCGCCGCTCTCCGCTGCCTTGAGCAGCAAGTCATCGGGACCGGAGTTCCACAGGAAGAAGCTCAGACGCGACGCCATGGAGTACGCGTCGAGCCGTTTGCCGCCCTTGTTGTCCGGATCAGCCTCGGTGTCCTCGACGATGAACAACACGTCGGGGCTGAGCAGCATCGACTCCAGCACCAGCTCGATACCGGCGTAGAAATCCTTCAGCTTCTCGGCTGCCTCGCCGGCATGGCTCACGTACTGGTTCAGCTGCTCCTCGCTCAGGGTGCGACGATGCAGCAGACGGCCGGTCGGCTCGAAGAACTGCCGGGCGCAGTCTGCATCCGCCTTGTCGATTGCCGCTGGAATACAGGGAATGAGGTACTCACGACGACTCGGGTCGACCACCTGGGACGCCACACTGCTGGCCGCCCGCTGGAAGGTCTCGATCTTGCCCGTCGTGACGCCTGCCAGAGCGGCGCCATTCGAGAGCAGCCCCTCGGTGCGACGCAGTGGCGCGAACTTCAACTCCAGGCTGACGCTGGAACCGAAGACGTTGGCAATGGTGTTCAGATACTGCTGCGTGGTGATGATGCGCACATGCGCCGGCGTGCCGCGATTCTGCGGTTCCTGCTTGCCTGCACACCCCAAGAGCAGCAGACCGGTCAGGACAGCGGCGCCACAACGCCAGCCCGCACGCGAAAGCGGCGGACGTCCTCGGGTCGATGCGTGAATGACTGAGTTCAACTCGAATCCCCCTCAACCGACTAAACTTTTCCCGACACAGGTTACTTTTGGAAACCCTTTCCCGCAGTGACCAATGTACGACGGTAATTCTGTAATAACTTTGTGATTTTAGGGCACAAAGTGGAACGTTCTTACTAAACAAACGGGGTTACACCCCACCGGTCTCTAATCCAATTGCTGCATCTGGCGTACGACCCGAACTTTCGCCGATGCCATCCATCAGAGCTTCGATGCGCACCCTGCGCCGTGCTGCCAGCTACGGCAGCTTGCCTTCCAGCTCCTGATAGACCTTCCAGATCGCCATCGGCGCCTGCGAGTCCCGCAGAGCCCAATCGTTCAATGACCCCCAATCCGCATGAGCGAGCGCGGGGCAGTCATTCGCAGCAGGACAGGCAAAGCCCGCCTTGTGCAGTCGCTGCGCCTCTTCGATGACCCAGCCCAGCGCGCGACGCGACTGCTCGAGATCACGCCGCAGATCCGCGGCCCCGTCGATGAAGCCATGACCCGGCACATACCAGGCCGCATTCATCGCTTGCGCTTTGCGAATCGTCGCCAGCCATTCGCTCGGATACGCCGAGCGCATCGCCGGAAACACTCCGCGCAGATAGACCTCACCGAGGAACACGACGTTCGTGTCCGGCAGCCACACCACCAGATCGCCGCCGGTGTGTGCGCGACCGAGATTCAGAACTTCGATCTTGACGCCGCCAAGACGCAGCGAGCGCTGTTCGGACACAGCCATGACGACTGGAGTCGACGACTTGGCCAACCGCTCCTGCGACACCGGCGAAGCGATGAAGGTAACGTCTGGAAAGGCTTCTTTGAATGCGGCGTTGCCGCCCACGTGATCGGTGTGATCCGAGGCCACCACCACGTACTTGATTGGCTGCGTCGTCCACTTGCCGATGTTCTCGATCATCAGCCGGGTCTGGGCAAGGTCACCCTGGCCATCGGCCACGACCACGCCCTCATCGGTGACGACGATCAGGCTGACGGTATTGATGCCCGAGGAATGCAGGCCCTCATAGGCATACACGTTGGGCTCCAGCTGCTGCCAACGTGGAAAATCCCTGGACGTGAGATTGCGCGCGGTAATGGCGGCAGACGCGCCCGTGACTGCCGCGGGGCTTGCGCCCTGCCCCATGGAAACCGAAGGCAGCGCCGTCGCACAGCACAGTGCGAGTGCGCCGACCCAGGCACGCAAGAAGCGACCAGATGTCAGCATTACTATTCCCCCGAAACCGTTGCCCTGGAAATCGGGGCGGACTTTGCAGTCCGCCCCGTCCGAGTCGTCTTTTTCTGAACGCTTTTTCTAACGAATTGGAACCGGCAGCTTCTTAGAACTGGAACCGGTAGCCAGCGCGGAACGTACGACCATAACGATCGTACAGGAACTTGTTGTCCTGGCCCTGGTAGTAACCAGCGCCACGACCTCCGGCCACCAGCGCCGGATCTTCGTCGAACAGATTCTCGGTGACGAAGTACACCTCGCCCGCACCATCCAGTTTGTAGTTGAGGGAGAGATCGAAGTACTCGGCACCGTCGATCTTGTTGTTGTCGATGGTCGGATTCAGCGCCGTCGCCGTCGGGCAATTGGCCTGGCACTCGATGAACGCATTGTTGTAGACGCCCGAACTCACACCACGCATCGTCAGGCCGACAGAGAACTGATCGAGATCGTAGGTCGCCGAGGTGAGGTAGCGATACTTCGGCGCCGTCAGGGCCGTGCCGAGGCCGATACCACCGCTATCGGAGTTGACGCCGCGGCCATCCAGCGTACCCGCGGTCAGGTCGTACGTCTCCATCGATTCAACGAACGATGCCAGGCCACGCAGGCGCAACTGCCCCGCCGGCAGGATCCAGGTGTAGCTCGCTTCCACGTCGAAGCCACTGAGTTCCTGACCGAGGATGTTGTCCGGCTTGATGTTGATCCGGCTGACACCACCGGCGACTGGCGCCGTCGCAGGATCGCGCTCGATGTACGAGCACAGCAGCGCGTTGCCAGCGAAGCAGCCATTGAGGATGTTCGTGGTGCTGAGCGTCGCCATCGCACCGTCGATCTCGATCTTGTAGTAGTCGACCGAGGCCTGGAATCCTGGCAGGAAGCGTGGCGAGAACACGATACCGAGACCGGTCGTGTCTGCCTCTTCCGGCTTCAGATCCAGGTTGCCGCTCGTCACCGACAGCAGCAGGTACTGGATATTCAGGAACGGATCCGAGGTATTGCCCGTACCGGACTGACCGGAGTTGAACAGCTCACCCAGGTTCGGCGCACGGATGTCGCGCGACTTGGTGAAGCGGAAACGGAAGTCTTCCAGCGGCTGCCAGGTGGCACCGATCTTCCAGGTGGTCACTTCGCCAGACGTGCTGTAGTCGGTGTAACGGACGGCACCGTTCAGATCCAGCGACTCGGCGCCCGGTACGTTGTTCAACAGCGGTACCACAGTTTCGAAGAAGCCTTCGGTTACGTCGTACTTACCCTGCGTCGCATGGTAGTTGCCGGCGAAGAACGCGTTGGCTTCGTCCAGTTCGCTGGCGCTACCCGACACCTTTTCACGACGGTGCTCGGCACCGAACGCGACCGAGACCGGGCCTGCCCAGGTCGAGAACGGCTCACCATTCATGCTGGCGGCGCCGACCTGCTGCGTGAGCAACGTATCTGCATAGCCCATGCCGGTGACATAGTTGATCGCGGCCTGGGTGTTCACGCCGAGACCCATCGGGTTGTACGGTATGCAGGTTGGGTCGCCATTGGCGCAGACGATACGGCCGGTGAGCGGATCGCGAACTGCGTTTACGGCCGCCGTGTAACGTGCGTTGATGCGGTTGCCCGGAGTGATGGAACTGATGTCCTGTTCGCCATGGGTGAAGTACGCATCCCAGCTCCATTCCGTGCCGAACATATCGAAGTTACCTTCGACACCGCCCACGACGCGCTTCAGCTCGCGGGTGTTGATGCCCTGCAGGTATGGCAGATCACCGTTGAAGGTGCCCAGCCGGAAAGCGTTGATACCAGCCGTATCCATGGCCGCGCCCATCTCTGGCGAGAGGAACGCATTGTCGCGCAGGATGGTCACGCTGCTGCCGTTGTTGAGGTTTGGCACCACTTGTCTGTTATGCGACTTGGTGTGCGAGTACTGCAGCTCGACGAATGCAGTCAGATTGTCGGTGACGTCGAAGCTGCCGCGACCGAACATCGTGCGGCGGGTCAGAGGCAAGCCGAGCGTGGTGGAGCGATCGATACGCGACGCTTCCCAATCGCCACCCTCCATCACCGGGCTGCCGTTGGCCGTACGGCCGAAATTGAACGTATACGGTGTGCCACCCTCGCCGAAAGCCGTACCGCGGAACGGCGTGTTCTGCGTAAACGTCGTCGAACCAATCGGGCGAGCGTCGAGAATCAAACCGCCACGGGTACCGTTCGCGACACCCGCATTGAACACGGTCTGCAACTGCGGCTGGCCATTGCCAGGCGCGTAGTCCGGGTTGTTCATCAGCTGATACGACGTATCTGCCCAGCTGCGGTTGTTGCCGATCACGCCCTTGTCGTCCGCGTACTCGCCGCTGAACAACAGGTGACCGCGTCCGTCAGCGAACGGCATACCGCCGGTCAACGAGAGTCGATAGTTCTCGCCGTCGCCCGCCTCGGTGATGCCGCCGTCCACCGAGCCTTTCAGGCCGGTGAATTTCTTGTCGAGAATGAAGTTGACCACGCCAGCCAGCGCGTCCGAGCCATAGACCGCGGACGCACCGCCAGTCACGATTTCGACTCGCTGCACGAGGCCGTTGGGGATCTGATTGACGTCGACCGCGCCGGCGTTGCCGCCCGTGCCCAGGCTGGAGGGCACCATGCGCTTGCCGTCGAGGAGCACGAGGGTGCGGTTCGCACCGAGAGCACGCAGGTTGAGCGTGTTCACACCGGCCGTACCAGTACCAATGTTGGACTGCTGTGTGCGGGTGGAAATACTGCTGGAGATCGCCGGCAGGCGGTTCACCGCGTCGGCGATGTTGGTGACGCCCATCTGCGCCAGTTGCTCGTTACCGAGCACGGCGACCGGCGTTGGTGCTTCGTAACCGTCGCGCACGATACGCGTTCCGGTCACGGTCACTTCGCCGAGCAGCGGGTTCAATTCGGAGTCGGACGAGCCGCCGACGTTTGCGGATTCCGCTGCGGCTGGCGCAGTAGCCTGTTCCTGCGCAAGAGCGTTCGCCGCTGCGAGCGACGAGAGCGCCAACAACGTCATACCCGCCGAACCAAGCGCGCGCCGGACAGCTACTGCGACCGGACGCACCGAGCTTTGATCATTCATCGTCAAGAAACCCCCTAACACCAAAGAAAAAATTCGTTGTTGTGCGAGGCTCGAGCCCCTGCCCTGACGACGGAGCAAGCGACCTCACACTCGATGCAGAGCGCAACGGCGAGCGCCGGCGCCTGACTTCGAGGAACAGCGTACTCCTCTCGTCTCGCAGGAATTTACTGATAGCGTGCACCGCCGATCGGAACACAGCATGAATAAGTTGTTTGAACGACGATCGGCAGGATTAGTTTGCGCGCCGCTGGAAAGGGCGCTGCATCAGCACGCTGATCGATGTTCGACGGCTGCAAAAATCGTTTGCAGCGACTGACGGCAATGACTAAGTTGCTCGCGCGATCGACACAAATACGTTGGGGGACTTTCACGATGACTCGAAACCATCTGTTGCAACTTGCACGCGCGGTGGCGATATCGGCCGCGGCAATGACATGCGCGGCGGCAACGGCCGACGCGCCCGCATCGGCACAACGACTCAATCCGATCATTTCGCTGCTCGAACAGAAGCAGCCGGTGATGGGCCTGTACGCGCCAAGCAATCGTCGTCCGGGAGGCAACGCGGCCGCGGAAGCGACCAAGCCGAAAACACCTACGGAGCTCGCGCGCGAGACTGTCGCCTACAAGTTAAGCGACTTCGTCTTCGACGGCACCATGGAGCACAAGTACGACGAAACGTATCCGGTGTTTGCGGCCTATGCCAAGGCGCTCGGCAAGGAAAATCATCTGAGCAAAAAGCCGCATCCGCACATCAGCTATCCCATGGTCGTGAAGATGCACGAGATCGCGCCGGATCCGGTGCTGGCCGCGAAGCACATCAGCGAGCAACTGGACCTCGGCGTCAGCGGGATCATGTTCGTGCAGGTCGAGAGCGCGGAGGAACTCAGCCAGGGAATCGCCGCGATGCGCTACCCCGCCAACGGTGGCATACGACGTGACAGCGTCGGATCGGCACCTGCCTACTGGGGCGTGTCGAAAAAGGACTATCGCCGCAAGGCCGATGTCTGGCCGCTCAATCCCAACGGTGAGCTCATCAACTGGGTCGTCATCGAGAGCAAGGATGGCCTGCAGAACGTTCGTGAAATCGCTGCTGTGAAGGGCCTCGGCGTGCTCATTCCCGGCATCGGTACTCTGCGCGGAGTGTTTTCGACGACTGACGCGTCAGGCAAGAGGACGGTCGACGAAGCAGCATGGGAGAACGCGATTCAGCAGGTCCTGTCCGCGTGCAAGGAATTCAATGTTCCGTGCGGCATCCCGGCGACAGCCGAACAGATCGAACTGCGCATGCAGCAGGGCTTCAGCGTCTTCATCATGAACTGGGGCGATGCCGGCTTTAAGACCATCGACGTCGGCCGCAAGGCATCTGGCCGCCCGCTGCCTAACTAGAAGAGACTGACTCAGGTCTTGCCGTGTCCCGTCGCAGGACGGGATCCAGGTAACAACAAGTCATGACAGATCCAGCGCCGCTCCGGACTAAAGATCACCGGAGCGGCTGCTACCGCAACAGCTCCCGCCTCAGGCGGAATGCACGAGTTTGAGCTGCGGTCCGGTGCGCATCACGCGACTCAACGCCTCCACCGATTGCGGTACCGCGATATAGATGCCTTGTGCGTACTCGACGCCGATATCGGCAAGGCACGCAAGCACTTCCGCCGTTTCGACACGTTCGGCAATCGTCTTGATACCCATCGCATGCCCGATCTGGGTGATCGCCTCGACCATGCAGCGATCGACGCGATCCGTGGTGACGTCCTGGATGAACTGTCCGTCGATCTTGAGATAGTCGACCGGCAGGTTCTTGAGATACATGAATGACGACAGGCCGCTGCCGAAGTCATCGAGCGAGAACTGGCAGCCGCGCGCACGAAATTCCTTCATGAAGTGCACGACGTTGGGCAGATTCGAGATCGCCGCAGTCTCGGTGATCTCGAAACACACGGCGCCGGGGCTCAGGTCGTGCCCCTGCAACTCTCCGATCAGGAATTCGAGGAAGCGATCGTCATTGAGCGACGTGCCGGATAGATTGATCGAGATCGTGTAGGCGTGGCGATGGTCGCCGTCGGTGCGGTAATGCGCGAGCGCTCCCAACGCCTGGCGCACGACCCAGCGATCGATCATGGGCATGACGTTGTAGCGTTCGGCGGCCGGAATGAACTCGGCCGGCATCACCAGCGCGCCGTTCTCGCCGCGCATACGCACCAGCAGTTCGTAATGCCCGCGCGGATCGCGGGTCGAGCCGATCGGCACGATGGGCTGGTAGTGCAGTTCGAGCCGGTTTTCTTCGACGGCGCGTGTCAGCTTCGAGACCCACTGCATCTCGCGGTGACGTTCGGGCGCCGTACTCGATTGATATGTGTGGACCCGGTTGCGGCCGGAATCCTTGGCGGCGTAGCACGCAACGTCGGCCGCGCTCATGACGCTGGCAATGCTTTCGCTGGTGCTGTTGATTTCCACGATGCCGATGCTGGCGCCGACGTTCATCGCTCCGTCCAGCCACTCGAACCGATACTCGCGGATGGCCTGACGCAGCGTATCGGCGATCTTCTCGGCGCGTTCACCGTTGCAGTCCTGCAGCAGCACACCGAACTCGTCGCCGCCAAGGCGCGCGATCGTATCGCCCGTCCGCACACGCGTCTGCAGCAGACCCGTGATCTGCTTCAGCAACCGATCGCCCGCCTGGTGTCCGCAGGTGTCGTTCACGAGCTTGAACTGATCGAGATCCACGTACAGCAGCACGTGCGTGGTGTCGCTGTCGGCACGCGCGGTCAGCAGCGCCTCGTTGAGCCGGTTCTCGAACTCGCGGCGATTGATCAATCCGGTCAACGCATCATGGCTGGCCTGGTAAGCCAGCGCGCGCCGCAAACGCCGTTCCTTGCTGACGTCGCGGAACACCATGACCGCACCGATGATCTGTCCGCTGCGATCGCGAATCGGCGCCGCCGAATCCTGGATCGCAATCTCCTGGCCGCGACGATTGACCAGCACGGTCTGATCGGCCACGGCGATGACACGGTCTTCGCGTAATGCCCGCGACGCCGGGTTCTCGAGTCGTTCACGAGTGGCCTCATTGAGAATGGCCACGACTTCACCCAGCGGCTTGCCTCCGACCTCGTGCAGCTGCCACCCGGTCAGATCTTCGGCGACGGGGTTCAGGTACTCGACGCGTCCCTCCGCATCCGTCGTGATCACGGCATCGCCGATGGATTGCAGCGTGACCTGCGCCTTTTCCTTTTCCTGGAACATCGCGGTCTCTGCCCGCTTGCGCTCGCTGATGTCGAAGATCGTGCCTTCGTAGCCCGTCAGCCGGCCATTCTCGTCGCGCACCGCGCGGGCGCTTTCGATCACTGTCAGGGTCGAACCGTCGACGCGACGCAAGCGGAACTCGGCATTGCGCACTTCGCCGTCGTGCTCCAGCGCCGCAAGAATGACGGCGCGCTCGAGCGGGTCGTGATAGATCGTTTCGGTCGGCAGCGACAGCAGTTCGCTGGGCGACGTCAGCCCGACCATCTGCGCCAGCGCCGGATTCACCGAGACGAAACGCCCTTCCACCGTCGAGCTGTAGACGCCCTCCATGACGTTGTCGAACAGTCGCCGATAACGACCCTCGCTCGCACGCAGCGCTGTCTCGGACATGCGCCGCTCGATGGCGATGCCCGCGAGCTGCGTCATGCGCGACATCAACTCGAAATCGCGCCGTATCGGACTGGCAGGCGCACGGAAATACATGGCGAGCGTGCCGAACGTACGGCCATCCGATGCATAGATGAGCGTCGACCAGCAGGCTCGCAGGCCGGCGCCGATCGCGATGTCGCGGCTGTTTTCCCACAGTGCATCGCGAGCGATATCCGCGACGATCACCTGACGCTGCAGGTACACCGCCGCCGCACACGATCCATTGCGTGCCGCGACTTCCACTTCGTCCGTCGCTTGCGCATAGACGGCCGGCAGATTCGGCGCCGTACACAAGCGCAGGTGGACACGATCGTCGTCGAGCAGCCGGATGGCGCAGAGGCTGTCGGGTGCCACCCGCTCCACCACGTCGGTGATCGCCTGCAGCGTCACTCGCAGATCGACGTTTGCCGCGAGCCGCTCGAAGACCCGACGTTCACCGGCCGCCAGCAGTTCGTTGCGCTTGCGTTCGGTGATGTCGGTGATGCTGCCGCGAACCAGTCTGCGAGTGGAGGACGGCAGCGAAACCCAGCGCACCTCGCAGGGAATGTCGGTGCCGAACGCATCGCGGAAAACCCATTCGAGGACCGGCGCTTCGCCAGCGATCGTGCGCTCGAGATTGGCCCGGCTCGAGTTCGCGGACTCCGAGCCGTCGGGCTGGAACTGCGGACTCAACGCGCCCGGCTCGATGGCCAGCAGCGCCTCGCGATCCATGCGGAAGAAGCGGATCGCGTTCTCGTTCACGTCGATCAGACGATTCAGATCGGCATCGACGACCACGATGATCTCGGGCGCGTGCTCGACCAGAGTTCGATAGCGCGCCTCGCTCTCGCGCAACGCCGCATCGGCCGCCTTGCGATCGCTGGTGTCGCGCAGACAGACGACGAACATCTGATTGCGACTGAGCCGCGTCTTGCTGACAGCCAGTTCAGCGGAGAAGTAGCTGCCGCTGGAATGCAGGCCGAGGGTTTCGTGCTGGGCGAGATCGACCTGCGTGTCATCCAGGCGCGCGGCCAGGGCATCGAGCTGCGCCGACAACGACTCTTCGGTTGCAAGCTGCGGCAGCAGGAAGCTGAGCGGTCGGCCAAGCACATCTGCTTCGCCATGCCCGAAGACCCGCTGTCCCGTCGCATTGATCGAGGCGACGTGACCGGCCTCGTCAGCGGTGATGATGACGTCCTTGACGTGATCGAGGACGGATTGCAGCTGGCTGGAGGTGCTCTCACGAAGCTCGCGCGTCAGCGCTGTGGCTTCGTCCGACATGAGCTGCATCGAACGCACGATGCCGCGGCGCTCTTCATCGGCATGCGCGTAGACAGCTTCGACGATCGACAATAGCTTGCCGAAGTCGACTTCCCCATCCGGTCGGGTCGCTTCGCGGATCTGCTTTTCCAGCAGTCGATGCATCGTCTTGCTCTTCCGGCTTTTTGTTTGACGCAGCGGCCAGCCTGCATCCTGACCAGAGGTGTGGCGGCCAGGCTCGCAGCCCGCCACTGGACGCTATCGCAGTCAGGTCGCAGATCGTAGGTCGGCCAGCGCGACCCAAGTGTGAATTGGCTCGCGTTTTATGTGAAAGCAAGACATTTTTTGCAATCGCGACGGGGGGTTATCGCGACATTCTGAGGATTCAGAGCGCTGGCCACGAGGACGGCGGCGCCAGCACGGAAGGTAATAAATCCAACCGTGACAACCACATACGACCCCTTTTCAATGTGGGGCCGTATGTAGTTTCTCTTTCTAAAGCAATCTGCGCGATTTACTCGTCGGCTTCTTCCGCCGACTTGCCGGTGCGCTTGCGCTCGTGTTCCTTCAGGAAGCGCTTGCGCAGGCGGATCGCCATCGGGGTGACCTCGACCAGTTCGTCGTCGCCGATGAACTCCATCGCCTGTTCCAGCGTGTAGCGGATAGGCGGTACCAGCACGACGTTCTCGTCCTTGCCGGAGGCACGCATGTTCGTCAGCTTCTTGCCCTTCAGCGGATTCACGACCAGGTCGTTGTCGCGGCTGTGAATGCCGATGACCTGACCTTCGTACACTTCATCGCCATGGCCGATCATCAGCTTGCCGCGTTCCTGCAGGCTGAACAGTGCATAGGCCAGCGCCTTGCCCTGTGAGTTCGCAATCAGCACGCCGTTCTGACGCTGCCCGATCTCCCGATCAAGGACCGGCGCAAAGTGATCGAAGATGTGATGCATCATGCCGGTGCCGGACGTCAGGGTACGGAAGTCGGTCTGGAAGCCGATCAGACCACGCGACGGAATCGTGTAGTCGAGACGCACGCGGCCCTTGCCGTCGGCGTGCATTCCGGTGAGCTGCGCGCCACGCTCGCCCAGTGCCTGCATGACTGCGCCCTGTGACGTGTCATCGAGATCGACCGCGAGTGTTTCGTACGGCTCGCAGGCCTGCCCATCGATCTCCTTGATCACTGCACGCGGTCGCGAGACCGCCAGCTCGTAGCCTTCGCGGCGCATGTTTTCCAGCAACACGCCCAGGTGCAGTTCGCCGCGGCCAAAGACCCGGAATTTGTCCGGGTTTTCTGTGTCTTCGACGCGCAGCGCCACGTTGTGCAGAATTTCGCGCGAGAGGCGCTCGCGGATCTGACGGCTGGTGACGTACTTGCCTTCCTTGCCGCAGAACGGCGAGGTATTGACCTCGAACGTCATGTTGATGGTTGGCTCATCGACGACCAGCGTCGGCAATGCCTCGGGCTTGGACGGATCGCAAATCGTGTCGGAGATCTCGGGACGCTCGATACCCGCGAAAGCCACGATGTCGCCCGCACCGGCCTCATCCACTTCGACTCGATCGAGACCGAGAAAGCCCATGACCTGGATGATGCGTTCGTTGCGGACCTTGCCTTCGCGATCCACCACGACCACAGGACTGTTGCGACGGATCTTGCCGCGCTTGATGCGTCCGATGCCGATGGCGCCGACGTAGTTCGAATAGTCGAGCTGGCTGACCTGCAACTGCAGCGGACCCTCTTCGTCGACTTCCGGCGGCGGACAATGCTTCACGATCGCTTCGAACAGCGGTGTCATGTCCTCGGCGAGATCTTTCGGATCGTTGCCGGCGAAGCCGCGCAGCGCAGAGGCGTACACGACCGGGAAATCGAGCTGCTGCTCGTTGGCGCCGAGTTTGTCGAACAGGTCGAAGGTCTGATCCAGCACCCAGCTCGGACGGGCTTCATCGCGGTCGATCTTGTTGATGACGACGATGGGACGCAGGCCATGAGAGAAGGCTTTCTGAGTCACGAAGCGCGTCTGCGGCATCGGTCCATCGACCGCATCGACCAGCAGCAGCACGCAGTCGACCATCGACAGTACGCGCTCGACTTCGCCGCCGAAGTCCGCGTGTCCCGGGGTGTCGACGATGTTGATGCGATAGTCGCGCCAGCGAACGGCGGTGTTCTTGGCCAGAATGGTGATACCGCGCTCGCGCTCCAGTGCCCCCGAGTCCATCACCCGTTCGGATGGAGCCTTGCGCGCGTCGAACGTGCCGGATTGCTGCAGGAGCTTGTCGACCAGCGTGGTCTTGCCATGGTCGACGTGGGCAATGATCGCAATATTACGGAGCGTTGAAATGGACATGGGCGCGGCGCAAGGGAAAAAGGTCGCGCATGGTATAGGAAGAACCGGCTGAGCATCAGGGGGGCGACGCCGGTCCCGCAAGCGTCAACCCTGCTTCGGCCCTCCGGCGGGCCCTTACGCCCGGCCCGCAAGCCTCCATTTGGGGCATCCGACGATCGCGACGCGCTTAGCGCGTCGTTTCCTGCGCCTCCATGGGCTCGACCGGCTGACCGGTGGCATCCGTCACCGGCACACTGGTCTTCTGCTGGATGATCTGCCCTGAGCCTGCCACAAAGGGAATGGCGAAGGTGCGGCCCAGGGTCGCCCCGCTGATCACTGTGTCAACGGAAACAGTGATGTAGAAGACCCCGGCAGTGTCGGCCAGGACCGAAACCGAATGTTTGTACGGCTCCCTGGCCTGCACGTTGGCGTACTCGACCGCCAGGTCGCCTGCCAGCGTAATGCCCTCCATGCCGCTGAACTTCGCTGTCATGGAATCGACGCCGGCACTGGGAATCAGGGCCACGTCGAGTTGCACCGGCTTGCCCGGTTCCGGTCGCGAGACGAATTCGTACTTGATGTCGACCGCTGCACCCGGTTTGCCGTTGCCGACGGCCCGGGCCATTTTTTCGGTCGGATCGGCCGCCATGAGCGCAGGGGTCGCTTCGACGGGGGCGGTTTCCGCTACCGGCGCCGCCGCCACGGGAGCCTCGGGATCCGAGCCGCAGGCGCTGAGTAGCGCCAAAGCGGCGATGCAACCAACAAGTCGTGCGTAATTCATCGTGCCCCCGCTCATCTCTCGCTGTGATGCCGCGATCATGGTCATCCGGCTATCGAAACTGTCATGCAATGAGGCAGCGCGCCGCCGATCCAGTCATGAACCTCAAGGATGTTCACGCCGGCAGGGTACGATCGCTGCTGAATCATCTCCGACGAGCCCGGTTGAGTGGTCGTCGTTACGCCGGCATCGATCAGCCGACCCTGATTGTAGATGTAGATGTCCGGATCGCTGGCCGGCTGGCTGTTGACCGGCGCCCCGGGGCCGACCGCCCCCTGCACCGTGATGCTCAGCACCGCGGCGGACGGCAGCGTCAGTCGCAGGAACCGACGGGACCCCAGCTCGTTACTGCCATCCTCAGCACCGTTGCTGCAGACGTTCAGCGGCTGATTGCGCGCAATGTCCGTGTAAATGGGCAGCGCCATGGCGTTGCCGCCGTCATTTGATTCCCCGCTGCCGAAAGCATCGGCTGCGGACGAAATCGACTCGCCGGCCAGCAAGCCGTTGATACCTGCCCGTTGCGTTGCACCGGAAGTCGCCCGCAGACCCGAGGCGAAGGAATAGATGCTGGTCATCGCATCCGTGGTTCGCTGCGCGCCGGTCATCACGCTGTAGAGCGGTGTGAAGCCGAGCGAAATCATGTCGGCCCCGTCGTTCACGGAATCGAACAGATCCCACAGAATCTCGCCGATCGATGCTTCGGAAAACCAGCCTTCGGCAGTCGTGCTGTCGGATTCGAGATTGAACCCGGTATCGAAGGTGATACCTCTGCTCGAATCACGATAGACCGGATCGTTCAAAGTCATCGCGGAAAATGCATTGCCCCAGCCCTCACCGAATGCCACGCGCAGGTCGAGCCGGTCATCGGGCCCGTGAGTGCCGCCGATGGAGTCGGATCTGGCGAATCGGTCTTCGACATAGTGACCGAACTCGTGCGCGATCACGTGCTGGTCGAATTCATCCGTGTCGCCGTTGCCGCCCGCATAGTCGCCGAGAATGTAGATCCCGGCAGGCAACTCGACTGCAGGCGTGCAGTTATCGGAATCCAGCGCGGATGCACCCGACGTGTAGAACGTCGTGCCAATATTGCCATCGGTGGTGCAGCCATCTGCTGTGCGGTTGGTCGGACTCCAATAGAGATTGAGCGCAGGGAACGTGGTGCCAGGCGCCGCACTGAGAATGAGCTCTTTCGTACGGTAGACCGAATCGAGAATCGCGAAAGGCGCAGCAGCCCGTGTCGTATTGTAGGTCGTTCCGTTCCAACCCGTAGGCGCCAGCAGATCGCGCGTGCTGTTGGCCGTGCCGCTATCGAATGCGGAGCCGTCCAGCACATACAAGCGGTTATTCGTATTGTTCAGAACCTTGAAATTCCACGTCGGCGCCGAAGTACCGCTAACCATTTCCGCGCGAGCGCTGATCAGCATGCTCGTATTCTGTGGAACCTCGATTGAATAGTCTCCGCTGGTATCAGTCACCGTTGCGGCGCCTACACGTGCGCGCGTCGTAGGGTTGATCGCCTCGACAACGACCTGGCGTGCTGGTGAAACGACCGGCGCATCCAGGTTCAGGCCTTGATTGATCGCATTGAACGGCGGTCGCTGGAATTCGATTCGACCACTCACAATGACATTGCCAGCCGTACTCACGGTGACCGTCGCCGATCGCGAAGTGGTGCCGCCCGTGCCCGTGCATTCGAGCGTATAGGTGGTCGTTGCCGACAGTGGCCCCACTTGTTCCGTTCCAGTCACGGACTTCGTTCCGGACCAGCCCGTGGATGCGGCGCAGGTCGTCGCATTGGTACTCGACCAGTTCAGGGTGGACATGCCTCCGGCTGTCACGACGGTCGGAGTTGCGGTGAGCGTCACGGTAGGCGGCGAATTGACTACCGTGACGATGGCCGATTGCGAAATAGCCCCACCGCTGCCGCTGCACGTCACCGTGAAAGTCGTCGTGGTTGTCGGCGCGACCTGCTCCGATCCTGAAGGCGCCCTGCTTCCCGACCAGCCATCCGAAGCCGTGCAAGCCGTCGTATTGGTGCTCGACCAGGACAGGGTCGATGACTGGCCCGGATTGATCGACGTTGGATTGGCAGTGAAAGTGACCGTCGGCTGAGCGGCAGGTGGAGGATTGTTATCGCCGCCGCCACCACCGCCACCGCAACCAGCCAGGCCAAGAAGCGCCGCAAGGGCCAGGGAATGATGCGCAGCGCGAAACTCGGTCATGATGTTCTGAGTGCATCCATGAACTGTTCAAGGTTCGGCCGGGACGCTAGCACAAGCCACCGCCGGGTTGGAATCGACCGACTCTCCACTACAGCGCCAACGGTCCCTCCGCAATTGCATCCAGCTGCTCACGCAGCTGCAGCACGTGGGTTTCCCAGTAGCGCGGCTCCTGGAACCAGGGGAAGGCCTGCGGAAAGGCGGGATCGGTCCAGCGGCGGGCAAGCCAGGCGGAATAATGAATCATCCGCAGGGTACGCAGGCTCTCGACCAGCACCAGTTCGCGGGTATCGAAATTGGCGAAGTGCGCATACCCCTCCAGCAGTTGCGCCAGCTGCTCGCTCATCTCGGCGCGGTTGCCTGCGATCAGCATCCATAGGTCCTGGATGGCGGGGCCGGTGATGCAGTCGTCGAGATCGACGAAATGCGGACCCTCGTCCGTCCACAGCACATTGCCGCGATGACAATCGCCGTGCAGGCGTATTTCGGCCATGCCGCGAGCGTCCTCGAAGGCGTTCTCGATGTGATCGAGCAGATCGTTGGTCAATGAATCGTAGGCAGACTCCAGATGCGGCGGAATCCAGTTCTGATCGAGCAGATAGTTGCGCGAATCGATGCCGAGCGTCTGGATATTGATCCGGCCGCGGTGACGAAAGCGCTGGCGGCGAGCGACCATGTGCATGCGGCCAAGAAAACGCCCCATCCATTCGCGTTCGGTGCGCGAGCCCAGCTCGGGCCAGCGACCACCCCGCCGCTCGAATAGCGCGAAGCGGAAACTTTCGTACGTGAAGAGCGTTTTGCCGTCACGCACCTGCGGCGGCACGACCGGAATTTCGGCAGCGGCCAGTTCGAGCGCAAAACCGTGCTCTTCGTGGATCGCCTCGGTGGTCCAGCGCCCGGGGCGGTAGAACTTCACGATGATGGGCGAGCCGTCCTCGATGCCGACCTGGTAGACGCGATTTTCATAGCTGTTGAGAGCGAGAATGCGCCGGTCGGAGATATGCCCGAGCGACTCGACTGCGGCAATGATGGCGTCCGGTGTCAATCGGTCGTAGGGATGTGGATCGGGGCGCGGCATCGGCGGTATCGGTGTCAGTCGGCAGCGACTGGAGTCGCAGGATTGAGAGATCGTTCAACAAGTCATTGATCTGCAGCGCTCATCATAGCCACCTTAGTCTGGTATTACTTCGTGTCTCCAACCTTTCGGACGGCAGTTCATCCATGACCATTCTGGTAACCGGCGGCGCCGGCTATATCGGCAGCCACGTCGTACGTCAGCTCGGCGAACGCGGCGAACGCGTCGTAGTGCTCGACAATCTTTCCACGGGGTTTCGTTCGGCCGTGCTGAGCGGATCGTTGGTTGTTGGCGACACGGGCGACCGTGAACTGGTGTCCCGCCTGCTGCGCGAGCACGGGATCGACACCGTCATGCACTTCGCAGCGCACACCATCGTGCCGGAGTCCGTGTCGAATCCCCTCAAGTACTATGGCAATAACACCTGCTCGACCCGCAGCCTTCTGCAGTGCTGCGAGGCCGTGGGCGTCAAACACTTCGTCTTCTCATCAACGGCAGCCGTCTATGGCATTCCGGACGGCGGTGTGGCCTCCGAAGACAGCCCGACCCAGCCCATCAATCCGTACGGCTCCTCCAAACTGATGAGTGAATGGATGCTGCGCGATCTCGCTGCTGCATGCGCATTGCGATACGTCGTCCTGCGTTACTTCAATGTCGCAGGCAGCGATCCCGGCGGCCGTATCGGACAGTCCACCATCAACGGCACGCTGCTGACGAAGGTCGCCTGCGAGACGGCGATCGGCAAACGTCCGCATCTGTCGGTCTTTGGCACCGATTATCCAACGAACGACGGCACGGGTGTGCGCGACTACATCCATGTCGAAGATCTCGCCAGCGCTCATTTGCGGGCGCTGGACTACCTGCGCGCCGGCGGCGCGTCGCGCACCCTGAATTGCGGCTACGGTCATGGCTACAGCGTGCGTGAGGTCATTTCGACTGTGAACAGTCAGCACGGCCAGCCGATCAAGGTCATCGAAATGCCACGTCGTGCCGGCGATCCGCCCAGTCTCGTCGCCAAGGCCCAACGCGTCCGTGAAGTGCTGGGCTGGGTACCGCAGTTCGACGACCTGTCCATCATCGTTCGGTCGCAACTCGCCTGGGAAAAACGCTTGCTGGCGGAACCTGAGCTACAGAAGAACAACGAGTAGTTGCCACGCATCGGCCCGGGCTATCGGGCCATGCATGATTTCGACGAGGGCCAACCACGCAGCGGCTGATCGGCGGGTATTTCTTCATTGTCGGGCCATAAGCACCCGCCGCTCGCCGCCTTCCCGGACTAGAATCCGGCTATGCGCTTTCCCCGCCCCAAGTCGCTGAACAGCCTGATGCTGACCGGTTTTGCGCTGGTTTCGGCACCCCTGCTGCTCGCCGTCGTCATCGGCGCGGCCAAAGTCCGCAACCTCTCCGAAGAAAGCGCCAGCCTGGTTCGCAGCGGCGTCGAAGCAACCCATTACTCGCAACAGCTTTATCAACAGCTGGCGTCGATGGAGCGCGGCGCCAAGCTGTATCAGGTGTTGAACGATCCTGCCCTCCTGCAGGTGTACCGCGATAGCCGCGAACGGCTGCTGGTTACGCTGACCAGCATCGAAAGCGTTGCCGACGACCCGGTGCGACAGACGCACATCCAGGAACTGCGCGCCGGCCTGCGTCGCATCGACCGCGCCCTGCTGTCCATGACACCCGCCGCGCCGGAAACGGTGCGCGAAGCCGTCGATGCGATCCCGCCGATGTGGCAGGCCACCTTTGAGCTTTCCAATGCCACGGGCGAACAGATCGAAACCGGCCTGCAACGCATGCAGGCGTCGACCGCCGAAACCGAACGCTATCTGTTCTGGCTGTCAGCCGGACTGATCCTGCTGACTGCGTTGCTGGTGGCCATATTCACCTTCCTGCTGATGCGCCCGATCCGGCAGATCGACCAGGCCATCAGCCAGCTGGGCAAGGGAACCTTCTCCAAAGCCATCGCCGTGCGCGGCCCGACGGACTTGACCGACCTGGGTCGGCAGCTCGAATGGCTGCGCATGCGCCTGCTGGAGATCGCGCAAGAACGCAATCGCTTCCTGCGTCACATGTCGCATGAACTCAAGACGCCGTTGGCCAATATCCGCGAAGGTACTGAACTGTTGATGGATGGCGCGGTCGGAGAACTCGACAGCAGCCAACGCGAGGTCGCGACGATCCTGCGCGACAACGGCATCAAGTTGCAGCAGCTCATCGAGAATCTGCTGTCGTTCAGTGCCTGGCAGGCCCGGCATACCGGGCTCGAGATCAGCGAATTCCGTCTGCGACCGTTGGTCAAGTCGGTGCTGGAAACGCACCAACTCACGTTGCTGGCGCAACGTCTGCATCTGGAATTGAAAGTCCAGGACATCGAACTGCGAGCGGATCGGGCCAAACTCAAATTGATCCTGGATAATCTCCTGTCGAATGCGCTCAAATACAGCCCGCGCGGCGGTAACATCTACATCCATGCGAAGGCGGACGCTGATCTGCTCGTACTGGATGTGGGCGATACGGGACCGGGGATTTCCGTCGACGAACGCAGCGCGATCTTCCAGGCGTTCTATTCGGGACGGACGCCGATAGCGGGACATTTGAAAGGAACCGGAATCGGACTCTCGGTCGTCAACGAGTTCGTGCAGGCGCACGGCGGATCCATCGAAATCGTCGACGGGGTATTCCCGGGCGCGCATTTCCGCGTCCGCCTGCCATTGGCGCCCGTGCTCGAAGGCACGACCGCGTGAGTACACCTGACATCGAATGCGACAGGACAAGTCGACAACGGATAATGAATAGCAGTCGTCGCAATTTTTTTTCGACAGGGACAATCAGCCGCGGCGGCCGCTGGGCCGCGATCGGCATCGCCTGCACATTCGCAGCGGGCTGCGAGATTCCTGCGCTACGCCCGGCACCCCAGACGCCTGTCGTCGTTGCTCAGGCGAGCGAAGACACGCTCAGCCCCTACCTCGACACCATGAATGGCCTCGCAAGCACCGACCCGGCGCGGCAGGCAGACGTGTTTTATGAAGCCGAGCGCGAGTACACGCGCGCACCGACAACTGCGAGCACCCTGCGCTACGCGTCCGCCCTCGTAACGCCGGATCACCCGGCATCGAAACCCGCCGAAGGCAAGAAGCTGCTTGAAACGCTGTTGGCAACGCCGGAACGAATGACACACGCCGAGCGTACATTGGCATTGGTGCTGATCTACGAGACCAATGCCAGACTCAGGCTGGAAGCCGAGAATCGTCGGTTGCTAGCGACACTCGACGATCGCGGCCGCTCACAGGCAAACTCGGACAGACGAGTCCAGGCGCAACTCGAAGAAAATGCTCGATTGCGTCGTGCCCTGGCCGAGACCCAGCAGAAGCTGGAAGCCATCAAGGAAATCGAGAAAGATCTCAGTGAACGCAGTACCTCGCCCCCTGGCAATCGCGACCTCGCAAACAGTGAAACGCAAAGCCCGTCTACTAGTCGTTGACGACGATCCGGGGCTGCTGCGGCTGCTCACGATCCGACTGCGCGCGGAAAACTACGACGTCGAAGCCGTTGAAAGCGCGTCATCAGCACTGGCTGCGCTCGCCCGCGTACGCCCCGATCTGGTGTTGACTGATCTGCGCATGGACCAGATGGATGGCATCGGCCTGCTGAAAGAAATCCAGACGCGTGCTCCCGGGCTGCGAGTGATCATCCTCACCGCACACGGCACGATTCCCGATGCAGTGCAGGCTACGCAAAGCGGCGCGTTCGCCTTCCTCACCAAGCCGGTAGACAAGCAGGAATTGCTCGATCAGGTGCAGAAGGCCCTCAAGGTTTCCGGATTTGCGGACACGACGGAAGACTGGCGCAGCGAGATTGTCACTCGCAGCGCCGTGATGGAAGAACGCCTCGCTCAGGCCCATATGGTTGCGGGCACCGATGCGCGCGTCATGATTACGGGCGACAGCGGAACGGGCAAAGAGCTGCTCGCGCGTGCAATCCACAAGGCGAGCCCCCGCCGCAACCGCCCCTTCGTCGCGATCAACTGCAGCGCGATGGCGGAGAACCTGCTCGAGAGCGAACTGTTCGGTCACGTCAAAGGGGCCTTCACCGGCGCGATCCGCGAACACCGTGGGCTGTTCCAGGCCGCTGACGGCGGCACGCTGATGCTCGACGAAATCGGCGACATGCCGATGCGCCTGCAAGTAAAGCTGCTGCGAGTGCTGCAGGAAAATCAGGTGCGTCCGGTCGGCAGCACCGACGCCATCACCGTCAACGTGCGGATCATTTCCGCAACTCATCGCGATCTGAAGCAGCTCATCATGGGCGGCCACTTCCGCGAAGACCTTTATTACCGCCTCAACGTCGTCCACATAGAAATGCCTTCGCTCAACAAGCGTCGCGAAGACATCCCGCTGCTGGTCTCGCACTTCCTCGAAAAAGTCGCGCAGGAAACCAGTCTGCCTCGCCACATCTACGCGCCGGAAGCAGTCGAGGTCCTGGTCAGCGCCGACTGGCCGGGTAATGTCCGCCAGCTGGAAAACGTGGTCCGTCAGAACGTGGCATTGGCCACCAGCCCGATCATGAGCGCCGAACTCGTGCAGGCCGCCCTCGGCGGCGGCCCAACCCGCCTGCCCTCTTTCGACGAGGCGCGCGACGATTTCACCCGCACCTACCTGTCACAGATCCTGCAGATTACCGGCGGCAACGTCAGCCAGGCCGCGCGCCTCGCGAAACGTAATCGCACGGATTTCTACAAGCTGCTCGCCCGGCATCAGCTGACGCCGGAAGATTTCAAGCAACGTTGATGTCCGTACTGCGGAAGCAGAAATGAAAAGGCCCCGCATCGCGGGGCCTTTTCGTTTGCCTTGCGTGAATTTTTCAGACGGGGAGCAATCCGCGCTCGCGCAATACATTCCGCATGGTCGTGAACTCGAACTCGCCCAGCAGCCTTCGCAGTCGGCGCTCGCACTTGTTCAGATTCGTGTAATGCCTGAAGCGCGAAACCAGCCCCACTTTGACCCGCGGCTGATCTGCATCGATCTCCCACGGAGGCAAATAGAACGTGAACGGCAATCCATCCCGCGCATTGATGCTGCGCAGCCCGGATCGAATGAACCAGTAAGGCAGCAGCCGGAAATAGCCCCCCCCTGAAACCGGCACCGGCATACCCCCGATCAGTGCAGTCGACATTGGAAATTCCGCGATCTGGCCACGACTCGGAGAATCGACTAAGCCAGGAGCACGCGACGCGCCAGGCATTCCATAGCGATCGTGACGCACCGGAAAGATCGATGAGTCGTACTGAAAGCCGGCCTCGATCAACGTATCGAGCGCCCAGCGCGACCGCGGCGTGATGGAGAAACTGGCGGCGCGGTAACCGAGCACGGACTGTCCTACCAGGTCTTCCAGCAGTTTCTTGGCGCGAATCGTTTCTTCGCGGAAGACCTCGGGCGTCTGCTTGTAGATCAGTTGGTGGGAATAGCCATGACAGCCGATTTCATGTCCACCCGCGGCAATGCGTCGCACGATCTCCGGTGTTCGATCGGCAACGCACCCCAGCACGAAGAACGTGCCGTGAATGCCGCGCTCTTCAAGCATCGCCAGCAAGCGGTCCGTGCTGGCGCCGACTCGTGATTCGCGCGAGCTCCATGAGTCCCGCGAGATCGCGGATGCCAGCGCCGAAACCTGGAAGTAGTCCTCGACATCGATCGTAAATGCGTTGCGCAAGGGACCTGTCGCCTGATGGCGGTCCACTTGACCGACCGGTTGAGGGTTGACGGCCATCCTGGCCTCTTCACCGATACGTCGGTGTAACTCCGTCCGTGTCATGGGAAACGTCACCTCGGAACTCATGGGAAACCTATCTTCCTCGCTGGTGTAGCCAATTGCCATAACGAATGGCCGTCGGTCCAACGTCCACAACGGCACGGCAGGGAACGCGAGCACGCGGCGTACCGGATTTAGAAAGACAAGCTGTTTCAGTACCTTGCCAGACCTTCTTTTACACGCACAGCATCGGCTGTAAGCGCAGCCGACGCCAATCAGCCATAGGGCCTGAACACAGGCTTCACTGGCCGACCCTTGAGATAGTCGTGCACATTGCCATCGAGCGCCTTGCGATAAACGCGCAGCGCTTCGGCCGCAGCCTCGATCGTGTGCTGAATATCGGCATCCGTGTGCGAATAGCTCACGACAAACGATGGCGCCAGCACGCCGCGCCGAATCATCTCTTGCAGGAACAGTGCACGAAACTCCTGGCTGGGCTTGCCTTCACCATCCTTGGTAGTGAACAGCACGGCGCAATCCCGCCCCAGGCACTGCACCTGACGCTCGACGCCCGCCTCGCGTGCAGCGGCACTCACTCCCTCGCGCAATTTCCTGCCTTGACGATACAAGTGGCCCACGACGTCCTCGTCGCGATAGGTCGTCATGGTCGCAATGCCAGCCGCCAATGCGTGCGTCTCGGCACCATGCGTGGTCGAGAGCAAGAAAACACGCTCGCGATCGTGGTCATAGCCACCCAGTCGCATGACTTCACGCTTACCCGCCAGAGCCGACAGCGAGAATCCGTTCGCAATCGCCTTGCCGAAGCTGGAGAGGTCCGGCGTCACTCCGTAAACGTGCTGCGCACCCGACTTGTGCCAGCGGAAACCCGTGATCATCTCGTCGAACACCAGGAGCGCCCCATTGCGATGGCACAGGTCCTTCAGCGATTGCAGGAAACCTTCCTGCGGCTCTTCGAGTCGCGCAGCTTCCAGAATCACACAGGCAATCTGCCCAGGGTGCTGGTCGAACATCCCGGCAACACTCTTCAGATCGTTGTAGTGAAAGCCAACGGTATGCGAACGCACCCACTGCGGGATTCCTCCCGGCATCGGCGTCGCGCCAATGAACCAGTCCGAGACGGAGAAAAATGGGTGATCGCTGCAGATGCCGATGAAGTCACGCCCGGTGTGCGCGCGCGACAACCGCACGGCGGCGTCCAGTGCATCTGAGCCGTGCTTGCCGAACTTGACCATGTCGGCGGTCGGTATCAATTCCAGGAACCGCTCTGCGCATTCCACTTCGATCGGCGCAGGACGCGTGAAATTGGCACCGAACTGCATCTGCTCTGCCGCAGCGTCGATCACCGGTCGAAACGCGTGGCCCAGCGTGACCGCCCGCAATCCCATGCCGTACTCGATGAACTCGTTGCCGTCGAGGTCCCACACATGGCAACCCTTGCCGCGCTGGATGAAGCCGGGAGCCTGCTCGGGAAACTGATCGTCTCCTTTCGCATAGGTATGCGCACCGCCCGGGATGAGATGGTGCGCCTTCGCGCTCAGTGCGCGTCCATTGTCGAAACGATCGCCACCGAGCTTGCGGGGCGACGTTTCAGAATCCAGAGAACCGTATTTTCCGGCCATGAAAAGCCTCCGCCAGGCCGCTCTCGGAGCGGCATTCAATGCCGCGCAAGCGCAGCAACGCCATGAACGTCTCAGCCGTGAACCAGTCGCGCTGCACCTGGCTGCGATGCGCTTGCAGCAGCGCTTTCACCTTCGTCTCGGCATCCTTGACGCTGACCGGCACGTAGACATTCGGCTGACTCAAGCCGCCGTCCCATTTCGGTATCTCGTACTCCAGCACGATATGGTCACGGAAAGTGTTCCAGACCATTTCGTTGACGATGCGGTGATCCTGGTGCCGGTCGTCGCGCTCGTGACAGAAAATGATGTCAGGACGCGGCAAACGCTTCAGCGACTCGAAGAATTCCTTGATGCGCAGATACTCGGCGGGGAAACGCCCATCGATGAAGTCGCCGAAGACCAGTTCGCCGCGCGCTTTCGGCTTCACCAGCATCGCCATCGCCTTGCGCGATTCCGCCATTCTCAACTCGTCGCCGCTGAGCAGCGCCCAGTCGATGATGACGTCATGCCCGCGCTTTTGCAGCGAGCGCACCGTACCGCCGCAGCCTATCTCGACATCGTCGCAATGCGCACCGATGCACAAGACTCGCAATGTGCGAGAACCGCTCAGATTGGGAATCAGTGACAACACGCGGCAATCCTTCCGTTACCGCGCCGCGGCCGGATGGCGCTGCCACACCATCCACGGGCACCGGCCCCTGGCTTCCATGCGGTCGAAACTGATCTTGTCCTTGAATGTGTCCATGCACTGCCAGAAACCATCCCACTGAAACGCGGAAAGTTTTCGCTTCTCGATCAGCCGGGCGAATGGCTTCTCCACCAATTCATCGCCCTCCTCGATGTGATCGAAGATCTCCTTGCGCAGGACGAAGTATCCGCCGTTGATCCACAACTGCTGTTCCGGCATCGCGCCCATGCGGGTCACGACGCCGTCGCCGTCGCTCTGCACAGCATGGAAGCTCTGACCGCTCCTGACGGAAGCGAAAGTGGCGACGGCATTCCTGGCCCTGGACTGCTCGATCACCTTGTCGAGCGGCAGATCCGACAGCCCATCGGCGTAGTTGGCAAGGAACGTGTCTTCGCCCTGCAGGTAGGACTTCACGCGCAGGAGGCGTTGCCCGATGTTGCTGTGCAACCCCGTGTCGACGAATGTGATGCGCCAGTCGTCGAGGTCGGTCGAATGCAGTTCGACGCGTCGCTCCTTTACATGCAGCGTAAAGTCGTTGGTCATCGTCTCCTGGTAGTTCACGAAGTAGTCGCGGATCAGATCACCGCGATACCCAAGACACAGAATGAAATCCTTGTGGCCGTAGTGCGCGTAGTACCGCATGAGGTGCCATATGATCGGCCGGTAGCCGATGTTCACCAGCGGCTTTGGAATGGTGTCGGAATGCTCGCGCAATCGCGTTCCCAATCCGCCGCAGAACAATACGACCTTCATTGTCTTTTTCTCCGTTGCTTCGCCTTGCTCTTGCGAGGCTTTGCGCGTGAAACCACTTTCCGAAACTCAGTCGTCCCGCTGGCAGCGTTGCGCACTTCGCGGAACAGACCGGCTTTCTCCAGCTCCGTTGCCGCCTGCGATAACATATCGAAAGGCCGGTCCGAGCGCTGCGCGATATCCAGCACCGAACTCGCGCCGTCCGACTGATTGAGCAGCCAGAGCATGGCGTGCTCGCGCATCGCCGGGCTGTTGCCGCCCACCGCTCCGTATAGACCCCGCTTACCCAGTCGCGGCTCACCCCAGGGACTCAGGTTGATGTAGCGGCGGTCGGCCTCGATGATCTCGCAGATACGCTGGCAAGCGTGGAAACTTGCCTCGAGCTGCTGGTGGCTGATCAAGGCCAGATCGTCCGCTGAACTGTGGTACTGCGCGTAGCCGTCGTTGACCGACCGCGTCAGCCGGCCCACCGGCAGATTGAATCCTGGCGAACAAAGCTGCCTTTCGTCGTAGCCGTAAGGCTCGAAGGGAATACTGCGCGCCTGCGGATCCAGTGTCGCGAGCGCGTATTGCGCGATCCGGTCGATCTCGGCATCGCCGCGGCGACTACGCTTGTACGTCAAGGGCGCACTATCACCCAGCAGACCCAGCACCAGACCATGCCGCACCCTGCTCAGCCGCTTCTCATTGCGCTTGAGCCAGCAAAGCGAACCAATCGTGCCGGGAGCGAACACGATGCGATAACTGTAACGCCGCGGCTGGGATCCAAGCCAGGCGCCCAGCCAGGTCGCAATCGCCATGCCGCTGGCGTTGTCATTGGCCAGCGACGGATGGCAGATATGGGTGAACAACAGCACTTCTTCGCGGCTGCGGCCGGGCAGAACAAATTCGCCGTAAGTCAGCGATCCCGGCTGCAGGCTGCTCGCGATCCGGACGTCATACTTTCCTTCACGCAGTCGATCGCTGTCGCGGCCACGCAGGCAGAAACCCCAGCTGCGCCGATAGTAACTGGTGCGATACGGAATCCAGTCAGGATTGTGCCGATGGACGTGCAGGTTGGGGCGCAAGTCGGCAAGCGTCATCTGTTGCGCCACCGGCTCGGAATAACTGACGAGATGCAGATTGTGGGCGCCGAAATCCACGACCTTGCGCCCGTCGCCGTCGCGCACATAGGCCTCGTCGATATTCCATTCGAGTGGCACTTCCCAATCGAAGACTTTGCTGCCGGAGCGGACCTCCTGCATTTCCAGGGGAATGCGCTCGCCGATCAATCGCAGCGTCTCGCGTACGCCATTGCCCGTAATGCTGCGGCAGATCGGGTAGAGCCGCGTCGCAAAGGCGTGCAGCTCTGCGCCAGTGCCTGCCGGGATACTCATACCCGGTCTCGCGGTTGCGCCGCACGCCGCGCGTACTCCGATTCATACGCCGATCGGTTGAAATCCGGACAGTGCGCGTCGCGATCCGAAATCACGATGTCCTCGAGCGGCCAGGCGATGCCGAACTGTGGATCGTTCCAGCGAAAACCCGTCTGCAGTTCTGGCGCATAGAAGTCGGTCATCTGGTAGAGCACTTCCGTGCTATCGGCCAGGGTCTGAAAACCATGGGCGATACCCGCTGGAATGAAGACGGCGGCGCGATTGTCCTCATCGAGACGCACGCCCTGGTGCCGCAGATAACTCGGCGAATCCGGACGCAGGTCCAGCAGCACGTCGAACAGGCTTCCTCGCAGGCAACGCACCAGCTTGCCCTCCTGCGACGGCGGCCATTGAAAATGCATGCCGCGCACGGTGCCGCGCTTCACGTTGTATGAAATGCTCGATTGAACTGCCGCGGTGGGTAAACCCTGTGCGGCAAATTCCTGAGTGCAGAAAGTTCGCGCGAAGAAACCCCGATCGTCCGGCCGCGGATCTATGTGCACCAGCATTGCACCGGCGATCGTGAGCTTCTCGAACCGCATTTCACCGCCAGTAGAAATCGCCGTCGATCTGGTTCGTCGACTGCAGGTAGTTGAGCTGCTTCAGGCGGGTGAACGCGCGGAATTTATAGGTGTCGTCGGACATCTGGATCCGCTCGAAGATCTCATGCAATTGGCGCGCGCCATCCTTGGCCGTATAGCGACACTTGAAACCCGGCAACTCAGTGCTGATGCGATCGAAACTGACGCGGTAGCTGCGATTGTCGGCACTCGGTGGGCCAACTGAAATTTCGCAGCCGGGGAATTCAGCCGCGACGATCTGCGCGAGTTCGCGCACCCGATAGTTGTCGGAATTCTGGCCGACGTTGAACACCTTGCCGCGCACAGCGTCTTCCGGAGCAACGAGCGACCGATAAATGGCTTCGCAGATGTCTTCCACGTGCACCACCGGACGCCACGGGCTGCCATCACTGATCATCGCGATGCGCTTGGTCGTCCAGGCGAGTGCCGAGAGATCGTTGATCACGATATCGAAGCGCATGCGGGGTGAAGGGCCGTAGGCCGTCGCGTTGCGCAGGAACACCGGACAGAAGTCGGCGCCCGTCATCTGCCCCACGTCGCGCTCGACGAGAACCTTGCACTCCGCATATGCGGTCTGCGGATTCACTTTCGCCGTTTCGTCCAGAAACTCGCCGGTGCCGGCGCCATACACGCTGCACGAAGAGGTATAGACGAAGCGCTTGATGCCAACTGCGCGTGCCTTCTCCGCAAGGGCCACTGAGCCTTTGTGATTGATCGCGTGCGTCACCTGCGGATTGTTCTGACCGAGCGGATCATTCGACAGCTCTGCCAGGTGAGCGACGGCGTCGCAGCCCTCCAGGTCCTGTTCGGTGATGTTGCGCAGATCCTTGTTGATGGTCTGCGGGCTGAACGCCAGGTGGCGGTTGTCGCTGTAAAGCCAGCCGTCGCGATAGTAGCCAGCATCCAGCCCAAGAACCGACAACCCTCGCTCCATTAGGTAAGGAGCGAGGACGGCGCCGATGTAGCCGTTGACGCCCGTCACAAAAACTTTCATGCCAGATTCCTCGAATCCAAATCCGGCCGGAATTATACCCGCCCATTTAGGCGGAATATGGACCCATTGCACGTTTGTCCAAGTTGGAGACGGTCGCTAACTTGTGACCGTGTGTCGTCAAAGTCGACACCTGTATCAATCGGTTGGGTTTCCGAGCACGAGCACCCAATCGTCGTCACCGCCGGCATTGGATCCGGGCGTGCGCAGTACCTGTTTCTTTCGAGCGAGAGGTGAGCCTGCGACGTCCACTTCCGCGCCGCTTGCAGGATCGAACCACGACGCATCCACGGCGAGATCCAAGAGGCCACTCAGATCTAGTTCGACGCTACGCCGCCCCGACACGTAAATGACAGTCAGTGCGCCATCACGAGTACTTGCAGCGACGGCGCCTGCATCCTTCCCGTGCACCAATACACCTTGTTCATCGGGATGCAACTCCCACCACGACAGTCCGCTGAAGAGGTTGTACAGATGAGTCATGCTCTGGGCGCCTGGACTGCCTAGGTTCTTCCACCAGTTCCCCTGAGCCTTGTAAATACCCGGATGATTGAAGTGCCAGATCGGATTGTTCCCGTAGATCGTTCCGGCAGCACCACACAGCAGCGCCTCGTACGCTTGCGAGCGCACGACCGCGCCGCTACCGCCATGCTCATTCTCGTAAGTGCTTTCGAGCAGAAAGACCGGGCGCATTTGCTTGTCGGTCAATGCGCGCCGGACACCCTGGCAGACGGACCGATAGGTGTAGACGGGAATCAGGTCGAGCCATGGCTCTGAGCTCCAGAAGTCAGCGGCAGCCGTCTCCGGTGCCGGATGGACGGAGTGCAGCTGCCCGGGTGCAACTTCTTTTATTCCCCGAATGATCTGCCGAACAAGATCCTTGTCAGGGGGATCGTAGTCGCCCCCATCAAGCCACACGATGTTATCGAAGTGCTGATAGCGGGCACCTAGAAATTTCCCGTACGCATACAGCGCTTCGCCTCCTGCTGCGACCATTTCTTTCCACCACCCCTCCTCCTCTCCATGCCAACCGGTATAGGCGGGTGTCAGAAGAACGAGAAAGCCCAGATCTCGTGCGCGCGACAGCACCCAATCCGCCTGGGCAAAATAAGCCTCATTTGGAAGATCGAAGCGGCCAGGCTGGGAAAACGGTTGGTCGCCATACACATTGGCCGGAGCCTTGCGCGCAAAGCGGTGCTCCAACAAATTCACTACGATTGTGTTGAATCCCCGGGCGCGTCGATCCGCGAGATAGACGTCGACTTCCTCGCGACTCAGATCTGCAAGCAGCGACCATGCTGTATCCCCATGCAGAAGAAAGGGCTTCCCCTGGGCATCTCTCAAGTAGCGCTGCCCCGGGCTGACGCTCAGAGGAAACGCTGTTGGCACACGCGATGAGCTGAGGACCAAATCGTGATCCCTCCCCACGAAAGAACGACGCTGATGCGCGATGATTCCGGCGATCGCGACAGCGGCGACAAGCGCCCCACACGCAGCAGCGACTACCAAGCGCTTTGCGCTGCAAGTATCCATTCTGGCCTCGTTGGATTTACTGCGATGATCCGCACCAGCACACCTCTGCATCTGCCGGGCTCCTGCGTTGCTTGCCTCGCGACACCAGCCATCAATGCGTCGGCTTTCTTTACACGAAGCGTCTGGCGCAGCGAGAAAAACGCGGGAAATCGCGCCTTTGAGCGGTAAGGCATGCAATTTGCTTAATGCTCGTACAGTTTGAACGAAATTTGATGATCGCTAGTCGGACTTGTTTAAAGAAGCCATGAAAAAACGATTGAACCCTAGAACGTCGTATCTGATCCCCCTGCTCTTTGGGGCGTCTTGGCTCGTCGTCTCTCCGAGTCACGCCGAATCGGGTACGTCGGAGTTCGTAACGTGGTCCTGCACCGGGACACCTTGCCCTTGGGGCCCCACGGACGTCGCGCACGCGCTCGTATGGCCTGATACCGTTGAGACGATCAGCCAGCGCCTTGGATACAGCGTTTCCAAGGGCGTCTATCTGCCCAGCAACGTAGCCACTGGCACGACCATTAACGTGTCGAGTGGCACAGCAACCGTCTATGCCGGCACTCCGGGAGCGAACTCTCACTACTCACTCACCACGATTACTGCTGGCGGCTCCTATGTGGTGCCCACCATAGCGACTGGGGAAGTGATCAGCGTGCAGAGCGGATCCGCCTTTACCTTCGAGATCGCATGGTCAGTGCCGGAGCAACCGGAAGACCCGTCAGAGCCAGGGAATCCCACCGACCCCGTCGGCTCGACCTCACAGTTTGTGACTTGGTCATGCACGGGCAGCCCTTGCCCATGGGGCCCGACGGATATTGGCCACGCCCTCGTATGGCCGGAGTCAGCTGCAGCTACTGCAAATCGCCTCGGTTACAGCGCATCCAAGGCGGTGTACCTGCCTAGCAGCGCTGCAAACGGCGCGACGGTGAAAGTGCTGAGCGGAACGGCAACCGCATATGCCGGCCTTCCCGAGGGGAGTGCTCACTACGCCCTCGCTACGATCAGCGCCGGTGGCACCTACGAGATTGCCGGCCTCGCGGCAGGGGAAGTCGTAAGTGTCCAGTCAGGCGCCGACTTTACCTACCAGATCACTCTTCCGGAGCCTGGGGAAACGGGACCGGGAGGACCAACGGATCCGACAGATCCGACAGATCCGACCGACCCGACAGATCCAACGGACCCCAACGATCCTGGCCCTGTTGGCCCCGTATCCCAGCTCGTGACCTGGAGCTGCACCAGCACACCGTGCCCGTGGGGCCCCACGGATACCAATCATGCCCTCGTCTGGCCGGAATCGGCCGCCGCTCTCAACCAGCGTCTGGGCTACTCGGCCTCTGCACCGGTTTATCTGCCAGCCAGCCTTGCCAATGGCGCCATGATCTGGGTTAACAGCGGCACGGCCAGTGTTTATGCAGGTCAGCCCAACGGGAGCAGCCACTATCTGCTGACGACTATCAGCACCGGGGACTACTACGAGGTCTCAGGCTTGGCAGCGAACGAAGTTCTAAGCGTTCAGAGTGGCGCTGCGTTCACCTACCAGATCGCCCTGCCGGACCCGCCGCCTCCGGGCGAGCCGCGTGACATCGTGCACTCGGTGCCGGCATTCTGGCGCTGCGACCTGACGGGCTGCACCGACGACGATTGGGTTGCGGCCGTGGTCTCATGGCCATCGTGGGCCGCTTACTCCAGCAACAATCGCTCAGGCGATCAGTCCAGAACAGTGTACTCGGGCTCCGGGGAGCTGCTGTACCCCTATATGGGAACCTGGGCAAACGGATGCGAAGTGACCGCGGAATCGGGCATCGTCCTCATCATCGAATGGGAGCGCGGCACCAACGTATGGCGCGAGACATGGTTGGGCCCAGGCGAGACTCACACAATCAGCCTGACGTCGCCGGAAAACGGCGCGATGATCGAAACGTACGACTACTCCCCTGGCTTCAGCGTGTCGCTCAAGAACTGCACGCCACAAGCCCTGCCTTAACAACTTCCTGACCATCCTCTTCAGCCGGCGCGGAATTCATCCGCGCCGGCTGAGGCGCAAATTGCGCCTCAGCCTGTTCCGCTCTGGCACTATCCGTGCGATTTTCAGAGCAGTAGCCAGCCACCCACACTGCCTGCGCTGCAATCCCGTCAGGCCTTCTTCAATTGTGAATCCGGTACCATCAACGGCCATACCGGGAATGCAACCATTGCAATCCTGATCTGATCCTCTGGAGATCCCATGTCCGCCGCCCCAACCACGACAACCACTGAGGCCAAAGAAGCGCAAGAGAGTCAACAGAAACGCCCCTGTCGTTTCTGTTCCGCGCAGTTGAGCACGACCTTCGTCGACCTGGGCATGTCGCCGCTGTGTCAGACGCATATCACCCCGGAGCAGCTCAACTCGATGGAGCCGTTCTATCCCCTGCACGCCTATGTGTGTGAGTCGTGTTTCCTGGTGCAGCTGGAGGAATTCGTGGCGCCGGGTGAAATCTTCAGCGCGGAGTACGCGTACTTCTCATCCTATTCGGACAGTTGGGTCGCTCATGCCAAACGCTATGCCGAACTGATGATCGATCGCTTCGGCCTCGGCAGCGGCAACCGCGTCATGGAAATCGCCAGCAACGACGGCTATCTGCTGCAGCATTTCAAAGCGCGCAACGTACCGGTATTGGGCATTGAGCCTGCGGCCAACGTGGCCCAGGCAGCCGCCGAAAAAGGCATTCAGAGCGTGGTGAAATTCTTTGGCCAGCAAACCGCACGTGAGGTAGCCGCCGAGTTCGGGCCCGCGGACCTGCTGCTTGGCAACAACGTTCTGGCGCATGTTCCGGATCTCAACGACTTCGTCGCCGGCATGAAGCTCCTGCTGGCGCCGCAAGGCGTCATCACAATGGAATTTCCGCACCTCTACCAGCTGATGAAGCTCAACCAGTTCGACACGATCTACCACGAACACTTCAGCTACCTCTCGTTCTTTACCGTGGAGAAGGTTTTCGCTGCACATGGCCTGACTCTGTTTGACGTCGAGGAGTTGCCGACCCATGGCGGCTCGCTGCGCATCTACGGACGGCACACCAGTGACACAACAAAACCGGTATCAGATCGCGTGACGGACTTGCGTTCCGGCGAACTGGCTGAAGGCTTCGACAAGGTGCATACGTACCTGGGATTTGGCGAACAGGTGAAAGAGACCAAGCGCAAGATTCTGGAGTTCCTGATCGAGGCCAAGCGCGCCGGAAAAACCGTAGTCGGATACGGCGCACCGGGCAAGGGCAACACGCTGCTCAATTACTGCGGTATTCGGACTGACTTCATCGACTTCACAGTCGATCGCAATCCGCATAAGAAAGGCAAGTACACGCCAGGGACACATATCCCCATCCTGGATCCGGAAGCAATCAAAACCGCCCGACCGGATTACCTGTTACTCCTGCCGTGGAATCTGGCAGAGGAAATCATCGCCCAATGCAGTTATATCCGCGAATGGGGCGGCCAGTTCGTACTGCCAATTCCGTCGGTCCGCGTGCTGCCGTAAGCCAATGGGTAGCACTGGTCACCGAATACAATTCGGCCTGATAAGCCCGTATACGGGGTCCAATCTCGGAGATGCAACGATCCTCGAAGGACTCATCCGTCATCTGCAACAGCGAGTCCCGGAGGCTGCAATCGTCGGCGTCACACTGGATCCCCGGCGCTTCTCCAGCATTCATGGCTGGCCGAGCGTGAACCTCACATTGACGCCGCGCGCGTTCTATTACTCACCCCCCGCCAACGGCGGCGCTGCCGGGTCTGGACAGAGTGCACTCGAGCAGAGTGAATCCCCGCGGGCTGTCTCGGTTGGGGCACGGATCAAAGCCACGATCAAGCGCTCGTCGGTGCTTCGGTCCGCCTGGAATCTAGCTCGCGCCGCACGACGCGCTCTGCACGTCTCTCGCCACGAACTCACTCATCTGAGACAGGCGATCGGCACCGTTCGCGCCAGCACCTCGCTGATAGTTGCCGGCGGGGGGCAATTCGACGAGGAGTTCGGCGGACCGTGGGGCCATCCGTACAGCTTGGCGAAGTGGAGCAAGCTCGCCAGGCTGTTCAACCGACAATTCTTTGTTGCTGGCGTCGGCGTTTGCGAGCTGGATTCAAACCGTTCGCTATCTTTGGTACGAACTGTGCTGCGCAACGCTGCGTCAGTCACTGTTAGAGATGAAGGCAGCCTATTGTTGACACGAAAGATCAGCCCGACGTCGGAATCCCGGATGACGGCAGATCTGGCGTTCCTGATGGCGTCCGGTTGGAAGCGTTCCTGGCCATCACCCACCCCGGCAGCGTTAACGATCGGCGTGAGCCCGATTGCCTTTGCTCGCGAGGGAAGCTGGCCAACTGCCAATCCTGCTCTGTTCGACCGTTACCAGGCAGAGCTCATCGAGTTCGTCCGCACATGTGTGGCTCGGGGCCACCAGGTCCGACTGTTCTGTACTGATGAGCCCGATAGACGTGTCGCGAACGAAATACTGAAGCAGACGGGCAGCGCATCATCAAGCCAACCCGCCCCCGTCCAGCTGGTTCCGATGTTGTCTGTCGATGAGCATCTGGAATTCATGCGTCAATTGGATATCGTCATTGCCTCCAGGCTCCATGGCGTAATACTCGCGCACCTGGCCAGCACCCCGACGATCGCCGTGTCGTACAGTCGAAAAGTCCGAGCACACATGGAGTCCATTCACCAGCTGGAGTATTGCTGCTCGGTTGAGGACTTTACCCACTCCGGACTCACCAAACTCGTAGCCGACCTCGCTACTCATCCCAACGACGTGGCAGAGCATCTGCGCAACGAATGCAATCAGCGAAAGTCAGCTGCATCAGCAGATATCGACAATTTGCTCACGCTTGCGCATATACCCATGGATGATTCCTGTGCCGAGCCGGCATGACCCCTTCCCGCCGATCAACATCCATGACCACGATTGCCACGCCTCTCGTCACCGTAGTGACGCCGTTCTACAACTCTGAGGAATACCTCGCCGAATGTATTGAGTCGGTGCTGGCACAGACCTACCAGAACTGGGAATACGTGCTGCTCGACAACTGCAGCACCGATCGCTCAGGTGAGATTGCTCAGCAGTATGCCGACCGCGACCCTCGCATACGCTTCATCAAGGCGACGGAGTTCGTTGGCCAAGTACCCAATTACAATCGCGCACTGCGCCAGCTATCCGATGACAGCAAGTACTGCAAGATGGTCCAGGCTGATGACTGGATCCTTCCAGATTGTCTGGAAAAGATGGTGGCGTGCGCGGAATCCGACCCCAAGGTAGCGGTCGTGGGTGCCTACTCTCTGTATGGGGAGCAGTTGGGCCACGTAAGTACCCCCTTCCGCAAGAGCGGCATCTTTGACGGTAAGGAAGCTGTCTATCTGTATCTGAAGAACCCAGAAGGATTTCTCGGCTCGCCCACCTGTGTGCTGTATCGTTCCTCGGAGGTCCGGCGGCGGGATCCTTTCTTTATTGAAGATAGTCCATGCGAAGACGTGGACGCATGCTTCGAAATCTTCCGAGAGCATTCATTCGGCTTCATCTACCAGATTCTGTCGTTCAACCGCCGCGACAACGATTCTCTCTGGGCACGAATCAGGTCCTACCGCCCGACAGTCATGCACAGGGTCTATCTGCTACACCGCTACGGCAAGGGCATCCTGACGAAGGCGCAGTTCAGCGAACTCCAGCAAGTCGCGGAGAACGCGCTCTACCGTGTCTTGGGCGAGGCAAGACTGACACCTAGCTACCAGAAACTCCTGAGCTTCTATCAGCAAAGCCTTGCGCTCGCGGGGGTACATCTCAACCCCTGGCGAATCTGGACAAAGACGGCCAAGCATGGCCTGAAAACATTTGGCAATCCTGCAAGCACCCTGCCTGCATTGATTCGTCGGGATTGACAGGCCTACCGTGAGCACGACTGGCAAGACTCTTATTCGTAGCGGGGCAGCGCGCGTTGTTCATACGGTTCTGTCCATAGCCGTCGCATTCTGGATGCTGCCCTTCCTGATCTCGCATTTGGGCATGCACTCGTACGGCCTGTGGGTGGCGATAGGTACCCTTACCGCCAACTACTACCTGCTGGATGTCGGATTGGCGAGCGCCGTCACGCGCAATGTAGCAGGCGCTCTGGCAACGAACGACTCCCAACGCGCTAACCATGTCATCAACACTGCTCTATGGATCTACCTCGCCATCGCCGCTGTCGTGGCCGTGTGCGCCGTGGGAATGGCGTTTGCGGCGCAGTTGTTCATCGAGCGCGCTGGCGACATCGCACCGGTTCGTCAAGCGGTGTTGATCACCGGACTGACGCTCGCGTTGCACTTCCCTTTCAATGCCTTAAGCGGAATCATTCAAGCGCGCGCACGCTACGATCTCCTGGCCATCGCCCAGGTGCTGACCCTCGCCTTTCAGACCGGGGCCACGGTTGTACTGATTCGTGGTGGCTACGGCATTGTGGCTCTCGCGTGGATAGGGGCGGCCTCCGCGGTTCTGAGCAACTATCTCCACTTGCGAATTGCCCGCTCACTTTTCGCAGACTTGACGTTCAACCGATCATTCGTGAATCGGCAGACTGCCCGCAGTCTCTTTGGATACAGCACATGGTCGTTCGTTGCACAGCTTGCCGATCAGGCGAGATCTGGCATTGACCCGTTGGTAGTCGGGCATGTGCGCGGCGCCGAACAGATCACGCGCTATAGCGTCGGCTCGCGACTCGTCGACTACACATTGCAACTGCTCTACCGCGCCACGAACACGGTGACGCCGGTCCTCACGCGGATGCTGACGCAGGGACGAGCACAGGACACGCATGCAGCCGTCTCCATCCTATTGCGAATCAACGTGGTCCTTGTGGTCTTCGCCGCTGGCGCCCTGATCACCTTCGTCCACAACTTCCTGACTCGCTGGATGGGCCCTGGATACGATACATCTGCCACCGTGGCCATCATTCTGATAGCGGCTAAATCCTTTGAGTTTTCTGTGGCACCGCTCGACTCGCTGCTGTACGCGGCCGCCAAACACAAATACCTCTCGATCATTCTGATGATCGAAGGAGCAATCAATGTGGGGCTCAGCCTGATCCTGGGTCAAACATATGGATTGATTGGCGTCGCTCTCGGCACGGCGATCCCACTGATTATTTTCCGGGTCCTGGTGTTCGTGCCGATGACGGCCAGGATCACCGGCATCCCTCTGAGCAAAATTGTCATGGCTTTCGCACGGCCGGCGGCCATAGGCGTGCTGATCATGACCGTGCTCGCCGCGGCCTATCACAGCAGCGAGCAGCCAATCAGCTACCTCGCTTTTGCGATTGAAGGCCTGACCGCGAGCGCGGTGTACTTTCCTCTGATGTTCCTGTGTGCGTTCTCGAAAGAGGAAAAGCGCAGAATCCTGAGTGCCATAATGGCATCGCTGGGCATGCAGCCGCGTCAAAGCAGCTGAGCGAGCTAGTCAGGGAGACGCGGCTACCAGTCGCCCGCATAGCGCTACGTAACTACCCCCTGGTAAACACGTTGGAGACGCGCAGTATTTCGCGGTAGAAGGACGCCTGACGCCATGCACTCGTGTAACTCGCGGCACGCAGAAGTGTCGTGGCGGCGTAAACTCTATCGCCGCTTTGCCGCAGTGATTGGCTGTTTTCAAGCAACCGCGCCACCTTGGCCGAATTGATGTCGGCGGCGTGGATCATCCCGGCAAAAGCATCCAGAACAGCCAACTGCTGCTGGGCAGCAAACCGCGCAGTATGTCCAGCGGTCGTACTGCGAGAGTGCTTGCGGTATAACTGCAAAGGTCGGGCGATGCCTACGAATCGGCACAACCGTGACAGTCGCAGCCAAAGATCCCAGTCTTCTGCAAGCCGCAAGCCCGGATTCCAGCCGCCAGCGCGTTCGACCCACTCACGCGGTGCCAGCATTGTGTTGATCAATACCATGCTGGTCGATCGCAGCAGTGAAATCACCATCCACTGAGCTTCCTCTCTGCCGAATTCGGGCGGTAGTGTTTCGCCACCCCACGTACGGTTGCCGCCTTCGCAAACAAACCGGCGGACTCCACCGATAACGACGGTACGCTCACCAGCCATAGGCCACTGACATTCCAGTTTGTCGGGGACCCAAAGATCATCCGCATCCAACAATGCGATGTACCGGCCTTTCGCTTCTGCCAGCCCCCGGTTGCGCGCGGAACTGACCCCAGCATTTTTTTGCTGAATCACGCGAACCCGTCGATCGGCCTTAGCCAGTTGCTGAGCCAAGTCCCCGGTCGCATCCGTCGAACCGTCATCGACGATGATGAGCTCAAGGTCAACGAATGTCTGCTCCAGCACCGAAGCAACGGACTCCTGCAGCGTCTCCTGGGCGTTGAACGCTGGCATCAAAACGGACACCGCAGGAACTGCTTCAGTCATAGCTCCATTTCTCGGAGACCCAACCGTTAGTGCTCAAGACCCAGAGTCCATTTCGTCAAGATACGCAATGCCTGACCGAATGAAGCGGCACCCAGTTTCCACGCCTGCGTAAGGTGCGCCAGACACTCCCGGTCGCGCGAGCCGGTCTGGTAATCCGCCAGACTCAGGTGATAGTCACCTACACTTCGCAGCAGCTTCTTTCGCCTGACGTCATCCGTCTCGGCGGATGCGAGTTTGGCGCGACTCAGGATTTTGTACTTCAGAATATGAGCCGTGCGATTGCTCATATTCGAGTCGTGCATACGCCGATCGAAGCCCACGTCCCGAAGAAAACCGATGGGCCCGGCGCCCGCCACTCTGTATATCAATTCGTAGTCTTCACTGGCCTTCAACTCTTCATCGAAAGCGCCCAGTCCGCGCAACACATTCGTACGGTACATCGGCGAATTCGAGATATTGAAATTTTCCTCCAGCAGAATTTCCCTCGCCACCGCCCCCGGCAAGATCACCGGCGATGCCGGTCCGTGTCGGTCCAGTTCGCGCAGCAGCAGCGGACAGGTCTGGAAATGTGTCTGAAGAGCGGGCGTCTGGCCAGTAAAATTTCGATAGTCCGTCAACGAAGCGACGATAGCGGGGATTGATTGAAAACATGCGACTTGGCTGGCGATCTTCTCCGGCCGCATCAGATCATCCGCGTCAAAAAATGTTACAAACTCGCCGCTGGCATGACGCAGCCCTGTATTCCTCGGCCCGGAGCAGCCACCACTGTTCGGCTGCTGCAGCAGGATGACGCCGCGACCGTAATCCTGGACCACTCGCGCAGTAGCATCGGTGGAGCCATCATCGACGACTATGATTTCGACCGCCGGATAAATCTGGCGCGAAATACTGTCAAGCGTCGCCTCGATCAACGATTGCACGTTGTAGGCTGGTATGACAACCGTGACCAGCGCCGCCGAAGTGTCACGCTCGGATGATAGGGATTGAGAGCGCACACATGCGTTGGTTGGATGCTTCACTGATGCCTAGCCTATACAACGAACTGCCGGACTGCCCGCTAGCGTCCCGCCAAACCGAACTGATCAGTCGAGGAGCATAGATAGCCCAGCCCCTTGCACTCCGCAAACTACATCGCAAATGTGATCACGGACCTCACCAGGCACGATACGGTTCCTACCAGCCGTGGCGCATGAGCATCAGCGCGATCATTCTCTGCGTACGTACACCGTCGAGCCGGACGGCCCGCCCACGACGGCCTCAAGCCCTCTATGACCGCAATTCGCCGTAGGTATCGCTAGCAAGGCGCAAGTATCGTAGGTTGCGAAACCTGATAGCACCCACGAAGTGAACGAAGATCGCCTTTTCCTTCATCCGCTGATAGGTCTTCCAGCCACTCGTAATGTAACCGTTCTGAAGTGCGTCCAGATTGGTTGCATTGGGTCTTGCTCCGAGCAGCACTGCCCAGAGCGACTGCTCGATCTCCCACCCGCTCATCAGCGACGGACACTCGCGCTTTATCCGCTCGAGTATGCGGATCAGCTCACCCTCCTCGACGTCGTTGTATACGCCCATGACTCCTGAGTTGAAGTTGGCGATGTCCACGCGCGAGAAATCGAAACCGAGGCGGTGAAAGTCCTGGGCCTGCTGGCTACCACCGCCGCCATAAAAATAGGAGGGTTCCGTCCGCTTCATCCAGTCCAGAATGAACGATGGAGATCGGCAGCAGATGATGTCGGAATCGATCATCACCACGCGCTTGTGACGGTAGCGATAAAGAATATTGAGGAGCTTGAACTTGAGAATCTTGTGATTGATCGGCAACGTCGGAGCGAACAGGTCGGGCAGAAACTCAAAAATCTCCGGGTTCGCGGCAGACTTGATCAGGGCGTCGCTCTCCTGAACGCTCAGTATTTCAACCCCCTTGATGTGATGCGCAATCTCCCGGCAGCCTTCCTCATCGATCGAGCCGTCGTTCTGCACGACGACGCGAAAGTTGTTGCAGAAGCGCAGCAGCGATTTGGCCGCAAGGATGTACGCCCTGCGGTCGCGATTCCCAAGCAGGGAATACAGAACCGTATCGGCGTCGGGTGTGGTACGCATCGGCGGCGTCGACAGCACGCGGGAGAACACCAGATTGGAGTTCTTCTGCAGCAGGCGATTGTAGATGTGAAAGACCGTATCGTTGAGCGTGCGCATTGGATCTCTGGGCCGTCGGCTCTTCATTCTGACCTTTATCGGAAATTTCCATGACAGACGCGGAGTGAGTGTCCGCGGGCCGAACAATGGCCCGTATGTCGGATGATTTCGTCGATTTCAAATCCAAGTTTAGCGCGTCCGGTACCTGACTGCTGCCTGCAAGTCCGGGCACGAGACACACGCAACAATGCACGGCGGCTGTTTCGTGACGCAGGTCCGGATTGATGCCTATGGCATCGACAACCGGTCATCTGACCAATAGCCCAACAGTGCGGTATCCGACAGTTCAAACGCGATCGGCAGGGAGGCGGGCTGTGACCAAATCTACGAGTCTGGGGCCATATTCCCTGCGATAATGCCCGTTGATCTTGCGCGCCACGAGCAACTTTAACGATGTGCGGAATCTGCGGTTTTGTGTCTACTAGCGGGCGCCTCCACGAGCGCAATCTGCTGGCCATGAGTGACAGCATCATCCGTCGCGGGCCCGATGGCGCGGGGCATTACTTCGACGGCACAGTCGGCCTGGCAATGCGTCGTCTTGCAATCATCGACCTGGAAGGCGGGCAGCAACCAATCTTCAATGAGGACCGATCTGTCTGCGTGGTCTTCAATGGCGAGATTTACAATTATCGGGAGCTGCGTCAGCAGTTGATCGACAAGGGCCACCGGTTCGAGACTCACAGCGACACCGAGGTCATCGTGCATCTGTACGAAGAGTACGGCGCCGAGCTCCCCCGCCATCTTCACGGCATGTTCGCGTTCGCGGTGTGGGACCTCCGCAAGCACACTCTGCTGCTCGCCCGGGACCGCCTTGGCATCAAGCCGCTGTATATCGCGCGCACGCCCTCCGGCATCCTGTTCGGGTCGGAGATCAAAGCGCTGCTCGCGACCGGACTGGTCGGGTCGACGCTGGACTGGCAGGGCCTGGATGAATACCTGACCTACACCAACGTCCCGTGCCCCCGCACGATCTACGCGGAAATTGGCCAGCTCGAGCCAGGTACAACCGTCACCATCTCCCAGAACGGCGAGATGCGCCATGCTCGTTACTGGAGCGTTCCCCAAGTACCTTCCCCGGCACGCAGCGAGGCACAGTGGCTCGACGATTGCGAACAGGCACTGAGATCGGCGGTCAGAAGTCATCTGGTCGCCGACGTACCGGTCGGTGCCTTCCTGTCCGGTGGGGTCGACAGCGGCATCATGGTCGCGTTGATGGCCGAAATGATGGATCGCCCCGTTGAGACATTTACGGTCGGCTTCAAAGATGCTGGCTCCTCCTTTATCGATGAACGCAAGTACGCTCGCGCACTTGCCCAGCGCTACAAGCTCAACTATCACGAGATCGATGTAACTCCAAATCTGGAGGAAATAGTCTGGGAGATCGTCAACGCTTTCGACCAACCGTTTGCCGACGACTCGGTGGTGCCCTCCTACTACGTCTCGCAGATCGCCGGACGCAACGTAAAGGTAGCGATGACCGGCCTGGGAGGCGATGAACTCTTCGCCGGATATCGGCGTCATCTCGGCCTGATGCTCGGCGAGCGCTACGCCCGCATCCCACGCTGGCTGCGCGACAATCTCATCCGTCCGATCGTGGAACGCCTCCCGGAATCGAGCAATTCCAGCGACGCCATCGATCATCTCAAGCGGTTCGTTCGCGCTGGAGGAGCTCCCGCGCATCAGCGCTACCAGGACTCGCTGGCAACGCTGTCCTGGCAGTCGCGTCAGCAACTCTACACTCCGGACGCGGCTCGACGGGTGGACCGCGCGACCACAGACAACGTCATCATTCGTCCGTTCACGGAAGGGTCCGTCGATTCGATCCTGGAGCGCGCGTTGCGCACGGATCTGCAGACATACATGGTCGACGATATCCTCACGCTGTCCGACAGGCTCAGCATGTGGCACTCGCTCGAACTGCGCGTACCCTATCTCGATCATCGCCTCGTCGAACTGGTGGCAGGTATCCCTGCGAATCTCAAGATTCGCGGCAACACACAGAAGTATCTGCTGAAGAAGCTCGCAGAACGCTGGCTGCCACGCGACATGATCTATCACAAAAAGCAGGGATTCGAGGCGCCGATGGGCCGCTGGCTGCGCGGTCCGCTGCTGCCGTTCTTCGATAGCGTGGTGAATAAGGCCGCCGTGGAGAGCTCAGGTGTGTTCCGTTACGAGGAGATTCGACGCCTGCGCGATGAGCATGTGTCCCTCAAGAAGAAGCACAGCAAGGTACTGTTCTCCATCCTGAGCTTCATGCTGTGGCAAACGGCGCAGTCGACCTCCGCCCGCGCTACGAACTCCGCAGCCGCATAACCGAGCAGCCGAATGCAGTCCATCGAAAGTCCGGCCGCCCCGGCGATTTCAGTCGTGGTGCTCACCTACAACAGGATCGAATCGCTCACGCTACTACTGGGCGAACTCAGCCAGCTGCGCTATCCCGGCCTCGAGATCATCGTCGTCGACAACTGTTCCGAAGTACCAGCTGCGTCGCTGGCAGCGACCTACCCCAGCGTCACCTTCATACGCTCACCGGGCAACATCGGTACCGGTGGACGGAACATCGGCATGTCCAGAGCCGCTGGCGAGATCGTCGTATGCCTGGACGACGATGTCACCGGGCTCACCGACGAGGCGCTCTGGAAGCTCGGGCCGATGTTTCAGGACCCCGTGATCGCCGGGATCTGTTTCAAGGTGATCGAAGCAGTCACCGGTAATATCACGAACTGGGTACACCACAAACCTGTCGAGCGTTTTGCGGACGCTACGTTCGCGACGTACGAGATCACCGAAGGTGCGGTTGCATTTCGCAATCAGGTGGCCGCTGCCGCAGGCTACTATCCAGAGAGCTTCTTCATCAGCCACGAGGGACCCGACCTCGCATTCCGGATCATGGAGCTCGGGTACGATGTCGTTTACAACCCGGCGATTTCCGTGATCCACGCATACTCGCCCCTGGCACGAACATCCTGGCGAAATTATTACTTCGACACGCGCAACACGCTGTGGCTGGTCGCTCGCAATACGCCCTTCGCTTTCGGATGCAAATTGTTGATCCGTCAGCTCGGCGCCATGTTCATCTACTCGATCCGTGACGGCTTCTTCCTGTGGTGGCTCCGCGGCGTGCGCGATGGTCTTTGCGGATGGAACAAGGCAATGCGTGAACGCAGAAAGCTGAGCCGGGCAACGATGAAGCGCATCGCCGAAATCGATGCAGACCGCCCGAGCCTTGCCTACCTCCTGCGCAAGCGCCTGTTCCAGCGTGGCATCAGGATCTGATCCACGCGTTGGCAGGCGACTGGGCATCAACGCGCATGCCGCTCGCGACCCTCCAGAGCACCAGCGGCAAATCGACACCGGATTCGACCGCCGCCTCGACTGCAGACAGGACGGGCATCACTTCTTCCACGACCAAGTCCCCGCTACTGCCCCGGGCGAAGCGCACAGTCGCACCCCCATGCCAGCATCGACGGCTCAGTTCGCGCTGGGCGAGCCGCACCATGCACGATACAAACAGAGCATCACAGTCCGATGCCCCCGGCATCGACACGAAATACTGGATCAGACTGCCTTGAGCGCACACGCATGACAGCAACCCGGCTGCGGGCTCTCGACCTGCTTCGGTCTGGCAGTGGGAATCCTGCGCTTGATCTTCATCCTGACACCCTCGTTGTGGCAGCAACGCCGCCTCGCGCGCCGGATGGTCCCCACGCAGACTATCCAAGTCGTTGGCAGCCGACTGATCGCATGCAACCATCAGCACTGAGCCTCTTGCGTGCTGAATCATCGCCAGATCCGCCACGTCAGCCGCGCGAACATCCACACCTTGCCGCCTGACTGACGACCATGCGGCCACGGTTCCCGGACTCGCATTGAGCAGCATGACAAGACTTCTGCGCGCCGAATCGGAGACGCCTCCGAGCGAACTCATGTCAGCAGGTGCCTCGCGGTGCACTCTGGCTCTGAGGAAGCGCCCCATCCGCCGCACTCTTGCCATCACGTGTGCGCCGCGGCGCCTGTGCCAGTGAAAGTGGCGATTGAATCGCACAAGAGAGGCAAAACGCGACTTGAACCGCTCATCACCTCGCGTGAAATCAACCTCGTGTCGTCCCGTGTCGCGCGCATGCTGAACCAACCGCCGGAGCAGCACCTCGCCGGGTGAATGCTTTTTTTGCGTAACGTCGAAAGCCGGCTTGTACCAAAGCAGACTCTCTCCCGAGAGCAGGCCATAATGCTGCGCAACTACGACGCCATCCAAGCGAAGAAGCGAGTAGTGAATGCCGCCAGCCGGCGCCAATGCCGCGGTGAGCCCTTCGTAGAACCGTCGATTCGCAGCAGAATGAAACAGACTGGGGCTTGAGGTCTGCTCCCAACGCGTAATGTGCTGGGCATACAGACCGGGCAGATACGCCAGGATTTGCGCAGCGTTCTGTGAGGTCTCGAACACCACGTCGCCGGTGCGCCTCAGGCTGCGCTCGCTTCGCTCTGGACCTGGTTTAGCGAGCACACGATCGACGCCTGCCGCGTTGCAGCGTATCCGCAGCGTCGGACATGCGGTGACATTACCGGGTATCAATCGATTGTCGCGCGACGCGCGATCCACCAGACACAGCCCCAGGACCGAAAACTGCGGAACATCGTGAAGCGCCATCGACTCACCATGCGGCAGCATTCGCTCGATGGCATCCAGGAGCGCATCTACTACACGCGCACTTCCCTGCCAGGAGAGGAAAGTTTGATAGTCGGAATAGTCGTCGCCAAGAATCAACCAGTCACCGTCGCGAGTGCGATCGCCTGCCTGCGCTCGCATCAACGGAGCCAGACCTACAAGCCGAGTTCCCTGACGCGCGGTCAAGATCCTGATTTCGCTTCCCGAGGACCGGAACACTCGGGCGAATGTCTGCAGCCATTCGCGCCGCTGAAACACCGTGGCATCCGGCGACTGCCGCAGCAATTCATCCCATTCGAACGCATCGATCGATTCCAGGGAATCGATCTCGGAAATTTCCAAGCGGCCGGATACCTGGTCGACGCCGGCGAACCGGGTCATACCTTGCAGATGGAGAAGCGATACTTGCTGTTCCGCTCCTGCACCAGGCGTTCCATGCGATTCAGGCGGACACGCACATCGTCCCCGAATTCCTTTCGTAGAACGGCCTCAAGCTCCTCCCCGGTTTCCGTGGTGTATTGCGGTGACGGTACGACATTCAGAACGAACTCATCGAGTTTCTCCTGAACGATCTGTAGCTGGCCTATGCCGGAGATAGCGGTCAGGGTCTTCTCCACAAGCGATATACCCGCCACCCGCGAGCCGTCGCGGCGCTTGAGAAAATCAGCCGTGCGCCCGCTGAGTCGCTCCATGAGCGGCAACCCTCGACCACATTCACACTGGCGCTGCGATGGCACCCCCATGTCTCCCACGGCATAACGGATAAGCGGCATGCCGCGATTCATCAGGTCCGTCACCACGATCCGGCCTTCCTCGCCGGGCAGTGCGGGCATTCCGTCCTCACGCACGAACTCGACGAAGACGTGCTCGGAGTTCAGATGCATGCCGCCATGCACCTCGCATTCGCTCGCTATCAGACCCACTTCCTCGCACCCGTACCGATTCGTGACAGATGCGCCGAACGCGGCTTCAATGACCTTGCGCTCGCTATCGATGAGCATCATAGACGTCGAGATGATGCCGTCGACCGCAGGGACCTGCATGTCGCGCTGCTGAAGGAACTGGGCAAAAATGAACAGCGAATGTGCATGGCCGAACAACATTTCAGGCTTCAGTCTGCGCATCGTTTCTGCGAACTCGGACATTGATTGGTCGTCGAGACGCATCGTGTCGAGATAGATCAGGCGATCGTGGAACGTGTTGCGGATCTTCTCCTTGGGCGTGCGCGGTACGGGAGGCGATCCCCACAACCCCGCAACCATCGAACCTGGCCGCCAACCCGCCCATCCGTCCGTGCGCATGGCAGCAGCGTTGCGCGCCTTCTGGCATGCCTCGTCGAAATACACACGAAGCGCCACCCCGGTCGATCCGCCGGTCTTGGCACCAACTAACCTGTCAGTAGCAAATTCCGATGAAACAAGATCCGCGACATGGGCGCTGACATCGGCTTTTGAAACGATCGGGATCTTTGCCATATCCTCCGGGCGATGGAGCTGGGGCGGACTCGTCCAGCGCTCGCGGTAAAAACGGCAGTGCTGGTACGCATAGCCCGTGATGGAACGCAGGCGCTCCAACTGCAGCTGCCGCAACTTCTCAGCCCCCCAGTACTGCGAGCGACGAAGCGACTGCAGTTCGCGCAACCGTCCGGTCCCGTCCCAGAGATCCCAAATCGGGTATGTCACGTACTCGCATACCGCTTGCCACATGGTTTTCACTGTCCCGATGGTTCCCGTTCGTCAGCATATCCGTCACGGCGCGCATTTTATCCCGACTGCAAATGCGTAGCTCTGTAACGCATCAAAGTTGCAGACTCAAAGTGGCCGCAGCCGGGAAAGCCACCGCCACCCCACTTCGACATCGCGATAATTGGGATGAGACGGGCGTGCGGAATCATGAGCTGAGCAACGGCGGAAGGAACCGGGCATTCAGATAAAGACCCCCGTGAGCAGAGTGATGCAGTATCACGCTCGCTGTGAACTGCGTCACAAGATACTGTCCGGGAATGCCCAACAATTGTATCTCGCGACGATTCGCCGTCGGAGGACTACATAAGGCGTGGGTAAAAGCGGCAGCGCGACCGGTGGATTCGTCGCATGCAGGCGACGATCCGGTAGGATTCTGTCGGTGCATAACGACGACTTCCCTATGAGCCGGAGTATCGACAGTATTGGCCCGTCGGATTCACATGTTTCTGCGTATGTCGGGGTACGTTTTCAGGGAGTGTCCGGGGGCATTGCAAAGCCTCTGGCGATATAAAGAGCGCCACCCGCATCTTCCACGGAATCGGCCTCCATTTAGTCATCGAGGGTTTGGTCAATGAAACTGCATCTACAGTCCTTGTGCGCACTTGCTGTCGCGTCTGTCCTGGCATCGCACGCATATGCGGCGCCCTCGGTCTCGCAGGCATCGGGCACCTTCTCGAACGGTAGCTCCGTTACGATAACGGGCAGCGGCTTCGGCACGAAGTCCACGGCGGCGCCGTTGGTCTTCGATAACTTCGAATCAGGCAACAGCGGATCGAAGCTCATGACCGCGAAAGCCGTGGTCGGTCAGTGGCAGGATGGGGCAGGCTACGATATTCCCGTGTATTCGACCGCCCAGGCTCGCGGCGGATCCAAATCCGTCAAGCTCTCAACTGCCGGCGGCGCCTACAACCTATCCGTCAATCAGAACGGCAACTTCCCTGTCGTCTATATGGACTGGTGGGTGAGAGTGCAGCAGAAGGACAACATGTCGCGCAACTGGAAGCCCTGGCGCATATATGGTGCGAATGACACCATGCAGGCGAATGCCGTGGTCATGTGTAACGGCACCGGCTTGAGTGTCGAGAACGGCGGTAGTGGCGGCGGCTTCTGGTGGGAAGGCGGCAGTTTCAGCAATGGTCAGTGGCAGCATTACCAGGTAGCCCTGAAAGCCTCGTCTTCGGCTGGTGCTGCTGACGGCGTGGTGATGCAGTACGTCAACGGAAAACTCGTCAGCAATCACACGGGTGTTGTGACGCGCACTGGCTCTTCGCACTGGAACCAGATCCGCATCGGCCACTATTGGGCAATGGACGGCGTATCGGAGTGCGGCTCCAACAGTGGCGCCGACATTTACCTGGACAACGTGTACATCGACTCGAATTGGGCGCGTGTGGAAATTGGCAATGCGAGCACCTACGCCACATCCACGGTACGCGAGGTTCAAATACCTACTAGTTGGTCGGCCAATTCGATCACGTTAAACGTGAACGCCGGAGGGTTCAGCACCGGCTCTACTGCGTATATCTACGTGGTGGACTCCAGCGGCAGCGTCAACAGCAGCGGCATCCCCGTGACGATCGGCGCGGGTGCGTCCAAAACGCCTGCGGCGCCGAGTAATGTCTCTGCGAACTGATCATCCTGACCAAGTGCCCTTCGAGGGAAAAAGAAGGCGGCCTCATGGCCGCCTTCTTCATTTTGATGGTGGACCTCATGCAGGAAGCGGAGAGCCCGCAAGCTACAAAGAACTCGCCGGCAAAAAACGAATCAGGCCCGGCGCTTGTAACCGGCCAGCAGCCCTACCAGGCCCAACCCAAGCAGGGCCCACGTGCCTGGCTCTGGCACCGCTGTAACAGAAACACTTGCCGGAGCGAGAGCCAACCGGCCCCAATCCCCGGCTAGAATCGCAAAACTCATCGATGTGAAGTTCATGAGCAGGACTGACACTGGGTCGGTAAGGCCCTGAAAGAATGCTGCGTCGACCGCGGGACCGCTGCGAGCATCCAGGAACGACAACTGCCGCGACCCCTGCGCTATTCCGAGCGCAGAGTCATAGGAGAACATTGACGTCTGGTCGCCGCGCAGCTCGCCCAAGGCATACTCCTCAGCCCACAGCAACGCTCCGTCGGCAAAAAAACTCAGGCCACCGACGCCGATGCCGTCGACCGAATAGCGTGTCAGCGTTTGCGCTGACGTCGGCGCCAGCTGCCCCAATGCGTAGTTCGCGACCCCGAAGGTCGCGCTGTCCATCGTCCACGATCCAGTAATCGTCAATGGAACAGCGCCTGATCCGGTCCAATTCGTGGGCGAGCCGGGCGAGGTATTCACCCCGAACTCGACATCGAAACGAATCATTGCGGCCTGAGTCACTGATGCAATACCCAGCAGTGCAACGAACAATCCTGATCTGATCATGGAAGTCTCCCTGTCGTTCAACGCAACCAACCAGTGCACATGCCAGGCCAGCCACGCCGCGCACTGACATAACAAACACTTGGAAGCTTACATCCGAGCCGGTGCCATACGACAGAAGCAACAATGTAAAGAGCGGCGACGTAGCAAACAAACTGACAGTAGTGAAATGACAGACGAGGCGATAGTCGCAGTGCCGCATGGCATACTTCGCCACTCGATCCCGGCATCAGACCCCGGCTTAAAGCATGACACTGAAAATCGCGTTCCTCATCGACACGATCAGTACCGACACCGCAGGCACCCAGAAGCAGTTGCTCGAGATGATTCGTCGCCTCGATCGCAAGGCGTTCGAGCCACAGCTCATTTGTCTGTGGGAATCGCCGTGGATGACGCAGAACGCTTTGCCCTGTCCGTGCACTGTGCTCGGTTATCGGGGTTTCCTCAAAAGCAATTTTCCGGGCGTGATCGGCCGACTGGCCCGCATGTTGTCGCAGCAAAACATCGACATCGTGCAGACATTTTTTGAGGACTCGATCTTCGTGGCGTGGCTGACTGCCGCTTTTGCACGTCCGGGACCTGTATTGCTTTCCAGCCGCAGAGACGTCGGCTTGGGGCGGGAGAATCAGCCCTGGTATCACGACCTGTTCCGCCGGGCACTGCCATACGTCAACCGACAATTTGCAGGCATCGTCGCCAACAGCCAGCAAGTCCGGGAACACGTTTCCCGTCGCGAACGCACCCCTCTTGAGAAGATCAAGGTCCACTACAATGGCGTCGCGTTTCCCGATACGAGTACCGCGGCTATCGCGCCTGGGGTCCTCTCGGCCCACCCTGATGCCATCTGGATAGGGATCGTCGCCAGTCTGACGCCGGTCAAACGCCACGACCTGCTCATTCGTTCTTTTGCGAGGTTGAACTCAGCCACGCAGACACGACTACTGCTGCTCGGAGAGGGATCACAGCGGACAGATCTTGAAACACTCGCACGCGATAGCGGCGTCGGCGACCGAGTTCACTTCGAAGGTGCCGTCAAGAACGTGGGAGCGTACTTGCAGCATATCGACATCGGCGTGCTTTGTTCCGATCGCGAGGGATTGTCCAACGCCATCCTGGAATACATGTCTTATGGGCTGCCCGTAGTCGCCACCGCGGTGGGCGGCAATGGCGAGCTGGTAAGCAGCGATAACGGCATGACCGTGCCCGCTAACGACGTGGATGCACTTGCAGGCGCATTGCAAACGCTCGTCGAGGACAGGGAACTGCGCGCAAGACTCGGCGCCGCATCGCGCGAGAAGGCTACGGGCCTTTTCTCGTGGGAAAAATCCATGGACGAAATCGAGGCTTACTATCGCGCTCTAGTCCGCGTCGGATCGCCGACCAGCACTCAAACTGAGCGCGAGGGTTGATCGATCGCCCTGCCTGTCGGGCTCGCCAAGCAGCACGGCATAGACCTCGGCGTATGCATCAAACATGTGTTTGCTAGAAAAGGTGTGCTGCAATCGATGCCAGGCATTCTCCGCAAGTCGTCGGCGCAAACGAGCGTCCGTGGCGAGCCTCCAGATAGCCTCGGCCAACATTGCGGGGTCCTGAGCATTGACGACGATGCCGCTCTCGCCGTCGGTGATGAGTTTTGGAATATCACCGACAGCAGTCACGATCACCGGCACCATACAGGCCACCGCTTCCAACAGGCTGATCGGCATGCCCTCGTCGAGAGAAGGAAGAACAAAGATATCCGACTCCGCCAGCAGGGTCCCCACGTCATCCCGAAACCCGAGCAGGTCGACACGATCAGACAGTCCTGACGCTACGATCTGCTGTTCCAGATCGGGTCGCAACTCGCCTTCGCCTACGATCAAAACTTTCACATTGTCGAGCCGTGCAGAAACGAGAGCCGCGGCCGCGATGAGATCCGTCTGAGCTTTCTGTTGGGTCAGCCTGGCAACATTCAGAATGCAAACAGGTCCGCTTTGGGCATCGCCGGATTCCGATGCCTTGTAGTCGGCCAGGACAATCCCGTTCCTGATCACCCGAGTCCGCTCTCTTCGAACGCCGTTTTCAATGAGGGTCCGTTGAATGTGCTCGGACACCGCAACTACGGCCGGGTAGCGCCTGTACAGAAATTTCTCGATCGCGATCATGAAACGCATCTTCCATGGTGCGTACGTGTCCACGAACCATAAATGGCAAGTCGCAACGATCTTCACGCCGGTCATCCGGCTGATTAGGTAGGCGAAAACTGCAGGCTTGTAGCCATGACAGTGGATGGCATCGATACCCAAAGCACGTATCTGCTTTGCGGCTGCAGGCAAGTCGAGAAGCACGCGGCTGTTCGCGATCTTGATTCCATGCGATTCAATGCCGAAAGTAGCACCGACATTCGCCAGATCGACGCGCTCGCCCGCGCGCTGAACGATGCAACCGATCACGGGCTCGAACGTGCCGTCAGATTGCATCTCACGCGAGAGATTGAGAATGACACTCTCGGCACCGTAGATACCCGCGGATTCGATGAAGTGCATTATTCGACGCCGCGCCGGCGCCAGGCCCGCTGCACTCATAAGGACTCGCTCTTGCGACGCGCGCGCACGCCGTGCGCATACCCCTGCGGCCACTTCCCGAACATTTGCGCGATTACCTCCGGCGGATCCATGCTGTACATGGCATGGATAACCAGCTTCTCGCTCTTGGCAGGCATGGCGCTGACGTCACGTCGGTGATCTGGCTGATGGTGTAGGTAAGCGTTGGCAGCATCGAAAGCGGGGTGGTCACTGATCCGCTGCATCGGACGATCTCAATCCTGTGAAAGATGCGTCCTACCAAGCGGAATAAGCGCGGCAAGTCTGCCCACCGGGACCTGCGATTTCAACGCGCCTTATGTTCTAGTTCGAACCAGGTGCTGAATCCAAACGTCCTACGGGGCATGTATAGCCGGCAGCTACCCCTTGAGTGCGAATTCTAGCCCTGGCGTTCCGAACCGAGTGGTAAAGCAGTCACAGATCGAACATTACCGGATCAATTTCAGCCTGTACCATATGACGATGCGTCAAGAGACTCGACAGCGGTTCCACGGGACACAGCAGCCTTGATTACGGCGACGAGCACTCCGGGCTCCCCTTCCCCTTATCCGACACTCGGCCTTCCACAGATTGTTGTCTTCAATCTGCTGATTTTCGTCTGGTGGCTGGAAGTAGGCCTGCGCGTTCCAGCACTAGGGGCGATCCGCTTCGAGTTCCTGCTCGCAGCCATCGCCGCTGCAATGGCCATCATGCGATTGCAGTCCGCCAAACGAGCACCACTGCAGCCGCGACGCGGCAAGGTCGAGGACAACTCGGATATCACGCGCTGCATCGTGATTCTTCTTGTGGTGCTGACATTGAGTCTGCCACTAGCGATCAATTTCAACGTCGCCTGGAATGCATTCTTCAACCGAGCGGTAAAACTCGCCCTCATTGGAGTTCTCATTTCACAGTTCGTGGTCTCACCTTACACGCTGCGAATCCATCTCTTCACCCTGCTTCTCGCGTTCATGAAAGTCGGTCAGGAAGCATTCCTGGGCAAGATCACCGGCAACATGGTCTGGGAAAACCAGGGCGTTCCTCGTCTGCATGGGACCGCCGGCACGATGTTCGGCGACCCCAATTCCCTGTCTGGAAAAACCGTGAGCACCGTACCGTGGATCTGGTACCTGTATCCAACGATTCAGCGCAAGTGGATCAAATTGCTGGTCGCAGTACAGCTTGTCTTCGCGATCAACATCGTCATCTTCACCGCATCGCGCACCGGTTATATGACGTTTATCGCCGCATCGATCCTCATCGTAATGTTTACGAATCAAAAGAGAGCGAGGCTGATTTTCCTGCTCATGGTCGCGGCGATCGTGACCGTCACACTTCTGCCACAGGAGTACAAGGGGCGCTTCATGTCGTCATTTACCGGCCAGGAGGCTGAGGGTGCCTCATCGATCACTCGCAAAGCGCTGCTTGCCGACTCATTCAACGCGTTCCTGGAAAACCCCCTCGGCATTGGCATGGACTGCTTTCCCATTTATCAGGCCGAGAGGGACCGGAACGCTCAGTACACTCACAATCTGTATACGCAATTGCTTTCTGAGACCGGCATACAAGGCTTCCTGTGTTTTATTGCTCTGGTTGTCGTCGTACTGCGCAAACTCGCTCGCACGCGCAGAGCGCTGATGAACGTAGTTGAACGTTTGGAGAAGCATCCGCGCCCCGGGCCGGCGGATTCTGACAGCAGGTTCGATACAGAACTGCGCGACGTGCACCTGCTGCTGGCCACGGCCAACGCCCTACTGGTCTTTGTTCTCGTGCGGCTCGCACTCGGCATGTTCGGGCACGACTTCCTTGAGATCTATTGGTGGGCCGCCGCCGGCATGGCAATGGCTCTGCACAACATGAGAATCGTGGCCGAACAACGCTGCGACGAACTCACGGCCGTTGCACAGGAGACGGGTACGACGAGCCCCGCTCCACGTCCCCTTTTTCACAGACCGCGGTATGGGCAGCGTTAACTTCTTCCCGGGAAAACTGTGATCTGCGGGCAGTTTCCATCAGGTCCTGTAGTTATCATGCGCGACCCGCCTTCGTCAGGGCGGGTAGCAAGCATCTGAGCCCACTGCATGCCCATTCCCACCGTCAGCGTCGTCATTGCGACCTATAACTCAGGCAACTATCTCAAGGAAGCGATCGACTCAGTCCTGGGGCAGACCATCTCGGATCTCGAGTTGCTCGTCGTCGACGATGGATCGACCGACGGCACCCGCGATCTGGTGGCGCGGGTGTCAGACCCTCGTTTGACCTACATCTGGCAACCCAATGCAGGGCAGACGTCTGCCAAGAATCATGGCGTGAGTAGGGCGCGCGGCGAATTCATCGGATTTTGCGACGGCGACGACTACTGGTACCCGAACAAGCTGGAACTGCAGCTGCCCAAGTTCGAACAATCTTCGCTCACGGGGGTCGTCTACAGCCCAGCCGACACGATCGACGAGCACGGAAATTCTCTGGGCGGCGAAATCGCCGAGAAATTCTCCGGACCGGTGACGCACGAACTGTTCCTGCGCAACTTCGTCCCTTTCGGCACGGCGGTAGTCCGACGCCGCTGCCTGGAAGAAGTGGGTGGCTTCGATGAATCGCTCGCGATGGGGATCGACTGGGACTTGTGGCTGCGCATAAGCGCCCGTTATCACTTCGACTACGTACCGCAGTCGACGTACGCCTATCGCATCTGGTCGGGCCAGATGTCCAGGAACTGGCGCGGCAGATACTCCAATGCGTTCCGCATCATGGACAACTTTCTGCGCCGGCATCCCGATACAGTTTCTTCGCGAATTCGTCGCCGCGCGTACGCGAACACCTACTCGAACAGGGCCCGCGCGCGCATGCATGAGCATCCCATGGCCGCTGTTCAGGATGCTGCACGCGGGATCACCCTTGATCCATGGGCGTCATATTCATGGAAAACTGCCGGTCGAACGCTGATCAACTCACTGCGCACGCGAGGCAAGGTCACTGAGTTCGAGCGCCGCGGCGAGAGCCGTTACCTGCTCAAGAGAGCACTCTCTCCCGCCGTCCGACTGCTCACGCGCAGCGAACCGCGGATACTCATGTACCACCGTTTCGGTCGCAAGGCCGCCGAGCGGACCATGAGCGCAGATGAATTCAGAAGTCAGATGCTCATCCTGAAAGCGCGCTGCGACGTGCTCACGCTGTCCGAGCTCTTCGATTCGCGGCGGACCGGAAGTCGTCGCCCGCTCGCGGTTGTAACGGTCGATGACGGCTACGAGGACTTCTTTCGTATCGCCTATCCAGTGCTACGCGAACTCGATCTCCGGGCGACGGTTTTCGTTACCACCGGCTTCATTGACGGAAGGTTGCACCTCTGGCCTGACCGGATCCGCGCACTGCTCGACCGCAGTCCGTCCGGGACATTCGACCTGGGCGGAGTATGGGAGGGACAGCGGGTGAATCTGACGAACAAGATTGAGCGCGAAGCGATGTGGCATCGGCTGGCCGATCAGCTCATCTATGCTACCGAGTCGGCCCGATCCACAGCGCTCGAGGATCTCTCACGTTCGTTGGGCGTCGCTCTCACCGACAACGACATGCGGCCCTACGGGGCCATGACCTGGGAACAGCTCCGTGAGTTGAGCAACGCCGGTTTCGAGATCGGCGATCATTCCCAATCTCACGCGAGCCTATCCTTGATACCGCCTGACGAACTCAGGACGGAGCTTCTGAAGAGCAAACGGCTGCTCGAGTCGAAGCTTGGTATGCCGATCCGCAGTTTCGCGTATCCCCATGGGACACGACGGGATGCATCCGCGGATGTAGTCGCCGCTGTGCACCAGGTCGGTTACGAGCAAGCCGTGCTATCGCAGCCGCCCGGTACGCCGCGAGCAACCCGCTTTGAACTGGGTCGCTTTTCCGCCGCTTGCTCGCCGCAGGCTTTTCGCAGCCTTATAGATGGCTTCGGCATTCTCAGACCGTAATCACACCGCGAGTATTCATCCCACCCGTGGCTGCCATAGCACCTGCTTCTGGCCGCGCAGAAAGCGCGTGAATGCTACTGCAGAGGCCCAGTTGAGCAGGGCGAAGTAGAAACAATAGCGACCCAGCGACGACTGGCCGATGACTCGTGGTCCGATGAGTGCCGCGGCAACGAAGATTGCGAAGACGATCTGGCCTGCGATGGCGGCCACATACACGGGGCCTGCATCGAGCAGCGTCCAGTTGATCGCCATCGCTGCGGCGAGGGGCAGGAAGCTCAGATAGCGCAACACTTTGTGCGACCACAGCTGCCAGGCGAACAGACCATAGCGGAACGGATTGAGCAGGCCGCGCTTGTCCCACAGTGCCCAGAGTGCGCGCAGCGCGACGCGCACACGCATGCGGTACTCGGATCCTTCGGTCGTCAGTGTGTCTTCGGTGAGATTCGCTTCGGGCTCGAACACGACGCGATGCCCCTGCTCCACGACCGTCAGCGGCAGCACAAAGTCCGGCAGCTGGTCGGCACGCATGGGGCGGTACAGCGTGCGACGCACGGCATCCACTCCACCATCGACGCCAATGACGCTTCCAACCCGGGTCTCGGCAGCGCGCAATGCGTTCTCGTACCGCATGAAGGCACTGCAGCCGTCGCCGACCAGCGAACCATCCGGGTTCACATAGACCATCTTGCCGGTGACGTAGCCGACTTGCGGATCAGCAAAGTTACGCACCAGCCGGCGGATCGTGTCGGGGCGGTAGATCGAATTGGCGTCGGCAAACACGACGATGTCACCGCGTGCTTCGGGCATCGCCAGGTTCAGGCCGGATGTCTTGCCCTGCCGCGGCACCTGACGCAACAGGCGCACTCTGGGGCTTTCAGCGGCGATGCCTGCGACGATCTCGTCGGTACTGTCCACGGATTCGTCCGAGACCACGATGACGTCCAGCAGCTCGGCTGGATAATCCTGCTGCAGTTTGTTCTGGACCGTTGCTTCGATGTGCGCTGCCTCGTTGAAGGCAGCCGTAATGACCGTTACCCGCGGAAGATGGTCATCCGACGCAGCGATGCGGCGCTGCAGGACACCGCCCAGCAGCTTCACGACGATTGGATAGAGGACGTAGGGATAGACGCCCAACAGCAACAGAATCCAGAAGATCCATTCGAGCATGGTCTGTCTATTCACCGGAAAGCGCCGCGACGTGGAAGTAGTCCTCCACGGCGACGGTCATCGCATTGCGTAAGGGTCCCGGCGTCATGAACGATTCAGCGGTGACCAGATGAGGAATAGCGACGCCTGGTTCTCGGTGTAATCAGTCCCCGCATCGAAACTGTCGCGGTCGAAACGTTCGTACTGCAGACGCAATGCCAGGGTGCGACCCAGCGCCCAGTTCAGGTAAGCGCCGGCGTGCAACTCGTCGTCATCGAAGTCCGTTGTCTCGAACTTCTCATGCTCGAGTTGCGCGAATATGCGTATATCCACGGCTCGCGACAGCTGGCGGGTGTAGTAAGCGCCATAGGTCGTAAGCGTGCGATCGAACTCTGACGACGTCTCATAAGTCTCCTTGCCGTACGACGCGTCGAATCCGAACCCGGTTCGGTTGCGGTTGAAATTGTAGCCGATGGATGCGGTCCGGCTTTCGAACGGATCGCCGGTTCCCACGATACTCGCGCTGTCGAGGCTCACGCCGCCGGTATTCTGACCATCCCGAAACAGATCGCCGGCATCGGAAAACTGCTGGCCGATGCTGAAGTCGAGCGTCGAGGCAGGCGATATACGCCGGGACAATGTCACGCGCCCCAGCAATCCGCCGGACGTTTCGCCATCGATGTCGAGGGTGGTATAGCCGGCGTCTACCGCGAGGCCGGTCCGCGCTCCCTGCACCTCGTACCGCAGGTAGCCCAGGTAACGGTCATAGTCCGTGTTCAGTGCCTGATCATCGAACTCGAAGCGTGTGCCCTCGACATTGAGTGACAGAGTCGCCGTTCCAGAGAGTCTGCGCGCGAGCGATAACGCGCCGCCGTACTGCTGGCCATCGGTGTCTGCCACCTCGTATTGGGCGTCCGAGTACCGGCCGGACAACCGAGCGGTGGTGGCACTGCCGAAATTGAAAAGGAGATCCGGGCCGGTCGTGAAATAGTTGACGTTCTCACGATTGTCCGGTGTGCTGGCTGCGAATGGATCGGAGGTGATCTGACCGAAGTTCTCCTGGAAGAACCAGAGAAATCTCTCCGGCACGATACCCAGATTCAGCGTCGCATCGACGCCGCCCACCACGTCGTTGTCGAAGATATCGTCGAAGTAGTAATCGTACCCGGCATTCAAGTCGACGCTCGTGTCGATGCGACGGCTTTGGTGTTGATAACCGAGCTCTACTCCAGCCCGGCCGATCGTGCCGCTTTCCTCATCGCTCGGCGTACGCCCTACGTTATCCGACCAGCTGGCTCCGCCAGTCACAGCGATGCTGAGTTCACCATTTCTGGCAGGGGATTGGGTGGCGGCTGGTGCGGCCTGCGCAGCTGCCACGGCGCCTGCAAGCGCCATGGTTGACGCAATTGCAGCGCGCAGGCGCAGATTGCGAAGTTCGCACGACATCGTGTTCTCCATGGTCTGATCTGTTAGCCGCGGCCAGGACGGCGTCATCCGCTCGGTGCGATATTCGCGTCGCCGTAGCCGTAATAGTAGCCGGGCGTTGCGGTGTTGCTCTGGTTGAGGACGAGTCCAATCGACTTGTTATCGCCGAGAAAGGCAATCGCATCCATCACTGCCTGCTGGGGAGTGAATCCCGCACGAATGACGAGGACGATCTGACCAACCCAATGCGCCAGCGCCCGGGCCTCGCTGGTCAGCAGCAGCGGCGGAGAATCGATCAACACCACGCGCCTCGGATCACTGGCAGCAAGATGATTGACCGTCTCCTCCATCCGGTGGCTGGCCAACAACTCAGTGGCCGTCTCCGAGCGGATGCCCGCGGGCAGGATGCTGAGGTTGGGTACGTCCGTGGGAATGACGACGGACTCTACGCCGATACTGGGGTCGCGCAGCACGTCCAGAAGTCCAGGCTCTGCGTCCACGCCGAATGTGCGGCTGATATGGGGCTTGGGAACGTCAGCATCCACGAGCAGCACCGAGATGTCTTTCTCCATCGCCATGCTCAGGGCAAGATTCATCGATGTAAACGTTTTGCCTTCGCCGGGCATGGCGCTTGCCATCATGATCAGCTGACCACGCTCCAGCATCTGCCCGCCCCGGCCGGTTGCCGCAGCAATCAGCGGGCGCTTGATATGGCGGTATTGGTCAGCCAGCGCGCGCTCCTGATTCTCCGGCGGTATGAGCCCTGCCGCTCGCAGCGCGCGGCGGTCGACCAGTAGCATCTTGTCAGTACGGTGCTGCTGCTCTGCCGTGCCGAGAGATCCCCTCACGCCGGTGGGGACCATCTCACCTACTACACCAGGCCCCAGTCGCCATGTTTCATTCGGCAGCTGCGATTTAGGGCCTGGGTCGACGATAAGCGCGGACGCATGGGCGCCCGCACGAGCAGCGGCCTGCATTTTCTTGATAGCGAGTTCGACGAGGCTCATGTCATTCCTCAGCCCATGATCCGCTGCATGAGCCGCGCCCCGGTGCTATGGAACAGCACCATACCAAGGAACACGAGGACGAGCGCCGTTCCCGCGCCGCCGAACGCGAGCCTGCGCAGCCGACTTTCCGCCCGCTTCCTGTCTACGAACGTCATGCTCACGGCTCCCAGCACCGGCAATCCCGTGATATCCGCCAGCGAGCGGACATTGTTGAATACCGGACGCAACTGGTGCATCAGATAGGCAAGACCGCCGCCGAGACCGAGCCCCGCAACGAGCACGACGGCCAGCAGTTTCACCCGGTTGGGAGCGACGGGATTAAATGCGGCCGACGGCGGATCGACGACTTCGAATTTGACGACGCCAGTTTCATCCGCACGCTCGGACAAGCGTGCCTTCTGCAGGCGATCGACGAGTTCGCGATACCCTTCGCGGGTGACTTCATAGTCGCGGTTGAGGCGCGCGAACTCGGCCTCGACCTGCGGTACGGTGTCGACCATCCCGCGCAGCTGACCCACTTTGCGATTGTGTTCGCCGAGCTCACCGCGCAATGCAGCGATCTCGACTTCCACCTGATTGAGCGCCAGTTGGATGCTCTGATAGACCGGATTCGATGCTGCGCCTGCGGTCGCCATTGCGGACGGATCACCCCGTCGCAACGCCTCGACCTCGGCATTTCGACGCTCCTTGAGTTGCTCGAGCGTCTCGCGCGTAGCGGCCACATCCGGATGTTTGTCAGTGAATCGCAGCAGCAATTCGTCCAGTCGGGCCTGGGTTTCCTGGATCCGGGTGGACGTGTCATTGCTGCCGCCAGCAGCACCCTTGGAACCGCCGGAAGATGACGATCCCGTCGCAAGGAAAGGTATTTCGCCACGCAACTGCCGCTGCAATTCTTCACGCCGACTGAGGGCCACACCCAGCGACGACTCGGCCTTCTTCGCCGCGTCGATCTCATTCTGCAGGCGCGAGAAATAGTCGCCGGTCTGTTCACCGGGCATCAATCCGACGTTCCTCTTCTTGAAGTCCGCGAGGCGGCTCTCCGCTTCGGACAGGCGTGTTTCGTATTCTTCGATCTGCTTCATCAGGAAGCGCTGCGCCGTCTCGGACCCCTGGCGATTACCACCCAAAGTCTCTTCGACAAAACTGTTCAGCAGCTTGTCGACCACCGCGATGCTCTTCTCGCGATTCTGGTCCTGATAGGAAATGACGTACAGACCGCCGCTGCCTTCGCGGCTGTTGCTGGAACCACCCTGAATCGTGATGCGGCTGCGGAGCTGCTCAATCAACGTCGCGCGCGCCTCAGGGGTTTCGGCTCGCAGATCAAGATCTGTCTCTCGCGCCACCCTTTCTAGCTGCGGGCGTCCAAGCAATGCCTGGCGCACGAGGGTCAGTTGCGAATCGACATCCTGCCTGACAGTGATCTTGTCCAACAGCGGTCCCAACACAGAGCGGGTGTCAACGTAAACCCTGGCCGTCGCCTCATACAGGTCGGGCATTGCGAACACGAATACCCACCCGCCCAGACAGACCAGCCAGGCCGCCGCCATGGCGAGCCAACGAAAGCGCCACGCACCCCGCAACTCATCTACGACTTGATCGACGACCTGACTCATAAGACGCGCTCAGAAGGCGGTTTGTGGAACAACGAGCACGTCACCGGGTTTCAGCGCGACGTTGGTCGCGAGGTCGCCCTTGTTGACGACATTGTCCAGCTTGACCTTGATCTCTCGCGGCTTGCCGTTCTCTGTACGAACGACCTTCGCGCGATTACCAGAAGCAAAGGGACCGAGACCACCGACCGCCAGGATAGCGTCGAGAACCGTCATACCCTCGCGATACGCGAGCGCCTGCGGACTCGTGACCTGACCGATGACCCGCACCTGGCTGAAGGTGCTGACGGCCTGTGTGATGATGACGTTGACCTGCGGCGAGCGGACGTACTGCGCGAGAACTTTTTCGATGTCCCGCGCAAGCTGCGAGGGCGTCTTGCCCACTGCGGTCATGTCCTCGACCAGCGGCGTGGAGATCTTGCCGTCCGGGCGGACCGGAATGGTGGTCGTCAATTCGGGGTTGCGCCAGACGAAGACCTGCACGGTGTCGCCGGGGCCAATGATGTAATCCGCCGATACGCCGTCAGCCGCGACAACGGCCGGACTTTCGGCAACAGGCGGCGGCGGGACGTCGGCCGCGACCGATGCCATACACGCCAGAAGGCTCGCCAACAGGAACGGAATGCGCTTCATCAGATGATTGCCGACTTGCGGGTTGGTGTGCGTTGAACAGCCGCACTGCAGGTGCGCCAAAGGTGCCGAAAGCCTATCAGATACCGTCGAACACCGGGCGCCAAGCATGTGAATCGGTTCGCATTAACCACTGTTCGCAGCATCCAGACGCCCGCTTGGCCGATCATTATCCTGCCGGCAACGCCTGCAGGATTTTGCGGGCGTCGCTCGCCTCCGCGAAATTGGACGAACGGTTCAGGAGATCGTTCAGCCGCTGTCGTCCTTCCGACTGCGATCCAGACCGGATCAGTGCCACCGCATAGTGGTAATCAATGGACGGGTCATCGCCGGCATCGGCGGCGCTCTTGAGCATCGCCAGCGCCTGATCCGCCTTGCCGGCCTGCACGAGAATCCAACCGTAAGTGTCCGCGACGGCGGGAACGTCGGGTGCAGCTTCGTGCGCGCGCTTGCCAATCTGCTCGGCGCGCCCATCGTTCAACTCGTGATAGAGCCAGGCCAGGTTGTTGAGGACGATCGCGTTGGCGCCGCCATTGCGATCGATCGCTTCGTACTGGGCGATCGCACGGCGCCGATCGCCGGCCTGCTGCCAACCTTCGGCGAGCACCAGTCGTGCCGTGTTGTCGGCGGGATTCGCAGCAATCCAGCTCTCGAGCGGCTGCTGCGGATTGGGCAAGCGACCCAGCTGCCGCGCCTTGTGTATCTTGATGGCAAGCGTGCTACTTGGCTTGACGCCATGGGCCCGGTCGTAGGCCGCGGCCGCCTTCGGGTAGTCCCGCAGTGCCATATGGATCTCCCCTTCCAGCGTCAACACCGTCGCATCCTGGGGACGCTCCGACTTGAGTCGCTCCACCCGGTCGAGGGCCACTGCGCCCCGACCATCCTTCACATCCAGCATAGCGAGCGCGCCCATGGCCGGAAGCCAACCCGGTTGCGCGGTCAGTGCTCGTTCGAGCGCCTCCCGGGCGGTGGCATTGTTGCCGAGCGAAATCTGTGCGCGCGCCACATTGAGCCAATACCCGGGAACGACCGCATCCTCTGTCGCAGCAGCCTGGAACTGCGACAGGGCTTCACCGTATCGGCCGGCATCCAGGTAGAGCAGGCCGAGGGCATTCAGTACTTCTGGCCGATCCTTGCCCAGAGCAGCGAGTTCATCCACCAGCGGTTGCGCGGCCTTTGCGTCGCGTTGTCCCAGGTACAAACCCGCCAGGCGCAGGCGCGCGTCCACGGAGGTCGGATCGCTTTTGCGCAGATCCTCCAGTGCCGCGATCGCGGCCGCGATGTCTCCTTGCCGCACGGCAATTTCTGCAAGCGCGAGATGTGCCGGCCCGTTCCTGGGGTCGAGATCTATGGCCTTCTCCAGCCATGCCTGTGCAGCGTCGCTCTGGCCTGCAGCACTTTCAATACGAGCCCGCACGAGCAGCAATGAGGCGTCGCGCGGCGCCGCATCGATCGCCCTCTGCGAACTCGCACGGGCAAGATCGAATTCACCCTGGCGGGCAAAGAATGTCGCGGCGAGATTCAGTACCTGGGGATCACGCGGACGCGCAGCAACAAGCCGATCAACTTCGCCGCGCGCATGCTGTATATCCCTGGCTGCCGCCAGCGCTGCAATCAGTACTCCGATCTGACGCGCATCGGCCGTCGAGCGATCAATCGCCGACGTCAGCGCCAGCGCCTTGTCCGCTTCGCCAGCACGCAGATAGGCCACGGCCAGATCGAGCTTGAGATTCGTATTGCCGGGCTGTGCGGCAACCGCGCGCTCCAGGTACGCAATGCCGCTGGCTTCCTGTCCCTGCTGCAGATGCGCCAGACCCATGAGCGCATCGAGTTGAGCATCCTCCGTGCCTGCTTCCTGGGCCGGCAACAACACCTGCATCGCCTCGTCCGGTCGTCCGAGCCGCAACCGCGTCTGCGCCAGCAGCTTGCGCGCTTCGACGTTTTCGGGGGCGCGCTGCAGCGCCTGCGCAAGCTGTTGCTCCGCCTGACGCAGGTTGCCCTGCGCGAGGAAAGCAGCACCCAGCAAGAGTCGGTTGGGCACGTAGTTCGGCGCGGCGGCCAGCGCACGCTGCAACTCAGCGATCGCGGTCGTGTAATCCTGAGTGGCCAGCGCAATGCGCGCAGCCAAAGTCCGCGTGATCAATGAGTCCGGGGCGAGCTTTACAAGCTCCCCATGCGTTTGCTTCGCAGCATCGGGTGCTCCGCGCGACAGTTGCACTTCGGCAATGCCAGCCAGCAGGCTCATCGACTGAACTGCCGTAAAACGTTGGGCGTCGATCTGCCGCGCGTGCTGCAGGTCCTTTTCTGCAGACTCGAATTCGCCGCGTTTCGCGCGGATCGCACCCCGCGTCAACCATGCGAGCGGAGTGTCCGGCCGTGCGGTGAGTACATCGTCGAGCAACGCCAGTGCCGCATCGCTTTTACCCTGCCCGGTCAGCGCCTCGGCGATACCGATCCGCGCGACCGTCCAGTGCGTATCGTCCGGCGGCACGAGCTCAAACGATTGCTGCGCAGCCTCGAACTGCTGCAACAGCGCCAGTGACTGGCCGCGATACAGCGCCCGCGCCGACTCAGGCAGCACGAGTTCTCCCGAATCGATCTGAACCAGTAAATCCCGCGCATTGCCCAAAGCGAGCTGCGTCCTGGCCACCAGTTCGCCTGTCGCCTCCGAAGACACGCCGAGCTCGATCGCCCGCCGCAGGTCCTTGTCCGCGCTCACCGCATCGCCAAGCTGCAATTCGACTTCGGCGAGCTTGAGGCGGGCGGTGGCGTGCTGAGGCTCATCCTGAAGGGCGTTTTTGAGGTCGATCATCGCGCCGCGATAGTCATGGGCGGTGATCTTGGTGCTCGCTCTTTCGACGCGTGCATCGGCGCTCAGGAACCTGTCGCACCCGGAAACCGCGGCCAGACTCAGCAGAGCCAGCACTCCCCAGCAGAAACGCTTGCATGCTGAATTCATGGATGGACTCTCACTTCGTTGTAGGACGCTGCAATCGTCGCGTCGATCTCATCCAGCAAATCAGTTGCATCCACCGACTCCGAGGCACAGTCGGAGGCGCATCGCAC
>NZ_DATDJO010000063.1:0-110477 GCF_036520495.1 Povalibacter sp. | reverse complement strand
ACCCGCCGGACGTATGTTGCGCTGCGGTAGAATCGACGTTCCGATGAACGCGCTGACCGACCGCTTTCTCGATCTGGAAGAACCGCAGGCCGCGGCGCCGCGGCTGCGCGAGATCCCGTACAACTACACGTCGTTCTCGGACCGCGAGATTGTCATCCGCCTGCTGGGGCGGGAGTTGTGGGACCTCCTGGGCGAGCTGCGCGGCGAGCGCCGCACCGGCCGCTCGGCGCGGATGCTGTTCGAGGTGCTGGGCGACATCTGGGTCGTGGAGCGCAACCCGTACCTGCAGGACGACCTGATCGACAATCCCAAGCGCCGCCGCCTGCTGGTCGAGGCGCTGCATCACCGTCTGAACGAAGTCGAGCGCCGGCGCGAACCGGCCGACGCCGAACGCGATGCCAAGGTGGGTCAGTTGCTGATCGCGGCGCGCGCGGCCGTCGAATCCTTCGCTGCCGAGTTCGACCGGGTCGTAACGCTGCGCAAGCGCGCGCGACGCCTGTTCGAACGTCACACACGCAATGACTGCATCCGCTTCGATGCATTTGCGCGCGTCTCGCATGTGACTGATGCAACCGACTGGCGTATCGAGTTTCCTTTCGTCGTACTGTCGCCGGATGCGGAGACCGAAATCCCGGCGCTGGTGCGTGACTGCATCGAACTGGGTCTCACGGTGATCCCGCGCGGCGGCGGCACCGGCTACACCGGCGGTGCGATTCCGCTGACGGCCATGTCGGCCGTCATCAACACGGAAAAGCTCGAGCGGATCGATGCCGTGGAGCAGACCGATCTGCCGGGCGTCGCCGACAAGGTGACGACGATTTTCACCGAAGCAGGTGTCGTGACCCGGCGTGTGTCGGATGCGGCGGAAAAGGCCGGCTTCGTGTTCGCTGTCGATCCGACATCGGCGGATGCGTCCTGTATCGGCGGGAACGTGGCGATGAATGCGGGCGGCAAGAAGGCCGTGTTGTGGGGCACCGCGGTCGACAATCTCGCCTGGTGGCGCATGGTCGATCCGGGAGGCAACTGGCTCGAGGTCACGCGCCTGGCGCACAACCGCGGCAAGATTCACGAAGTCGAGGTCGCTTCGTTCGATCTGGTCTGGAAAGATGGCCGTGAGACACCCGATCGCGCTCGCGTCATCAACACGGCGCGCGTGGATATCGAAGGCCGCACGTTCCGCAAGGTCGGCCTGGGCAAGGACGTCACCGATAAATTCCTCGGCGGATTGCCGGGTGTGCAGAAGGAAGGCTGCGATGGCCTGATCACCTCGGCGCGCTGGGTTCTGCACCGGATGCCGAAGCACATCCGCACCGTCTGCATGGAGTTCTTCGGCCATGCGCGCTATGCGATTCCATCCATCGTCGAGATCAAGACGTTCCTCGATCGCGAAGCGCAGACCACCGGTGTGCAGCTTGCAGGTCTCGAGCATCTGGATGAGCGTTATCTGCGCGCCGTCGGCTATGCCACCAAGTCCAAGCGCGGCACGCTGCCGAAAATGGTGTTGATCGGCGATATCGTCGGTGATGACGAGAATGCCGTGGCCCGCGCCACCTCGGAAGTCGTGCGACTCGCCAATGCACGTTCCGGCGAGGGTTTCGTCGCCGTTGCCCCGGATGCGCGCAAGAAGTTCTGGCTCGATCGTTCGCGCACGGCAGCCATCGCCCGGCATACCAACGCCTTCAAGATCAATGAAGACGTGGTGATCCCGCTCGATCGCATGGGCGACTACACCGACGCCATCGAGCGCATCAACATCGAGCTGTCGTTCAAGAACAAGCTGCAGACGCTCGATCAGCTCGAAACGTACTTCGCCGGCGAACTGGAACTCGGCAAGGTCGACGATCCCGACATGGAGCGGGCTTCGCGACAGGAGTTGCTCGGCGATCGGCAGGAACAGGCACAGCAGGTGCTGGCCGGGGCGCGCGCGCGCTGGCAATACCTGTTCGACAATCTCGACACGCCCGTGCAGCAGGCGCTGCCTGCACTGAGTGATCTCGGCTTTGCGCCGATGCGCGGCGATTTCGAAAAGCGGGTCGAAGCGGAGCCTGCGCTCATCGTGTTCGATCTGGTGCAGGATCGTTCGATCCGCACGTCGTGGAAGAGCGAGGTGCGCTCTCACCTGCGGCGCCTGTTCGTCGGTGGCGCGTTCGCTCCAGTGCTGCAGTCGGCCGAAGAGATTCACAAGCGCGTGCTGCGCGGCCGCGTATGGGTGGCGCTGCACATGCATGCCGGCGACGGCAACGTGCACACCAACATTCCGGTGAACTCCGACGACTACGAGATGCTGCAGGAAGCGAATCGTGCCGTCGAACGCATCATGGGCATCGCACGCAATCTCAACGGTGTGATCTCGGGTGAACACGGCATCGGCATCACCAAGCTCGAGTTCCTTACCGAGGAGGAAACCGCAGAGTTCCGTCGCTACAAGGATCGCATCGATCCGGACGGCCGCTTCAACAAGGGCAAGCTGCTGCCCGGCGGCGATCTGCGCAACGCCTATACGCCGAGCTTCAACCTGATGGGACATGAGTCCCTGATCATGCAGCAGTCGGACATCAATTCCATTTCGGATGCGATCAAGGACTGTCTGCGCTGCGGCAAGTGCAAGCCGGTGTGTGCGACGCATGTGCCGCGCGCGAACCTGCTCTATTCGCCGCGCAACAAGATTCTCGCCACCTCGCTGTTGATCGAGGCGTTCCTCTACGAAGAGCAGACGCGTCGCGGCATTTCGCTGCGCCACTGGGATGAATTCTCCGACGTCGCGGATCACTGCACGGTCTGTCACAAGTGTGTGACGCCGTGTCCGGTCAACATCGACTTTGGCGATGTGTCCATGGCGATGCGCGACCTGCTGCGTCGCATGGGCAAGAAGCGCTTCAATCCCGGTACCGCGGCGTCGATGCTGTTCCTCAACGCCACCAACCCCGAAACCATCAAGCTGACCCGCAAGGCGATGATCGACTGGGGTTTCAAGGCGCAGCGGCTGGCGAACAGCGCGCTGGGCGCGTTCACCTCGGCGCAGACGAAGCGGCCGCCCGCGACGACGGGTAAAGCGCCGTTCAAGGAGCAGGTGCTGCACTTCGTCAACAAGAAGATGCCGGGCGGACTGCCGAAAAAGACCGCGCGTGCCTTGCTGGATATCGAAGATCGCAACTACGTGCCGATCATTCGCGACCCGGTGCGCACGAGCAGCGAGTCCGAGGCGGTGTTTTATTTCCCGGGCTGCGGCTCGGAGCGACTGTTCTCGCAGGTCGGTCTCGCAACGCAGGCGATGCTCTGGCACGTCGGCGTGCAGACCGTTCTGCCGCCGGGCTATCTGTGCTGCGGGTATCCGCAGCGCGGCTCCGGCGACTTCGAGAAAGCCGAGAAAATGATCACCGACAATCGCGTGCTGTTCCATCGCGTCGCCAACACGCTCAACTACCTCGACATCAAGACGGTGGTGGTGAGCTGCGGCACGTGCTACGACCAGCTGCAGGGGTACAAGTTCGAAGAGATCTTCCCCGGCTGCCGCATCATCGACATCCATGAATACCTGATGGAACGCGGTGTGAAACTCGAAGGCGTCACGGGTACGCGCTACATGTACCACGACCCGTGCCATACGCCGATGAAGCAGTACGATCCGCTCAAGGTCGTGAACACGCTCATGAACTCGCAGCTCAATGGCAAGGTCGAGAAAAACGATCGTTGCTGCGGCGAGTCGGGCACGTTCGCCGTTTCCCGCCCGGACATAGCCACGCAGGTCCGCTTCCGCAAGGAACAAGAGATGCGGGCGGGCGCCGAGAAACTGCGCGCCGATGGTTTCAAGGGCGAGGTGAAGATCCTGACGTCCTGCCCATCGTGCATGCAGGGCCTGAAGCGCTACAACGACGATGCGTCGACCGAGGCGGATTACATCGTCGTCGAGATCGCCCGGCACATCCTCGGCGCGGAGTGGCTGCCCGAGTACGTCAAGGCGGCGAACAGCGGCGGCATCGAGCGAGTGCTGGTGTAGTTCCCGCGCGGGACTGAGCACGGACATCGCAATCGGCTACTCTCCCCATTCGCAAGCCGAATGGGGAGGGGACGATGTTCCGATCTGCATGCCGCCTGCTGACAGTACTGACCATTCTGGCGTCTGCGCACACGGGTGCTGCAGAGACCGCCGACCAGGTGATCCAGCGTTTCCAACTCGAGCAGTCGCAGCAACCGGCGAAGGTGCGGCCCGGCTGGCGCAAACCGAAGAAGATCCTCGTGGGTGGCTCTGTCACCCAGATGATCGACGAGTTGCGACGCGACTATCCCGATATCGAATTCATTGCTGCGAAACCCGATCAGGCCGCTGTCCAGGCAAAGGACGCCGATGCCGCGTTCGGCGTGTGCTCCGCGGAAGTTCTTGAGGCGGGTAAATCGATCCTGTGGATCCACCTGGTCTCCGCAGGCGTCGAGAACTGCGTGTCGGTGCCGGGCGTGCGTGAGCGGGATATTCTGCTGACCAACATGCAGCGCATCGGCGGTCCGGTCATTGCCGAGCACGTCATGGCCATGACGCTCGCGTTCACGCGGGGGCTCGATCTGTATATCCCGCAGCAGGCGAAACGCGAGTGGCGCCGCGTGACACCGCCAGGCCGCATGGAAGTCATCAAGGGCAAGACCATGCTGGTCGTCGGACTGGGCGGTATCGGCAGCGAAGTGGCGAAGCGTGCCCACGGCATGGAAATGAAAGTGATCGCAACCCGCGCCAGCGGCCGCACCGGTCCTGACTTCGTCAGTTACGTGGGCTTGCCGGAAGAATTGCCGAAGCTGGCGGCCGATGCGGATTTCGTCGTGAACACGGCCCCGCTCACGCCGCAGACGAAGGGTATTTTCAACGCTGCCTTTTTCAGCCGCATGAAGCCGGGCGCGTATTTCATCAATATCGGGCGCGGCGGCAGCGTCGATACCGATGCGCTGGTCGCCGCCCTGAAGAACCAGCAGATTGCTGGTGCAGGACTCGACGTGACGGACCCCGAGCCGTTGCCTCCCGACCACCCGCTCTGGCAGGCCCCCAACGTCATCATCACCCCGCACGTCTCCAACGACTCCGATCTTGGCGTCGCCGTGCAGGTGACGGTCACCAAGGAGAATCTGCGCCGCTACATCGCCGGTGAACGGATGCTGTCCGTCGTGGATGTCAGTCGCGGGTACTGAAGGCTTAAAAAAGAAGTTCCACGGGGATCACGGGGATCACGGGGAACACCGGGTAGGAAGTACAGCGATCGTTCCGTTCCGTGGTCCCGTGGATATCTTTCTGCGGGTTTCAGGTTCCGGAACTGGAAGGATGGTGAAACGTTTACGGACAAATGCCAGCGGGAAGCAGCAATCGGAAGCTCAGTGATGCGCCCTCGGACGCAGCGTTCTCGTTCGAGCCCGGCCGTAATTGCTGGTGCGTCGAGCAGGCGACGCGCGCGGCATTCCTGGTCGACGGTGATGCGTATTTCAAAGCGTTCGTTGCAGCGGCGCGCAAGGCGCAGCGTTCGATCCTGATCGCAGGCTGGGATTTCCACAGTCGCACCCGGATCCTGTGCGGCGGGGAAGGGAGCGATTGCGATCTGGAGCTCGGGGACTTTCTGAACCGGCTGGCCCAGGAACGACGCGATCTCGAGATCCACATCCTGATCTGGGACTACCCCATGATCTTCGGCATGGATCGCGAGTGGGCGCCCATCTACGGCCTTGGCTGGAAGCCACATCGACGCGTGCACTTTCGGTACGACAACACGCACCCGGTGGGCGGTTCGCACCATCAGAAGGTCGTCGTGATCGATGATAACGTCGCGTTCAACGGCGGCATCGATCTCACATGCAGACGCTGGGACACGTGCGCGCACGACGCGCACGACCGGCTTCGCAAGTACGAAGGCATGCCGTATCCGCCGTTCCACGACATGATGATGGCGGTCGAGGGCGATGCCGCGCGTGCTCTCGGTGACCTGGTGCGCGAGCGCTGGCGCATCGCGACGGGTGACAGGCTGCGGCCGCCAACCGCGCCACGCCGGATGGATTGGGCGCGGCGCCAGCGCGCTGTGAAGCAGCGGGCCGAATCGCGCTGGCCCGAGGAACTCGCGCCCGATATCTGCGACGTTCCCGTGGCCATCTCGCGTACTTCGCCGCCCGTCAACGGTCACAGCGGCACGCGCGAAGTCGAGGCGCTGTATATCGACATGATTGCCGCCGCGCGCCACAGCATCTACCTGGAGAATCAGTACTTCACCGCTGAAAAAATCGGTGCGGCCATCGAGGCGCGGCTCGCCGAACCCGAGGGTCCCGAGATCATCCTGGTGCTGCGCAAGCTCAGTCACGGCTGGCTGGAAGAACTGACGATGGAAGCGCTGCGCACGCGTTTGATCGAGCGGCTCAAAGCGGCGGACAGCCGTGGTCGTCTCAAGGTCGTCTATCCGTACATCGAAGGGCTCACGGAAGGCACCTGCATCGACATTCACTCCAAGATGATCATCGTCGACGACGCGATCGTGCGCATCGGCTCCGCGAATATCGCCAATCGTTCCATGGGACTGGATACCGAATGCGATCTGACGATCGCGGCCGATGGCCGTGAGGACGTGCAGGAAGCGATTCGTGCGCTGCGCGCCTCACTGCTCGGCGAGCATCTGGGGCAGCCGCCGGAGCGGGTGCAGGAAGTGATCAGTCGAACCGGTTCATTGTGTTCCACGCTCGTCGAGCTGCAGCAGGACAGCCGTACGCTGCGCGATCTCGAAGGCGGAGCGCAGACGTCCGAGGGCCTTCTCAATGTCCTGAGCGTCGCGGATCCGGAACGCCCGGTCGGACTGAGCGAACTCGCGAAAATTTTCAGTGCGGACGACGCTGCCGAGCCGGCCCGTGCGCCTGCTGGTCCGGCGTGGGGCAAGATCGCGCTCATCGCCGGCGTATTGATCGGTCTCACCGCGCTATGGCAGCTGACGCCGTTGTCGGAGCTGCTGGATGCGCAGCGCATCATCGCCTGGGCGCAGGCGTTCGGTGGTCTGTGGTGGGCGCCCATCGTGACCATTCTGGCCTACACGCCCGCCTGCCTCGTGATGTTCCCGCGCGCTCCCATCACGCTGTTCGCGGTGGTGGCGTTCGGTCCGTGGCTGGGATTCACGTACGCCATGCTCGGACTCGAGTTCGCAGCCTGGAGCACGTATGCCGCGGGACAGCAGCTGGACCGCGATACGGTGCGGCGCCTGGCGGGACGCAAGCTCAACGACATCATCCAGGTGCTGCGTCGCCGCGGCCTTATCGCGATCACCGCATTGCGTCTGGTGCCGCTCGCGCCGTTCAGTGTCGAGGGCGTCGTGGCCGGCGCCGTCGGCATCAAGTTGTGGCACTTCCTGCTCGGATCTGCGATCGGCATGCTGCCTGGCACGCTGGTGGCAACGGTGTTCGGCGATCAGCTGCACGGAGCACTGATCGAATCCGGTCACATCAACTACTGGCTGCTCGGTTCAGTGCTGCTGGCGACCGCCCTTGCAACCTGGTGGGTGCGGCGCTGGTTGCTGACGTCGGCCAGGCAGCTGCGCGCGGGCGCGGATGGCGTCGGGGAGCAACGAATCTCTGCGAATCATGGTGTCGGTCGCGCCCGCGAAGCCTGACGCCGCCGCGCCGCGCCGCATGGATGCCGGTGCCACGCTCAGCGTCGCCTCTTACAACATTCACAGCGGCGTGGGTCTCGATCGGCACTGCAGCTCGGGGCGCATCGTGCGTGTCCTCAAGGAACTGGATTGCGATCTCTACGCGCTCCAGGAAGTGGATAACCAGCCCGGCGATCACGAGGAATCCCTGCAGCTCGAACGATTCGCCCGCGACATGGACATGACGGCGGTGCCGGGCCTGCGCATCGTGCGTCACACGGGTGAGTACGGCAACGCCATCGTGACGCGCCTGCCCGTGCTCAACGTACGTCGTCACGATCTCAGTCATTCGTGGTTCGAGCCGCGCGGCGCGCTCGATATTCAAGTGGAAGTGGCGGGTGCGCCGCTGCGAGTGATTGCGACGCACCTCGGGCTCCGTCGCAGCGAGCGCAAGGTTCAATGGCGGGCGCTGATGTCGCATCTTGCCGAGGCGCCGCCGGACATGCCGACGATCCTGCTCGGCGATATGAACGAGTGGTATCGACCGGCAGCGACGCTCAGGGAAGCGCATCGCGCATTCGGCGAACCGCCCGCGCCGGTCGGCTTCCCGTCATTCGCTCCCTGTCTTGCACTCACGCGGATCTGGGTGAAGCCGCGCATCGCGCTGCAGTCGGTGACGGTTCATCGCAGCGAGACGGCGCGGCGGGCGTCGGATCATCTGCCGGTGAGGGCGCAGATCGATGTTGATTCGTTGAAGACTGGCTAACTGGCTAACTGGCTAACTGGCTCACTGGCTCACTGGCCAGGCCGACTGGCCAGAAGGAAAGCCGCGATTCTTTCTGTGATTGGCCAGTCGGCCAGTCGGCCAGTCGGCCAGTGAGCCAGTGAGCCAGTGAGCCAGCCGGCCAGCCGGCCAGCCAGTCGGCCAACCGGCCAACCGGCCTGAATAAAAGCCGCGATTCTTTCTGTGATTGGCCAGTCGGCCAGTGAGCCAGTGAGCCAGTGAGCCAGTTAGCCGATCTTCTGTCTCAACGATGCTGAGACAAAATCCTCGCCTTGCTGGCTTCGTATTCCTGTTCGGTCAGGACATTCAGCTCGCGCAGCCGATGATGCTCGCGCATTTCATCGCGCAGGAAATGCGCCGGCGCCTGAGCGCGAACCTGTTTCGCAGCACTGATGTTCTTGATGATCTCGACGATGAAATCCTTGCCGGCTTTGGCAGCGCCGATGCCGCCGACGATGTTCACCAGTACGGCATTGCCGTGAACGCTGGTGAACTGCAACGATTCGGTCGTGCGGCGCAGGAACGCATACACCGCCACGATCGTCGTGACGCTGCCGGTGACGCCGCCGATGAATCCCGGATGCGTCCACAATGTCGTTGCGGTCAGGCTGGCCCAGACGAATGCGGCGGCTGATGCGAGTCCCAGCGTGATCGCAGCGGCAAGACATACCCATGCGATGCTGCGGACCCGCACCGGGCGTGGATTGGCGAAGCGCAGATCCAGCGTGAATTTCTTTGCGGGCTCGCCCGGGCGTTGGTACTGCACGGCGAGGAAGTGATCCTGCAGGATGCGGATCTCCGTGGCGCAACCGCGCAGCTTGCTGCGTAGCGTGTACGTCGAGAGGGTGCGGCGATACGGTTGACGTGCAGGCGCATCGACGTCGGTCGACGCTTCGAGGGAGATGTGCTCAGCCCGTCCCGTGTTTCGGGCAGGCTCGATCCGTACTGACGCGCTCACTTCCGTCCGGCTCCGCCTCCGCGCTCGCTACGGACGCGCGGCTCTGCATGCTCTCGACCCAGGCTATCGACCAGAGACGAGACGATGCTAGGGCCGGCGCTGTGCGGACTGCGAGAACTGCGTCACAGCCGTCATCGCTACAGCAACGGCGATGTGTGCCGTTAGGGAAGACCCTTACGGCAAGCCGCAGGGCGCGAGGCAACTGTTAAATCAACAGCGCCTCGCTGCTGCATCTCAGGTCGAGCCGTCGATCTCGATGAAGCGCAGGAATTCAGCGCGCGTCCGGGCATCGTCGCGGAAATCGCCGAGCATCTTGCTGGTGACCATCGACACGCCGCGCTTGTGCACGCCGCGAGTGGTCATGCACTGGTGCGAAGCGTCGATGACGACACCGACGCCGCGCGGCTTCAGCACTTCGTCGATGCAACGCGCGATCTGCGCTGTCATTTTTTCCTGCACCTGGAAGCGCCGGCAGTAGCCGTCGACGACACGCGCGAGTTTGCTGATGCCCACTACCTTGTTGGTCGGCAGATAGCCCACGTGTGCGCGGCCGATGATCGGCGCCATGTGATGTTCGCAATGCGACTCGAACTCGATGCCGCGCAGGACGATCATCTCGTCATAGCCTTCGACTTCCTCGAAGGTGCGGCGCAGGTAGTCGGCCGGGTCGATGTGATAGCCGGAGAACCAGTCCCGATACGCGCGCACCACGCGGGCGGGCGTGTCTCGCAGGCCTTCGCGATCGGGATCGTCACCGGACCAGCGCAGCAGCGTGCGAACCGCCAGCTGTGCCTGTTCTTCAGTGACTGGGGGCTCGACCGCGCGTGATTTCGAAGCCGCTGTCTTGCGGGAAGCTTTCTTCATGTAGTTACCGTAGTGGGCACTGTTAGTCCGGCATCAAAGGATTGAACATCCTGTTCAAGCTTTTGAGCAGCGAGTCAACGCAGCACTTCTTCCAGGAAGTTCAGCAGGGAAACATACGCACGCCGCTCGGCGTCCGGGTTGTAAAGGAGTCCGAGGTCGGGATTGTTCGCGTGCGGATCGGTGAATGCATGCTTGGTGCGGCCATAGGCGTGCAGCTGCCAATCGACATTCGCCGCTGTCATTTCCTTCTCGAATCCGATCACGTCCTCGACGGGCGCCATCGGATCGTCGTGACCGTGCAGTACCAGCACTTTCGCGACGATCGGCGCCCGCGCCACGCCGGCGGGCGCTTTCAGCAGGCCGTGGATACTGACGACGCCGCGCACCTTCGCGCCGCTGCGCGCCAGGTCCAGTACGCACAGGCCGCCGAAGCAGTAACCCATGGCGGCGATCCGGCGCGAATCAACCTGCGGTAGCCCACCCACGGCGGCGAGGGCCGCATTGATCCGGCGCGACAGCAACGCACGGTCGGCGACCAACGGCTGCATCAGCGCGCTGCATTCCTCGACCGTGGTGCCGGTACGACCCTCGCCGTACATGTCGAGCGCAAACACCGCGTAGCCGAGCCGGGCGAGGTCGCGAGCCTTCTGATTGAACACTTCCTGGCGTCCGCCCCAGGCATGGCTGATGAGGACCGCCGGCAGTGGACCGGGTCTGGCGTCGTCCCACGCCAGGAAGCCCTTGCACGCAGTGTCTGCGTCCGGGTAATCGACGATCTTTTCAGTCAATGCCATGGCCGGCCTCTCGATGGGGGTGTGGCAGGGCCCGGAAGGCTACCCCACTTTGCGCTGCGGTCGAACCCTGGAAGCTCACCGACGGTCGGCCACTGGCTATTGGCCGCTGGCCAGACGGAGAAAGCCTCCTCACTTCAATCCGTAGCCTTCCTCAGGATCGACCCGCGTGTTGGTATCCTGCGCACGGGCCGGGACGGTCAATCAGAACGCAGCGGGAGGAACCAATGCTTCGCTCGATCACAGGTCGATGGATCGTGGCCGTCGCTCTGGGAGCGGCCGTCATGCCGCCCGTCCACGCAGAGATCGTCAATGCCGCACCGAACGGTTTCAATCTGCGCCATGTCGCCGAAGCCGCCGGTGTACCTCCCACTACTGTCTGGGCCGCGCTGTCCGACATCGGCAAGTGGTGGGATCCGGAGCACACCTATTCCGGCGATTCGCGCAACCTGAGCCTCGATCCGGTCGCGGGCGGCTGCTTCTGCGAGAAGCTCAGCCTGTACGCCGGGCTCGAGCACGCGCGCGTCGTCTATGCGCAGCCGGCGAAAACGCTGCGATTGGTCGGCGCCCTTGGCCCCCTGCAGGAATTCGGAGTGTCTGGCGCCCTGACATGGCAGCTCGAAGCCGCAGGCGGCGGCTCGCGCATCACGGTGACCTATAACGTCGGTGGCTTTGCGGACCGGCCGTTAGCCGATTGGGCGCCGATCGTGGACGAAGTCGTCGGCAACCAGGTCAGGCGCCTGGCGCGTTTCGTCGCAACGGGCAATCCCGCGGAAGCCAGGCCCGAACCCAAACCCTGAGAAACAGGAACCTCGCACTGTACGGAGCGTTTTCCCGCCAGCGCAGTCGGAACCAAGGTATGCGAATACTTCAGAAACTCATCATTGCCGGGGTGGCCCTGCTGGCCGCCGCCTGCCAGACCGTCCAGACCACTCAGCCCGGCGCCATCGGAGTCCAGCGCAAGCAGCAGATGCTGGTATCCGAAGCCGAGGTCGAAAAAGGCGCGCAGGTTGCCTATCAGCAGGAACTCGACAAGGCACGCCAGAAGGGCGCGTTGAACGCGGATAAGGGCGCCTATAACCGGGTGCAGGCGATCTCGAAGCGACTGATTCCGCAGACCACGGTCTTTCGCCCCGATGCGGCCAACTGGAAGTGGGAAGTGAATGTCGAAACGACGAACGACGTGAATGCGTACTGCATGCCCGGCGGCAAGATCATGGTGTACACCGGCCTGATCAATCAGTTGCATGCCACTGACGCCGAACTCGCCGCCGTCATCGGGCACGAGATCGCCCACGCATTGCGCGAACACTCGCGCGAGCGGATATCCAGGACCCGCGCGCAGGAACTTGCCCTGGCGGGACTCGCAATTGCCACGGGGGCTGGCAATACCACCATGGCGCTGGCCGATCAGGTGGCTGCCGTCACCTTCACACTGCCGCACAGCCGCGAACAGGAAGCCGAGGCCGATCGCATCGGTCTGGAACTGATGGCGCGGGCCGGTTACGACCCCGACGCCTCGATCACTCTATGGCAGAAGATGGGCAAGCTCGGCGGCGGCTCCAAGTCGGAGTTTTTCAGCACGCACCCGTCGAGCGATTCGCGCATTCGCGACCTGCAGGCCACGGTGCCGAAGGTCGAGCAGCTGTATCAGAACGCGAAGAATCAGTAGCTGAGGACCGGATCGATTTCCTGGTTGGTAGTCATGGCCCGCGGACGCGGGAATCCATTCTTCGGGTCGCGACGAGATGGGCTCCCACCTGCGCGGGAGCGACCAATGAGGTATTTGCCTTTCGTGATGGCAGCGAAGCTGCTCCTATCGCACGATCGCGATCACCGCTACGACGATCGCTGCACTCATTCCCGCCGTGAGCCAGATAGCGCGACGATGCAACGCCGTCACCGCGCGGGTGAGGTTGGCGATCTGCTCTGCCATCTGACTGATCAGTTCGGCCTGCCGCTGTTCGTTCTCCTCGAGCTGGGCAAGGCGCACGGCCACCGCATCAGTGTTTCCGTCGCCGGGGGTCACGGGCGGCGCAGGCAGGCGCTTGGATTTACGCAGCAGTTCGCGCGACACATCGAGAATGGAAGGCACGAGTTGCACGATCTGCAGCCAGGGAAGGGGCATCAACTTACTCCGCGATTCTGGGAAGAATCCTGGATTGGGCCGCAGCAGGCGGGTTCAACGCAAGGACTGTGCATGAGAAGGCCCCGGCATGTCACCACGCCGGGGCCCATCACGAACATGACCGATGCAGGTTACCGCCCTGGCCGCCCTGGCATTACGACTTGGTCCTGTCGTGGGACTTGCCGTGCGCCATGAACTCCGACTTGCTCAGGTAGCCGTCGCCATTCATATCTGCACTGGCGAAGCCATCGGACACACTCTTCTCCGCAGCCGCTTCAGTCTTGCTGATCTGCTGGTCGGCGTTCTTGTCCAGTGCCTCGAACGTTGCGGCGGTGGTCTTGGTCATTTCGTCGCCGGCCATGGCCGCTACGGATAGCAGCGTTGCACTGACAACAGTGATGAGTGTTTTCATGGAGAATCTCCTGTGATGTGAGTGCAGCGGTTGATCATTGCCGGCCGCTGCGGCAGCGAACGCCCATTCAGTCCGCCCCTGCGGATCCCCGTCTTGTCGCGACGAGCTGGACTACGTTCCCCTGCAGAACGCCGGGTGCAATTCCGCGGTTCCGGGGCGCGGTGCACTGCGGCCTGATTCGGTGGCGCGGGTTTTGTGCACTGCAGGTCAGTGAAATTGCCACGATCCGCGTGCCACAACCGCCCGGACGGCGGCCTCGATGCGAGATCTCGCTGCCGCAGGAGGCGTCAGCCGCCGTGTGACTGCGTGCTGCGCCGCGTAAGTGCGAGGCTCCGCAATAGTGAGGCGCGATCGCGGACCGCCGCCATCTCGGCCTCGCTCGCACCGCTCGATGACACCAGCGCGCCCTGCAGATCGAATGTCAGTTCGATCTGCTGCGCACCGAGCAGCGCCGCGCCTGTGTAATGAGTCAGGCGTGCGCCATGGAATTCATACTCTCCCTTCGCGGCATTGCCGGCACCGGACTTGCGCACTTCGCTGATGCGCTGCACGTGCGGACCATCGAAATGCGCCGTGTAGGTCGCTTCCACACCGCCGGCTTTCACGTCGGCGCGTAGCGTATTGCCGGGATCGAGCGACCATTCATCGTCCGCCGCAACGGGGGCGGGTTTCGAGCATCCGACCAGCAGGCAGGCCGCGAGTACGGCAGATCCTGCTGCGTGGACTACACGTTGCATGGGATGCACAGTCTGCAGCTGGCGACTCGGGCTGAACATAATTGGCGATAGCTATCGGTTTTGGGCAATTGTTGCGTACGCGAACCAACATGCCACAGTCGTCAGCGACGTGACCAGCATTCTGCGAACGGCGAACGTGACCCAGCTCACGCGACACTGCGCTGCAATCCTCTACGCTGGTTGCGTCCATCGTTGTCAGGAATGCAGGGAGAGTCCGATGAGCGCCGCCGGTTCACAGGTTCGTCAGAGTGCTGCCAGTGCAGCGCGCACGCAGGCGCCGCAGCAGGCTCCCCGTGCAGCCGCGCGTTCGGCGCCGATGTATGCGTTCGTGTCCTCGGAGATCGAGGATGAATTCAAGCTGCATCTCAACGACATTCCGCGCCAGAACGAATCGCTCGAAGTGGATGGGCTGAAGCCGTCGCTGCTCAGTCGTCTGCTCGAGATGGTTGCGCCGATCGGCAAGTAATCACGCCAATGCGACCGGAGTAATACGCGCGCCCACTTGAATGAGGGGTGCGTGGCGAGCATCGTTACGCGATGCTCCAGAAAATTCTCTATCTCGCGACTGCAGTCCTGTGCGCCTTCACTGCGCGTGCCGATGACGTTCGTTTCGCCGACTCGCAGCAGGCAGTCGTCGAGGTCGCTGATCTCATGGCGCAGCGGCTGGAGCTGATGCAGTTCGTTGCCGCCTGGAAACATGCCCGGTCCATGCCGATCACGGATACGGCACGTGAGCAGGCGGTGCTCGATGCAACGGTGGCGCGCGCCACTGCTCTGGGAATCGAAGCATCTTCGGCTCGCACGCTATTCACACTGCAGATAGAGCTGGCGCGTGACGTGCAATCGCAGTGGATCGATGCGTGGCGCCAGGGAGCGTTGCCGCCCGAGCCGTTGCGCGATCTGAATCGGGATCTGCGCCCGGCGCTGGATGACTTAGGCTCGCGGCTGTTGCAGCAGATCTATCTCGCCCTGCCGGAGTTCGAGCTAGCGGATTTCGCCGCACGCACGGAGGATCTCGGGTCTCGTGTGCGCCCCGCGGCGCTCGCGGGTCGCGTCAGTGAGGCCGATGCCCAAAGATTGGTGCAGGCGCTGGGCGCGTTGCGCCGCACGGAGGGATTGGCGTTGCCGCGATTGCAGGCCGCAAGCGTGCTGCGAATCGGCATGACGGGCGATTACGCGCCTTTCAGCAGCGATGCTGGCGGAACGCTGACTGGCGCGGACGTTGCGATGGCGCTCGATCTTGCGAAAGCACTGCAGCTGCAGCCGGTGTTCGTGCGCACCACCTGGCCGACCTTGATGCAGGATCTACGCGCCGGTCGATTCGATCTGGCAATGAGCGGCATCAGCATCACGCCTGAGCGTGCAGCCATCGCCGCGTTTTCGGCGCCGTACCAGCACGGCGGCAAGACGCCGATCGTGCGCTGCGGCAAGCAGGCGCAGTTCGACACGGTGGCTGAAATCGATCGGCCCGGGGTGCGCGTCGTGGTGAATCCGGGCGGCACCAACGAACAGTTCGTCCGCGAGCGCCTGCAGCGTGCCCGCCTGACCGTGCATCCGGACAATCGCAACATCTTCGACGAGATCCTGGCCGGTCGCGCCGACGTCATGGTCACCGACGATGTCGAGGTCGAGCTGCAGGTGCGCAAACGTCCTGGCCTGTGTCGCGCGACGCCGCAGACCTTCACGCACAGCGACAAGGCGATCCTGCTGCCGCAGGATGGCCCATTTGCCGCTCGCGTGAATGAATGGCTGGCCGCGGAAGTGAAATCGGGCGGAGCTGCGCAGCGCCTGCAGGCAGCGCTCGAGGCGGGCGAGGAGCGATCGTAGTGGCGTCAGCGAAGAAGAACCGAAGATTTCCTCCGGTCATGTTCCCCGTGTACCCCGTGGAGATGCTTTTTCGGATTCGAGATCCCCACTCCACGCGCCAAGTAAGTGCCACTGCTGCTAACCGGTAGCAGGCCGCGGTTGACCGGTGGACGCTTCGTCGGCTCGCCAACTCCGGTATTCTCGCGGGAGTGACGCTTGGACGTTCAATGGGAGGTTACGCATGGGCTGGGTCATCCTGATCGTCGCGGCAGCGGTGCTGCTGTTCTTCGTATCGATCTACAACCGGCTGGTCACAGCCCGTAATGGCTACAAGAACGCGTTCGCGCAGATAGACGTGCAGCTCACCCGTCGCTACGACCTGATCCCCAACCTGGTCGAAACCGCCAAGGGCTACATGAAGCACGAGCGCGAGACGCTCGAAGCCGTGATCACGGCCCGCAACGCCGCGGTGAGCGGATTGAAGGGCGCCGCCGCCAATCCGGGCAATCCTGCTGCTGTTCAGCAGTTGGCCGGCGCCGAGAACGCGCTTACGGGCGCGCTGGGTCGCCTGTTCGCGCTGGCCGAAGCGTATCCGGACCTGAAAGCCAACCAGAACATGATGCAGCTGTCCGAAGAACTCACCACCACCGAGAACAAGGTCGCGTTCGCGCGGCAGGCGTTCAACGATGCAGTGATGGGCTACAACAACACGCGCGAAGTGTTCCCGAACACCATCATCGCCGGCATGTTCGCGTTCTGGCCCGCGCAACTGCTCGAAATCGAATCGCCGCAGAAGCGTGAGGTGCCGCAGGTGAGCTTTGGCTGAGAATGGGCTAGCCGGCTCACTGGCCAACTGGCTAACCGGCCAGAGATGGCAGCTCTTGCCGGTTTGCCAGTGAGCCGGTCGGCCAGTTAGCCAGCCAACAATGAACTTCTTCCAACGTCAGGCCGAGACGCGGCGAGTGTCGCGGCAACTCATCGCGCTGTTCGCGCTCGCGATCATTGCCGTCGTGATCGCCGTGGACTTCGTGCTCTTCACCGTGCTCGCATCGGCGCAGCCCGGCAGCGCCGGATTGATGCTTCCCGACAGGGAGTGGCTCGGCGCTCATCCGGGCGTCGTGATCGTCACGACGCTCAGTGTGATCGGCATCATCGGCTTGTCGAGTCTCTACAAGACAGTGACGTTGAATGGCGGCGGCGGGGTCGTTGCACGCTCCCTCGGGGGCGTACGCGTATCGCCCGACACGACCGATCCCTTGCAACGACGCCTGCTGAATGTCGTCGAGGAGATGTCGATTGCGGCGGGCGTACCCATGCCCGAGGTGTACCTGCTCGAGCAGGAGGTCGGCATCAATGCCTTCGCAGCAGGTCACAATCCTGCGAATGCTGCGATTGCCGTGACACGCGGCACGCTGACGACGCTGAATCGTGCCGAACTGCAAGGCGTGATCGCACACGAGTTCAGCCACATCCTCAACGGCGATATGCGGCTGAATATGCGGCTCATGGGCCTGCTGTTCGGACTTCTGGTCATCGCGCTGATTGCGCGTACGGTCCTGCGCTTTGCGCCGAGCGGTCGCAGCAGTAACAAGAAAGGCGGTGGCGTCGCGTTCATCCTGTTCGCGGCGTTCGTCGTGCTGATCGTCGGCTACGTCGGCCTGTTTTTCGGTCGCCTGATCCAGGCCGCCGTTTCGCGCAGCCGTGAATCGCTGGCAGACGCGTCGGCCATCCAGTTCACGCGCGACCCGCACGGACTGCGGGGTGCGCTGGTGAAGATCGGCGCCGGCGATGCCGGTTCGCGGATCGGCAATCCGGAGGTCGAAGAAGTCGCGCACATGCTGTTCGCGCCTGGGATTTCGCGGTTCTTCGCGACGCACCCGGCGCTGGAAGATCGGTTGAAGGCCATCGATCCACAGTTCGACAAGCGCGAATTCGCGCAGGTTCGCGAGAAACTGGCCGCACAACGACGCGAGTCGGGGCAATCACCGCAAGCGGAGGCTGTTTCTTCCGTACAGAAGCTCCAGGAGCTCCTGGACATTCCTGCTGCGGCCGGCGCCGTGTCGCAGCTGGTCGGCAACCCGGGCACGCTGCACATGGAGGCGGCGCAGGAAATCCGCCAGTCGCTGCCCGAAACACTTTCCGTCGCGGGGCGTCATCCGGGTTCGGCGCGTGCCCTGTTTCTGTCGCTGGCGCTGGATGGACATCCGGCCACCGAGAACGGCAACGGGTGTTCATTGCTCGTCAGCTCGGTGCTGACGTGGCGACGGCAATGGAGTCGTTGCAGGACGATGTCGATGGGTTGCAGCCGCAGCAGCGCATGCCAGTGCTGATGCACGCATTCCCGGCATTGCGGCAGCTCACGCGCGAGGAGCGCATGCAGCTGATGGCATGCCTCAATGGAATGTTGCAGCGGGAAGGCGGCATGTCGCTGCAGACCTATGTGCTGCGCAAACTGGCACAGGTGCATCTGCGCGACGATCTGGATCCGCGCGGCCGGCCGGGTCGCCTGCTGCTCAATGCTGTGACTGGCGATCTGCAGATCCTGTTCGCGGTGCTCGCGCGTCACGGCCATGCGGAGGAGAGCGAAGCGCGACGGGCGTACGAAGCGGGCATGCACTACCTGTTGCCGCGCGAGCGCCCAGCGTATGCGGTTGCCACGAATTGGCCCGTCCAGCTCGATCAGGCCCTGAGCCGGCTGGATCAGCTGGTGCCCGTCGGCAAGGAACAGTTGATCGAGGGGCTGGTCAAGACAATTGGCCACGATGGTCGGTTCACTGTGCCTGAGGCCGAACTGCTGCGTGCTGTCTGTGCAGCATTGCATTGCCCGTTGCCGCCGCTGGCGGCCTGATCGACGAATCCCTGCCACCTCCTGACAGGTTTTTGCGTTTCAATGCATCCGCTGCCGGTCGTTACTGGACGACTGGCTTACAATCGAAGCGTGCGGCCGGCTCACGTCGGCAATCCCCCTAGCTTGTTTCCTCATCCAGCGGCGTCATGTCCGCAGGCAGTCATGTCCCATTCCATCGTCATTCGCGGCGCACGCCAGAACAATCTCAAGAACCTCGATATCGAGTTGCCGACGAATGAACTGATCGTCGTCACCGGCGTCTCCGGTTCAGGCAAGTCCTCGCTGGTGTTCGACACGCTCTATGCCGAAGGGCAACGGCGTTACGTTGAGACGTTCTCGCCGTATGCGCGGCAGTTCCTCGACCGCATGGACAAGCCGCAGGTCGATCGCATCGACGGCATTCCGCCGGCCATCGCCATTGATCAGACCAATCCCGTGCGCACCTCGCGTTCCACGGTCGGCACGATGACGGAACTCAACGATCACTTGAAGCTGCTCTATTCGCGGGCCGCGCAGTTGCACTGCCGTTGCTGCGGCAGGCAGGTGAAGCGCGATTCGGCGGAGACGATACGTCAGGAGATCGCAGCCCGCGTTGCGGCGCTGGGCGAGACCGAACCTCGATTGCTAGTCACCTTCCCCGTTACGGTGCCGCATAACTTTGTCGAGGCCGAGGTCATCGGACTGCTGGAGAAGCAGGGCTATACACGTATCCATGCGCGGCACGAAAGCGCAGTTCCGGCACCGCCGCAGCCGAAGAAGAAGACCAGCAAGAAGCAGCCGCAGGAACGCACGCGCGTCGTCCTCGAGATGATTCAGGATCGCCTGCGATTCGATGTCACAGATTCGGCGCGACTGAGCGAAGCGATCGAAGCGGCGCTGCGTGTCGGGCAAGGTCGGATGTCCGTATATGCGCTCGCAGCGTCGGAACAGACGCCTGCGAGCGTCTGGAAGTTCTCCTCCGATCTGCATTGCCCCGACTGCGACATTCATTACCAGGAGCCGGTGCCGAGCCTGTTCTCGTTCAATTCGGCGCTGGGCGCGTGCGAGAGTTGCCGGGGCTTCGGTCGCATCATCGGTATCGACTTCGGCTTGATCGTGCCGGACGAGAACAAGACGCTGGCGGGCGGCGCGGTCCGGCCCTGGCAGACGGAGTCGTACCGCGAATGCCAGGACGACATGATGCGTTTTGCGCGCAAGCGTGGCATTCCGACCGATACGCCGTGGCATGCGTTGACGCAGGCACAGCGCGATTGGGTGCTGGAAGGCGAGGGCGACTGGTCGAAGCAGGTCTGGTACGGCGTGCGCCGTTTCTTCCAGTGGCTCGAGACCCGCGCGTACAAAATGCACATTCGTGTGTTGCTGTCGAAGTATCGCGCGTACACGCCTTGTGAAACGTGCGATGGCGCGCGGCTCAAGACGGACGCCTTGCTGTGGCGACTCGGTACAGCAGCGCACGCGAAGTCGGCTGGCCATTTCGAGCGCTTCCGTCCGACGGGCGTGCAGTGGAGTGACGACGTCCTGCAGTCATTGCCGGGCCTCAGCATCCACGAACTGATGCTGTTGCCCATCGATCGTTGCCGCGAATTCTTCAATGCGCTGACGTTGCCCGCGCCGCTCGACGAAGCGGCGGATCTGGTCCTGCGCGAAGTGCGCGGGCGTCTGCGCTATCTCATGGATGTCGGCCTCGGCTACCTGACTCTGGATCGACAGTCGCGCACGCTCTCGGGCGGTGAGGTGCAGCGAATCAACCTGACGACGGCGCTCGGTACGTCGCTGGTGAATACGCTATTCGTGCTCGATGAGCCGTCGATCGGCCTGCATCCGCGCGATATGGGTCGCGTCATCGGTGTCATGCGGCGGCTGAAGGAGGCGGGCAACTCGCTGGTCGTCGTCGAACACGATCCGCAAGTCATGCAGGCTGCCGATCGGTTGCTCGATATCGGTCCTGGCCCCGGCGAGCGCGGCGGCGAAATCGTCTTTTACGGCGCACCCGCGCAACTGCACTCGGCGAACAAGTCATTGACGGCGGATTACCTGCTCGGTCGCCGGCAGGTGACGGAGTCCGCACCACCGTCCCGGATAGACACAGAGGTGGCGATCCGGATCCGCGGCGCTCGTCAGCACAACCTCAAAGGCATCGACGTGGACATCCCGCTGCGACACCTCGTGGCAGTGACTGGCGTTTCCGGCTCAGGCAAATCCACGCTCATCCAGGACATCCTGTATCCGGCCTTGCGCAAGCACTTCGGCAAACCGACGGAAATGCCAGGAAGCGTCGACGCGATCGACGGTGCGCAACAGATCAGCGCCGTCGTCATGGTCGACCAGGCGCAAATCGGCCGCACCACGCGTTCGAATCCGGCGAGCTATGTCGGCGCCTTCGATGCGATTCGCAAACTGTTTGCGGCGGAGCCCGTGGCGAAGGAGCGCAGTTACACGATCGGCACCTTCAGCTTCAATTCGGGCAATGGCCGTTGTCCCACCTGCGGCGGCAATGGGTTCGAACATGTCGAGATGCAGTTCCTCTCGGATGTGTACTTGCGCTGCCCGGATTGCAGCGGCAGTCGCTACCGGGCGGAGATTCTCGAGATCAAGCTCACCCGCGTTCGCCAGCAGAACGCGCCGAGCATTGCCGACGTGCTCAACATGACGGTGCACGAGGCGGTGGAGTTCTTTGCGGGCGAGCGTGACGTGCTCGCCACGTTGCAGCCGTTGGCGGATGTCGGTCTCGACTATCTGAAGCTCGGGCAGCCGGTGCCGACGCTCTCGGGCGGCGAAGCGCAGCGCCTGAAGCTCGCCGGTCACCTGGCGGAGAAGGCGTCGTCGAAGGACGGCGGCACCTTGTTCCTGTTCGACGAGCCGACCACCGGCCTGCACTTCGATGACATCGCGAAACTGCTGCGCTCATTCCGGCAGCTGATTGCCGCCGGACACACGGTGCTCGTCATCGAGCACAATCTCGATGTCATCGGTGCGGCGGATTGGCTCATCGATCTGGGTCCGGAAGGCGGCGATGCCGGCGGCGAAGTCGTCGTGATTGGCGCTCCGGTCCATGTCGCGAACCATGCCACATCGCACACTGGCAAGGCGCTGCGAGACTACGCAAAAGCCGCTGGCGACTGGCTGCTTACCGCAAGCAAGCCGCAGAGTGCGGTCGCCGATGCTGGTCCTGCCTACCGCGTCGACGAATCGATCCGTATCCACGGCGCCCGCGAGCACAATCTGAAGAATATCGATGTGGTGCTGCCGCGGAATCGTTTCACGGTGGTCACCGGCGTTTCGGGATCCGGCAAATCGACACTGGCCTTCGACATCGTGTTCGGCGAGGGGCAGCGCCGCTATCTCGAATCGCTGAATGCGTATGCGCGGCAGTTCGTGCAGCCGGCATCGCGTCCCGACGTCGATGCGATTTTCGGTATTTCACCGACGGTCGCGATCGAGCAGCGCACCAGTCGTGGCGGACGCAAGAGCACAGTGGCCACGCTGACAGAGGTCTATCACTTCCTGCGGCTGCTCTACGTGAAGCTGGGTACGCAGTATTGCCCCACCTGTGAAGTCGCCATCGAGCCGCAGAGCTTCGATGCCATCGTGGCCCGTATTCTCAAGGACTACAAAGGCGCGACCCTCACGCTGCTGGCGCCGCTCGTCATCGCCCGCAAGGGTATCTACAAGGATCTGGCGGCCTGGGCCGCGAAGAAAGGCTTTGAGCAGCTGCGGGTCGATGGCGAGCTGCTTTCCACGCGCAAATGGCCGAAGCTGGATCGATTCAAAGAGCATTCCATCGAACTGCCGGTTGCGACCCTAACGGTCGCAGCGAAATCCGAACGCGAACTGCGGGAGGCGCTGACCGTCGCGCTCGAGCATGGCAAAGGAGTAGTCGGTGCGCTCAAGGTGAGCGGAGCGGGTGGCGATCGGCGCGTGCAATTGTTCTCGACGACTCGCGCGTGTCCTTCCTGTGGCAGCAGCTTCGCCGAACTGGATCCGCGCCTGTTTTCGTTCAACTCCAAGCTCGGCTGGTGCGAAGGCTGCTATGGCACCGGCATCGCGATGGACGGCTTCGATGCCGAGCAGAGCGGTGAGGAGAGTGCATGGAATGATGGTTTCGACGGCGAATCGCTGACCTGTGAGGACTGCGAGGGCCATCGACTGAACGCGACGGCGCGGCATGTGTTGTTCCGCGACCAGTCCATCACGACGACGACGGATCTGTCCGTCGCGGACCTGCGCAAACAGTTCCGCCGGCTCAAGCTACAGGGGCGAGAGCAGGAGATCGCGCGCGATGTGCTGGCGGAAATCAGTTCGCGCCTCGAGTTTCTCGAGGACGTCGGACTTGGCTACCTGCAGTTGTCGCGATCGGCGCCCACGCTGTCGGGCGGTGAGGCGCAGCGCATTCGTCTCGCTGCGCAGCTCGGCTCGAACCTGCAGGGCGTCTGCTACATCCTCGATGAGCCCACGATCGGCCTGCATCCGCGCGACAATGCCATTCTGCTCGATACGCTCGACAAGCTGGCCGACAAGGGCAATTCGTTGCTGGTCGTCGAACACGACGAAGACACGATCCGTCGCGCCGACTATGTGGTCGATCTCGGTCCTGGCGCCGGATCGCGCGGCGGCCGCGTCGTTGCGGCGGGCACCGCGGCGGAACTCGAGCGCTCACCGGAATCGGTCACGGGTCGATTGCTGTTGCATCCGCTGTTGCATCCGATTGCGCCGCGTCGACCCATCCACCCCCGAGCACCGTCGCTGACGATCCGGGACGCCCGGTTGCACAACCTGCAAAAACAGAATGTGCGGGTGCCGCTGGGCCGGCTCGTCGTGGTCACGGGTGTTTCCGGTTCCGGAAAATCGACGCTCGCGCGCGACGTCCTGCACGACAATCTGAGCGCTGCCCTGCGCGAACGACGCAAGCAGCCGCAATGGCGCGGCTGTCGCGAAATCGTGGGATGGGACTCGATCGGACGCATTCTCGAAGTCGATCAGACGCCGATCGGCAAGACACCGCGTTCCTGTCCAGCTACGTACGTGGGCTTCTGGGACGCCATTCGTCGACTGTTCGCCGAAACGACCGAGGCTCGCATGCGGGGCTTCGAGCCGACGCGCTTCTCGTTCAATACCTCCGGCGGACGTTGCGAGTCGTGCGAAGGGCAGGGCATGCGGCGGATCGAAATGAACTTCCTGCCGGACGTGCGCGTGACCTGCGATAGCTGCGGCGGCCGGCGCTTCAATCACGAGACGCTCGCCATCGAGTACAAGGGCAAGAGCATTGGCGATGTGCTCATGATGAACGTCGACGAAGCCGTTGAGTTCTTCTCAGCGCATTCACGCATCCATCATGCGTTGCGTCTGCTGCAGGACGTAGGTCTCGGTTACCTCACATTGGGGCAGCAAAGCCCGACCTTGTCGGGTGGCGAGGCGCAACGCATCAAGCTGGTCACCGAGCTGGCGAAGGTCCGGCCCGATGTCGCGCCGCTGCCGGGTGATAAGACGACTGGAACCTTGTATGTGCTGGACGAACCCACGGTCGGGCTGCACATGGCCGATGTCGAGAAGCTGATCCGAGTGCTGCATCGACTCGTCGACGCGGGTAATTCCGTGGTCGTCATCGAACACAATCTCGATGTGATGGCCGAAGCGGATTGGCTGATCGATCTGGGCCCCGAAGGCGGTGAAGGCGGGGGAACGATCGTTGCGCAGGGGTCGCCGGAGGACGTGGTGCGGGTGCGCGGCAAGTCCCACACCGCGCGGATTCTGAAGGAGTTCCTGCGGGAACGTCGCACCGAAGCAGGGAGCTAGGCGCCGGCGGAGACAAGACGAGAGAAGGCTGAGCTATGGGCTAGCGGCCAGAACGGGCCGGGACGAATTCTTTCGTCTTGCCAGGAGCCTGGAGCCAGTACCTGCAGCCTTGCTTCTTCAACCGTCGAGCGCGTGCTCGAGGGCGGCCATGTTGCCCCGCAGCCAGCGGTCGAAGCTGCGAAGCCCGGGATAGAGCTCACGTGACTTGGCGAGATCGGCCTTGCGGTTCGGTACGTAGAGGCGGTTGAACTCGAACATGTTGGCGAGATCGGCCGCGCCTGGAAATGCCATGGCGGCGAACGTTGCATGATCGATGTAGTGGTATTCGACTTTGCGATTGAGCGTCTGCGCCATGATCTGTGCGTATTCGTCGGCCCGCTGATCATCGCCGACAGCGCCTATGAGCTTGTCGCGATACCAGAAAGACTCCCCGAGAATCGCCGCGACGATACCGCCGATGTCCGCGGCCGCGATTGCCGCCAGCGGCGTCGTGCCTTGGGGGAAGCCGAACACGTATGTCCCATCCGCCTGCCGTCGCGGCGGGAAATGGTTCAGGAAATTTTCATAATAGAAGGCAACGTGCAGGTACGTCGCCGGTAGCTCCATCTCGCGCGCGTACTCTTCGATGTGCGCCTTCGTATCGAAATGCGGCACTCTGAGCCGGCCTCCCGAGAGCAGTCTGGTGTGTGGCGACGTGCTCAGGATCGTGTGCTGCACATTGCTGTACCGGATGGCGTCGATCAGGTTCTTGCCCAGCGCGAACTCCTTTTCGCCATGTTCGCAGTAGTTCGTTACCCCGAACGCCGCGTCGCAGTCCCGCAGTGCGGGACGCAATGACGCCGGGTCGTCGAGATTGCCGCGAGCAACCTCCGCACCCGCCTGCTTCAGTGCCATGGCACTGCTGGATTCGGGATGCCGCGTCAGACACCGCACGTTGTAACGCCCCGTTGCCAGCAGATGTCGGGCAACGGAGCCCCCTTGCGCCCCGGTGGCGCCGGTTACGAGAACGCGGATGCTGTTGGTCACGGCGACGACTTTGGTTATTGGGTACGACCGGTCGCCTGGCAGGATCGTCGCACGGAGCGACCTTGGCTATTGGGGGAATGCGAAGGGGCTGGTCGTTGTGGCCGCAACCGCAATCCCACGATTTCCGCGACAACACTGCGGACCGCGGCGTCACTGCTGGATGGGGGTCGACTGTATACAGCGCGTGATGCACCTTCGTGGCCATTCGCAGGTGTTGCTTGCACCGTTACATCACCATTTGTGCGTTGTTGTAACAACGATACGGTATACAACGTTCTTTGCATCGCCTCGTCGCCGCAGATATTGAAAAAACCTAGATTTTGTTGCCGGCAAACAGGGGAGCTGGCTACCAATTGCTAATCCTTAGGTTGTATGCTCAACGCCACGCATGGGGTGGAAGGGCGCGGGTGTTGCTATTGGTGCACTCGCAAGTACGACTCCATGCAACGGGATCGAGGACTGACAAGCAGTCAATACACACTCAAATCATTCCCTCTCGCAGGAGGAATACTTAGATGAAGAAGCATAATTCAGTAAAGCAAGCCGTACGCTACGCGTTATGTAGTGGTGCCGCTGTCGCAGCAATCGTTTCGCTTTCCGCGAACGCTGCAGATACGCCGATCCAGGAGGTCGTGGTTACCGGTTCGCGCATCGCGCAACCGAACATGAGCACGACCAGCCCGGTCACCCAGGTGACTGCGGAGGACATCGCTGTCCAGGGCGTGACGAGGGTGGAAGATCTCATCAACCAGCTGCCGCAAGCTTTCGCTGCGCAGAACGCGACTGTTGCGAACGGCTCCACTGGCACTGCCACGGTCGACCTGCGCGGTCTCGGCTCGCCGCGTACCCTGGTGCTGGTCGATGGTCGTCGTATGCCATACGGCGGCGTGACCTCGGCATCGGCCGCACCCGACCTCAACATGATTCCGGCCGCGATGGTTGAGCGCGTCGAAGTCCTGACCGGCGGCGCCTCTGCCGTGTATGGATCGGATGCGATCGGCGGCGTCGTCAACTTCATCATGAAGAAGGACTTCGAAGGTGTGCAGTTCGACGCCCAGTACGGCCTCTACCAGCACAACAACGACTTCAATGGCCCAGGCCAGACCAAGCTACGTGATGTGATTGCGGCGAACGCCCAGGGGAACCCGCAACAGTTCGCACTTCCAAAGAGCAATGTGACCGACGGCGAGTCGAGGGAATTCAATTTCGTGGTGGGTGCCAGCACCGGCGACGGTCGCGGTAACGTGACACTTTACGGTGGCGTGCGCGATAACAAGGCGGTGCTGCAGCGTGATCGCGACTATTCCGCGTGCTCACTGGTCGCGAATCCGAAGACATCATTTGCATGCGGCGGTTCGCCGACATCGTTCCCGGGTTACTTCTATACGGGTGGAGAGGCTTTCACGATCGACTCGGGGACCGGCAACACCTTCCGGCCCTTCGACGAGAACACGGATCTGTACAACTTCGGTCCGACGAATTACTACCAGCGGCCGGACCGTCGATACACCATGGGTGCGGTTGGTCACTATGAGCTGGCCGAGCACGCCGACGTGTACGCCCAGCTCATGTACACGAACTACGAGTCGGTGGCGCAGATCGCCCCTGGCGGCAACTTCTTCGATTCGAACACCGTCAACTGTGACAACCCGCTCCTGTCGGCGCAGCAGCAAGCCACGATCGGATGTACGCCAGCGATGATCGCGGCCGGCGACGACGCCACGCTGTACATTGCTCGTCGCAACGTTGAAGGCGGCGGGCGTCAGGATCGGTTCTCGAACAGCAGTTTCCGTGGCGTCGTTGGGGTCAAAGGCCCGATCGCGGAATACTGGGATTACGACGTTTACATGCAGTATTCCAAGGGTCAGAGCGCGCCGACGACCAACAACTACTTCCACAAACTACGCATTCCCCGATCGCTGCAGGTGGTCGCTGATCCGGTAACGGGAGCTCCCGTTTGCAAATCCGTGCTTGACGGAACCGACCCGGCTTGCGTGCCGTGGAATCCCTTCCAGATCGGCGGTGTGACGCCCGAGTCCCTCGGCTATCTGCAGGTGCCGGGCATCCAGCGCGGCACCATCGAGCAGGAAATCTACTCCGGCTCGGTGACGGGTGACCTCGGCGGCATCGGCCTGATCAGCCCGGCGGCCTCCGACAGCATCAAGATGGTGGTTGGTGTCGAACATCGCACGGATCACATCGACAACGTGACTGACGACGCGCTGGCTTCGTTCCTGCTGTCTGGCACGGGTGGTCCGACGATCGGTATCGCCGGTTCGACCAAGGTGCTGGACCTGTTCACGGAAATCAACGCTCCGCTGGTGCAGGACAAGCCCTTCGCCGATCAGCTCAGTGTGGAGCTGGCCTATCGCTACTCGGACTATGACGACCTCTCGACCGATACTTACAAGGTCGGTATGGACTGGGCACCGATCGAAGACGTGCGCTTCCGTGCCAGCTACCAGCGCGCGATCCGCGCTGCAAACATCGTCGAGCTGTTCACGGCGCAGGGCTTCAACCTGTTCGACCTGCCGGGCGATCCTTGCGGTGCAGACCTCGCCGGCACCGCCGCGGCGGCCTCTGACGCGGCCTGCTTGGCAACGGGTGTGCCTGCTGGACAATTGCGCTCGCCGAGCCTCGACAGCCCGGCCGGACAGTACAATTTCCTGCAGGGTGGCAATCAGGAGCTCACGCCTGAAAAGTCGGACACATACACCTACGGTATCGTCCTGCAGCCGAGCTTCCTGCCGAAGTTGCAGATGTCCGTCGATTACTTCGACATCAAGATCGACGACACGATCTCCACGTTCGGTGCCGAAAACACGCTCGATGCTTGCTACTTCCAGGCAGACGCTGCAGCGTGCTCTCGCGTCAACCGCGATGCCAACGGCAACTACTGGCGCGGTGACGGCTTCATCGAAGACCTGAACATCAACATCGGTTCGCTTTCGACCAAGGGTTATGACCTAAGCGTGAGCTACTCCGGCGTCGAATTGGGTGGATTCGGTGCGCTGAACTTCAACCTCAGCGGAACGCTGCTGAAGGAATTGCTGACTGAGCCGGGCCCGGGCATCGAAGCGGTGGAGTGCGTCGGCAAGTTCTCCGGTTCCACTTGCGGCACGCCGAAGCCCGAGTGGCGTCATCACTTCCGCGTCGGCTGGTCGTCGCCATGGAGCGTGGACGTGTCGCTCACCTGGCGTTACCTGGATGCCGTCGAGAACATCAACGAGATCACCAACAACATCGACTACAAGCTGGGGGCGCAGAGCTACTTCGACCTCGCGGCGAACTGGAGCGTCACCGAGAAGGCGTCGATCGTGCTGGGCATCAATAACGTGCTGGACGACAATCCGCCGCTGTCCTCGGCCGTGGGTACCACGGGTAACGGTAATACGTACCCGCAGACCTACGAAGCGCTGGGTCGCTGGATCTTCCTGCGCGGGCAGGTCTCGCTGTAAACCCGATCTGAAACTGGTGTGAAACCCGGCGGCGGCCTCGCAAGGGGCCGCCGTTTTTTTTTAGCGTGCTGCGAAGTGTTTGGCCTGCGCAATCTGCGCGGACAGTTCCGGCAGTACGGCCTCGATCTCAGCCGCGTGGCGCCGCCATTTGTCAGCGTGTGGCGTCGAAACGGTGTATCGGGAGAGGTGCAGGGACACTTCAGCCTCGTCCCACTCCAGTCCCACCGCCCCCGACAAGCGGCGCATTTCAGACGCAGGATCCGCCAGCAGCGCGTCGTAGCGGACTATCGTGCACTGCTCGGCCGGGAGAGCCTCCAGATCCTCGATCAACAAACGCGTAGTGGTCTGCCACTGGCTCGCGATGATTTCGTGCAGCGGACGTCCCGCCAGCGCCTGCCATCCTGGCACCAGCAGCAGGGACCAATCCGGGCCGCTCCAGCCGGGCAGCCGTGGGTAAGTACGGAAGCGTCCGGTCGACCAGGCTTCAATCATGCTCGAGAGCACCTGGCGCGGATCGCGATACAGATAGATGAAGTGCGCGTCCGGAAAAACCCGGGCGAGGAACGGAACACGCAACGAGTTTTTCGGTGTTTTCTCGAGCATCCGCACGCGCTGACCTGGTACCGGTGGGCGGCTCTCACGATCCCGCAGTGCTTCGTAGAAACGGCGGCGCAGCACTTCGGCAATGGCTGGCGTGGCATCCTGCGCAAGGAGCCGATTCGATTCGAAACCGCGCGATGCGGGATTGAGCTCCGTAATGCCCTCGATCAACTGATGGCTCTCGTCACCAATCGTGAACAGGTTAGGCGCACGCGAAAGCGTTTCGAAGAGCATCGTCGAGCCGGAGCGCGGCGGGCTGACGATGAAGACGGGCCGATCGAAGACGGCGTCGCGCAGGGTAGCCCTTTCCGCTGGTATGGCTGCGACGCGCGATTCGCGACGCGGCCGCGTTTCGGCATCCACGTTGCTGCGCCGGTCAGCAAGCGCGGGCTGCAACACCCACGCCTCAAGGGCTTCCATCAGCCGCACGCCGTTGGCCAGCACGATGGTGGTTGCGCCCAGAGCGACAATCTCAGTGCGCGATCTCTCGAGCAGCTCCCGATAGCGAGGCCAGCCTTCTCTCCGCTCGCCGAATGCAGACCACAGGCCATGCCAATCGCGCACGAGCGTCAGGAGGCGCTGGCTCACTATCGAAATGGCTGGGTGTGGCTGCGACTCGCTCAGTGCAAAGGCAATGTGCGCGCGCATCTCCCAGGGCGTCATTACGAGCGGTACGTTTTCGGACTCGAAGTCGAGTGCAGGCTGCGCCTGCGATGTGCGCGGTACGAAGTTCGCCTGCCAGGGGCCGGGCCGCCCATGAGGGCGTGACTGGGCAACCAGCCGCCAGAAATCCGAGCCGCCGACCGTATCGGCAACCAGGTGAATGCGCGGCAGCGAGTGATCGTTGATCACGTTGTGCAGGCGCCAGGTATCGAAGATCCAGCACTCGCCTGCGGGCATGTGGATGGTGGCATCGCCGCAGCTGAAGCGCACCGTCGGCTGGGTGACGATCGGCACGTGGACACGCACGCGCTCGCGCCAGTAATAGTTCACGTCGACGTGCGGGGTGACCTCTGCCTGACCCGAAAGGCGCATCAGACGGGTGCGTCCCCAGGTTGCGCCAATGCTGGCCAGCACCTGCTGGAGATACGGGCAGCGTTCCAGGTGTCGCGTCGGACGCATGGGACCGGCCACAGCGTCACTGTCCGGATCACCACCGGTGGTGATCAACGTCAGTGCATCATTGCCCGGATACCCTTGCGGATGCGGTCGCCAAGCCGATTCCTCGATCGCGCGCACCTCGGCTTCGAGCGCCGCTGCATCGAAGCTCAAGGGCAACTGCATGAACGGAAACTGGAGTTTCATTAGAAGATGCGGGATTCACGAAAGTACTGGGATGCGGGTCGGCAGGCTACCCATGGAGAGCGCCAAGTGTCCATCGCCGCGCCGCACAGCGTAAGCTTCCGCGAATCCTAAATGCCCGCTGCGCCAGAGAGATGCAGAACGAACAACGCATGACCGCTGCCGGCCTGCTGGCACGACTGACCGCAACGCCCGATGTTTACCCGCAGAAGCTGGAGGTGGTGCGCGACGCCCTTCTGGCGATCGAATTCACGCAGGCAGCGTACCGTGACGCCAGCTTTCTGGATGACCGCATCCTCGGTCCGGCGACACGCGGTGGCTGGCTGCCGATAGATCGGGTGCTGGAGGCGGCCCGGCAAGTCGAGAATCCCCGGCCGTTGCATTTCATCTTTCACACGGGGCATGTCGGATCGACGCTCATCAGTCGCCTCCTCGACGAGGCCGACGACGTGCTGCCGCTGCGCGAGCCGCTGCCATTGCGCACGCTCGCCGAAGCATTGGATGTGCTGCATCGCCCGGAATCGTTGCTGTCGCCCGAGCGCTTCAATGCGCTGCTCGCCGGAATGACGCGATTGTGGAGCCGGGGTTACACCGCATCAAAATGCGTGATCCTCAAGGCGACGAGCAGTACCGGACGGCTCGCGCCCGCGCTCCTGGCTCAGCCAGGGGTGCGCGCTATCTATGTCAATCAGTGCGCGGAGTCGGCCATCGCGACGCTGCTGGCGGGCGCAAACTCTCCGTTGGATCTGCGCGGTCATGGGCCGGGCCGCATCCAGCGGCTGTGCGCACGCCTCGGTCCACTGACGCCACTGTACGAACTGACGCCGGGCGAAATGGCGGCCATGAGCTGGCTGGCCGAATCCCTGTGCCAACACGAGGTAGTGACGCAATTTCCCGCGCAAGTGCTTCAGGTCGATTTCGATGAGTTCCTGGGCAATATCGCAGACGGCATGCGCCGGGTGCTCGGCCAGTTTGGGCTGGCAGCCGCTGAAGAAACCGTGTCGCGTCTTGCAGGCAGTCCGGTTCTGATGCGCTATTCCAAGGCACCCGAACATCCGTATGGGCCGGCTTTACGACAGCAGGTGCTGGAACAGACGCGTCGCGAACATCGCGTGGAGATCGGTCGCGGTCGCGACTGGCTGGACCGGTTGGCGCAGACGCACGAGGCCGTAGCGGCCGTGCTTTCCTGAGTCAGCGCAGCGGATTGCCTTCCGCGTCCACGAGTCCGGCGGCTGCCAGCCGTTGTAGTACAGGCTGCAGCTCCCGCGCGAAATGCCGCCACTTGTGGATCGAGGAGCGGTAGATGGGCCGCCGCACTTGCGCCGCGCTGGCGGTCGTCGACGCCTTCGACGAGCGATGAAACTCCAGCACGGCGTCTTCCCACGGCAGTCCGCAATGCTCCAGCAGCCTGCGGCTCTGCGTTCCGGGATCGGACACGAGATCCTCGTAGCGAACATCCAGGATGACTCCCGGCATGACGGTATGCCAGTGATCCATCATGCGGCGGTACGCGATGTAGTACTCGGCGAGTTCGTCGAGCTGGTAGGAGAAGTGATACGAATTGATGAACAGCGTCTTGAAGATCGCGTAGCAAGTGTCCATCGGATCGCGCGTCAGGTGCACGATAGCTGCATGCGGCAGTGCCGCATGGATCAGGCCGCAGTAGCGGAAGTTGAACGGCAGTTTGTCAATCACGTAGCGCGCACCGCCAGACAGCTCCCGGACCGCAGCGAGATAACGACGGCCAACATCGGCGAAGTCCATCTGCAGTGATGCTCGAAGCAGATCCGGATCCGCAAGTCCCAGCCGGGCGTGAGCGGTGCGGGCGGCTGCAACCATTTCTTCAGGAAAATCCACGGCCTCGCCTGCCGAAGCGACCTGCGAGTGGTTACCGAGCATCCGTTCCACCAGCGTGGTGCCAGTGCGTGGCATGCCAAGAACGAAAATTGCGCCCGGTGTGGGATCACCTACGGGCAGAGATTGCATCGCTTCAGCAGTGTAGTGCTGCGCGACTTGCAGCATCGAGCGGACGTCATTGCCGACGTCGTAGTCCAGACTCGACCGTTTGATGCGGTTGGCTGACGACAGCGCCTCGAACGAAGATGCGTATTCGCCGAGGTCCTCCAGTTCTTTCGCAAGCGAGTAGGACGACAGCATCCGGTCGATATCGCGCAGCTGAGGCCGTGCCAGGGTCGCGCGCAGATCGGCGATATGGTTCATCTCTGGTGTCGCGGCTCTCAGCTGCGCGCGCACGTGCCACGCAAAGCCGTTGCCAGGCGCGATCTCGAGAACCCGGACCAGCAGCGCGTCAGCCTCAGCCGTTTCGTTCAGATAGAAGTGACTCAACGCCGCCGTATAAAGGAGCTTCGGATCGTCCGGCGTCAACTCCAGGGCGCGATATAGCAAGGACTTGGCGCGTCGAGCATCGTTGGTTTGCATGTACAACGCTGCTACCGCCGACAGCAGACTGGATTCCGCCGGTGCGATCTCGACGGCACGCTCGCCAGCATTCAGTGCTTCGCTGCGACGGCGCAGCGCCAGCAGGATCTGCGCGCGCTTGAGCTGCAACGCCGGATGCTCGCCGTGCTGCGTTTGCGCAGTGGTAACTGTGTCGAGCGCGCGCGGAAAATCGCCACGCGCCTCCTCGATTTCGCTGGCGAGCAGGGCACTCAGTACCCCGGGATTCACTTGAGTCAATCGTACGGAGAGCGCCTCAGCCTCCGGCAGTCGTCCCAGCTGGATGAACTCGCGAGCGAGGCGGACTTGTTGATCGAAATTGACGGTACTCACCTGGCTATTGTAGCCGCGTGTAATTGCATGAGGCGATCGAGTTCCGGACGGGCGAATGAGTCGACGGCCCGCCGCAGTGCTGCGGAAGCTGACTGCTGTTTGGCTGCCACATCGGAAACGAATGCCGAAGTCTTGCCGACAGCGGCTTTGGCGTGACCGCGTGCCGCTGCGGCGATCTGGTCGCGTTGCCGGTCACTGACTGGGAGCGAGAAATGCGGCGCAACCATGTCACAGATGGCGGACGGCAGCGCCTCGTACGGGACTATTCGTCCCCGCCTGGCATCGAGCCGCGAGGCCGCGTTACAGAAGGCGCCGTAGACTTTGGCGACAAGCTCTTCGCGAGATGTGCTGGTGCCATGGGGATCGACGCGGGCCGTGAGCCCGCGCCCGGTATCGTTGCCCGCGCTGAACCAGCCGGGTGGGCTTGCGAGCAGCGATACTCCTACTTCCACTGGGTCGCGCACACTAAGGATCCAGGGCGTCTGCGGAAAGGCGGCGGCCACCACGTCGCAGTACAACGTATTCCAGCTGCTCAGTTTCAGAATGTAAGGACCCCGAGCATGTCGTGAGAAGATGGCACCAAGCGAGTTCAGCGCCGCGGCCACGTCGCTGGCGCTCCAGCGATGCGGAGGCGCAAGCAGTTCGTTCACTGGCTGCGGTTCGGCATACACGACGACATCATCCAGGCGCTTCAGCGATTGCGAGATGAGGGTCGAGCCACAGCGTGCCACGTGAAAGACGATACCGGCCGGTGCCGTGCCGCGTGGCGGCCGACCAATGAGCTCCCGTGGGATCTGTACGACACGCTCCGGCGCCTGAACGCGCGCGACCGTTTCCTGCATGAAGGCATCCTGCAGTTGCGCGCGATCAATCGGACGCAGTGCCACGTACAGGCCTGTCGGATGCAAGGCCGCGCGTACTGGCAGGCCGGTCTCCTCATCGTGTTGCATGGATCGAAGAAAACATGGGCGTCACGCGGGTGTCAACGCAATGATCCTCCCCTGACACCCACGGAATGTCGGTGCCAGGGACGCCAGCATGACGGATGTTGCTGCTTTCTAGCGCTGTTGGGTCGCGCCGCACTCCGGGAATACGTGCGATTGTCTCGCGCATGAATGCATCGCGCATCTCATGGCTGCCTAGGTGTCGAAAACCGCGCAGGCTGGCGAGTGTCCACGCCGCTATCACGCGGATGCTTTCGGGGGCGCGGAGCCATGCCAGGTGCCTTCTCGACATGCACGGAGTGCCGATGCTAGCGTGACACCATGAAGGATCTTGCCGGCTTCATCGCACCGTTCGATGCGGACACGTTCCGATCGCAATACTTTGGCAGGCGCCCGGTCCACATTCGCCGCGAGGCGGCGGGTCGGTCGGCAATCCTGTGCTGGCAGCGGTTCAACGAACTCCTCGGGATCACGCCGTATTGGAACGAGGACACGCTGAAGGTCTATTTCAGGAACCGCGCCGCGCTGCGCGAGAACTACTGCGACACGGGCGACCTGCGCCCAGGGGGCAAGGCGCCGGCCGACCCTGCCAAGGTCAAGGCATTGCTGGGGCTGGGGGCGAGCCTGATTGCGAATCACGTTCACCGCATCTGCCCGGAGGTCGCGACGATCGCTCATGTGCTCGAACGCGAGTTCGCCGCTCGGGTGGCCGCAAATGTCTACTGTTCCTTCAAGGGCGTGCAGGCATTCGGAACTCATTTCGATCTGCACGACGTGTTTGCGTTGCAGGTGGAAGGCGAGAAGACATGGCGCGTTTATGAGGCACGGGCAGATGCGCCCGTTGTGCCGCTGCCACCCGGCGACGAGATCGAGAAATGGCTGACAACGAGTCGCGGGCCGCTGCTGTTTGAAGCTGACATGAAGCCCGGGGACATACTCTATCTGCCGCGCGGCCAGTATCACGACGCACTCACTGGTGCGCAGGCATCCCTCCATGTCTCGTTCGGAGTATCGCCGGCCACCGGGCTGGCGTTGTTCAAGCTCCTGGAGAGTGTGGTGACGCAGGAAAGCGCATTCCGACAGTACCTGCCGGATGCGCGGAATCCGGCCGAGCTCCGAGATCGGCTCGCGCTGCTGGGCGAGAGGATCAAAACAGTGATGACCTCACAGGCGTTTGCGACGGACGTGCTGAACCACCAGCGCGGTCTGGCGGGCGCCAGCGCGGACTATGGGTTGCCGGTGCAGCCGTCGCCGGTGTGGTACTCGATCGCACGGCGTGCGCAGGTTGTGCGGCGCGACAGTGGCTACGTCGCAGTCTTTGAAGAGGGCGAGATCGATCTCGGCGCGACGCATCCGACGGTCGAATGGATCCTCAAGCAGCGCCTGTTCTCGCTGGGGGACGCACTGGCGCGCAATACCAGTGTCGACCCGGCGGAGTTGCGCGGCGTGCTCGCTCAGCTGATCGCGGCCAGCGTGATCGTCGAGACTAAAATGCGCGCGGGAGGCGGGCAGGGTTAGGTCGTCGACCACATTCGCATGAGATTCTGCCGCACCACATCGAGCCGTACGCGGCTCTCCCATTGCATCGCCTTGCCTTCGAGCGCCGCAATTTCATTGAGTTCGTACACCTGCATGCGCTGATGCTGATCCGGGATGTAGCTCTCGATGAAGGTGATCGACACGAGGCGTTGGCCCGCACGCACGGGGATCACCTCGTGCAGGGTCGTCGACGGATAAATGATCGCTTCGCCGCTGTTGCCCTTGAACGGGATGCGCTGATTGCCGATGGAGATGGCCAGTTCGCCGCCCTCATACGCTGACGGATCGTTGATGAATACCGTGCAGGAAAGATCGGAGCGCAGTCGCGCAGATCCGACGGGGAGGAGTGCCGCATCTGCGTGTGCTCCGTACTGCATGCCCGGCTCGTAGCGGCTGAGCAGCGGCGGAGCCACGCGTTTGGGCAGGGCGAAGTCCATGAACTCGCGCGAACGCGACAGCGCGGCGCTCACGACCTGCACGGACTCTGCGTATCTGGGATCTGCCGTATCGACCTGCTGATTGTTCTTGGTCAGATTGGCGGGATTGCTCGCTCGTCCGTCGACGAAGCGCAACTCGTGACTCAGCTGCGTCAACCGCTCGATTTCGGTGGCCATCAGCAGATTGCGGATCTTCAGAAACACGGTCTGGCCTCGCGCTCAGATCTGATTTGAGAGGTTCGTGCCGTTGAAGGCGTCGGTGGCCCCGATGATGCGGTCGATGGTAATCCGTTCTTCGGGTGAGAGGCGCGGATTCCATACGTCGCAGATAAAAACGATGCGTGTCTGGTCGCTGTCGTTCCACGCTTCATGTTCGATCGTATCGTCGAAGATCCAGGCTTCTCCGCTGCGCCATTGTCGCGTGTCGCCCCCGACGCGGAATCCGCAGCCCGCAGGTACGATCAACGGCAGATGCAACACCAGCCGGAAGTTGGCGACCCCCGTGTGAGGAGGGATGCGCGTTTGCGGCTGCAGGGCGGAGAACATCGCTGTCGGCGAGCGCAGGCGTACCTGCGGCTGCGGCACCAAGGTCAGCGCCTGCATCGTCGCCGGCGCGCGCCGGCAGCGTTCCTCGATACGCGTGCCCTTGTCGAAGAAGTGGAAAGCAGTCCAGCGAGGTGAATGGTTGAGTTCACGCCATTGGTCGAGCGGCAGATGGTCGTCGTAGTGGATGTAGGGTGCGAATCCCCGTTGGTCCTCGCGCAGAATCGAGACCAACTCGTGCTGTATGGCCGGCGTCGCCGCTTCGAAATCGGCCAGCCACGGAAACTCTTCGCGCTCGTAGAATTCGATCGCGGGCAGTCCAGGATAAAAATAATCCGAGGGCTCCTGCTGATACCGCATGCGGGTGCGAAGGGTCGTGCCGATGAAGGTATCGATGCGGCGTTGCTCCGCCGGCGTGCATTGACTGCGGGCATCGGCAAGATGATCGTGAATGTACTGACCTAGCTCGCGCGTGTGGCGTTCGTGTACTTCCCGTGCATGCGCCGCCGCCTGCTTCGTGGCTGCATCGAGGTATTGTTCGGGCGGTACATTGGCCAGCGCGGCGCCGTAGCTGGTCGCTGCCCGACGCAGATGCCCTTCGAGTTCGAGCAGCGAGCCGATCATGAGCAGGGCGTGAAAATGCCGTGGCTCGATGCGTAGCACCTCGCGCAGCGCCTGATAGGCGCCGTCTCGGTCGTTCAACTGTCGTCGCACACCGGCGAGCCCGAGCCAGGCGGCGAGATTTTTTCCGTCGATCTGTACGATTTGCGTGAGCAGGGCCTGCGCGCCGGCGAAATCGCCTGCGGACATGGCGCGTCGTGCTGACTGATGCAGGGTGGCCGGATCTGTTGCCATGACTACGGTGTATACGATGAGCTGGCTGCGAATTGCCACCGGCAATATAACCATGAGCCGCATCGCGGCGTAACTACACGCGTGCACGGTCCGTGCGTCATACTTCACACTTCCTTGCGCGAACCCGACCGTCGCTGTCCATGCCAACTACCGATGACGATCTGCGAGCCGGTGTCGAAGCGTTGCGAATGGGCAATGCTGCCCACGCGCGGGACTTGTTTACGCGCTCGCTTGCGGCTGCCAAAACACCGATCCCTGCTCTGCTGGGCCTGGTGCATGCCTGCACGGTGCTGCGTGACCGTGCCGGGCGGGCCGCAGCGCTCGACCGGTTGTTGCAGGTCGACCCTCGCAACGTCCGTGGGCTCATTCTCAAGGCGGACGATCAAGCTGCTGCAGGCGACGTGCGGTCAGCGACCTCTTTTTATCTTGCTGCCATTCACGCCGCGCCTCCCGCAGATCAGTTACCGCCCGATCTGGCTACGGAGGTCCGGCGTGCCCGGGAAATCTGTGATCAGTATTCCGCGCACTATCAGCAATACATCGTGGACCAGTTGGCCGTACGTGGGTTCGATGCGGCCAAATCGAGTGCGCGATTCGCGCAATCCGTCGACATCGTCCTCGGCAGAAAAAAGATTTTCGTCCAGGAGCCGCGGTACTACTACTTCCCCGGACTGCCGCAGATCCAGTTTTATGGACGGGAGCCGTTCCCGTGGCTGACCACAGTAGAGAATGCTGCCGCGGACTTTCGCGAGGAACTGCTCGGCGTGCTGAACGACCCCGGAGCCTTTGCGCCCTATGTGCAAGGCGATACCAATCGTCCACGCAAAGAACAGATGGGCATGCTCAACAATCCTGCGTGGAGTGCGTTCTACCTCTGGAAGAATGGCGATATCGTCGAGGAGAACGCCAAGCGGTGTCCCAGAACCATGGCAGCCTTGCGCAATGTACCGCTGGCGTGCGTGCCGAATCGTTCGCCGTCAGTACTGTTCTCATTGCTCAAGCCGGGCGCTCATATTCCACCGCACAACGGTCTGGTCAATACGCGGCTTATCTGCCACGTGCCGCTCATCGTGCCCGGCTCTTGTCGTTTGCGCGTCGGCAACGATACACGTGTCTGGAAAGACGGCGAGGCCTGGTTATTTGACGACACCGTCGAACATGAGGCGTGGAACGATAGCGACCAGACACGGGTCATACTGCTGTTCGACGTGTGGCGCCCGGAACTTACAGTAGAGGAGCGCAATCTGGTGACTGCGCTGTTCGCTGCGATTGACGCCCACAGCGGGCGCAAGCCGGAATGGTCGATCTGATGTGCATTGCTGAGAACGGAGACCCCGCGTGATTCCAAAGCTGTCTGCCTTTGTATTCGTGGCCCTCTGTGTAGCAACGACGAAATCAGCGTTCGCGGGCGATCCCCTCGCTGACTTGCGCGCTTGTCCCGCGCAGACGGATGACGAGAGGCGCCTGGAGTGCTACGACGCTGCAATGAAGTCGCTACCGGTTGCTGCTGTCCCGGCTGCTTCACCGGCAGTGCCTGCAACGTCCGAGCAGAAATTCGGCTATCGCGGCGACGTTGCGCGCGCCGAACTGGATCGCAAGGCAGCGGAGACCTCGGCGCTCGAGCGTCTGGACGCGCAGGTTATGAAGGCCGAGAAGAGGCCATACGGCGAGTTTGTCGTGACGCTCGACAACGGACAGGTATGGGCTCAGAAACAACTCGAACCCAGTGTGAAGCCCAAGGTCGGCGACTCAGTCACGATCAAGCCCGCCGCATTGGGGTCTTTTCTGCTTGTCACCAAGTCCGGGCGATCCACGCGGGTCACCCGTCTGAAGTGACTGGCGCCGCAATGAGCGAATGCGCTTCGGTGTCGGATTCCGTGGTCTGAGCGACCCGTGGAATCCAGAGGATCGCGGGTGTGCCTGCCCGTCGATCCACGTTGCATGTGCCCCGTGGGATGACATGCGGAATCGTGTGGCGGTAATGCATCTGGGGTGGCGCCGCGATGCGTTGATCGTTCGCGCACATGTGCGATGGGGTCTTTGATTCGTTGCTACAAAGCCCTTCTTTTGATGCTCAAATCCCATTAATGAAGACGTTTTGTTGCTTATTAGCGACATCGTCGCGCGTTTGATGCTCCGTTCCGCGAAACGCGTCGCAGATCTCGCGTTTTTGTTGTGCGTTTGCGCACTTAGGTACTTTCGCGCCGGCCCTGGGTGTACGTTCCGCGCCACATCAGGACGCTGCCGGAATCATTTGCGAAGAAATTCCGCGATGGCCTGCTGCGAGAGGCGGGATTGCCCAATGTCGAATTCCGCCCTCCGGTCCACACCCAATCGCAGGAGGGGTATTCAAAATGTTGGCGAGCAAATCGGTTAGGCGCGCGGTTCATTACACATTGCTGGCCAGTGCGGCAGCAATGATTGCGATGCCGGTACAGGCGCAGGACGAGAACATCCAGGAAGTGGTCGTGACCGGATCGCGTATCCGCATCAAGGACTACGAGGCAATCAGTCCCGTTTCCACGATGACTGCGGATGCGATCAAGGCCACGGGCAGTCTCAATATCGATCAGGTGCTGAATGCGCTGCCACAGGTGGTGCCCGGCCTGTCGGCTTCATCCAACAATCCGTCGGACGGAACCGCGACAGTCGATCTGCGTGGCCTGGGTCCCACCCGCACACTGGTGCTCTTGAACGGTCGCCGTCTCAATCCGTCGGTCAACGACGGCACGGTCGATCTCAACAACATTCCCACGCGTCTGGTCGAGCGTGTCGAAGTGGTGACGGGCGGCGCATCCGCGGTGTACGGCTCTGACGCCATGGCCGGCGTCGTGAACTTCATCCTGAAGGATGATTTCGAAGGCGTCGATCTGGGAATGCAGTACGGCCAGTCCACGCATGGCGATGGCGCTGACTATCAGGTCGACTTCCTGCTGGGCGGCAATTTCGCGGATGACCGCGGCAACATGACCGGTTTCGCAAGTTTCTACAAACGCGAGTCCGTGCTGCAGTCCGCGCGCGATGTGACGCGTATCAACATCGATGATCCACCGGGTTCTGCGACGGGTGAAGCCGGGCGCCTCGACAACCTGCCTGGCAATCCATTTGCCACGGGAAGCAACCGCGCGTTCAACACCGATGGCTCGGTGCGTCCATTCGTCAATACGCTCGATGCCACCGATGGCGGTGATCGTTACAACTTCCCGCCGGTGAACTACCTGCTGACGCCCGCTGAACGGATCACATTGGGCGCGATGGGTCACTTCGACTTCAGCGACAACGTGCAGGCGTACACCGAGTTGTTGTACGTCGACAGTCAGAATTCCGCGCAGCTCGCGCCGACTCCCGCCACGCCGGTCAACGTGTATCCGGACAGCCCGCTGTTGTCGCCGAGCGCGCAGGCATTGCTGGCAGCAAGGCCGGATCCGGATGGCGTTGCCATTTTCCGTCGGCGTATGTCAGAAGTCGGCGCCCGTCTGCAGGAAAACCGCTCGAAGCTGGAGGAAATCACAGTCGGCTTGCGCGGCGATCTCGGCGTGAAGGACTTCGAGTACGATGCCTTCTATCAGTTCGGTCGCACCGAATTCGTCAACTACACCACGAACGACGTGTCGCGCTCGCGGTTCGAGGCGGGCATCGCCGGCTGCCCTGCCGACTACATCCGCTTCCAGCCGGATTGCGTCCCGGTGAATCCGTTCGGTCTTGGCAATATCTCGGCGGCCGCCGCCGATTTCATCCGCCTCAACTTTACAGACACGCTGGTGTTCGAGCGCAACACGGTCGGCGGCTCGATCAACGGAACGTTGTTCGAGATGCCTGCCGGCCCGCTGGGATTTGCGGTCGGCGCCGAATGGCGTGAAGACTCCTCATCGTTCACTCCTGACAAGTCGAAGGAGGACGGCGATATTCTCGGCTTCAACGCGCAGCAACCGATCGATGGCGAGTTCAACGTCAAGGAGCTGTACTTTGAAGCCATCGTGCCGCTGCTGAGAGATCTGCCTGCGGTGCAATCGCTGAGTATGGAGTTGGGCGCTCGCTATTCAGACTACTCGTCGATCGGCGATGTCGTTGCCTACAAGGGCGGCCTGGACTGGAAGCCCATCGACAGTCTGCGTTTCCGCGGCATGTATCAACGGGCCAACCGTGCGCCGAGCGTGTTCGAGCTGTTCCAGGCCGGCGACCAGGGATTCCCGCAGTACACGGATCCCTGCGCGGAACTGGTTCCGGCAGATGACCCGGCGACGGCGGCGTTCTGCGCGCAGCAGGGCATTCCCGATACAGAGAGCTTCATCCAGAACAACGTGCAGGTGGAAACGTTCTTCTACGGCAATCCTGATCTGCAGGAAGAAACGTCGGATACCTACACCATCGGCCTGGTGTTCACGCCAGAATTCGCGAGCGGGCTCTCGGTATCGGTCGACTACTGGTCGATCAAGGTCGAGGACTACATCAATACGCTGGCCGGCGGCGCGCAAGGCATCATCGACGGCTGCTTCGCTGCGCAGGATCTGACCAGCGCTGCCTGCTTCGATCAAACGCTCGGTGTGCCGCTCATCTACCGTGACGCATCCGGCGAATTGAAGGTGAATGCGCCGACGGTGAACGTGTCGGAACTGGAGACTGCCGGTGTCGATCTGCAGCTCAACTATATGATCCCTGTCGGCAAGGGGCTCAGTGCGACGATGCTGCTGACGTACCTGGACAAGTACGTGCTCGACGGCATCGACTACAAGGGATCATCGGGCGGCTACAACATTCTCGGTTCGTTCCCTGAGTACAAGGCGAACCTGCGATTGTCGTATCCGTTCGGTCCGGTCACCGTGAATTACAACCTGCAGTACATCAACGCGATGATCAACCAGGGGAACATTCCGGACTTCGGCGATGATTCGGACTACTTGGCGCCGCCGACTTATTTCTATCACGACGTCAGCGCGGTCTGGAACATCAACGACTCCTACGAGCTTTCGGTCGGCGTGCGCAACATCGAAGACAAGGATCCACCGCTCATCACCTTCGGTGTAGACCAGAACGGCGATCCATCGACCTACGACATGCTGGGTCGCTTCGCGTACGGTTCATTCCGCATGAGGTTCTGATTCGTAACTCGCAATGCGGGCGGCTCTCGTGACAGAGCCGCCCGTTTTTTCATGAGTCGCGAAACCATCCGGTGATCGCAAAACGCGGCTCCCCGGCGAAGGGAGCAACCTGGCTGACCGTGTGACGGACAGGTACGCGAAACAGCACCAGCGTATTGAACTCGGGGCGCCAGGAAGCAGCCACGTCGCCGCGTTCGTCGACGAAGTGCAGCAGACCACCCCAGTCGGCCTGCCAGCGACGTGTCAGGTTCAGGACGTAAGCCACGCGCCGCATCTCGCCGGTCGCGCCGCCGTCGTCGTGCAGCGTCAGGAAGTGACCGGGCCGATACCACGTTGCCTGCGCATCCGCCTTGCGCAGGGTAGTGATGCCCGTGATGTCGCGAATCAGTTCGAGCAGCCGCGGTTCGTTCAGCCATTCGAGCACGCGATGCAAGAGCAATCCCGGGTCGTCGCCGCGCAGATAGGCCGTGACCATCGGGTAGCTGCAGTAGAGGTACTGGAATCGATCGCGCGCCTGGCCGATCACGGCCGGCATGATCTGCTGCTCGCTTACGCGGCTGGCGTCTTTCAGTACGACCGCTGTGCCGCGCTCGTCGCACACGAGCTTCCACGGCACCTCATCGAGCAGGCATTGATGCAGACGCTCCGCGGCACTCGCCGCGAGAAAATTCCGGATACGCACCCGTCCGTGGTGCGCGAACTCGCCTGCGAGAGCGGCCGCATCGAGCGGCGACGAGAGTGCGAATGGAGTCATGAGCGTCGCAGCCATCCGGTGATGCTGTAGCGACCGACCTCGGCGGTGGGCGTGACATAGCTGACGCAGTGCTTCTGCGGTACTCGCAACAGGTTCAGTGCATTGAAGGCGGGCGTAAAGCCTTCGGCGACATGGCCATCGACGTCGATGAATTGCAGTATTCCGCCCCAGTCGACACGCCAGCGCGGCGTGAAGTTCAGCACGTAGGCAGCGAGGCGTTCCTTGCCAGCCTGAAAGTCATCGTGCGCCGTCAGGAAATGCCCGGGACGAAACAGCGTGGCCTGCGCATCGACCAGATTGATGTCGTCGAAGCCGGTGGCTTCACGCGCGAACTGGAGAAATTCGCTCGAGTTCAGGAACTCACAGACCCGCATCAGGTAATGGCCAGGGAATTGCCGGGCAAGATGCAGATCGAACAATGGGAAGCTTGCAAAGAGATACTGGAAGCCCTGCGTGGCTGCCCGATGGACGGTATCTACCAGCAGCACCTGATCAGCGGGCGGCGTGAGGCGCAGTTGTTCGAGCGGCAGGTTGACATTGCGCTCGCCGGAATTGAGTGAGATCTGCCAGGGTGTTTCGCTCTCGAGCGCATGGAAGGTGCGTGTCGCGGACTGCGTCGTGAAAATGCCGGGTACATGCACCCGGCCGCTGCTTTCGAACACTGTGCGAATTGCGGTTCGGTCGAGTCGCTCACTGAGTTGCGGCGACGGATTCTGCGAGTTGGGAGTCATGAATGGCGGGACGGTGCGGGATCGGTTCCCACTGTATAAACCTGCGAGTGCCGCGGCAATCGCGGCTGGCGTGTCAGCCCTGGCATTCATCGCAAAAAAAACGGCGGATGCCTGCGCACCCGCCGTTCGAGTCGGTCGATCGGTTCCCGGCGTCAATCCCGCTCTTCTCCCTTCACTTCGACGTCGCCCGGGTTGTCTGTCACTGACATGGCCACGCGACGGTTCTCTGCGCGACCGTCTGGAGTGGCGTTGCTGGCGATCGGTTTGCTTTCGCCGAAGCCTTCGGAGGTCAGGTTCGCCGGGTTCACGCCCTGTGACACCAGGTACTCACGCACCGATGCTGCGCGGCGCTGCGACAGCTTGAGGTTGTAGGCGTCATTGCCGACGCTGTCCGTGTGGCCTTCCAGCAGGATCTTGAGGCGCGGGAATTTCTTCAAGTCCGCGGCCACTTCGTCGAGGGTCGACTTCGAGTCGCCGGTCAGATTCGCTGAATCGAACTCGAAGTCAACGCCCCGCAGCGTGATTGATCCTTTGCGTGGGCAGCCGACCGCATCGACAGCCACGCCGCGCGGCGTGTCCGGGCACTGATCCTGCGGATCGATAACGCCATCGCCATCCGAATCGGCAGGTGGTGGCGGCGGCGGCGGAGGTGGCGGCGGTGCAGGTGGCGCCGGAGGTGGCGGCACATATGGCGGTGGTCCGAAGTTGAAAGCGAAACCGAGATTCGCGATGTAGTCGTGGAAGTCATCGTGGTTCGGCGTATCCGCGAAGTCGTAGCGCACTTTGACTTCCGGACGCAGCTGGAACACGAAGGTCTTCGCAGCATTCTCGCCGGCATCGATCAGTAGCCCGAGCCCAGCCTGAGCGAGGGGACCGTCCGTGTTGTTATTGTTGCCGCTGTACATGTTGTCCATGTAGCCGGCGCCGAACGTGATGTACGGCGATACGGCGTTCTTGCGGCCGAACACCACCAACGCGTCCAGTGAATAAGGCTGCTGTTTGAGCTCGGCACCGAGATCGTTATCAAAATCCCCGACAAGGCCGTTCAACTCGAGACTCCAGTGCTCGCTCAGGTGCTTGCCGATTCCTAGTCCCCAGTGATAGTCATCGTCCATGTTGCGTGCGTCATCGAGCCACGCGTAGCCATACATGGGATTGATGTACCACTTGCCCGTTTCATCGGCGGCAATGGCTGCGCCACACGCGAGTCCCACCGCCGATATCAGGATTGCGTTTCTGTAGCGTGTTCGCATTGCCAACTCCTTGCGTCAAGGTGTAGTCGCAGGGGGGAAGCGTTGCCCGTCTGCGACTGCGGCAAGGTAGCGGCTCGACGTGGAATTGCTATCCGGGAAAGGAACGGGGTGAGTACGCAAACTACGCGGGAAGTTGCGTTGCCCGGCCGCGACGCGGTGGTGTGGTCGTATCTCAGCGTCGCAAAAAAGCAGGATGGATTACCTGCGAACCAGCGCGAATATTCAATTTCTCGGCAATTCCGGCATTAAGTTCGATGACGCCGAGAGCGTCTGCGCCGGACTCGACAGTCTCGAGCGATTGCGGCCGGGTGTTCGCGGCGACTCTGATGATGCGCCCATCGGCGGCGACGAAGAGCATGTCGAGCGGCAGGACAGTGTTCTTCATCCACATCGCGATCCGCTGCGCGCGTGGATAGATGAAAAGCATGCCCTCGTCTGCGGCCATTTCCCTGACGTACATGAGGCCACGCGCGCGGCGCGTCTCGTTGTCGGCGACCCACACGCGAATCGGGTGGAGCTTGGCATCGAGGCCCGCGATCTGCAGCGTCGAGCGGGGAAAGTCGCGATCCAGCGCCTTCGCATCGTCGCGGCCGCTGTCGGCGCTGGCGATGCTCAGCCACAGCAGTGACATCGCAGTCAGGAAAATCTGTACCTGGCGGATGGATTTCATGTGGCTGCCTTACTGTCGTGCGGATCCTGGGTGGAGTCGGTGTCGTCGAAGTCGACTCTGCCGGCGAAATCGAAGCGGGAGATCAGGATCGATCCTTTGCCGTTGAGCGCGCGGGCCGGCTCAGTGCAGAAGCCGCGGGCCTCGATGCGGTAGACACGCGAGCGGTCGGGAATGCCGATCAACGGCTTCTGGGTCACACGATCCAGCGTGCACTTGTCATCACCCTGCGTACTGTAGAACTCGCCGCTGCCTTCGCGAATCACTGTCACATTGACGGGCAACAGTGTCGCCGTCGCGCCCTCGCGCAGTCCGGAGATGCCGAAGACCAGCACCAGCTGGGACTGTCCTTCGAATGATCCCGTGAAACGTACGCGGATGCCGCCGTCCGTGGGCCGCACAGCCCCAGTGCACCCCGTGCCGGTGTTGCCCCAATCCAGCTCCCGATCGATCGATCCCTTGAGGCGCGCGCGTACATATCCGGATCCGTCGGGCAGGCAGTCAGCGATTACTGTCGCAGTTCCTGCGTCGGATGACGCAGATGCAGGACTTTGTGCATGGACCTTGCACATGACCACCAACGCGAGTGCGCATAGTGGCGTACTCCACCAGTACCGACGGTCGACGTTGTGCCGCCGGGTCGAGGAGAACGACGAATGTCCGAGTGGGGTGACGCAGCCGATCTCGACAGCGAATTCACGCAAGGTGTTCAGCATTCGGGCTACAGTGGCCTTGGGCAGGGAAACGGACGGCGCAACGGCCAGCAGGCCGTGGCTGCCGATCCGCCGGCAACAATGCCCAACGGCCGTTCGCGAGGCAAGCGGCGGAACGACCGGCAGGCTGCGACCTCGGCTACCATGGGTGACAAAACCCTGTCACCGAATGCGAGACGCCCCTCCATGCCAGACGCAGCCACGCCAGCTCGTGTCAACGGTCGCCAACGTGAGGCCACCGGTCAGAAAGCTGCAGCCCGCCGCTACGTCAGCCGGCTGACCCGCAACACCCTCGCCGTCATCATGGCCGGCGGTCGTGGTGAACGGCTGAAACACCTCACCGATTTCCGCTGCAAGCCGGCGACGCCCTTCGGCGGCAAGTTCCGCATCGTCGATTTCGTTCTCTCCAATTGCGTCAATTCGGGCATCCGACGCATCTCCGTGCTGACGCAGTACAAGGCGCATTCGCTCATCCAGCACATCCAGCGCGGCTGGAGCTATCTGCGCGGCGAGTTCGGCGAATTCGTCGAGATCATCCCGGCCCAGCAGCAACTCGGTGACATGTGGTATCGCGGCACGGCGGACGCGCTGTACCAGAACCTGCAGATCATCAAACTGCATCACCCGCGCCACATCCTCGTGCTGGCTGGCGATCATATCTACAAGATGGACTATGGCCCGATGCTCGCGGCGCACGTCGAGAAGAAGGCCGACATCACGGTGGGAGTCGTCGAGGTGCCGCGCGAACAGGCCACCAGTTTCGGCGTCATGACCGTCGACGAGAACATGCGCATCACGCGCTTCGCCGAGAAGCCGCGCGATCCTGAAGGCATTCCGGGACGCGAGGACTACGCGCTCGGCTCAATGGGCATTTACGTCTTCAAGGCGAACCTGCTGTACCGCTTGCTCGAGGAGCAGGCGCACAAGCCCGGCACATCCCATGACTTCGGCCGCGACATCATTCCCGACGCCCTGCAGCATCTGAAGGTGTATGCGTATCCCTTCCGGGACACGCAGACGCGAGTGCAGCAGTACTGGCGCGACGTCGGGACAGTGGACGCCTTCTACGATGCCAACATGGAATTGGTGCACATCGATCCGGAGCTGAACATTTACGACGAGCACTGGCCGATCTGGACTTACCAGCGCCAGTATCCGCCCGCGAAATTCGTGCTCGACGACGCCGGTCGCGTCGGCATGGCGGTGAATTCGATGGTTTCCGGCGGCTGCATCGTTTCGGGTGCGCATGTAAACCAGTCGTTGATGTTCTCCAACGTCAGGGTCGACGAGCGCAGCTACATCGAGCGCTCGGTGCTGTTCCCCGACGTCCGGGTCGGCCCCAGTTGCGTCATCAAGCGCGCCATCATCGATACCGGCGGCATCGTTCCGGCAGGCACCCAGATCGGCGTGAACCCGGAAGAGGACGCGCGGCGGTTCTATATGAGCGAGCAGGGCGTGGCGCTGGTGACCCGCGACATGCTCTCGCGACTGGGGAGATAGCGCCGCCCGGCTCAGGCGGTCGCGGGATTGTGGATCGGTGGGCAGAATTGGGGCATACAATCCGCGATGCCTCTAACAACAACGCCATCTCATCCTATGAAGAAGCTGCGTAGCTGGTCGCTCCTCTGGGTGCTCGCCTGCCTGTCCGCCTGTAGCGCCATGGCGCCCAAGCTGGAGACGCCGCGTCTGACGATCATCAGCGTCGCCATGACCTCCGGCGACATTTTCAGTCAGAACTTCCGGGTGAACCTCAACGTGCAGAATCCCAACGATCGCGACCTGCCGATCAAGGGCATCGAGTACAGGCTGTTCCTGCAGGGAGATTCCTTCGCCGAGGGCACCAGCGCGCGCTCCTTTACCGTCCCGGCCAATGGCGAAACCGAGTTCGACATGACCGTGCGTACGAACTTCGTCAGCAGCGTCGGCCGCCTGCTCACCCGGCTGGGTGGCAAGAAGACCGTGGAGTACGTGCTCGAAGGCAAGGTCATGCTGGCGTCCGGCATGATCCGCACCATCCCGTTCCAGGAAAGCGGCAGCGTGAACCTGGAGACGAAGTTGTGATTCAGACGCCTCGATGGGCCACGTCGATCTGAACGACCTTGACGCACGCGCACGCGCCGGCGAGCCCCGCGCGCTGCTGGCACTGGGCAAGCGGATGCTGGTGGGGGACGGTCTGCGCGCAGCGCCGGCGGAGGCAGCGACATTGCTGCAGAAGGCAGCGGCAGGCGGTGACGCCGAAGCAGCAGCACAACTCTCGGTCTGTACGGCGTGGGGTGTCGGGCTGCCCCGGGATGTTGCTGCCGCACTGGATTATCTGCAGCGTGCAGCCGAGCTGGGCTGGCAGCCCGCGCAACAGGAGCTGCGGGTGCTGGCGCGCCACGGCGGATCTGACTGGACTGCGTTGAGGCGCGCAATCGACATTGGCGCCCTTACAGCCCCGCTTCCGGTCCGCGTCGTGTCCCGGGAACCGCGCATCGTGGTCATCGATGCATTCTGTTCGCCCGACGAATGCACCTGGCTCATCGAACGTGCGCGGCCGCATCTGCAGCGCGCACTGGTGTATCGCGGCAGCCCCAGCGCGCAGGCTGCCGACAGTCGAACCAACACGGAAGCCGCGTTCACGATTTTCCGCGCCGACGTCGTGTTGAACCTGATCCGCGAACGCATGGCCGCAGTGGCCCGTACGTCGACCCTGTTCTTCGAAGTCACGAAGCTGCTGCACTACGATCCCGGCGAACAGTTCGGACTGCATGCCGATTTCCTGCAATTGAACACGCCCGAACTCGTTCGCGAAGTGGAATTGCGCGGTCAGCGTGCCGCCACGTTTCTCACTTATCTGAACGATGGCTACGAGGGCGGCGAGACGGATTTTCCCCGCATCGGGTATCGCTACAAGGGAGCTCGCGGCGACGCGCTGCTATTCAGCAACGTGGACGCTGCCGGAGCGCCCGACTACAGCACGGTTCACACGGGACTCGCGCCGGTCACGGGCGAAAAATGGTTGCTGTCGCAGTGGGTCCGCAGCAAACCGGTCGGATGATCTACGGCAGGAGATGCCGTTCGCGCAGATAGGCCGACAAGGGTTCGAGATGCCGGCTGTAGTGCTGCCAGCGACCCGACGATTGGCGATACACCTGCTGCCGCACCTGCCACATGCTCGCGGTTCTCACCGTCGTCTTGGCCTGCTGGAATGACAGGCACGCGTCCTGCCATTCGAGGCCACAGAATTCCAGCAGTCGACGGGTCGAGTCGCCTGGTTCGCGGACAAACGTGTCGTACTCGAAATCCAGGATGTCGTTGCCGTAGAGCGTCCGCCAATGCGCCATCAAGCGTCGGTATTGGGCGTAGTAGTGCGCGATATCTTCCAGGTCGAGTGCATAGCCCATGCGATGGTCGAGGTGCAGAAAATAAATCGACAGGCAGTTGTCGAGCGCATTGCGTGTCGTGTGAACGATCTGCGCGTCCGGAAACAGTTGCTTGATCAGGCCGATGTACAGGAAATTGTCGGGGCGCTTGTCCGTCACGGTTGCGGCGCCGGGGAAAAGTTGCGCCAGTCCCTCGCGATAGCGTCGGGCGAGTTCGGCCAGTTGCTGCTCGCCGAGAGTGTTCATGCTGTGCGGAAACGGCGCGAGCTGTCGCGCCACGAGCGTCGGCAGGAATGCCAGCTCGCCGCCCGGTGTGACCTGCGAATGCGCGGCGAGAATCTGCTCCGTCAGGGTCGAGCCGGAGCGGAACATGCCGCAGATGAAGACCGGTCGCGGCGCGACGGCAGATGCACCGATCGGCGCTGCCTTGCTGAACGTTGCGATCAGCTCATCGACGAACCGTTCGTGGGCGCTGCGATCGTACAGAACGCTGTTCGACGGCGAGAGCGTCCGACTGTGGCGATTGGCGGCCGTGTAGGCCGCGAAGGCTTCATCGTAGGCGCCGCAGGCATCGAGCATCTTGCCGAGCGCGAAACCGAGGCTCGCCTTGTCGGACGCCGTGGCGTCGTCGCTCGCGAGCGCGTGACGGAGTTTCGCAATCAGTGGATCGTCCGATCCATCGGCCAGTCTCATGCCCGCATAGCGCGCCAGTGCTTCGTAGTGCCGGGGATCGATGGCGAGCAAGCGCTGGTACAACGCGAGTGCCGCGTCGCTGCGGCCGAAATCCTCGTTGAGATTCGCGAGATTGAACAGCGCAGGGACATAGTCGGGATTGAGGTGCAGCGCCGCGTTGAGTTCCTGCTCCGCCTGCGCGTACTGGTGCAGGCCATCCGAGTAGATCACACCGCGATTGAGATGGACTTCTTCGGGCTGGGAGACGCCGCGATCCAGTGCCTGCTGGTAGCAGGCCAGTGCGGCGTTGAACTTTCCCATCTGGCGCTGCAGGCGCCCGAGGTTGTACCAGGTGTCCGTGAGGTGCGGCCAGCGGGCAAGGACCTGCAGGTAGGTTTGCTCCGCTTCGGCCCACCGGCCCGCCTGTCGCAGCCGGTCGGCGCTATACAGCAGGCTCTGCGGATCGAGGCTCATGAGTCGATGCTATCGGACCGTTCAGGACAGCAGGTTTGCGTACATTTTTTCGTACTCCATCCCCTGCGTGTCCCACGAGAAATTCTTCGCCATCCCGTTGCGCATCATTTGCTGCCACGCGTCCTGATCCTTGAACAGGTCGAGTGCAGTATGCAGTGCCCAGCGCATGGCGGGTGGGTCGAAGTCGTTGAACACGACACCGGTGCCTGTACGCGTCGCCGGGTCCCACATCTGCACGGAATCGGCGAGGCCGCCGGTTTTGCGGACGATGGGAACGGTGCCGTACTTGAGGCTGTACATCTGGTTGAGGCCGCACGGCTCGTACATCGAGGGCATGAGGAAGATGTCGCTCGCCGCTTCGATGAGATGCGACAGTTCTTCGTTGTAGCCCCGATGAAAGGCGACGCGATCGGGGAAGCGCTGCTGCAGGTCGTCGAAGAATTCTTCATAGCGGCGTTCGCCGTTGCCGACCGCGGTCAGGCAGCAGTCGCGCCCCGCAAGAATCTCCGGCAGGGTATCGAACAGCAGATCGAAGCCCTTCTGCGCCGTCATGCGCGAGACGATGCCGAACATCGGCGTGGTGACCGGCAGCGGCAGGTTCAGCCAGTCGAGAAAACTGCGCTTGGTGGCGACCTTGCCCGACAGGTCCTGCGGGCTGTAGCGATGTTTGAGGTAGCGGTCCGTCGCTGGATTCCATTCGCCGTAGTCGACGCCGTTGAGAATCCCGACAACGTCGTCGCCGCGTGCACGCAGCGTCGTATCGAGCCCGTGACTACCGATCGGAGAGCGGATTTCCTGCGCGTATGTCGGGCTCACAGTGCTGACCCGGTGCGCGTGCCGTAGTCCTTCACGCAGCCAATTGATCTGGCCGCGGGACAGATCTTCAGGCGAGAGCAGGTGACGGATTTCGCCGCCGGTGTCATAGACAGTACCCGCGCCGAACACGCCCTGGTAACCGATGTTGTGGATCGACATGACAGTGCGCGCCTCATCGAACAGCCGGTCCCACGCATACAGGCTCTTGAGCAGCAAGGGCACGAGCCCCGTATGCCAGTCATTGCAATGAACGATCTGTGGCGCGAAGGCCAGTCGCTGACAGGATTCCAGCACCGCTCGTTGCAGCACGAGAAAGCGCAGATGCTCGTCGGGGGCGTTGGTGTAAAGCGTGGCGCGATCGAAAGCTGCGGGGCAATGCACGAGCATGACAGGGGTCTGCGAACCCGGCAGGGTTGCCGCGAGCAGCGAGAACGAATATCGATGCGGGCCGAGCTTCAGCTCGACGTTCTGCACGTTCGGCACCGGCTGCGGATCGAGTGCGCCGAGGCTGATGCTCGAGTAGAGCGGCATGAACACCCGCACGTCGTGGCCGCGATCATGAAGATAACGCGGCAGGGCCCCGGCAACATCCGCCAGACCGCCGGTCTTGGCGAGCGGTGCAACCTCGGAAGCGATGAAGCAGATGCGTAGCGACATGAAGACCGAAGACGTCGGATAGAGGATGCGACGGCCGGAGCGGGTGCTTCCGGCCCGGGAGGTGAGACCTAGCGAGGCGGATCGTCCTCAGTGCCCGTCTTGTCGCCCGGGGTTGATTCGGCGGCATTCGGCTTGGTATCGCGCGGTGGTGTGAATGCCGACAGCATCGATTCCTGCATCCGCGTCCACATTTCCAGATTCTGGCGCGTCAGCTCCGACATGGCCGCCATCGGCGCATTGGTCATCATGCGACTGAGCTGGGTCTGCACGACTTCCTGTTGCCGCATGAAGGTTTCGACGCTTTTCTCCAGATACGCGCTCAGGAAACCCTGCAGCGAATTGCCATAGAAGCGGATCAAGGATTCCAGCAGCGTCGTCGACAGGATCGGGCGGCCGAACTGTTCCTGGTCGGCAATGACCTGCAGCAGGATGAGGCGGGTGATGTCTTCGCTGGTCTTGTCTTCGATGACCTTGACCTGCTCGCCACTCACGACCATCGTGCGGATGTCTTCGAGAGTGATGTGCCGGCTCTGCGATGCGTCATACAGTCGACGATTCGCGTATTTCTTGATCAGGCGTGGTTCGCTCATGCTCGGGAGTGCTCGAGTTCTTGCTTGGAATGGCTTGCCGGCGCCAGCGGGATTTCTGGGACAATGGCAGGTAGTGGGTACACGCGAAAGGCGGGCTACTGTAGCGACGCCCATTTGGCGCTGCAACACGCCTGATCGGGTTGTGGGGTCGAGGCCACAGATTTCAGTTTGTACACAGGTTTGCAAAGCAAGGCGGAAGCGAGAGAGCGATGGCGGACGAGGGCATGAAATCGCAGGACGCGCAGTGGACGGCCGCGTGGATCGAGCGGCAGCGCGAGCTGCTGCGTCAGCAGACCGACCAGTCCGCCAGTAGCAGCGACGAGGCGCACGGTATTGCCACCCGTTGGCTAGACATCGGTCGCACCTATCTTGGCGGGCTGCAGGATTTCGCGAAGCAGGCTGCTAACGGCGAGATGCCATTCGGGTCCTTCAAGGTGGGCGAGGAACTGCTCGACGTATGGCGCAATGCGTGGACGGCCGCGGATGCAGGCCAGCAGAGTGCCTCCCGCGCTTTCGCCGACATGCTGCGCCGGTTGCCGCCGATCGGCATCGCGCGCGAACACACCGAGGCCTGGCGGGAGCTGGCGGCGACGCAGGCCGAATGCCAGCGGCTCGAGCAGGAACTGCGCGGAGTCCTGCTGGGCGTGCAGGGCGATGCGCTCAGTCTGCTGGAGCAGCGCGTGCGCGAACGACAGGCGGAGAAGCCGATAGAGGGTTATCGCGATCTCTACGATCTGTGGGTGGAATGCGCCGAGCAGGTATTCGCCAAGGTTGCCCACAGCGACGCCTACGGAAAACTGCAGGCAGAGCTGGGCAATGCCAGCATGCGCTTGCGGTCGCATCACCAGCGGGTGCTCGAATATGGATTGCGGCAACTCGATTTGCCGACGCGATCGGAACTCAACACGGTGCATCAGCAGCTGCGCGCGCTCAAGCAGCAGGTCGCGGCACTGAAGGCTACGCCGGCGAGCGCAGCAAAGAAGCAGACCCGCAGTCCGCAACCGCGTAAACGCGCCAGCAAAGGTCGATCCAGATGAACGATCCCAAGTTCGATCAGGATCAGGTGAAACGCGACACCGAAGACTTCGTCAAGCGCGTGACGCACGGACTCGCGGCGCTGGCCCAGGTGGGCGATGTCGCGATCGGCAGCGCTGCAAAAGACGCGGTCTATGCCGAGGACAAGTTGGTGCTGTATCGCTACCGGCCGTTCGATGACGTGCCGGCGAAATCCCGCGTGCGCGTGCCGCTGATCATCTGCTACGCGCTCGTGAACCGGCCGTACATGATGGATCTGCAAGCCGATCGCTCGTTGATCCGCGGCTTGCTACAGCGCGGCGTCGATGTGTACCTCATCGATTGGGGTTATCCGGACGGGGCCGACCGCTTTCTCGCCGTCGACGACTACGTGTCGGGCTACCTGGCGCACTGCGTGGATTTCGTGCGCGAAACCAGCGGCTTCGATCGCGTCAATCTGCTGGGTGTCTGCCAGGGAGGCACGATGAGCCTGTGTTATGCGGCCCTGCACGGTGCTGCGCTCAGCAACCTCGTCACGATGGTGACGCCGGTGGATTTCCGCACGCCGGAGAACCTGCTCACCAAGTGGACGGAGCATGTCGATCTCGACACGCTGGTCGCGGCCACGGGCAATGTGCCGGGAGAGCTGCTCAATGCGCTGTTCCTGAGTCTTCAGCCGTTTCGATTGACCAGTCAGAAGTACGTCGATCTGCTCGATCACATCGACGATCCCAAGGCGCTGGAGAATTTCCTGCGCATGGAGAAATGGATCTTCGACAGTCCCGATCAGCCCGGCGAGATGTTCCGCCAGTTCATGCAGTGGTTCGTGAAGGAAAACCGTCTGGCGAACGGGACGCTCGAGCTCGGCGGACGCGCCGTGAATCTCAAAGCGGTGAAAACACCGCTGCTCAACATCTACGCGCAGTTCGACCATCTCGTCCCGCCGTCGGCCAGCGAGCCGATGGGCAAGCTCGTCGGTTCACGTGACTACAGCAGCTATCAGTTTCCCAGCGGGCACATTGGCATCTATGTCAGCGGCACGGCCCAGCGCGAAGTGCCGGAGAGGATCGCGTCCTGGTTGCGTAAGCGCGATCAGCGGCGATGAAAGAGCGTTTCACATCCGGGATCCAGTCCTTACCGGGTCCGGCGTGGCTCCGCTGGGTCGCTGATTTCAAACCTCCGTGGTGTGCCGTGAAAACCGCGTGAAACCGCCCTCACGGCTCTGGCGGGTTATGAAGCCATAGCCCTTGCCACTGTTCCTCGCACTCCGTGGCGAGTAAATTCCGGGTTTCCCTGAGGCTTGGCCTTCGTCACCGGTTTGTAACCATCATGATCTACGACAGCATCCTCGGCACCATTGGCCGTACGCCCATCGTCCGCATCAACCGGCTCGCGCCGGCGAACGTGACCATGTACGTGAAGTGCGAGTTCTTCAATCCGCTGTCGTCAGTGAAGGACCGGCTCGCGATCGCGATCATCGAAGACGCGGAGCGCCGGGGCGTCCTCAAACCGGGGCAGACGGTGATCGAGGCGACGTCGGGCAATACCGGCATTGCGCTTGCCATGGTGTGCGCGGCGAAGGGCTATCCATTCGTCGCCGTGATGGTCGAGTCGTTCTCGATCGAGCGTCGCAAGATCATGCGGATGCTCGGCGCCAAGGTGATCCTGACGCCCGCCGCGGAGCGCGGTAGCGGCATGGTGCGCAAGGCTGCGGAACTGGCGGAGACACAGGGCTGGTTCCTGGCGCGCCAGTTCGAGAATGAGGCCAATCCCGAATATCACCGCAATACCACCGGCCCGGAAATCCTGAGTGATTTCGCGGGCAAGCGGCTGGATTTCTGGGTTACAGGCTGGGGCACGGGTGGCACGCTGACTGGCGCTGGCGAAATGATCAAGAAGGCGCGTCCGGACACGAAGATCATCGTCACCGAACCTGCGGCCGCTGCATTGCTGTCGGGCGCGGAGTTCAAGCCTCACAAGATCCAGGGCTGGACACCGGATTTCGTGCCGAAAGTGCTGAACCGCGAAGTCGCTGACGAGATCCTGCCGGTCACCGACGAGGAAGCCATTCAGGCGTCGCGCAACCTGGCCGCGAAAGAAGGGATTTTCTGCGGCATATCCTCTGGCGGCACGTTTGCAGCGGCCCTCAAGATCGCGCAGCGCGCACCCAACGATTCGGTGATTCTCGCCATGCTGCCCGATACGGGCGAGCGCTACCTGAGCACGGCTCTGTTCGAAGGTATCCAGGAAGGATCGGACGCCGAGCCGGGATGAGGCACACGCGGGAGCGACTGCTGTCGTTCCCGCACGCGTGTCTGACATCCAGCGATGTCCCCCCCAGGGACACGTCGCGACGCGAGCGCGCATCGATGATCGTTGCGCGAAGCCGCGGTCCTCGGGATATTCTCACCGTAACCCTGCGATGAATTCCGTTCGGTGTGATTGAGCATTTTCCTGATCCGCAGCCCCCGGGCGCGCGGATATCATTGAAATAACGCGCGGATACCTTTGAATTTACGATTTTTTACAACTCTGCTGGGACGGCCAGTCATAGTCTGCGAACTCGTAGGGTGCAACTGAGTCAGAGTTGCGGTTCACTGGGGTTTCTCCGCTGAGCTTCCTTAAGGTTGGTCATACGTCCTGTGCCCCCATCCCCGGTAGGCATAGGCCGGGACCTTGCGTCTCGCTTTGGGCGGATGCCGGTTCAAGTACGGTCTTGTAATTAAATATGGGTCCAGGTGTGCGCAACATAGTTGTCGGAGCGGCTCTGCTCGTAGTAGCGGCGGGCGTTGGTTGGTACGTGAAATCCAGCGGGGCTGAACAGCCCGGTGCGCAGCAAATCGCCCCAGGCCGCGGCGGGCCTGGGTCCGGTGCGGTCAACGTACTGGTGACGACCGTCGGTTACGCACCGTTTGCGCAGGACATGGAAGCGATCGGCACCGCGCACGCCAACGAATCGGTCGATGTCACGGCCAAGGTGTCCAATCGTGTGACATTGATCGCCTTCCGCGAGGGCCAGCAGGTCAAGTCCGGCGATGTGCTGGTCGAGTTCGACAGTCATCAGGTACGCGCCACTCTGGCCGAGGCGGAAGCCGCCCTGCGCGACAGTCGCAGCCAGTTCAACCGCAGCCGCGAACTGTTCGCGACGCGAGCGCTGTCCGAAGCCCAGCTCGATCAGCTGCAGGCCACACTCAGCATGAACGAAGCCCGCGTCGCCGGCGCGCGTTCGCAGCTGGAGGACACCATCATCCGCGCGCCGTTCGCCGGCCGCGTCGGCCTGCGCAACGTCAGCGTCGGCAGTTTCGTCAGCCCCGGTACGGTGATCACCACGCTGGACGATGCCAGCGTGATCAAGCTCGACTTCTCGGTCCCTGAGGTTTTCCTGTCGCAGATCAAGGAAGGACTCGAGATCACCAGCCGCACGACTGCCTATGCCGACGAGTTCAAGGGCAAGGTGTCGAGCATCGACAACCGCCTCGATCCGGTGAGCCGTGCCGTGCTGGTGCGTGCGCGTATCGACAATCGTGACGCCCGGCTGAAGCCGGGCATGCTCATGACCGTCAGGCTGATGCGCGCCGAGTCGTCGGCGATGCTGGTTCCCGAGGAAGCGCTGGTTCCGGAAGGCAACAGCCAGTACGTGTTTGCAGTGCGCGACGGCAAAGCCGTGCGCACGCAGGTGCTGATCGGCCGGCGTCGTCCGGGCGAAGTGGAGATCGTGAAGGGCTTGGCCGAAGGCGATGTAGTGGTCGTCGAGGGTACCCAGATGGTGCGCGACGGCAGTCCCGTGAATCCCGTCGTCAGTGCGACACCGCGCGGCGCCATGCTTGAAGCCGAAGTGGGTGGGGAGCGCGCATGATCCTGTCGGATACCTCGGTTCGGCGTCCGGTCTTCGCAATGGTCGTGAGCCTGTTGCTGACGATCATCGGCCTGATGGCGGCCAGCCGCCTGCCGGTCCGCGAATCTCCCGACATCAGCGTGCCGGTCGTCAGCGTGGATACACGCTACCGCGGCGCCACGGCTGAAGTGGTCGAATCGAAGATCACGCAGATCATCGAATCGCAGGTCGCAGGTCTCGAAGGCGTCGAGAAAATCACATCCTCCAGCGCCGGCGAGCGCTCGCGCATCACCATCGAGTTCGGCCTCGGTCGCGACATCGAATCAGCGGCCAACGACGTTCGCGATCGCGTTTCGCGCGTGCAGCGCTCGCTGCCCGATGAGGCCGACCCGCCCGAGATCACCAAGGTCGATGCCAACTCCGACCCCGTCATGATGATCGACCTGTCGAGCGAACAACGCTCGGTGCTCGAACTGAACGACTACGCCGATCGCTACCTGCTGGATCGCTTTTCGATCGTCGATGGCGTGGCGATGGCGCGTATCAATGGCGAGCGACGCTACGCCATGCGCATCTGGCTGGACCGGCAGGCGCTGGCGGGGCGCGCGCTGACGGTTCAGGACGTCGAGAGCGCGCTGCGCCGCGAAAATCTGCAATTGCCGGCCGGACGCATCGAATCCGTCAACCGTGAGTTCGCGCTGCGAACCGATACCGGCTTTAACACCGAAGAGGATTTCCGTCAGCTCGTGATCGGCCGCGGGGCAGACGGTTCGTTCGTGCGGCTCGGCGAAGTGGCTGACGTCAAGCGCGACGCCGAAGATCTGCGCTCGATTTCCCGATCCGATGGTGTCATCGGCATTTCCTTCTCCATCATCCCGACGTCCACGGCGAACGTGCTCGATGTCACTCGCGGCGTCCAGGAAGAGATGGCGCGTATCCGGGCGACCTTGCCCGAAGACATCCGCATGGAGGTCAACACCGACAATTCGCTGTTCGTGGAAGCCTCGATCAACGAGGTGGTGCATACGCTGGTGGTTGCACTGATCCTCGTGCTGGTCGTGATCTACGCGTTCATGGGCACGTGGCGCGCTACGCTGATTCCGGCGATCACCATTCCCGTGTCGATCATCTCCGCAGCGATCGTCATGGCGCTGGCGGGCTTCTCGATCAACGTGCTGACGTTGCTCGGCGCAGTGCTGGCCATCGGTCTGGTGGTCGACGATGCGATCGTGGTTCTGGAAAACATCATGCGGCGCATCGAGGAGGGCGAATCGCCCTTGCTCGCGGCGGTGGACGGCAGTCGCGAGATCGCGTTCGCCGTGATCGCCACCACGCTCGTGCTGGTTGCCGTGTTCCTGCCGATCTCCTTCCTGCCTGGCAATCTCGGCCGACTCTTCGGTGAGTTCGGTATCACCATTGCCGCCGCAGTGGCGTTCTCGGCGCTCATCTCACTGACGCTCGTGCCGATGATGGCCTCGAAGTTCTTCGCCAAGGGCATCGTGCGCAGCCGCACGACCCTCGTGGTCGAGCGCTTCTTCCACTGGATGTCGGCGAAGTACGAACAGTCGCTGCGTTCGACGATCACCCGGCCGGCCGTGGGTTGGGGAATGGCCGCAGGATCGATCGTTCTGGGCGCGGTGCTCTACCAGGCTCTGCCCGTCGAATACGCGCCGCAGGAAGACCGTGCCATGTTGCACATCGTGATCACTGCGCCCGAAGGGGCGAGCCTCGGCTATCTCGATCGCATTCTGAAACAGGTCGAGGCGGTGGCGGCGGATGAAGTAACCCGCGGCAATGCGCGGCGAATCCTGGCGCGTACGGGCGGCTGGGGTGGCGGCGGTGATGTGAACACCGGTCGTATCATTATTCCACTGACTCCCTGGGACGAGCGGGAGGACTCGGCGTCGACGATCGTGCAGCGGCTGCGCTCCAATCTCGTCAACTTTACCGGGGCCCGCGTAGTCGTGCTGCAGCCAGGTGGTCTGGGCAATCGTGGGGCCGGCTCGCCATTGCGTCTGGTGCTCGGTGGTTCGAACTACGAGGAACTGGCGAAGTGGCGGGATATCGTGCTGGCGCGCGCCGCAGAAAATCCCGGCCTGGTCAATCTGGATTCCGATTACTACGAGCGCAAACCGCAGCTCGACGTGGCCATCGATCGCGATCGTGCTGCAGACCTGGGTGTGTCGCTCGAAACGGTGGGACGGTCGCTCGAAACCATGATGGGCTCGCGCATCGTTACGACCTATCTGGAACGCGGCGAAGAGTATCGCGTCATCCTGCAGGCCCGCGAAAGCGACCGTGCGACTCCGGGAGATCTGGGGAATATCTACGTTCGTTCGACCACGACCGGCGCGATGATCCCGCTGTCGAACCTGGTGAAGCTGACGGAGACTGCTGCTCCAGTCGACTACAAGCGCTTCGACCGCCTGCGTGCCGTGACGATTTCGGCGGGTCTCGTTCCCGGTTATTCGCTGGGCGAAGCCATGGAATACCTGCAGAAGATCGTTCGCGAGGATCTGCCGCCCGAGGCGCAGATCAACTGGGACGGCGAATCGCGAGAATTCCAACGCACCGGCTCGGCGATGTACATGACCTTCCTGCTGTCGCTGGTCATCGTATTCCTGGTGCTGGCAGCACAGTTCGAGAGCTTCCGTCACCCGTTGGTCATCATGATGACCGTGCCGCTGGCCATCACCGGCGCATTGATCGGGCTGTGGGTCCAGGGTGGCACCATCAACGTGTTCAGCCAGATCGGCTGCATCATGCTGATTGGCCTCGCGGCCAAGAACGGCATCCTGATCGTCGAGTTCGCCAATCAATTGCGGGATCGCGGGGTCGAGTTCATCGAGTCCGTGATCAAGTCATCGGCGATCCGTCTGCGGCCGGTGCTGATGACCAGTCTTTGCATGCTGTTCGGTTCGGTGCCGCTCATGGTGGCGACTGGCGCCGGCGCGGAAAGTCGCCGTGCGATCGGCGCCGTGGTGGTGTACGGCGTGGCGTTCTCGTTGATCCTGACTCTGTATGTGGTGCCGGCGTTCTACGCCGCCATCGCCCGCCGGACGAAGTCTCCCGAGCACGTGAGCCGCCAGATCGAAGATTTGCGCGGCGCCACCCTCCCGGTTCCTGTGCCAGAAGAGCGTCCTGCTCCTTCCGGTCACTGACGGCGGCCCATTAAAAAGACAGTTATATACTTGACAAACCCAAGCCGTAAGCTCAAATTCGACTCTAAGGAGAACGAAAATGCTTACGGCCCCGCACTTCCAAGACGAGAACAAAGCCCGCGAATACCTTGAAGCGATCCGCTGGCCGGATAGTCCTGTCTGCCCTCACTGTGGCGTCATTGGCAATCATTACCGTCTTGAAGGCGAAGCCCATCGTCCGGGCCTGCTGAAGTGCAAAGACTGCCGTAAGCAGTTCAGCGTAACCGTGGGCACCGTGTTCGAGCGCTCCAAGATCCCGCTGTCCAAGTGGCTCATGGCCGCTTACCTGCTGTGTTCCAGCAAGAAGGGCATGAGCAGCCACCAACTCCACCGCACGCTTGGCGTGACCTACAAGACTGCATGGTTTCTCACTCAGCGCATTCGCGAAGCGATGCGTGAAGAGAACGGCGGACTGATGGGCTCCGGTGGCGGCGTTGTCGAAGCCGACGAAACATTCGGCAACGAACGCAAACCGCGCCGTCAGGGCAAGAAAGGCCGTGGCTACCAGCACAAGACCAAAGTCCTGACGTTGGTTGAGCGTGGCGGCAAGGCCCGCTCCTTCCATGTGCCGAACGTCAACGCAGCGACGCTGGCTCCGATCCTGCGTGAGCAGATTTCAGCAGACGCCAAGCTGATGACCGACGAAAGCTCTGCCTATACGCTGGTAGGTCGCGAGTTTGCATCGCACGGCTTTACTTCTCACGGCATCGGTGAGTACGTCCGTGGTGACATTCACAGCAACACGGTCGAAGGCTACTTCAGCATCTTCAAGCGCGGCCTGATGGGCACGTACCACCACATCAGCGAAGCGCACTTGAAGCGCTACCTCTGTGAGTTCGATTTCCGCTACAACCACCGCACGGCGCTTGGCGTTGACGATGCTGCACGCACCGTCGCAGCGCTGAAAGGCATCAGCGGGAAGCGATTAACCTATAAGAGATCTGACCAAGCCTGAACTGGTCAAATCGAAGCGAGTCGCCGAAGAAGTGAAAGCGGCGATTCGCGAAATCCTATACATGCACTGGATTAATGGCGGCGACTGAAGAATCCTGCGCTGACCCCAGAACATGAGCCTCAACTATCCCAGCTGAGAAGTAATCGCAAACATCGCGCGGGGTAAGCTCGTGCTCCTGCGCGTACTGCGAGATTCGTGACAAAGCATTTTCGATGGTAGGCACATCCGAAACGGAGTCCATATGCGAACCTCAAAACAAACGAGGCAAACGGGTAAGTTCAACGCACTAGGTTCTGACGGGAGAACCTATGTCGTCATCGAGTTAACCGAGTTCCTCAACACCACTACCCAAGAGAGTGCGACGACAGAGTGGCTTGAAGGACTCAAGGCTTATCGCCTAGGCGATGGCGGCGCCGTAAACAGACACTCCGATACCGAGTTCACTGTCGTTTCGACTGGTGTCCAGCTTAAGCGGCAGCAATAAGTCCGCTACTTGGCGGGCTTCTCTTTCTTCGGTTGCTTGCGCTTTGCCTTTGCTGGCTCGTGAGGCTTCGGCGGAGTGCTTAGCATTCTGCGTAACACGTCATCGAATTGCGGCATTTCTTGTTTCTTGTTCAAGAAGCCTTCCTCAGAGTCTCACGCACGATGCGATCAAGCGCCGCGCCCTCATCGCCTCGATAGCTTGGCACTGCTGTAAGGCGATTTGAGGCTCGCTGACGAATTTTCTTCGACAGCCCTGGTTGGTTCTCCGTTTCCAGCAGAGCAATCACTGAAAGCTCAGTCATGACTTCATGGCGTGCAACCAGATCAAGAATGATTGCTTCCGACAGGTTCGCATCGGACGTGCCGAAAAAAAGCGCCACTGGCGGGCTACCAACAGCCTGAAGCACAACGTCGGCGGGATACTGCGCCAGCTCAAGTGATACTGGTGCATCCTCTAATATCGTTGCGCGATCTCCAACTCTTGCGCGCAACTCGCGAATAACCTCTTCCTTAAATGTGCTAGCAACTCGCTCCTTTACAAGGAGCGTTAAGTCTTGCAAGCGAAGCATGAATGCGACGAAGCTCAAAGCCTTCTTTGGCAGTTCATCGTCATGCAGTGGAGAAGAACGCAGGACCTGCTCGTCTTCGTCAAACTCAAGTCCATACTCATTCAGCAAGTCCCGGAAGGCTTGCGCGCGTGACGAGAGGCTGATATCTGCGCCCGCAGATTCAAGGTTGAAGATTGTTAGCCCATCATCCTGAATCCAGCGTCGGCCATCGCGATCCGGGTTTGAAACATAAAAGCCAATCGGGTCTCCCATCGGACCAGCGAAGCCAGTCCCAACGGCGAGACCAAACGGAACTTGATTGACTGTAACGTCTTCGCAGAACGCTTTGCATAGCTCGGCTTTCATGCGAGTAGATCCTCATCGAGCCTGTCCAACCTGAATACCCGAATCGCTACCAAGAAGGCACGATCGTCATCCGGTGGAAAATCAACCCTGCGGTGCTTCGCCATCCCTTTAGGAATGCGCGAATGTACCTCGGTGTTCAGGCGTCCTGCTATGACTTCGTCCTCATGCCCGCAAGCAGTATGAACATGCCACCCCGGGTGGGTGCCGTGATACTCATATCGGACCAAGACCGCCATATCCTGATCTCGTTCGTGCCCAAGAAAAGCAAGGTACTTCTGGAGGTCAGCGCGGTACAGAACCCAGACGCGAAAACGTTCCGCTCCAACGTTGAAACGGCAGATGCGCCACCGATACTGGGGGCTTAGCGAGTAACGGGCATCCCTCATTTTGGACAATGGGAAGTCCCTGCGTGGCACCTTACCGCCGGTCTGCCACGACCCCCAGTCAACATCGGTCTTTATTCCTCGCAGTACTTCCTTTATCCGCATGCCTGAAGGGTAACACCCTACGGGACGGGTTTGTTAAGTATATAACTGCCATTAAAAAAGGCCAGTGGAAAACCACTGGCCTCAAAGGGAACGTCCAAAGCGCCCGAAAGCGCTCGCAGGAGGACGTTCATTCAGACTATGTCGCGGGCGGCTGGTTCCATGGTCGCGCACATTAATTCTCTGAAATGGGTCCGTAGGTAATTCGCCCGCAAATTGACGGATCGTTAGGAATCTCTAACCGATTACTGGGGTATCCGGATCGGGCCCCCATGCCGGGTTGCTAGACTCCGGCTCAGTTCCCCGTCGGAATCGTCTGCCAGCGTCCGAGCTCTTATTCGTGGACGCGGCCGCGTCCCGTTGAGTGAGTGAAACCCATGGCCCTGAGCCCGTATCAGCAGTTGGAACAAGAATTCCGCCGCCTGCATGCCTTCCGCAGTGCCGCGAGCATCCTGCGATGGGATTCCGCGGTGATGATGCCTCGCGGCAGTTCAGACCTGCGTGGCGAGCAACTGGCGGCCCTGGAGACCGAAAGCCACGCCCTCCTGGTATCGCCCCGGGTGTCGCGCCTGATCGAACGTGCGGATGCCAATGCGCAGATGCTGGAGGACTGGCAGATCGCCAATCTCCACGAAATGCGGCGTGAGCGGGATCACTCCATTGCCACCCCGCGCAGCCTGGTCTCGCGTCTCGCCAAGGTGACATCGAAGGCGGAGGTGAAGTGGCTCGAGGCCAAGCAGAAGAGCGATTTTTCGATCTTTGCGCCGCACCTTGAGGAAGTGATCGGGCTGCTGCGTGACAAGGCGTCGCTGCTCGGCAAGGCGCTGAATCTCGACCCCTACGATGCGCTGGCCGATGAGTTCAGCCCGGGACTGCGCAGCGAGCAGATCGATACGGTCTTCACGGCGCTCGGCCGGCGACTGCCGGGCCTCATTCATGAGGTGATCGAGCATCAGGAGCGCCGGCCAGCGCTCGAAATTACCGGTCGCTTCAGCACCTCCAAGCAGCGTGGGCTGGCCACCGAGCTGATGAAGGCTTTTGGCTTTCCCTTCGATCGGGGGCGCCTGGACGAAAGCGAGCATCCCTTCACCGGCGGTGCGCCTGGCGATATCCGTATCACGACCCGCTTCAGCGCCAGCGAGCCGTTGACCGGTCTGATGGGGGTGCTCCACGAAACCGGACATGCGATGTACGACGTGGGACTGCCCGAGGCTTGGCGCGGCTTGCCCGTCGGGCGCGATCGCGGCATGGCGATGCAGGAGAGCCAGTCGCTGCTGCTGGAAATGCTGATCTGCCGCAATCGTCCGTTCCTGCAGTACCTGAAACCGCTGCTGGAGAAGGCATTCGGTGTCTCAGGGCCTGAATGGGAGGTCGAGAACCTGTATCGACTCCTGACCCGGGTACGCCGCAGCCTGGTCCGCGTCGACGCCGACGAAGTGACGTATCCGGTCCATATCCTGCTGCGCTATGAACTGGAAACCGAAATTCTCAGGGGTGAGTTGCGGGTGAAGGATCTGCCCGAAGTCTGGAATACCCGCATCGAGGATCGTCTCGGAGTGCGGCCATCGAACGATAGCGAAGGATGCCTGCAGGACGTGCACTGGGCCGTCGGCTCGTTCGGCTACTTCCCGTCGTATGCCATGGGTGGGGTGATCGCTGCCCAGCTGTACGAGAGCCTGCGTGCCGATCGCCCGGAACTCGATCAGGAAATCGCGGCCGGCCACTTCGCCGGGCTTTTCGACTGGTTGAAGCAGAACGTCCATGGACTCGGCGCCAGCATCAGCATGCCGGAGCTGATCCAGCGGGCCACGGGCAAGCCGCTGACGGCCGCCGCCTGGCTACGGTACGCGGAAGGGAAATATCTGGAATAGGCCGGCTGGCTCGCTGGCCAACTGGCAGACTGGCCAGAGCAGGACTTAGCCGTACAATTCAGCGCAATTTCTGGCCAGTTGGCCAGCCGACCAGTCAGCCAGCAGGCCACAAATCGATGTCCGCCCTACCCGAACCCTCCAACAATTTCCGACGCCTGCAGGCCCGCCTGCGCGGCGAGGTCGGCAAGGCGATCGAAGACTTCGGGATGATCGAGGCGGGCGATCGGGTCATGGTGTGTCTGTCGGGCGGCAAGGACTCTTACACGCTGCTCGATATCCTGTTGTCGCTGAAGCGCAGTGCGCCCGTCCACTTCGACCTCATCGCCGTGAATCTCGATCAGAAGCAGCCCGGCTTTCCTGCCCATGTGCTGCCGGACTACCTCACCGCGCTCGGCGTGCCATTCCATATCATCGAGCAGGACACCTACTCCGTCGTCAAACGCGTCATCCCCGAAGGCAAGACGATGTGCGGGCTGTGTTCGCGTCTGCGCCGTGGCGCGCTGTATCGTTACGCCGCGGAGAATGGCATCACCAAGATCGCACTGGGTCATCACCGCGATGACATCGTCGAGACGTTGTTCCTGAACATGTTCTTCGGCGGCAAGCTGAAGACGATGCCGCCCAGGCTGCGGTCCGAGGACGGCAAGCACATCGTGATCCGACCGTTGGCCTACGTGGCTGAATCGGACATCGAGCGTTATGCGCGCGTCCGGGAGTTCCCGCTGATTCCCTGCACGCTGTGCGGCTCGCAGCAGAACATGCAGCGTGTCGAGATCAAGAAAATGCTGCGGGAGTGGGAGGGGCGTTATCCCGGACGCACCGAATCCATCTTCTCCAGCCTGCGCAATGTCGTGCCGTCGCATCTGGCAGATCCGGGCATCCACGATTTCAGTCTGCCAGCCAAGTCCGAGCCGGGCGATGCCGGAATCCTGGATCAATGATGAGTGATGAATCCAGGCCGCTCGTGGTGTTCTCGCATGGTCTCGATGGCGAACCCTGGGGCACGAAGATCGTGGCGCTCGCGAAGGTCGCGAAAACGCACGGTCTGCCCGTCGAGTCGGTCGACTATCGCGGTATGGAAGCGCCGGTGCGTGTAGAGAAGCTGCTCAGTGTCGCGAAGGAGCTGGCGCAACCGTTGATCCTCGTCGGCTCCAGTCTCGGCGGACACGTGGCCGCGTCAGTGTCGCAACTCGTGCCGACCCGCGGCATGTTCCTGATGGCGCCCGCATTCTTCATGCCGGGGTTCGAGCAGTACACGCCGGTGCCGGCAGCCTGTGCCATAGACATCGTGCACGGCTGGAATGACGATGTCGTGCCGGCGCAGAACAGCATCCGCTTTGCGCAGCAGTACCGCGCGACGCTGCACCTGATCGATTCGGATCATCGACTGACCGCGAACCTCGATGAGGTCTGCAGTCTGTTCGATCTGTTCCTGCGTCGCCTGGGTTGCGTGTAGTCAGGGCGGAATGGCGATGCGGTACTATCGCGGCTTCCAAATCATGCAAGGTAGCGTCATGACCGACCTGCAGCGACTGGGCCTGGCAACCCTCTGCGCATGTTTCCTCGCGGGCTGTGGCAGTTCGGAACGGCCCGAGCCGCCGCCGGTTGAGGACACGGCGTTCGGCGAGATGGTCGGTACCATCGACAAGGCCCATGGAGTCCAGGACACGGTCGACGCGCAGAAGCAGCAGACAGATCAGCAGATCGATGCCGCTGAAGGGCAGTAGTCCGCGCAGGCTATCGACACCGATGGTTGATCAGTCTGGCTGGGACCGTTTTTCCCTCGCACTGTTGCGCACGCCCATTTCCGTCTGGGCCCGGCCGCACGTGCTTCCTGAGGATCTGCGCAAGCGCTACGCGAATCATCCGCGACCCATCTGCTACGTGCTCGATCGACGCAGCGTGGCCGACATGGTCGTGCTGGAAAAGGTTGCGCAGGCCCAGGGCCTGCCGGACCCGTTGCAGGCGCTGAAGCCGCCGCTGCCGGCGCAATCCGTCTTCTCTCTCGAACGTTCCGCGGGGTTCTGGGGCAACCGGGTCGACCGGCGCATTGCCGAGACGTTGCGTGAGTTGGTGGCTGCGGTGTCTGCCGATGCCCGTCTCGATGTGGACCTGATCCCCGTCAGCATTCTGTGGGGCCGCGCTCCCGACAAGGAAGCTTCGTGGTTCCGCCTGATGTTGTCGGAAACCTGGGAACGCGTCGGCCGCTTTCGCCGCATGCTGTCGGTGATCGTGAACGGCCGTAATCTGTTCGTGCAGTTCGGCGAGCCGGTGTCGGTGCGGGGCCTGTTGGAAGTTGGCGTCGAGCCGCAGCGCGCAGTGCGGCGCGCGGCACGCGTGCTGCGTACGTCATTGAGCCGGCAGCGTGCGGCGGCGATCGGGCCCGATCTTTCGCATCAACGCACGATCCTCACCCAGGTGCTGCGTGCCAGCGCCGTGCGCCGCGCGATGAGCGATGAAATGCGCTCGAAGAAAATTACGCGGCGTGAGGCGTTGCAGACGGCAACCGGCTATGCAGAAGAAATCGCCGCCAACTACTCGCACGTCTTCGTCGCCATCATGGCGCGGGCACTGACCTGGTTCTGGACCCGGCTCTACGACGGGGTGGAGTTGCACAACTTCAATCAGCTGCAGCAGATCGTCGATGGCAATGAAGTCGTCTACGTGCCGTGCCACCGCAGTCACATCGACTACCTGCTGCTGTCCTACGTCATCTACTACAAAGGCTACGCAGTGCCGCACATCGCGGCGGGCATCAACCTCAACATGCCAGTCGTCGGTCGCTTCCTGAGGCGCGGCGGCGCATTCTTCATGCGGCGTAGCTTCAAGGGCAGCGCGCTCTACACGATGGTGTTCATGAAGTACCTCGGCCTCATGATGGCGCGTGGTCATTCGATCGAATACTTCGTCGAGGGCGGACGCAGCCGCACGGGGCGACTGCTGCCGGCCAAGACCGGCATGTTGTCGATGACGTTGCGCAGCTATCTGCGTGAGCCGAAGCGACCGATCGTTTTTCTGCCGGTGTACTTCGGTTACGAGCGGTTGGTCGAAGGCAAAACCTACGTCGGCGAGCTCTCGGGTCAGCCGAAGGAGAAGGAATCGGTCCTCGGGATGCTGCGGACATTGCCGGCCCTGCGTAAGCGCTTCGGCAAGGTGCATGTCAGCTTCGGCGAACCGGTGCATCTCAATGAGATTCTGCAGGCGCATGCGCCGGATCACCTGCCCGGGCAGGTGGAGAAATCGGAAAGGCCGCCCTGGCTCTCCGCGGCGGTCGACGATCTGGCAACGCGCATCATGATGAACATCAACAGCGCGGCGTGTGCGTCGCCGATCAACCTGCTTGCGCTGACGTTGCTGGCCACGCCGAAGCAGTCGATGCTGGAAGCCGATCTGGCGCGACAGGTCGAGATGTACGCCTCGCTGCTGCGTCAGGCGCCGTACTCGCCGCTGGTGTGGGTGACCGACATGGACGGCGCGTCGATGATCAGGCATGGCGAGCGCATGGAAGTCCTGCAGCGGCTCCAGCATCCGCTCGGCGATGTCATGAAGATGACGGAAGAGACGTCAGTGCTCATGACCTACTTCCGCAACAACGTGCTGCACCTGATGGCGCTGCCGTCGTTGATCGCCTGTTGTTTCCTGAATAATCGCACCATGCGCGGCGAGGATGTCCAGCGTCTGATGCGCCGCATCTATCCCTATGTCCGCGATGAGCTGTCGTTGCGCTGGAGCGAGTCGGAAGTCGAGGCGGCCGTCCTCGAGGTGCTGGACGATCTCGCCAATCACGGCTTGATCGAATCGCTCGAAGACAACACGCAATGGCGCCGTCCCCCGACGGGCTCATCCGAAGCGGTGCAGCTGTCCGTGCTCGCGCACATCACCGTGCCGATCATCGAGCGTTACTATCTGGCCATCGCCATCCTGCTCAAATCGGGCAGCGGGCGTATCACGCAGGAGGCGCTCGAATCGCAATGCAGGCTCATGGCGCAACGCATGTCGCTGCTGCACGAACTGAACTCGCCAGAGTTCTTCGACAAGGCGTTGTTCAAGAATTTCATCGACCTGTTGCGGACGCGCAAGGTCATCGAGGTCAACGGCGAAGGCCGGCTGGTCTTCAGCGAGGTTCTCGAGGCGGTCGCCGGGGATGCTCAACTGGTGCTGCACGAGCAGATCCGCAACAGCATCCTGCAGGTGACTCACGCGTGAGCCATCCCCGCCGACCAACGCAAGTCCCACGGGGAAATCCCGCGGGACGCGGGCGAGGATCCATCCCGGCGCGCTGCGCCCTCTAGTTGGGTTCCCGCCTGCGCGGGAACGACGAAGGTCCTCGCGCGTCATCCCGTGCAGGCTCGGATCCGTTCTTTCCCTGAGTGACACAGCCCATGCGTATCATTTCTGCCGTACTTCTGCTGCTGGTCGCCTCCGTCGCACGCGCAGACATCGTATTGTCGGCGCGGTCGCCGCGCGTTCCGGCGGGTGGCGCGATCGAACTCGTGATGACCGTCACCAATGACGACGCGCAGCCGCTGACGCTGGAGCTGCCCGAAACAATTCACGTGCGGTTGGAAACAGCATCCGCAGTCAGCACACTCGAGTTCGCGCCCGATCTCGCAGGTCCGATCTCGGTTGCTCCGCGCGAGTTCGCCCGGATACGACTGCGGGGGAACGTGCCAGGCGGTGTGCAGGGGCCGGTGACGTTGTCGTCGACCGGACTCAATGCGAACGCCCTGGTGGTGCAGGTCGAGGGTGAAGTGCCCGCGAGCCCACGGCCGGCCGACGCAGCACCGCCCACGCCGGCGAGTCCACCGGTCGCGAGTCGTTTGGTCGACAAGCCTCCGCCCCTGGCGGTCTCCGTCTATGAGCCGATTTTCTTCATCGTCGGTGGCGATGGCGGTTTGAACTCCAAGTTCCAGATCAGCCTGCGCTACCGGCTGTTCGACGGGGATGGCCCGCTCGCGCAACGGCTGCCTTGGCTCGACGATCTGTACCTGTCGTTTTCGACGACGTCTTTGTGGGACCTGGGAGAGTCATCGAAGCCGTTCACCGACTCGAGCTATCGGCCGCGTCTGTTCTATGCGAACTACGACCTTGGCCGGGCCATGGATGGACGGCTGCGGTTCGGCATCGAAACCGGCTTCGGTCACGAGTCGAATGGCAAGGACGGGGACGAGTCGCGCAGCTTCAACATGCTCTACGCGCGTCCCACGGTGAGCTTCGGTGATCCGGACGGCTTGCGCGCGTACATCGGACCGCTGATCCACAATTACATTGCCGACGATGAGAATCCCGACATCAAGGACTATCGTGGCTATGTCGACTGGATGATCGGCGTCGGCAGTCGTGGCGGCCTCGACTTCTGGGCAACCCTGCGCCGCGGCACGCGCAGCGGCTACGGCAGCGCCGAATTGAATCTGTCGTATCCGCTATCGAAACTCAGTCGCGGCGATCTCACCGGTTGGCTGATGCTGCAGTACTTCGGTGGCTATGGCGAAAGCCTGCTGCATTACCGCGAAAAACTGGATTCGCAATTACGGCTCGGGGTCGCTATCGCCCTGTAGCGGGCATTCAATCGTCGCGACCGACCCGTCCGCGAGTCTGTTTCACCTGTCCGCGCTGCTGTTTCCCCTGCAGCCGACGCTCCTTGGAGGCCCGGGTCGGCTTCGTCGCGCGGCGAATTTTTGGCTCGATGGACGCCTGCGCGACGAGTTCCTCGAGGCGTTCCATTGCATCGCGCCGATTGTTTTCCTGAGTCCGGAATCGCTGCGCGGAGATGACGATGACGTCCTCGTCCGTCAGGCGGCGACCGGCGAGCGTGCGCAGGCGGACACGAACGCGATAGGGCAATTGCGGCCATTCTTTCAGGTCGCAGCGCAGCTGCACGGCGCTGGCGACCTTGTTGACGTTCTGGCCGCCCGGCCCGCTGGCGCGGATGAATTTGATATCCAGCGCCGCGTCGGGCGGCTGCAGTGTCGCCGCGGACATCACGTGGGATCCAGATCGTCGGGTCTCTGCATTTCCACGCGGATCTCACGCTGCGCGACGGGGATGGTGAGGCCGTGCTCTTTGAACAGGCGCCAGATGGTGCGGTTCACATCGGAACGGACGTTGTTCACGCCTTCCTGCGGATCGGAAATCCAGAATCGCAGCTCCAGATCGAAGCCGTAATCATTGAAGCCCATGAGCCGCGCCACCGGGCCGGGGTCGCGCAGGATGCGGGCGTGACCCTCGGCGGCCTTGAGCAAGACTGCCAGCGCCGTTTCCGGATCGTCCTTGTAGCTCACGCGTACCGGCAGTTTGAGGCGCACGCGCGGATCGGTGTAGCTCCAGTTGATCACCGGGTTGGTGATCAGGTGCTGGTTAGGCACCAGGGTTTCGACGCCGTCGCGATCGCGCACGACCACGTAGCGACCGCGCAATTCCTGCACCCAGCCGAAGCCTTCGGTGCTCGTGCCTGTCGTGCCGGTAAAGCTGATGACGTCGCCGGGTTTGATCGAGCGATCCATCAGCAGTACGAAGCCGCTGATGAAGTTGGCGACGATGGCTTGCAAGCCAAAGCCCAGGCCCACGCCGATGGCGCCGGTGAGGACGTTGAGGGTCGTGAGATCGAGGCCGGCCGCATTGAGGCCCAGCAGAATGGACAGGCCGATGAGGAAGGTCTGCGAGAACTTCGCGATGCCGATGCGCATGCTGAGCGCGAGCCCCTGCATTGCCATCAGCCGCTGTTCGAACCAGCGCGCGGCCCACACCGCGATCAGGATGAAGATGCCGACGGTGAACAGCAGCTTCATCACCGACCACAGCGTGATGCGTGACCTGTCGGTCTTGAGGCCGACGCTGTCGAGCGCCTGCACCAGCGGCTCGAACCAGCCCAGCACATGCAGCGCCAGAATGAGCCAGACGACCAGGGTGATCGTGTTGCCCCAGCCCTTGGTGCGATTACCCAGCGACAGGCGCACCAGGTAGACGACTACGCGAATCAACAGCAACAAGCCCGCCAGCGTGATCGCGAGATCGACGATGTTGCTGCGGATTTTCAACGCGTGCAGTGCGCCGCCGAACGCCGCGATCAGGACGAGTGCCGCGAGGTGCGGGCTGGCAATGAGGAACATTTCGGTGAAGCGCGCCTGAAAGCCGGGCTGCGCCAGCGCGGCACGGGCGCGATCGGTGCCGACCACCTGTCGACCGAACCACCAGGCGAGCATTACAGCGATCGCGACGGCGCTGAGCTGCACGAGCGAATTGGTGGTGAGCAGGCCTTCGAGGCTGTGGCCGATATTGCGCAGCAGTTCCTGCATTGCCCTTGGACGAAGTTGTTCTTGCTAGGCGTTGAGATCGGGGATCAGCTGGCTTTCGAGCCGCGCGATCTGGTCCTTGAGCAGCAGCTTGCGCTTTTTCAGGCGGCGCAACTGCACTTCATTCACGTACAGATCCATCTGCAGGCGATTGATGACGTCGTCGAGGTCGCGATGCTCGATCCGCAAGTCGCGCAGACGTTCCAGACGTCGGAAGGTCTCGGTTTCAACGTTGTTTTCCGATTCGCTCATCGCGGCGGTACTTTATATAACCCGACCGGTTACAGCCACAGGCTCGTCCCCGCGCATCAGCGACGCTGATCGCCGCGATCTTCGCGGCTTGGGTGAGGTGTCGGGGCAGTCGGTCGGTGCTGCGACCGCCACTCATCGAGTTGCAGCACATTCGACGAGCGCTCGAACGATTCCAGCGGATAGACCGGAGTCTCGACCGTCCGCTGTATGGCGGGACGCGCCGGTTCGCCTTGGGCGTATCCCACGGTTTCGACGCGATGTCCGCTGAGAACGACAAATCCCTGCAAACGCTCGATGCTGTTGGCCGTGTAGTCGAACACATAGGTGCGACGCAATGTGAATCGCCCACTGCCGTTGCGCGTCCAGCCGATCCTGGCGAACGCGGCGGTGCCGTCGAGGAATTGCAGGCTCAGTCGCTCGCAGGCTTCCATCGCGGCTGCATTCGCGCGTTCGCGCGCTGCCAGGCTGTCCTGCCAGAACCACGCAAGCGCAGCGGCGGCAATGACGAAAACAAGCGCAGTCCAGCTGAGAAACATTGCAGGCTCTGGATGATTCCGGGAAAGCGGCGACCGATGCCGGTGGCGGAAAAAGCGGAGCCGCTATGATACGGCTTCCATGGACACCATACCGACCTCTTTGCCGATACAGCCGCTGCGACCTCGATGGTCCCAGATCGACACCGTGTTGCTCGATATGGATGGCACGTTGCTCGATCTGCAATTTGACAATTATTTCTGGCTGCAGCTCGTGCCGGAGCGCTTTGCCCAGCGTCATGCGCTGACACTGGATGTCGCGCGACAGATACTGGCGCCGCGATTTGCTGCGCGACAGGGAACACTAGACTGGTACTGCACGGATTTCTGGAGCCGCGACCTCGATCTCGATATCGCCGGTCTCAAGCACCAGGTGCGCGAGCGTGTGAATTATCTGCCTGGTGCGGAATCGTTTCTCGCGGAGATGCGTCGCCGCGGTTTGCGCACGGTCCTGTTGACCAATGCGCATCGCGATGCCCTGCGGGTGAAGGATGCACAGAGCGGATTGACCCGCTATTTCGACGTCGTCGTCAGTTCGCACGACTACGGCATGCCGAAGGAGTCTGCCGGTTTCTGGAATCAGGCCCAGTCGCAGATTGGCTTCGATCCGGCCCGCAGCCTGTTCGTCGATGACAGTCTGGCGGTGCTGCGCGCCGCCAGAGTGCATGGCATCGCGCAGGTGTTCGCAATCTCCAGTCCTGATTCGGCCGGTGCACCGCGTGAAGTGACGGAGTTTCCCGCGGTGGTTGGCATCGCCGACCTGCTCGACGACTAGCGAGCGTTATTCGCTGGTGGGCGTTGGCGCATCCGCCTGACCACCTGCGCCGGGCTTGGGGCCGCGACGACGTCGCCGCCGACGCTTCGTGCCATCCCCTTGGGTTTCGGCGGAGGCTTCCTGCGGCGCCGCCGGAGTCTTGGGCACATCGGCGCGGGGCGGAGGAGGGGCCGATGGTGTGTGCGGTCGCTGTTGCGAAGCGCCATGACGCGGGCGCGGGCCGCTCCTCGGCCGACCACCGCCACCATTCTGGCCGGGGCGTCCGCCGCTACCGCCGCGGTGTGGGCCCGAAAAGCGTGGGCGACGCGGGGGTATCGTGATTTCAGGCAGCGTTTCCCGTTCTACGGTGGCCACCGGCAGCTTGCGATTGATGTAGGCTTCGATGTCCGGCAGCGACATGACGTATTCCTCGCAGCCGAAACTGATCGCGTCGCCTTCTGCGCCAGCGCGCGCCGTGCGGCCGATGCGATGCACGTAGTCTTCCGGATCCTGCGGCAGGTCGTAGTTGAAGACGTGGCTCACGTCCGGAATGTGCAGGCCGCGCGATGCGACGTCGGTACCGATGAGCACCGCCAGCGTGCCTTCGTGAAAATCGCGCAGCATGCGCAGGCGCTTGCGCTGCGGCACGTCGCCGGAAATGGCTTCGGCATTGATGCCATTGCTTTGCAGCAGGCCTTCGATTTCTTCCGCCGCACGCCGCGTGTTGACGAATACCATGCTGCGGCGCGGATCCATTTGTTTCAGCAATCCAATCAGCAGCCGCGGCTTCTCGTCGTTGGATGGGTAGTAGATGACCTGGCGGATGCGCTCCACCGTCATCTTGTCCGGCTCGATGCGCACCAGCGTCGGATCGTTCATGTGCTCGTAGGCGAGTTCGAGGACGCGCTGCGATAACGTTGCCGAGAACAGCATGTTCAGGCGCTGATCCGGCGCCGGCAATCGACGCAGGATGTAGCGGATATCGGCGATAAAGCCGAGATCGAACATGCGATCGGCTTCGTCCAGCACCAGGACCTGCACGCAGCTCAGATCGATGACCCGCTGCTTGAAGAAATCGATGATGCGGCCAGGCGTGCCGATCAGGATGTCCACACCCTGTTCCAGGTGATGCTTCTGCTTCTCGTAATCGACGCCGCCGAATGCCAGCCCGAGGCGCAGGCCGGTGTGCGAACCCAGTGTTTCGGCATCACCGTGGATCTGGACCGCCAGTTCCCGCGTTGGGGCAACGATCAAGGCGCGTGGCCCACTCAGGCTCTTAGAGGCGGGCACCGGCTCGCGCATCAGTCGCGCGTACAGCGCGACCAGGAATGCTGCGGTTTTGCCCGTGCCTGTCTGCGCCTGCCCCGCAACATCCATGCCGGCGAGAGCCTGCGGCAGGGTCTGGGCCTGGATCGGCGTGCAGCGTTCGAAAGACGCATCGGCCAGCCCTTTTTGCAGCGTCTCGGGGAGGTGCAGGCTGGAGAAGGATAGTTCAGTCAGGTGTGAATCAGACATTGAGTGCGATGAGGGACCGTGTGGTGGATAAGGGAAAATGTTTGGTTGGTCTCGGCCGTGAATGCGGGAAGCGGAGGCTTGCAAATTGAAATGGGCCCGGTTCTAATAAGCCCAACGCAGCGGACTCATCCGCGCCCGCCCCGACCGGAATACCGGCACCAAGCGACTCCTCGTTGAAACAAGACCCCCTTGGGGTTGGTTCGCTCAACTACTTGGCTTTCGAGCACGAGCACCGCGCAGCTAACAGTCCACGGAAACTTAACCGCCATCATTGTGCCCGACCGAGCACAGACAGTCACTAAATACGGTCCCATCCCCCGCCGACTCAAAGATTCCCTTTTTCCCCGTCCTATAGCGAATCTTCCATCGATCGAACGATTTGAGGAGACCTCCTGGTGAGCAGCGACACGATTAAGCACGTCACCGACGCGAGCTTCGAAGACGATGTGCTCAAGTCCGGACAGCCGGTTCTACTGGATTTCTGGGCCGAATGGTGCGGTCCGTGCAAGATGATTGCGCCGATGCTCGACGAGATTGCGGACGAATTCAAAACCAAGATCACGATCGCGAAGATCAATATCGACGACAATCCAAAGATACCGCAGCGCTTCAATGTCCGCGGTATCCCGACGCTGATTCTCTTTAAAAATGGCCAGGTCGAAGGGCAAAAAGTCGGTGCCCTGCGTAAAGCGGATCTGGCCGCATTTCTGGAAAGCAAACTGTGAGAGGCTATCTCGGTAATCAGGCCCGCAACCGTCCAGGCGGTGGTGGTGGTGGTGGTGGCAACAAGGGCGGCGGTCGTCAGAACCGCGGCGGCAACAGTGACGGCAACCGGGGCAACCAGCGGCAGCCGCAACACGACGACCTGCCGATCGACGATTTCGATGCCGATGACGTAGGGATCATTTCCCCATCGGAACTGGCCGCGTCGCGGCAGTCGATGAACCTGACCCAGCTCAAGCTCAAACCTGTCTCTGAGCTGGTCGAAGTTGCGCAGAAGATGGGGCTCGAGAATCTTGCCCGCTCGCGCAAACAGGACATCATCTTCTCCATTCTCAAGGCGCATGCGCGCAGTGGCGAAGACATCTACGGCGATGGCGTGCTGGAAATCCTGCAGGACGGCTTTGGCTTCCTGCGTTCCGCCGACAGCTCCTACCTCGCCGGCCCGGATGACATCTACGTCAGCCCGAGCCAGATCCGGCGTTTCAATCTACGCACCGGCGACTCGATCTCCGGCCTGATCCGTCCGCCGAAGGACGGCGAGCGCTACTTCGCGCTGCTGAAGGTCGGTGAAATCAATTTCGATTCACCGGAAGGCGCCAAGCACAAGGTTCTGTTCGAGAACCTGACGCCGCTGCATCCCACCAAGCGTTTCAAGCTGGAGCGGGGCAATGGGTCGAGCGAAGACCTGACGGCACGCATCATCGATCTGGTCGCTCCGATCGGCAAAGGCCAGCGCGGCCTGATCATCTCGCCGCCGAAGGCCGGTAAGACGATGTTGCTGCAGAACATCGCCAGTTCGATCACCTCGAATCATCCCGACGTCTACCTGATCGTGCTGCTGATCGATGAACGTCCGGAAGAAGTCACCGAAATGACCCGCACCGTGCGTGGCGAAGTGGTGTCGTCGACCTTCGACGAACCGGCAACGCGCCACGTCCAGGTCGCCGAGATGGTGATCGAGAAGGCCAAGCGCCTCGTCGAGCACAAGCGCGACGTGGTCATCCTGCTGGACTCGATCACACGTCTGGCTCGCGCCTACAACACGGTCGTGCCGAGCTCCGGCAAGGTGCTGACCGGTGGTGTCGATGCGAATGCATTGCAGCGACCAAAGCGCTTCTTCGGCGCGGCCCGCAATATCGAAGAGGGCGGCTCGCTCACGATCCTGGCGACGGCGCTGATCGACACCGGTTCGCGCATGGACGACGTGATCTACGAGGAGTTCAAGGGCACGGGTAACTCCGAAATTCACCTTGATCGTCGTGTGTCCGAGAAGCGCGTGTTCCCCGCGGTGAACATCAACCGTTCCGGCACGCGCCGCGAAGAACTCATCACGTCGCCGGAGGAGCTGCAGAAGATCTGGATTCTGCGCAAGTTGCTGCATCCGATGGACGAACTGGCGGCGATCGAGTTCCTCATCGACAAGATGAAGGACACGAAGACCAACGGCGAATTCTTCGACGCGATGAGGCGTTGACCTGTTCTGGATCGGCTGCCGGAAAACCCCGGCGGCCGATCTTCGGGTGCCCCGCGAGCCCATTCCTTCCGTTGCGCAGCACGCCGGCTGTGCGCCTCTTCACATATTCTCAAAGGCAGAGGGAATTCTCCTGTCAGGGCGAACCCTGATGCGATCGGGTTCTCAGACCGGCAACCGGCCGGATCGTAAGTTACGGCCCCAGTAATGGCCGACACCCGCCCCATGTCCGACCCTCGTCCGGATTCGCCCACCCTGCGTCTGCGCAGGCTGGATGCCTCGACCTATGAGCTGACCGAGCTCATGCGTGATGGGCGTCTTGCAACGCTGTTCCAGCCCATCATCGATCCACGTTCGCGCGGCGTCTGCGGCTTTGAATCGCTTACCCGGGGCCCGTCCGACAGCTGGCTGCATTCGCCCCAGAACCTGTTCGAAGCGGCGCGGCGCGCTGGCGTCAAGGTCGAGCTCGATTTCGTCTGCATGCAGAACGCGTTCAAGCGCTTCGTTGCCGCGCGCGTCGCCGGGCAGTTGTTCATCAACGTGTCGCCCGACAGCATCTACGAAGATCCGAGCTTCGCCACGCGTTTCCTGCGATACGTGCACGAGGCCGGCTTTGCGCCGAACCGCTGCGTCATCGAACTCACCGAAGAAAGCCTTCTCGACGACTATGCACGCCTGCGCACGGCGCTGCAGGGCTTGCGCGAGGCAGGATGCGCGATCGCTATCGACGATCTGGGCGCCGGGTCGTCTGGCCTGCGCACGTGGTCCGAGCTCAAGCCGGATTTCGTGAAGATCGATCGCTACTTCGTCAGCGGGATCGATGCCGACAAGACCAAGCTCGAGTTCGTGCGATCCATTCTTGATGTGGGCCGGGCCATTGGTTGCCGCGTGATCGCCGAAGGCGTGGAAACCGAACGCGAGTGCCGTGAACTCGTCGATCTCGGTGTCGATCGTCTGCAGGGCAACCTGCTGGGTCGGCCGAATGCCGCACCCATGGTGGTGTTGCAGCAGGTCGAATCGCTGGATCGCACCATTGGCGTGACCACCAGCACGATCTGCGCCGAGCACATCGCGGTCCATGTGCCGCCGGTGCCGCCCGATGCGCGCATCAGCGACGTTGCGGATCTTTTCCATCAGTCACCCGAGCAGCAGACGCTCGCCGTCGTTCGTGACGGCCGGGCGGTCGGCGTCGTGCGGCGCAACGACCTGTTCGCCCTGCTGGCCAAGCCGCTGCATCCCGAGATCTACAACAAGAAGCCGGTATCGACCGTCATGGAGTCGCCGACGTTGCTGATCGACGGTCAGTTGCGACTCGAGCAGGTCAGTCGCCTGGTGACGCAGAAGGGCCGGATGCGCCTGACGGAAGAATTCGTGATTACCCGCGACGGGCTGTATCAGGGCCTCGGACAGACGATCGATCTGTTGCGCCTCATCACCGAACAGCAGTTACAGACCGCCAAGCACTCGAACCCGCTCACACTGCTGCCCGGCAATGGCGCGGTGCGCAGCTGCGTCGACCGGCTCATCGAATCCGAACGTCGCTTCATCGTCGCCTACTTCGATCTCGACAGTTTCAAGCCCTACAACGATACGTTCGGTTACGCGCAGGGCGATCAGGTGATCCTGCATCTCAGTGGCCTGTTGAAGAGCGCGTTCTCGGCACGCCTGGATTTCGTCGGCCACATCGGCGGAGATGACTTCGTCGTCGTGATGCGTTGCGCCGATTGGCGCGAACGAACACGCCGGGTCATCGATCAGTTCGCCGACACGGTCAGCGGTTTCTACTCGCAGGAACAGGCAGCCATCGGGCATATCACCACGGCCGATCGCGAAGGCAATACCCGGGATTTCCCGCTGCTCACGCTCTCGGTGGCAGCGCTCGATTCCGCCACGGTTGGTGCAACCAGCGCGGACGCCATCGCGCATCTGCTCGCACACGTAAAGAAGCTGGCGAAGCTGCGTACGGGCAACAGTTTTGTCCTGCGTAGTCGCGAGCGGGTCGTCGACCTCATGCAGGCTCAGGCGGCGCCGCTGCATCTCACCTCCGATACCGACGTCCTCATGCCGGAGCAGATGGTGGGGTAGGAGGCAGGCGACGGCACGCTGTTGCGTGCAGGAAGGCCTTCGCAGGTAAGCCGCGAGGAAGCGGCAGGATGGCCGCGAAGCCCGGCAGGTCAGAATTCAAATCCGTCTTCAGTGGCCCGAGCTTGCCGCTTCTTCGCGGCCCCCTTGCTGCGGCTTCGCAGCCGTCCTGCGAAGGCCCGCCTGTGACCAACGGGAATCCCACGGGGCTGACGAAGTCAGCCTCTTCTACTTCTTGCCCAGCCGATAGAGCAGCACCGCCAGTCGCTGCGCCTGAATCTGCAGTGTGCGCAGGTCCGCAAATTCCGTCGGCGTATGTGAATCGCCGCCCTTCAGGCCCAGCCCGTCGATCGACATCTCGACGTGATCGGCGGCGAATGAAACGTCAGCTGCTCCCGCGCGACGCGGATCGACGGCAGTGACCGGACCGAAACCCAGGTCACGGCTGACCTGGTCGTAGATGCCCAGCAAGCGTTCGTTGCCTTTTGTCGGCGCCATCGGCGGGTAGCCTTCGTCGAAGGTGATTTCGGCGCTGGTCTGCGGCAGATGCGCCGCGACGATGGCTCGCATCTTCTCCTGCGTGCGACTGATCTGTTCCGGCGTGATCGCGCGCAGGTCACCAGAGGCCACGGCGACGGGCGCGACGATGTTGTCCTTGCCCGATGCCTTGCCCTGCAGCGGTTCCGGCAGGTACTCCACCTGGGTACTGCCGATGACGAGGCCCGGATTGAACGTGAGCAGTTCTTCGCCCCGCAGCTCCGTGTAGAAGCTGTTCAATATGCGCGCCAACTCGTAGATGGCGCCTGCGCCGACTTCCTCGCTGAAGACCTGCGAGGAGTGTGCCGTCTTGCCGCTCGCCTTGATCTGCCAGCGGCCGGAGCTGCGACGCGCGGTAACCGCGGTCTTCGTGTTGTCGTCGGCGTTTTCCAGGCCGATGGCGATGTCTGCCGCCTTGGCGGCGTCGATGAGCGTCGCACGCGCTGCAGCGAGCGGCGCACCGGAATCTTCTTCGTCGCCGTGCAGGACCACGGTGAGATCCAACCGATCGAGCACGCCTGCGTGCTTGAGCGACGACAGGGCGGCCAGCGCAACGACGACACCACCTTTCATGTCTGCCGTGCCAGGCCCGCGCACAATGTTCTCGTCGACGCGTTCAAAGCGCTGGAAGGGACTGTCGGGCTCGAACACGGTATCCAGATGACCGATCAACAGAACGTGCGGCTTCTTGCTCTTTCCCTTGCCCTTGCGCTCGGCCACCAGATGGCCGGCACGACCGAACGGAGTGCCATCGACCCAGTGGGTCTGGAAGCCAAGGGCGGCGAAGTGCGGCTGGAAGACATCGCTGACCGCGCGCACGCCCGCGAAGTTCATGGTGCCGCTATTGATATTGACGACCTGTTCCAGCAGCGCGACGGCGGGTGCCTGCTGTGTTCGAACGTGATCGACGATGGCTTGCTCTGATCTGTCGGGCAGGGATTGCCCGAGCAAGGGACCGGCGAAGATGAGCGCGGCGAGCGACAGCAGCAGGTTCGGACGCAGGCGGCAGGGCATAGCGGAATCCCGTCTCGTTAAACACGCGGCATGATACGTCACCGCCTCGCCGGTGATCATTCAATGATCCCCGGATACCCTGGCGCCAGCATCGAGCGAGCCACGGAGGCGCAGTTGCTGCCGCTCCCGTTTCGTCGTGAACTTGCCTGCGTCACACGTCAACAGCTGTGATCGCTTTCATTGCCGCGCCAGTTGCGTCGCCAGCGCGCCTACTGTCTTGAGTGCCGGCTCGCAGCGGGAATCGTCCGGGTGTCCGTAATTGATGCGAATGCAATGGTGGTAGCTGTCGGATGCAGAGAACAGATGTCCAGGCGCGGTGCTGATGCGCTGCGCGAGTGCGAGTTTGTGCAGTTGCAGGGCATCCACGCGTCGCGGCAGTTCCACCCACAGGAAGTAGCCGCCTTCGGGACGCGTGATCCGTGTGCCTTGCGGAAAGTGCTGCGCGATCAGGGTCGCGGTGGTATCGCGCTGTCGTGCAAGCGCTTGTCGCAGCTTGCGCAGGTGGCGATCGTAGCCGCCGTGGTCCAGGTAGCCGCATAAGGCTTGCTGCGAGGGAATCGCTGCCGACAAGGTGGTCATGAGCTTGTTGCGTTCGATCTGCTGTGCGAACCGACCGGCCGCGGCCCAGCCCACGCGGTAACCGGGCGCGAGGCATTTCGAGAACGACGAGCAGTGCATGACCAGACCACGTCGATCGAAGGCCTTCGCGGGACGGGGACGGCTCGCAGTGAAGTACAACTCTGCGTAGACGTCGTCCTCGATCAGCGGTACGTCGTGCTTCGCCAGCAGCGCGACCAATGTCTGTTTCTTTTCTTCCGGCATCAGGCTGCCGAGCGGATTCTGAAAATTTGGCATCAGCCAGCAGGCTTTGACGCGGCGCCGTTCCAGTGCTTTTGCGAGCGCGTTCAGATCGATGCCATCCGTCGGATGCGTGGCAATTTCCAGCGCCTTGAGGCTCAGGCGTTCGAGAGCCTGCAGCGCGGCGTAGAACGTCGGCGATTCGACTGCCACGACATCGCCAGGTCGCGTCACTGCGGCCAGGCAAAGGTTCAGCGCCTCCAGTGCACCGTTGGTGACGACGATTTCATCGGTCGCAACATGCATGGCGTCGATCGCGTAGCGCCGCGCAATCTGCTGTCGCAGGTGGATGTTGCCTGGCGGCAGATCGTCCACGATGCGTTGCGGATCGAAGTGCCGCATGCCGCGAGCCAGGTGACGCGCCAGCGTCTGCAGTGGAAAGAGCGTGGCGCTGGGAAACGCCGACCCCAACGGCACGACGTCGTGGTCCCGCGTCGAGCCGAGCACATCGAAGACCAGATCGCTGATTTCCACCGCTGTCGAGCGCCGCTGCGGGCGTGAGGCGGCAGGAGTGTCAGGCTGTGCCTTGCGCTGGCTGACGTAGTACCCGGAGCGCGGACGCGCTTCGATCAGGCCGCGGGCTTCGAGCAGGTAGTACGCCTCGAAGACCGTCGCGGGGCTGATGCGCCGATTCGCGCTGGCCAGTCGCACGGAGGGCAGGCGATCACCGGGGCGCAGCGTGCCCGTGCTGATCAGATCCGCGACTTCGGCTGCATAGCGTTCATAGCGCTTCATCGCCGCGAGAATACTGAAGTTGGCATGCTGCGCCCATCTGCTCCGGTTTTTCTGTATCGATCTGCATCTATCACATGCGGGGACGCGGCCTTACGCTTGAGTCTGTGGAGGTGAGTGATGCGTATAGCGAAACCATTGCTGCTGATCACGACACCGCTCGGGGTGATCGGCGGTGTGTATGAAGGTTACCGGCTTGCCGGCGGCCTGGTGTTTCTGATGGTGGCATTGCTGCTGATGATCACGGCTGCCATCGGGACCGTCGTAGCGACAGTGCGTCGTGAAGAGGCTGCAGAGCAGGCCCGACTGAAGGAGATCTCGCCATGAGAATATTCGTCGTCGTTTTGCTGCTGGCCATCGTCGCCAGCATGGGGCAGGCGCTGTTCGTCATGTCATCCGGTCCGACGACCTCGCCTCGCATGGTGCGGGCGCTGACCCTGCGTGTTGCTCTCTCTGTCGCCCTGTTCCTGTTCCTGCTGCTGGGCTGGCACCTGGGTTGGATCGAGCCGCATCAGGTCGGCTGATCCTGGATAGGCGGGGTCAGTGACGCATGAAGATCGCCGCCCCGTTCATCAGCATCTGCACGCTGATCATGACGAGCAGCATGCCCATCAGCCGTTCCATCGCGATCAGTCCGCGCTGGTGCAATACACGATAGAAGAACGGCGCTGCCAGCAGGATCACCGCCGTCAGGCCCCACGCCGCCGTCACGGCGATCCACAATTCCCAGGTCGCGCCCGGTTCGGTACGCTGTAACAATAACAGGGCCGCGAGCGTGGACGGTCCCGCGATCAACGGTATCGCCAGGGGCACAATGAACGGCTCGCCCTCGGGCGAATCCGCATACAGACCGCCCGGCGACGGGAAAATCATGCGCAATGCGATCAGGAACAGCACGATGCCGCCGGCAATGCTGATCGTTTCCTGGTCGAGGTGCAGCACCTGCAGGATATGCTGTCCCAGAAACAGGAATACCAGCAGCACGACGTACGCGATGAGGACTTCGCGGATCAGGATGATCCGGCGCCGGGCCGGCGACACGTCCTTCAGGATCGACAGAAAGACGGGCACGTTTCCCAGCGGATCCATGATCAGGAACAGAGTCACGATCGCGGAGGTTAGGTCTTCCATAGGCGGCCGATTCTTGCACGGATGAGGTTGCCGCAACATCGTCGGCAGCTGGAGGGCGAACGTGACGTACGACTATGACCTGTTGGTGATCGGCGCCGGTTCCGGCGGGGTACGTGCGGCACGGGCCGCGTCCGCGTATGGGGCGAAAGTGGCGATCGTCGAGGAGTACCGCATCGGCGGCACCTGCGTGATCCGCGGCTGCGTGCCCAAGAAGCTGCTGGTCTACGGCGCCCACTTCGCCGAGGACCTCGTGGACGCCGCGAATTTCGGCTGGTGCATCGAGGGCTCGCGCTTCGAATGGTCCACGCTGCGCGACAATGTACTCGCCGAAGTGACCCGACTGAGCAGCATCTACACCGACACCCTGACGACGCACGGCGTGACCATTCTGCACGGGCGCGCGGTGGTCACGGGCGCCAACACGGTCCGGTTGGAGCAACAGACGATCACGGCGCACACGATTCTCATCGCCACGGGCGCGCGGCCGGAGGTGGCGACGTTTCCCGGGCACGAGCATGCGATCACCTCGAACGAAGCATTCCATCTGCCCGAACTGCCGCAGCGGATACTGATCGTGGGCGCCGGCTATATCGCCAACGAGTTCGCTGGTGTGTTCAACGGGCTGGGATCGAAAGTCACGGTGGTCAATCGCTCAGACCAGATCCTGCGCGGCTACGACCAGCAGATCCGCGACCGCTTGCTGCAGATCTCGCTGTCGAAAGGCATCCAGTTTCTGTTCAACACGTCGATCGAGGGAATCGAAAAACAGGCCGGCGGCAAGCTCGCGGTCACGATGACTGACGGTATGACCCTGCCGTGCGAGGTCGTGCTGATCGCAACCGGCCGGGTACCGAATACCGACGGGCTGGGCCTGGAGAGCGCAGGCGTGCAACTCGATCCCAAGGGCGGCGTCTGCGTGGATGGCAACAACGTCTCGACCTGCCCCTCGATCTATGCGGTGGGCGATGTGACGAATCGCATTCAGCTCACGCCGATCGCGATCCGCGAGGGCCAGGCATTCGCCGATCTGGTGTTCGGCAACAAGCCGGGATGTGTCGACTATGACTGCATCCCCTCGGCTGTTTTCAGCCACCCGCCCCTGGCGGCCGTCGGCATGACCGAATCACAGGCGCGGACCAAACTTGGCGACGTGAAAGTTTTTATCGCGGATTTCCGTCCGATGAAGAACGTGCTGGCGGGGCGTGACGAGCGAGCGCTCTACAAGATCGTGATCGATGCAGCAACCGACCGGATCGTCGGTGCGCATCTGATCGGTCCGGACGCACCCGAGATCCTGCAGCTCATGGCAGTCGCCGTGAAAGCCGGTCTGCGCAAGGCGCAGCTCGACGAATGCATTGCCATTCACCCAACGATGGCGGAGGAACTGGTTCTGATGCGATAGAGACACGGAAAAAAGATTTCCACGGGGAACACGGGGAACACAGGGCAAACACCCTGAGATGGCATGTCCGGTTGATTTCTTCCGACCCGTGTGTCCCGGTGTGTCCCCGTGGAGAATTCCTCTTTCTTCACGCGGTCCCGTAAATCGCACTCAACGCACGCGCCGCCGTCGAGTAGCGGAACTCGAAGCCCAGTTCCTGCGCGCGACGAGGAATGACTCGCTGGCCTTCCAGCAGCAGCTGAGACATCTCACCCAGGCCGGCTTTTATGATCGCTGCAGGCACGTGCATCCAGATGGGACGGTGCAAGGCACGTCCGAGCAGACGATAGAATTCTTCATATCTCACCGGTTCCGGAGCCGTGCCATTGATCGCGCCGGTGTAGCGACCGTTGTCGAGGGTCTGCAGCAGCAGGCGGATGAGATCGTCGATGTGAATCCAGCTGAGCCAGTTGTGACCCGTGCCCAGGATTGCGCCCGCATACCAGCGTACGGGGCGGGCCAAGCGCGGCAGCGCGCCACCATCACCGCTCAGAACCACGCCGGTACGAATGCAGGTGACGCGCACGCCATCAACGGCGGCGGCGCACGCCGCGGCTTCCCATTCGCTGCACAGTCGACTTTGAAACATCGCCTGCGACGGCATGTTTTCGTCGAGGGGTTCATCGCCACGCACGCCGTAGTAGCCGATGGCCGAACCGTTGACCAGGACGGCCGGGCGGGGGTGTAGACGATGGCAGAGCTCGACGATCGCACGCGTGGTGTCGATGCGGCTGGCGAGTAGTTTCCGCCGGCGTGCCGCAGTCCACGGCAATCCGAGAATGCACTCGCCGGCCAGATTGACGATGCCATCGATGACGGTCTCGGCGGGCACTTCATCGAGCGATGCAACGACGTGAACCTTCGCGCCCAGTTGCCGCCGGGCATGGACAGGACGGCGCGCGAGGGCGATGACGCGGTCGCCGCGTCGCAGCAGGGGTTTGATCAGATGACTGCCGATGAACCCGGTCGCACCCGTGATCAACCAGGTGCGACCCATCGAGGGTCGCGGCAGCAATGGCGACGTTTCAGGCATTCGACTCATCCCTGACATGCCGGGCTCGCGGAGGCAGTATCGCGGAATTCGCTGCGCGCAGGGCTTCGACCAAATCTCCCTGCTCATACTGACAGGCGCGCAGCGCATCCGACATACGGTGTTCTACGCTCAGCCCGCGCGAGGCGCTTGCTGCTTTCCGTTCGCGGCCATCGATTCACCGACCCGTCGTCAGTGCTGGATCGCACGCGGGCAGCTATCCTGCTCGCCTGATCACAGACGTGAGGTGACGCAATGCGTTGGGCCCTGACCTTGATGGTGTGCGTGCTGCCGTTCTCGCCGGTACGCAGCGAATCCCTCACGAGTACCGAAGCCGGCCGTTTCGTAACGCTGGCGCTCGAGTGCGTGCATCGCGAATACCCGAACAAGATCGCGCATGTCATGGCCAGCGACGCTGACGCGAAGCCGCCGCGGCAGCTCACGCCTGCGTTCTACGGCTGCTACGACTGGCACTCGTCGGTGCATGCGCACTGGCTGCTGGCGCGCGCGGCGCGTGCGTTTCCGGATGCGCCGTTCGCAGCATCCGCTCGGGCGGCGCTGGCGCGCAGCCTTACGAAGCAGAACCTCGCGCTCGAAGTCGCCTATCTGCAGACGGACGGTCGAGCATCGTTCGAGCGCCCCTACGGTCTCGCCTGGCTGCTGCAGCTCGCAGCCGAACTGCGATCCTGGGACGATCTCCAGGCGCGCGAATGGACGTCGGCGCTGATTCCGCTGGAAGAGGAGGCCGCCGCGCGTGTGTCGAACTGGTTGCCGAAGCTGGCCTATCCCATCCGCGTTGGTGAGCATGACCAGACGGCGTTTGCCTTCGGCTTGATCTGGGACTGGGCCCAGACCTCACGCAATGCGGCGATGGAGTCGTTGCTTCGAGCCAAGGCGCAGGAGTTCTACCTGTCCGATCGCGCCTGTCCGCTGAACTACGAACCCTCGGGGCAGGATTTTCTGTCGCCGTGCCTCGCCGAAGCGGATTTCATGCGCCGCGTCGTGGAGTCCGCTCGCTTCGCCCAGTGGCTCGATGCCTTCCTGCCGCAGATTGCCCGTGACGGTTCGACGGACTGGCTGCGACCCGCGCAGGTCACCGATCGCAGCGATCCCAAGCTCGCGCATCTCGACGGACTCAATCTCAGTCGTGCGTGGATGCTGGAAGGAATTGCACGTGGATTACCTGCTGCCGATGCGCGCCTGCGCTCGCTGCGTGGGGCTTCCGCGCTGCATCGCGAGGCGTCGCTGGGCGCCGTGACCGCCGAGCACTATGTCGGCAGCCACTGGCTGGGCACGTTCGCGCTCTACGGCGCGTCGAACAATTGATGATGGACAGTTGATAGTTGACAGTTCAGAGGAAGAAGCCCGGACAAGAGGCCTTCCGACTCTGTCAATTGTCCATTATCAATTATCAATTTCTGCTCTGGGGTTCCTCGCCCGAGAACTTGATCGCCGTGGCGCCGGAGACTGAGCCGATCTTCGCGCTGTCGCTGACATAGAGATCGACGTCGTGTTCGAACTTGAGTTCGCCCTGCACGGCGGCGTCGGGACCGATGACGATCACCGGACGCTTGCGCTTGCCGGTCCAGTTCGTGCCCCGCGGTTTCCTGACCAGGATGCCGCCTTCGACGCGCGAGCCGCGGCCGACGGTGATGTTGCCGTTCATGGTCTGGAGTCCGCCGCCGACCTGCGCGGCGTCGAGTTCCATTCGGCCATTCACGTTCTCCACCCGGCCACGAACGGTGGAGCCTTTCGCGAGCACGATCGAGCCGTTGATTGCCTCGACATCGCCGCTGATCTGCGAGCCGGCGCCAAGGACCAGACCGCCGTTCACGGTATCGATCGACGCGGCCTTGACCTGTTCTCCCAGGCGAATGCGGCCGTTGACTGTCGCGATCTTCTGCACCGACACGTTGTTGCCGACGGTCACGGATCCATTCACGGTCTCGACCGACTGCGCCGTGGCGCCGTCGTCGATCGTGATCGATCCATTGACCGTTTCCAGGTCGCCGGCCACCTGGCTCGCCGTGACACGGATCGCACCGTTGACCTTGGAGATATCGCCTTCAGCTGCGGCGAGCAAGGGGATCGATAGAAGCACTGCGCACAGCAATCGGCTCATGGAGCGGGTCCTCGGTGGTGACTGTCGGTCGTTGTAGTTGTTAGGACTCGCGGGGCGCACAGAGGGTTGCAATGCAGGTCGGGCGAGGTGTCGGCCACGGGGAGGATTGTGTATGGTTGCCGGCGTCGATGATTCCGGAGGCCATGTCATGAAGCTCTACTACGGTCGGGGTACCTGCTCGCTTGCTCCTCATATCGCCTTGCGCGAAACCGGAGCCGCGTTCGACCTGGTACTGGTCGATATCAGGGCCAAGCTGACGGAGGCGGGTGCGGATTTCCGCGCCATCAATCCCAACGGTTATGTGCCGGTGCTGGAACTCGATTCCGGTGAGCGCCTGACCGAGACCGTAGTGATCCTGCGGTACATCGCCGATCAATATCCGGCGGCGAATCTCGCCCCGCCGGCAGGAACGATGGCTCGCTACCGGCTGCTCGAATGGCTCACGTTCATTTCCTCGGAAGTGCACAAGAACTACAGCCCATTGTTCAACCCCGCGGTGCCCGAGGAGTTCAAGGCGATGACGCGCGAGAAGATCGGCGTGCGCCTCGGTTACGTCGAGCAGCGGCTGGCTGGCAAGCAATACCTGATGGGCGATGCATTCTCGGTGGCCGACGCCTACCTGTTCATCTGTCTGAACTGGTCCAAAGCAATCCAGGTGGATCTTGCGGCGTTTGCCAACCTGCAGGGGTTCCAGGCGCGCGTCGCCGCACGTCCGGCGACGCAGGCAGCGTTGCAGGCCGAAAAGCCGATCAGGAAAGCCTGATACCCTCCACAGTCATCGTCCCAGAAAAAGCCGCCTCTCGATGCCCATCCTGCATTCGCTGACTAGCGTCACCGGCGTTGCACACGTCATTCAACTCGCCGTCGCTCCGGTATTCCTGCTGGCGGGTGTCGGGACGACGCTGAACGTGCTGGCCACGCGCATCGGCCGCATCATCGATCGCGCGCGCCACATGGAGCATCAGCTCCTGTCGGCGACGCCCGAGGCCGCAGAGGAACTGCATGCGCGTCTGCGTGTGTTGTCGAAGCGTGCCAGCCTGATCAATCGCGCCATCGCGCTGTGCGTTCTGTGTGGTCTGCTGGTATCGCTGGTCGTGGCGTCGTTGTTCGTCAGTTCTTCACTGAAAATCGACCTGGAGATGCCGATCGCGATTACCTTCATAATCGCTTTGCTGAGCCTCGCGGCGGCATTGATCTACTTCCTGCGCGAAGTCTTCATTGCGACGGCAGCGACCACGTTCGGCGGTGCCCGCAAGGAGCATGTGCCGAAGGAGTGAAGTGATCGGGGTGATGGGGGCTGGGGCGGGTTCGTCGCCACCCAATGACACAAAGCAACCAAACGTGTCAGTCACCCCGACGAGCGGTCAGAACCGCGACGATTTCCGTGATCCATTCCTCACCAGTCGCGCAGCCCGCCCGGCACACTGTGATCGAGGGACGTATCGACGTTCCGGAGAGCGTGAATGTCGGTATCGCGGTCAGAAATTCTCGTGCAGCCTGATGCCTACCTGGTATCTCGCGGCGAGCCGTTGCTCGTAGCGGAGCTGACGGCGGCGCTTGCCGTCTGCGTCTATGACGACACCCAGCCTGTGGCCGGACTGCTGCATCTTCGCTATGTAGCGACCAGCAATGATCAGCCGCTCGATCTGACCGACAACACGCTGAGTTCCGACCTGTTGCTGATGGACCGCTTCTGCAAGGAGCTGCGGACCGGCGGCGGACGCAAGCAGAGCTGGCGCGTCGCCATCTACGCACACACGCCAGACACGCCGCGCATGGCGGCTCCAGCGGCTACCGTGATCGATCTGGTGAAGGCGTATTTCTCGGACGGCCGGCTCCCCGTGGACTGCAAGGAAACTGTGCGGCCGTTGGGGCTGATGGTCCGCCTGGATCCGCGCGAGGGCCGCATCTGGGTCAACGGTACGCCGGGTACGGCCAGCGGCGCCCGCTTCGCTGCGCCTGCGGCGTAGATCACGCATGGCCGGCTGATGTCGGTCCCATAGAGACTGTCGCAGTTCGAACGGCAGTCACGCGCTTCCCGTTTCTTTGCACCGGTGATGCCGCTGTGCTTGCAACTGTGAGCATCGCCTGTAGCCTGTCGCCGTCGCCCCATAACAACGATTGCCACGCTCATGGCGCCCGAATCCGCTGTTCCGCAACCTTTCTATCGCACCCTGTATTTCCAGGTGCTGGTCGCGATCGCGATCGGCGTGCTGCTCGGCCACTACTCACCCGACCTCGGCACGCAGATGAAACCGCTCGGCGACGGCTTCATCAAGCTCGTGAAAATGATGATCGGGCCGATCATCTTCTGCACCGTCGTTTCCGGCATCGCGGGCATGGAGAGCATGAAGGCGGTCGGCCGGACCGGCGTACTGGCGTTGCTGTATTTCGAGATCATGAGCACGATCGCGCTCATCATCGGCCTGATCGTCGTCAACGTGGTGAAACCCGGCGTCGGGATGAACATCGACGTGTCGACCCTCGACACCAGCAAGATCGCGGGCTATGCCAGCGCCGCGAATGAGCAGGGCGTCGTCGACTTCCTGCTGCACGTGATTCCGACGACGGTGTTCGACGCATTTGCCCGCGGCGAGGTCCTGCAGATCCTCCTGATTGCGCTGCTGTTCGGCTTCGCGCTGCACGCGGTCGGCGAGCGGGCACGGCTGGTCTACGAATTCATCGAGCGTGTTTCGCATGTCCTGTTCCGGATCATCGGCATGATCATGCGCCTGGCGCCCATCGGTGCGTTCGGCGCCATGGCGTTCACCATCGGCAGCTATGGCATCGACAAGCTCATGGATCTCGCCTGGCTGATGATCTGCTTCTACGCCACGTGCATCCTGTTCGTCTTCGTGGTGCTGGGTGCGGTGACGCGTCTGCACGGTTTCTCCATCGGCAAATTCGTTCGCTACATCCGCGAAGAACTCTTCATCGTGCTGGGCACTTCATCATCCGAGTCGGTGCTGCCGCGGATGATGCTGAAAATGGAGAACGCCGGCTGCTCGAAACCCGTCGTCGGTCTGGTGATTCCGACCGGCTATTCCTTCAACCTGGACGGGACGTCGATCTACCTGACCATGGCGGCGGTCTTCATCGCGCAGGCGACCAATACGCCCATGACATTGATGGATCAGCTCACGCTGCTGGCGGTGTTGTTGCTGACTTCGAAGGGCGCGGCGGGAGTCACCGGGAGTGGCTTCATCGTTCTGGCGGCGACTCTATCGGCCGTCGGCACACTCCCCGTGACTGCGCTTGCACTTATTCTGGGCATCGATCGCTTCATGTCCGAAGCGCGTGCGCTGACCAATCTCGTCGGCAACGGCGTCGCCACGGTGGTCGTCGCCAAGTGGTGTGGCCAGCTCGACGAACAGAAGCTGCAGGGCGAGCTCAATGCCAGATGACAGGCAGGTGAGCAGCACTTCAGGCCGCGAGGTTCTGGATTTCGATCCGCCCGCGTCAGATGAAGGCATGAGGCAATGGACGAAAAGCAACCCAGGGTCGCTGCGTAGTTGATAACTTTCAGCTATCGATTATTCGCGAGAGTCCCATGGCTCTGATTTTCCTGCCCGCTCGTACTGAGGAGGCCATCGCCGCCATCGCGACAATGGCCCGTACCATCTGGTATGAGTACTACGTTCCGCTTATCGGTCGCGCGCAGGTCGACTATATGGTCGCGAGGTTCCAGAGCACTGAAGCAATGCAGCAGCAGGTGCTGGAAGGGTACGAATATTTCACGGTGCAGCGGGAGGTTGCGCCAATTGGGTACGTTGCGATCAAGGCCGATGACGACGGCGGCCTGTTCATCAGCAAGCTCTATCTGCTGAGGGAGGCCCGCGGCGGCGGAACCGGCCGCGCCATCATGGCGTTCATCGAGGAAGGGGCCCGCCAGCGGGGTCTTGGGCGGCTATGGTTGACGGTGAACAAAGGAAATCCCGCAGTGAAGGCTTACGAGCGGCTGGGATTTCGTATCGCGGCCCCAATTGTCATGGACATCGGTGGCGGCTTCGTCATGGACGATTTCCGGATGGAAAAGGTGTTGGAATGACAGCACCCTCCTTGGTCAGGGCCAGTCGGTCGCGGGCGACAGATGTTCGCCTTTCCCCTGCCGCATAGACTGCGCCACATGAGTGTCTCGATGAACAACGGGCCGAGCGATGAAACCGCCGATGCACGCGGCGACCTGGCGATCTGGCTGGACGATTACACGGCCGGCCGGTGTGATCGCGCCCGGATGCAGGCTTCGTTTCTGGAAATCTGTCGCAGCAATCCGGAAGCGCCGTGGGATGCGTTGGCGCTGCTGGATCAATACCAACGGCGTGGCCGTGTCGATCCCGGGGTGGCGCGCACGCTGAAGAGCGACATTGCCCAGCTCGTCTTCGGCGTCGTCAATCAATCCGAGGATGAGGGCGAGACGGTGGCGCCTCAGGCGCCCACGACCGATCCTGCTCCTGCGTCGGCAGATACAACAGGCACACGCTGGCGCAGGATGGCGGCGGCGGAGCAGGGTCGGCCTGCCACGCCTCGCGGCCCCAATCGCGCATTCGTCGACCCGCTGCAGTTCGTGCGTGAGGCCGATCCGCTGACGCGACCGCCGCCACCGATCCGGCATCCCCATGGCGCGAACGGCGCCGCTGACAGCAGTGTGCTGCGCGACCGTTACGAGTTGCTCACCATTCTCGGCCGAGGCAATGCCGGCACGGTGTACAAGGCGCTCGATCGCCATCGCGCGCATCTCGATCCCGCCGCCCAGTGCGTCGCGCTACGAGTGCTCAAACGCAACTATCGCGAGCGGCCCGAAGCGCTGGGCGAGTTGGAGCGTCAGTTTCATCAGGCGCAGTCGCTTTCACATCCCAATATCGTCAGCGTCTTCGATCTCGATCGCGACGGCGATACCTACTTCCTGGTGATGGAGCTGCTGGAAGGCGAATTGCTGTCCCGCCTGCTCGAACGTCTTGCCCGTGAGGCGATGCCGCGTGAACAGGCGCTGGTCCTCATCGGCAGCCTCGGAGCCGGCCTGGCGCATGCACATCGACGCGGTGTGGTGCATTCGGACCTGCGTCCCGGCAACGTCATGATTGCCGCCAATGGCGAGGTGAAACTGCTCGATACGGGTTTCGCGCGTCGCGAACTGGCCGATACTCATCGACCCGAGCCCTGGATCGGTGACCAGGTCCTCGGCGGTCGCCAGCCCGCAGTGAATCTCGCCTATGCGAGCGAAGAGCGCGTCAATGGCGATCCGCCGGAATTCGGCGAGGACGTCTACAGCCTCGCCTGTATCGCCTACGAACTGCTGTCCGGGCAACATCCCTTCGGCGGTCGTTCTGCACCGCTGGCGCGGGCGCAAGGGCGCCAGCCGCAGCGCATCCAGGGTCTGACCAACCGGCAGTGGACGGCATTGCAGACCGGCCTAAAGTGGTCGCGCGCCGATCGCAAGATCGACGTGGTCGAGCTGATCGCCGCGCTCGGGTGCGCGGAGGTGCCCCAGCAGCTGGTGCCGCCGAGAATGATCGTGGCGGCGCCCAGGCGCCGGAAGTTCCGCGCAGGCGGCGTCACGGCGCTCGTGCTGCTATTGGCCGGCGGCGCCGCGGCGGCCTACTGGGTCAATCGCGGTTCGCTGCCGCAGATTGCCATCCCGCTGCCCGTAAAGTCGGAACAGCAGGAATCCACGGAAGAATCCACGGAAGTGGTTGCCCAACCTACGGAGCTGCCTGCCGCACAGCCGCCCATCGTCGCTACCCAGATGCCACCAGAGAGCGCGGTATCGGCTCCGCCGTCGCCTGAGGGCACATCACCCGCACCCCAGAGCGCAGCGCCTGCGGTCGCTCCGGCGGCACCTGTCGCGCAAGAAGCGAAGCCCGCTGCAGGACCCGTCGAATCGATGGGCGGCGGCATCAGCAAAATCATGTTCGACAAGGACACCTACGTCGCCACCGAGAGCGACGGCAGCGTCAGGATCGCGGTCAAGCGCACGGGCAGCGTGAGAAAAGCGGTGACGTTTCAATGGAGCCTGACGCCCAACTCGGCCGAAGCGGCCAATGATTTCGCTGCCATCGGACCCGACACTGAAACCATCCCGGCCGGCGTTCGGTCCGTGATCATTACTGTGCCCCTGGTGTCGGACGCCGTGAAGGAAAGTACGGAGCTGTTCCTGGTGGAAATCAGCAACCCCGGCGAAGGCGCCGAACTAGGCGAGCTGGCGCGCGCCGCAGTCATCATCGTCGACGACGACTGAGCGTGAACATCCGACTGGCTACCGGAGCAGTGCGGCTTCGCATCGATCGCAGCGAACTTGGCACTCTGCTTTCTTCCCGCGCGCTGACGCTCGAAGTCGCTTTGCCGCGCAACCATACCTTCCGCGTCAACGTCCGCCCCACACCGGTGGGCGGCTGGGCACTCGACAGCGACCCGACGGGACTGTGGGTCACCATCCCTCGTGCAGAACTCGAAGCGTTATCGCAGTCGCTGCCGAGCCGCAGCGGCCTCGAGCATGCGTTCGAACTCGCGAATGGCGGCAGCGTGCTGGTGAGCTTCGAGGTGGATGTGAAGCAGCGGAAGGTGGAGTAAAGGCAGGACCACAAAGGAGCACAAAGGGCGGAACAAAAGCGCACAAATGTTTTGCAGCGATTCATTTGCGATCCTTCGTACTCCTTTGTGTAATTGGCTCTCTGGTCCTGTGCCTTACTTCCCGTCTTTTTCCCTGGCGATCGCGCGATAGCCGATATCGCGGCGGAACTGGATGCCGTCCCAGTGGATGCGATCGACGAGTGCATACGCATTCTGCTGCGACTCGCTGACGGTCTTGCCCAAGCCGACAGCGCAGAGCACCCGGCCGCCGTTGGTCGTCACCTTGTCGTCGATGAGTTTCGTGCCCGCATGAAACACTTTGCCGGGCAGCGCGGCGGCGGCATCGAGGCCGTGAATCACGTCGCCCTTGTGGTAGTCGTCCGGGTAGCCGCCGGCCGCAAGCACCACGCCGACGGCGGCGCGCTCGTCCCAGTCCGCAGTGACCTGTGAGAGTCGCTGATCGAGGGCGCCTTCGCACAGGTCGATGAGATCCGAGCGCAGACGCATCAGGATCGGCTGCGTCTCCGGATCGCCGAAACGGCAATTGAACTCGAGCACGTTCGGCGTGCCGTCGGCGGCGATCATCAGGCCGGCATAGAGGAAGCCGCAGTAAGGCGTGCCGTCGCTCATCAGGCCGCGGACCGTGGGCTCCATGACTTCACGCATGATGCGGGCATGAATTTCCGGCGTGACGACCGGCGCCGGGGAATACGCGCCCATGCCGCCGGTGTTCGGTCCCTGGTCGGCGTCATCGCGACGCTTGTGATCCTGCGAAGTTGCCAGCGGCAGAATGTCCGTGCCACTGACGACGGCGATGAAGCTTGCTTCCTCGCCTTCGAGAAACTCCTCGATCACGACCTTGTCGCCGGCGTTACCGAATTGACCGTCGAACATGGCCTGCGCACTTGCGACCGCCTCGTCGGTGGTCGCGCAGATGATCACGCCTTTGCCGGCAGCCAGGCCGTCTGCCTTGACGACCAGCGGAGCACGCTGCGCGCGGACCCAGGACGGATCGAAGTTGGCCTTGGTGAACGTGGCGAACGCAGCGGTCGGAATGCGATGGCGTGTCAGGAAATCTTTCGTGAACGCCTTCGATCCTTCGAGTTGCGCAGCTGCTTTGCGCGGCCCGAAGCATCGCAGTCCAGCGGACTCGAATGCATCGGTGACGCCGATGACCAACGGCGCCTCGGGACCGACGATCGTCAGGTCGATGCCTTCGCGCTTCGCGAAATCGACGAGCGCCGGAACGTCATCGGCAGCGATATCGAGATTGCGGACATGCGGTTCGAGCGCTGTGCCAGCGTTGCCAGGAGCGACGAAGACGGCATCTACGCGCGGAGACTGCGCAACTTTCCAGGCGAAGGCGTGTTCGCGGCCGCCGGAACCGAGGATGAGGATTTTCATTGTGCGCTCCGCACGCGGTCAACTGGCCAGCCGGCTGACTGGCAAACCGGCAGGAATGAGGGGACGAAGGGGATCATCAGAATCAGGATCATTGCAAAGTGATGTTCACTGGCGCGCCTCTGCATTCTGGCCAGCCAGCCAGTTGGCCACACGCTAGTGCCTGAAATGCCTCATCCCCGTCAGCACCATCGCCATGCCATGTTCGTCCGCGGCAGCGATGACTTCGTTGTCGCGCATCGAGCCGCCGGGCTGAATGACGGCCTTGATGCCGAATTCGGCAGCAACGTCGAGACCGTCGCGGAAGGGGAAGAAAGCATCGGAAGCCATCACGGCGCCGTCGACGACCAGGCCCTCGTCCTTGGCCTTCATCGCGGCGATGCGGCTCGAGACGACGCGGCTCATCTGGCCTGCGCCGACACCCAGGGTCGTGCGGTCACGCACATAGATGATCGCGTTCGACTTCACGTACTTGCAGACGCGCCAGGCGAACAACAGATCGTCGAGTTCGGCCGCTGTCGGCTGGCGCTTGGTGACGATCTTCAGATCCGAGGGGCCGATCATCCCTTCATCGCGGTTCTGCACGAGCAGGCCGCCGTTCACGCTGCGATATTCATGGCGCAGGTTGCTGGGCTGCAATCCGCCGGTGGCGAGCACACGCACGTTCTCTTTGCGTGCGCAGATTTCCAGTGCCGCGGGTTCGACTTCCGGTGCAATGATCAGCTCGACGAACTGACGATCGACGATAGCGCGCGCGGTGGCGGCAGTGAGCGGGCGATTGAACGCAATGATGCCGCCGAACGCAGATGTCGGGTCGGTCTTGAATGCATTGTCGTAGGCAGTCAGCGTGTCCGCAGCGACCGAGACGCCGCAAGGGTTGGCGTGTTTGACGATGACGCAGGCCGGCTCGCTGAACTGACGTACGCACTCGAATGCCGTGTCGCCATCGGCGATGTTGTTGTACGAAAGAGCCTTGCCCTGCAATTGCGTCGCGCTGCCGATGCTGGCGCCCTGGGCGCTCGGGTCGATGTAGAACGCGCCCGCCTGATGGGGGTTTTCGCCGTAACGCAGATCGATGCGCTTGCGGAAGTTCAGCGCAAGCGACTGGGGGAACTCTGCGGCCGGACCTTCCGTAACGCGTCCCAGGTAGCTGGCGACTGCGGCGTCGTAGCTTGCGGTGTGTGCGAAGGCTTTCGCGGCAAGACGCTTGCGTGTCTGTTCCGATACACCGTTCTCAGCAGTGATTTCCGCGAGCACGGCGCTGTAGTCGAGCGGGTCGACGACGACGGTGACGCGATCGTGATTCTTGGCGGACGCACGCACCATCGCGGGACCGCCGATGTCGATATTCTCGATCGCATCCTCGAACGTGCAGTCCGGCTTGGCGATCGTCGCAGCGAATGGATAGAGGTTCACGACCAGCAGGTCGATCGGATCGATGCCATGGGTCTTCATCACGGCATCATCGACATTGCGCCGGCCGAGCAGGCCGCCATGGATTTTGGGATGCAGCGTCTTCACGCGCCCGTCCATGATTTCCGGAAAACCGGTGTGCGCCGAAACTTCTGTCACCGGAATGCCGGCCTTCTCCAGCAGCGACGCAGTGCCGCCAGTAGAAAGAATGACCACACCACGCTGATGGAGCACGCGGGCGAAGTCGAGCAGGCCGTCCTTGTTGGAAACACTGAGGAGGGCGCGACGAATGGGTTGATGCATGGTGATGATCTGATCGGATGACGGCGCAAGATGAGGCAACTATCGGACTGCGACCGTCGACGAGGTCATTCTTGCGCGCTCACCTCATCATCGATCACCGCGTCGCTCGGACTCGCTAGGTGCCGAGCCCGTACGTTTTCAGTTTCTTCCGCAGCGTGCCGCGATTGATGCCGAGAATATCGGCGGCGCGGCTCTGATTGCCGGCGGCATAGTCGAGGACTGCGCGGAAGAGAGGTTCTTCGACCTCGCGCAAGACGAGATCGTACAGCTGGCCCGGCTTGTGACCGTTCAATGACTCGAAGTAAGAGTTCAGCGCTTCCTCGGTCATGGTGCGCAGAGGTACCGCGCGTGATGCAGGTCGGACCAGCGGCTCTCTATGAGCTCTCGTTTTTTTCTTCGGCGCCATGGGCTCTCCGCCAATTCGTTCCAGGAACTGCGGGCATCAAGCCGCGTCGTTCAACTGCTCCTGGGCATTGGCGAGCGCATCGAAATACGCCCGGGCCTGCTCGAGTTGTGATCGCGCGTCTGTCGCCAGCATCACGGCATGTCGAAAAGCATGCGCACTCGCGCGGCCCTTCGCATACCAATCAATGTGTTTACGCGCGACCCGGACTCCGGCATCTTCCCCATAGAAGGCATGCAGGTCGCGCAAATGGGCGAGCATGATATCACGTACTTCTGCGATGGAAGGCTCGTCACAAACAGTGCCATCACGCAGGTAACTGGCGATTTCGCGAAAAATCCACGGACGTCCTTGTGCGCTGCGTCCGATCATCAGGCCATCTGCGCCCGTTTGTTCAAGTACGAACTTCGCCTTGTGCGGCGAATCTATGTCGCCATTGGCAAAAACCGGAATCGCGACATTCTGTTTGACTGCACGAATGGTTTCGTACTCGGCATTTCCCTGATACATGCACGCGCGTGTCCTGCCATGAACCGCAAGCGCCTGAATGCCCGCGTCTTCCGCCATCCGGGCAATGGACACGGCATTGCGTGTCGTGGAATCCCAGCCCGTTCGCATCTTCAGCGTGACCGGGACCGGGACCGCCTTGACCACGGCTTCGAGGATCTGTCGCACGAGTGTTTCATCCCGCATCAACGCCGAACCTGCAGCCTTGTTACAAACTTTTTTCGCCGGGCATCCCATATTGAGATCGATGATCTGCGCGCCCGCATCGGCATTGCGTTGTGCGGCTTCGACCATCATTTGCGGATCCCCGCCTGCGATCTGCACGACGCGAGGTTCGGCCTCGCCGCTGTGATCCATTCGCCGTCGTGATTTCTCGGTGTGCCATAAACGCACATCGGAAGTCAGCATTTCCCCAGCAGCAATCCCCGCACCCATGCGTCGACACAACAGCCTGAACGGCAGATCGGTCACGCCGGCCATCGGTGCGAGCGAGAGATTGTTGGGGAGCTGGTAGGGGCCGATCTTCATAAGGCCAACTGGCTAACTGGTCTGCTGGCCGACTGGCCGGAGGCGAATCGAGCGGGCACGAACTCTGCCCGTTTTTTCAAACTCTGGCCAGCCGATCAGTTGGCCTCTTCATTGCGGTATGTCCGTCGCGCACACCACCGCGTTTTCCCTGCCGCGCAGGCAGACGTCGAAGCGAAAGCCCTCCGCGTCAGGGCCGGGATCGACGATGACGATCGTGGCATTGGTCGGCTGGCCGGGCGGCAGCAGGCGATTGGTGGGGGTGCCGGGATCGAGGTATTCCGCGGGCTCGAGCTCGCGGGCGCGCACCTGGTCGCCCCAGCGATCTTCGAGCACCAGCTTCAGCAGCGGATAGGGCTGCGCGAATGCAGCGCGGTTCGTGACGCTGGCGCGAACCTTGAGCGTGCCGGGGAGCGAAGCGTCCGACACGATGCCCCATTGCTTCACTTCGTAGGCGTGCAGTTGCCAGTCTGGCGTGAGCTTGGAGCCGAGCGCGTCATAGATGCCGACCACCAGCGGACCGAGCGTCCGGTTGCGTGCGAAATCCGAACGATAGTGATGCACGAACTGCGCGAGCAGCGCCAGGACGAGCGGTATTGCGAGAATTGACCAGATCAGCGAGGTGCCGCCGGAAGTGGCCCCACGCCCGGCAAGCGCATGCAGTTCCTCGTCGGCAGTGGACTCGTCGAGTGCCTGTCGTCGCTGCGAGGCCAGTCGGCGCGCGAATCGTTGCTGTTCGGACTCTTCCGCCGACCGGGCGGCGGCCTCCGGCTCGTCCATGGCCTCGAAGGTGCCGGAGTCTTCGTGATGCCCTGACACTTCGATGCCGTCGTCGCTCACAGCTTCGTCGGCGAATGATTCGTCAACGTCGTCGAGGTCGACCCATTCTTCGGTGACTTCCTGGCGAATCTGCAGATCGTCAGGATCGTCCATCGACCGATATGTGCCGGTGATTTCGATATGCCTGCCTTCGAGCGTGATGTCTTCCTGCGCAGGCGGCTCGTCCACCTCGATCTCGCTGGCAGGTGGCTCCGGCTTTACGTAGCGGCCCGAGCTGGTTTCCTCGACGCCGTTTTCTTCGATGAGACGCTGGAGTGCATCGAACTGTGCCTGGCAACGACCGCAGCGGACCTGACCATGCGCGACGCGCAGGATTTCGCTGGTGATGCGAAAGATGGTCTGGCAACTGGGGCACTGGGTCAGCAAGCGCGGTCCTTTCGAAGGCCGTCGACGCGTGCCCAGCCGTCGTGCACGCTGATCGGTGCGATATCAAACCATGCGGCGTAATGAGCCGCCACCTGCGCGGCCTGATCCGCCAGAAGACCCGACAGCACGATGCTGCCGCCCGGCTTCACCAGAGCGGCAAGTGTGCTGCCCAACGCCATCAGTGGCTCGGCGAGAATGTTTGCCAGCACGATGTCGACGGGCTCGGTTCGCATCTCTGCCACGGTGCAGACATCGAGCTGGTTGGCGACGGCATTGCGAGCTGCATTATCCCGAGTCGCTATGACTGCCTGTGGGTCGATGTCGACGCCGAGCGCGGATTTCGCGCCAAGTTTCAGCGCGGCGATGGCGAGGATGCCGGAACCGCAGCCGTAGTCGATCACTGTCTTGTCGTGCAGGTCGGCGCCGTCGAGCCACGTAAGGCACAGCGCGGTCGTCGGGTGCGTGCCCGTGCCGAAGGCGAGGCCGGGGTCCAGATCGATGAAGCAGGGTGTCAGGTTCGCGGTGTGGGGCTCGGACTCAGCAGCCGGGCGCTGCCCGTCCGGGCAGATCCAGAGCCGTTTGCCGAAACGCATCGGCCGGAAGTCCTTGAGCCATTCGCGCTCCCAGGGCCGGTCTTCGAGCTGTGCGAAATGAAGCGGCGGCCAGGGTCCAGGCAGTTGCGATAGCAACAGCGCCTCGATCACGACGGGATCGGCGTCGGCGTCGAATAACGCCTTGACCAGCACGCTCGGCCAGAGTGGCGTCGTGCCGGGGGCGGGTTCCAGCACCGGATTGTCCGCCGCGTCTTCGAGCGTGATCGACAGCGCGCCAGCGCCGAGCAGCGCATCTTCGAAAGGTTCTGGATCGGCCGAGCCGACGGCGAGGGTGAGTTGCAGGAAGGGCATCAGAGGGCTGCTGGGCGCTGGGTACTGGGCTGCTGGCCGGAAAGTTAAGAAGGACGTCGATCCGGTCCGAGTCCTGGTCCCTTCTGGCCAGCAGCCCAGGGTCCAGTACCCGGCAGCCCTTGCTTACTTGATCCCGAGTCTCCGCTCCAGATAGTGAATGTCCAATCCGCCCGCCTTGAACGCGGCGTGATTGAAGATTTCCTGGTGCAGCGGGATGTTGGTCTTGATGCCTTCGATGACCATTTCCGACAGCGCATTCTTCATGCGCGCGATGGCGGTGTCGCGATCTTCGCCGTAGGCGATGACTTTGCCGATCATGGAATCGTAATACGGCGGAACGACGTAGCCGCTGTACAGGTGGCTGTCGACCCGGATACCGGGGCCGCCGGGCGGATGAAACAGCTTCACCGGACCGGGCGAGGGGATGAAGCCCTTCGGATCTTCGGCGTTGATGCGGCACTCGATCGCATGGCCGCGAATCTGGACGTCGTTCTGCGTCCAGGGGAGTTGTTCTCCCGCTGCGATGCGCAGCTGCGCTTTCACGATGTCGATGCCGGTAATGAGCTCGGACACCGGATGCTCGACCTGCACGCGCGTGTTCATCTCGATGAAGTAGAACTCGTTGTCCTGGTACAGGAACTCGAGCGTGCCGGCGCCGCGATAGCCCACGTCGCGGCACGCCGCGATGCAGCGCTCGCCGATCGCTTTGCGCTGCTTCGGCGTGATGCCGGGAGCAGGCGCTTCTTCGATGACTTTCTGGTGACGACGCTGCAACGAGCAGTCACGTTCACCGAGATGAATGACATTGCCGTAGTGATCGGCCAGCACCTGGATCTCGATATGTCGCGGCTTCTCGAGGAACTTCTCCATGTAGACCTCGGCATTGCTGAAGGCCGCGAGCGCTTCTGCCTGCGTCACATTGATCGCATTCAGCAGCGTTGCGTCGCTGTGGACGACGCGCATGCCGCGTCCACCGCCACCGCCCGACGCCTTGATGATCACCGGGTAGCCGATCTCGCGCGCGATGCGGAAGGTTTCATCGTTATCGGTGCCGATCGGACCGTCGGATCCCGGTACGCAAGGCACGCCTGCCGCCTTCATGACGCGGATCGCGGAGACCTTGTCGCCCATCATGCGAATCGTCTCGGGCTTCGGTCCGACGAAGATGAAGCCGCTCTTCTCCACCCGCTCGGCGAAGTCCGCGTTCTCGGACAGGAAGCCGTAGCCGGGATGGATCGCCACCGAGTCGGTGACTTCCGCGGCGCTGATGATCGCCGGCATGTTGAGATAACTGTCTTTGGACGCCGGCGGTCCGATGCAGACGGATTCGTCCGCCAGGAGCACGTGCTTCTGGTTGAAATCGGCGGTCGAATGCACGGCCACCGTCTTGATGCCTAGCTCGCGGCACGCGCGCAGGATGCGAAGCGCGATTTCGCCGCGATTGGCGATGACGACTTTTTCAAGCATTGTTTGTTCTGCGGTTGGGTGGCAGTGGGCCAGGCGTGCGCCAGTTCAGATCGCTTCGCTCTGGCCAGTTTGCCAGTGGCCAGTTAGCCAGTCGGCCGAGTGGCGGCTATCGCCGTCACTCGATGATGAACAGCGGCTGGCCGAATTCGACCGGTTCACCGTTCTTCACCAGGACGGCAGTGACCTTGCCGGCTTTGTCGGACTCGATCTGGTTCATCATCTTCATGGCCTCGATGATGCAGAGCGTATCGCCGACGTTCACTTCGCTGCCGATATCGACGAATGCCTTGGCGCCCGGCGTCGCCGCGGAATAATACGTTCCTACCATCGGTGCGGTGACTGTGTGGTCGTTACGTGCCGCGACCGGTGCGGACACTGCGGCAGCTGCTGCGACCGGAGCTGCCATGGGGGCTGCGACTGGAGCTGCGTAGTGCATGACCGGAGCGCCATGCGCACCACCTGGGGGGTAGCGGCTGATGCGTACCGACTCTTCGCCTTCCTTGATCTCGATTTCAGCGATGCCGGATTCTTCGAGCAGTTCGATGAGTTTCTTTACTTTGCGGATATCCATGCGATGTCCTCTTTGTTCTTTTCCTATTTGCGGATGCTGGTCGCGAGGTGATGAGCCGCGGCGCGCAGCGCCAGCTCGTACCCGAATGCGCCCAGTCCGGTGATGGTCCCGACAGCAATGTCGGAAAAATACGAGTGATGCCGGAAGGCTTCCCTCGCGTGTACGTTGCTCAGATGCACCTCGATGAAGGGGATCTTCACGCCCAGCAGGGCATCGCGCAGGGCGACGCTGGTATGGGTCAGTGCAGCCGGATTGAAAATGATGAAGGCGACGTGAGTGCCTGGAGCCTCGTGAATCAGACCGATCAGTTCCGCTTCCGAGTTGCTCTGGAAACTGGACAGGTGATGGCCGGCCTCCGACGCCAGCTGGGTCGCCCGCGCCGTAATCTGGTCCAGGGTGATTGCCCCATAGAGCCCGGGCTCGCGCGTGCCGAGCAGGTTCAGATTCGGGCCGTTGAGGAGCAACAGATGGGCCATAAGCCGATTATCAAAGGGCTCGAGAAATTCAGTTAGCCGGAGATGGCCGCGATTTGTATCAGTTTTCTATCGCTTTAGCGATGGTTTCGCGGCACAGCGGGGCTTGACCGCAGCCCGCATCAGGCAAATCCACCACAGCCCGCGCTCTGTCGGCTCGATCGGCAGCACCGTGAAGTGGGTCAGAGGCGGTAAACAGGCCGATTTGCGCGGAGGTGACCGCGCGTTCAGCCTTCGGCCGGTTCCAGGTCGTCCAGTTGCCCGGCAGCAACGGTGCGCGCCGCTACGGGGGTGAGTTCGCCGCTGTTCACCCGTTTGACGGCGTCGAGCATGACGACCGACTGCGTCTTCGTCAGCTCGCCCAGGTGCGTCAGCACGATCCGGCCCTGGTTGTCCGTGAAGACGGTAAAGGGAAAGCCGAGCGATCCCATGCCGAAACTGCTCACCGCTTCGAAGCCGTCCTGCTCGCCGATGAGAATCGGGTAGTCGATGCCGATCTCGGTCGCGTACTTGAGCACATCGTCGCGAAAGTCCACCGCCACGCCAACGACCTGAAACCCTTCGGATTCGTGGGTCTTGTTGATCTCGCGCAGCAGCGGAATCTCACGGCGGCACGGCGCGCACCAGGTGGCCCAGAAATTCACGATCATCGACTTGCCGGACCAGCTGCGGATCGAGCGCCGGTTGCCGTCGCGATCCTCCAGCGTGAAATCCGGCAGGTCGGTCGGAACCTTTGGTTCCGGTTCCGCCAGGGCAGCGACTGGCGCAGGTTGCGGCGTTACTTGTGGGGCGAGGCCGTAACGATAGATGGCGAAGCCGGTAGCGGCCGCGGCGACCGCAACGGCGACGTAGACAACTGATTTCACTGCGACCTCGAAAACTTCAACCGGGTGCGAACGCCCCCACGACATGGTCGCGGAAGCGCTCGGCGGGGGTGAATCCTACCAGTCTGAAGTTCTGACGTTCGACCCCTTCGGAGGTGAAGAAGGCGATCGTGGGCGGCCCGAAAATCCCGAATCGGGCCAGCAGTGCCTGGTCGTCCTGGTCATTGGCGGTGACATCGGCCTGCAGCAGGACCGCACCTGCGAGCGCGGCCTGTACGCCGGCGTCGGTAAACGTGTACTTCTCCATCTCCTTGCACGAGACGCACCAGTCCGCATAGAAGTCGAGCATCACGGGCTTGCCGGCCGCGTTGGCTGCGGCCACTGCGCGATCCAGGTCGGCGACCGTTTTGACGCGCTGAAAAGCGATGCCGTGTTCGCTGCCGGCACTGGCGGTCGTTGCTCCGCCTCGCAGATGCCCCAGCGGTTGCAGCGGATCGTGATTGCCGGACGCAGCGCCGATCAGCAGCAAAATGCCGTAAACGAGCGCCATCAACCCGACGGCGCGCACTGGTGCCGCGATCGGCGCACCGCCGCGACCCTTGAGCGAGAAGATCCAGAAGCCGGACATGCCGGCCAGGCCCGACCACAGCAGCATCGTCAGGGTGTCGGGAAGCAGCGGCTGGGCGAGGTAGATCGCAACCCCGAGGAACAGCACGCCGAAGAGCTGTTTGACCGTATCCATCCAAGGTCCGGCTTTCGGCAGCAAGGTACCTGCCGACGCGCCAACGATGAGCAGTGGGACGCCCATACCCAGGCCGGTCGCGTAGAGCGCCAGCGCGCCACGCACGATCTGCCGCGACTGGCTGATGACGGACAGTGCGGCAATGATGGCCGGCGCCACGCAGGCGGTCACCACGAGCGCAGACAGCGCGCCCATGATGAACGTGCCGACATAGGTGCCCGACTTCTGCCGGTTGCTCGCGTCCGAGAGCCGGGTCTGCAAGGCCGACGGCAGTTGCAGGGTGTACGCGCCGAACATCGCGAATGCCAGCGCGATGAACAGCAGCACCATCAGGGTGATGATCCAGGGCTGCTGGAAGAACGCCTGCGGCGCCTGGTTGAACGCGAGAACGAAAATGGCGCCGGCGGCGGCATAGGTCAGCGCCATGCCCTGCACATAGGTGAACGCGAGCGAGAAGCTGCGCTTGCGCGTGACGTTCTCGCCCTGGCCAACAATGATGCCCGACAGGATGGGGATCATCGGCAGCACGCACGGCGTCAATGAGAGCAGCAGGCCGGCCACGAAGAAAGTCAGCAGCGCGTAGGCGATGTTGCCGCTCTGCAAGGCGCTGGCCAGGCGATCCTGTTCGGCGACGAGAGGCGCACCGGCCGAAGTCGATGCCACCGCAGCGGGCAATGTCGTTGCCGTATCAGTCGGCGGCAGCTCGACCGATACCGTTCTGGAGATCGGGTTGTAGCAGAGTCCGCCTTCCGCGCAGCCCTGATACGTGACGTGGAGAGTAAGTGTTCCGGTCGACCCTGCGGCCCGTGCTACCGGCAAACTCGCCTCGAGGAATTCGTGGTAGACCTCCGTGTCGCCGAAGAACTCGTCGTGCTTCGGATCGCCCTTTGGCAGAAGCGGCGTGCCGATCTGAATATTCGGCGTGTCGGTCGTCACGGCGATGCGGTGCTTATAAAGGTAGTAACCGTCGGCGATGATCCAGGTGAGCGCCACCGAGTCCGCACGCTCCATGCCGGCGCCGAACTTGAAGGCTTCATCGGGCGGCAGGAACTCGTCGGTCGATGTCTTCGACTTCAGGAACGAACGCAGATCCGCGCCACCCTTCGCTGTCGACGCGGGCACCGCGACGTCGGTCTTCCATTTCAACGGCGGGTAGCACAGTCCCGCATCGGCGCAGCCCTGCAGCTTCAGCTCGATGGCGAGCTTGTCAGGTCGCGCCGAATGAAACGTGATCGGCACCGGCACATCGACCTTGCCGCGATAGATCTCCTGCTCGCCGAAATACTCATCGCTGTGGGCTTCGCCCTTGGGCCAGGCAGGCTCAGCCAGTTGCACGTTCGCCATGGTCGAGGCGACGCTCATCTTCTTCTTGTAGAGGTAGTAACCCTTCTCGATGGTCCAGCTGACGATCAGCTGATCGTTCTCGACCCGGGTCGTGTATTTGTAGGCGTCCTCCGGTCGCAGGAAATCGTCCTTGGCCCACGACGGCGCAACGGCCCCCAGCACCCCCAGCAATGCGATTCCGATTCTGGCCAGTAACCAGTCCGCGCGGGACTTCCGTTGGCCGTGGCCTGTCCGCGTGGGACTTCCGTTGGTCGTGGCCTGTCCGCGCGGGACTTCCGTTGATCGTCGCTCAGTCTTCGTCATCACTTGTCCTTTTCCATAACGCCCAGTCGGACCCACTCCAGATACCGTTCGTTCCCGCCGCTGACCGGCACGATCAGCAATTCTGGAAGCTCATACGGGTGCAGGGCCTTGAGCCGTGCCTCAAGTTCGCCAAGCCGTCCGCTCGTCGTCTTGATCACCAGAAGGACCTCCCGATCATCCTGAAGCTGGCCGTTCCAGGCATAAGTCGACCGAACGCCTTCCACCCGATTGACGCAGGCAGCCAGCCTTTCGGTGACCAATGCGGCCGCGATTCGCTCCGCCTCGGTGCTGTCCGGACAGGTCGTCAGCACCAGAATCACTTGATCTGTCATGGATTTAGGGTGAGGTGTCGAGCTGGCCAGAATACGGTGCCATCCAGCTGCCGTCACGAAAGTCTCATGCAAACTCTGCTTGAATTTAACCGGTTCGCCCCTATTATTAGCACCCGCCACGGGTGAGTGCTAACGCCTCCAGGCGAGCAGAACACCCCAGCGAACCCGATTCGTTCCCACTTCATCAAGACCTTAATTGAGGTTTGAGCTATGGCTGACAAGCTGAAAATTCGTCCGTTGCACGATCGCGTGATCATCAAGCGCCTCGAAGAGGAGCGCACCTCTCCCGGCGGCATCGTGATTCCGGATTCGGCCACCGAAAAGCCGATCAAGGGCAAGGTCGTTGCCGTCGGTAAGGGCAAGATCCTCGAGAACGGTGAAGTGCGTGCGCTCGACGTCAAGGTCGGCGACAACATCCTGTTCGGCAAGTACAGCGGCACCGAAGTGAAGGTCGACGGCGAAGATCTTCTCGTCATGCGCGAAGAAGACGTGATGGCCGTCATCGAGAAGTGATGTCACGCACGCGTCGCATCGCGACGCGGTGACGTCATCCCCCGCGAAAGCGGGGATCCATTCCGAAATCCTGGATTCCCGCCTGCGCGGGAATGACGGAAAGGAAGGAGGGCGTCGCAAAGTGACTCCACAGAACACAGACACCAGTATCAGAGGTTGAACTCAAATGGCTGCTAAAGAAGTACGTTTCAGCGATGACGCCCGTCAGCGCATGCTCAGGGGTGTGAACATCCTGGCAAACGCCGTCAAGGCGACCCTCGGTCCCAAGGGCCGCAATGCCATACTCGAGAAGAGTTTCGGCGCCCCCACCGTCACGAAGGACGGTGTGTCGGTTGCGAAGGAAATCGAGCTCAAGGACAAGTTCGAGAACATGGGCGCGCAGATGGTGAAGGAAGTCGCTTCCAACACGTCTGACGAAGCCGGCGACGGTACGACC
>NZ_DATDJO010000062.1:0-32603 GCF_036520495.1 Povalibacter sp. | reverse complement strand
CGATCATGATCGCGATCACGGGGACCACCATCAGGCACAACACACGGCCGAACTGGCCAGGATAGTTCGCGAGACCACCCGCCGCTTTCGTGACGTCAACGTGGCGGAAGCCGAGGGCTACCAGCTGATGTTCGGCTGCGTGAGCGGACCCGACGACGGCGCGATGGGCTTGCACTACGTGAATATGCAGCTGGTGGGCGATCCGGCTCTCGACCCGCGTCGGCCCGAAATCGTGATCTACGAACCGACGCCAAACGGTGGCCGGCGCCTGATCGGTGCGGATTATCTGGTGCTCGCCGACGCCTGGCATGCCAACAACACCAACGCGCCGGAACTCATGGGGCAGCTCATGCACCTGATCGACAGTCCGAATCGCTATGGATTGCCTTCGTTCTACACGCTGCATGTCTGGGCGTGGAAGCCAAACCCGAACGGTGCATTCGTGAACTGGCATCCCGGTGTGTCCTGCGAAGCGTTCGACGGAGAGCAGTAGCGGTATCGCAGCGGTGGCTGTCCGGGTGCGCCGCCGTGTTCATCCAGCCCCGGCGCGGCCCGGGTTCAGGGTACGTATGAACTCCGGCCGCGCCGAAGATCAGTGAGAAGACCAGTGAAGGAAAAACTTCACCGAGGACACGATTGGAAACCGCAGCACATCGATTGTGCGGAGCCGGCTTCGGACCCTTCGTACTCACTTGAGCACAGTCAGGATTGTCTTCTGTGGGTCCGACTTCAGTCGGGCATCTTCACCATGTTCGACTGTCTGCAATCACATGCTCAGCACGAACGCATTCTTTGCAGATCGCCGCATTGGCTGGTCGGCGATTCGTTGCGCTGCATGCCGAGCGGGTGCGGATCCCGACACCGGACCGGTGGAAGCCACGAGCGCGGGCAGCAAACCCTGTTGCACGCTCTCGACGATACGTTCACGCATCGCCAGCAGATCGCCGGCAGGTGCTGTGATGCGCGTTCGCCAGATCACGCGTTCCTGAAGCACGTGTTGAGCCTCGACGGTGAGCGTGAGTTGACCGCGGTCTTCGCGGTAGTAACGACCACGCACGATGTGATCCACGCGGCGCGCGCGGGTTGCGGCCAGTGGATCGTCGGTATCGACGTATTCGAACGGGCGCACGGCAATATCGCGCGACCCGGTGAGCAGCGTCGCAATTTCGTCGGGCAGCGCGAGCCCAAGGTAGTCCAGTGTCCGGTCGTCAGCCGCATTCTCGAATCGCAGCACGGCCACGCTGGTGAGCGCGGGCGTCGACCCGTTATTCCACCACCCTGCGAAACCGAGCAACACGAGAACGATCAGCAACGCTCCCGCTGCGACGGGCCAATGGGTGCGCATCGCCGGAGCTGGCGTCGATGGCCGAGGCGTGTCCTGCATTGCCGTGACTTCGGCGGGTCGTACCTGTGCTGTCAGGCGATAGCCGCGCTTCGGGATCGTTTCGATGACGCGGTTGGCACTGCGGTCATCACCCAGATGATGCCGCAGCTCGGAGATGCAGTTGGTCACGGCCTGATCGGTGACCACGACACTCCCCCAGACCTGCTGGTTCAGCGTGTCGCGCGAAACGACCGTGCCAGCGTGCTCCGCCAGGCACACGAGCACGTCCATGACTCTCGGCTCGAGACGCGACTCGTCATCGCACCGCCTGATACGGTTCTGACACGGCTCGATGAAGCACTCACCGATGTGAAATCCTGGTTGCAGTTGCTGGAGTGTGAATGCCATGGGGATGCGCGGAGCAGTGGGGGACGGTGTTGTTCAGAGGCTGCATTGCACCACTCGTGCCTCCGGGATCGGGTGATCAGAGGTAGTCACCCGTACTCTACAAAGCCGCATCGGCCGCAAAACCGGATCATTGCGCGGTGCTTTCGCCATGGCGGCCGGCTTTGTCGGCACGCGCATCGCAGGCTGTCATTTCAGTCCGAGCCCCGCATCGCGTGCCAGCACGACCGCCTGCGCGCGACTCTCCACGCCAAGTTTCTCGAAGATCAGCGAGACCTGATTGCGCACCGTCTTCTCCGAGACGTTGAGCGTTGCTGCGATCTGTGCGTTGTCGCGGGCCTGGGCGAGCAATTCCAGGATTTCGCGTTGGCGCGGCGACAGTGTCGTGAAGGATGTGGGACCAGGCGCGACGGATGTATCCGGCAGGAACTGGCGCACTGCCTCGATCCAGCGTTGCCAGCCGCGCTCGTGTTCCAGCAGCAGGTGATTGCGGCTGTCGATGGATACGAACTCCGCGTCAGCGATGCCGCGCGCGAGCAAGCGTCCCTCTTCGAACGGTACACGGACGTCGTTGACGCTGTGCAGGATCAGGGTCGGGCACTCGACTGCTTGCAACAGGTTCGTCACGTCGATCTCATTGAACTCGCGCATGAAGCGTGCGGCGTTGTGCGGCGATGTCGACAACCGCTCCATTTCGTTGAACCAGGCGTGCTGTTCCGGCGTGCCGCCCGGGATGAACTGGGTAGTGAAGAACTGCCGGAACGAGGCGTCCTCCTTGCCCCAGCCGAGCTGCGCCAGCTGGCACATCATTTCCGCTTCTTCGCGTTGTTCTGCCGTATTGCTGCGAACCAGGCGGCCGCGCGCGTAGCCGCCGTGAAGCACGAGATGCGAGACGCGTTGCGGATGTCGTACGGCATAGGCGATCGCGACCGCAGCACCCTGCGAGATGCCCAGCAGTGCGAAGTGCTCGGCGCCAACGGCATCCACCACCGTCTCCAGATCGCGGACCCAACTGTCGAAACCCAGATCGGTGACGTCCCAGTCCGACAGACCGCAGCCACGTTCGTCGTAGCGCACGAACGTCGCATGCAACGACATCTCACGCAACAAGTGGCTCCAGACGGGGCTTTCCCAATCCTGCTCGATGTGCGACAGCCAGGTCGCGGCCTTGATGACGACCGGTTCGCCGGAGCCCGCAACGGCATAGGCCAGACGCACCCCGTCGTGCGCTCGTGCGAAACGGATCTGCTGCCGCGAAAGATTCATGCGATCTCGGCTCGATGGGACTTGCGGGCAGGTCGGGACACCTGTCCCGTAAGCCGGCCCGACGATTCCTCGAATCCTGAGCTACCCGGGACATCTGCCCGCAGACCGTGCCATGCCCGGCGCAGACAATGCCACCTCACAAAAGTACAGGCAGGGGCGTCGCAAGCCGTCCCGGTGATGATCATATGCACATGAGGGCAGTCGTGGAGCATCGGGTAAGCGCACAGGACGCCTACGTGCTGGGTCGTACGCAGCGTGAGTACGAACGCCTGACACGGCAGGCCCAGATCTGGGAGCCGGCCACGCGACAGGCATTGCTGCAGGCCGGGCTGAGTCAGGGTCACAGTGTGCTGGATGTCGGTTGCGGGCCATGCGACGTCATGAGGCTGATGGCCGAGTACGTCGGCCCTGCCGGCAGAGTGTTCGGCATGGATGTCGATGCCGTGCTCGCCAGTCATGCCATCGAGCAACTCAGTCAGTCAGGCCCCGATGTCTACAGTCTCATTGCCGGCGACATCACGGACGTGACGCAGGTCAGCCAGGCGCCTTTCGACCTGGTCTTCGCCCGACTGTTGCTGTTTCACATCGATGATCCAGCCGCCGTGCTGCGTCGGCTCTGGGAATGGGTCCGTCCGGGCGGCGCGCTGCTGATCATGGACTACGACATCACTGTGACGCGCAGTGCCGCGCAGATTCCGGTGATCGAACGCACGCTGCGCCTGTGCAACGACACGTTCAGGCGTTGCGGTCGGGACATCGAGATCGGCACCCGCATTCCCAGCCTCTTCCTGGAGGCAGGCATCGGTACTCCCGATGCCTGCAACGTGTCGAGTGTCATGCTGCCGGCGGCTCCCAGCACGCACATGCTGCGCGATCTGCTCGACAGTCTGCGGCCGCAGATCCTGCGGCATCGGCTTGCGGATGAGCGTGCGCTCACGCGCCTCGAATTCGATCTTCGCGCTGCGGCCGGCTGCGACTCGTTCATGCGCTGGCCCGATCTCACCGCGACGTGGAAGCGGAAGCCCGAAGCGGACGCTGTGAACTGAACGAGAGAATGAAATGACGGCTGCGGTTGCAGTCAGGCCCGCGTCGATCGATTTCGATTCAAGCCCGCTGCGCTGCCTTGTTCTTGCGAACCGGCAGCGTCCAGCCCGGCCGGATGAAATGACAGGTGTAGCCGCCCGGATTTTGCAGGAGGTAGTCCTGATGCTCGGGCTCGGCTTCCCAGAAGTCGCCGGCGGGTACGACTTCGGTCACGACCTTGCCGGGCCACAGTCCGGACGCGTCGACATCGGCGATGGTGTCCTCGGCAATCCGGCGCTGCTCGTCGCTGGTGTAGAAAATTGCCGAGCGATAGCTGGTGCCGATATCGTTGCCCTGGCGATTGCGCGTGGTGGGGTCGTGGATCTGGAAGAAGAACTCCAGGATCTGTCGATAGCTGATCCGGGCCGGATCGAAGATGATCTCGATCGCTTCTGCATGGCTTCCATGATTGCGATAGGTCGCGTTGGGTGTGCTGCCACCCGTGTAGCCGACCCGGGTGGAAAGAACGCCCGCATAACGGCGAAAGAGATCCTGCACGCCCCAGAAGCAGCCGCCAGCGAGCACCGCACGTTCTTCGGTCATAGCCTGTTCTCCATTCGATTCAGATCGGTTTGTCCGTCCGGCGCCGATGATGTACGTCGCCGCCGGGTGAAGTCACTATGCATTGGTGGCAACTGCACCCCGAGGGCTATCGGAACTGAGGATGTTCCCGCACCGCGGCGCGCCACGAATCATCCTGGGCATCGGTGCCGAGCGGCGCCTGTGCATCGCTGCGTTGCCATTTGCCCAGCCAATCGGCTGCCAGCAGTTCGCGACCGTGCAGAGTCGCCGCTGCACGCGGTGACAGACCAATCGTCGTTTCGGCCTTCGGGCCAGTGCCGCAGCCTTTGGCAACGTAAAACCCTGCCGCGAGCATGGCAGCGCGGACTTTCGTCGAATAGGTATACGTGAACAGTTCCGTCGCCTTGTCGGCGCAGACATCCGCCAGATCGCGGAACGCGGCCAGGGTCCATAGCCCCGTGTCCGTTTTGAACGAGAACGGGTCGAAGAACACGATATCGGGTGGCGGCGCCTCGAACTTGCGGATCGCGAAATCCCCGGGCAGCAACAGCCAGTCGACGGCGCCGCACGGACTGGTCCATTGATTCTTTGCCAGCAACTGTCGCGGCGCCGCATGTCGCAGATGCTTGAACCACTGCGTGTGGCGCAGCGCGAGCTTGAGCGAATCCAGGTCGTTCTCGAAACTCACCAGCACCAGCCGGCGCCGGCGCTGCTGCGGGCTCATCGATTCAGCGGCCGCAATCGTCGCCATCGCGTTCGCAGCGGCTCCCAGGCCGACGTCCCACACGATCAGGGGATGCGGGTCGTCCTGCTGCAGCCGCTCGATCAGGCGCGACTGGTCGACATACAGGGTGCGGGCTTCTTCGGCCGGATCGTTCACCGAATGCATCACCTCGCCAGACTGCGTGTCACGGATGCGTCCGATCTCATCGCGCACGACCACCTCGTAGCGTCCTTGCTGCAGATTGAGTTTGCGGCGTTCGGCTTTGGTGACGTGATTCGATTTCTTGCCGTAGCTGTCGCGTGCATCCAGCACGTCGCGCTGCGCGTGATAGAACTCGAGCCAGGTTCCAGCCAGGATGTGTTCGCGCATGGTGCGCATGAGCTGCATATAGAAATGAATGTTGTGCAGGCCCAGCAGCTGCCAGCCCTGCGTTTCATGCACCTTCAGCAAGTGGAACAGATACGCGATGGAGTACGTGCTGCAGGTGTAGCAGGCGCAGGCTGGATCGAGCGGGCCCTCGTTGTCGCGATAGGCCGCCCGTCGCAGATCGCGTCTGCCCATGCTGGTGAACGCGACTCCCTGTTTCGCGAGCGCGGTGGGCAGGATGCAATCGAACATGTCGACGCCGCGATGCACGGCTTCGAGCAGGTCACGCGTCGTGCCGACGCCCATCAGGTATCGCGGGCGATCCTCGGGGAGATGTTCGGTGACGGTCGCCGTGCAGTCTTCGCGTTGCGCCACGCTTTCACCGACCGCGAGACCGCCAATGGCAAAGCCATCGAACGGCAGCTGCGTGATCGTGCGCGCACTCTCGATGCGCAGGTCGGTATAGCAGGCGCCCTGCACGATGCCGAACAGTGCCTGCGGCGAATCACCACGGGCGGCGAGGCTGCGGTGGGCCCAGCGGTGCGTCAACTCCATCGCATGCTGCGCGACGCTGCGGTCGACCGTCGAGGGGACGCACTGGTCCAGCACCATCATGATGTCGGCGCCAATCGACTTCTGCGTGGCGATGCTGCGCTCGGGGCTGAGGCAGATCATGGTGTTGTCGACGTAGCTGCGGAACTCCGCGCCTTCCTCCCGCATGCTGCGACTGTCGGGCAGCGAAAAGATCTGGAAGCCGCCGGAGTCGGTCAGCACCGAGCGTGGCCAGTTCATGAAGCCATGAATGCCGCCGAATTTTTCGAAAATCTCGACGCCCGGGCGCAGCAGCAGGTGATAGGTGTTGGCGAGCAGGACCTGCGCGCCGCTGGCAAGCAGGTCTTCGCGCCGCTGCGACCGTACTGACGCATGGGTCCCGACCGGCATGAAGGTCGGCGTCAGAACTTCATTGTGCTGAGTACGAAACCGGGCAGCGCGCGCGCGCGAGCCCGCGGCGGTGGCCTCGAGTTTGAAATCCAGTCGACTCATGTTTTCTCGTTTCTCCGGGCGTCAGGCCTCGCGCCTGCTCACAATCTAACGGCGGCCGACTGTTGTCGGCTCGGAGGACTTCGTCAAGGGGAACTTCGTCCAGGGAGGCTGACGTTGTCAGCAGGATAGGATGCCTTCGCTCCGCTCGGCCTTGTCGAAGGCCTTCCTGTCGAGGGCCGACACTTCCCTCATCGTAGCGGAGGCGAGGAGGATGCTGTCGAATCCGCTATTCGATCGGTCCGGTACGTCGACGACATCGATATCGACGTCGGACAGGCGGAGGTCCCGAAAGACGCTCGTCAGGTCATGTTCGTCGATGTGCGCTGACGGGAATGTCTGATTGCCGACAGAGTAGTACTTGCAGCGACGCAGTGCGGCGACGAGTAACAACCCGCCGGGTGATACGAGACCGGCGATATTGTGCATGAAGCGCCGCCATTCCCGCTTGTCCGCCGTGGCGCTGTCGGCGCAGTAGCAGCTGACGACGCAGTCGTAGCGCCGCGTGAGCGCGCCCGGTCGTCGCGGTTGCTGTGCGTCCGCAACGATTCGTCTGGAGATCACTGCCCTGGTCACCTCTTCGCGACATTGAATGTCATGCCGCGTTGGATGCTGCAGGCCTTCGAAGCGCAGCACGCGTCGGGTGAATTCGCGCCAGTCATGCGCACCTGGGTCGCGCGACTGCCAACGTCGAATCGCCTCGAGGTTCGCCGGCAGCAAGTCAGCGAGGTGAATCTCTGCGGCACGATGGCTGAACGGCAGAACGTGGTGCAGTGTCGGACCGCAGCCGAATTCCAGAATCGTCGCGTCGACCGGTATGCGAGCGCATTGCTTCACCAGGAACTCGAGCGTGTGTTCTTCCTCGGTCTCCACCCTCGAGTAGTAGTCGTGCAGATAGTCATCCGCACTCCATCGATCGAAGTCGGCAGCGTGTTCGCGGAGCATTGTTTCAGCTCGCCGTCCGATGCAGCAACCAGCCGAGTCCGATCAGCACGGCGACCGCGACGAACAAGAGCCAGCGAACGAATTGACCGCCTTGCCAGACGCGGCCCGCGAAAACGCAGCCGGGTGCGTCTCCCAGATCGGGCAGCAGGGTGAACGGAACGATGAGCAGCGTAGCCCGCATGCCTGAGACAACGGATTCCGACCCGGAAAGAGGACAGCGATCCTGCAGGCAGAGCGGGATTTTCGAGCGACCGTCAGTTGGGCCGCTCAACAGGACGCGGCCAGTTTGGCGAGAGTGCGGCGGCGCTGGACCTATCTCGGGTCGTCGTCGTCCATGTCGGCGCCGTGCAGGGGTTCGCCGAAGCGCGCGTAGTTCAAGGGCAGCCCGGTCGTGTACTTGAGGGTTTCCAGGGCGAAGCTGGCGCTGATGTCGAGAAATTCACAACCGGCGATCAGGCGTTTGTATACCTCATCGTAGGTATTGATGTCGGGCACCACGATTCGCAGCAGATAGTCGACCTCGCCACTCATGCGATAGATCTCGGTCACCTCGGGAATCTGTCGCACCGTCTTCATGAACTGGTCGAACCAGGCCGCACTGTGGCTCGAAGTCTTCAGGGTCACGTACACGGTGGTGCGGACGTTCAGTGCTTTGGCATCGAGCAGTGCCACCGTACGAAGAATGACGCCGCGCTCCTGCAGTCGCTGAATGCGGCGCCAGCAGGCGGCCTTCGACAGTCCGACGCGGTCGGCGATGTCCGCCGCGGCCAGCGAACCATTGTGCTGCAGCAACTCGAGGATTCGATGATCGATCTTGTCCATGGAAGGGGGATCCGTGACGGAAGATGCTGACGCAGCGATTCTGCGCAACATTGTTGCGTCATGCCGGCGTCCTGTCCATGAGTTCGCAATCCTGTCTCGCGGGGGTTCGCCTAAGCTTGAAACGCAGGCACGCAGCTGAGTGTGGCCGCTGGCGCACACAGGCTGCATCGACAAGGACGGGCGACCATGACGCAGCTTCGGCATCTGTTCAGCGAGCATCCGGCCTCGGTCGGCGAGAGTTACCTGACCCATCTCCTCGCAGCGAGTACGTTCGCATTGCGAATGTTCGCCGGAGGCATTGCCTGTCTGGTTCATGCAGTGCTGCCGTTTCTGTTCGTGCACACGGGCAGCGACTGCGTCACGCGTTTGCATGAGGAGATGCTGGCCCGCCGTCGCGGCCACGATGACCGATCCCGACGCCTGCCCGAGCAGCGCCATCCGGCGTCCACCTCGCCGTGATGCTTTCCACGAGGGCGTTGCCGCAGGGCTGGCGGCTGCGTGCGCACGGCATCCTGCTCGCCCTGGCGCTGGCCGTGATGGCGAGCATCGCAGCCCGTTACCTGGGGGCGTTGCGATCCGGCAATTCGCCGCTGTTTCTCAGTCCCGTGTTCTGTGCGGTGATCCTCGGCATGGCGTGGCGCAATGGCGTCGGCGTGAACGCGCGGACGGATCAAGGCGTGCAATGGATCACGCAGACGCTGCTGCGAGTCGGCATCGCATTGGTCGGATTGCGGCTTACTCTGCACGGCCTGACTACGCTGGGCGTGCTGGCTGTTCCCGTCGTCACGGGTTGTATTCTGATCGCGCTGACCGCCAGTCAGATCGTGGGCCGGTGGTTGAAGATCGCCGCGCCGCTGCGTTCCCTCATTGCGGTGGGAACGGCAGTGTGTGGTTGCACGGCAGTCGTCGCCGTTGCGCCGGCCGTGCGAGCGAAGCCGGAGGAAACGGGGCTGGCGCTGACCTGCGTCGTGCTCTTCGGTTCATTGGGAATGCTGGTCTATCCCTGGCTCGCGCATGAACTGCTGGGTGCAGACGGGCAGGCCGCCGGCATTTTCCTCGGCACGGCAATTCACGATACGTCGCAGGTGATCGGCGCCTCACTGATCTACTCGCAGCAATTCGCATCGCCTGAGACCGTGGCCACGGCTGGCTTCACCAAGCTGCTGCGCAATCTGTCGCTGCTCGTGCTGGTGCCACTCCTGGCCGGCATGTGCCGCGAGCGCACCGAACACTCCGGGAAATCGGGCGGATCTTCGCACTGGCGCACGGCGCTGCCGGGTTTCCTCATTGCATTTCTGCTGTTCGCGCTCGCCCGCTCGATCGGAGATGCGCTCTTTCTCGGTTCGCCGGTCGCGGATGTATGGCAAGGCACCATCGCCTTCGGACTTGCAGCGTCGGAGCTGTTCCTGGTCTGCGGCATGGCGGCCGTTGGCTTGAGCGTGTCGCTCAAGCATGTGCGTGATCTCGGCTGGCGCGCGCCACTGGCTGCCTTTCTCGTCGCGCTGTCCGTCGCGCTGGTGAGTCTGGCGCTGACCGCGGGTATGGTGGCCTGGTCGTAGGGTCTTTGAAGAACGCATTCTGTTTACGTCTGCGCCAGAAAACCCCAGGTTGTATCCGAAATCATCTGATCGGCGAGCAGCTTCCCGCGCGGCAGCTTTCGTTGCCCGCCGCTCTCTCGCATACTCGGAGGGTCGGTAGTAACTTCCGTTCATGTGCCGGCTGCGGCACTCAGATCCACGAGGAGACGCGCGATGAGCGAGAACGAGTCTGTGACCAGGCAAGAGCTGCCGAAATGGATCGTCGATCACCTGCATCGATACGCGGAGTCCCCGGAGAAAGGGCACCTGTGGGATGCCACGGCCGTAGGCGGGCACGCCGATACGCCTACGCTGCTGTTGACCACGACGGGCCGCAAGTCCGGCAGGCAACTGACGATGCCGCTCATTTATGGCAGGGACGGTGATCGATACGTCATCGTCGCCTCGAAGGGAGGCGCTCCGCAGCATCCGGCGTGGTATCTGAATCTGCAGGCCAATCCTGAAGTCACCTTGCAGGTCATCAGAGACAAGTTCCCCGCAGTCGCGCGCACGGCAACCGGTGAAGAGCGCGAGCGTCTGTGGAAGATGATGTCGGCCATCTATCCGCCCTATCCCAGCTACCAGGAACGCACGGATCGTGAGATTCCCGTAGTGGTGCTGGAGAGGAAATAACGGTCTTGTGACCGCCGGATTGGTCGATCGGTACTACAGGAACCCGCGGGCATCGATCAGTTCGATCGAAGGCTGTTCACGCAGACATTGCTGCAGCAGGTAGACGTGACCCTGCCCATAGAGCGCCACGATTCGTTGCCCCGGTCGTGCGATTTGCAGCAGGCGTGCGCAGATGGCGAGATTGCGCGTCTGCCATGCGGCCAGTAGTGCCACGCCGGGTTGGTCGGTCCCGGAGCCCATTGTCAGCAGCGCCGGGTAGAAAGAGTGATTGCGCTCGATGGATTGCGGCGCGTTGATATAGCGCAGTACAGCGCCGATCGTGCCTTCCTGCTGTAGCGCGGAGATCTTGTCGACTTCGGCCCTGGCCATGCTCATGAGATGCTCGATCTCGAGGTGTCGGCCATGAGCCCCGGCCCAGTGCTCGACCGCCTCGAAAGGGAATTCTCCGTCGACATCGATGCCGTCGACCTGCGGCAGATGCCGCGCCTGGGCGAGGCGGAACCCGAGCTGGACAACTTCGTTTCTCGATTCCGGTAGTTCACCGGCGATGTATTTCGCATAGCGTTCATCCGCCAGATCCCTGGGCCATTCGACAGCCACGCGCGTGGGTTCGAATCTGGCGAGTCCTTGAGCGATATCAACGATCTCTTTCTGGCGCCGGGCGGACAGTACGTCCGCTGCCTCGACGTTGTGGATGTCCTTTCCGGGGTTGGCGAAGTGATAGGTCGCCACCAGCATCACCTGGGCTTTCGGAGCGTCGGCGCTGTGCGCGACTGCACCCAGCAGCGCGACAAGGGATAACACCGGCAGACAAAGAATTCCTGCAATCGCAGCGGAGCGCATGGGGTCACCTGAGCAGATGCTGCGGCTTCAGACGTGACGTGCGCGTGAAAGGTTGCAGGCAATGGAGGTTCATGGGCGAATCCGCAGTACCATCGCCGCCCGGTTTTGCCGATTCGAGTTGAGGGTCTGACTTTGGCATTGAGCGCCACTATCTTCGTCTTTGACATCCAGCTTGCGGATGCAGACCGCAATGTCTACGAGACGCTCTCGCTGCGTGTTGCCCGACATCCGTCGGAGACCAACGAGTACCTGCTGACCCGGGTGCTGGCGTATTGCCTGGAGTACACCGAGGGCGTCGCGTTCTCCAATGGCGGACTATCGGATCCGGATGCGCCGGCGATCACGGTGCGGGACCTGACTGGCGCGCTCAAGACCTGGATCGAAATCGGCTCGCCCGACGCCGCGCGGCTGCACAAGGCAGGCAAGGCAGCGCAACGTGTTGCGGTCTATCCGCACCGGCAGGTGAACCTGCTGCTGGCGAAGCTTGCGGGGGAGCGCATCCATCGGGCAGAGGCGTTGATGATCTACGCGATCGATCCGCAGTTCGTGACCGCACTGAGCGAGCGACTGTCCAAGCGCATGCAGCTCGATTTGTCTGTTTCAGAGGGGCATCTGTACGCGACGGTCGGGGCGGAGACCGTGTCGGGTACGGTGGAGATACATCGCCTGGGTCAGCCGGCGTAGGTCCTCGAATGTGGTTATCGTGAGCTCGTTCCGCGGCGCCCGGTTTTTGCCGACCTGAAATAAGGCTCCTTCAGTGCGATACTGCACCGACATTCCAGCATTCACGCGTATTCCCGCATTCACCAGGGGGCTTTCATGGCAACGGCAAAAAAGAAATCCAGCAAGAAAAAGGCGCCCGCCAAGGTGGGCTGGGCAGAGACGATGAAAAAGGCGCTCGACAAGAAGCAGCCCGCGGGCGGCTGGCCTGATCAGGGCAAGCCGCGCGACTCCGGGGTCCAGAAGGTACGAAAGAACGCTTTCTGACGGGACTGCCGTCGGGAAGCGGCGTATGAGCGCGGCGGGCACCCCGACAGCCTTGCGGCGTTGCCGCACCAGGTCGGGTGAGCTACACAGGCTCACCTGACACGGCAACGCTCGACTCGCGCAACGCCTGACCGCCCACGGCATCGATCAGACGATCTGTGCGAAGAATCCACCGCCTGCGGTGTCGCCGGATGAGCCATCCGCTCGATCCAACGTCATGGCCTTGGGCGCCAGCCGACGTATCAGTTCACCGCTCGCCGGGTCGCCCGCATCGATGCAGGCCTGCAAGTCGGAAGGAATGGGAGGTACCGTGCCGGAAAAGAAACTCCTCCTCATCGACTACGAAAACATCCAGCCCCGCAACCTCGACGCGCTCCAGGACGAGAAGTGGCTGATCAAGGTATTTCTGGGTTCCAGTCAGGCGAGTCTGCCGATCGAGAAGGTCAAGGCGTTGCAGCTGTTCGGCGCGGATGTCGAATACATCCAGAGCGATGGCAACGGACCGAACGCCATCGACTTTCACATCGCGTACTACCTGGGACGACTCGCGCTGGAACATCCGCAGGCGCGGTTCCGGGTGATGTCGAAAGACACCGGATTCGATCCGCTGATCCGGCATCTGAAGAAGCAGGGGATCGATTGTGAGCGCATCGATTCGGTGGCTGCTACAGCGAAGCAGAAGCGGACGTCGCAGGAGCCACCGTCCGAGCTCGTCGAGAGATTTCTGGAGTTCCTGCGCAAGCGATCGACGCATCGCCCCGGCACCATCAAGCGGCTGCGCGGTGCGATCAACGCGCATCTGGGCGGCAAGCTCACGGAAGCGCAGATCGATGACGTCCTGAAGGAGCTGGAGACCAGGGGAGTCGTCGTCGAGGCGGCGGGCAAGCTGACCTACGGCGCCATCGCGGCAGCAGAATGAGATCCGCTGCGACGCGATCTCAGCCTGGCGTCTTCGGCAAGCGGATTTCCGCGGTCGCGGTTCACATGATCCTGTGCTTCACTTGAACCAGATGATGGCCTTGTCGTCGGCCATGCTGTCGGCCACTTCGGCGATCTGAATGGTGACGTCGCCGATCCGTGGTTTTTTCGGAACCGCGTCTGTGCGGTGGCCGTTGCCCGCAGGGAGACTCCCGCAGGGAGAGCTCGAACTCGTCAGCCGGTAAGGAGCATCACATGACTGTGAAAGACATCGGGCCGCAGCCTCAGTCGTTCGATATCGAGCAGGCAACGCGCGACAACACAAATTATCGAACCGTGGCATGGAGCGGTCGTTATCTGCAGGTCACGCTGATGTCGATCCCGGTGGGCAGCGACATCGGCCTGGAGGCGCATCCGCAGACGGATCAGTTTCTGCGACTCGATGCGGGTCGGGGCCGCGTGCAGATGGGCCCGTCCAGGGACAACCTCACATTCACCCAGGACGTCGCCGACGGCTGGTGCGTCATGGTTCCCGCGGGCACCTGGCACAACATCACCAACATCGGCAATGAGCCCATGCAGGTCTATGCCATCTATGCACCGGTGCATCACAAGCCCGGCAAGATCCACAAGACCGCCGCCGACGATGCTGCCGATAACGACGACGAGCCAGCGGAGTGGTCGGTTCAGCCCACGGTGACGCGACCCGACAAGCACGCCTGAATGGTCCGTGGGAAATTTTGTATCCCGAGCTTCGCGGGACCTGAGCAGAACGACAGCGCGCAGCGGGCACGGTGCCGCTGCGCGCTGTCGGTTACGCGCGAAAAACTCTAGTTCGCGAGAAATCTGGCGACAGCATCAGACCAGGGCCTGGAGAGCTGGTCGATGACGTCGGCCATACCACCACCCTCGATGATGGCGAGCTCGAAATCCGGCCGCATCGTCTTGGTCAACTTGGCGTTCTCGATCAGCTGATCGCCCGTATTGATGAGAATCAGGGTCGGCTTGCGGATCTTCGGGATCGTTGCCTTGTGGTCGTAGATGAAGGCCGCGTGATGCCCGTACCAGAACGGTCCCTGGCCGACGAATTTCTCGACGGTGTAGCGGGTGATCAGCTTGGGGTCCGGCGTGGTACCGCCGCCGTTGTACATGCGGTAGCGGCTCGCGAAGGACTTGAGCAGGTGCGAGCCATCGGTTTCGTAGACGAAATCGATTTCGCGCTGCTGAACCCCATCGAGGAATTTCTGCTGCTCTTCCTTGGTGACCGGGAACGGTCCTGCCAGGATCAGCTTGCGCACGCGATCGGGGAATTGCTGTTCGACTTCAGTCGCCACCAACGCGCCGGTGTGGTGCCCGAGGATGTCGGCTGTCTTGATGCCGAGGGCATCGAGCACGGGGGGGACGACCTTGGCGTAATCTTCTACGCGGGGCACGAACGTCGTGACGTCCGACATGCCGAAGCCCGGATAGTCGATCGCGATGGGGCGGATGCCGTGGTCGATGAGCAGCTGGAAGACGCCTTCGAACTGCCGTGAAGACATTGGCGCCTGGTGCAGCAGCACCAGCGGTCGGCCCTTGCCGCCGTCCTGATAGTGCACCTGCCCGTAGGGACCGTCGACATAGCCGCGCTTCATCTTCGGCAGAGTGATTTCCATGGGAGGCGGATTCGGTTTGTACGTCACTGCCGTTTCAGCTGCGGTGCCGACGCTGGCGGTCAGCAGGGCAAGCGATGTGCTTGCCAGTGTCAGCAGGATCTTCTTCGTTCTCATTCGATGGATTCCCCAGATGTCTATTCACAAGCGTGTGGACGGATTCGGCGCAGGGGCCCGAATGCGCTATGCGCGGAATGAATGTAGCACGTGACCACGGCGCCAAAAGTGGCGGAAGAGCGTCAGCGTGCTGCGCCACAGTGCGCTGCTGCGGTGTTTCCCTTAGAAAATAACGCAGCGAAAGCCTTACGTGAAAGTCACGGGAAACTCAATGAATCCAACGCTATTGGCCCTGCAATGGCGCGGTTTAGGTGCTTTTCAGTCCCTGCCACGGTGGCCTGAGTTGCTCGCTAGGGGCGTTATGCGTAATGCGCATAGCTATGAATATTTTCCTTGTGAGCTGGCTGCGGTTACTTGCTAGTTTCAGTGCACATCACACGGCGCAAAGGCGCGTTGTGACGGTCGATGACACGTTGCATGACTGATTACGTGGTTTCGAATCCTTAAAAGAAGTCAGGAGAGATAGGTAAATGACTGCGCCAGACAAAGCCCGGCAGACCTTCACAGTAGAAGCGATTCCAACTGACATTTCCAACGGAGCGTTCTTCGGCAACGCGGCCGTCGACAACGTAGTGAGCTGCCTGATCGCGATGGGCACGGAAATGTGGGCGACGCAGCGGCGTCTGAAGGTGATCGAAGCAGTGATGGCCACCAAGGGCATCACGCCGGAGATGATCGAACAGTACGTACCGACCGCGGAGGAAACGGTGGCGTGGGAGCGCGATCGTAACCGCTTCGTCGATATGGCGTTTGGTGCGCTGGCCGATGATGGCTTCCGCCCGGCCTCTGCTGAATTCCCCAAGCGCTAAAGCGGCGCTTCCTAAATTCCCTGCAGGAGAAGAAATTATCATGATCGGCCGTCGTCAATTGTTCGGTGCCGCTACGGCATCGGTAGTTCTCGCCAACACGTTCAAGTGGCAGATCGCGGAAGCAGCCGAACAGGGCTCGCTTGCCGCCGCTGCGCAGATCGACAAGACCCTCGCGAAGTATCCGCGTGGTGTCGATGGTCGTCTGGCCCGCCTCGGTTCGCTGCACCTCGAAGGTCAGCACGATTTCTCGATCGGTTTCCGCGTGACCGCCAACAAGGCGATCAGCCAGACATCGCGAGAAGCCTTCCAGCGAGTGCTGGAGCGCGAGGGAATCGACCCCACCTCGCAGGTGACGGCGGACGAAGTGCGCAAGCTGGTCGACCTCGATCCGATGATCACGATGGCCTCGAAGACTTGGCTGGCCAACCAGCGCTTCATGTGGAAAGCGTTGCTGGATCACCATCATGAGCACGAGGATTTCTATCTGTCGCAGATGGAAGCCGCCGACAAGGTGGGTCCGGGCAAGCTCGAGCTGTCGCCGACCATGACCATCCCGGACGAGTGCCGTCACGAGATTCACATTCAGCCCGGCGGCTACGTCGGCGATCCGTTCGCCGGTCACACGTACCACTACGGTACGAACAGCTTCTACATCGGCACGCGCATGAACAACGACCAGGACCAGATTCACCGCAACACGGTGAACAACCTGCCGTTGCCGACGGATGGCAAGGTGCGTCGCATCCTCGACTACGGTTGCGGCATCGGTCAGTTCACAGTGGCTCTGAAAGAGCGTTTCCCGGACGCAGAAGTGTGGGGCATTGACGTCGGTGGCCCGATGGTTCGCTACGGCCACCTGCGTGCGAATCAGCTGAACGTCGGTGCGAACTTCGCACAGCGTCTGGCGCAGGACACGAAGTTCCCCGATGGCTACTTCGACATCGTGACCAGCTACATCGCGCATCACGAAATGCCGGAGACCACCACGCTCAAGGTCATCGACGAAGCGCGTCGTCTGACCCGTCGCGGCGGTGTCTATTATCCGGTGGACTTCATCACCCCGGGCGTACCGAGGCTGACGCCGCAGGGCATGTTCTCGCTGTGGCAGGACCACCGCTGGAACAACGAAGTGTGGCGCCTCGAGTTCAGCGCGCTCGACTTCAACAAGGCGATCGCGCAGCGCGGTTTCAAGCACATCGCCGAAACCAAGCCGGTCATCCAGGGCTTCGGCGCACGTCACTTCGTCAAGGTCTGAGGTCCGCCCGGCACACTGCAAGACGCGGTGTGCCGGGAGAACCGACTTGCCCGCCATCAGGGGTGATGGCGGGCACAATTACACAGGGGTAAAGCGTGAGCGAAAAAATCACGAAACGCAGTTTCATCTCACTGATGGGAGCTGCGGTGGCAGGTGTGGGTCTGGCGGGGCGGGCGGGCGCTGCCGAGTCGGACCAGCCTTGGGATCTCATCGTCGTCGGCGGTGGCAATTCAGGCCTGCCGGCAGCAATTTTCGCCGCGCAACGCGGTGCGCGCGTCCTCATCATCGAGGCTGCGGGGACGGTGGGTGGCACCCTGTTCATGTCATCCGGCCAGATGAGCGCCGCCGGCACCAAGCTGCAGAAGCAGAAGGGCATCGAAGATTCGGCCCAGCTGCACTACGACGACATCATGCGCATCAGCAAGAAGACGGCGAATCCCGGGCTCGCGAAGCTCGCTGTGTTCAATGCAGCCGACACCTTCGACTGGTTGATGGACAACGGTTTCGACGTGCATGAGGATCACCCGCAAACAGGCACGACGCACGAGCCGTACAGCCGGGCGCGTTACGCCTGGGGCAAGAAAGGCGGTATTTCGATCCTCAATGTGCTCAACGCGCAGTTGAAGCCGCTCGTCGATGCCGGAAAGATCAAAGTGCTGACCAACACTCAGGCCAAGGAACTGATTCTCGATGCCGCAGGCGCTGTCGTTGGTGTTGCGACGCTCGGTCAGGGCGACGTGGCGGGCCGTCACATGGGCAAGAACGTCGCGCTCACGGTGGGCGGCTACACATCGAACACCGAGATGTTCCAGAAATACGAAGGTGTACCGCGTTATTCCGAAGCGACGTATCCCTACAGCCAGGGCGCCGGCATCACGCTGGGTCTCGGCGCGGGTGGCTACGTTCGTGGCGGCGAACATCACCTGCCGCTGTTCGGTGCTGTGATGCTCAACGACAAGTTTCCGAGCCGCTTCATGGGCACCATCCGTCCATGGCCGCCGCACAATCCACCCTGGGGCATCTACGTCAATGCGCAGGGCAAGCGTTTTCTGCAAGAGGACGTGGCGAGTCACGATGCCCACGAAGAAGCGCTGCGCGCGCAGACGAACGAGCGTTGCTGGCTGATCCTGGACGACCAGATGATCCAGACCATGCCGCCGTTCCTCGGCAGGATGTCGCGCGAGCAGATCCTTGCTGCGTTCGGCACGCAGAAGATGTTCTTCAAGGCGGACGATCCGGCGGCGCTGGCCAAGGCTGCGGGCATCGATGCGAAGAATCTCGCTGCGACGATCACACAGTACAACGCCGGCCAGGCGAAGGGTAAGGACGCACTCGGCCGCAAGCACATGCCGCTGCCGCTCGCGAAGGGTCCGTACTACGCCGTGCAGATGCAGAGCTGGATGCTCATCAGCTTCGCCGGACTCGCCGTCAACGACAACCTGCAGGTCATTCGTCGTGACGGCAAGCCGATCCGCAATCTCTATGCGGCAGGCGAGTTGCTGGGCGCGGGTCAGTGCATGGGCCGCTCCTACTGCGGCGGCATGTCTGTCACGCCAGCGCTCACGTTCGGGCGTCTGCTCGGACAGAAGCTCATCAAGTTCGACGCTTGACGCCAACGACCCCGGATTCTCCGGGGTCATTCCTTTTCTGTTCGCTGCACGCCGCCGGATCTCATCCGGCGGCGACAGCCTCCTGCTGCCAAAAAAAAAGCAGCCGAATCTTGTCCGTGTACAACAATGGGGATGATATCGATGAGAAAAAAATCGGGTATGGATCGAGCGTACGTAGTGGCCGCTGCATTTGCAGGCATGGGCCTGGGGGCGACAACGGTCAGTGCACAGGAGCAGCAATCACAGCCGGAAGCGCAGGCCGGCCTCATCGCCGAGATCATGGTCACGGCCCGCAAGCGCGAAGAAGTGCTGCAGGACATTCCGCTCGCCATCACGGCTTTCAGTTCTGACGACATGGCGAAGCGCGGCATCCAGGACATGCGCGACATCGCCCAGCAGTCGCCAGGCTTCAACTTCGAGGATTTCGCCGGTGCGGGCGCCACGGCGCCGGTCATTCGCGGCACGACGCAGGTCGCAGGTTCGGTGGAGCAGAACGTTTCGTTCTTCTTCGACGGCGTGTACCTGCCGCGCAGCTACGTCACCGATCTCGGCTTCTCCGGCATGGAGCGCGTCGAGGTGGTGAAGGGGCCGCAAAGCGCGCGCTATGGCCGCAATGCGTTCATGGGCGCCATCAACTACATCCCGAAGAAGCCGACCGAAGATCTCGCGTTCGAGGCGAAGGCAACGGTCGGCAACTACGATCGTTACGATATCGGCGGCAGCGTCTCCGGCGCGATCATGCCAGGCAAGCTGTCAGTCCTCGTCGGCGCCGACTATTCTGAGTTCGATGGCAGCTGGCGTAATGAGCACCCCTACGCCAACATCGACTTCGACAAGGGCACCGACAGTCGCAGCGGCGGTCACGAAAAGAAGGCCTACAACGCGGCTCTGCGTTTCACGCCCATCGATCAGGTCACGATGGATGTGTCGTACAACAAGTGGGAAATGAATTCCGAGGCGCGTGCCCAGAATTTCTTTGGCGAACTCGGGGCCGACAGTCAGATCCTGAACTGCGGACAGTGGAATCCCGATGTGCGTCCGGCCGCCCCGGGCACGACGCCTGCGGTAGGTGCCGGTGCCGGCGGCCAGTGGAATCGTTTGTACTGTGGCGAAATCCCTCTGCGTAACACGCCGCTCGACCCGCGCAGCTATGCCCGACAGCTCGAAACGGATCTGGTGCGCGCCTCGATCAATTGGGAGATCAACGACGCGTTCGATGCGGACTACGTGTTTGGCCGCATCAAAGGCGCAACGGAATCGCTGACCTACAAGGACACGCTGCCCGACTGTCCGTTCATCGTCTATGGCGCGTGTGCATTCGAGAACAGCCCGCTGGGTGATTTCGATTCCGACTCCCACGAAATCCGCGTGTCATTCGACAATGGCGGTCCGATCCGCGCTGCAGCGGGTATGTTCTATTCCACCACCACCGACTACAGCACCTCCAACTTCGCCACCATGACGAAGCTGACGGCGGTGCCGACGCAGAGCGTGGACGTGTACGACACGTCGCAGTTCCTGCTCTACTCGACGATCAGTCGCAATCTGCGCAAGGACAAGGTGCTGTCGCCGTTTGCCGAAGTGAACTACAGCTTCATGGACGATCGTGCCCGCCTCGGTGTCGAGGCTCGCTGGTCACGCGAAGAGAAGATGCAGGCCGCGCTCGCCTCCAGCGGCCAGGGCGTGCTGACGATCACGGGCAATACGCTCGATGGCACGTTCGAAGCATTCACGCCGCGCGTCACGTTCGATTTCGATCTGACTCGCGACAACATGCTGTTCGTCTCGGCGGCCAGGGGCGTCAAGTCCGGCGGTTTCAACCCGGCGGCGTTCCTGCCTGAGAACCGCACGTTCGATCAGGACTCGAACTGGACGTACGAACTCGGTTCGCGCAACACGCTGGCCAACGGTCGGGTGCGTTTGAATGCCACGCTGTTCTGGATCGACTGGACCGACGTACAGATTCCTGCCGCCGATCCGGGTAATCCTGCCGTGCTGCCGGTGTCGATCACTCGTAACCTCGGCAACGTAAACTCGAAGGGCTTCGAGCTCGAAGTGGCTGTCGTGCCAATGGATCAGCTCTCGCTCGGTGCGACGTTGTACTACGGCGATGCGCAGTACGACGACAATACCTACGATCTGCGCTGGGCCCGCACGCCGTCGGTCTGCGACAACGTCACCTGTCCGATGAACGGCGACATCAGCGGCAACATGATGGAGCGGCAGTCGGAGTGGCAGGCGACCTTCAATACCGAGTGGCGCGATGATCTGGGCAACACGGGCTTCGAGTACTTCGTGCGCGGCGACGCGGCGTATCAGTCGAAGCAGTATGTCGAGGCGATGAATCTGGCCTGGGTTCCGGGTCGGACCATCGCGAACCTGACGACGGGTGTGTCTTCCCAGCAGTTCGATGTGAATCTGTGGGCTCGTAACCTGCTCGACAAGAAGTATGTGTCGGGTGCGACCATCGGCTCGCCGAACGTCTACTACAACGCGTACCTGGGTGAGCGCCGCACGGTCGGTGTGACCCTGTCCTACCGGTACTGATCGTTCGATGTGTGCAGGGATTCGCGGCGCCTGCAAGGGCGTCGCGAATCCCCTGCGCTTCCGCATCCATGATTTGCGTCTCGCGGCAGCGGGCGATCCGCCGCCGCGACATCGCGTTGAGGACGTCCCATGTCAGAACTCCCCTCGTTTGAAACCGAAACCGCTGGCGGGAATCTCTCCCGCCGCAGTTTGATTTCCGCATTCGCCGCCGCCAGCGCAGGAATGGCAGTCTCAGCCGCCTATGGCGGCAGTGCAGAAGCTGCCGCTCCGTCCGGTGGCACTGCGCCGACGGCTGCGCCTGGTCCGGAACCGTTGGTGGATCGCGCCTTCGTACGCATTCGCGAAGGACTCGTTCACTACCGTCACGTTGGTGTTGCAGGTGGCAAGCGCAGCCGCGGCAGCCGCATTCCTCTTTATCTTGCGCACGCGGGGCCCGGGTCCTCGCGTGGCATGGAAGGACTGATGCGTCGGCTCGGCGGTAGCCGAGTGCTGCTCGCGCCAGACACGCTGGGCCATGGCGATTCCGCGCCACCGGATGTGGCTGCGCCGGATGTGGCGTACTACGCCGACAGCGTCGTGCGCATTCTGGATGCACTCGACATCGAACAGATCGATTACTACGGCGCTCACACGGGAGCGCACATCGGCTGCGAACTCGCGCTGCGTGCGCCCGGTCGTGTGCGACGACTGATCCTCGATGGCGTGACGGTGTTTCCGGCAGAGGTGCGCGAGGAATATCTGGAGCGCTACGCTCCGCCGATGCTGCCAGACGAGTTCGGACGTCATCTGCCGTGGGCGTGGCAGTTCGTGCGTGACATGAGTTCCTACTTTCCGCACTACCGGCGGGAGGTCGCGTACCGGCTGCAGAACAACGTGCCGTCACCGGAATCGCTGCACGCCGGTGTGCTGGACGTACTGAAGGCGCTCAAGACGTATCACCTGGGTTACCACGCCGTGTTCAGGCACGAGATCGAGAAGCGTCTGCCGCTGCTCTCGTTGCCGGTGATGTGCATGGGCAGGGACAGCGATCCGGTTACGCGATACCTGGATCAGGCGGCGGCGCTCGTGCCGGGAGTTCGCAAGGAACTGGTTCGCCGCAGCGACGGCGTGAATGCTGCGGCGGCTGTCATCGAGGATTTTCTCGGTCGCTGAATTCCAGCGACCCGCTCACGGGTCGTCCGCGGCGGTGGACGGGTCGCTGCGGTTGCGGATGTGCACAAGGAAGACGATCAGGAGGATGAGCCCGGGGATCCAGTGGAGGAACGAAACCCACGAACGGGCCGCCTCGCTACCGATGTAGTAAAGCGCGCAGCCTGACAGCGCGAACCACACGATGAATCCCCAGAGCGTGCCGCCGGTGAGACGCCGCAGCTTTTTCTTCCAGCCCGGTTTGACGTGACCGAGCCAGAGCACGCCGAAGCTCCACACCAGGCCCACCGAGGCCATGGCATGCGCGATCATCCACCAGCCCTGTTGGGGATGTTGGTTCTCGAAACCGAAATCATCGACCACGCGCACGAAGTACTTGAAGTACAGCCACACCGCGCCTGTGAGCCAGACAGCGGTGGACAGTGCGTACACAGTGAGCCGTCGGCGTCGGGGCAGGGCGCCGACGCGCGGAGCGGGACGTGCGGACATCAGGAGTCGCGTCCGAGTGTCTGCCAGCTGCCGTCCCGGTCGTACAGATATGCAGTTGCGTCGAATTGGTTGAGCACAGCCGAGGCCTCGCGACCGGCGGCGAGCACCACCTTGGTCAATGCATCGGCCACTGCACAACGCTCTGCGACGACCGAAGCGAACCGCTCGGTGTCCACGGCGCAACGCTCGTTACCGTGAACATGAGGGCCCACCCAGTCGCTGTGCACGAGCTGTCTCGTCATCGCGCTCGTGCTGCTCGCGATGCTTCCCGCTGCAATCTCGATCATCGGCAATTCTCTCTCACTGTGACCGGGCACCTGCAGAAGCACTTGCTCGGCCGCGGGTCCGGCGATGCGCAGATCGCCGCCCGCGTTGACATGGCACCGCACCAGGGCCGGCAGCGCCATGGATTCGATGGCTGTGTCGACGGCATACCCTTTCGCGATCCCGCCCAGGTCGATCCAGAGTGGACGTCGGAAGCGGATGCGATCGGGTTCGACGAACTCGATGTCGCTCCAGTCCGCCTCCGGGTCGGGAGCGGGTGCGTTCGGTGGAGCCGGCAGATAGCGCCATTCGACCAGTCTGGATGCCACCGTAATGTCGAAGATTCCGGCGGATGCGGCAGAGATTTCCTGCGCCAATCGAATGACGTCGGCAGTGTGCCGATGAATTGTCACCGGCGCAATTGAGGCTTCGCGATTGAGTCGTGAGGTATCGCTGTCCGGTTCGTGGAAACTCATGAGGCGATGGATGAGTGCGATCGCGGCGAAGCCCTGATCGATGGCCTGGTGCGCGCTGGCATCCTCGAGATCGCTGATTGCGATTTTTACGAAGGTGCCTAATAGCGGTTGTACCCTTTCGATGCGATATTCTCCGCTCGAATGGGTATGAATATTTCTCACGTTCGCAGCCTCGTCACGCACGGGGACGGATGTTAGCTTCGTAAAAACTGAGGTGCCAGCGCATGTTTGCGACGCCGCAGTCGTGTATCGATTCCCTGCATGTCCCGGGAGAGTAAAAATGACTGCGCCAGATAAAACCCGCCAGACCTTCACTGTAGAGGCGATCCCGACTGACCTGACGAACGGAGCGTTCTTCGGCAACGCGGCCGTCGACAACACAGTGAGCTGCCTGGTCGCGTTGGGCACTGAGTTGTGGGCGACGCAGCGGCGTCTGAAGGTGATCGAAGCGGTGATGGCGACCAAGGGCATCACACCGCAGATGATCGAGCAGTATGTTCCGACGGCGGAACAATCGGCGGAATGGGAACGCGACCGCAATCGCTTCGTCGACATGGCGTTCGGTGCATTGGCCGATGATGGCTTCCGTCCGGCGTCTGCAGAGTTCCCCAAGCGCTGAAGCCGCGCTTCCTGCGTCCAACCGCAGCCCGGAGAATGAATCAATCATGATCGGCCGTCGTCAATTGTTCGGTGCCGCCACGGCATCGGTGGTGCTCGCCAGTGCGCTCGAGCCGCAGCTCGCGCAAGCAACGCAGCAGGAGGCGCTTGCCGCCGCTGCGCAACTGGACAAGACGCTTGCGAAGTACCCGCGTGGCGTCGATGGCCGTCTGGTGCGCCTCGGAACGCTGCATCTGGAAAGTCAGCACGATTTTTCGATGGGTTTCCGTCTGGTCCACAATCGGCTGCTGCGACAGAGTTCGCAGCAGGCATTCCAGCGGCTGCTGGAACGCGAAGAAATCGACCCGGCGACGCCGTTCACCTCGGATCAGGTGCGGGATCTGATCGGCAAGGACCCGATGATCATCATGGCTTCCAAGTGCTGGCTGGCCAATCAGCGCTTCATGTGGAAGGCGCTGCAGGATCATTTCCACGAGCACGAGGATTTCTATCTCTCGCAGATGGACGCTGCCGACAAGGTGGGTCCCGGTACGCTCGAACTGGCGCCCACCATGGTCGTCCCGGACGAGAACCGTCATGAGATCCACATTCAGCCGGGTGGCTATGTCGGCGATCCGTTCGCCGGTCATATCTATCACCACGGCACGAACAGCTTCTACGTTGGCACGGGCATGCGTACGCGCAACGATCAGGACCAGGTCCATATCGGCACGGTGTCGCGTCTGCCGTTGCCGGCGGATGGCAAGGTGCGTCGCATCCTCGACTACGGCTGCGGCATGGGTCAGTTCACGGTGGCGCTGAAGGAGCGTTTCCCGGATGCGGAAGTGTGGGGCATCGACATCGGCGGTCCGATGGTGCGCTACGGCCACATGCGTGCGAATCAGTTGAACGTGGGCGCGAATTTCGCGCAGCGCCTGGCGCAGGATACGAAGTTTCCAGATGGCTACTTCGACATCGTGACCAGTTACATCGCGCATCATGAGATGCCGGGCGACGTCACCTTGAAAGTGATCGAAGAGGCGCGCCGTCTCACCCGCCGCGGCGGTGTCTACTATCCCGTCGACTTCATTACCGGTGGTCGCACCGGTACGCCGCAGGGCATGTTCAGTCGCTGGCAGGATCATCGCTGGAACAATGAACGCTGGTCCATGGAGTACCACGCGGTTGATTTCAACGCTGAAATCGCCAAGCGTGGTTTCCAGCACATCTCCGCAACCAAGCCGGCGTTGCCGGGCTTCGGCGCCCGTCACTTCGTGCGGGCGTAAGTCGTAAGTCGCCTACATCGGTCACTCATGAAATCACGATTCATGCTAATTCCGGCGGCTATGCTGGCCCTGAGCCAGCCGGCCGCCGCCGTTGAGAATCAGACGCTGGATGTGGCGCGCGAGCGCCTCTATCCCGGTCAGCAACTGACGCCGGCAGATTTCAAACTGACGCCGGATCAGCTCGCGAAACTGAAGTCCGAGTACAAGGTGCCGGCCCTGCGGCCGGCGTTCAAGGCGTGGCGTGCTGCCGATGGCGGCTGGCTGTTTCTCGATCAGGTCTACGGGCTCTCGGATATCGTCACCTATCTGGTGGCCGTGAATGCCGATGGCACGGTGAAAGGGATCGAGGTGCTGGTCTGCGCTGAAGGCTTCTGCGACATGTTCACACCGGAGTGGCGCGCCAAGCTCGGTAGCCAGGTGCACGGCAAGTGGGAGCCGCGTGGTGCGGTGACCATCGTCTCCGGGGCGACGTACTCGAGCGTTCACGTCGCCGAAGGCGTCAAGAAGATACTCGCCATCCACGCGCGCTTCCTGCCTGGGAAATCTTCGTAAGCAGCTCGGGCAGGATGGCCCGCGCAACCTCCGCGCGGGCAACGATTCAGGAGCAGGTCAGGCCTTTTCGTCCTGGGCTGCGCTACTCGCGTCAGTCGCATCGCCGGTCGTTGCTGGCCGACTCTCGCTGACCTCGCGCGGTATCCGGTACAGCGACAGGATGGCGATCGCGGCGAAACCGGTGACGGCCGGTGTGATCGAGAATGAAATGTAGATCGCGGTGATGGCGCTCGAAGGTTGCACACCGATCGTGCTGCCGTCGGATACCGCGTAACCCAAAGCGCTCATCAGCAATCCCATCGATGCAATGCCGACCACGCCAAAGGCCTTGTCGACCAGGCTCTGGATCCCGCTGAGCGCTCCTTCGCGCCGCAGTCCCGTGCGCAGTGCATCGTAACGAATGGCATCGGCAATCATCGAATACGCCAGCAGCATGACGCCGCTGAGTGCGACGCCGATCAGCATGACCCGCAACGAGCGCAGCACGATCGATTCCTGCGCGTCAGCCGCCAGCCAGCTCAGGTGCAGCAGGCTGTACAGTGCGAGCGCCGCGATATAAGTCGCCTTCTTGTCGAAGATTCTCGATACCTTGATCCATAGAGGAATGGCGGCGAGGGTCGCGACGATCATGATGATGTAGAAGGTACCCAGCCAGGCGTCGGACGATTGCAGCACGTGGCGGGTGAAGTAGGCGTTCGACGAACTCACCGTGGCGACGCCGATCAGAAAGCAGGCATGCGCCAGGCAGATGATGCGAAAAGGCCGGTTGTCCCACGCGAGGGCTATGTATTCGCGCGCGCTCAGCCGCGGTCTGGCGGATGGCACGCGCTGGTCCTCGGGCAGCAGCAGCGTCCCGCCGAGACAGGACAGGAATACGACAGCGGCAATCAACCATGCCATGTCGCCATAGCTGGCGCGATCGGCGCCCCAATGCGCCAGTGCCCATGAGGGGATCGTCGAGCCCAGCATCAGTCCGATGGAATTACCGCCGACCCGCCAGGCCATCATTCTCGATCGTTCGTGGTAGTCGTCGCACAACTCGACGGCAATCGCCGCGTAGGGAACCTTGTAGATCGACCCGGCGGTGGCCTGGATGATCAGCAGCAGCGTCACATATATAAGTAGCGTGCCGGCGGACAAAGTGGCCGGCATATTGAAGAGCAGCACGATCGACAACGGCAGCAGCACGGTGCCCGCCATCAGATAGGGTCGTCTGCGGCCCCATCGTGTGCGCGTGCGGTCGCTCGCAAGTCCCACCGCCGGATCGATGGCCGCATCGTAGAACTGTGCGAGTGCGTAGATGGCGGCCGCTGTCGCTGCGGCAACCGCGATGCTGTCGGTAAGGAACCGCAGCAGCAGGATTGTGATTGTCTGTGTGGCGGCCGACACGCCCATCGCGCCCAGCGCCAGACCGAGACCGGCCAGCGGTCGTAACCTGCCGCGGTCGGCGGCAATCGGAATCTTGGACCTGGAGGTAATGATGGGACGGGCGGCGGCAGTCATGGCGAAATCGCCAGTGAAGGGTGCTGCGCTATTACGCGAGCGTGCGCGACGCACCTGTGCGTCAGCGAGGAACCCCGGGCATCCGTCTTCATACGACCCAACCTCACCCCCGAGCTATGGATCCGATCCTGATCTGCTGCGACGACCTGCTGATGGGTGCGGGTGCCTGCTGTAGGTATACATCGACATCTTGATGGATATGGCTACGACCGACAACTGGCGACCGGGCATCGGGCTTTGCCCTGTGCTGCCGTGGGCTGCGCTGAGTTGATGCATGAGGTGCGCTCGCTGCACGCGGATAAACGCCGCGGGCCGTGAATATGGCTCCCGCTACGACGACGGCTCAATGTTTCGCCATCATCATCGTGAAGCGCTGAGCTGGTTTTCAGTTTTTTCCTTAGCTGCTCTCGAGCTGGCGTAATCGCACGCAGCGCGCTGAGCGCATCGTTCCAGCGGATGTCGCAGTTGCGACTGAGCGATACGCGCATCGCAGTCAGGGTCTTTTCGCTGTAATAGTCCATCGTGGAGCAAATCGATCAGCCAATGACGCGGGTCGTCACCCTCATTATGTTCCGGTATACGAAAAGCGCATCGACCGGCGATAAATGAATTCGACTGACTGGAGGCGTGCGCCTAGTGTCAGCTCGCGGTCGGATAGTCAATGAGTCAGGCGTTGTATCGAACGTTTGATGACATGACCTGCGGCAGCCGACTGACGCAAGGCTCTGCAACGCGTGAATCGTGCCGCCAAATCCGACACACGCCACGGCTTTTCGCCAGATCACGCTCAGCACCGCTGCTGCGGCGAGGTGACTCCGGCTGTGTCCTGGTGTCCATCGTTAATAACCTTCTGGGGAGATGTTCTACATGCATCGAAGCATTCTGCGGAGCGCTGGCGCGACGAAAGTCGCCAAGCTGGGTCTGGTGCCGGCGTCGCTGCTGGCATTCGCTGTGACGCCAATCAACGTCGCCGTGGGCCAGGAAGAGGGCAGTGCAGTGACGCTCGAAGTCATCACTGTGACGGCTCGTAAGAAAGAAGAGAGCATCATGGAGATCCCGATGGCCGTGAGCGCGTTGAGCGCCGAGGACATCGACAATCGCGGCGTTACGAACCTGGCGCAGGTCGCGCAGTTCACGCCCGGCTTCTTTTCCACCAATCAAACAGCTGGTGCCAGCAACGGTCGTAACGACCGTTCGGGCAAGCAGGTAACGTTCCGCGGCCTGTCGGTCTCCAGCGGCCTGGTATTCATCGACGGCGCGCCGATGACGGGCACCGCGACGCCGGAGCTGCAGGACATTGCGCAGATCGAAGTGCTGAAGGGCCCGCAGAGCGCCTACTTCGGCCGTTCGACATTCTCGGGTGCCGTGAACTTCATCACGCGCGATCCTGGCGAAGAGCTGAAGGGTCGCATCCGCGCTGAAGCCGGCAACTATGATCTGGTCGACGTGAGCGGCGCCATCGAAGGCGCGATCGTCCCGGGCATTCTGACGGGCCGCGTTTCCGCGCGTCACATGGATCAGACCGGCCAATACAAGAACTTTGCCGAACCGGGCGAAACGCTCGGCGATCGCTCCACCAACTCGGGTTCGGTGACCTTGAAGTTCACGCCGACCGACAACCTTTCCATCCGTGCGATGGGCAGCTGGGTGCGTGACGACGACGGTGCTCCCGCACAGTTGGCACTGAAGCGTGCCGACATGAACTGCGATCTGGGCGGCACGAAGGGCCCATGGTTCTGCGGCAATCTGCCGGACTCCGACAAGATCAATCCCCAGTACTTCTCGGGTCAGTACCAGTTCAACCAGCAGGCCCGCGATGTGCTGCTGAACAACACCAGTAACTTTGCGACCATCTTCGACCCGTACTACAAAGACGAAGCGGGCATGAAGCGTGATTCGATCTACTCCAACCTGCGCGTCGACTATGAGTTCGACAGCGGCTACGAGCTGAGCGCGCTCACGGCGTACACCAAGGAGAAGTACCAGTCGGTTCTGAACCTGTCGTTCCGCGACGGCCAGGACGTGCCCAACACCTACGGCACCTATACGCCGCACATCTGGTGGCTCGTTGCCTCCCAGCAGAAGACCGAAGACTTCAGTCAGGAAATCCGTCTGTCCTCGCCGGACAACCGCGCCTTCCGCTGGCTGGTTGGTTTGAGCTACATGGAGATCACCGCACCGGGCGGTTCGGGCGTGTACGGCATCACGCCGCGCGGCCCTGGCATCGTGTCCACGCCGATTCTGAACGAATCGGAAACCCCGGCCATTTTCGGTGGCGCTTACTGGGATGTGACCGACCGTCTGACCCTGAGCGGCGAGCTGCGTTATCAGGAAGACACACTCGTACGTCAGGCGCTGGTAAATGCGCTCGGCCAGCGCGTGCCTGGTGTCCGTTACGAATCGACGTTCTACAGCGTGTCGCCGCGCTTCATTGCTGACTTCGACTTCACCGACGATCACAACGGCTATGTGTCGTGGTCGCAGGGTGTACGTCCGGGCGGCTTCAACGTGGCCTTCGCCGTGCAGCCGCCGGAAGTGCAGGCACTGCTGCCGGGCGTCGGCGTGACGTTCGACGAAGAAAAGCTGACCAACTACGAAATCGGCTTGAAGTCCCGATGGATGGACGGTCGTGCGCAGACCCGCCTGGCCGTGTACCACTCCGTGTGGGAAGACGGTCAGCTGAGCAACTCGCTGACGTTCACGCCTCCGGGCGGTAACCTGAACATCGTCGGCGTCACCGCCAACGTGGGTAAGGTTGATCTGGACGGTGTCGAGCTGGAAGCCGAATTCCAGGCCACCACCAACCTGCTGCTGTCGGGTTCGTTCGGCTACACGGATAGCGAGATCAAGAGCTACATCTGTGGCGACTGCCTGGCTATCGATGGCTCGATCGATAGTGCTCTCGGCAAGCGTCTGCCGCAGTCCTCGAAGCTCACCGGTAACCTGTCCGCCGAGTACAGCGACCTGCTGTTCGGTGACTACGACTGGTTCGGTCGTGCCGACGTGATCTACCGCGGCGACTCGTTCGTGGAAGCTGGCAACTACGCCATCATTCCTGAGCGTTATCTGACCAACGTGCGCGTCGGCGTACGCGGCGTCAGTGGGCTGACGGTCGAAGGCTACGTGAACAACCTGTTCGACGACCGTACCGTGAGCAACGCTTCGTATGGTTCGGAAGCGCTGTACTCCTTCGGCACGGGTCATGAGGTTCGTTACGCGCCAGCCGAGAAGCGTCGCTTCGGCGTCCGCGCGACCTACAGCTTCTAAGCTTCAGGTCCATGCAGTTCCCCATCCTCCGCCTGGCGGGGGATGGGGATCTCTGCAGAGTTGGTTTGTAGACAGGAAATGCGCCCCGGGTCGGGCGCAACGCAGAAGAATCAGGTCGCTGTCGCGGCCCGCAGCGCGGCAGCTTCTTCTTTGTAGTGCTGCGTGATGCTCTGGCTCAGGCGCAGAAATGCAGCCGAGCGGATGGCATTGGGTGCGTAGATCAATCCGACCCGTCGGGTCGTGATCTGGGTCGAGTCCGGCACGCACACCACGGAGTCGGGCGGGAAGTCGCGCTCGATCGTCGCCTCGGACAGCAGCGCCACGAAGTCTTCCTGCAGCACTGCACGCAGCAGGATGCTCATCGAATTCGCATAGAGCCGAAAGGTCGGAGGCTGCATGTTCTTGTCGGTGAAGTACCGCGTCAACGACGCAAGGTAGTGATTTTGGCTGGTGGCCACCCAATTAGCCTGCTGCAGCGCCTCGGGTGTGATGGCCTTCATCGCGCGCAGCGGATGATTCTTGCGCATGACAACCGACATGCGGACGGGGCCCTGCACCAGTTGCTCGACGTTGAGGTCCGATCGGTCCGAACCTTCCGGCAGGGTGGAGATCACCATGTCGAGCTCGCCCAGCCGCAGCAGCTGGATCAGCGAGTCATAAAACATTTCAGTAATCGACACGGCCAGCATCGGCATCGTCCGCGGCAGGCTGAACAGCAGATTCATCAGCGAGGGGCTCGTCAGGGTCGGCGTTATGCCGATGCGGATCTCGCCGCCTGCGCCATTGATCAGCGCCGCCATGTCGGCCTGGGCGATGGAGGTCGTGTTGATGATGCGCCTCGCATGATCGAACAGCCGCTTGCCGAACGCAGTGAGCGTGACGCCGCGCGGTGTACGCTCGAACAGCTTGGCGCCCAGGTCTTCTTCCAGTACCTGGATGCTGCGCGTCAGCGCCGATTGAGTGATGTACAGGCTCTCCGCTGCCCGATTGATGTTGCCGTGTTCCGCTGCGGCCACAAAGTGCTTCAGTCTGCGGATATCCAGAGCCACCAGAAGTCTCCCGTTTTATCGATATGCGGTAATTCGATTAGCGCCAACGAAAATGCATTGGCCAATGTAGCGCACATTACAAAGAATGAATCATTCATTGAAAAACTTCTGTTCTGGGTATATCGGCATATACGATGTACAGAAGACGCCATCGCCGCCCTGGTTCGATACAGATCGAGCCGGGCTGGCGGCAGTTCACTGGCTCTTCGGGAGTTCGTCGATGGCTGAGGGTTTTTCCCGCTCATCCATCGACTGGCCTGCGAATCAGCTAATGGCTGGGTTCGCGAACGAGACGATTTTTAATTCTCACCGCGCCTTGCCGCGCGAAATGGTGTTGTAAGCATGACGCGCCGAATCGAATTGCTGGAAGTGGGGCCCCGCGATGGTCTGCAACTGGAGCCGGGCATCGTCTCGACGGCCGACAAGGTGCAGATGATCGAGCGGCTGATCTCTGCGGGCCTGCGGCGTGTGGAGGTCACCAGCTTCGTGAATCCGAAGAAGGTGCCGCAGATGGCCGATGCCGAG
>NZ_DATDJO010000061.1:0-132748 GCF_036520495.1 Povalibacter sp. | reverse complement strand
GCTGGTCAAGCAGCTCCTTCGGGATCTTGGGCTCAGCGGCGCGCTGTGCATCGTTCTGCGTCTCGTGCTTTTTCTTTCTCGGCATATCGACTCCTCTCGGTCATGATATGCCTCGAACACAGAATTTCAGACAGGCCCCATGGCGCGTCAGAAATCCGATACGCCCACTCGCGAGCACATAAGCGCCGGCCATCATGTAGCTCATGAAAAAATGCAGGCCCAGCCCGAGGGCCGCTGCAGCTGCGCCACCCGCATAGGCGCTCTCTCCCAGAACCCCGCTTGCCACAGTCTGCAGAAGGCGGTCAGGCGGCACTCCATTGAAGTCTGCGAAAGAGATGGCGAACGCAATATCGAGCGCGCCGGCGATGGAGCCGCCAACGAGCACCGCGCGTCGGGCTGACCATTGGTTCATCTGTCCCCCCTCACGCCCAACGTTTGAAATAGCCGGCATGACTCCAATCCTCAAGGACACGCATCAATCCCAGGACTCCTAAAGGGACACGCATCTGACTCCAATCCTCAAGGGACACGCATCAATTCTCAAGCAATCCTCAAGGACACGCATCGACAAGCCTCAATCCCCAAGTCCAATCCCCCAATCCTCAAGGACACGCATCGACAAGCCTCAATCCCCAACCAATCCCCAAGGACACGCATCGATCCCGAGCAGAGCGTCCTCAGCCGTCCTCAGATCCCCAAGGACACGCATCGATTCCCGAGTTTCTCATCAATCCCGCCAGATATTCATCATCCATCAAGCTGCTCTGCGCTGGAGTATCCAGCCACCTGAACTCGTCCCGGCTTCGGCATGACGTACGCACGCAAGACACTGATCTCACTGCAGGACACCCCCTACTATCATGTCGTGGCGCGTTGCGTGCGCCGCGCCTGGCTGTGGGGCGTGGATGACTACGCAGGCCGTGACTATTCGCATCGCAAGACGTGGGTGCTCGAGCGCCTGACCCTTCAATCGTCGCTGTTCGCCATCGACCTGTGTGCCTACGCCATCATGTCGAATCACTATCACCTGGTGCTGTACGTCGATCGCGCGCGGGCCAAGTGCTGGAGCCTGGACGCCGTCGTGGCTCGTTGGACCGCCCTGTTCAGGGCGCCGCCGCTCGTGGCGCGCTGGCAGCGCGGACAGGCGGACGCCGTGGAGCGCGAAGCGGCCGAACGCATCATCGCCACTTGGCGCGAGCGATTGGCGGACATCAGCTGGTATATGAAGTGCCTGAATGAGCATCTGGCGCGCCGCGCCAACGCGGAGGATGGCTGCACAGGTCGATTCTGGGAGGGTCGCTTCCGGTCTCAGGCGCTACTGGATGAAGCCGGTGTGCTGACTGCCATGACCTATGTCGATCTCAACCCGATCCGTGCCGGTGTCGCCGCAACGCCCGAAACCTCCGAGTTCACGTCGATCTACCAGCGCATTCAAGCAAGGAAGACTGACAGCGCCGCGACCGCGGGAAACAAATCCAGTTCGCAACCACCGCTTCGACGTTTCGATTCCGAGCTGTCATCGGCACAGACGATTCCCTTTGCGCTGGATGACTATCTGCAGCTGGTGGACTGGACCGGTCGCGCCGTGCGATCGGACAAGAATGGCGCCATCGACAGCCAGCAGCCACCCCTCATGAAGCGACTGAACATTGATACGGATGCATGGCAGCTGGCCATGCGCCCGGCCGGCAATGTCTTCGGTCGCGCATTGGGCCGACTCAATCATCTGCGACTGCACGCCCAGACGCTCGGCCAATCCTGGATTCGGGGATTGCGGCAGGCCGAGCGGCTCTATTCCCGCTGAAACGTTTCGCCGACCCGAACACCAACAGAGCAGTGGTGTCGTTCTCGCAATGCGTGACATCCAGCGCTGACTTCCGTCATTGAGGCCGATCGATGCTTTATGGACTGACACTTCGCTTCGTGATTTGGTGCGTGTCCTTGTTCAGGCAGCACTTCGCTTCGTAATTTGGTGCGTGTCCTTGTTCAGGCACGTAATTTGGTGCGTGTCCTTGTTCAGGCACGATCGCCACACGACAATTCGAGGCCGGGAATTGCTACCCGTCGTCGGCGTAGCCCAGTACTCGAGCGCCACGCGCTCTTGCATGGCGTGGACCAGAGCGAGCCCCGGATCATCAGATTGCATTTGCATCCTTTTTCTCCGACGCCCAACGTTACGATTCACGCGCGCGTTGCTTGAACGCGTCGCGTGAAAGCGTTTGTCGGGCAGTGGCTACTTGGAAAATATGTAGGCGACGCGATTACTACCATCTCCACCGACGGATACTGCAATCCAGTTTTCTGCGGCCACTTGTGCATACGTCATCGAGCGAATGTTTGATGGGTTCGATGCTTGAACACAGCTATACGAGCTACCGTCAATCGGCCAGTTATAGTACGCCACGCAAATGAGCTGATCGGATACGGTCGGTGCGCTTACGCCCTCAAGAGCCGCCAGTCTGCTCTCTTGAGAATTCAGTCGGTTGTCCTGAGCGTTGCTCTCCGTCACCAACGCGCTGAAGTTGCTGTTTACCTCAGCGGCTTTTGCTTTGCCGCCGGCAGCGAAAGTATGCGGTAGATTGATCTGGTCTGCCAAAACGATCGCGCATGGAACCAACAAGCCTACGAAAATCATCTTCTTCATCTTTTACTCCCAGTTCTTTTCATCCCAACTGTCGCTATCCCAACTCATGGCCTCATCGCGAGGCATGGGCTCCTGCGAACCTCCGCTGCGACCGCTGCCCCCGCATGAACTCAGCATCAACATCAAGAGCACTATAAGAAATCTATTCATACACCTCCCCTACTAAGAAGCAGCACTCTCGTTTGGGCCCAACGTACCGTTAACCCGGAGCCGCGTCTTCGCGGCGATCGGGTTGAACCGATTGTTGGACGACTTCGTAGACTTTGGATTGCGTCTTGTTACCCGCCTTTCTGATGATCTAGAAATGAGAAGCGTTAGTTTTGAACGCGACCAGAAACTCCTGCTCTCCTGCGAGAACCGCTGCCCATTCCAGCACAGAGTCTTCCGGATCTTCGTCATCCGGAAACCCCGCCAAGGTTCTTACCTCTCTGCGCTCTGGAAGACATGCAGTTGGCTGAAAGCCATCAAAGCCTTGGTCGGCAATGACGTTGCCAGTAATTGCTGCGAATTCGTCCAGGGTCATGTTCTTACGTCCAATCGGGATAGGGGGACATCTCGCGATGTCCCTCCTCCCACACCACCGTACATACGGAGCACGTATACGGCGGTTCGGATGATTGAGTCATTGTGCTGAACTCGACAATGTGGGCAGACCCAGGCGAGCGAAGTATGCGCTAGGCAGTGCGATCGTCAGCGCCGGACTGCGGCTCAAGCGCCATGGTCAATGCGCCGATTTGGCGGTATTCCACGCCAGCTCGCGCGACACACCCAGCTCACGCAACGAACGATACCCTCGACTGCCCCACTGCTTCCATTGATAACAGCGCAACCGCCGGCGTACCCACTGATCCAGCTCTTTGAGCGGTGAGTTCACTTCGGCACGGCCGAAGTAAGCTTTCCAACCAAGCAGGGTCATTCTCAGCTCATCGATGATCTGTTTCAGTGTGCATCCACGCGTTCGCCGAGTAACGGCGCGCACCGTTTGCTTGAACGCATCGATCGCTTTCGCACTCACCATCAGTCGATTCGGCCGATGGCGAGTGAACGTAAAGCCTAAGATGCGCCGCTTCCACGGTCGATCCACCGCACTCTTGTGCTCATTCACTTTGAGTTTCAGCTGTTTCTCAAGGAAGCCTGTGACGCTGGCCAGCACCCGCTCGCCCGCACGGCGGCTGCGAACATAAATGTTGCAGTCATCGGCGTAGCGCACGAAGCGATGTCCCCGGCGTTCCAGCTCGCGATCCAACTCGTCCAACAACACATTCGCCAACAGCGGCGAGAGCGGTCCGCCTTGCGGCGTGCCCTGTGTCGTCGCACTGAAAGCGCCCGCATGTATCGCGCCCGCTCTCATCATCCGGCCAATCAGACACAACACTCGAGCATCCTTCACACGCCGGCGCACACGATGCATCAACACATCGTGATTCACCCTGTCGAAGAACTGCTCCAGGTCTATATCCACCACCCAGCTGTAGCCCGCGCGCACATACCCTTGCGCACTGGCCACCGCTTGATGGGCCGAACGCTTCGGACGAAAGCCAAAGCTCGAATGGGAAAACGTTGGGTCCCACTCGCTTTGGAGTACTTGCAGTAACGCCTGTTGAATGAAGCGATCCAGTACCGTTGGCACCCCTAACCGTCGCACTGCACCGTTCCCTTTGGGGATCAGCACCGTTCTCACCGGCGAGGGGCGGTACGCTCCGCAACGTAGCTGCTCACGGATGCAAGGCCACTGCAACTTCAGCAGATCCGACAGTTGATCGACGCTCATGCCATCGATCCCCGGACCGCCCTTGTTGCTGCGAACCTTGTTGAGCGCGCGCTTGAGATTGTCCCGCTCCAGCACTCGCTCCATCAGCACATCAACCGGATCGGCCTGCTCCCGTGCGCCACCTACGGTTTCATCCTGCGTCGCCGCAGACAGCTTGCGCTGCTTGTCAGATGCACTACCGCCGATCGTCACGAGAATCCGACCCTCTCTTTTAGTCCCTTGCGGGATCCGTTCGGGCCTTCATCGCTTGCGCGACTACTACGCCCTCTGCTGACTTCTGTGCGGCGATCAACGCCGATCTCTCAGCGTTCAGTTGCTCCCTCAACACCGCACAGATCTCCCGGGGTAAGACACGAAACTGTCGCTGCGCAAACGCCGGATTTATAAAGCACACCCCAACCGCAGATGGAGAACTTCGCAGTCACGTGCCCGCTCGTTCCAGGTGTACCACACCTCATATCCGGTTCTTGTTCATCGCCCCGCAGCTTTGCGTTGAGCTTCCTCCAGACCCCACCTCACGGTGACGCCCTTGCCCTTTCGCTAACCTTCGGCTCTGCGAAAACCTGGTGAGAAGACTTTCACTCCTCTAGCTTCGTGCCATGCCCGGCACACACGCCGTTGTTAAGCCGCGTGCGTCTTCGCACGTCGGCTCTTGAACAATTTGTTAGCGATTCCTGGGCTACTCCCGAACGAAACCCACAGCCTTGATGACGTTCTCGACTTCATATCCATCACCAGCTAGAGAAGCCAACAGCGCGTCTAGCTCTTTAGGACCGACATGCCTTGTCGCGGCGACGGTAACCCTCGTGCCCGAGGTCAAGCCCAACGTCGACCGCAGATATTCCGGAGCCTTTACGCAGAGCATGGAAGGGCCATAACTGACCTCGCTCTCCGAGATGACGCATTCTCCATTCTTTCCAGTGACAAAGATGGAAACCATGTGAAGCTTGGAGCTGTGCCACCAAAAGTATGCAACAGCACAACAGACGGCCAAGGCCGTCGCTACCAGCGCCGTTCTAACTTTCATCGCTAACGCCTGCGTTGTGCCGCCGGCGCAGCTCTTTGGCTGCGCGAACCAACAGGCGCATGCCTGTTGGCGGTCGGAACCAACGCATTGTTGGGCAGCGAGATTGAACGAAGGAAAGAAAATCTGGAAGCACATGCTGCGCTGTCCGAGCGAACGGCAACGCGACGTTGAACTGCAAACGATGATGCAACCCTGAGCGAGACGCTCTGGGATTCTGACAATGATGAGCGACGCTGCGCGCGGAACGAAGCTGCCTGACTGAGCTTCGATGAGGCTGCTGCCGATGACACAGCTACGAAACGATGAGATGACCACTGAGCGCCGGTGAAGACGGCACGAGGCGCAATGGATGGCAGTGACTTCGCGCCGTGATGGTTGCGACGGACCGACAAACTGGATTTCCCTTCCGACGACATTCTTCTCTCCGCGCTATACAGCCCAACGCCGCTGTTGTGGCGCCACCGCGGCATACGTGCCGCGGGAACACAAACGCGATAGCGTTTGTGTGGTCGCAACCAACAGCTTGTTATGCCCGCCACGCAGGCTGATTGCTAAACGCCGGGTCATCCTCAAAGACTGGCACAAGACTTCAAAGCGCGCGAGGCCCAGTTGAACCGCGACGCTGATGATGCCGCGAACCCAGAAACCAACCGAAGCTGCGAACTGCGGGCATTGCTTGCCGAGCGCCGCCATGACCGAGCCGTCCGAAGCTGATGCGGCCAGAAACGAAAGGCGGTGAAAGTGAACGGAGCTGCTGAACGACCGAACAAGCGGCGATGAACTTGAAGCTGCGCGCCCGCGAACCCGGACTGACCCGCCTGAGTGCCACTGCATTGGCTTCATTCCCTGACCGAAGCTGACGACCTCAACGTGACCCGCAACCTGCAAACAGCCTCAACGCCGACGACATCATTTCTCTTGAGGCATAACGCCGTGGGTAAGCCGCTGGCAAAGGACGTAGGACTTTGCCAGTCGGGCGCGCAATGCGCGCGGACTTGACCCACTTGTTGGGCCCGTTACGACTGCCACTGACTACACGCTTTGCCACGCGTTGAGAATGCCACAACGTTTCAAGGCACACGATGCCGGGGTAGGCCGCGAAATTAAGTGAACAGCTGCTTCGTCTTTGCGACCGATAACCTTGCTTGCCAAGAGCCGCCATCAACGAGACGAACGAAGCTGCCAAGGCCAGAAACGAAAGGCGATACAAGCGAACGAAGCTGCGGAAGGATGTAACAGACGAAGATGTGCTCGAAGCTGGTGGCTCGTGAAGCTGGGACGAGATTTCCGGTGGCCGCTGCATGTCTTTCATCCCCTGATCGAAGCTACCGACTGGCAAGCCGTTGCGGGCTATCACATGTCTACGATGCCGACGCGCTCATTCTTCTGACCGTCTGAGGCCCAACTTGATTTAGATCGCACCAGTCTGACGAATAACCTGGGACCCTGCCAAATAATCTGGAACAGCGGGCGTCGGCAAGCTCCTGGTTCCTTTCGCATTATGTTGCCGACTGCGATCTAACCGCCCCCTCAATTTCGGGGCAATCTGGCATGCGCTGTACGGCTTGTTCATGGGTGAGCGTCCCTCGCTGCTGAATAACCTGCCTACTGACGAATAACCTGGAGATCGTCTCGCACGTAAGTCCTTTATCTGTCTCGATTCGCTCTTCGGGGACCAACGAGCGGCAGGTACTAAAAGCACGAACGCCGGACGCGGCGAGCCAGGGTCCTGGCGCAATGACGGACGCGTGACGGCGCATGGGTTCTCTCTTCCTTATCCGCACACGCGCTGCAGGAACTTCAGCACCGCCTCGTTCACCTGCTCCGGTCGCTCTTGCTGGATCCAGTGCCCCGCGCCTTCGATCATGATCTTCTGCACGCCGGGCACGGTCTGAGTCATCTGCTCGATCGCGACTTCACCGCGCTTGCCTGCGATCACCGGGTCGCGCGTTCCTGCGATGAACAGCGCGGGTTGCGTGATCTTCGCGTTCTGCCAGGGTGCGGTGAGTTCCCAGTTGCGGTCGATGTTGCGATAGAGATTGAGGCCGTCGCGAAAGCCAGTGCGTTGGTATTCGCTGGCCATGCGTTCGACATCTTTTTCGCGCAGCCAGTTTGGCAGCGCTTCCGGCACGGCGAGGCGATCGAGAAAGCCGCTGCCTGCGGGGACGATGAACGGGTTTTCTCGATCCACTTTGACGTCACCGGAGATGCCGTACAGCAGCCTGCGCATCGTCATGGGGACATCGCGCTCGAACTCGGCTTCGGCGACGCCGGGGGTCTGGAAGTAGATCCAGTAGAAATTCTCGAGTCCGGATTTGCGCAGCATTTTGAGCGGCGCATCGGGTGCGCGAGGCCGGTGCGGCACGCTCATGCCGACGACGGCGGGAAACAGATCGGGGCGCATCATCGCTGCGTGCCACGCAACAGGCGCACCCCAATCGTGACCGACGATGTACGCCTGCTTCTCGCCAAGAGCGGCGACGAGACTGACGATGTCGCCGACGGTGTGAAGGATCGTGTACTCGCCGGCATCGGCTGGCGCATCGGTCGCGCCGAAGCCGCGCATGTCGGGGGCTACCGCATGAAACCCTGCCTGCGCGATCGCCGGCAGTTGATGTCGCCACGAGTACCACAGCTCGGGCCAGCCGTGACAGAGGATGACGAGCGGTCCGCTGCCCATCTCGGCGACGTGCATGCGGATGCCGTTGACGGACAGTTCGCGGTGCTGGATATCCGGCATGTCACACCCCGTTTGTGATCGCGGGTGCGAGTGTGCCGGCTATTTCCATGCGGCGTCCAGCAAGCGTAAGGACCCCAGAAAGAAGAATCTCCACGAGGGGCACGGGGGATCATGACCGAAGGCGACCAACGGAAGTCCCACGGGGAAATCCCGCGGGGCGGGGCATGAAAGAGAGACTTCTTTCAGTCTTGTCTTCCCCGTGCTCCTCGTGGATATCTTCTTCTTGGAAGCTGGACTCACAAGGAAAGAGAAAGCGCGTTCTTCACTTGCCGGTGTCCAAATACCTCAGGACCAACGGGAGCTACCGATTCAGTTCGTAAACGCAGATGTTCACGGCAGTCGCGACATTGAGCGATTCGATGGCGCCGCTGCCTGCAATCGTGAACGGCGACGCGTTGAGCGCAGCCATCCGATCGCGTGGCACGCCGCGCGCTTCATTGCCAAACAGATAGCAGTCGAAGTCACGGAACGCCCTGGACTGCAGCGGCTCACCCTGCATGTCGAGACAGGCGATGCGCTTGAAGCGTTGTCGTAGAGCGTCCAGCGGCACGTCGGTCTCGATCGGGACGTGGAAGATCGCACCGACGCTGGCGCGCAGGACTTTCGAGTTGAAGGGATCGACGCTGCCGGGACTCAGCACGCAGCGCAGATTGCCGAACCACGCCAGGGTGCGCAGGATCGTGCCGAGATTTCCCGGGTCCTGGATCTCATATAAATAGACCGCACGTTCGCCGCTGCGAGCTGGAACGGCTCGCAGCATGGGGACGAGCGCCACGATTCCCTGCGGCGTTTTCGTTTCCGACAGTTCCTCCATGCGTCGATTGCTGACGACGTGCTTTTCGAACGGCGTGCGCCAGTCTTCCTGATCGTCGCCGACGTACACCTTGCACCCCTGTAGCTGCGGATTCTTCGCCGCCGCTTTCTGCAGCTCCAGTACCAGGTGCTCGCCTTCGACGAGGTAGTAGCCGAATTCCTCGCGATACTTTTTCTGATGCAGCTTTTTCAGGTCGTCGAACTTCATACGGGGTTCCGGTGCGCGTCGAGCATGGATTTGGCGACGGCTTCGGCGATCCTGATGCCATCGACGCCAGCCGAGAGGATGCCGCCGGCGTAGCCAGCGCCCTCACCTGCCGGGTAGAGCCCACGCACGCTGAGGCTCTGCAAGGTTTCAGTATCGCGCGTGATGCGCAGCGGCGATGAGGTGCGCGTTTCGACGCCGGTCAACACTGCATCGTCGCGATCGAAGCCATGAATCTGACGACCGAAGGCCGGCAGCGCCTCGCGAATGGCCTCGATCGCATAGTCCGGCAGCGAGGACGACAGATCCCCCAACTTCACGCCGGGCTTGTACGACGGCTCGACTTCGCCGAACTGTGTCGAAGCGGTATTGCGCACGAAGTCGCCGACCAGTTGCCCGGGCGCACAGTAATCGCTGCCGCCGAGTTCATACGCCAGCGACTCGAGCTTCTCCTGCAACTCCACACCCGCGAGCGGGCCGCCGGGGAAATCCTCTTCCGGATTGATGCCGACGACGATGCCGGCATTGGCATTGCGCTCGTTGCGCGAATACTGGCTCATGCCGTTGGTCACGACGCGCCCCTGCTCGGAGGTTGCAGCCACCACGGTGCCGCCCGGGCACATGCAGAAGCTGTACACCGAGCGACCGTTTTTCGCGTGATGCACGAGCTTGTAGTCAGCGGCGCCCAATTCGGGGTGGCCGGCATACTTGCCGAGCCGCGCGCGATCGATCATCGATTGCGGGTGTTCGATGCGAAAGCCGATCGCGAAGGGCTTGGGTTCCATGAACACGCCGCGCCGATGCAGCACGCGAAAGGTGTCGCGCGAACTGTGCCCCAGCGCCAGCACGATGTGACGGCTGCGCAGAGTCTCGCCGTTGTCGAGCACGACGCCTTCGACCTGTCCGGATTCAACGAGGAAGTCGCTGACCCTGCTCTCGAAGCGCACCTCGCCGCCGAGCGCTATGATTTCCTCGCGCATGCGCGAGACGACGCCAGTCAGGCGAAACGTCCCGATGTGCGGCTTGCTGACATACAGGATCTCGTCCGGCGCGCCGGCACGCACGAACTCGTGCATCACCTTGCGACCGTAGAACTTCGGATCCTTGATTTGGCTGTAGAGCTTGCCGTCGGAGAACAGTCCGGCGCCGCCTTCGCCGAACTGCACGTTCGATTCCGGGGTCAGGGTGTTCTTGCGCCACAGGCCCCAGGTGTCCTTGGTGCGGCGTCGTACATCGCGACCGCGCTCGAGGACGATGGGTTTGAATCCCATCTGCGCCAGCAGCAGCGCCGCGAACAGACCGCACGGTCCGAAACCGACGATCAGCGGGCGCTCGGTCAGCGTCTGGGGCGCCTCCCCTACCGGATAGTAATTCGTGTCCGGCGCGGGTCGGACGTGCTGATCGCGGGCGAAACGCTTGAGGACCGTCGCCTCGTCACGGACCTCGAGGTCGACGATGTAGACGAAGGTGATGACGCTGTTCTTCTTGCGGGCGTCATAACTGCGTTTGAACACCGTGAAATCGAGCAGATCGGCGTCCGGCAGGTTCAAGCGCTTCAGCAAGGCCGGGCGCAGCGCCTCAGGCGGATGATCAAGAGGCAACGACAGTTCGGTAATGCGGATCAAGGCCAGCTCCTGGCCGGTGACTCCGGCAAAGGAAGGTGCGGGTTACAGGGTAGAATGATGCGAAGTGTAACGTTTCCGGTTCTCTCATGGCCCGTTCCAAAAGCAGTCACCGTTGGTTGCAAGAGCACGTCAACGATCCCTACGTCAAACAGGCGCAGAAGGATGGCTATCGCTCGCGCTCCAGCTACAAGCTCATCGAGCTGAATGAGAAGGACCGTTTGCTGCGGCCCGGCATGCTGGTCATGGACCTGGGCTCGGCGCCCGGCGGCTGGTCGCAGGTCGCGGGCCGCATCGTCGGCGAAAAGGGTCGCGTCATCGCCACCGACATCCTGCACATGGACCACATCCACAACGTGGATTTCATCCAGGGCGACTTCACTGACAACGCGGTGCTCAACCAGATCCTGGAGCTTCTGGGCGACCGGCGACCCGACCTGATCATTTCCGACATCGCCCCGAACATCAGCGGCATCGACTCGGCCGACCAGGCGTCGTCCATGTACCTCGTCGAACTGGCGCTCGACATGGTCAGGAAGGTGCTGAAGCCCAAGGGCAACTTCGTAGCCAAAGTCTTCCAGGGATCGGGATCGGAGGACTACATCAAGGACGTGCGCACGTCTTTTGAGAAGGTGTCGATCCGCAAACCGGCGGCGTCGCGCCCGCGCTCGCGCGAGGTGTATCTCGTTGCTCGGGGGTTCAAGGGCTGAGCAACAATCGGGAACTGGAGAGCCGGAGTAACCGCAAAGAACGCATAGAACGCAAATCCGGATTGATGGAACATCGGACTGAATCCGCAAGATCCCCGGTAGGGCGCTCTTATATATATGTTCGCTTTTTTTGCGTTCTATGCGTTCTTTGCGGTTACCCCTATTCCGATCCGCAGTCGGTTCGTCGCATCCCGCGATCAGTCCGTCTTTACGCCGGCAATCCCTGCTTCTTTTGTGGTTAGTCTGTGTTCATTCGTTTGCAGGAGTACCTGAAGGATGAATCGACGTCAGGCGATGAAGTTTGGAGCGGCGACGCTTGCCGCGAGCGTGATCGGCGGCAGTGCATTCGCGGAGACGAAGCCGCTGCGGGTGCTGATCCTGGGCGGCACGGGATTCATCGGGCCGCATTTCGTGAGTTCGCTGCGCGAGGCCGGTCACAAGCTCACGCTGTTCAATCGCGGCAAGCGCAATCCCGGACTGTTTCCCGACGTCGAAACGCTGCACGGCGATCGCCATGGGCAGCTCGATGCGCTGAAGAATCGCGACTGGGACGTCGTCATCGACAACTCGGGCTTCCTGCCGAAGGACGTGAAGCTCAGCGCCGATCTGCTCAAGGGCCACACGCAGTACTACCTGTTCATTTCCAGCATCTCCGCGTATGCCAACCTGACGCCGCCCGGCATCGATGAGGACTACAAGCTCGCCTCGCTTTCGGCGCCCGACAGCGAGGACATCAACAAGGACTACGGCGCACTCAAGGCCCTGTGCGAGCAAGCGGTCGAAGCTACTTACGGCAGTGCATGTTCGATCGTGCGTCCGTCATACATCGTGGGCCCTGGCGACACGTCGGATCGCTTCACTTACTGGCCCGTGCGCACGGCGCGCGGCGGCGAAATGCTGGTGCCGGGAACGGCACGTGATCCTGTGCAGTTCATCGATGTGCGCGACCTGGCGGACTTCGTCCGTGTGTGTGTCGAACAGCGCATTCCTGGACGCTACAACGCCTGCAATCCTCCCGGCTGCGTAACGATGGGCGATGTGGTGGAAACCGCGAAGCGACTTACCCGGGCCGACACGCGCTTCACGTGGGTCGACCCTGCGTTCGTGGAGAAGCAGAAGCTGGTCGACAGTAACGAACTGCCCATCTGGGCACCGCCGACCGGTGAGTACGCGGGCACCGCGCTGGTCAGTTCGGCTCGGGCGGTGGCCAGGGGAATGCGGTTCCGCGAGGTGTCGACGACCATTGCCGACACGCTGGCATGGCACAGTCAGCGCCCGGCCGAACAACAGAAGAAATTGCGCGCTGGCCTGACGCCGGAGCGCGAAGCGGAGCTGCTGAAGCTCTGGCATGCGAGCCACGGCGCGACATAACGCAATGTAGCGACGTGCCGGGTCCTCAGGTTGGTGCCAGATCGCGGCGATGTAGGTTCTTGTCCTGATCGCCCCCTGCAGATTTGGCTTTCTATCGGACGCGTCATCGCGATTTAATAGCCCATCTCGACGGTCGATTGCGTCGACATCGGACGGGGGCTTTATGACGCAGAGTTCGACACGGAAAGTTCGCTGGCTGCTGCCGCTGCTGGCCATCGTCACCGGCTGCGCGAAGCAGGAGGGATCGGAACTGCAGTGGGCGCGGGCTGCGCTGGAACGCAATCCCGACGTCGAGATCGTCGCCACGGATGAACAGGCCAGCGTGTTCACGCTGCGCGATCGCACGACAGGTACCGTCAGTGCCGTACCGCTGAAGGAAATCGCCGCGGCACCGGTGTCGCAGTTGCTTCGCAAGCCGCTGGCGCTCGCGCCGGCAGCGGCGACCGAACCTGCGCCCGCCGTCGTGGCTTCTGAACCTGCTGCACGGGCAGCCATCGCAGACTCAGCACCGGTCGAAGCCGCTCCATCATCTGCAGCGGGTGAACCCGCCGCCATGGCAAGCGGCGAGAAGCCCTACACCATCGATCGCGTCGACGGCCAGCTGCGGGTCAGCGGCCCTGGCATCAGTGTCGTGTCTTCCGGTCCCGCAGCCACCGCGACGCCGCAATCGCAGGGCCCGCGCGCAGCCGAACCGATCATCTGCGAAGGCCCGCGCATGCTGCACCTGGACAATCGCAACATCTATGTCGAAGGCGACGCCATCACCGTGCGTGGCGGCTGCGAGCTATACCTCACGAACAGTAACATCGTGGCGTCCGGCACCGGTGTGCGAATCCAGGATGGAATCGTGCATATCACGAACAGCCATATCGAAGGCGGCACCAGTTCGTTCGAAGCCGGCAGCCAGGCCAAGGTCTTCGTCCGCGGCTCGACCTTCCAGGGCCTCTCACGCCGCGATCAGCTCGCGACGGTGCAGGATCAGGGCGGGAACCGGTGGCAGTGACTTGCGGAAGAAGAACTCACATAAGCCTGCAAGTCCGAACTTCAAGCTTTGTGGGTCCGACTTCAGTCGGACATTCCTTGGTCTCAAGATGTCCGACTAAAGTCGGACCCACAGAAAGAACCTTAAAGATCGGCACCGGCAACCTTAAGGAAGGTCTGATTTATTCCGTTCGTGCTGAGATTCCATGGACGAGCGCAAGTGCTTCGACCTGGCTCAGCACGGACGCAGAAGACTCGAAACGGCTTCCTCATCCGTTCGCCCGGAGCCTGTCGAAGGGAGCTGGTCGAAACATACCCAAAAATTGATGGCCTGGTTTCAACACCGTGGCGTTTACGCTTCGATGGGTGAACCATTCCCTTCGGTCTGCGTGTGAAACATCTTCATTCCTGATCCAGCGGTCCGAAAGGCCGCACCGCGGCAAGATCCACCACATCGACGCCCTTCGGGTACCGGAACATGCGTTTGCCGAGATCCGGAAAGTCGACCACATCCACGTCGCGATTCTCGCCGCCGACGAGATAGACCAGTTCGGCATCGAACGGATTGCCGAGGTGGTGCGCAACACCCGGGGCCGGAAAGGCCATGAAGTCGCCGACCCCGACTTCGTAGTCGGTGCCATCGATCCGTGCGATACCTCGGCCCGCGATGATGTAGATCCACTCCTCTTCCTGCCAGTGCGAGTGGTACACGAATGATTCCTTGCCGGGCGCGATCCGCGCGAGATTCACGCCGGTGCGCCGCAGGCCGGTCGATTTCGCCAGCTGATAGCCGGTCATTTCCGACAGCGGATTCCACGGATGCGAGAAGGTCTGCGAACGGGCCGCGATATCGGCGGCGCGCAGGAGATAGAGATTGGGACGATCAGTCATGGCGATTGGGCCGGCAGTTGAACAGCGCCGACTCTCAACCGCGCACAGACAACCGTCAACTTCTTTGGCACTCTTCGCGCCATGAACAGATGGCGCATCGTCGGACTGCTGCTGCTCGCTGCGCTGGTGGCGTGGCTGACGCTGCGCAGTTGCACGCCGGAAGACGTACCGAACGAGGCGCCCCCCGCCACCGCGACGCCGGCGCGCGACAAATTTCATGCGTCGCGCCCATTGCAGGTCTCCGCCATTGCCGCGCAACCGGCGGATCCCGCCTGGCTCGAACGCGAGCTGCGACACCTGCTGCTCCGCGGCCGCATGCAGGTCGCGCCAGTCGGACCCGACGCTCGCTCGGCCTACACGCTGCGGATCGAAGTGCAGCCGGCGCCGGCCACCACGGCAGTCATGAAGCTGGTGGCGCCGGACGACGTTGTCGAGCGCGAAGAGCAAATCGACATTGGCGCCCGGGCGCTCGACACTTTGCGCGCTTTTGCAACGACATTGCCCGCCTTTCTCGACGCAGCTCACGCGCAGGGTGACTGGGTCGCACTGATCGGAACGGATGACCCGGACGCCTATGACACCTATCTGAGCAGTGCCAATGAGCTGCTGGGAGCGGACGGACGCGGCTTCACACAACCGGCGATGACGGTCGCCTCGGCCAGTGTCGAGCGCCTCGAAGCATTGACGCGCAAGCGGCCGGGTTTTGCCCGCGCACGCTCGCTGCTGGCGATTGCCTATCTCGGTCTCGGCGGCAAGGACGTCGGCTCGCTGACAGCCCTGGCGGAAACCACGGCGGAACGTGCGCTCGCGCTCGATCCGGCGCTGGCCAATGCGCAGAGCGCATTGGGACTCGTCAGTCTGCGACGCGGTGATTGGGCCACCGCGCTCGACCACTTCCGCACGGCGCTGCAAACCGATCCGAACGCCACTGCGGCGCTCGAAGGTCTCGGCTGTCTGTTGATGGACGTGGGTCATGCGACCCAGGCCCTGCCCATCACGCAGCGCGCCGTGACGCTGCAACCCGCCAATGTCGGGGCGAACGAGTGTCTCGCATACGCACGGCTCGCCACGGGGACCGTCGATGACGGCACTCATCACAGCAACGCGCTCGATGTTGCTCTCGTGGAAGCGCTGGAAGCGATGCTGTCGGGGCAGACCGCCGACGCGCAACGTGCGCTACACAATGCCGAAACCACCAGGAATTCTTCAGCCTGGGTGGAGCCGCTGCTGCGCGCCGCGAACAACCGCCGCGAGACCGCACAGGCTCTACAAGCCATCACTCGCGCTGCGAACGATCAACTGATCGATCCGGTGACGGAACTCATCTGCGGCGCGGCGCTACGACAATCCGACTTCGTCTTCAACCGGATGCTGCGTCTACACAAACAGAACGCGGCCGTGCCCCTGCGAATCCTGTGGTTGCCGAACACCGCGTTCCTGCGCAAGCACGACGGTTTCGCAGAGATCGTCAGCGTCGAGGGCCTGCTGCCGTTCTGGCAGGATCACGGCCTGCCGGATATCTGCAAGACCGAGCCTGCGGTGTATGGGTGCAAGCTGCGGCCGCAGAAGATCAAGAAGCCTGAGTAATCCGCAGGAGCCAGGACGAAGGGCCGCAAAAAAGCACAAAGAACGAAAAAGTGAAAACTGATTTCTTCTCTCCGACCCTGTGTTCCCCGTGTTCCCCGTGTTCCCCGTGTTCCCCGTGGAGATTTTCTTTTCTCAGGTTCCGCGAACCCGGCTCCAGGCCGCCTTGTGTTCGCAATCGCAATCCGCCAGAAACTGCAGCAGTTCCGCGCGGTACTCGTAGTACTGCGGATGTTCGAGCAGCGCTTTGCGGGTACGCGGACGCCTTGAGGAGCAGGTACGCAAAGGAGCACACACGACCACAAAGGAACGCAAGAATTGCGATCCGCTCTCACGAAGCCGGATTTCATGAAGCCTCTCTTCACTTGTGCTCGTCTGTGCTTCTTGTGGGCACCAATCGATGAGGCCGCATCGCGGCCCAAAAAAAAACGCCACCGACCTCGAGCGCGTGCGTAGAAGCGCGCATGAAGTCGGCGGCGTTGCCAGCAGGCCAGATGCTGGGCCTGCGTATTCGCTGGATATGCCCGCAAATCAGCGAACGCATCCGTTGCTGTCGGATTTGCAACTGGTGTGCCAGAGACGAATACAGGAGAATCCCCCATCACGCTGCGGCGACGTGCGGCCGAATGCGCTTTTATTGATCCGCCGGAGAGCAGATGCCGGCGCTTCGGACGAAGATCGTGCAGCGTGGGTTCCAGCAACCAATCAGATCACGTAGACAGTTGCTAGTTGCACCCATGTGGTGCCGATGCCAGACGAAAAGCCCGCCAACGAAACGACTCTGCACATCCTGATCGTCGATCAGAACGTGATGCGGGCCGCCATTCTCGAAGACGGCCTGCGCGAAGCCGGCTATCGGCGCGTCACCATCGTGCGCGACATGCAGAACCTGATGCGGCGCATCGTCGACAACGATCCCGACGTCATCTTCATCGACCTGGAGAATCCGAACCGCGACGTACTGGAACAGATGTTCCAGGTGTCGCGCTGCGTCAGCCGCCCCATCGCGATGTTCGTGGACCGCTCGGAGACCGACATGATCGAGGCCGCCGTCGATGCGGGCGTCGGCGCCTACGTCGTCGACGGCCTGAAGAAGGAGCGCGTCAAGGCCGTGCTGGACATGGCCGTGTGTCGCTTCAATGCATTCCGCAAACTGCGCGAGGAACTGGAACGCGCGCGCGCAGCACTCGACGAGCGCAAGGTGGTCGAGCGCGCCAAGGGCATTCTGATGAACCGCAATGGCATGAGCGAGGAAGCCGCGTACGCGTTGCTGCGCAAGGCCGCCATGAATGAAAACCGACGCATCAGCGAAGTGGCGCAAAACGTCGTGACTGCAGCAAGGCTATTGAAATGACTTCATCGGGCGTCGTCGTTGGCTTTATCCCGCTGCTCGATTGCGCGCCGCTGGTGGCCGCCGTCGAGAAGGGATTCGCCGACGAGGAAGGTATCGACCTGACGCTGGTGCGTGAAACATCGTGGGCAAACATCCGCGATCGGGTGGTGGTCGGGCATTTCGACGCCGCACACATGCTCGGCCCGATGACGGTTGCCTCCACGCTCGGCATTGGTCACCTGCGCGTGCCCATGGTGGCGCCGCTGTCGCTCGGCCTGGGCGGCAATGCCATCACGGTTTCCCAGCCGCTGTGGCAGCAGATGCAAAAGGCCGGCGCTGCGGCCGGCGCCAATCCGCTTCTTCAGGGACAGGCGCTGCACGATGTGGTCATGGAACGTCAGCGCGGCAACGAAGCACAGCTCACTTTCGCGATGGTGTATCCCTTCTCGTGTCACAACTACGAACTGCGCTACTGGTTGAGCGCGGTCGGCATCGATCCCGATCACGACGTGCGCCTGGTGGTGCTGCCGCCGCCTCTGCTCGTTGACGCACTGCGTGAAGGACACATCGATGGCTTCTGTGCAGGCGAACCGTGGAACAGTCTCGCGGTATCGGTCGGTGTCGGCAGCATCATCGCGACGACCACCGCGATCTGGCGCCTGAGTCCGGAGAAGGCGTTGGGATGCCGGCGCGAATGGGCCGAGCGCTTTCCCGAACGCATTGCTGCGCTGATACGTGCGCTGTACCGATCTTCCGAGTGGTGCGAACAGCCGGACAATCGAGAAGAACTCGCGCGCCTGCTGTCGGAATCCAAGTACGTGGGTGCGCCCGCGCACATTCTGCAGGGAGGTCTCTCGGGCAACCTGACGCTGGTGCCGGGCAGCGAGCCGCAGAGCATCGAGAATTTCTATCTGCCGTCGCGCCACTTCGCGACCTTCCCCTGGATCAGCCACGCGCTCTGGTTCTACTCACAGATGGTGCGCTGGAAACAGATCGAGTTCTCGAGCGCGGATCTGGAAGCCGTTCACGCGACCTACCGTCCCGATCTCTATCGCGCGGCACTCGCACCGTTGAACGTGCCCATGCCCGACCACGACAGCAAGGCCGAAGGACTGCACCCCTCTGACGGATTCTTCGACGGTCGTGTGTTCGATGCGGCGCGTCTTCGCGAATATCTGGCAGAAGAATGAGCACCACCCTTTGACCGAACAGACTGCCACCGGACGAGCGGGGACCAGAAATAGAGCGGGACTACACAAAAGCACAAATGAAGCAGAGGCCTCATTGAATGCCTGAGCCTTTGTGCTCCTTTGTGTACTACGCCTGTCTGTGGTTATCCTCGATCCCGCCATGCCAGTCTCCACCGACTATCTCGCCTACGTCGTCGACCAGTTCGCGAACTTCATGCAGGTGACATCGCGACGGATGTTCGGCGGCGTCGGGTTGTACGCGAGCGGTTTGTTTTTTGCGCTCATCGCTGACGACACGCTGTACCTGAAAGTCGATGACAGCAATCGCGCAGATTTCGTGGCGCGACGATGCGAACCGTTTCGACCGTTCGCGAACGATCCCACGTACTCGATGAGCTATTACCAGTTGCCCGAAGACGTACTCGAGGATGCGGAGGAACTCAGGGTCTGGACACGCAAGTCGCTCGCTGTCGCAGCATCTGCATCTGCAGCAAAGCAACGGCGCCCCCAGCCGACCGGAAAACGCAAATCTGCAGCCAGCCCAACGGGCCGGGCCAAACGTCGACGCGGAACTGAGCGATAGCTCAGGCGTGGGTTTGTCCGACAGTCCAGTCGTTTGACGTTTCCTCGTCAACTGCGGTGCGGAATCTTTGCGCTGCAGTATTCAGTACTGAAATCGCGCCTATAATGCCGCCCCCGCCGCGCATGCCGATCGTTTGAGTTTCGCCACGCAGGCACTCAATGTCGGCTTTGCAGCGGGCTTGTTCTCACTTCGACTTACATGGGAGACGCACTGATGGGGGCTATCAACGCCGTGGCCAATCTCGCCGTCGAAGGCGACATCGCCATCCTCTCGCTCAATTCCCCGCCGGTGAACGCGCTGTCGCAAGTCGTGCGCGTCGGCGTCATCGAGGGAATCAAACAGGCCATTGCCGATGCGTCCGTCAAGGCGGTCGTGCTGATCTGCGAAGGCAAGACATTCATCGCGGGTGCGGACATCACCGAGTTCGGGAAGCCGCCAGTGCCGCCGAGCATTCAGGATGTCGAGGCCGTCATCGAAAATTCACCGAAGCCAGTGATCGCCGCCATTCACGGCACCGCGCTCGGCGGTGGTCTCGAAGTCGCACTGTGCTGCCACTATCGGGTCGCTGTTCCATCCGCGAAGTGCGGGTTGCCTGAAGTGAACCTTGGCCTGCTGCCCGGCGCGGGTGGCACGCAGCGCCTGCCGCGCATCGTCGGCCCGGAAGCTGCGCTCGACATGATGACATCCGGCAAACATGTACCCGCCACATGGGCGCAGAGCGTTGGCCTCATCGACGAGATCGTGCCGGAAGGCGATCTTCGCAATGGCGCCGTCGCGTTTGCGAAGAAAGTGATCGCAGAAAATCGTCCATTGAAGAAAGTGCGCGACCTGAACGACAAGGTGCTCGCTGCACGCGGCAAGCCGGAAATCTTCGCGGACTTCCGCAAGGCCAACGCGCGCAAGTTCCGCGGCTTCCTCGCCCCCGAGTACAACATCCGCTGCGTCGAAGCCGCGGTGAACCAACCGTTCGATCAGGGCATCGAGATCGAACGTACGTTGTTCCTGGAACTCATGAACGGCGTGCAGTCCGCCGCACAGCGCTATGTGTTCTTCGCCGAACGTCAGGCCTGGAAGATTCCGGATGTGCCCGAAGACACACCGGTCCTGCCGATCAGGAAAGTCGGCGTGATCGGCGCCGGCACGATGGGCGGCGGCATTTCCATGAATTTTGCCAATGCCGGCATTCCCGTGACGATCGTCGAAACCAGGCAGGAAGCGCTCGATCGCGGCCTTGGCGTGATCCGCAAGAACTACGAAACGACAGCGAAGCGCGGCAAGCTGAAGCCGGAAGACGTCGGCACACGCATGAATCTGCTGACGGGTACGCTCGATCTGAACGTGCTCGCCGACTGCGACCTGGTCATCGAAGCCGTGTTCGAGAACATGGAGATCAAGAAGGACGTCTTCGGCAAACTCGACAAGATCGTCAAGCAGGGTGCGATCCTGGCGTCGAATACCTCGTATCTGGACGTCGATGAGATCGCGAGTGCCACGCAGCGCCCCGAGTGGGTGATCGGCCTGCACTTCTTCTCGCCTGCGAACGTGATGCGACTTCTCGAAGTCGTGCGGGGCAAGAAAACGTCGAAGCAGGTCGTTGCCACTTCGATGCAGCTCGCAAAGAAAATTGGCAAGATCGGCGTGCTGGTCGGCGTGTGCCACGGCTTCGTCGGTAATCGCATGCTCGCGGCGCGTCAGGTGCAGGCGCAGGCAATGATCCTCGAAGGCGCGATGCCCTGGGATGTGGACAAGGTGCTGTTCGATTTCGGCATGCCGATGGGCCCGTTCGCGATGTCGGACCTCGCCGGTCTGGACATCGGCTGGAGCAAGGAGACGTCGAAAGGCGCGACCATTCGCGACGTGCTGTGCGAAATGGATCGCCGCGGCCAGAAGACCAACGCCGGATTCTACGACTACGACGCCGAGCGCAAGGCCAACCCCTCGCCGGTCACGGAAAAGATCATCAAGGAGTTCGCGGCGAAATCCGGCAATCCGCAACGCAAGATCTCCGAGGAGGAGATCCTTGAACGCTGCACCTACGCCCAGATCAATGAGGGAGCGAAGATCCTGGAAGAAGGCATCGCCATCCGTCCTTCCGACATCGACATCGTCTGGATCAACGGCTACGGCTGGCCGGTCTATCGCGGCGGCCCGATGTTCTACGCCGATACAGTCGGCCTGAAGAACGTGGTCGCGAAGCTCAAGGAGTACGGCCCGACGCTGGGCAAGGATTTCACGATCTCACCGCTGCTGGAAAAACTGGCAGCCGAAGGCAAACGTTTCCAGGACCTGAAGTAATCGGACGAATTTCTGAAGAAGGAGCCGGATTTTCCACGGGGATCACGGGGGAACACTGGGTTCGAGAAGGCTTTCTGGTTGTCTTGACCCCGTGGTAGCCCGTGTTCCCCGTGGAGATCCGATCTCTGTAAGAACTGAATCGAATCTGAGGATTGAACATGCGTGAAGCAGTCATCGTCTCTACGGCCCGCACACCGATCGGCAAAGCGTATCGCGGTGCGTTCAACAACACCCAGGGCCAGGAACTGGCCGGCCATGCCATCGCACAGGCGGTGAAGCGCGCCGGCATCGATCCGGCGCAAGTCGAGGACGTAATCATCGGCTGTGCTCTGCAGCAGGGCTCGACGGGCGGCAACGTCGCACGTCAGGCGCTGCTGCGCGCGGGTCTGCCGGTCACGGTGCCGGGGCAGTCGATCGACCGTCAGTGCTCGTCCGGCCTGATGGCGATCGCGACTGCAGCGAAGCAGATCATCACCGACGGCATGCAGGTCGCGGTCGGCGGCGGCGTCGAATCGATCTCGCTGGTACAGAACGACAAGATGAATCATTTCCGCGCGGCCGATCCGTGGCTCGTGAAAAACATTCCGCAGATCTATATGAGCATGCTCGAGACGGCTGAGATCGTCGCCGAGCGTTATGGCGTGAGCCGCGAAGCGCAGGATGAGTATTCGCTCCAGTCGCAGCAGCGCACGGCGCAGGCACAGGCGGAAGGTCGTTACAACGATGAGATCGCCCCGCTGACCTCGATCATGCAGGTCGCCGACAAGGAGACCGGCACGGTTTCTCAGAAGGAAGTGACGATCAAGCTCGACGAAGGCAATCGTCCGCAGACCACGCTCGCCGACCTGCAGAAACTGCAGCCGGTGTTCAAGAACGGTCAGCGCATCAAGGAAGGCAAGTTCATCACCGCCGGTAATGCATCGCAGCTCTCCGATGGCGCTGCGGCGCTAGTGCTGATGGAGGCCAAGGAAGCCGAGAAGCGCGGGTTGAAACCGCTCGGTGCGTATCGCGGCATGATGGTCGCGGGTTGCGACCCGGATGAAATGGGCATCGGCCCGGTCTTCGCCGTACCGAAGCTGCTGAAGCTGCACGGCCTGACGATGGACGACATCGGCATCTGGGAACTCAACGAGGCATTTGCGAGCCAGGTGCTCTACATCCGCGACAAGCTTGGCATCCCGAACGACAAGCTCAACGTCTCGGGCGGCGCGATCTCCATCGGTCATCCCTACGGCATGTCCGGCGCACGCATGACCGGTCACCTGCTGATCGAAGGCAAGCGGCGCGGCGCGAAGTACGGCGTCGTGACGATGTGCATCGGCGGCGGCATGGGCGGCGCGGGATTATTCGAAATCTTCTGATCCTCGACGGATCGATCGAAACAAAGGGGCGGGACCAGGTCTCGCCCCTTTTTTATTTCGGGGTGCGGTACTCGTGGAACATCGCGTCGATCCCCGACAGCCCACTCTCACCATTCCCCGACATTCGGCATCGATGCCCACGGCTCCTGGCGCGGCAGCGCCGCCCCTTTCTGCAGCAGTTCGATCGAGATCCTGTCGGGCGAGCGGATGAAGGCCATGTAGCCATCGCGCGGCGGACGATTGATCGTGACGCCGTGATCCATCAATCGCTGACAGGCGGCGTAGATGTCGTCGACTTCGTACGCGAGGTGACCGAACGCGCGCGCGATCTTGTACTCCTCGGGATCCCAGTTGTACGTGAGTTCCACCTGCGCGGCGTCATCGCCCGGCGCGGCGAGATACACCAGCGTGAACCGGCCCTTCTCGTTCTCGGTTCGCCGCACTTCGCGCAACCCCAGCGCGTCGCAGTAGAACTTCAACGACTCATCGAGATTGGTCACGCGGACCATGGTGTGGAGGTATTTCATGATGGCTGACTGGCAAACGGGCTAACTGGCTATCTGGCCAGCATGGGAAAAATCAGAGAGACGCTGGCCAGTGGGCCGGTTAGCCAGTTGACCAGTCAGCCTCTTCTCAAAACATCTCCGACGCATCCGGCGTCCGGATCTGTGTCTTGTGCCGCGACACGATGTGATCGCCGGTGATCATTTCATCGTAGGCCTGGCCGGGACCGACCATCGGGTAGACGCCGGCATCCGGGTCGATCATGACCTCGAGGAATGCCGGGCCCTTGAACTCGATGAATTCGCGCACGACGCGCGGCACGTCTTCATTGCGATCGAGGCGCACGGCAAACTGGAATCCGTCGGCCTGCGCGGCTTTGATGAAGTCCTTCTTGTGCAGCGACTTGTCGCTTGCCGACAGCCGGCCCTTGAAGAACAGCTTCTGCCACTGCTTCACCATGCCGTCGCCGCAGTTGTTGAGCACCACGACCTTGACTGGCAGATCGTACGTGGTCACGGTCTCGAGTTCGCCGACATTCATGCGCACGCTGGCATCGCCGTCGATATCGATGACCAGCCGTTGGGGCTGCGCGAACTGCGCACCGATGGCGGCGGGCAGGCCGAAGCCCATCGTGCCCATGCTGCCGGACGTGAGCCACAGGCGCGGCTGGGCGAAATCGAAATACTGCGCGGCCCACATCTGGTGCTGACCGACGCCCGTACTGATGATCGCCTGACCCTTGGTGAGCTTGTTGATCTCTTCGATCACGTAGTACGGCTGTACCAATGCGCTGGCGCGGTCGTAGTTCATCGCATGGCGCGTACGCAGATCGGCGCAATGCCGGTGCCATTCCGACCAGTCGCGACGGAAGCTGACGCGCCGACCGTAGCTGCGCAGCGCCCGCAGCGCTTCCGGCAACAGACCGACGTGGTGCCACTGCACCGGCTTCACCTTGTTGATCTCCGACGCGTCGATATCGATCTGTGCAATGCACTTCGCTTTCGGCGCGAACTTCGACGGATTCCCCGCCACCCGATCGTCGAAGCGGGCGCCGAGCGCAAACAGGAAATCGCAATCATCGACGGCGTAGTTGGCGAACGCTGCTCCGTGCATGCCCAGCATGCGCATCGACAGCGGGTGCATGGTGTCGACCGCGCCGAGCCCCATCAGCGTGGTCACGACCGGAATCTGGAATTCGATAGCCAGCTCGCGCAGCGCCTCGGCGCCTTCGGAATTGATCACGCCGCCGCCGGCGTAGATCAGCGGACGTTTCGCCGCACCCAGCATCCGGAAAAACTCTTCGCACTGATCGTCCGACAGAACGTTGCGCACGAGACGATTCATGCGATGGCGATAGCCGGCCACGGGCAGACGGCCCGCGCCCTGGAACGTGCCGCGCCAGTTCTGTACGTCCTTGGGAACGTCGATGACGACCGGGCCGGGTCGGCCGGTGCGTGCAATCTCGAACGCGGTGCGGATCGTCGCTTCGAGCTTGGCGGGATCCGTCACGAGGAAAATGTGCTTTGCGACCGAGCCCATGATGCTGGCGACCGGCGCTTCCTGAAACGCATCGCTGCCGATTGCGGCGGTGGGCACCTGGCCGCAGATCACGACGATCGGAATCGAATCCGCCATGCAATCGCGCACCGGCGTGACGGTATTGGTCGCGCCCGGGCCGGAGGTGACGATGCATACGCCCACCTTGCCGCTCGCGCGGGCATAGCCTGCCGCCATGAAGCCTGCGCCCTGCTCGTTCGCCGGTACGATCAGCGGCATCTGGCGCTGATTGCTGTCGGACCGCTGCTGGTTGTAGACAAAGATGGCGTCGTAGGTCGGCAGGATCGCGCCGCCGCTGTAACCGAACACCACATCCACGCCTTCGTCGGCCAGAACCTGGACGATGATGTCGGCGCCAGACATCTGCTGTCCGGCAAGCGAATGAGCGCTGGTGTTGAGCGCGGCTTGACCGTATTTCACGACTGTTGCTTTCCGTCGGTGGGTCCGCAGGGCGGGCCCGCTGGAGTCAGGAGAATGGATGGCCCGTTTTCGGGCCCGGACATCGCTAATGCACTGCAAAGAAGCCTAGCAGCACCCGCCCCTCAGCGTCCATGTCGCGGACCGATGGTCAGGCCCCGGGATCGGCCTCTTCACGGGCCTCTGCCCATGGAAATTTCCAGTTCTTCCCGTATGCTCCCGTTCCCGCGGAAATGGCACCCACACCGCAGAGGTACCTGACCTGAATCTGTCGGTCAGACACCGACCGGCCCGTTCGAGGAATCCTTAGGATGACGACCAAGCGCCACATCATTTCCATTCTGTTGCAGAACGAAGTCGGTGCCCTGACCCGTGTCACCAGCCTGCTCGCGACGCGCGGTTACAACATCGAGTCACTGAACGTTGCTCCGACGGACGACCCGACGGTATCGCGCCTCACACTGGTCACGAGCGGTTCGGAAGCCGTCGTGCAGCAGATCGTCAAGCAGTCGCTGAAGCTCATCGACGTCGTCAATGTCGATGACATGACCAGCGATCAGCATGTAGAGCGCGAGCTGCTGCTGCTCAAATTGCGCGTGCCGCCCAGCCTGCTCGGTCGATTGCACGAGTCGGTGGAAAAAGCCGGCGCGCAGGTCTTGTCGGACGAAGCGGAAAGTTTTACCGTCCAACTCACTGATAGTGAATCGCAAATCAACCGGTTCGTCGTCGAGGTGGGGAGCTTCGGCGAGGTTCTTGAAGTCGCGCGTAGCGGTGCGCTCGCGATCCTTCGCGGCGCCACCACTCTCAGCGCATGAACTGAATCGGTTCACGCGGCAACGGCGCCGCCACCCCCGGCAGAGCCGGGATCTCCGATTAGTTCGACTCGGTGCGACATCGGGCAGGGTGTCAGCCTCTTGGCGAGTGTTGTGCTGTGCACCGGAAAGTCACGACCATGTGACTTGACCAAGGGAGTAATGATGTATCGCCTGTATGACTATCTGCCCTCCGGGAACGGCTACAAAGCCCGCCTGGTCCTCAAACAACTGCGCATCGACTATCAGCTGGTCGAAGTCGACATCATCAACGGCGGTTCACGCACGCCGGAATTCCTGGCCAAGAATCCCAACGGACGCATCCCGGTGCTGGAAGTGCCAGGCAAGGGCTTTCTGCCGGAAAGCCATGCCATCGTGTCCTACCTCGCGGACGGATCGGAACTCATCCCTGCAGACGCCTTCGAGCGCGCGTGCATGTGGCAGTGGATGTGCTTCGAGCAATATCACGTCGAGCCGAACATCGGCACCGTGCGCTTCTGGGTTCACTTCCTGCGCAAGACTCGCGCCGAACTGGGCGAAAAGCTCATCGAGAAAAAGAAAAGTGGCTACGCCGCACTCGACGTACTGGAAGAGACGCTGCGTGATCGCGAGTATCTGGCAGGCAATCGCTACTCGCTGGCCGACATCTCGCTGTTCGCCTACACACATGTCGCGCATGAAGGCGGCTTCGATCTGCAACCGTATCCGGGTGTGCGCGCCTGGTGCGATCGGGTAGCGAGTCAGCCGGACTGGGTGCCGATCACGGCACGATGAAGAGTAGTTGATAGTTGACAGTGGACAGTTGAAAGCGGTCCTCCGCCTCCGATGCCCTTCGCTATCAACTATCAACTGTCCGCTATCAACTCTCTTGCCTACGGCAGCAGTACTGTCGATCCAACGGTCTGTCGCGATTCCAGATCGCGATGCGCCCGGGAAGCTTCCTGCAATGGATAGGTCTGCCCCACGTGCACGCTGATCACCGATCGGCTGATCAGATCGAAGAGCTCGTTGGCCGCCCGCTGCAATGCGCTACGGGTGCCGATGAAGTGAAAGAGGGTAGGACGCGTCAGATAGAGCGAGCCGCGCTTGCCCAACTCGAGCGGCGCTATCGGGGGCACCGGACCCGATGCGTTGCCATACGACACCATCATGCCGCGCGGGCGCAGGCTGTCGAGAGAACCGATGAACGTGTCCTTGCCGACGGAGTCGTAGACGACGCTGGCGCCACGCCCGCGCGTGATCGACTTGACGCCCGCAACCCAATCGTCCTGCAGCAGCAGTGTGTGATCGGCTCCCAGCGAGCGGGCAAGATCCGCCTTGGCCGCTGATCCGACGACGGCGACGACGGTCGCGCCAAGATGCCTGGCCCACTGGACGGCGATGGTACCGACGCCGCCGGCCGCCGCATGAATCACCACGGTGTCGCTTTTACGAACGCGATACACCTGTCGCAGCAACGCCTGCACTGTCAGGCCTTTCAGCATCACGGCAGCGGCCTTGGTGTCATCGATATCCGCGGGCAGTTTGACGAGCCGCTCTGCCGGCATGATGCGAGCCTGGCAATACGCCCCGGCACTGCCGGACGCATAGGCGACGCGATCGCCCGGCGCAAGATCCTTGACGCGCGAACCGACCGCCTCGATCACGCCGGCCGCTTCGTGCCCCGGGATCGCCGGCAGCTGCGATGCGTACAGGCCGGTGCGCTCATACACGTCGATGAAATTCAGGCCCACCGCGGTGTGCCGGATGCGGGCCTCGGTCGGACCGGGCTCGCCAACTTCCACAGAATCCCAACGCAGGACGTCGGGGTCGCCATAGGAGTGGAAGCGGATTGCATGTGTCATGGAGATACTCATTCGGATGGTGTCCGGACGAGTCTAGGGACAATGCAATTTGATCGTCCAGCCGTGGATTTCAGCAGCGGTGTCGCTGGACCCGAGGCAAGGAGCGCAGAGCGGCGGCTAGCGGCCCCCGCTCTGCGCGATCAGACGGAATTGGATCAGAGAGCCTGATCGTCCGCCTCACCGGTCCGGATACGCAGAACGCGCTCCAGATCGGTGATGAAGATCTTGCCGTCGCCGACCTTGCCGGTCTTGGCGGCATTGATGATGGCTTCGGTGACCTGATCGACCAGCGCATCCTTGACGGCTACTTCGATACGGGTCTTCGGGACGAAATCAACGACGTACTCGGCGCCGCGGTACAGCTCGGTGTGTCCGCGCTGACGCCCGAAGCCTTTCACTTCGGTGACGGTCATGCCCGAAACACCGATCTCCGAGAGTGCGGCACGCACATCGTCGAGTTTGAAGGGTTTGATGATGGCGCTGATAAGTTTCATTTTCCCCGTGGCTCCTGTCTCGAGTGCGGGACGCAAGTGGGTTTTTCGTCGGCCGCTGCTGGCAATTAAGGCGTCGTGGCCAGAATACCCTGACTTGCCGCAGCGTGGCTTTGCAATGCACATTTTATGCCGCGCGCAGTGGCGAAGTTTCGGCCAGCAGCGTCAGAGGGCCGCAGTCGGAATCCCACACACACCGCACCAATTTTGAGCGCGACCACAGCAACGCGCCCGATAGTAGTGCGAGCGCAAGCGCTATCACCTGTTCAAGCAAGGCCTCTTGGCTGTGTGCCGCCGCTGGCAAGTCCTCGCGTGTAGGCGGACGACTTGCGTCTCCGTTGAGCAACAGTCTGATTTTCCTGACGTATTTCCGATGCCCTTTGCGACGGATCTCCTTGTTGATCCGGCTCCGGTATGGGACAACGTCACCTGATTCAATTCAGAAGGGCGCGGGATGCAGGTTCGCTGGGGAAGCCTTACCGGCTGGTTGCCGGAAATTGTCGTATGCGCCGCGCTTGCACTGCCAATGACGGTTGCCGCCGCGACGTCCGACGTCGGCGCGCTGCGAATCCTCGCGCATGAACCCTTCCGTCCTCTCTCAGCGTCCCACCCACCCGGCGCAGCGAAGTCATCCACGGGCAGCCTGCGCACTCTCAAGTTCGACGCCTATGGCCGTCGCTTCAGCCTGCTGCTGGAGTCGAACCAGCGATTGATGGCATCGAGTTCGAACCAGGGCGACGGTCCTGCGCTGACGCTGTACCAGGGCGTGATCGAGAACGTGCCCGGTTCCTGGGTACGAATGAGCGCCAAGGCACAGGACATTCGCGGCGCGCTCTGGGATGGTCGTGAGCTCTACCTGGTGGATTCCTCAGCCGCACTGGGCGATGCCGGGGACGAGACGGGCGACACGATCATCTTTCGTCTTGCGGATACCGAGGTGCCGGCCGGCGGCACATTCTGCAGTGATGCGCCGTCGCCCAGCGCGCAATCGGGTAAGGCTGCGTACTCGCAGATGCTGCAGGAACTGAAGACCTCGCCCGTCATCATGCAAGCCACGGGCGCGGCGCTCCGCCTCGAACTCTCTGCGCTCGCGGACGACCTGTTCCGTGCCCGCTATGCCAGCGATCGGCAGGCGCGCGACGAGATCCTGAGCCGCATCAACATCGTCGATGGCATCTATACCTCGCAACTGCAGCTCGAGATCCAGATCCCGACCTTCAATATCAACGACTCTGTCGCGAGCCAACTGTCGTCGACGACGACTCCCGGTACGCTGGTGGATGAACTCGGCCTGCTGCGCCAACGCACACCGGTGTTGCGCGCCCGCGGCCTGACACATCTGTTCACGGGTCGCGATCTGGACGGCCAGACCGTAGGCATCGCCTATAACGCCTCGCTCTGCGGGAGCCGCTATGGCGTCGGGCTCACCCAGACAAGTCGCGCGGTCACGATCGATGCGCTGGTGACGGCGCACGAAATCGGCCACAACTTCGGCGCGCCACACGATGGCGAGAAGGAATGCGCTGCCACTCCGCAAGGCCAGCATCTGATGTCGCCGTCGGTCAGCACCAACGCGACGACGTTCTCCGATTGCAGTCTCGAGCAGATCCGTCCGCGCATCCAGGCCGCGAGCTGCCTGCTTCCGCTCACGGCGCCGGATCTGCAGATTCCCCTCGATCTCGGCACCAGCAGTCACGCCGTTGGCGCGCCTTTCAACTGGGAACTGACGGTCAACAACATCGGCGGCTCGGTCGCGTACGACAGCGACGTCACGCTCTGGCTGCCGCCCGTCGTCGTAATCGAGGAAGTATTCGTTGCCGGCGGCACCTGCACCAGCCGAGCGGGGCGCATTCAATGCGGCATGGGCAACATCCCGGCGAGCGGCAGCCGCACGGTCCAGATGACATTGCGCAGCGACGTGCTCGGCAGCAATTCCATCTCGGCCCGGGTTTACGCCGCCGCCGATCGGCAAACTGACAATAACGTCGGCGACGGCACCTTGAGCATCGAGCAGGAAGCCGATGTGTCGGTCAGCGCTCAGGCTCCCGTCTCGGTCGTCGCGGGCACGACGGTAACGGCCAGCTTCACGATCACCAATGAGTCGGCTATCGATGTCGAGTCGGTCGTCGTTGCTGCGAACGTATCGGGGGGCGTTACCATCACCGCTGGCGAAATCGCCGGTGGGGTCTGCTCGGTTGCCGGCGCTTCGGCTCAGTGCACCTTGCCATCACTCGCTGCCGGCCAGTCAGCCACTGGGACCCTGACGCTCCACGCACTTACGACCGGCGCCGCCAACCTGAAGACCGCGGTGTCCGGAAGCTACGTCGATCCAGGCGCGGGGAACGACGCAGCCGAGCAGAGCATCAGCGTCGTGCCATCGCCCGACGCACGCCCTGCGCGCAAAGGCGGCGGCGGCGGCTCGGGTAGCTGGCTGCTGATCGCCGCCCTCGGCACATTGGCCGGTTTGCGTCATCGCCGGACGCCACTCAGTCCCGGCTGAGTACTCACCGTGCCAGCGCGGGCTTGAAATCCCCGCTCCACGCCATCAATTCTGGCGCTACATTCCCCTCGGCGGCTGCGAGGTATCTGGCGCTTTCACGGGCGAAGCTATGGATTACAAGGACTACTACAAGATCATGGGTGTCGAACGCGACGCCACGCAGGACGAACTCAAGCGCGTCTATCGCCGGCTTGCGCGCAAATATCACCCGGACGTCAGCAAGGAACCCAACGCGGAGGCCAAGTTCAAGGAAGTGCAGGAAGCCTACGAAGTTCTCAAGGATCAGGAAAAACGCGCGGCATACGACCAGCTCGGCTCCAACTGGCGCCAGGGCCAGGACTTCACGCCGCCACCCGACTGGGGTCGCGACTTCGAATTCACGACCGGCTTCGGCGGTGACCGCGAGGATTCCGGTTTCAGCGACTTCTTCTCCTCGCTCTTCGGCCAGCGCAGCACCTTTCGCAGCCAGCACGGCGGCGGTGGCTTCGGCGGCGGCTTCGCGTCGACCGGTGAAGACCACGCAGCGAAAATCCAGATCGATATCGAGGATGCGTTTCGCGGCGGCGTGCGCAACATCGAACTCAAGGCGCCGCAGCTCGACGAACAAGGCCATGTCGTCGTCAAGCCGCGCACGTTGAAGGTCACGATTCCTGCGGGTGTGCTCGAAGGCCAGAAGATACGCCTGGGTGGCCAGGGCAGCGCCGGCGCGGGCGGCGGACGCGCGGGCGACCTGTATCTGGAGATCGGTTTCAAACCCCATCGCCTGTATCAGGCGGAGGGACGCGACCTCACGCTCACGCTCCCCATTGCGCCATGGGAAGCGGCACTCGGCGCCACGGTGCCGACACCGACGCTCGCCGGCACCGTCGATCTGCGCATTCCGCCGAACGCGAAGACTGGCCAGAAGCTGCGCCTGCGCGGACGCGGTCTGCCGGGACCGACGCCCGGCGATCAATATGTCGTGCTGAAGATCGTGCTGCCCCCGGCAGACACGGCGGAAGCGAAGGAACTGTACGAACGCATGCAGAAGGAACTGCCGTTCGATCCGCGCGCTGAGCTGATCAAGTAACGAAAGTCGCGAGGGTCACGCAAGTGACGCTGGCATCTGAGGCCGCCTTCGTGACCTTCGTCGCTCGCGTCGCTTTGTCCTCTCAGTGCATCAGGCCCTGATGATGATCCAGCAGGTACGCCACCCGTCTCAGGATGGCGATATCGACATGCGGCTTCTCGATGAAATCCACAGCGCCTTCGCGCATGGCTGTTACCGCCGCACGCACATCGGACTCCTCCCCGAGCAGAATGATCGGCGGGGGCGTGCCGTTGGCGCGCAAGAGCCGCAGCAGATCGAGACCTGACATTCCTGGCAACGCGACTTCGGTGATGAGGCAGCCCAGCGCACCGTCGCGTCCCGCCAGATAGCTCTCGGCGCTATCGAAATCCTGGATCTCGGCATTGAGAGAGCTGAGCAGCGAGCAAAGCGTTCGGCGGTCCCTCGCGTCTGCTTCGATCACGGCAACGATGGGGCGGGTGGCCACGGAGGTTCTGTATGAAAAAAAGCGGCCACGGCCACTGTGCAAGAGACATCCGAGCCGCAGGGAGGATTGGGGGCGGTGGAATCGCTTGTGGGCCGTGGTCGCATGGGCGCTATGGTTGGTCGCGCGGCGCCTTTCGAGAAGTTCGCACTTGTACTTAAAAACAATCTGCAAAACGCGGCGTCGAACGCAGTGGGCGCAAGTGCAACGCCGCAATAATAAGTGAAGTGATGATGAGCGAACTCAATCGCCGCATTACTCGCAACGCATCAATCGGAAATCACGCGGAATCACGCATCACGAGATGCATCCAAGAGGCCGCAAAAGACCGCATAAAAGCAGCAGGTATCTCTGCAGTCTCTTGCGGCAATCCTTTTCTGCTCATGCCTGTCCGACTTCGAGCACCATGCGCACGAGATGCGCGAGTGACGATGCCTGCATTTTCTCCATGACACGCGCACGATGGATTTCGACCGTTCGCTGGCTGAGTTTCAGATCGCCGGCGATGACTTTATTCGCCTTGCCATGCACGACGAGATCCAGCACTTCGCGTTCGCGCGGCGTGAGCGTTTCGAGGCGATGACGAATGTCGTTGCGCTCGCCCAGCGCAGCGCGATTGTTGTTGTCCTTCTCCAGTGCCTGATTGATTCGATCGATGAGGTCCTGATCGCGGAACGGCTTCTGGATGAAGTCGACGGCGCCCGCCTGCATCGCTTCCACGGCCATCGGCACATCGCCGTGACCGGTGATGAAGATGATCGGCAGAATGGAATGACGCTCATTGAGCTTCTGTTGCAGCTCGAGCCCTGACATGCCCGGCATGCGGATGTCGAGCACCAGGCATCCAGGCCGATCCTCGCTGTACGCTTCGACGAACTCCTGTCCCGACGCGTACGTCTCCACCGCCTGACCGACCGAACGCAGCAACAGCTTCAAGGCATCGCGCACTGCTGAATCGTCGTCGACCACGAAAATGGTCGGACGCGTGTTATTGGAATTTGGCCTCATCGCTCAACTCCCTGCTGGCGCCGGCGCTGCCGGCAACGTGAAGAAAAAACGCGCTCCGCCGCCCGGATTGGCGCTGCACCACAGCTTGCCGCCGTGAGCGCGCACAATGGAGCGGCTGATGGAAAGACCGAGTCCGGTACCGCCGGGCTTCGTCGTGAAGAATGGATTGAACAGATCGGTGGCCACGCTCGAGGCCACTCCTGCGCCGCGATCCGCCACCATGAACTCGACGTCGCCTTCGGCATCGATCTGGGTGCGCAACAGAATTTCCCGCTGCGGCTCGGCGATCTCCTGCATGGCGTCGATGCTGTTGCGCACCAGGTTCAGGATCACCTGTTGGATCTGGACGGCGTCGGCCTGGACGTACGGCGGGTTGTCGCACGGCTCGAGGATCAGACGTACACCGTGATGATGGGCGTCCGTCTGCGCCAGCATCAGTACGTCATCGAGCAGCCGGTTGGCCTCCATGGGCTCACGGCGCACCTCGCGATTCTTCACGAAGCTGCGCAGGCGGCGGATCACTTCGCCAGCGCGCAGTGCCTGCGTGCTGATCTGATCGAGCGCATAGGTGATCTCGCTCATCTCGACATCGCCGGTGGCGATCAACCGTTGGCAGGCCTGCGCGAACGTGGCGATCGCCGTGAGCGGCTGGTTCACTTCGTGTGCAATGCCGGCGGCCATTTCACCCATGGTCGAAATGCGGCCGAAGTGGGCGATGCGGTCCTGCATCTGGCGCGCTTCGTCTTCGGCACGTCGCCGATCGGTAATATCGTGCAGCGTACCGACCTGCCGCAATGCGCGACCGTCCGGGCCATAGGTTGTCTGCGCAATGTGGTGGACATAGCGCAGCGAGCCGTCGGGATGAATGATGCGGTATTCGATGTCGGCCGAGCGCGCCCCGGCGGCAAGATCGCCGCGCATCTGTTGCCAGCGAGTGCGATCGGCCGCATGGACCATCGGTTCCAGGTATTCGTAAACGCCGATGTAGCGCTCGCCGTAACGCCGGCCCAGCACCCGATAAAGATGCGGCGACCAGTAGTCCTCGAACCGGCCGTCGAAGTGGATCACGTAGTTGCCGAGATTGGCGATCTCCTGCGCAATGGTCAGCTGTGCTTCGCTGCGCCGCAGGGCCTCTTCGGCATTGCGCCTCACCGTGATGTCGCGGATGAAGCCGGCGAAGCGCGGCGGATCCGTTCCCTGGACGCGGCCAATGGCCAGCTCGGCCGAGAACTCGCTGCCGTCGCGCCGCTTGGCCAGCAACTCGCGGCCGATACCGACGATGCGCGGCTCGCCCGCTTCGATGTACTGCCTCAGGTAGTCGTCGTGCTGTGAGCGATAGGGCTCCGGCAGCAGGATGTTGACCTTGAGACCGACGACGTCCTCCTCCTTGTAGCCGAACATGCGCTCGCCGGCGTGATTCAGCAGTTCGATGCGCCCCTCGTGGTCGAACAACACCACCGCGTCGACTGCCGCATCGAGCACGGCCTGGAACTCGCGTTCCAGACGCTGGGCCCGCTCCTCCTGCGGCTCGGCGACTCGAAGTAACGTCATGCACGGATTCTAACCAATGACTGTGGCCTTGATGCTAGGAGCGCGGCAACCGCTACTGTCGCCTGTGGTCGCCCGGCGTTGTAATCTTCGCCGCACATGGACGCCACGACGGTTCTCCTGGTCGATGCTCACCCGGAAGACGAGCAACTCATTCGAGGGGAGCTCGCCGAGCTGCGCTCCGGACCTTACCACCTCGAAGTCGCAAAGACCTTTGCCGCCGGGCTCGCCCGCATCCGGCAGGGGCGGATCGATGTCATCGTCATCGACCTCAACCTGCCCGACAGCCTCGGCATCACCACGTTTCTCCGCCTGCAACCGAAGGCGGGGCCGTATCCCGTCATTGTCCTCGTCGGCCAGGCCGATGAGGACCTGGGGATCGAAGCTGTCGAGCGCGGCGCGCTCGACTACCTGATCAAGCAACAGGTCGTCAGCAATCTGCTTGGCAAAGCACTGCGCTATGCCACGGAGCGTACGCATACCCTGTTGGCACTGAAGGCATCGGAAACACGCTATCGCGAGCTGTATGAGAATGTGGTAGCCGGCGTGTTTCAGACCACGCCGACCGGCCACTTCATGGCGGCGAATCCTGCGCTGGTGCGGCTGCTGGGTTATTCCTCCGAAGACGAATTGCTCGAGCTCAACATCGCTCGCGACCTCTACATGTACGCCGGCGATCGCGATAACTGGATGCGGGCGATGGCGGCGTCGGGGGAGATCCGGAATGCGGAACTGACGCTGCGCCGCAAGGATGGGCGACGTATCGTCGTGCTGGAGAACTCGCGTGCAGTACGCGACGAACAGGGACACGCGATCTACTACGAAGGCACACTGACAGACATCACCGAGGCGCACGAACTCTCGCGCCAGCTCTCCTACGAAGCCAGTCACGATGCCTTGACCGGGTTGATCAATCGACGCGAGTTCGAATCACGCCTGCAGAGCGCGCTCGACACCGCACAGGCCAACAACGCCACGCACGCTCTCTGTTACCTCGATCTCGATCAGTTCAAGATCATCAACGACAGCTGTGGTCACGTGGCCGGCGATGAACTGCTGCGGCAGCTCGGACAGACACTGCAGGCACGCGTGCGCAGCAACGACACACTGGCACGCCTCGGCGGCGACGAGTTCGGCCTGTTGCTGCACAACTGCCCACTCGACGACGCGACGGCTGTCGCCACCGGACTGCTGCGCGCCATCGAACAGCACCAGTTCGTCTGGGGCAACAGCACGTTCTCGGTCGGCTCCAGTATCGGCGTCGTGCCGGTGACGGCTGCGTTCCGTCGCATCACACAGTTGCTCCAGGCAGCGGATGCCGCGTGCTATGCGGCGAAAGACCAGGGGCGCAGTCGCATTCACGTCTACCGCGAGGACGACACCCTCGTGGCGCAGCGTCACGGCGAGGTGCAGTGGGTCGCGCGGGTGAAACGCGCACTCGAAGAGAACCAGTTCTTTCTCGAAGCGCAGGCCATCGTGCCCGTGATCAATACTGGCGGGTTACGCAACTACGAACTGCTGCTGCGCATGCGCGATGAGTCGGGCCGCATCGTGCCACCCGGCGCCTTCCTGCCGTCGGTCGAACGTTACAACCTGTCGCAACGGCTCGATCGCTGGGTGATCACCGCGGCGCTGGGATGGCTGGCGTCGAATCGGCAACGCTCCGAGCGCATCGCGCGACTGTTCGTGAACCTCTCCGGCGATTCCGTCGGCGATCCGCTGTCGCTGGAATTCATCCGCGAGTTGCTGCGCAAGACACATGTCTCGGCGCACAAGATCGGCTTCGACATTGCGGAAACGGCGGCGATCGGCAACCTGACGCGCGCGAATCAATTGATCGCCGGGCTGCGCGCGCTCGGCTGCGCCTTCAGCCTCGACGACTTCGGCAGTGGCGTCTCGTCGTTCGCTTATCTCAAGGCCCTGAGCGTGGATTTCGTCAAGATCGACGGTCTGTTCGTCGGCAACATCACGACCGATCCCGTCGACCTGGAGACGGTCCGCTCCATCACCGACATCGGTCACGTCATGGGCAAGAAAGTCGTGGCCGAGTCCGTCGAGAGCACCGCCGTGCTGGACAAGCTGCGCGACCTGGGCGTGGACTACGCCCAGGGCTTCGCCGTCGGCATGCCGGGTCCGATCGATGAGATCGGGACGTAGGAGATTCAAGAGTAACCGCATAGAACGCAAACGAAGGAAACAGCAGCCCGAAGTGCTGCTTGTTTCCTTGGCGCTCCTGCTTAAGGAACCTCTGATTAATTCGTCACTACCGTGACCAACTGGAATGACGGATCTGGAGTTAATCAGACTTCCCCTAAGAGATTTCTCAGTCTTTGCGTTCTGTGCGTTCTATGCGGTTACTTCCCGATCTTGGCTCCCTCAAGCCAGCACCACCAGCAGGTCCTTCGCATCGATCGCCTCGCCCGCGTGGGTGACGATCTCGGCGATGGTTGCGTCGCGATCGGCGCGCACCGATGTTTCCATCTTCATCGCTTCGATCGTCAGCAGCAGATCGCCACGGGCGACGTGGGCACCCTGCGCCACGGCCACTGCCGCAACCGTGCCGGGCATCGGCGCAGCGACGTGATTGGCGTTGGCAAGATCGGCCTTGCGTCGCGGCGGCTTGAGCGCGACCTGGCTGCGGTCCGGCACTTTGACCGAGCGCGGCTGGCCGTTGAGTTCGAAGAACACGGTGCGCGTGCCATCGTCGTGGCTTTCGCTGGTGGCGAGGAAGCGCATGATGAGGCTCTTGCCGCGTTCGATCTCCACCGTGACTTCATCGCCCGGCTCCATGCCGTAGAAGAAGAGCGGCGTGGGCATGACACTGACCCGGCCATATTCGAGTCGCGCCTGCATGTAGTCGAGGAAGACCTTCGGATACATGAGGTAGGACGCGAACTCATCATCGGTGATTTCGCGCCAGGTTTTCCCGGTCGCCTCGGCACGCGCCTTGGCGAGATCGGTCGGCGGCAGCACTTCCCCCGGACGCACGGTCAGCGGCTTGGCGCCATTCAGTATCTTCTGCTGCAATGCCGGCGGAAAACCGCCGTACGGCTGGCCCAGGTCGCCGCGGAACAGCGAGATCACCGATTCAGGAAAGGCGATGTCGGCCTGCGGATCGAGCACCTGCTGCGCCGACAGGCCGCTGGTCACCATCATCAGCGCCATGTCGCCCACGACCTTCGATGTCGGCGTCACTTTGACGATATCGCCGAACATCTCGTTGACCTGTGCATAGGCGCGCGCCACTTCGGGCCAGCGGACGTCGTCGATCCCGAGTGAACGCGCCTGCTCGCGCAGGTTGGTGAACTGCCCGCCGGGCATGCCGTGAACATAGACCTCGGAGGCACCGGATCGCAGGTCGCTTTCGAATGCGGAGTAACAGCGACGGACCTGTTCCCAGTACGACGACAGTGTTCGCAGATTCTCGAGATCGACCCCGGTATCGCGCGGACCGTGACGCAGCGCTTCGGCGATGGAACCGAGATTCGGTTGCGAGGTGAGCCCGCTCATCGAATCCATTGCGCCATCGACCGCATCGGCACCCGCATCGATCGCCGCCAGCACGCTCGCAGCTGCAATGCCGCTCGTGTCATGCGTATGGAAATGGATCGGCAGGCCGGTCTCCTCCTTCAACGCCTTGACCAGCGTGAAGGCCGCACGCGGCTGGCACAGCCCCGCCATGTCCTTGATACCCAGAATGTGCGCACCCGCGGCCTTCAGATCGCGCGCGAGTGCGAGGTAGTACTTCAGGTCGTACTTGGTCTGTTTTGGATCGGAGAGATTGCCGGTGTAGCAGATCGCGGCTTCGCACAACTTGCCGGCGTCGCGCACGGCGTCCATCGCGACGCGCATGTTCGGCACCCAGTTGAGGGAATCGAACACACGGAACACGTCGATGCCCGAGGTCGCCGCCTGCCTCACGAAGTACTGCACGACATTGTCGGGATAGTTGGTGTAGCCCACCGCATTGGAGCCGCGCAGCAGCATCTGCAGGAGCAGGTTTGGCATGGCTTCGCGCAGCGCGTGCAGCCGCTCCCACGGACATTCGTTGAGGAAGCGCATCGAGACGTCGAAGGTCGCGCCGCCCCAGCATTCCATGGAGAACAGGTTCGGCAGCAGGCTCGCGTAGTGCGGCGCGATGGCAGCCATGTCGCGCGTGCGAAAGCGCGTGGCCAGCAGCGACTGATGCGCATCACGCATCGTCGTGTCGGTCAGCAATACGGCTTTCTGCTCCAGCATCCAGTCCGCGAACTTCTCCGGGCCCAGCGCTTCCAGCCGTTGCTTCGTGCCTGCCGCGGGCGGCGGCAGTGCAACTTGCGGCAGTTTGGGATTGACCAGTCGCGCCGGTCGTACCCGCCCCTTGACCTCCGGGTTGCCATTCACGACCACTTCGCCGATGAAGTTCAGCAGTCGCGTCGCGCGATCGCGCTTGCGCGGGAAGCGGAACAGGTCCGGCGTCTGATCGATGAACTTGGTCGTGTACTCCGCCGACGCGAAATCCGGATGCATGATCAGCTGGTCGAGGAAGCGCAGATTGGTCACCACGCCACGCACCCGGAATTCCCACAGTGCGCGATGCATGCGCGCGATCGTCTCCTGCGGCGTGGGCGACCAGGCCGTCACTTTCACCAGCAGCGAGTCGTAGGAACGCGTGATGATCGCGCCCGCATACGCCGTGCCCGCATCCAGACGGATGCCGAAACCGGCCGGGCTGCGATACGCCGTGATGCGACCATAGTCCGGCGTGAAGTTGTTCTCCGGATCCTCGGTCGTGACACGGCACTGCATGGCGAAGCCATTCAGCCGGATGTCCTTCTGCTCAGGCACGCCGCTGTCGGGGCTGCCGATGATCGCGCCCGCGGCAATACGCAGCTGCGCCCGCACGATGTCGATGCCCGTCACGGCTTCGGTGACCGTATGTTCGACCTGGACGCGCGGATTGACCTCGATGAAATAGAACCTGCCCGTATCGGCGTCCTGCAGGAATTCGACGGTGCCGGCGTTCAGATAGCGCACCGCCCTGCCGATCTTCAGCGCTTCCTCGCACAATGACTGACGCTGTTCATCGGTGAAGAACGTCGCTGGCGCACGCTCGACCACTTTTTGATTGCGACGCTGCACCGTGCAGTCGCGCTCGAACAGGTGCACGAGATTGCCCTGCGAGTCGCCGAGCAGCTGGACTTCGATGTGACGCGCGCGGCGCACCAGCTTCTCCAGATACACCTCGTCGTTGCCGAATGCCGCCTTCGCTTCGCGCCGTGCGGTCGCGACCATCTCCTTGAGATCGCTTTCCTGTTCGACGATGCGCATGCCGCGCCCGCCGCCGCCCCAGCTGGCCTTCAGCATCACCGGGAATCCCACCTGGCGCGCAAGCCGGATGATTTCCTCATCGTCTCGCGGCAGCGGCGGCGTCGCCGGCATGACGGGCACGCCGGCAGACACGGCCAGATTCCGCGCCATGACCTTGTTGCCGAGGCGACGCATGATCTCGGGCGTCGGACCGACGAAGATGATTCCCGCAGCGGCACAGGCTTCGGCGAATTCGGGGTTCTCGGACAGGAATCCGTACCCCGGATGGACCGCATCGACCTTGGCGGCCCTGGCCACACGGACGATGTCGGCGATATCGAGATACGCCTCGACCGGACCCTTGCCTGCGCCCACCTGGTAGCTCTCGTCCGCCTTCATGCGATGCAGGGAAAAGCGATCCTCCTGCGAGTAGATCGCCACCGTGCGAATCCCCAGTTCGGCCGCGGCGCGCATGACACGAATGGCGATCTCGCCGCGATTGGCGACGAGCAGGGCCTTGATGGGACGAGGCGAAAGCGGCGATGAATCTGACATGGCTGACTCGAGACAATAGTCCAAAGGCGATCGGCGGCACCCACCCTCGGCCGGAGCGGAAGGCAGGACTGCCGGAATCTGGATTGATTGGGACTGCGCTACGCGCAGTGGGGAGCTGCCGATGATAGTCCGGCACCTGCTCCTGCAAGAGCAAGGCCAGCTTATCGAGATATCGCCGCAAGCTGTTGCATTTGCGCCTGAACGGCGCGCTCGACGACCTAGACGCGGCTGCGGCCCGCGGATTTGCGAAAAGAGCCGGTGGATAGATCAGCGTATTCCCTATCCATGACCACGACGCAATTGCGGCCGCGTTCCTTGGCGGCGTACAGCGCCTCGTCAGCCAGCTGGATGAAGCCGAAATGGCTGCGGCCGTTCTGTGGCTGCACACAGGCCGCACCGATACTCACTGTCAGGCGACCGCTTTGCGGGGAAGCCGCGTGCTCGATCCCGAGCGATTCGATCCCCGCCTGGATACGGCGGGCCAGTTCTTCGACATGATCGCGCCGTGTATCGAACAGCACGATGGCAAATTCTTCGCCGCCATAACGCGCTGTCACGTCCAGCGGACGGCGAGCGGTTCGGGTCAGGGAGTGCGCCACGCGTCGCAGGCATTCGTCGCCGGCCTGATGGCCGTAACGGTCGTTGTAGGCCTTGAAATGGTCGATATCGATCAGCAGCAACGCAAGCGGCGCCTGCTCGCGGATGGCCTGCAGCCAGATGCAATCCATGTGGTCATCGAAATAGCGCCGGTTGTGGATAGCGGTCAGCCCATCGCGGCTCGCGGTCTCGATCAGCAGTTGCTCTTCGAGATAATTGGTGCGATTGGTGCGTTCCATCGTGTAACGCACCATCGCACCGATCACATTGGCCGAGGCCAGGACGACGAGGTCGACGATGATCGTGGCCGCAGGCACTCCAGCGATCGTGGCGGCCAACAGATAGGAAGCGGCGACGAGCAGCGCGCTGACCAGCGCCGCAGTGAAGAGCATGCCGAGCATGAAGTAGATGAAGATCGTCATGATGACGACCGTGGAAATCAGGTTCACGCCATGCAGCGCCGCAATGACCGCCAGGACCGCGACACCGCCGCCGAAAATTGGCGCCAGAACCTGGCAGGCCAGCGCGTAATAGCGGTGATACAGCTCCAGGCGCACCAGCAGCAGCCCGATGCCCAGGATCGGCGCAAACATGATGATCCGGATCTGGTTCATCAGCCGGTTGACCTCGGCGTCGAGCACCAGGTGGGTCATCCAGGAGAAGCCCACCACGATGACCAGGGCAATCCAGAGGTTGCGCCGAATCTGCGGCTGCGATTCGGCGCGGAACACGGAGCGGAATTCGTGCTCCAGCGGCGCGTCGAAGCGCAGGCCTTTGAAGCCCCGTTCCAATTGCAATGCATGCGGCGACTCGACAGGGGCACCCGCCGGGACGCGCGTCCGTGAGGATTGCGGGATCTTCGAACGAGTGTGGTCGCGCATGGAGTTTTTTTGGAACGCGCGGACTTGGGGACTCTCACGGTCCGCCGCGCGCCCGGTGACATAACGTTACCGGTAAATCGCAACCACCCACAAGCGGGTCAGGGTTTCTGACCGCTATCTATAGGCTCTCGAGCAGCGTAATTGTTCTTCGACCGGTGCGGCGCGGGGCTACTTCACCGATGCTGCAATGCGCACCGCTTCGCGGCGATCGCGGGCTTCCTTGATGAAGCGTCGCCACACCTCATAGGCGTCCCAGCCACTTGCCGTTTCCGTCACCTTCGTCGTGCCCAGGTGCTCGCCCAGATCATCGGCATTCGCCGCCGAGGCGACGCCGTGCATCTGACTGCTGATGGTCTCTTGTGTGCTGCTCATGGAAGTCCAAATTCATCCCTGAATATGCCTGTTTGCTAGTAGGGGAACAGTCTAGGGGCTCCTTACGCTTTTCCCGGAGTGCGCAGTTCTCACTTTGCGAAGCACTGAGGAGGTTATGACCAATTCCCACGTTTACGTGACTAAAGTTTCGCCGCGACCTGTCGTCTCGCTGGATGGAGTTGTCTGCACTTTGCTGCGACTGCGGCATCGGAATGGATGCACGCCAGTGAGGGGCGCCGGCGGATTCAACGCCGAAAATAGCTCGCAAGATATTGGTCGAACGTCATCGTGTCGGCGCGTTCGATGGCTTCCTGCTTGCGCAACGATTCCTCGGCCTGATCCGCGAACTGGGCGAGACGCTGTTCGTTGGGCGGATAGAGATCGAGAAAATAGTTCTTGTGCACGTTCGACATGCGCAAGGCCATCTGCGCGAATGATTCGCCGGTCGTGCGCAACTCCTGCAACGTGCGCGCCGAGGGTGTCAGCGCCGCATCGCTGATCTTGGCTTCCTGCAGTTCCAGCGCGGCAGCATAGGGTCGCTGCGGGTTGCCCTCGTCGAGCAGTTCGCAGATGCCTCGCATTGAATCGATCAGCTCCAGCGCCCATGTGCGGAACTCTACCGGCCGCCCATTGCGGTTCAATTGCAGGCCGGGCTCCCGGCCGCGATGCGCGATGACGGAATGGTTGATGTCCAGCGTGCTGTCTTCCTGGGAGTCGATCGGCGAGCTGTCCTTCAGCAGGCACAGCGCAGCAAAGGCTTCCAGAAAACGCAGCTTGTGCTGATTCACGCCGACCGGGTCGAAAGCGCTCACATCCAGCGCGCGGAATTCCACGTATTCAACCCCGCCGCGGCGCAGCGCCTGGCTTGGATGCTCGCCGGAACGGGTCACGCGCTTCGGACGGATGTAGCTGTAGTACTCGTTCTCGATCTGCAGCTGATTGGCGTTGAGCTGGCGATACTCGCCGTCCACCTTTATGCCGATTTTTTCGTAATCGGGATTCGGCGTGCTCACTGCGGCATTCAGGTCGCGCACATAGTCATCCAGGCCGTTCACCGAGATGTGCACACCCGCCTGATTCTTGTTGCGATAGCCCAGGTCGGACATGCGTAGCGACGTCGCATAAGGTTCGTACAGGGTGCCGGGACTGAATTCCTGCAACGAGTGCTCACGCCCCTTGACGAACGAACTGCAGAGCGCCGGCGAATTGCCGAACAGGTACAGGATCAGCCAGCCATGCCGCCGGTAATTGCGCAGCAACCCGAAATACTGCGCCGAAATGAAATCCTGGCCGGCACTGCGTTCCTGCATGGCATCGGCGAGGACCGGCCAGAGCGCCGATGGGAACGAATAGTTGAAATGCACGCCGGAGATGGCCTGCATCATGCGGCCGTAGCGATGCCCGAGGCCGAGCCGGTACACCTCTTTCATGCGCCCGATATTGGAACTGCCGAAGTGCGCGACAGGAATGCTGGCATCGCCATTGAGGTTGCAGGGCATGCTGGTTGCCCAGAGCAGTTCGTCGCCGAGATGCCGGTAAACGAATTGATGCAGGTCGCACAGAAACTGCAGCAGCTCCCACGATTGGGAAAACGCGGGCGTGACCAGTTCGATCAACGACTCCGAGTAATCCATGGTGATGGATTCGTGCGTCAGCGCCGATCCCAGTGATCGCGGATGCGGCGTCGATGCCAGCGTGCCATCCGGACGGACACGCAGCGATTCCTTCTCCACGCCCTTCAGTCCGCCCTGCAGCAGACCGCCTTCGCGCATATTGATGAGCGACGCGAGGCGGCGCTCGAACGCGCGATCGATGGCAGGACGACTCATAGATGGAGATTCTTCAGAAGCGAATGCGTCCGACGAGCATGTCGCGGAACAGGACGAAGTCCCCCAACAGGCTGTAGAACGGGTGTGAAAAGGTCGCAGGCCGGTTCCTGTCGAAGAAAAAATGCCCGACCCACGCGAATCCATAGCCGACGACGGGAATGGCGAACAGCAGCCACAGGTTCTGCAGCGCAATCGCCAGCACGAGCACCGTCAGTACGAGCGTCGTACCGATGAAATGAAGGCGACGACACATCGGCGTGCGGTGCTCTGACAGGTAGTACGGATAGAAGTCCGCGAAACTCGCGAAGCGATCGTGCGAAGTCTGGACAGACTGGGTCATGGGGCGCGGCAGCATGCGAGTGGGCGGCGGCAAGTTTCCTCAGGCAGATCAGAGGCGTCAAGCCAACTTTGAGAAATAGCCTTGAAAACTGCTTCACGAGCGTGCAGTACGCATGCGTTCGGCCGCGCAGCCCGTACGGAATATGCGCCGTGCCCCGCCGCCTGGGGTGTGGTTTCATACGCGCGTCGGTCCGTTGCGCCCACGCGATCGATGCAGCTGCAGACGTCCGGCGCAAAAATCTTCGGATGTGAAGCTTGCTCGAAGGCGCCATCCCGCAGACGACGACCCGCGGTATCCACGAACGAGGTTGCGCACGCAATGGAATCGGCAGTGAACTCGCTGGTCGACTCCTCAGTTGCCGTTTCCGGCTGGATCGCCATTGCTGCGCTGGCGCTCGTCGTTGCCGTCGGCATCCTGCACCTGTGGCGCACCCACGCCCGCATCGCCCAGCGCACCCAGGCCCTTGAAGTCGAGCTCGACGAGCGGCGGCGCATCGAAGCACAGCTCGAAGCCATACACGCGCAGCTGGAGGAGCGCGTCAGCGAGCGGACCCGCTCGCTCGAGGCGCGCAATCGTGAGCTAACGCAGCTGCGACTGACGCTCGAAACCGCGAACCAGCGCCTGCGCCGTCTCGTTACGGTCGATGCGCTGACGGGGGTGGCGAACCGCAGGCACTTCGATCGCGAACTGGAGCGTGAACTGCGTCGTGCACGCCGCGACGGCGTGCCGCTGTCGCTGGTCTTTCTCGATCTCGACGAGTTCAAGAAATTCAACGATACCTACGGTCATGCTCGCGGCGATGACGTGCTGCGCAGCGTCGCCCGGACGCTCAACGAGACGTTCCGACGCGCCGGCGATTTCGTTGCACGCTACGGCGGCGAGGAATTCGCCATCGTGCTGCCGGGGCTCGATGCCCGCCGCGCCGCCCTTTATGCCGAACGCCTGCGCCGACGCATCTGGCGCGAAGCGATTCCATTCGACGTCACGACCCACGGCCGCGTCACCATCAGCGCTGGTGTCTCCACGGTTGTGCCGCCCATGATGGCAACCGCGGATGATCTGCTGCGTGGGGCTGACCGGGCGCTGTACCGCTCCAAATGCCTCGGCCGCAATCGGATTGCCTCCGCCCCCGTCGAGCCGGCCATACTCGAAGCCAGCAAGGCGGCATCGTGACCGACCTCCTCCGGCCCGCACACGGGTCGGCCAGTTAGCCAGTCGCCCCCCCGATCATATGCGCCTGGCTGTCGGCGGCTTCCAGCACGAAACCAACACGTTCGCAGCGCAACCGGCGACTCTCGCCGACTTCACGGCGCCTGATGCGTGGCCCGGACTCACTCGCGGCGCCGATCTGATTGACGCCGTGCGCGGCATCAACCTGCCCGCTGCCGGATTCATCGCCGAAGCGTTTGCCACAGGCGACACCATCGCACCGCTTACCTGGTGTTCGGCGACACCATCGGGTCGCGTCACGCGTGCGGCGTACGAGCACATTGCGGATCTGCTGCTCGACGATCTGCGCCGCGAACGTCATCTCGATGCGGTCTATCTGGATCTGCATGGAGCGATGGTGGCTGAGCACGTGGACGACGGCGACGGCGAACTGCTTCGTCGCGTGCGCGCACTCGTCGGACCGGACGTGCCCGTGGTCGCGAGTCTCGACTTCCACGCCAACGTGTCCGAGCAGATGCTGCGCCAGGCGAGTGCGCTCGTTGCCTATCGCACATATCCCCATGTGGACATGACGACGACAGGTGCCCGCGCGCTGCGCTGCCTACACCTGATTCGCAGCCGCCCGCCAAGGCGCGCCATGCGCCAGCCGCCGTTCCTGATTCCTTTGACGTCGCAATGCACGCTGATCCAGCCGCTCGCATCGATTTTCGATGACGTGGTGCGACGCGAACGCGGCTCCGTCATTTCTCTCAACTTCACGCCAGGATTTCCCGCCGCCGATGTCGATGACTGCGGACCCGCCATCTTCGCGTACGGCAGCGATGCAACGGCGGTCGCCCGACAGGTCGAAGAACTGACGAACGACATCGCCGCACGGGAAACCGAGTTCGCGCTGGAGATCCATCCCATCGAGTCAGCGCTGGCGGAACTGACTCGCACACCGGCAACGCGTGGGCGGCCCATCGTCCTTGCGGATACGCAGGACAATCCCGGTGGCGGCGGCACGGCCAGCACCACCTCCCTGTTGAAGGAACTCGTTGCGCGTCGCATGCGCGGCGTTCTTGCCGGAATCATCTGCGATCCGCGCGCGGCCGACCGTGCCCACGAAGCGGGCATCGGCGCTGCAATCGAGATGGAAGTCGGTGCATTTTTTGGCAACACCGCTGGCGTCGCCGGCGAAACGCCCATCCGGGGACGCTGTCATGTCGTCGCGCTGGGCGACGGCAAGTTCACTGCCACTGGGCCGTTCTATCTCGGCTCCCGCATGGAGCTGGGACGCATGGCGCTGCTGCGCATCGATGACATCCACATTGCAGTCGCGAGTCGCAAGCAGCAGGCCGCGGACCAGGCGATGTTCCGCCACCTGGGCGTGGAACCGCAGGATTTCGCGGTGCTTGTGCTGAAGAGCTCCGTGCATTTTCGCGCCGACTTCGGACCCATCGCCCGTCGCGTATTGGTCGTCGCGGCGCCGGGACCGAACATCGCCGATCCCGCGAGCCTGCCGTTCACGAAAGGCCGGGGAGCAGTTCGCCGCTAGGCCGTTCCCCCGAATCGCACGTCGCGGCATACCTCTTGCTTCATCCCCCCTGCCTCCTGCGCGGCAGGATGAGTCCACGCCATCGATGGGCGTATATTCGGCGCTGCTCGGGCGACCCGTACTGTCGAGTTGTCAACGAATAGATACAGTCGCCGATCAGAATTCCGCCGGGGCCATCGGCCGCGTCAGTGCAGAACACGTTCCGTTCGTCTGGCAGCACAACAACGTCGGGGAGAATCGCATGACTGACAAGAAAACCGTCGGCAGTGTGACGTATCAGAATGCCGGCAAGGACTACTTCGAGAAACGTGGACTGAAGCGCCACGCCCGCGTCTGGTCACTGTGGGCCCTCGGCGTCGGCGCAGTGATCTCAGGCCATTTTTCCGGCTGGAACTTCGGCATCGGCGCAGGCGGCTGGGGCGGTCTGTTCGTCGCCGCGATCATCATCGCCATCATGTATGTCGGTCTGATCTTCAGCCTGGCCGAAATGTCGCCGGCGTTGCCGCACACCGGCGGCGCTTACTCGTTCGCCCGCAGTGCCATGGGACCCTGGGGAGGCTTCATCACCGGCCTTGCGGAGAGCATCGAGTACATCATGACCCCCGCGGTCATCGTGTTCTTCATCAGCACGTACCTCACGGGCATCTTTGAAACCGGCGCCATGTACCAGCCGTTGTGGTGGATCGGCTGTTACATCATCTTCGTGGCGCTGAACTACTGGGGCGTGTCGGTCTCGTTCAAGATTTCCGTCGTCGTCACCCTGATGGCGCTCGCAGTGCTGGTGATCTTCTGGATCAGCGCCATCCCCCACGCGGACTTCACGCGCTGGGCGCTCAATATCGGCGTCGGACCGGACGGCGCATTGATCGAACTGCCAGAGGGCGGCGGCGAGTTCCTGCCCAAGGGCTGGTATGGCGTGCTGGCGGCGCTGCCATTCGCGGTGTGGCTGTTCCTCGCCATCGAAGAGCTGCCGCTCGCCGCCGAAGAATCGGTCGATCCGAAAAGGGACATGCCGAAGGGATTGACCTTTGGCCTGCTGACGCTGATTTTCTCGGCGGTGATGATCATGTTCCTGAACTCGTCGATCGGCGGGCTCGGCGACGGCCAGATGCACGGCGCATTCTCGATGGCGACATCGGCCGAGCCGCTGCTCGACGGATTCCGCGTCATCTACGGCGCTGACATCGCCAAGCTGCTCGCGCTGTTCGCCGTGATCGGACTGATCGCGAGTTTCCATACGATCATTTTTGCTTTCGGCCGCCAGATCTACTCGCTGTCGCGGGCCGGGTACTACCCCGCAGTGATGTCCATCACGCATGGCGTGCGCAAGACGCCGCATATCGCGCTCTTCACGGGCGCCGCCATCGGCCTGGCCGTGATCATGGCGGTCTGGTTCTCGCTGGGTGCGGAGAAAGGCGGCGCAGTGATCGGCGCGACCCTGCTCAACATGGCCGTGTTCGGCGCCATGATCTCGTACGCATTCCAGGGCGTGTCGTTCATCCTGCTGCGCAGGAACATGCCGAATATCGAACGGCCGTATCGCAGTCCGCTCGGCATTCCTGGCGCCGCGGCGACCGTGATCATCGCGCTCGTCACTCTGTACTTCCAGCTGCAGGATCCTGTGTATCTCAAGGGCGTGTATGCGGCGCTGGCCTGGTATGTGCTGGGCATCCTGTACTTCGCCGCCGTCGGGCGGCACAAGCTGGTGCTGTCGCCCGAGGAAGAGTTCGCACTCACCGCCGGGCAGCACGGGCATCCGGAAAAAGAAGGCTACGGCACGACGAAGCTGTGAGGATCGCGCGAGCTCGATCCGCAACTATCAATTGTCAATTATCCATTGTCCATTGACGCCCCATGCTTGAACCAAGACAAATCAAAACCGCTGCCGACGTCCGGGCCATCATCGAGCAGCGCAATCCATCTCACGTCAAAGTGGGCGTATTCGACATCGACGGCATCCTGCGCGGCAAATACATGTCGCGCGCGAAGTTCCTCTCGGCGCTCGACAGCGGCTACGGCTTCTGCGATGTCGTGCTGGGCTGGGACTGCCAGGACCAGCTCTACGACAACGTGAAGTTCACCGGGTGGCACACCGGCTATCCGGATGCGCCGGTGCGCATTCTTCCCGAAACCTGCCGGCCGCTGCCGTTCGAGAACAATGACCTGTTCTTCCTGAGCGAATTCATCGCACCGGCGGACCAGATCTGTCCGCGCGGCCTGTTGCGCAGAGTCGTCGATCGCGCGCAGACGATGGGATTCTCCGCCTGCGCCGGTTTCGAATACGAAGTGTTCTTCTTCAATGAGACACCGGAGTCGGCGCGCGAAAAGAATTACCGCAATCTGCAGCCGATGGCGCCCGGCTGGTTCGGCTATTCCGTCATCCGCAACACCGTCGAATCCGATTTCTATCGCGAGATGCTCGCCACCTGCGAAGCGATGGACTTCGGTATCGAAGGGCTGCACGAGGAAACCGGTCCCGGCGTCATCGAAGCCGCGATCACTTTCGACGCAGCGCTGGCGTCCGCCGACAAAGCAGCCCTGTTCAAGACTTTCATCAAAGTACTGGCGCAGCGCAACCGGATGATGGCGACCTTCATGGCGAAGTGGTCGCGCGACTGGCCCGGCCAGAGCGGCCATATCCATCTGTCGCTGAAGGGGCCGGATGGCAAGCCCGTGTTCCATGACGAGTCGCAGCCGCATACCATGAGTCAGACCATGCGGCACTTCGTCGGCGGATTGCAGCAGCTGATGCCGGAACTGCTGGCGATGGTGTCACCGACCATCAACTCCTATACGCGCCTCATCCCGGGATTCTGGGCGCCGACCGACTCGACCGTTGGCGTCGAGAATCGAACCTGTGCGCTGCGCATCATTCCGGGCAGTGCGAAATCGCAGCGCGTCGAGTATCGCGTCGCCGCGGCCGATGCGAACCCCTACATCATCCTGTCGACCGCGCTGGCTTCGGGTCTCTGGGGCATCGAGAACAAGGTCGAGCCGGAACCACTGGTGCAGGGCAACGCCTACGACAAGAAATTTCCCGAGCACCTGGCACTGCCACGCACATTGTGGGATGCAGCCCAGCGCCTGAAGAAATCAGAGATGGCGCGCGACTGGTTCGGCGATGCGTTCGTCGAACATTTTGCCGCCACGCGCGAATGGGAGGAGCGCGAGTTCCGCAAACACATCACCGATTGGGAACTTGCGAGGTACTTCGAAATTATCTGACGAGCAGTGACGCGCACCCGGTGACGGGCCAGAATCCGCGCTCTCGTCCTGATTATTTCCCACCGGTCACCGACACCCGTCCATGCTCCAAACCATCTCTCCCATCGACAACAGCGTCTACGCCGAACGTCCATCTGCGACGGCCGCGCACATCGATGCCACCCTGGATCGCGCACGCACCGCGCAACGTGTGTGGCGATCGACATCGATTGCCGAGCGAGCCGCCGTCCTCAACCGCTTCTGTGACATCTTCGAAGCGCAACGCGAGCAGATCGCTCTCGAACTGACGTGGCAGATGGGGCGGCCTCTCAAGTATTCGCCGAACGAAGTGCGCGGCACGCTGGAGCGTGCCCGGCACATGATTGCGATCGCGCCGACCGCACTCGCGGACATCGACGCAGACCAGAAAGAAAACTTCCGGCGTTTTCTGCGACGCGAGCCGCTGGGTGTCATCCTGACGATTGCCGCCTGGAACTACCCCTACCTGATTGCAGTGAACAGCGTGATTCCGGCGCTCATGGCCGGCAACGTGGTGATCCTGAAGCATTCCGCCCAGACCTTGTTATGCGCCGAGCGCTTCGAGCAGTGTCTGAATGCAGCAGGACTTCCAGACGGCGTATTCCAGGTGTTGCACATGAGCCATGAGGACACGGAGCGTGTCATTCGTGATTCGCGCATCGGCTTCGTCGCCTTTACCGGATCGGTGGCAGGCGGTCACGCGGTGCAACGCGCTGCGGCCGAGCGATTCGTCGGCACCGGGCTCGAGCTCGGTGGTTGCGATCCCGTCTACGTGCGTCACGACGCCGACGTCGCGCATGCGATCGAGAACGTCGTGGACGGCGCGTACTTCAACAGCGGTCAATCGTGCTGCGGATTGCAGCGCATCTACGTGCACGAAAAGGTCTACGGCGCCTTCGTCGAAGGCTATGTGGAGCTGACACGCAAGTACGTGCTCGGAAATCCGCTCGATCCGCAGACGACCCTGGGACCGGTCGTACGCGCGACTGCCGCCGAGACGATCCGCAGGCAGATCGCCGCCTCCATCAGCGCCGGTGCAACGCCCATCATCGAAGAATCCGAGTTTGCCGAGAGCCGTCCCGGCACGCCGTACCTCGCGCCGCAGGTGCTGCTCGATGTCGACCATTCCATGCCGGTGATGAAGGAAGAGATCTTCGGCCCCGTCGCCGGCATCATGCGCGTGGACTCCGATGAAGAAGCCCTCGCTCTCATGAACGACACCGTCTTCGGCCTCACCGCCGCCATCTGGACGGCGGATGAAGAAGCCGCGCTATCGATCGGCAATCGCATCGAGACCGGTACATGGTTCATGAATCGCTGCGACTACCTCGACCCTGCTCTCGCGTGGGTCGGCGTCAAGGACTCCGGCCGCGGCTGCACGCTGTCGGTCGTCGGTTACGAACACCTCACACGCCCGAAGTCGTTTCATATGCGTGTGCGCACATAGTGCGCATCGCAGGCCGTAGGCGGTAGGCTCTAGCCGGAGCAAGACTGGATCTTCTGCGTCTTCCGACCTACAGCCCACAGCCTACGGTCTATAGCCTATGCCCTCACTCCGCGGTAACTGGAACTATCCCACGCTGATCCGCTTCGGCGCCGGCCGCATCACCGAACTACCGGACGCCTGCACGTCGCTGGGCATCCGCAAGCCGTTGCTGGTGACTGACCCCGGATTGGCCGCGCTGCCTATGATCGCGGATGCCGTGGAGGCATGTCGTCAGGCCGGTCTGCCGTGCGATGTATTTTCATCCGTGCAGGCGAATCCGGTGGAGGCGAATGTCACCGCGGGGGTCGAGTTGTATCGACAGCGCGGCTACGACGGCGTCATCGCGTTCGGCGGTGGTAGTGCGCTCGACGCGGGCAAGGCGATTGCGCTGATGGCCGGGCAGTCGCGGCCGATCTGGGATTTCGAGGATCGCGACGACTGGTATACGCGGGTCAATGTCGCCGGGATCGCACCGACGGTTGCGGTGCCGACCACGTCCGGCACGGGGTCGGAAGTCGGGCGCGCCTCGGTGATCACCGACGTTCGCAATCACACCAAGAAAATCATCTTCCATCCGAAGATGCAGCCGGCGCTGGTGATCGCCGATCCGGAACTCACGCTGGCATTGCCGCCCCATGTCACGGCGGCCGTTGGCATGGATGCGTTGTCACACAATCTCGAAGCTTACTGCTCGCCCTTCTATCACCCGATGGCTGAGGGCATCGCGCTGGAGGGCATGCGGCTGATCAAGGAATGGCTCGCCCTCGCAGTGAAGGACGGCGCCCACCTCGACGCGCGCGCCCACATGATGGTGGCGTCCACCATGGGTGCGACAGCGTTTCAGAAGGGCCTGGGGGCGATGCACAGCCTGAGTCATCCGTGCTCCGCCAATCTCAACACTCATCACGGACTCACGAACGCGGTGGTGATGCCATATGTGCTGGCATGGAATCGTCGGGTGCTCGAAGACAAGATGGTGCGCCTCGCGGCATTCCTCGGCCTGCCAGAACACTCGTTCGCGGCGGTCCTGACGTGGATCCTGGAATTGCGTCAGACGATCGGCATTCCGCAAACACTCGCCGACATCGGTGTCCGGGATGAACACGTGGTCACCTTCGCACCCCAAGCGTTCGATGATCCGTCCACCGGCGGCAATCCCCTGCCGATGACGACCGACCTGTTCGCGCGTCTGTATCGCAATTGCATCGAGGGCCGTCTGGGCGACGCCACGAACTAATGGTTCATTGCCAATTCAGCCGGCAGGCTTGAGCATCCGTCCATGCGCGGTTTTCTAGCGGTCATCGCCCTCCTGATCACGACATCTGCTATGGCCGACGCGATGCGCTGTGGCAGTCGCCTCATCCGCGAGGGCGACACGCAGACTGCGGTTCGCGACCTTTGCGGCGATCCCAGCGATGTCCTGTCACGCTCCATCCTGCGACGGCCGACCTACTTTGTCGGCGGTCGCGAATATTATTTCGGGGATGCGATGGTGGAAGTTCCAGTTGAAATCTGGACCTACAATCTCGGACCCTACAAACTGATGCGCCGCATTCGATTCGTCGATGGACTGGTCGAGGAGATCGAAACGCTGGGATACGGTTACCGGCCACCCGCGACCGACTGAAGCGCCAGGCGTGTGGTCCGGCGATAGCGCAGCACCAGCAGCACGGCGCAGACCGTCAGACCTGCGATCAAGCCGATCCAGACAAAGATCGGGCCCATCGCCTTCCTCACACCCAACACGTAGGCCAACGAAAAGCCGACGGCCCAGTACGAGAACCAGCACAACGCCATCGGCACACCCGTGTCCTTGAACCCGCGCAGCGCACCCGCCGCGCCCACCTGCACGCCGTCCGATACCTGGAACACCGCCGCAGCAAGCAACAACGTCGCTGCCAGCGAGTGCACCGCCGGATCGTTGGTGTAGAGGGAGGCGATCGGGTCGTTCCATAACACGATGCCGACGGCGGAAATCGTCATCACCAGGGCACACATGCCGATGCCGATGAATCCGGCCTTGCGGGCATGAGCGATCTCTCCGCGACCCAGGGTATGACCGACGTGAATCGTCGTCGCCGAACTGATCGACAGCGGCACCATGAACATGAAGGCCGCGAAATTGAGCGCGATCTGATGCGCGCCTGTCGTGATCGCTCCCATCGATCCCATCAACAACGCCGCAGCCACGAACAGGCCGCCCTCGGCGAGAATGCTGCCCGCGATCGGAACGCCCAGGCGCAGCAATTGGCCGATCACTTGCGAGTCAGGGCGATCGATGCGCTGAAAGATGTTGAACGGACGATACGTCCGATGCCGGCGCATGTACGCGAGCATTGCGATGAGCATGAGCCACATGGCGATCGCCGAGGCGACACCACAACCGACAGCACCCAGTTCCGGCATGCCCAGCTTGCCGTACATGAAGACCCAGTTGCCGAACACGTTGAAGATCAGCGCGCCGACGGCGATATACATGATCGGTCGCGTGTGCCCGAGTCCCTCGCTGGTGAAGCGCAGCGACAGGAACCCCATCATGGCCGGCAGCCCCCAGCTGATGGCTTCGGCGTAGCCGATCGCGACCGGCAGTATTTCAGATGCGATATTCACCGCAGGCAGCGCCCAACTCGCCTGCCACATACCGAGCATCAGTAACATCGACAGCGCGAGCGCCAGCCACCAGGACTGTCGAGCGAAGCGCGTGACAGGTTGGGTCTCAGCAGCGCCGTAGGCATGCGCGACGGACGGCGAAATCGCCATCAGCACACCCAGTCCGATGAACAAAAACAGGTTGTACCAGGCGGCGCCGATCGCAAGTCCGGCAAGATCGCGTGCGCCAAGCTGACCAGCCATCACCGTATCGGTGAACGACATGCCGGTGAGCGCAAGATTGTTGATGAGCAGTGGACCGCCGAGACGGGCGATGGCGCCAGTGTCTGCAGCGACCTGCGCGCGCGATGAAATCGACAACATGGGAGATCAGCTTTGACCGCGCCGCACCGTCGCGGCATTCTTCCTGACGCTCAAATTCTCTCATAGCGAGGCAGCCATGATTGTCGGAACTTCGCCACGACGTGTCGCGATCATCGGCGGTGTACGCATTCCCTTCGCACGCTCCATGGGAGCGTACGCACAAGCCAGCAACCAGGACATGCTGACCGCAACGCTGCGTCATCTGGTCGAGCGCTTTCGACTACAAGGCCAGATGATTGGCGATGTCGGCGCTGGCGCCGTACTCAAACACTCTCGCGACTTCAATCTGACGCGCGAAGCGGTCCTCGGCAGCGGTCTCGCTCCGGAAACGCCGGCGTTCGATCTGCAACGCGCCTGCGGCACGAGCCTCGAAACCGCGATCGTGCTGGGACTGAAAATTGCGGCGGGCCAGATCGATTCCGGCATCGCAGCCGGAGTCGATACGGCGAGCGACGTGCCGATCGTGTATCCCGATTCGTATCGCAAACTGCTGCTGGCAAGTGCGCGCGGCAAGAGCTTCGGACAGAAGATCGCCCCCTGGCTCGGCTTGCGCCCGAAACATTTCAAGCCGCAGTTACCCGGCGTCGTCGAACCGCGCACCGGGTTGTCGATGGGTCAGAGCTGCGAACTCATGGCGAAGACCTGGCAGATTCCGCGCGAATCCCAGGATGAGCTGGCGCTGCAGAGCCATCAGAAGGCCGCAGCAGCGTATGGCGCGGGGTTCTATGACGACCTGGTAGTCGAGTACAACGGGCTCAGACGCGACAACAATATTCGCGGCGACACGTCGCTGGAAAAACTGGCGAAGCTCAAGCCATCGTTCGATCGCAACGGCACGTTGACCGCGGGCAACTCAACGCCGATGACCGATGGCGCGGCCTGCGTTCTGTTGGCGAGCGAAGACTGGGCGCGCAGTCGCGGCCTGCCGGTTCAGGCCTATCTCACCTATGGGAAGGTTGCCGCGGTCGACTTCGTCGACAAGGAAGGACTGCTGATGGCACCCGCCTACGCGGTACCGAGAATGCTTGCAGATGCAGGCATCCGGCTGCAGGACTTCGATCTCTATGAAATTCACGAGGCCTTCGAAGCGCAGGTGCTATGCACGCTGAAGGCCTGGGAGTCACCGGAGTTCTGTCGCGAGCGACTCGGGCTCGCGGAGCCGCTCGGCAGCATCGATCGCAGCAAAATGAACCTGAAGGGCGGCAGTGTCGCGATCGGACATCCGTTCGCGGCCACCGGCGCACGCATCATTGCGACGCTCGCCAAACAACTGGAGCAGCGCGGCAGCGGACGCGGCCTGATCTCCATCTGCACAGCCGGCGGAATGGGAGTGACGGCAATTCTTGAACGCCAGACCTAAAGTGGAGGCGGTCGGCACGCTTCGGCGCGGGGCGCTTGGGCGGAAGCGCCATCCGAACACGACCGACCGCCATCCCAGGCTGCTACCGGACCCCACAGCATCGAGGCCAGGCAACATGCCTGCCGTCTGAACATCGCGATTCCGGGGAGGGGCAGTACGAATCGCGAATGTTCCGCCAGCTGGCATCGACACGAAGATGAAGGGCATCCCAGCCCGTTTGCATACCCTGACCCGTTCGGGTCCCTGTGAGACTTCCGTACTCACTTGCATGCGTGTCCTTGTTTCTACTAGCGACAAACAGCGGGAAATCCCCTCACGGCGCGGTCGTCGGGGTTCTTGACAGACCTCCCTTCAGGCCTAGCCAGATTTTATTTAATCGCTTGATTTTATTATTAATAAATCCAGAGGCACAGCTATTGCATAATTCCGGAGCCATAACGCGCGTCCACTTGCGACGCCCGGGAGATCGAAAATGCTAACGAAGATTGTTTCCCTGGTGGCCCTGCTCGGCTTGTCTGCAACGGCCAGCGCGGCCTACATCCCGGCCACCTGGAGCCATGACGTGAGCGGCCCCGTGGCGATCGGGTCCGGCCAGTCGCACGAGTACACCCATGACATCACCAAGAAAGGATTCAATGCAGCGACGGACCTGGTGACGGGCTTCCTGCTGAGCATCGATCTTTACGACGATGGTTCCGATCCGTGGTACCAGCCGCTGGAAATCGCGTTCGTCGATCTGCCAAGCGCCGGCCTCGTCGACGACTTGCTGGGCGACGGCCTGGTCTTCTCCTTCGGTGACAATGCCTTCCAGGGCTGGTCGATTGGCGGTCTTGCCCAGCTGAACGACTTCGGCACCCTGACGATCACCATCAAGTCGGTGCTCGGCGACTTCATCTTCGGCGGCTCCCACCTGACGGCCAATGGTCTGGCACAGGCATCAGCCAGCGTTCCTGAGCCGGCGACGCTCGGTCTGCTGGGCCTCGGACTTCTCGGCGTTGGCCTGAGTGCACGTCGGCGCAAGAACGCAGCCCGACAGAACTGACCCGCGCTTCGATCGTTCGCAACAAACCCCGCCTTGAGCGGGGTTTGTTTTTTGGGGGTCCTCCCGCCATGACTTGCGACGGCGCTTCGGCGAGACTACCCGCCCTCGACGAGCACCTTCGCCCCTCATGCCTGACTACCTCGGCCAGCCCCACTACGAACACGGATCGCCGTCCCGCCTGGGAGTGCTGCTGGTCAACCTGGGAACCCCGGACGCCCCCTCCCCAGGCGCAGTGCGGCGCTTCCTGGCGGAATTCCTCTGGGATCCGCGCGTCGTCGAAGCGCCGCGATGGCTGTGGTGGCTGGCGCTGCACGGAGTCATTCTGCGCATCCGGCCGCGTCGCAGTGCGCATGCCTACCAACAGATCTGGACGACGCAGGGCTCGCCCTTGCTGGTTCATGGCAATGAACTCGCGCAGCGGCTGCAAAGCGACCTTTCGGCCCGATTGAACGCCAACGTCGTGGTGGCCCTGGGGATGACCTACGGTTCACCGTCGATTCGCACCGCTCTCGAGAAGCTGCATCATGAAGGTGTGCGGCGACTGATCGTGCTGCCGCTGTATCCGCAGTACTCAGGCACTACGACAGCCTCGGTGTTCGATCGCGTCGCACGGACGCTGAGCCGCTTTCGCTGGCTGCCGAGCCTGCGGTTCATCACCGAATACCATGACGATCCCCGCCACATCCGCGCGCTCGCCGACAGCGTCACCCAGCATTGGCAGACATACGGGCAAAATCATCTGCTGTTCTCCTTTCACGGCATCCCGCGCAGCTACCTGCTGGCGGGCGATCCCTATCACTGCCAGTCGCTCAAGACAGCGCGGCTCGTCAGTGAATCGCTGGGGCTCAAACCCGATGAATGGAGCGTAGCCTTTCAGTCGCAGGTCGGACGCGCCGAGTGGTTGCGACCCTACACCGATGAACTGCTGACGCAGTACGCACGCGGCAGCCATAAACGCGTCAGCGTGATCTGTCCCGGGTTCGCCACGGACTGTCTGGAAACGCTGGAGGAGATCGCGATTCGCAACCGCGCGCTGTTCCTGGAAAACGGCGGCGAATCGTACGACTACATCCCCGCACTGAATGCGACGGACGATCAGGTCGCCGCATTGAGCGAACTTGTCGTGCGCAATGCCGCTGGCTGGCAGGCGGAGGGTGTTGCCGAGCCGATGTCGCGCGAACGTGCGTTGCAAGCGGGCGCGTCGCGCTGATCCGCATGCTGGGACGATTCCTCGAGATCAGCCTGCACACTCCAGCGATCCAGGCATCGCTGGAGTTCTACGAGTCACTGGGATTCGTGCAGGCCAGCGTCAGTGAAACCTGGCCGTATCCTTATGCGGTCGTGACCGACGGGCGCCTGTTCATCGGCTTGCACGGTGGCTTCATCCGCTCACCGGCCCTGACTTTTGTCCTGCCGCGACTCGCGCGCAGCATCGAACCGCTACGCGCAGCGGGCGTGTCGTTCGCACAGGAGCGACTGGGCAACGATGTATTCAATCAGGTGGCGTTCGACGACCCGTCCGGACTCTGTATCCACCTGATCGAAGCGCGCACCTTCTCGCCACCGGACTCCGCGCACATCACGACGAGCGCCTGCGGCTACTTCACCGAGTTCGGAATACCCGTGCGTGACACCGCCGCCGCGCGCGCCTTCTGGGAACCACTCGGCTTCGTCGCCATGGAAGAGGAATCCGTACCGTTTCCCCGCACGCCGGTCACCAGCGATTTACTCAATCTGGGCCTGTACCGGACGCGGGCCTTGCGCCAGCCGGTACTGAGCTTCGAAGATCCGGACATGCGCGAACGGCTGTCACGGTTGCGTGAACGCGGTTTTGCCCTGTCCGATGAAATGCCCGACAGCCTCGACGACACGACCAACGCCATTCTGGAAGCGCCAGAAGGAACTCGATTGCTCTTGATGCAATCGGAGATCTGATTTCTTCTATACGAATCCGTCGGCCGCCTTTTCACTTGCGGAGCTCTGCATGCAACGGCTCACCTCGCTGTCTCTTCTCGTCGCCCTGACGCTGGCCTCCGTGGCACACGCCGATGAAGGCATGTGGACCACCTTCAACTTTCCGAAGGCAGCGGTGAAACAGAAATACGGCGTCGACATCGACGATGCGTGGCTGAAGAAAGCGCAACGGGCGACTACCCGCCATGAAAGCGGCTGCACCGGCTCCTTTATTTCCGGCGATGGCCTGGTGATGACGAATCACCACTGCGTAGTCGAGTGCCTCGCGGAGTTGTCGACGCCCCAGAGCGACCTCATCGGCGAGGGCTTCCACGCACGGCAGCGCAGCGCGGAGCGCAAGTGCCCCACCGAGATCCTCTCCGTTCTGATCGACACTGAAAACGTCACGGCCAAGGTCACCGCCGCCACTACCGGTCTCGCGGACTCGAAGGCCAACGAGGTACGCAAGCAGACGCTCAGCAAGCTGGAAGCCGAGTGCACCGCGGCTTCGAAGAAAAACCGCACGACGGGTCCGCTCGAATGCGAATCCGTGTCGCTGTATCAGGGCGGCGAGTACCACCTCTACAAGTACAAGCGCTATGACGATGTGCGCATGGTCTTCGCACCGCATGATTCGATCGCAGCGTTCGGCGGCGACCCGGACAACTTCAATTTTCCGCGCTGGTGCCTCGATTTCAGCCTGCTGCGCGTCTACGAGAACGACAAGCCCGCGCGCACGCCGGAACATCTGACCTGGCGCACCGAAGGTCCCTCGGCCGGCGAGCCGGTGTTCGTGATCGGCCATCCCGGCAACACCAACCGCCTGTACACGGTGTCGCAGCTGAAGTTCCAGCGGGACACGTCGGTACCCTCGTACATCATCCGCAACACCGAGTATCGCGGCCGGGTGACGCAATGGGCGAAGTCAGGCGCGGAGCCGGCGCGCATCAGCCAGGATCCGCTGATGCACGTCCAGAATTCGCTGAAGGTGTATCGCGGCTTCCAGGAGGCGCTGCTAGACGATGCACTGTTCGATGCCAAGAACCAGCAGGAGCAGCAGCTCAAGTCGCAGGCGGGCGCCGCGTTTGCGTCAGCCTGGACTGACATCGACAAGGCGCAGACGCGCTACCGCGAGATCTACACGCGCTATCTGTATCTGGAAGGCGGCGCAGGCTTCAACAGCAAGCTCTTTAGCTATGCGCGTCAGCTCGTGCGTGGCGCCGCAGAGCGCAGCAAGGCAAATGAGCTGCGGCTGCGCGAGTACGCCGCATCGAACCTGCCGAAAGTCGCAGCGAGCCTGCTGGCGGCAACGCCGGTCCACGCCGATTTCGAGCAGGTCACACTGTCGTTCTCGCTGGACAAGCTGCGCGAGAACCTCGGGCCCGACGATCCCGTGGTCCGCCAGCTGTTGAGCAGCGAATCCCCCGACTCACTCGCGGAAAAGCTGATCACGCAGACGAAGCTGTCCGACCCCGCCGTGCGCAAGGCGTTGTGGGACGGCGGCATCGCAGCGGTCAACGCATCGACCGATCCGATGATCGTGCTCGCACGCGACATCGATCCGGGCGCACGCGCCCTGCGAAAAATCTACGAGGACGAAGTGCAGGCACCGGTCGCCTCGGGGCAGGAACGCATCGCCAAAGCACGCTTCGCTGCACTCGGCACGAACATCTATCCGGACGCCAACTTCACACTGCGCGTCAGCTATGGCGCCGTACAGGGCTGGAAGGAATTGGGTGAAGACGTCGCGCCGTTCTCGACGCTGGCGCGACTCTACGAGAGAACGACGGGCAAGGCTCCATTCAGCCTCCCCCAGGTCTGGCTCGATGCGCGCAGCAAGCTCGACCCCAACACGCCCTTCGACTACGTCACGACCAACGATATCGTCGGCGGCAACTCCGGCAGCCCGGTCGTCGATGCCAAGGGCCGCGTCGTCGGTCTCGCCTTCGACGGCAACATCCACTCGATCGCTGGCACGTACTGGTACGACGAGCGCGACAATCGTGCGGTAGCAGTGCATCCGCGCATCATCATCACCGCGCTACGCGATGTGTACGATGCTGGCGCGATCGTGGATGAGATCCTGCGGACGAAGTAACTGCCTGTTTCTTCTCCGCGACGACGCTGAACTTCACGTGCAGACCGTCCTTCACGGTCAGCGCACCGAGGGCAGCGCTGAATGGTTCGATGCCAAAATCGGATTGCAGCAGTTCGAGTTCGCCCGCGATCGTCATGCGTTTGCCGTCTATACTGAGTGTCGGCCGCAGCTGCACGTCACGACTGACATCGCGAATCGTGATCCGCGCAGTCACAGCGGGCTGCTGCATCGAGCCGGTGACGGCCACTGACTTCAGTTCGATTTGCGGATAGCGCTCCGCATCCAGCACCTCCGCACGCAGCATGTTCCTGCGAGTGCCGTCGCGATCTGCCTGGGGGATATCGGGCGGAAAGTCACTGCCTGCAGCGCGACGTGCGTCGGGATCGTCGACGACGATCTGCGCTACGGGAAATGCCACATCGAACCCGGACTTCGCGAATGTCGCATGCATCCAGACGCGCCCCTGTAGTCCACGCACCGACATCACGTGATTGTGCCCCAGCCGCGCCAGTGCACCGCCGCGGTAGACCAGTATGTGCAGCGTCGATGCCTGCGGGTTCACCTCGTACGTCGCGGTCCCAGGCAGTTCCCTGGCAGGCGCTGACGGCGGTATCGATTCCGGGACCGGTGCCGGTGGCCGAGCCGGCTTCGGACACGCAGCGAGCAATCCCGCCGCGCTTATCAGCAGCAGGATGCGTGCTACTGCTCTTGCTGTCATGGAGCGACTCCCAACTGGTCGTGCCTGCTCAATGCCGTACACTCCGGCACTGACGTGTCCGTCACAGGTTGCATCATGCAGTTCAAGAACAGCACAGAGCGTTACGGCGCCGTAGCGCAGTTGCTGCACTGGTCGATCGTGGTCCTGATAATCACGCAGTTCGTCCTCGCAAGCAAAGCCGAACCACTCTCGATCGGTCCGGCCAAGATCGCCGTACTGGCCCAGCACAAATCCGTAGGCATGACGATTTTTGCGCTGGCCGTTCTGCGCTTGCTGTGGCGTCTGATCAATCCAGTCCCGACGCTACCCGCACAGACACCGCGCTGGCAGAATCTGGCCGCGCATTTTTCGCACTGGGCGCTCTATGCGCTCATTCTGGTCACACCGCTGCTCGGATGGACGATGTCTTCTGCGCGAAATTTTCCGGTCAGCTGGTTCGGGCTGTTCACGCTGCCGGACCTGATCCAGCCGGATCGCGCGAAATACGATCTGCTGCATGCGACCCATGAAACTTGCGCGCTCACGCTGGGGATCCTTGCCGTGCTCCATGCGGTCGCCGCGTTGAAACACCACTTCTTCGATCGCGATAATGTTCTGCGTCGCATGCTGCCGGTCCGTCTGAAGACGGATCGATCCTGAATTCAATTCACGGGAACTCTTCATGACCCGCCATCGTTCGTTGTTGTCGGTCTCGCTTTTGACACTCGCGCTGGGCCTCGCCTATGCAGCCACTCAATGGACGCTGCAACCGAAAGACAGCACGCTCACCTTCGTCGGCACGCAGGCCGGCGCACCGTTCCAGGGAGCGTTCGAACGCTTCAAAGCCGACATCCGCTTCGATCCGCAGGATCTCGCCAGCAGCCGCTTCGAGGTGACGATCGAGACCGGCTCGGTGAACACGAAAGACAGCGAACGCGACGACACCGTGAAAGGCCCGGATCTGTTCGCGACAGCGAAGTGGCCCACCGCGCGCTATGTGGCAGAGAAATTTACCGACAAGGGCGCGGGAAAATACTCTGCGACCGGACAGCTCACGCTGCGTGATGTCACCAGGTCCGTGCCCATCGAGTTCACCTTCGACAACAAGAACGGCAGCGCCTGGCTGAAGGGCCAGGCAATACTCAAGCGGCTCGACTTCGGCGTAGGTCAGGGTGAATGGAAGGACACCGCCACCGTGGGCAACGAGGTACAGATCCGTTTTGCATTGTTGCTGCAGCAGTAATGCTCTGTTAAACAGATCGCAGGTACTCTTCATCGCGGAAGAATGAAAACAAGTCCGACGCCCGGAACATCGGTCTCATGAGTTCGGCCGCTCCTGCGAAGTTCACGAGCCCGGACGATTGCGTCGCAGCTACGCTGCATCGCGTGGGGAAAAACATCGTCCTGGGGTTGCCGGTGGCCATCGGCAAACCCAATCCCATCGTCAATGCCTTCGTGCGCCGTGCAGTCGCTGATCCGACGATCAGCCTCACCATCGTCACCGCGCTGTCGCTGCGGGTGCCGCGCTGGCACAGCGATCTCGAACGCCGCCTGCTGCAACCGCTGACGCAGCGCATTTTCGGCAACTATCCCGAACTCGAGTACGTACGGCTGATCGAGCAGCAGCGTCTGCCAGCGAACATCGAGGTCATCGAGTTCTTTCTCGAACCGGGTGCCTGGCTCGGCAACGAGCATCTGCAGCGGCACTACCTGAGTTCCAACTACACGCATGTCGTCCGCGATGCTCTGCGACACGGCATGAATGTCGTCGCGCAACTGGTCGCGCCGCCGCCCCCTGACGAAATGCCTGCCGGCGTTCTAAGCCTCGGTTCCAACCCGGATCTCACGGCCGATCTGCTGCCGCAGATCGCATCGATGCGCGCCAGCGGTCAGCCGTTCGCACTCATCGGCCAGATTCATCGCGAAATGCCCTTCACCTATGGCGATGCCCTGGTCGCCTCGGATACGTTCGACTTTCTGGTCGACGATCCCGCGACGGAATTTCCCTTGTTCTGCCCGCCCAATACACCCATCGGGCTCACCGAACATGCGATCGCACTGAGCGTCAGCACGTTGCTGCGCGATGGCGGCACCCTGCAACTGGACATCGGTGAATTGGGCGACGCCATCGTATATGCGGCGCAGCTGCGCCATGAGCAGCCGGCCGTGTACCGCGAAGTTCTCGAAAGCACCAGGCTGCTGGAGAAGCATCGGCGACTGATCGAAACGGAAGGCGGCACGGCGCCGTTCGATCGCGGATTGTATGGGTGCTCAGAAATGCTGGTCGACGGTTTTCTCGACCTGTATCGCAGCGGCATCCTGAAGCGCCACGCGTATCCGAGTGCGCGTATTCAACGCCTGCTCGATGAGGGACACATCGATGAGACCGTCGGTCCGCGCACGCTGGATGCGTTGAGCGCCGCCGGCATGAACCGCATGTCGTACGTCGATTTCAACGAGCTGCGCGACGTGGGCGTGTTCCGCGACGACGTGCAGTACGAGCGCGGCATGCTGATCGCTCCCGATGGTGCGCTGCTGCCTGCGAGCTTCGACGATCCCGCACATCGCGCCGGCATCGCCCGGCAATGCCTCGGCGAACGCCTGCGCAACGGCATCCTGGTCGATGCTGGATTTTTCTTCGGGCCCAAGGCGTTCTACGCCCGATTGCGCGAACTCACGGCCGAGGAACGGCGTCGGTTCGCCATGCGCGGCATCAGCTTCGTCAATGAACTGTACGGCCACGAGTGGGACCTGAAGACGGCACAACGTCGCCATGCGCGCTTCATCAATACCACCATGATGGTGACCGGTCTCGGCGCCGCGGTGTCCGACGGCCTCGCGGACGGTCGCGTCGTCAGCGGTGTGGGCGGCCAGTACAACTTCGTCGCAATGGCCCATGCGCTGGCGGAAGCCCGCTCGATCCTCTGCCTGCGCGCCACTCGCGTCGCCAAGGGCACCGTGGCTTCCAACATTCCCTGGAGCTACGGTCACACGACGATTCCACGGCATCTGCGCGACATTGTCGTCACCGAGTACGGGATCGCCGAGCTGCGCGGCAAGACGGACGAGGATGTGGTGAAGGAATTGATCGGCATCATGGACGCACGTTTTCAGGATGCCTTTGTCGCCGAGGCACAGCGCGCGAAGAAACTTCCTGCTGACTATCGGGTGCCGCCCGAGGCTCGCGACAACCGGCCGGAGATCCTCGCTGCCCGCTTCGCGCGCTGGCGCGAGATGGGATTGTTCGCGCCCCTGCCCTTCGGCACCGATCTCACGGACGATGAACTCACGCTGGCGAAGTCCCTCAAGGATCTGTCCTCGCAGGCCCAGAGCTGGTCTGGCCGCCTGCGCATCGCGATGGCGATGCTGGCATCGCCCAAGGCGCCGCAGTTCCGGCCGCTTCTCGAACGGATGGCGCTGACCAACCCCGCATCGTTTCGCGAGCGCATCGAGAGGCGGCTGGTGACCGCAGCACTGCGGCTGGGGTCGAAGTAGCGGCATCGTCCGGCTTCAGCCTGATGGCACTCACTCAAGCATTCGCAGTGGCATCAGCGGAGAAAGAATCGAAGATTTCCACGGGAAAACACGGGGTGCAGTGTTTTCCTTCCCCGTGTCACCCCGTTGTTCCCCGTGGAGATTCCTTATCTGTGATTCGGAATCCCATCACACACGCTAAGTCAGTGCCAATGGGCTGTGACCGAAGGAACCCAGAGGAAACCCGGACCCACAGGAGACGAACAGCGACGTCATTCGACGGCTCGCAACCTTTCCCCGATCCGGCGCGTCCAACGAGCTATTCCGTTCTCTCGCAGAAGGACACGCCGCATGCACAAGCTCATTTCCGCCCTCGCCATCGGCCTGGGATTCATGGCCTCGGCTCAGGCCGATGATTGCCGGCATTCCGCCGATCGTTCCGCGACCGCAGATGCGGCGGGCATCGTCCGGGTCGTCATCGGGGCGGGCGCCGGCGATTTGAACGTTTACGGCCAATCAGACGCAAGTCGGGTCCAGGCCAGCGGCAAGGCCTGTGCTTCCAGCGCTGAGCTGCTGACGCAGATCCAGATCGACAGTCGTCGCGAAGGTGACACGCTGTATCTCAAGACGCTCATGCCAAACTCCATGGACGGCGGTCTTTTCCTGAACGTCTACGCGACGCTCGATCTGTCGATACGAGTGCCGGACTCCGTGGCCATCGAGCTGGAGGATTCGAGCGGCGATATCGAACTGCGCCGCGTGAAGTCGGCCATCGTTGCCGACAGCTCCGGCGATATCGAGATCGAAGACATCACGGGCGACCTCGACGTCAGCGACAGCTCCGGTGATATCGAAATCGAACGCGTCGCGGGCAATCTCAAAGTGAAGGACAGCTCTGGCGACATGGAACTGCGCGAGATCCGCGGCCACGTCGAGATCCCCGTCGACAGCTCCGGCGACATCGACATCGTGCAAGCCGGCAGCGTACATATTCACCAGGACACCTCTGGCGGCATCGTGATCCGGCGCGTGAACCGCGACGTGAGAATCGACACCGACAGCTCCGGCGATATCGATGTGGCCGAAGTTGGTGGCAACTTCAGCGTCGGCGCGGATGGCAGCGGCAGCATCCGTCAGGCCAAGGTACTCGGTACTGTGGAACTGCCGCCGGAATAGGAGCGGGAAAGGAAGAACGTACACAAAGGCGCACACAAGAAGGTCGGAAGCCCGGATTTCTTTTGTGATCTTTTGCGATCCTTTGTGCTCTTCTGTGTACCTGTCTTTCTTCTGGTTCCTGCAACTACCGCACCGGTGACTCGGCCTGTTCACCGACGACCGTGGTCCAGCGACGCACGTGCCAGCGGGTGACGAGGCCGTTCTTCACGTAGGGATCGGCGAGTGCGAATTGCTCGACCTTGTCCGCTGACTCGCAATTGAACAGCAGTACGCCACCATCCGGCGGCTCGGCCAGTGCGCCCCCGAGCAGCAATTCGCCACGCGAAGTGGCTTCCCACGCGGCACGGAGATGCTCCGCACGGAACTGGCCGCGACGTTCGAGATAGTCGGGGGTGAAATCGTAAAACAGCAGGTAGTGCATGCGGAGTCCTCAGAGCAGGTCGCGCGCCTGCTGCTGCAGTGTGCGGATGGTTCCCCGGATTTCTTCGATCGATGTGCCGTTGGCGAGGATCGCACGCGACACATTCGGCAGCACTCGTCCCTTCGCTTGCGGCATGCGCTTGAGAATGTCTTGCATCGTTGCGCCCTGCGCGCCGACACCGGGGGCGAGAATGAATGCTGAAGGCAACGCCGCAACGGTTTCCGCAGCATCGTCACAGGTGGCACCGACGACGGCGCCGATCGGGCCGAGCCCTGCACCACAGACGCGATTGCGTTCGGTGATGAGTCGCGACAGATTGCCCGCCACCGTTTCGCCGTTGGCGAGCTTCGCGAGCTGCAGGTCGCGGCCTTCCGGATTCGAGGAACGCACGACGACGAATACGCCGCCCTCGTTGCGAATCGCAATCGTCAGAAATTTCTCCAGCGCCGCAAAGCCCAGATACGCATGCGTCGTCACCGCATCCACACGCAATGGCGTCGAGGCGGAAAAATAACTTTCTGCGTACGCCTCGGCTGTCGTATCGATGTCACCGCGCTTGCCGTCGAGCAGCACCATCACACCCTTGGCACGCGCCAGTGTCGCCAGCTCCTCCATCGCACGAAAACCGGCGCTGCCGAAGCGCTCGAAGAACGCGGACTGCGGCTTGATGATCGACAGCTGGTACTGCGCGGCATCGAGCACACGCTTGCCGAACTCGAGCGCGCCGTCGGCCGAATCGGGCAGACCGCAGCTCTTCAGCAACGCGGCAGAAGGATCGATGCCGACACACAGCGGGCTGTGGGCGGCGATGGCGGCTTGGAGGCGGGATACGAAGGACATGATCTGTCAGCAGGTCGATAGTGGAAAATTGATAGTTGAAAGGGGAAAGCGAAGACGGCCTCCGTCTTTCTCAGCTATCAACTGTCCACTATCAACTCTCAACTATCAACCGGGCTTTGAAATCCCTCCGCCCTGTACGTCAGCACCAGCGTATCGCGCAGGCCGCCGTCGCCCTCGGGCTGGATCGGGGTGGTCTCGTGAATGACCCGTGCATCGTCCAGCAGCAAGGTGGTCCAGGGCTCGAGCATGGTGAACCGCACGCCGGCCGTGCCCTGCGCATCGAAAACCCGCGTTTCGCCGCCACGGACGTTGATCCGCTTCACCAGCGTGACTGCCACGAAGTCGACCCCATCGCGGTGAGCGCCTTCCGGGGTCGGTCGGCCGATGCCTTCGGCCGTGTCGATGCGAAACTGATGCGCCTCGATGTACCAGCGCTCGGCCGCACGGGCACGTGCGAACGTTTCTCCGATCGACAAGACGAATCTCTGCCACGCAGAGTTGGCGGCGACGGCCGGCTCGATCGGTTCGAACCAGCGTTCCATGCCGCCGTGCAACGCGTTGTAGTCGGTGGGCTGCCAATGCGCCCGGTGCGGCACCTGGATCAACTGAGCGGTCGTAAGTTCCTGGACGAAGCAGCTGTGACGCCGATGGCGGTAGCGCCCGCCGTCGCGCAGGTACGCATCGCGCGGCAATCGATCCCACGAGGGACTCAGTCGATCGAGCTCATCGAGCGGGGCGCGCAGATCGGCTCGCACCTGCTGCGGCAACAGCAACGCACATCCCGATTCTTCGAGCGCCTGGCTCGCATCACCCACCTGCAACTGCACCGAACGATTCCTCCTGCCGTAATGGCGCGTGATTCTGACACGCCGCGCGTCGATCGTCCCTGCACAGTTGTCAATGGATTGACGCTGCGCAGCTGGTGCGGCCAGCCTCGTATACACGACGCATGAGCACCATTGCCTTTCCGTAAGCAGACAGATCCTGGCAGGGCAATACGGTAGGCTTGCCGCTTCGCAATTATCGCTGGAGCGCTCCGGATGATGGCCACCCGATACTCCCTCGCTGCGATCGCACTTGCGGTGCTGTCACTGACTGCCCAGGGCGCAGCGCCGGCACGCATCGATCTGACCACGGTCGCGGAAAAATCCGGGTTCAAGCGCACCGGTCGCCTCGATGAAGTAGCGCGACTCTGCGAGAGCTTTCAGGAGCGCTGGCCATCGCAGGTTCGAGGCTTCGAGTTCGGTCGCAGCCCCGAAGGTCGACCGTTGCTCGCGCTTGCAGCGTCCGCCGATGGCACGCTCGATGCGGCCAGCGCTCGCGGCAAGCAGCGCCCCGTCGCGCTGATGCAGGGCGGTATCCATTCCGGCGAAATCGATGGCAAGGATGCAGGCTTCCTCGCGCTGCGCGAGCTGCTGGAAGGTCGCGCAGCGCCAGGCGCACTGGAGCGCGTTACGCTCGTCTTCGTGCCCGTATTCAGCGTCGATGGTCACGAGCGCTTCGGTCGCTGGAATCGCCCCAACCAGGTCGGTCCCGAAGAAATGGGCTGGCGGGTCACCGCGCAGAACCTGAATCTCAATCGTGACTACACGAAGGCCGACGCTCCCGAAATGCAGGCGATGCTGCGGCTGCTGAACGAGTGGGATCCGCTGCTGTACGTCGACCTGCACGTCACCGACGGCGCCGAGTTCGAGCACGACGTTTCATACAACATCGCCCCCACGCTGGCCGGTGATCCGGATCTGACCCGCAGCGCCATCGTGCTGCGCGACGAATTGATCAGGAAGATGACGGCGCTCGGCTCATTGCCGTTGAACTTCTATCCATCGTTCGTGCGCGAGGACGATCCGCAATCGGGCTTCGAGGATGGTGTCGGCCCCGCGTGGTTCTCGCAGCAATACTGGGCGCTGAGCAACCGGATCGGCGTGCTTGTGGAAACGCATTCATGGAAGGACTATCCGACACGCGTGCGCATCACCCGCAATTCCATAGTGACGATGCTCGAGCTGCTCGCAACCCATGGGGCCGAATGGCAGCGCGCCGCACAGGCCGCAGACCAGCGCGCGAGCCAGCTCGGCGGCACCAGGGTGCCGATTGCGTACGCCAATACGGATCACGTCAGGACGATCGAGTTTCGCGGCTATGAGTACACGCGCGAACCGTCCGCCATTTCCGGCGCATTGGTCACCCGCTACGACAACAAGCGCCCGCAGATCTGGCGTGTACCGCTGAAGGATCAGGTCGCACCCTCCATCAGCGTGACCGCACCCCGCGGCGGCTACATCGTGCCCGCGGCGCATGCGAAGTGGCTCGGCGAGAAACTCGCGCTGCATGGCGTGGCGTTTGCCACCCTGACCAACGCAACCACCGGCGCCGACGTGGAAACGTTCCGCGCCGTAACCACGAAGCTTGCGGCCACGACCTTCGAAGGCCGGACCACGATGAAAGCCGACGGCGACTGGAAAAAGGAACGGCGCGACATCCCCGCCGGCTCACTGTTCGTTCCCATCGCGCAGCCGAAGGCCTATCTCGCCATGACATTGCTGGAGCCGAAGGACTCGGACTCCTACGTGAGCTGGGGCTTCTTCAACACCGCCTTCGAGCGCAAGGAATACATGGAAGACTACGTCGCCGAAGCGGTCGGCGCGGAAATGCTGAAGAAGGATCCGGCGGTGAAACAGGAGTTCGAGCGCAAACTCGCCGACGATCCTGCATTCGCAGCAAGCCCGGCAGCGCGACTCGATTTCTTCTACCAGCGATCGCCGTCGTGGGATGAGCGGTTCAATCTCTATCCGGTCTATCGGACGGAGTTGATAGTTGATAGTGGAAAGTTGATAGCTAAATAGCCGCGCACTCTGTGCGTATCGATCCCGCAGCAAGCCCGGCAGCGCGACTCGATTCCTTCTGTCAGCGATCATCGTCGTGGGATGAGCGGTTCAATCTCTGTCCGGTCTATCGGACAGAGTTGATAGTGGAAGGTCGATAGCGAAATAGCTGATCGTGCGGATTTCGCACCCCGTAGCAACGACCGTCGTCCAGCCGCTACGTGCGCCGGAATCGAGCCTTGCTCGTCTCGACTATGCTGGTAAGCAGCTGCAGCAGCTCGATTGTCTGCTCATGCAGTTGCGAGAGATCGGATTTGACCTGGCCACGGGCTTGCAGCAGTTCGAGCCAATAAACCGTCTCGCTTGCTTCCCTTCAAGGCGATCGACATCTTGTGCACGAAATCCGCCTTGCTTTCCGCCTGCTCCGCTTCGCGTACCAGCGCACCGATGGCCGTTCCTGATCGAAGAATCTTGCCGGGACAGTACGAACTTGTTGCGGCTGCGTAGCCACCCGCTGACAGCGATCACTTGAACCGCAATGTCAAAGGACTTGCGCCTCACGACAGCGCGCATTCATCTCCTCCCTGAGAGCCACGGCACCGATTGCTCGGCGCTATCAACTATCCACTTTCCACTATCAACTTCTCTCCATCCTGATCATCTCAGGCTCATAGCCGCGGCCTCGCAACCAATCGCGCAGCGCGAAGCCCGTCCCCGCGGGCCAGACGCGGCAGTCCTCGAAGGCAACGTGTTTATAGGCGTCGAGTTCTTCATTCAGGGCGATGGTGCCGGTCGCCAGTACGTGGTAGCCGATGATGACCTGGTTCATGCGTTCGAAGGGATAGACGCCGATCAGGGTGGGTTCGCCGACGGCGTCCAGGTTCAGTTCTTCCTTCACTTCGCGCACGGCACAGGCAGACGGGCTTTCGCGCTGTTCGAGAAAGCCGGTGATGAGTCCGTAGAAGCTGCCCGGCCAGGCACGATTGTGAGCGAGGACGATGGCGCCTTCGTGCTCGACGACGGCCGCGACCACTGGCGTCGGGTTGTCGTAGTGCACGAATCCGCAGGAACGCGAGCAGACACGACGCGCTTCCCGGTCGACCACCGAATCCATCAAGGGTGCCGCGCATATCGGGCAGTAGACGAACGTCATCGGGATACTGCGTCCAGCTTTTATTTTTCCAGCTCGGCTGCCTTGCTCTCGTCCGCTTTCGCTTCCGCCGCCTTGCCCATTTCATTGTAGATGTCGGCGCGACGGTAGTAGCCGTCCGGGTCCTTCGGCGCGAGTTCGATGGCCTTGTTGGCATCCTCGAGTGCCTTGTCCTTGTTCTCGAGCGACAGGTAGATACGCGCCCGATTCAGGTAACCCACGGAGTCACCCGGCTCGAGTTCGATGTACTTGCTCGCATCCTCGAGCGCGGCCTCGAATTTTCCCGACGAATCGCGCGCGCGCGAACGCAGCATGTACAGATCGGAGCGGTTCGGTTCCGCATCGATCGCCTTGCGCAGGATCGAGACGGCCTCTTCAGGCTTGCCACGCGACAATGCTGCCTGCGCCTGATTCAGCATGTCATCGCCAGCCTTGCTGCCCTGAGCATGAACGGCAAGGGGCGCCGTGAGCGCAATCAACGTCAGCGAGAAAATGCGCAGGGCCATCCGGAACGCACGAACAGTAGGCATGGCGTCATCCCCCGAAACTGGTTTTGTAAGTGTGCTCGGGCCTGGCGGTGCCCGGGTCGCGGCGATTATGCGCTCAGGTCGCTACGGGATGGGAGATGGGGCGAGCACTGATACCGATTGATCAGTCATCGTCGTAGCTCAGCAGCGTTGCATCCGCCGCTTCTCGTCCAGTTCGCGCTTGCGTTCCTTCAATCGTTCGCCCTGGCTCGCCGAATAGCCGGCACGCATGGTGGAGGCGATCTTGCGCAGCGACTGTTCGATCCGGGCGCAGGCTTCGGCCTTCGCCGTCGAGGCTGGCTTCTCGGCACTGGCGGCCCTGACAGAGGACGGCTTGGGGCTGGCGACCGGCGTCGGCGCAACGGTGCTCATGACGCTGAGCGTCGTCCCGCGGGATTCGTAGGGCTGGCTGCCCGGCTCGCAGGGTCGATCCGTGAAGACCGCTCCGGTCGGCGTGTCACAGCGGTAAATGGCGCGGGTTGGCGATTCCGCGCCGAACGTCGCTGTGACCACCGCGGCCAATCCGATCAAGCAGGTAGTCCGTAGCATCGCGCTCTTCCCTGGCAGCCTTCGGAAAGAACAGCGTGCGCGTCGAACTGCATGCGCAGGATGCCAATTAACAGGCGTTTGCCCAGAAATCAGTCGTCAGAGCGCGTGGATTCGCTCCGCCTGATTTCGTAACAGACGGCCGAAGCCGACGGAGTCATAGAAGCGATCGAGCGCCGGGATATTGGGGCGGCGACGCACCAGGTCCGACAGGTTCACGTTGAGGGGCATGTCGCAGGTGATGGCAGTAAGTTTGCGCGCCAGGAAGACGGAATCGCGATGGTCGCGCAGCTGTCCGCAGACGAATCCGGCATTGCGCAGCTTGAGCTTGAGGACGCCGTCGAGACCGTCGTACAGGTGGGTCAGCGATTCAAAGTGCTGGAACAGCATGGAGGCGGTCTTGCGACCGACGCCGGGCACGCCGGGAATATTGTCGACGGCATCGCCCATCACGGCCAGGAAACACGCCATGCGCTCCGGGATCACGCCAAAGCGTCCGGCGATGTCGTCATAGCGATAGCGCCGATTGTCGAGATAGTCCCAGTACTCGTCCTCGCGACGCACGAGCTGCGTCAGATCCTTGTCCCTGGAAACGATGCTGATCTTCGTGCCCTGCTCGCGCATGCTCGTCGCCAACGTGCCGATGATGTCGTCCGCTTCGAACTCATTGCTGTTGAAGCTGGCGATGCCCATGGCCCGGCACACCTGCCGGCACAGGAGAAACTGGCGTTTGAGCTCTGCCGGCGCCGGCTCGCGATTCGCCTTGTAAGCCGGGTAGAGCTGGGCGCGAAACGAAGTGGGCAGCCGCTCATCGAACGCGACTGCAATGTGTTCCGGCCGCACCTGCTCGATCAGGTCGCCGAGAAATCGCGCGAATCCATGCAGCGCATTCACGGGATTGCCGTCGTAATCCACGATCGTGTTCGGCACCGCATGCCAGGCGCGGAAGACGAAAATCGCGGCGTCGATGAGGTAGAGCACACCAGAAGAGCCCGGCTGGGGACCATCCCCGCGGGACGTCTGCTGGTCGAGGACTGTCCCCGTAGGACTTTCGTGGGTCGTCCGCGTGGGACTTTCGCTGGTCGTCCACGTGGGACTTCCGTGGGTCGTCCGCGTGGGACTTCCGTTGGTCGAAGGCTGTAGGTCGGACAAGAAGGGATCCCGCATAAAGGCAGGCCGCAGTGTATGTCTGAATCCTGCGGGCGAGAACCACGGGAGAGGTACCAGGCCCTAGGTGCTAGGTGCTAGGTGCTAGGTGCTAGGTCGGACAAGAGCAGGAATCTGCGTTGATGCAGGTGTATCGGCTTCTGGCCAGAGCCTGGAGCCTGGCACCCAGGGCCTCGCACCCAGGGCCTCGCCCTCTCACTGCAGAATCCCGTGCTCCTTCAACCGCGCATGCAGCGGGCTGGAACGCGGAAAGTGGGCCAGCAGGTATTCCATCTGGTCGGCGAGCACGCGACGGCTCTTCAGATAGATGTATTCGGCATAGGTGGGCGTGAACGGCACGGCAATGAGCTGCAGACCCGCCTGCTCCGGCGTCTTCCAGGCCTTGAGGTTGTTGCAGCGTCGACAGGCCGTGACCACGTTGGTCCATTTGTCGCGACCGCCCTGGCTGAGCGGACGCACGTGATCGCGGGACAGCTGATTGGCCGGGAAGCGTTGTCCGCAATACAGGCACAGGTGCGCATCGCGCTTGAACAATGTCTGGTTGTTCAGCGGTGGTGTGTAGTCCTGGCGCAGATTGCCCGGGTTGTGGGAGTGACCGATGGTGGCGATGATCGAATTCACGGCCACGCTGGTCTGCAGACCCGACCTGGCGTTGGTGCCGCCGTAGAGCGTGTAAAGCTCCGTACCACAGGTATAGGCCACCTGTTCCGTGTGATAAAGCCGCACCGCGTCCCGGTAATCAATCCATTCCAGGGGCATGCCGGACACATCGGTCCGCAGGATCTCTTGATTCAAGTTGTACGGGTGTTGCACGACTTGGGATCGGTCTGACTGGCCGTACGTTGGCTCAGCCTTCAGTAACGACTCGCCCAAAGATACGCGACGAGTGTGTAGATATACAACGGGAGCGGCGGCTGTGGCGCCAACTGGTCAACGGGTCCGCTGGCAGACTGGCCGGAGCCGCAACAAGAGGAATCAGCGAAGGACTGTAGGCCTGCGCCTCCAGTCTGGCCAGCAGACCGTTGGCCAGTGAGCCAGTTGGCCTCCTGACTCAATGCCCCCCTTCCAGCTGTTTCAGCGCCTGAATCATCTGCACCATGACTTTCTGGGCGTCGCCATACACCATGCTGGTGTTGTCGGCGAAAAACAGCTCGTTTTCCACGCCGGAATAGCCCTTGCCCTGACCGCGCTTGATGACATACACCTGCCGCGCCTGGTCGACGTTCAGGATGGGCATGCCGTAGATGGGCGACGATTTGTTGGTGCGGGCAGCGGGATTCACCGTGTCATTGGCCCCGATGACGACAGCGACGTCCGCATCCTTGAACTCGCCGTTGATGTCTTCGAGGTCGTAGATCATGTCGTAGGGCACGCCCGCCTCGGCGAGCAGCACGTTCATGTGGCCGGGCATGCGACCTGCAACCGGGTGGATGGCGAACTTCACTTCGACACCGGCCTCCGTCAGCAGCTTCACGAATTCGTACAGCTTGTGCTGGGCCTGCGCGACGGCGAGACCGTAGCCGGGGGCGATGATGACCTTCGATGCGTAGCGCATGTTCACCGCAGCATCGCCGGCCTCGGCAGATTTCATCGATCCCTTGATCTCTCCCTGCTGCTCATCGCCCGTCGCGCCGAAGTTGCTGAAGATCACGTTCGAGACGCTGCGATTCATGGCCTTCGCCATCAGCAGCGTCAGCAGCGTGCCGGCGGAGCCGACGACCATGCCGGCGATCATCAACGCCGGGTTCTGCAGCACATACCCCTCGAAGCCCACGGCCAGTCCGGTGAAGGCGTTGTAGAGCGAGATCACGACCGGCATGTCCGCGCCGCCGATCGGCATGGTCATGAGCACGCCGAAAACCAGCGCGAGCGCGAAAAACACGGCGACGATGTGTGGTGAGGCATGGCCGTGTTCCGCGAAGACGATGAAGAGACCAAGCCCCAGCGTGATCAGGAACAGCGTGCCGTTCAGCACCTGCTGGCCCTTCACGCGCCAGGTGCCGTTGATCTTGCCGTCGAGCTTGGCCCAGGCGATCAACGAACCCGACAACGAGATCGACCCGATCATCGCGCCAATGATGGTCACGACCAGCGGTATCGTCTGATGCTGTGCGCTGACGCGCAGCAATTCGACGGCTGCAATCGCGGCAGCCGCGCCGCCGCCCATACCGTTGTAGAGCGCAACCATCTGCGGCATGGCCGTCATGGCAACGCGCTTGCCGCTCCACCACGCCCAGATCGTACCCACGCCCAGTGCGGTCGCCGCCAGTGCGACGTTCGTCGTGAGGTGCGGCTGCGCAGCGTCATTGACGCCGAACACGTACAGGAAGCTCGCCAGCGTCGCGACCAGCATGCCAACGCCTGCGACCAGGATGCCGGACCGCGCCGTCACCGGCGAGGACATGCGCTTCAGGCCGTAGATGAAGAGGAACGCCGCAGCGATGTAGCTCGAATCGATGATGAGTTGGGGATTCATGCTGGCGCTATTTTTTGTCCGGGGCCGGTTTCTTGTCGCTGGGCTTGAACATTTCCAGCATGCGTTCGGTCACGACATAGCCGCCGGCGGCATTGCCCGCACCCAGCAGCACGCCGAAGAAACCGATGACCTGTTCCACCGTCGACGTCGCATTCAGCAGCGCGTACAGCGCACCCACGACGACAATGCCATGCACGAAGTTCGATCCCGACATCAACGGCGTATGCAGAATCGCCGGCACGCGCCCGATGATCTCGTAGCCGGTGAAGGCCGCCAGCATGAAGATGTACAACGCCACGAAGCCGGTCAGTGTGGTGGTGAGGTCCATGGTTCCGTCCTGAATTGATAGTTGATAATTGACAATCAACAACGGGGAGACCCGCTCTTCATTGTCCATTATCCATTGTCAATTGCGGCGCGCGCCGCTTCGTTCTTGATCTCGCCGCCATGCGTGAGCGCGGTCTTCGCGATCACTTCATCGCTCCAGTCGAGATTGATCGCCTTGTCCTTGAGGAACAGTTCGATCAGGTTGAACTGGTTCTTCGCGTACAGCTCGCTCGCGTGTTCGCCGAGCAGGCTCGGTACGTTGAGTGGACCGACGATGGTGACCTGGCCGATCTGCACGGTTTCGCCGGGTTGTGTGTATTCGCAGTTGCCACCGCCTTCGGCGGCGAGATCGACGATGACGCTGCCGGCCTTCATGCCTTCGACCTGCGCCTTGCTGATCAGCTTGGGCGACGGTCGGCCGGGAATCGATGCCGTGGTGATGATGATGTCGGCCTGCTGGATGTGCCTGGTGACGACCGCGGCGACCTTGTCTTTTTCTTCCTGCGTCAGCTCGCGCGCGTAGCCGCCCGCGCCGCGCGCATCCACGCCGGTATCCACGAATTTCGCACCGAGTGATTCGGCTTGTTCCTTGGTTTCGGGACGGACGTCGTAGCCTTCCGTCATCGCGCCCAGGCGGCGCGCCGTCGCCAGCGCCTGCAGACCCGCGACGCCGAGCCCCATCACCAGGGCGCGCTGTGGACGGATGGAACCGACGGCCGTCGTCATCATCGGCAGCATGCGCGCGATATTCGTGGCGCCGATCAGTACGCCGTAGTAACCGGCCAGCGCGGCCTGACTCGACAGCGCATCCATGGCCTGCGCGCGCGTGATGCGCGGTACGAGTTCCATCGCGAAGCAGGTGATCTTGCGATCACGCAGGAGCTTCGTGAGTTCGATTTCCTTGTGCGCGTAGACGAACGAAATCAGGATCGCGCCTTCTTTCATCGCGCGAACGATCTCGATATCGGGCGGTTGCACGCCGAGCACGATGTCGGCATCCGCAACCAATGCGCGGGGGTCGTTGACGAATCCCACGCCCTTGAATGCGCTATCGGCAATCTTGACGGCGTTGCCGGCACCGGTCTGGATCTGGATGTCGGCGCCGAGCTTGATCAGCTTGTCGGCAACCGCGGGGACCATCGCAATGCGTCGTTCGTTCTGGCGGGTCTCTCTCAAGACCGCAATCTTGACTGACATGAACACCCCGTGACTTCTTTCGAGTCGTCAACGCGCTGCGGCTTTGCAGGCCCGATGCAACGGCCGGCCCTGCTCCGGCGCAGCAACGATACCGTCCCGGACGCCATAGCGATAGCCGGAAGTGACATTGCCTGCGGGCCGGGACGGCGCAATCGAGCCCCAGCATGAGCACATCACCGCGCAAGCAGGGTCGTGACGGCCCGTTTTTCCCAACCTGCTAGACTGCACCGGCCTGCGAAAATCGGGCAGTCTCCGATTGCTGAGCCCCCTTTCGTCCCCGATCATTCGCGCATGCCGACCTTCGCCCGCTACCTGAGCGCAGTACTTGCGCTGTCGTACCCGTGGGCCGCATGGATCGCGGCGTCGCGCCACAGCGCTGCACTGACACTGTTCGCCGTCGCTCTGTTGCTGGGGGCCATGCTCCTGCCATCCCTCGTGCGAATGCGGCGAGGCGCATGGTTCGCACTGCCCTTAGTCGCCGCTGGACTCTGGTTGCTCGGCCAGCTGTCCGGCCATCAATTGCTGCTCTACCTGCCGCCCGTACTGATCCCCGGCTTCCTCGCCTGGGTCTTCGGCCACACTCTGGCCAAAGCACGCACGCCGCTGATCGAGCAGTTCGTGCGCGCAATGCACGCAGCAGACGATGACATCGAACCCGGCGTCTGGCCCTACGCACGACGCCTCACGCTGGCATGGACCGTACTGCTGGCGACGATCGCTGCCGTCAATCTCATTCTGGCAACGCTGGTTACGCCTGAAGGCCTGCTGATGGCCGCTGGAATCGTTCCGCCGATCGCGGTGACGCAGGCGCAGTGGTCGACGTTCGCGAATCTGATCGGCTACCTGCTGATCGGCAGTTTCTTTGTGATCGAGTATGCGTATCGCCGTCGGCGCTTCCGCCAACCGTATCGGAACTTCTTCGATTTCCTGTGCCGCACGATCGCCGTGAGTCCGCGGCTGGTATCGCCGGGACGCTCGCAGTGATGTCATGAGCGACGCGTCGAATCACATCGCTACCTTGCGTATTGCGTCGGACCACCCGGCGCTGCCGGGTCACTTTCCCGGCCGCCCTATCGTTCCGGGCGTCGTCGTGCTCGACAGTGTGCTGCAAGCGGCGCGTGCCTGGCTCGGTCCGCAACTGCGGCTGCAGGTCCTGGCACAAGTGAAGTTCATCGCGCCCCTGCTGCCGGAGCAGGTGGCGCGCATCGAGCTCAAACTGCAAGGCGATGACCTGCGCTTCGTGGTGACGCGCGAGGATCAAATCGTCGCGCAGGGCGTCATGCGCGTGTCGGTCGGGGCGGGGCGTTGAAGCAGCAGTGGATCGAACGACCCGAGGGCGGCAGCCTGCTGGGCCTGCGGATGATCCGCGCGTTCGCGCTGTTCTGCGGCCGCCGGGTGACCCGCATCGCGCTGTGGCCGATCTCCCTTTATTTCCTGCTACGCCGCGGCCCTGAGCGCAAGGCGTCGCGCGACTACCTGCAACGCGTGCTCGCCCAACGCCCCCCGCTCGGGCAGGTGGCCCGGCACTTCCATAGTTTCTCGGCCACCATCCTCGATCGCGTGTTTCTGTTCTCGGAACGCTTCCGGCGTTTCGACATTCGCCACGAAGGTCTCGAAGAGCTGCGCAGCGCCTGGAAACTGCATCAAGGCGTACTGGTGTTCGGCTCGCACCTCGGCAGCTTCGATGCGCTGCGGGTGTTTTCGCAGTTGCGCGAGGACGTGAAGTTTCGCGTCGTGATCGATGTGGAACAGAATCCCGGTGTTTCAAACGTTCTGAGTGCGCTCAACCCGACGCTGGCCGCCGCCATCATCAATGCACGCCAGGACGGCACCACCACTGCGCTGGCGATCAAGGAGGCGCTCGACGAAAAAGCCATCGTGACGATGCTGGTGGATCGCGCGCGACCCGGCAACCAGGTGCGCGAGGCCGAGTTTCTCGGTGCACCGGCACCTTTCCCGACGGCGCCGTGGCTGCTGGCAGCGACGCTCAAAGTGCCGGTCGTGCTGTGCTTCGGGCTGTATCGCGGCGGCAATCGCTATGACTTTCATTTCGAGCTGTTCGCGGAAACGCTGGTCATCGAACGCGGTCGCCGCGAAGCTGCATTGCAGGACATCGTGCAGCGCTATGCTGATCGGCTAGCCCATTACACCCGTATGGCACCGTACAATTGGTTCAACTTCTATGATTTCTGGCAACCACAAACAGGCGGGAACGCTCGCCGTCCGAACGATGTTGTTCGTGCTGGCAGCGACGCTTCCGGGCCTCCTTCCGGCAGCCACGCCACCTGAGAACGACGATGCGCGTGCGTTGATCGCAACGCTCGCCCGGCCGGCGCCGGCAACGATCGATTTCACGGAGATCCGTTTCTCGGCGCTGCTGAAGCAGCCGATCATCGTGTCGGGACAACTCGCTTATTCGGGCCCCGACGCGCTGGATCGGCGCGTCACGCAGCCGTATCGCGAAGACACCGAGATTCGCGGCAATGCGGTGCGCGTGCGCCGCGAAGGCGAGCCGGAACGCAATTTCGCCATCAAGCGTGCGCCGGAACTGCAACTGCTGTTGCGGACCTTCACCGCGATGCTCCAGGGTGACGCCGCCGCCATCGAGAAGAATTTCTCCCTCGCTGCGACCAGCGATCCCATCCGATGGCAGCTCGTGTTGACGCCGCAGGACGCCCGGCTCGCCAGGCGCGTGCAGCACATCCGCATCGACGGACGCAGCGATCTGCCTCGCTGCCTGTCGATCGTCAACGACGCGCGCGGCGCCAGCATCATGCTGCTGGGCGCGGCAACCCATGTGCAGATGCCGCCGGTGGTGACGCGCGAGTGGCTCGAACGCACGTGCAGTGCCGGCGAATGACTCCCTCATGAAACGAACTCCCTTTGCCATTGCACTGGTGACGGCGTGGGTGCTGATCCTCGCCGCACTCGGCTGGTACGTGCAGAAGGATCTGGTGATCGGCACCGACCTGCGCCTGTTCCTGCCGAGCGCATCGACGCCCGAACAGCGCCTGCTGCTGGATGAGATCGGCGAAGGCCCCGCCTCACGAACGCTGGTGGCAGCGATCGACGGCGACACTCCGGAAGCGCTGGCGGATGCGTCGCGCGAACTCGTCGCGGCCCTGAGCGACAGTGAGAACTTTCGTGTCGTCAGCAACGGCGATGTGTCCTTCGATGTCATTCCCGATGAACTGCTGGCGTATCGCTACCTGCTGACACCGACGCTGGACACGCAGGCGTTCGATACGGCCTATCTGCGGCGACAACTCGATGATCGCGCGCGCGATCTCGCCTCTCCCGCCGCAGGCATGCTGGAGCCCATCCTGTCGCGCGACCCGACGCTGGAAATCCTGACCCTGCTGCAGACCTGGCAGCCGCTGCGCGAACCGAATCGACTCTACGATGTGTGGTTCGATACTGCCGGGACGCGTGCATTGCTGATCGCCGAAACCACTGCACCGGCGTTCGATCCCGATCGGCAACGCGCCGCGATCGAGGAAATGCAGCAGGCCTTCGCAGCGATCCGCACCAACGAGAATATGCACCTGATCATCAGCGGACCGGGCGCATTCTCCGTCCTGATGGAACACCGCACGCGCAGCGAGGCGCAAGCGCTGGGCACGGCGGCGACGATAGGCATGATCGTGCTGCTGTTCATTGCGTACAGGCGCCTCGGGAGTGTGGTGCTGAGCGCTTTGCCACTGCTCACTGCGGGCATCGCAGGCCTGCTGTCTGTGAGCCTGCTGTTCGATGCCGTGCATGGCATCACGCTGGCCTTTGGCTTCACGCTGATCGGCGTGGCGCAGGACTATCCGCTGCACTTGCTGAGTCACGCGCGGCCTGAACGATCGCCGCTGCAATCGGTGCGCGAACTGTGGCCGACGCTGATGACAGGCGTGGCGAGTACTTGTATCGCCTACGCGACATTCCTCTTCTCGGGCGTCGTCGGGCTGTCGCAGCTTGCCTGCTTCACCGTCGCCGCACTGGTCGCCGCTGGATTGACGACGCGATTCCTGCTGCCGCGACTCATCGGGGAATCAAGCCGGGACTTCGGAGCGTCACCCTTCCTCGGCCGGCTGTGGAGCAGGATCGCCAGCCTGCCGCGCCCTCGCAGCATCGCTGCCGCCCTCGCCGTCGCGGCCAGCGCCGTCATCCTGTTCGCGCCCGGGCCGATGTGGGAAAACGATCTCAGCAAGTTGTCTCCGGTGCCGCCGGATCTGTTGATGCGCGATCAGGAACTGCGCTCGCACCTCGGCACGCCGGACCTGCGTTACCTGCTGGTGGTCGAAGCCAGCGATGACGCCGCGGCGCTGCAGCGACTGGAAGATCTGCAACCGGCATTGCTCGATCTCACGCAACGTGGCGTTATCGCTGGCTTCGACGATGCGAGCCGCTATATCCCGACGGCACAGCGACAACTCGATCGACAGCAGCACTTGCCAGGTGATGCCGAGCTGCGGGCGTCATTGGCGCAGGCCGTGACCGGCACGCCATTCCATCCGGACGCCTTCGAAGACTTCGTTCGTGACGTTGCGCGGGCACGCGAGCTGCCGCCACTGACGCCACAGGCGCTGCGCGATTCACCGCTCGGCGCGGTGCTCGATCTGCTGCTGTCGCACCGTGGCGAGCGTACGCTGGCGCTGGTGACGTTCGCCGGCGTGAATGACCCGGACGCGCTGCATGAACTCAGTCGTGACGGCGCGGTGCTGCTGGATCTCAAGTCGGCGTCGGAATCGCTGGTGGCGCAGCAACGCACGCACTTGCTGTGGAGTCTGGTGATCGCTGCCGTGCTGCTGGTCGCCGTGATTGCCTTCTCGCTGCGGCGGATCGGTCGGGTCGTCCGCGTACTCGCACCGATGGCGCTCACGACATTGATCATCCTGGCGGCGCTGCATGGCGCGGGCGTGCCGCTGACCCTGTTCCACCTGATTGCACTCATCCTGGCGGCTGGCCTGGGTCTCGACTATGCGCTGTTCTTCGAACACGCCGCCGAGGATCCACAGGAGCAGCGCCGCACACTGCACGCCGTGCTGGTCTGCTCGATCTCGACACTGATGGTGTTCGCGCTGCTGGCGCTGTCCGACCTGCCCGTGCTGCGTGCGATCGGACTGACGGTGACGATCGGGGTGGTGTGCAACTTCGTACTCGCGCTGCTGCTTACCCGGGAGACCCGCTCATGAGCGCCCTCGCCGCGCTCATCCCGCACCAGGCAGACATGTGCCTGCTGGAACGGGTGATCGAGTGGAACGACGAATCGATCCATCTGGAAACGACGACACATCGCTCATTGCAGAATCCCCTGCGCTCGGGTGACGAACTGCACGCCGTGCATCTCTGCGAATACGGCGCACAGGCCATGGCGGTGCATGGCGCACTGCAGGCGCAGGCGCGGGGCTCAACGGCGGCTCCGGGGATGCTGGTCTCGCTGCGAGCCGTCGAATTTCATTGCGACCGCATCGACGATCTGCCCGGCCCGCTGCACATCCAGGCGCAGTGCCTGCAGGCGAGCGCGGCCAGTCAGCAGTACTCGTTCACGGTATCGCATGCGGGCACGCTGCTCGCGCAAGGTCGGGCAGCGGTGGTGCTGGGAGAAACACCGGCGGCCTGACCAGCCGCCGATCCACTCAGGCGACGCGCTTGAACAGCAACTGTTCGCCGAGCGCTTCACGCAGCAGCGCGCGCAGCGCGCTGGCATCGACATCGCAATGCGCGGTGGCGCGCGCGACGACCTCACCAGCCAGTCGGTCGAGCAGCCGCGTGTGTTCGCGAATACGCTCACGGAACTGCGCTTCGCTCAGCTCATCGCGCAAGCCGCGATTCAGTTCCGCCAGCCACGGATGCGATGCCTGATCGAACATGGCGGGTTTGTTGACGATGGGATCGCGCTGCGCCCACTCGCGCATGAAATCCTGCATCGCCACGTTCAGTGCACGCGCGTGATTCAATTCATTCGACAGTTCGCCGATGCTGGCGAGATCCGTGAGACGCCGCTGGAAGAACAGCTGGCAGAGGATTCCCCAGTAGTACGCGTAGTCCCAGATGATCTTCACGGACATGACTTCGGGATGACCGAAGATCGGGTATTGATTCGTGTACAGCGCCAGCGTGCTCTCGTAGAACGAGAAGTACAGCTGCTGATACAGCTGCGCGCGCCCGTCGATACGTTCGCCGCGTCGCTCGCGACTGATCAGATCCGCGATGTAGGTATTGGAGATGCCGATGAAATCGCTGCCCGGCGAATAGAACGGATCGAGGAACACGCCCGCCTCGCCGGTGAGCGCCCAGCGGTCGGCGCCGGAAAATACCTGGCGGCAGCCGTGCGAGAAGTTGCGCAGGAACAGAAAGTCCTGCACCAAGTGCCGGCGGCTCTCGACTTCGCGCGCCAGCCGCGGTTGATGGCGTTGCAGCCAGCCGATCGCGCGGTCGAGCGTATTCATGGTCGATAGCGGATGCATCCTGGCGTCGCAGACAATGCCGATGGAATGCGAGCCCGACGCGAGCGGAATCAGCCAGGCCCAGTAGCCGGGACCGCACAGATGATTCGTCGACAGCCAGCGCTCCGGGGGATCGCAGCGTTGCAGCCAGTCGCGGTCGCCTGACCACTCATCGATATCGATCTTCTCCGAGATGCGGAACCACACGGCATTGGCGTCGTGGGCATTGTCCTGCGCGAGTTCGAGCTTGCGCTTGACCAGGCCGGCGCGACCCGAGGCGTCGACGAGCCAGCGACAGGATGCTTGCGTCTCTACCCCGCCGGTCGCGTAGACCACCGTATGCGTACCGCCACCCGCGCCGATGTCGAGTCCTCGCACCGTCGTTGCATCGACAAATCGCACACCGAGCTCGCGCGCCTTTTCGCCGAGGAAATTCTCGAAGATGCCGCGATCCACCTGGTAGGCCGGCGTCGCCAGAAATTTACTCGCGCCGAGCTCCACGACCTGGTCGACATCTTCGCGGCCGTCGGAATAGAAGAAGCGCAGGCCGAATTTCTTCAGCTGCTGCTGCTGCATGTGATCGACCAGTCCCAGCACGGTATCGAAGTAATGCGCGCCGATCTCGACGGTGGATTCGCCCACCTTGTGCGCGGCCGGGGGCACGGGATGCGCGCGCCGCTCGAGCACGAGCACTTGCAGCGAGCTGTCCATCTGCATGAGCTGGATGGACAGCGTCAATCCGGCGAGGCCGCCGCCGAGAATGATCACGTCGTATTGCGGTTGATCGGGCATCGTTGATCCTGTCAGTCGAATGTGACGTCGAGTCCGGCGCGCTCGCCAAGCTGCAGACGCAGGCCTGGACGTTGCAGCGCGAGCGCCTCGAAGAACGGCAGGCAGGGCGCGAGGGCGTTCTGCGCAATCAGCGCTGCGGCTGGAGAGTTGGCTGGCGTCGCCCCGGGCTGCTCGTCGATGCGAAGCCGCATGCGCGTCGCGGTCGCAGCGCCGCATGGCGCCAGCACGAGCGCCGCGCCGAGAAGTCCCTTGCTGGGCGCAATCGTAGCCAGCGGCCCTTTCGCCTCGATATCGAATGCGACGTACAGCACGGGTCGTCCGTCGCAGGCCACTTGCGTAACGGCCTCCAGCAGGCCGGCGGCAAAGGTATGACGAAAGGCGCTCAATGCCGTGTAGGTCGCGAAGCTGCCGGTGCCGATGCTCCAGTAACCAGCCGCCGCGTTGTGCACGGAGTTGTGAAACTTCACCGGAGAGATGAGCGTCGGCGTGTCGACCAGGGTCGCACACATGTAGTCGCTGATGGCGAGATCGCCGTGCGTCGAGGCGAACACCGACGCGAGTTCTGCCGGTGAGCGCTGCGCCGCATTGCAAGCCCTGGCCGCGACTTCCAGCGCGATGGCCACCGTGTCCGGTGCGCGGCGGCGTTCGGTCGGTGCGAGCAACGTCGGCGCGGGACGCGGTGCGGCCGCGTCAGGTGCCGCAGCTTCGCCACGGATGACTGCACGCGCCACGTCCCAGCCGGGCAGGCGCGAACTCCAGAACGCCACGCCTTCGATGACGACTGCAGGAAGCGCCATGGTCATCGACTCACCGCATCTTCACGCGCGAATGCGAGCACGCAGTTGCTGCCGCCGAAGCCGAACGAAAAACTCAGCGCCGTACGACAATTCTGCGTGACATTGTCGCGACGGACCTGCGGCCCGCACGCCGGGTCGAGCATCTGCGCATTCAGTGTGCCCGGCAGCAGCGAGTGTTCCAGCGCCAGCAGGCAGATCGCGGCTTCGACGATGCCCGCCGCGCCAAGCGTGTGGCCCATCCATCCCTTGGTCGAACTTGCCACGGTCGTCGCCGGAAACAGATCCTTCACGACCATCGCTTCGACTTCGTCGTTCTTCAGGCTCGCGGTGCCATGCAGGTTGATGTAATCGACATCGGCGGGTGTGATGCCTGCGCGCTCCAGCGTCGCCGTGACCGCGGCGCGCGCGCCGAGCCCCTGCGGATGCGGTGTCGACATGTGATGGGCATCGCTCGATTCGCCGTAGCCGATCAACCACGCCCCGTGTGCCGCCTCGCGTTCGAGCAACGCGAAGCCCGCCGCTTCGCCGAGATTGATGCCGCGGCGCGCGACGTCGAAGGGACGACACGGTTCCGGCGACACCAGCTCCAGTGAATTGAAGCCGAACAGCACGCTGCCGCACAGCGTGTCGACGCCACCGACCACGGCCGCATCGGCCAGGCCAAGCCGGATGAGGCGCTCGGCCTGGGCGAACACCTTGGCGCTCGACGAACAGGCCGTGGCGACCGTGACGCTGACACCTGTCAGCCCGAGCGCGTGCTGCACGAAATCGCCGATGGAATGCGGCGTATGAATGATGGGCCGGCGCAGATCGGCGGGGTACGCGCCATCGGCGTCCAACCGGGTGTATGCCTCTTCGCTCGCACCGATGCTCGAGGTCGATGTGCCCATCACGACGGCCACGCGTGCGGGGCCGTAGCGATCACGAGCTGCAAGTGCGGCTTCGCGGAAGCCGTCGGTCGTCAAGCCGCGCCAGGCGAGCCGGTTGTTGCGGCAATCCCATTGCGTCAATGCATCCGGCAGCACGGAGTCTTCGAGGCCCGCGACCCGCCCGATCCAGGTGTCGATGGGAGTTGCGCCGAAATCGTTGGGGCGCAGTCCGCTGCGCCGGGCGCGCAATGCCTCGAGGGTTTGCTCACGTCCGTCGCCCGCAGCGGTGCACAGCGTGTATGCAGAGACGCGCAGCGGTGGAATGGACATGGCAATCAGGCGCGGATCATGGGCGGCGGCGCGACGATCGCATCAGCCCTTGGTCTTGCTCGTTTCGATATGCGCCGCCAGCGAGCGCAGCGAACTGAAAATGCGGACATTGTTCTCGTCGTCCGAGCGCAGCTGGAAGCCGTAGCGCTTGGAAATCTCCAGCGCGAGTTCGAGCGCGTCGATCGAGTCCAGCCCGAGGCCGGTCTTGAACAGCGGCGCTTCCGGATCGATGGACCCGGGCTCAACGCCTTCGAGATTGAGCGCGTTGACGATGAGTTCGGCGAGTTGATGCTCGCGGTCGGACTGTGCTGCGGCCATGAAACAAACCGGTTCGATTCAGGAGGATCGTTGCGGGGATTGCAGGCGTGGTGCCGCGTCCGCGGGCGCGGAGTGTATCATTCACGCACAATTTCAGCGCCTTCGCGTCGTCGTACCGCAGCAGCGTGTGGGCGCAGGCCTGCAACCATCTTTTGCCTGAGATTTGCCTGAGACCGCACCTTGTCCGAGCGACATCCCTGCACTGCCGAATCGCTGCGCGATCGGGCGCCTGACCAACACGACCAGCCCTCCAGAATCCGTATCGACTACGCCCGGACCGGCGATTCGGTCGGACCGGTGCTCGCGGTCATCAGCTTTGGGACGTCTGAACTGCCCGGCCATGCCAGGGCTGACCCGGACACATTGCATATACACGTGGCGCTGGAGCCGCAGCACCAGATCCATGAGCGACTGGAACTCTGGCACGCGAACGGCGCGATAACGAGCGGTCGGGATGGGCTGGTGCGGTATACCCGCGACGCCGACCGGATCATGGCGATCCTCGAATGCGATGAACGCGAGTACGGCGGCATCGAGGCCACCAGTGAACTCGTGTACCGGGAAATGCGGCGTTTCCAGGAGCACTGCGGCTATCCGCATTTGCTGCGCGTCTGGAACTACTTCGACGCGATCAACGCGGGCGAAGGCGACCTGGAGCGCTACCGTCAGTTCTGCACGGGCCGCACCCGGGGCCTCGGCGATGCGTCGGAGGATCGGTTTCCGGCGGCCAGCGCCATCGGTACGCAGTCGTCGACCCAGCGCCTGCAGGTTTACTGGCTGGCCGCGCGGCACGCCGGCCTGCGCGTGGAAAATCCGCGTCAGGTCAGCGCATTTCGCTATCCGCGCGATTACGGGCCCACCCCGCCCACGTTCGCCCGCGCCATGAAAGTCGGTACGGACACGCTGTTGATTTCCGGGACCGCGAGCATCGTCGGACACGCCTCGCAACATCATGGCGATGCACTGGCCCAGATCGACGAGACGATCCGCAATATCGAGGTATTGCAGGCGCAGGCAGGACTACCCGCGGGCGGCAAGGCGTCGGTCAAGATCTACGTGCGCCACGAGCTGCAGCTATCGGAGATCGAAGCGCGCATTCGCCGCGTATGGCCCGACAGCCAGCTGCTGGTTCTGGCAGCCGACATCTGTCGCAGCGAATTGCTGCTCGAGATCGAAGGCGTCGTCACGGTGTAACTGCGCCGTTCACGGCGTGCGCAACGCCCGCAGCAGCGCCTCGCGCGGCAGCTTTCCCAGTTCATTGCGCGGCAGCGCCTCGACCATGCGGATCGGCCGCGGCAGGAACGCGGGATCCACGGCGCTCGCCAGGTGTGCAGCAATCTGCGCGCCCGACAGCCCGGGCGCGACCACCAGGGCCGCCAGTCGCCGGATGCGCGCCACCGACTCATCGCCCGGCTGAAAGACGACCGCGTCTTTCACCCCTTCGATGGCCAACACGCGTCGGGTGATATCGGCGAGCGATGCGCGCTTGCCTGCCACTTCGACCATGTCGGAGCTTCTGGCACGCACCTGGAAGCGACCGCCAGGGCGAACCTCGAGCACGTCCTGCAGCAGCGTCGGCGCCGCGAACCAGGGTGCGTCGACCAGCGTGCCGTCATCGATGCGCTGCAGACTCACGCCTGCATAGGGCTGCCAGGAGCTGTCGCGCGCCGTCCGTCGCGCGGCCAGCACACAGGTCTCTGTCGAGCCGAACATCTCCAGCAGTTCGCCGCCCAGCTTGCGCTCCACCGCATCGGCCAGCGCAGCATCGAGCGGCGCGGTGGCCGACACGATCAGATCGACGGCAGGAAATAGCTGCGGGGATTCGACGATCGCGCGCAAATGCACCGGCGTGCTGACCAGTATTCGCGGTCCCGGCACCTGTTCCAGCGCCTGCGCGATATCCGCGGGAAACAGCGGACGTGCCGAATGCACGGCCATCTCCCCCAGCAGCGGCAGCAGGATGCTGAGCTCCATGCCGTACATGTGCTGCGGCGGCACGGTGGCAACGAGCCATGCATGCGCCTGGGGCGCCAGCGATAACGCCGCGCGAATGGCCGACGCATTGCAAGCGGTGCTCCCATTGACGCTGCGCCAGTGTTTCGGAAAGCGCTTCGGCGCTGCGCTGCTGCCCGACGTGAAACCGATCATGCACACGTGGTTCGCCGCGACTTCGTCATTCGCAGCCGGTTGCGGCGCGGATGCCGACAGAGCCTGCATCACCTGCGCGTCGTCACAGCGATAACTGCGGGGATGATCGCGTTCGACTTCCCGGACGATCTGTTCGGTACGCGTCGGCGGCAACAGCACCGTGTGTCCCAGCGATTGCGCCGCCGCATAGGCCACGAGGAAGTGATAGCGGTCGTCGCAAAGATTCACCATCGCATCACCGACGGTCAGTCGCTGTGCCAGCGAACTCACGTGTCGGGTGAATTCACTGAGCGCGATGATGCGATCGTCATGCCAGGCAATCGGACGATCGCCTGTGTGCGACTGCCACAGCGGCAGTCTGTCGGGTGCAGGCACGGAGTCGACCATGCTCAGCCGCCGGGCCAGCGCCGGAAAATCAACGACGTGTTGACCCCGCCGAAGGCGAAGTTGTTGCTCATGACACAGTCGACGTGCAATGCGCGACCTTCGCCTACGACGTAGTCGAGCTCGCCGCACTCGGGATCGATGTTGTCGAGATTGAGCGTCGGCGCGAACCAGCCGTCCTTCATCATCTCGATGCTGAACCAGGCTTCCAGCGCGCCGCAGGCGCCGAGCGTGTGACCGAGATAGCTCTTCTGCGAACTGATCGGCATGCGCGCACCGAACAGCGCCGACGTGGCGCGCGTCTCGGCGACGTCGCCCTGCTGAGTCGCTGTGCCGTGACCATTCACGTAACCGATCGCATCCGGCTCGAGCGCCGCGTCCTTGAGCGCCAGCTCCATGGCGCCGCGCATGGTCGCCTCTTGCGGACGGGTCACGTGCACGCCATCGGAATTCGTGCCGAAGCCGACGAGTTCGGCGTGGATGCGTGCGCCGCGACGCTGCGCATGCTCGAGTTCTTCCAGGATCAGGATGCCAGCGCCTTCGCCGATGACCAGACCGTCGCGATCGCGGTCGTAGGGGCGTGGCGTCGCCTGCGGCGCGTCATTGCGGCGACTGGTGGCGAACAGTGTGTCGAAGGCCATCGCCTCCGCCGGACTCAGTTCCTCGGAGCCGCCGCAGATCATGATGTCCTGCTGTCCGTTCTTGATCGACTCGTAAGCGAAACCGATCCCCTGACTGCCCGAGGTACAGGCGCTCGACGTCGGGATGATCCGGCCGCGCGCGCCGAAGAAGATGCCGATGTTGGCCGCCGTGGTGTGCGGCATCAGGCGCACGTAGGAGTTGGCGTTGAGCGCCCGCGAGTTGTCGTTGAGATAGAACTCGGCGAAGTCTGCGATATCGAGCGTGCTGCCGATCGAGGATCCGCACGACACGCCGGCCGCACCCGATGTGATCACCGGATCGCCGAGCAGGCCCGCATCCTTCAGCGCGTTCTCCGCGGCGTGCACAGCGAACTGCGCCACCCGGCCCATGCTGCGCAACTGCTTGCGGGTCCAGTGCAACGGCGGCCGATAGCCTTCCATTGCACCACCCAGACGCGTATTCATGTCGGTGTGGCGATCCCACTCGCGCATGACGCGAATGGCGTTGCGGCGCGCGCGTAGTCCGGCCCGGATCGAGGCCCAGTCCTGGCCCAGACCGCAGACACCGCCGACACCGGTGACCGCCACACGGCGCATCAACACAGCCCGCCGTTCACGGCGATGACCTGTCGCGTGACATAGGCCGCGCCGGCGGACAACAGGAAACCCACGACGCTCGCCACTTCCTCGGGGGTTCCGGCGCGCTGCATCGGAATGGCTTTGAGGATTTCTTCCAGCGGCACGTGCTCATCGAGCATGTCGGTTGATATGAGGCCCGGCGCCACGCAGTTGACGGTGATCCGGCGCTTTGCCAGCTCGATGGCGAGCGCCTTGGTCGCGCCGATGATGCCGGCCTTGGCGGCGCTGTAATTCACCTGACCGCGATTGCCGATGAGCCCGGACACAGAAGCGAGCGTGACGATGCGGCCCGGTGCGCGTCGCCGCACCATCGGCATGACCAACGGCTGCAGCACGTTGTAGAACGCATCGAGATTCGTGCGCAGCACACCGTCCCATTGATCTTCCGTCATGGCCGGGAAAGCCGCATCGGCATGCATGCCGGCATTGCAGACCACGCCGTAATAGGCGCCGTGACGCTCGACATCCTCGTTCAGCACCCGCGCGCAGGCCGCGCGATCGGCTACATCGAACTGCACCACGCGCGACTGTCGTCCGAGCTGGACGATCTCGGCAGCGACTGCATCGGCATCCTCGCGACGCGAACGGCAATGCACGACGACATCGAAGCCGTCAGCTGCGGCGCGCAGTGCAATCGCGCGGCCGATGCCGCGACTCGAGCCGGTGATGAGGATCGTGGAAGCCATAGCGTACGAGATCGGGTTATCGGGCCATCAGCCGGCCGCTCTCGCGCACAGCTGCGCCACCATGTCGAGCCGGCGTTCGGGCTGGGCGACGAACGGATTGCTTTCATCCCAGGCATAACCTGCAAGGATCGAGCAGATCATGCGACGGATTTCCGGCGTCTGGGTTTTGGCGAACATGATGTCCTGAAAGCGGCCGTCGTACCACGCACTTACGTACGCCCGGAACGTATCGACGCCTTTGCGCAGCGGCGCCTCGAACTCACTTTGCCAGTCGATGCCTTCGCCGCGCAGCTGGCGATCCAGCAATCCTGCGGCCATGCTGGCGGAGCGCATTGCGATGGTGACACCGGACGAGAACACCGGATCGAGAAACTCCGCGGCATTGCCCAGCAACGCGAATCCGGGCCCGTGCATGGTCGTGACGTTGGCGGCGTAGCCGCCAAGTTCGCGCGCCGGTGTATCCCAGAGCGCATCCTCGAGGACACGCGTCAGGAACGGCTCCTCGGCCACGATCCGCCGCAGGCGCTCATCGGGATTCGAAGGATAGCCGGCAAAGAATTCCCTGCTCGCCACGACGCCGATCGAGCAGCGGTTCGGGAAGGGAATCAACCAGAACCAGACGTCCTTGTGGCGCGGGTGTACGACGATCTGGATCTTGTTGCGATCGAAGGCGCCGGCGGCGGCGCGATCCTCGACGTGCGTGAAGACGGCGTTGCGCACCGGAAAGGTGGAAGGTGTTTCCAGTCCCAGCAGCCTGGGCAGCGTGCGGGCGAAGCCGCTCGCATCCAGGACGAACCGGGGCGTGATGTCGAACTGCGTGCCTGCGGTATCACAGGCAGTCACCTGCGGCGTTGCCCCCGACAGATCGATGCCGGTCACGCGGACTTCATAGCGGATCTCCACGCCCTGCTTCTCGGCCTCGTCGGCCAGCAGTTTGTCGAACGGCGCGCGCTGCACCTCGTACGTGGACGGCCGGCCCGGTGTGAAGCGCTGGCTGAAGTCGAAGTCGCCGTATTCCTCGCCGCGAATGAACGCGGCCCCACTCTTGAACTGGAATCCTGCCGCATCGACCGCCGGCAACATGCCGGCCTCTTCGACGAAATCCAGGCAATGCACCAGCAGGCTCTCGCCGATGGAAAAGCGTGGAAAGCGCTGACCTTCCAGCACCAGCACCTTCCAGCCGCGACGCTTGAGCAATGCGCTCGCGATGGCGCCAGAAGGGCCTGCGCCGATCACCAGTACATCAGGAGACGCAGTGGGTAACGAGGTGGAGGACATGCGGGGACTGCCTGACATCACTGATCGTTCCTGTCGAACAGCCTGCGCCATACCAGCACCGGCGAACGCACCAGCATGCCGATGGTGAGGCGCACGTGCAGGCTGATCATGCGCAGGTTGTCCGCCAGCATGCGGAAATGGGAAACGCCGTCGATCGGATAGGTGACTCGTGTATCCACCCAGCGCGTGGCGACGCCGCGCCAATGCAGCCGCACGATGATGTCGGTGTCGAAATCCATACGGGCGCCGATGCGACCGGGCTCGAGCAGCGGCGCGATCACCTCTAGCGGGTACAACCGGAAGCCGCACATGGAGTCGCGAATCTCCAGCGACAGCGTTTCCAGCCACACCATGCCATGGGTGAGATAGCGACCGTAGTAACGGACGCCCGGAATACTGGCATCGAACACCGGCCGGCCGCAGATCACGCTGCGCGGGTGCGCGCGGGCTTCATCGAGGAAGCGCGGGATGTCGGCCAATGCATGCTGGCCATCGGCATCGACCTGCAAAGCATGCGTAAAACCGCGCTCGCGCGCTGCACGCATGCCCGTGATCACCGCCGCACCCTTGCCACGATTGGTGGGATGACGCTGCAGCGTCACCGCCGGCCGGCCGCTCAACCGGTCCAGTTCGCGGGCGCAGGACTCGTTGCTGCCGTCGTCGACGAGGATGACGTGCAGGCCATGGACCGACACGCGCTCCAGCACCGCGCCGATGGCCCGCTCATGGTTGTAGACGGGAATGACGACGCATGCCCTGATGCCGGAAGCCACCGTTGCCGTCATCGTCGATCCGCAGGCTCAGTTCGCCTGCAGGCGTCGCACGACCGCAATGAGGTCGGCAACGGTGCGGACGGAACGGAAATCCTCGGGAGTGACTTTCCTGCCGGTGAACCAGCGCACCTGCTCCATGAGGTCCACGACGTCGATGCTGTCGATTTCCAGGTCATCGGCCAGCCGCGCCTGCGGCGCAATGACTGCCGGATCGAGCTCGAACAGGTCGACGAGCGTGGCGCGAACGCGCTCCAGGATCTCGTCGTCGGTCTGCATGTCTCCTCGCGGCTCCTCAATGCGGGTGGGGCGTTCACTTCGTGGACAGCCGCTGGGCCTGCCGACTGACGGCAATGGCACCCGGCCCGACGCAGGAAGCCCGGACTGTGTCCACGCAATCAGTTCAATGTGTGCCCGGTCTGCAGGAGTCCGGATCTAACGCGCTCGTGCATGGGAGCGGCGCCCGGTGGTGCTCTATTCGTTTCCTGCCGATGGGCGGCCCTGCGGCGGTCTCCTCGGACTGGCGCCAGTATAGCCGTCCATCCGCTGCAATTCGTCCTCAAAGTGCTCACATAGTCGGGCATTGAAGGCGCGCGAGCCCATCGGAATCGAGCTCATTTTTCTGTAGTCATCCAGAGGCAGATCCGCGCCGACCTTCAGCGAAAAATGCGGACGGCGCGGCGGGATCCGGTACCAGGGCTCGGCCTTGGTCAGCGTCAGCGGCGAACAGCGGATGTATACGGGCGTGACCCGGGTGGCAGCGCGTACGGCCACGTTGGCGGCGCCGCGCTGGAAGACCAGGGGCTGACCGGGCTGCGTGCGGGTGCCTTCGGGAAACATGATCACGCATTCGCCGCGGGCCAGCGCCGCACTGATCCCTTCGATCATGTCGATCGTTCGCGCATTGCTGATGAAACGGCACGCTGCCACGACGTTCCAGATCAGCGGATTGCGAAACATAGAGTACTTGGCGACGCAGACCGCCTGCGGCGTAAAGGCGATCAGGAACAAGGCATCGATCAGTGTCGGATGGTTCGCCACGATCAGCTGTCCCGGCAGACCGAGCCGTTCGCGACCCTCGAGATCGTAGGTATAGACGCCCAGAATCCGCAGCAGGCCGAGATAGGTGCGCATGCCCTTCTGCAGGACATGACGCGACCAGCGCTGCGAACGCGCCGCCGGCAGCAGGCGCAGCAGCGGCATGAGCGTCACGCTGAGCAGGAGTGAGGTGACGCCGAAGACCGCAAAGCTGACGGCCGTGGCCACCCATCGCCAGGAGAAGGCATCGCGTCGCGACTCGAATCGAGTCAGCGTGGGATCATTTTCGGCGGAGACCTGCGACATGCGATGGACGATGAGTGCTGTGGAGTCGTTGGTCCGCACCGACAGTCAGGCGGACTCGTGGATTATGCTGCGACGCCTGCCGCCAACCTACCCGGGGCGGGATCGGCCGGGCAATGGCGTTGCGGATTTCTGCCAGGCGCTGAGCATCAGCGGCGTCAGCACCGTCGTCACCATGCCGACGATCAGCAGCATCGAGAACACCTCGCCATCGACGAGCGCAGCTCGAAAAGCAATGCTCGCAACAACAAGTTCCACCACGCCGCGGGCATTCATCACGATGCCGACGCCCCAGGCATCGTGGTGTGACATGTGTTGCATGCGCCCGACCAGGTAGCCGCTGAACAGCTTCGCCGCCACGGCGCCCACGATCAGGACCGCAATCATGACGGGCTGGCCCAGCGTATCGAGATGGAACTGCAGTCCCTGGTAGGCGAGGAACACCGGCCCGAACAGGCCAGCCGTCAGCAGTTCGGAGGTTCGCTCAAGGCGCTCGAACGAGTGCTCGCCGATCAGTTCTGGCGTCACCATCATCGCCGCAAAGAACGAACCGATGACAAAGTGAAAGCCGAGCAACTCGCTCAGGGCACCGAGTCCCAGCACGAACAGCAGCACGAACGCGAGATTCCCCGGTGAAACGTCGGACGATGACGTCGTCGCTGCAGCGCGCCGCTTCATCACGTGCACGCAGGCGAAATGCGCCGCCGCGATCGCCAGCACCAGTCCGCCCAGCTTGAGAAATGCGATGCCGACGGCAGCGGCCGGCGGCCGCACGGTGCCCGTCGACAGTTCGATGAGCACCCCGAGAATCAGAAACACCAGGACGTCCGAGAGCAACGCGCCGGAAACGGTGACGTGCGCAATGCGCGTGCCCAGCATGTCGAAGGCGCTCAGTATCTGCAGCGCGACCGGCAACGCCGTGACGGCAATGCACAAGGCCACCACCGTGGCGGGAATCGGCGCCAGTCCGAAGGCGAGAGCGATGGCGCCGCCAACGCACACCGGCAGGATGAATCCCGCGAACAGCGACACGGCACCGCGGCCCCGGAGCACGTCGGTCACATGCTGTAACCGCATTTCCAGACCGGCTGCCAGCACCACGAAGAACACGGCGATGTCGGCCACCGCGACCAGCGAGGCATCCGGCGTAATCCAGCCCAGCAGCGACGGGCCGATCAGGATGCCGGCCACCATGTGCCCGGCAAGCGCCGGCAGTCCCAGGCGTCTGCCGAGGGCACCGAGAACATGGGCGGAGCCCAGCAGCAGGAAGAGACTGGTGATCATTGGTATGAAGAGGTCGCGACGCGCGTATCTGGCCGTCGTTATCGTCAGCGCATCGCGGGCGCGCGATTGTACGATGTCGCGCGATCCACCATAGACCCACCAGAATCATGCACTTGTCGCGTGGCTCGCGGGACACGTTGCCCACATGAGGGCAGTGACATTAGGGGTGTGCCTGCTCTGCCACGCTGTACGGCATTGCGCAAGCGCTAAGTGACTGTCTGGCTTTGCAAAATGAAGGGCGCTGAAATTTTGACCATGACCGAAAGTTGCCTACGAAACGCCGACTTGGACCTCTTGGCCCCAATCAATGCACAGAGTTATCCACAGCTTTTGTGCACAACCACATGACCGGTTCGTCGCCCGCGATCATCGCCGTCGCGCTCGATGCGCCCCTGCGGCGCCTGTTCGACTACTGCGTTCCGGCCGACTGGGCGGCCCAGGTGCAACCGGGCCTTCGGGTCTGGGTCCCGTTCGGCCGGCGGCGCATCGTCGGCGTGGTCATGGAAATCAGGCGACACAGCGACGTGCCGACCGCCAAGCTGCGTTACGCCCAGAGCCTCATCGACGCCGAACCCGCGCTGGATGCAGGTCTCCTGGATCTGCTGCGCTGGGCCGCCGACTACTACCGGCACCCGCTCGGTGAGGTCATCGCTGCAGCCTTGCCAGGGCCCCTGCGCCAGGGTGCCCCGCTCGATGTCGTGGAAACCTGTTGGCGCCTGACCCCGATGGGACGCTCGCAAGCGCTGACCGAACTGCCGACCCGAGCAAAACGGATGCGCGCGGCGATCGAGGCGCTGCTGGACGGCGCAGACCACATGGACGAGGCGCTGCTCGCCGCCGGAATCACCCGTGAGTCCCTACGGAAATTGCGCGAGCGCGGCTACGTCGAAGACGTCACCCGTACGCAACTGGCCGCCGCGTCGACGGCGGGCGAGGTCCATGGCGGTCCCTCACTCAATGACGCGCAGGCAACGGCCGTGGAGCGCATTCGCGGCTCGCTCGGCACGTTCGCGACCTGGCTGCTGCACGGCGTCACCGGCAGCGGCAAGACGGAGGTGTACCTGCATGCGATCGCTAGCGTACTCGAGCGCGGCGAGCAGGCGCTGGTGCTGGTGCCCGAGATTGGCCTGACGCCACAGCTCATCGCGCGGTTCCGTGAGCGCTTCGACGCACCGATAGTCATCCTGCATTCCGGCCTGAGCGACGGTGAACGGGCGACCGCCTGGCGCGAAGCGCGCAGCGGCGCGGCGCGTATCGTGATCGGCACCCGCTCGGCGATCTTCGCGCCCCTCGCCCGACCGGGACTGATCGTCGTCGACGAGGAACATGACAGCTCGCTGAAACAGCAGGACGGCTTTCGCTACTCGGCGCGCGACCTTGCCATCGTGCGTGCGCAGCGCGCGCAGATTCCGGTGATCCTCGGCTCCGCAACGCCATCGCTGGAAAGCCTGAATCGCGCCCATCACCAGACAGGCTCGCTGCTGGCGCTGCCGCATCGGGCAGCGGATGCCAAACCACCCCGACTGGCGCTGATCGATCTGCGCGCCCACGCCGCGGCGCAGGGCATTGCCACGCCCACCCTGATGGCGATGCAGCGGCATCTCGACGCAGGCCGCCAGGTGCTGCTGTTCCTCAACCGGCGTGGCTACGCACCCGTGCTTTTCTGTCCGCAGTGCGGCTGGTCGGCGCACTGCAAGCGCTGCGATGCAAACCTGACGGTGCATCGCAATTCCATCGCGCTGCTGTGCCATCACTGCGGTGTGCAGCAGACCGTGGCGACCGCCTGCCCGACCTGCGCCGCCGAGGTGAAGCCGGTCGGACAGGGCACGGAACGCATCGAAGAAACCGTCGGACGCATTTTTCCCAACTCACCGCTCGCGCGCATCGACCGCGACAGCATGCGTCGCAAGGGCGAGCTGGAAGCGACGCTGGCCCAGGTCGATCGCAACGAGATCCGTATCCTCGTCGGCACGCAGATGCTGACCAAGGGTCATCACTTTCCGAACGTCACACTGGTCGTGGTCCTGAACGCCGACCAGGGCCTGTTCAGTACCGACTTTCGCGCCAGCGAACGGCTCGCCCAGACCATCGTGCAGGTCGCAGGCAGAGCAGGTCGCGCCGAGCAGCCCGGCGAAGTGCTGATCCAGACGGAGTATCCGGAGCATCCGCTGCTGACCTTGCTGCTGCGGGGCGGGTACGAGGCCTTCGCCGAGGGGGCCCTCAAGGAACGGGAAAAAGCAGGCTGGCCGCCCTTTTCCCGTATCGCGCTGCTGCGGGCGGAAGCCACGCAGGCGGCGGAACCCCTGCAGTTTCTGCGGGCCGCGAGCGCCGTCGCGCGAGAACATGCCGTTCGTGGCGTCTCGCTGTGGGGCCCCGCACCGGCTCCCATGGAACGCCGCGCCGGACGCCACCGCGCACAGCTGCTGCTGCAAGCGGCCACGCACGGACCGCTGCAGCGACTGTTGAGTCGCTGGATTCCGCTGCTGGAAACATTGCCGGAAGCCCGCAAGGTGCGCTGGTCGATCGATGTGGATCCGTCGGAGATGTTCTAAGAAGGCGCTAGGCACTAGGTTCCAGGCGCCAGTCAGCACTTCCGACCTAGTGCCTAGCGCCTAGGGCCTAGGGCCTTGCTAGACTCACTCCCCGTCACAGCCAGTCATTCACGTCTTGAAATACCAGATCGAACAACTCCTGCAGGCCGCACTCGCGACCTTGCCTCCGGACATTCTGCCCGTCGACATCACGCCGACGATCGAGGTAGAGCGCACGCGCGATGCCTCGCACGGCGATTTCGCGACCAACCTCGCCCTGCAGCTCGCCAAGCCAGCGCGCAAGAATCCTCGACAGCTGGCGCAGGCCCTGGTGGATGCGCTGCCATCGAGCGATCTGATCGCAAAGACGGAAATCGCAGGTCCAGGCTTCATCAATTTCCACCTTTCGTCGATGGCTTATCAGCAGGAGCTGTCGCGGATTTTCGACTTTGGTCCCGTATACGGTTACGGCAAGCGCGGCGCGGGCGTCAGCACGGTGGTCGAGTTCGTCTCCGCGAATCCGACCGGGCCGCTGCACGTCGGCCATGGACGCCAGGCGGCGCTGGGCGATGCGCTGGCATCGCTGCTGCAGACGCAGGGTTACGAAGTCAGTCGGGAGTTCTACTACAACGATGCCGGCGTGCAGATTCAGACCCTCGCGCTGTCGGTACAGGCACGCGCGCGCGGCATCAAACCGGGTGACGTCGGCTGGCCGGAATCCGCATACAACGGCGACTACATTCAGGACATCGCCGACGAGTTCCTGGCGAAGAACTCCGTGCACGCACTCGATCGCGAGCCGGTGAAGGCCTCGGGCAAGCCCGACGATCTGGAATCCATCCGCAAATTCGCAGTCGCCTACCTGCGTCGCGAGCAGGACATCGACCTGCAGAAATTCGGTGTGCACTTCGATGTGTACTACCTGGAGTCGAGCCTGTACACGGACGGCAAGGTCGATGAGACCGTGCAGCGTCTGCAGGCGAGCGGCAAGACGTACGAAAGCGAAGGCGCGCTGTGGCTGCGCACGACCGACTACGGCGACGACAAGGATCGCGTCATGCGCAAATCCGACGGCACGTATACCTACTTCGTGCCCGACGTCGCCTATCACATCACCAAGTGGCAGCGCGGCTTTCGCAAGGCGATCAATGTGCAGGGCACGGATCACCACGGCACCATCGCGCGTGTGCGCGCCGGCCTGCAGGCAGCGGACCTGGGCATTCCGCCGGGCTTTCCCGACTATGTGCTGCACAAGATGGTCCGCGTGATGCGCGGCGGCGAGGAAGTGAAAATCTCCAAACGCGCCGGCTCCTACGTCACCGTCCGCGACCTCATCGAATGGGTCGGGCGCGATGCCGTGCGCTTCTTCCTCGTGTCGCGCAAGGCGGATTCGGAGTTCGTGTTCGACATCGACCTGGCGCTGGCGCAGAGCGAAGAAAATCCCGTGTACTACGTGCAGTACGCGCATGCGCGGGTTTGCAGCGTGTTCCGCCAGCTGCAGGAAAAAGGCTTCACCCACGAACGCGACATCGGCGAAAGCAACGTCGCGCTGCTGGTGGAGTCGCACGAGAAGGCGCTGATCCGTCGACTCACGTACTTTCCGGAACTGCTCGAGAGCGCGGCCAACGCACTGGAGCCACACCAGCTCGCGCACTACCTGCGCGACCTCGCCGCCGATTTCCATACGTACTACAACGCCCACCAGTTCATCGTCGACGACGTGAACCTGCGCAACGCCCGCCTGAACCTGGTCGCCGCGACGCGCCAGGTGATCCAGAACGGGCTCAAGCTGCTTGGGGTCACGGCGCCGGAGAAGATGTGATGGTGCGCGGCCAACTGGCTCATTGGCTCACTGGCTCACTGGCCAGACACACGGAAACCCTCTCTCGCTCTCTGGCCGGTCGACCGGTTGACCAGTCGGCCGGTTAAGCCGTGGCCCGCGATTACAAACATTCCAAGCGCGGCGCCGGCCGCAGTTCCGGCTTGTCCGGCGTTGCCGGATTCGTGCTCGGCCTGGCGTTCGGGTTGGCTGTTGCTGTCGGCGTGTATCTCTACGATCGCCGGCCCGCGTCACGCATGGCGCAGGAAACGGCGCCGATGAGTCGCGATGACGAACAGACCAACAGCAAGCCGGCACCCGCGTCGCAGGAACCCGAGACGCAGTTCGATTTCTACGAGATGCTGCCGAAGTTCGAAGTGGTCATCCCCGAGAAGGACGGCACAGCGTCATCCGGCGGCGGCGCGGCAACGGTGCAGAAGCCCGGCGCGTACGTCCTGCAGGCAGGTTCCTTCCGCAGGCTCGCGGATGCCGATCGGGTCCGCGCACTGATTGCATTGCAGGGTGTCGAGTCGAAAATCCAGAAGGTCACGGTCGACAACGACACGTGGCACCGCGTGCGCATCGGCCCGATCAACAATCTGCAGAAACTCGACGAGACCCGCAGCAAGTTGCGGCAGGCGCAGATCGAAGCGCTGGTGATCAAGGTCGGCGAGTAGGGACGGCTCCCCTAGTCTTCGGCCAATTGCCTGAAATCCACGCCCAGCGAGCGCAGCTTGCGATATAGATGCGTGCGTTCCATGCCGACGCGCTTGGCGAGTTGTCCCACCTTGCCGTTGCAGAGAATGAGCTGCTGCTGCAGGTACGCGCGTTCGAAATGCTCCCGCGCTTCGCGCAGCGGCAGCGCCAGCAGGTCCTGCTTGACCAGCGGTTCCGTCGTTGGTGACTGCGAGGCCAGTTCGCGTTCGATTTCTTCGAGGCGGATTTCTTCTTCGCCACCCAGGATCAGCAGGCGCTGCACGAGATTCTTGAGTTCGCGGATGTTGCCCGGCCACGGATAGTTGCGCAGACGGTTCTGGGCGGCGACACCGAAGCGGCGCAATGGCAGGCGTTCTTCATCGACCAGTCGATCGACGTAGTAACGCAGCAGGTCGGGCACATCCTGCGCGTACTCACGCAGCGGCGGCACCGTCAGCGTGATCACGTTCAGGCGTGACAACAGTTCCGGCCGGACCGCAGCGCCGGATTCAGCGCTGAGCATTCGCGGCGTCGCCGAGCTGATGACACGCAGGTTCAATTTCACCGGAGCGGTGCCTCCCACGCGCGTGAGACTCTGCGTCTCGAGTGCGGCGACGAGCAGGCCCTGCGCCTTCTGCGGCAGATCTTCCAGACCATTGATGAACAGAATGCCGCCCGCCGCCTGCTCCAGCAGGCCCGCATGGGCGCCCTCGCCATCTTCGCTGCCGTGCAACGCGGCGGCGGCGCCGTCATCCGTCATGCCGGTCGCCACGAGCTGCACGAAAGGGCCGGTGGAGCGCGGGCTGATGGAATGAATGTAACGAGCGAAGGCTTCGCGACCGGTGCCCGGTTCGCCGACGACGAGCACCGGTGTGTCATGCGGCGCGACCTGCTGGACCTGTTCGCGCAGCGCGTGCATCGCACGGCTCTTGCCGACCGGTGCGATCAGCGTTGGCACCAGTGTGCGACCCGACTGGCGACGATTGCGTCCGGAATCGAGAGCGCGCTCGACCGTGCGCAGCAGCTTGGCGAGCGACAGAGGCTTCTCGACGAAATCGAACGCACCGAGCCGCGTCGCCTCCACGGCTGTCTCCACCGTGCCGTGTCCCGACATCATTACGACCGGACAACCCGTGCCGTTCGTCTGCGCCCATTCGCGCAGCAGGGTGATGCCGTCCGTATCGGGCATCCAGATGTCCAGCAGCACCAGATCCGGGTCGTGCTGCGTGCGGCGTACGCGTGCTTCGGCAGCGTCGGCGGCGACGTCCACCTCGTAACCTTCGTCCGCGAGAATTTCCTTCAGCAGTCCGCGAATCTCGGACTCGTCATCGACGACCAGGATGCGCGCAGCACTCATGCCCGTTCCCTCCTCGGCCCCGTACGTCTTTCACGAATGAATCCGCCGGTTCGGGAAGTGGCGGTCAGCGGCAGTTCGATCCGCACCCGTGCTCCCCCGGTACGGACATTGTCCGCTTCGATTCTCCCGCCATGTTCTTCGACGATTTTCTTCACGATTGCAAGCCCCAGTCCGGTGCCTTTGGGTTTTGTTGTGACGTAAGGATCGAAGACCTGACCGATGACATCCGGCCGGAATCCCGGTCCATTATCCTCAACGATGATCGCGGCGGCATGGGCGGCATTGTCGCCTGTTTCCTCGATCCGGTGCGTTTCGATCCATAGCTCCGGGTCGGTTGCACCCTCCAGCGCCTCGATGGCATTGGCGAGCAGGTTGTGGATGATCTGTCGCAGCCGTCCGCGATCAGCCTCGATCTCCAGGGGCCCGCTGGTCAGTTTCAGCCGTGGCTGACGCCGCGGATCCTGGGCCCGGTACAGCTCGGCCACTTCCGTAATGAGCTGATTCAGATCGAATCGTGACACATCCATTTCCGGGGCACGCGCATATTCGCTGAAGGCGTTGACCATTTCCTTCATGGCTTCGACCTGCTGCACGATCGTGTGCGTGGCCCGATCGAGGATCTGTGCCTGAGCTTCATCCATCGAGCCCAGCAGCTTGCGCCGCAGGCGCTCCGCCGACAGCTGGATCGGCGTCAGCGGATTCTTGATTTCGTGCGCCAGCCGTCGCGCCACCTCACCCCAGGCCGCATCGCGCTGCGCTTGCAGCAGTGCGGTGATGTCATCGAACACGATCACGTAGCCGCCGGGACTGCGATCCTCACCCGACAGAGTCGTGCAGGCACACATCAGGACGCGACGGCTGGTCTCCCCCTGCAGCACGAGCTGTTCGCGCCACTCGGTCTCGCCCGAATCGAGATGAGCACTGCTGGCAGCCTCGAACTGCGAGAACAGTCCGCTGGCTGCTTCCAGGGCCGCAGTCGCCAGCGGTTTGCCGACACAGCTTTCGATATCGGCATTGAGAATCGCGGCGGCGGCCTGATTGACAGTGCGGATCGTCCGATCCGGCTCCAGCGAGATGACGCCGGTCGAGAGGCGCGCGAGAATCACTGCGAGATTGGTGCGTTCCGCCTCCACGGCCTGTTGACTGCGCCGCGCTTCCTCGCGACTGCGCGCCAGGCGTTTGGTCATGTCGTTGAACGAGTGCACGAGGATGCCCATCTCATCGTGCGAGGTCAGCGGCAGGCGCATGTCCAGATCGCCCTTCGCCACCGCGCGCGTGCCTGCGACCAGATCCTGGATCGGCCGGACCAGGCGACGCGCCGACCAGAACGCGCCATACAGCGAGGCGAACAGGGACAACAACAGCACGAGGGTCAGCGTCAGCGTGAAACTGTCCTTCAGCGGCTCGCGCAGGCGCGCCTTTTCACCATAGCGCTGGTAGGCGGATTCGACCGTATCCGCGAGTTCCCCCAACCGGCGCTCGATCGCATACGTGGCGAGAACCATCCGCACTTCTTCGCCCGGCCGGGTCCGCGGCACCTGCGCAGCAGTTCTGACGACATAGCCGCCGCCGGCGAGCGGATCCAGCGTGACGTACTGCCGGCCCTGCCGCACCTGCATGACGACTTCCTCGCTTGGCGCAGCAGGAATCTCGGCGATACGATCGGAACTCACCGCCACGATGCGGCTATTGCTGCCCAGCAACGTCACGTCGAGTGCATCGTTGGAGCGGCGCAGTTCATCGAGTACTCGCACGGGATCCGCCGCGTGACGCGACAGTTCGTCCGCGATGGCGCGTGTGCGATCGAGGTCTTCGCGCATGCGCAGATCGAGCGCCGCGCGTGACAGCGTCAGTGCGTCTTCGAGACCGGCGCGAATTTCGACGTGGAACCAGCTGTCGATGCCGCGGTTCAGGAACACGACCGAAAAATAGAACACCAACAGCAACGGCAGCATGGCGAGCGTCGCCGACATCCAGACCATGCGCGCTTCCAGACGCGATCCGACGACGCGCTTGCGCCAGTCGCGCATGAGCTGCGTCAGTCGTCCGCCGATCAGGATCAGAAGCACCAGCAGGCCAGCGACGTTCACGCCCAGGATGATCGGATGCAGGTCGCTGAAGTTCGCCGACTGCTGCACCGTCTGCGCCATCATCATGAGCGCCGCCAGCCATAGTCCCGAGCCGATCAGCACCAGCACGGAAACGATGAGGCGTTTCAGATCTGCGGCGACCATGTGTACCACTCGGTGCTCTGGCGCCAGTCGGTGGCCCAGAACACGATGAACCGCAGGGCATCCGGCATGGTGCGCACATCGAGGTGCGCACGCAGACTGATCTCGTGACGCGAATCGGGCAGGATCAGCGCCTGATCGAGAATCGGCAGGTTGGAAATGACGCGCAGCGAATCGAGCGCCGCGTCGAGCGAAGGAAAGGACGACTGCTGGCCGCTGTTGAGATTGCGGACCAGGTAGCGCTCGCTCAGCGCGTGAAAACTGACTTCGTAATGCTGACCGAGCGCCGCCACGCTTTCATCGAGCCAGAAGCGTCGCGACCGGTGCAGCACGATATCGAGATCGAGCGTCAGTGGTGATCCCTGACGGATGGCCTCGCGCGCGCCCTCGGGCAGCTCGAACACGAGCGTGGCATTGAGCTGGTAGACGCCTTCAGCGCGCTCGACGTAGGCGGAGCGGATCTCGAAGCGCTGTGGCTGCTGCGCCCAGGACGTGACGGACAGCAGCACGCAGGCAATAGCCCACAGCACGCTGTGCACGGTCGCATCTGAACGTTTCCACCAGGCAGTGTGTGGCCCGATCGCTCGCAAGAACCGTCATCCTTCCTGCTTCTCCAGGCAGGCATGATAGAAGCCATCCATACCGGCTGTCCCGGTGACTATGGATTGGCCGGGACCGACGAGCTGCATTCCTGCCGTCACGTCGCCGGGCAATGCCTGCAATTGCTCGCGAGTCACGTCGCGAGCGTCCGGCCTGCTGCCAAGAAACTCCTCGAGCACATCCACCGTCTCCGCCCTGAGTACCGAGCAGCTTGCATACAGCAACCGCCCACCCGGTCGCAGCATCGACCAGGCGCTGACCAGCAATTGGCGCTGACGCTGGACCAGCGCGGGAATGTCATCGGCACGCCGCAGCAGCTTGATATCGACGTGTCGCCGAATCACGCCAGTGGCCGAGCACGGCACATCGAGCAGTATCCGGTCGAATGGCTTGCCATCCCACCACTGCGCTGGCTCGGCAGCATCGGCAGCGACGACCGTCGCCTGGAGTTGCAGGCGTTGCAGGTTCTCGGTGACGCGCACCAGCCGTTCCTTGGACACATCGACCGCGATGAGTTCCGCCAGCTGCGGCTGCAATTCCAGCAAATGGCAAGTCTTGCCACCCGGTGCCGCGCAGGCATCCAGTACGCGATCGCCGGCGCGCGGTGCCAGCAGGAAGGCAGCGAGCTGTGCGGCAGCATCCTGGACGGATATCTGTCCGTCACTGAATCCCGGCAGCCCATGCACATCGACGGCCTGCGCCAGGCGAAGTGCATGATCGTCGAAGAAACTGGCGGCGATCTCGTGGCCCGCGGCTTCGAGCAGCCGCCGATACTCCGTGCCGGCGATTCGCCGACGATTCACACGCAACCAGAACGGCGGCTTCTGGTTGTTGGCAGCCAGAATGTCCGGTGCCCGATCGGCCCAATCCTCGATCAGCGCATGCACCAGCCAGGCGGGATGCGCAGTGCGAATCGCCAGATCACGATCGATTTGCGCAGCCAGCTTCGCGCCTTCACGCTGACAGCGCCGCAGAATGGCATTGATGAGACCCGCGGCTCGCGGCTGTCGCAGGGCCCGCACTGCATTGACGGTTTCATCCACCGCCGCGTGCGGCGGAATATCGGTGTACAGCAGCTGGGTGAGGCCGACGATCGCCAATGCGTGCAGCTCGGGCTCGAGCACCTGATTCGGCCGCGTCAGCAGGCGTTTCAGCAAGGCATCGAGCCGCACGTACCAGCGAATGCTGTCGTAGCAGAGCGAACGCAGCAGCCCGCGTTCCTGCGGCGTACCCGCATTGTCTGCCGTCAGCGCCGCATCGAGCGAGCGACCGTGGAAGGCAACCTGCGCGACGATACGCGCGGCACGGGCACGAATAGCGGCGGAACCACTCACGTCAGCACGACCCCATCGACGCGATGAGCATTGAGGAACTCGGCTGCACTGACAGCCCGACGCCCTGCCAGCTGGACGCGCGTCAGCGCGATCGCGCCATCTCCCGTCGCTACACGAATGCCGCTGGCATCGCCGCCGATCACCATGCCCGGAGCTGCAGCATCCGCAGATGATGGCAACGGCGTCGCCTGCCAGATGCGCAGCTGCTGTCCGTTCCAGCGGGTTTCGGCGACCGGCCAGGGATTGAAGGCACGGATCTGGCGGTCGATCTCGGCCGTCGCCTTGCTCCAGTCGATCAGCGCCTCGTCCTTGCGCAACTTGCTCGCATACGTCGCGCCCGTAGCGGGTTGTGGTCGCGGTTTCAGCGAGCCGTCGAGAATGCCATCGAGCGCTGCAAGCAATGCCTCGGCGCCCATGTTCGCGAGCCGATCGTGCAACGTCGATCCCGTGTCGGTTGCATCGATCGGCGTGACGCGTTCGAGGAGCATCGGCCCGGTATCGAGCCCCGCATCCATCTGCATGATCGTCACGCCGGTCTGAGTATCGCCAGCCTGCAACGCCCGATGAATCGGCGCGGCGCCGCGCCAGCGTGGCAGCAGCGATGCGTGAATGTTGAGACAGCCGAGTCGCGGGATCTGCAGCACGCTCGCCGGCAGGATCAGACCATAGGCAACGACGACCATGACATCCGGCTGCCATGAAGCCAGACGATCCACCGCTGCCGCATCACGCAAAGTCGCCGGCTGTTCGACCGGGAAACCATGCTCGAGCGCGCATTGCTTGACCGCGCTCGTGGCCACTCGCTGACCGCGGCCGGCGGGCCGATCGGGTTGCGTATAGACAGCGACGACCTGGTGGCGCGAGGCCGCCAATGCTTCGAGCGCCGGCACCGAAAATTCCGGCGTGCCGGCGAAAACGATGGAGACCATGGGTTGGGATGAAATCCAGAAAAGCGTAGTGGGGTTCGAGCACGGGCGCGACCCGCGCGCCCGCTCTTTCAGATCATGCGACGGCGGTCAGATGGCCGGCGCCTTGGCTCGGGCGGCAGCAGGCGCATCGCGACGCTCCTTCTCCAGCTTCTTGCGGATGCGCGTGCGCTTCAGGTCCGACAGATAGTCGACGAACAGCTTGCCGTCGAGATGATCCATTTCATGCTGGATGCAGACAGCCAGCATGCCGTCCGCATCGAACTCGATCTGCTTGCCTTTGCGGTCCAGCGCCCGCACCCGGATCTTTTCGGCGCGCGTCACCTTGTCGTAGATACCGGGCACGGAGAGACAGCCCTCCTCGGTTTCCTCGACGCCTTCGCGCGCGATGATCTCAGGATTGATGAGCGCGAGCGGCTGGTCGTGCTCTTCGCTGATATCGATCACCAGCAGCCGTTTGTGAACGTTGACCTGGGTCGCCGCCAGCCCGATGCCGGGAGCCGCATACATGGTCTCGAACATGTCGTCGATGAGCTTGCGCATGGCTGCATCGACCTCACCGACGGGCTGCGCCCGGGTTCGCAGACGCGGGTCCGGAAACTCAAGAATGGGAAGTAATGCCATGTCTGTCTACCTGCGTTCGCTCATGCTCTTGGCCCAAGGATTGCGGTCCGGCAAAGCTAATTCAATCGGAATGAGAACCACGTCGCGGGCCTGAATCCCTTTTGTGCATTCGTTGCAATGATGCTGATAAAGTTCAGTGAACGTTGAACTTAATACAGCCCGGAAGGCGCCTCGCAGCGGTCACTGACGCGCTGCAGCAGCCCCCGATGCACTTGCCGCTCGGCCAGAATTATAAGGCGAGGAGCAGCAAGCCCGGCACGGGATATCGATGGTCCAAGGCAATGGAGCGTGTTCGGCGCATGAAGACTGCGACTTCGCAAATTCGCCCGGCAGCAATGCTCGGCTTGATGGCGTGTCTGACCTTCGCGGCAGGCACATTGCCCCTGACCTCCGCGGCTCAGGACTCAACCCGCACGATTGCGACGGGCAGCAACATCCCGCTCAGCACCAATGCCCCCGATGAATACATGGTCAAACCGGGCGATACGCTGTGGGACATCTCCAGGCTGTATCTGCGCGATCCGTGGTACTGGCCGGAAATCTGGTACCTGAACCCGCAGGTCGCCAACCCGCACCTGATCTACCCGGGTGATGTCCTCAAACTCATTTATATAGACGGCCAGCCCCGGCTGACCGTGGCCGAGCGTGGCGGTGGCAGCAAACGCCTGTCGCCGCAGGTTCGCCGTGAGCCGCTGAGCCGCGCCGTCACCTCCATCCCCTACGACATCATTGCCGGCTTCGCCGGACGCCCGGTTCTGCTCGACAAGGAGCAGGTGGACAAGGCGCCGTACGTGGTCGCCCTGCGCGACGAACACATGATCGGCAGCGCCGGCAACGAAATTTACGTCCAGGGCATTCCAGATGCGGCGGTCGACAGCCGCTACAGCATCGTTCACGTCGACGGCAAGCTGCGCGATCCGGAGACCAGGGATCTGCTGGGCTACACCGGCATCTATGTTGGCGGGGGCCCTGTCGCTCGTGCAGGTGAACCGGCGAAGCTCCTCCTGACGCAGTCCGTGCGTGAAGCCCTGCAGGGCGACAAACTGTTCCCAGAATCCACCGACGTGAAGGACGATTTCGTCCCACACGCGCCGTCCTCCGACGTGAACGCGACCGTCATTGCCGTCCGCGAAGCGACCGTCATGGGTCAGTACCAGATCGTGGCACTGAATCGCGGCTCACAGGCGGGCCTCGAACCCGGCCACATCCTCGCCGTCTCCGAACGCGGCAAGGTGGTGCGCGACAAGTACAAGAGGGGCGGCCTCGGCGCCGACAATATCTCGGTCATGGGTGGCGGTTCGAAAGTCCAGCTGCCGGATGAGCGCATCGGCCTCGTCATGGTCTTCAACACCACGCCGCGCATGAGTTACGCGCTGGTGATGGAAGCGCAGAAGGAAATTCGCGAAGGCGACTCCGCCGCGAATCCTTGAGCGTCGTTTCCCGATGAGAGCAGCGGGCCAGACTCGCTGCTGTCATTTCTCCGCAAGATCCCTGCTTTTGCGCCGTCACCGCAGCGGAACCGCTGCGGTAGATTGCATTCATGGAAGAACTGACGGCATGGATGACCCTGGCCCGGGCACCTGGAATTCACGCGGGCACTGCAGCGGCATTGCTCCAGCAGTTTGAATCCGTCACCGCCCTCGTCTCAGGCTCTCCCGCTGCGCTACGCGCCGCCGGCATCGACGACAAGCTCCTGACCTATCTGCAGTCTCCGCCGCAGTCGGGCATCACGGACGATCTGCGCTGGCTTGAACGGCCGGACCATCATTTCGTCGCCTGGGGAACCGAACACTACCCGCGTCTGCTCGCGGATCTGACCGATCCACCGCTGGCGCTCTATGTACGCGGCGATCCCACCCTGCTGTCTATGCCGCAGCTGTCGATGGTGGGCGCGCGCAATCCGACACCGACCGGCAGTGAGACGGCGCACAGCTTCGCTGCACATCTCGCGCGCTGCGGACTGACCATCACCAGCGGTCTCGCGGTCGGCATCGATACCGCAAGCCATCAGGGCGCAATCGCGGCGAATGGCTCCACCATCGCGGTCTGTGGCACAGGATTGGACGTCATCTACCCACGCAGCAACGCTGCGCTGGCAGAGAAAATCGCAGCACATGGCGCGCTGGTCAGCGAATTTCCGCTGGGCACTCCGCCCGTCAAACATAACTTTCCGCGTCGCAACCGCATCATCAGCGGACTGAGTCTCGGCACGCTGGTGGTCGAAGCTGCCGTGCAGAGCGGTTCGCTGATCACGGCACGGCTCGCTTCCGAGCAGGGACGCGAGGTGTTCGCCATTCCGGGCTCCATCCACAACCCGCTTGCCCGCGGGTGTCATCGCCTGATCCGGCAGGGAGCAAAACTCGTAGAAACAGCCGACGATATTTTCGACGAGCTGCGCTCACTCACGGACTTGCTGCAGCTGCCCGCTTTTTCGCCGCCGCAGGACGAGGCGCGGAGAAAGTCTGAAATATCAGGCGCTTTCAGGCCGCCATTGGACAAAGAGTATGAAATCCTGTTAGATGCCCTCGGCTTCGAGCCGGCCGGCGTGGACCTTCTGGTCGTGCGTACCGGGCTCAGGGCCGACGAGGTGGCGTCGATGTTGCTGATCCTCGAACTCGAGGGCCACATCCTCTCCCACCCCGGCGGTCTCTACGTCCGCGCAGACCCAAGGCAGTGATAATGAAGGAAAGCGTTCTCGATATTCTTATTTATCTTTTCGAGAATTATTTCGACGCCGATATCGAGTCAGCTCCCGAACCCGACCGCGATGCGCTCAAGGACGAACTGGAACGAGCCGGATTCTCGGAACGCGAGGTCGACCGGGCGCTCGAATGGCTCGAACAACTGTCGGCCGATCCGCAACGCGTGGTTTCTGTGCCGACGGCACGCGCAATCCGCGTGTTCGATCCGCGTGAGCAGGCGCGCCTCGATACCGAATGTCGCGGATACATTCTGTATCTGGAGAATATCGGCATCCTGAACGCCTCGCAGCGTGAGCTCGTGATCGATCGACTGCTGGCGCTGGATACGCGTCAGATCGATATCGAGCAGGTGAAATGGGTGGTATTGATGGTGCTGTTCAGCCAGCCAGGGCAGGAAAGTGCCTACTTGCGAATGGAAGATCTGGTGTTCGATAACCGGTTGGACGCAGTGCACTGACAGCGAAGTGACATTCGATCGTTGATGCACCGCGGCGCTCCCGCGGTTTTCTTTTTTTATGGATCAGAAGAATCTCGTCATCGTCGAATCGCCTGCGAAGGCGAAGACCATCAAGAAATACCTCGGAAATAATTTCGAGGTATTGGCTTCCTATGGCCACGTGCGCGATCTGGTGCCGAAGGAAGGCGCCGTCGATCCGAAGCACAAGTTCGCGATGCGCTATCAGATCCTGGAGAAGAACGAAAAGCACGTTCAGGCGATCGCCCGGGCGCTGAAGAAAGCCAGTGCGCTGTATCTCGCGACCGACCCTGACCGCGAAGGCGAGGCGATTTCCTGGCACCTGACCGAGCTGCTGAAGGATTCCAACGCGCTCGACGGCAAGGACGTGCACCGCGTGGTGTTCTACGAGATCACCAAGAACGCGATCCGCGAAGCCATTCAGCAGCCGCGTGAAATCTCCCAGGATCTGGTGAACGCGCAACAGGCACGGCGCGCACTGGACTACCTCGTCGGTTTCAATCTGTCGCCACTGCTCTGGAAAAAGGCCGGCTTGCCCGGCGCCTCCGCGGGTCGCGTGCAGAGCCCGGCCCTGCGCCTCATCTGCGAGCGCGAAGAAGAGATCGGCAAGTTCGTCTCCCGTGAATACTGGACCATCGACGCCGATGCGCAGAAGGCGACACATCCGTTCCCGGCGCGGCTGATCGAATACCGCGGCGAGAAAGCCGAACAGTTCACCGTGACCAACGAGGCCCAGGCGAGCGATGTTCGCGCAGGGATCGAGCAGGCCGCGGCCGGCAATCTCAGCGTCACCTCGATCGATCGCAAGCAGCGCCGGCGCAATCCATCACCGCCTTTCACGACTTCGACGCTGCAGCAGGAAGCGGCGCGCAAGCTGGGTTTCGGCGCTCAGCGCACCATGCGGACTGCGCAGCAGCTGTATGAAGGTGTCGACTTCGGCGAAGGCGCGGTCGGTCTCATCACCTATATGCGTACCGACTCGGTCAATCTCGCGAACGAAGCGATCGCCGAAATCCGCCAGGTCATCGAGACCATGTACGGCAAGGACTCGGTCCCCGAGGCGCCGCGCGTCTACAAGACCAAGTCGAAGAATGCTCAGGAAGCGCACGAAGCGATCCGCCCGACCTCTGCGTCAGTCACGCCGGAACGGCTCGAAGGCAAGATCGATCCGGAACAGCTGAAGCTCTACACCCTGATCTGGAAACGTGCGGTGGCCAGCCAGATGGAACCGGCCGTCTACGACACCGTCGCCATCGATCTGGTGCCCGGCAAGAATGCGAAGCGCGACGGCGCCGCGGCCGTGTTGCGCGCCAATGGCTCGACGCTGGTGAAGGCCGGCTACATCGCCGTCTATAAGGAAGGGCTCGACGACGTCGCCGAGGACGACAATGACCGCATCCTGCCGGCGATGAATGTCGGTGACGAACTGAAGCTGCTCGCACTGCGGCCTGAACAGCATTTCACCGAGCCGCCGCCGCGCTACTCGGAGGCGAGTCTCGTGAAAGCGCTCGAAGAGTACGGCATCGGCCGTCCGTCGACGTACGCCAGCATCATCCAGACGCTGACCAACAAGAAGTACGCCGAGCTGGTAACCAAGCGCTTCTTCCCCACCGACCTCGGCAAGATCGTCAACAAGTTCCTGACCCGCAATTTCGAGCACTACGTCGACTATGGCTTCACCGCCAAGATGGAAGACGATCTCGACGAGATTGCCGATGGCAAGGAACAATGGATCCCGGTCCTCGAGCGCTTCTGGAAGGACTTCAAGCAACAGGTCGACTTCGTCGACAAATCAGTCACGCGCGAAGACGTCTCCGAAGCCCGCGAACTCGGTGCGGACCCCGTCACCGGCAAGCCGATTTCCGTGCGTTACGGAAAGTATGGTCCGTTCGTGCAGATGGGCACCAAGAACGACGAAGAGAAGCCCAAGTTCGCCAGCCTGCGCCCGCATCAACGAATGGATGCCCTGGTGCTCGAAGAAGCGCTCGAGCTGTTCAAACTGCCGCGCACGGTGGGCCACATGCCAGACGGCAAACCCATCCGCGTCGCGATCGGCCGCTTCGGCCCCTACGTGCAGTACGGCGACAAGAAATACGCATCGATCAAGGACGACGATCCGTACACCGTCGAACTGCCGCGTGCGCTGGAGCTGATTCAGGCGAAGGAAGAGCTGGACGCCAATCGCATCATTCTCGATTTCCCGGAAGCAGGCATCCAGGTGCTGAACGGCCGCTACGGCCCCTACATCACCGATCGCGCCAAGAACGCGAAGATTCCGAAGGAGCGCGAACCGAACACGCTGACGCTGGACGAGTGCAAGGAATTGCTCGCCGCAGCGCCAGTGCGTCGCGGTCGTTTCGGCGCGAAGAAGTTCGGCGGGAAGAACACAGCGACCAAGGAAGCAAAAGAAGTAGCGGAAGAACGCCCTCTCAAGGCAGCAGCAAAGACTGCAGCCCGGACGGTGGCAAAGAAAGCCGCTGCGAAGAAGGCGCCAGCAAAGAAGGCGGCAAAAACCGCCAAGCCCGCGTCGGTCAAGACGGCGAAGAGCAAGAAGCCTGCAGGCAAGTAGCTCCGGGGCGCGACGATGAGTACATCCGACAACGTGCAGACCGTGCTCGCCTACCTGCGCGAGCTGCAGAACCGCATCTGCGCCGGCCTCGAACAGGCCGACGGCCAGGCGAAGTTTCAACACGACAGCTGGCAGCGCGCTGAGGGCGGCGGCGGCGAAAGCCGGGTACTGAGCAACGGCGGTATCTTCGAACAGGCTGGCGTCAATTTTTCGCACGTGAAGGGCACGGCATTGCCGCCGGCAGCGACGGCACAACGGCCTGAGCTGGCAGGCGCGGCATGGGAAGCCATGGGCGTGTCGCTCGTCATTCACCCGCTCAATCCCTACGTCCCGACGACCCACGCCAACGTGCGCTTCTTCAGCGCCGGCGACGACGACAAATCCGTCTGGTGGTTCGGCGGCGGTTTCGATCTCACACCCTTCTACGCGTTCGAAGAGGACGTGCTGCACTGGCATCGCACGGCGCAGAAAGCCTGCATGCCGTTCGGTGAGCAGGTGTATCCGGAGCACAAGGAATGGTGTGACCGCTACTTCTTCCTGAAGCATCGCAATGAAACACGCGGTGTCGGCGGTCTGTTTTTCGACGACCTCAATGACTGGGGTTTCGAACGCTGCTTCGCTTACCAGCGCAGCGTCGGTGATCACTTCCTCGACGCGTACCTGCCGATCGTCGCACGCCGCAGCGCGATGACATGGGGCGAGCGCGAGCGTCAGTTCCAGCTGTACCGTCGCGGCCGTTACGTCGAATTCAACCTGGTCTACGACCGCGGCACGTCGTTCGGCCTGCAGTCGGGCGGTCGTACGGAATCCATCCTCATGTCGATGCCGCCACTGGTTCGCTGGGAGTACAACTGGCAGCCGCCGCCCGGCTCTCCGGAAGCCCGTCTTTACGCGGATTTCCTGCGGCCTCGCGACTGGCTGAGCGAACTTACGTAGCAGCGTAACGCCAGCAATTGCTGCGCAGCACCTTGATTCGCTGCGCCCCGGCTGTACGCCGATCCTTTCAGGCTGTTGTCGTCTGCAATCGCTGCGGGTCAAGCATACTGGCCGCCGCTACCTTCCGGATCCGGGTCACCGCCTTGAATTACCGCCACGCCTTCCACGCCGGCAACTTCGCCGATGTTCACAAGCACGTCGTGCTGCTTGCGATCCTGGCTCGCCTCACGCGCAAGCCGACGCCGCTGTTCTTTCTCGATACCCATGCCGGACGCGGCCTGTATGACCTGCATTCTGAGGATGCATCGCGCGGCGACGAATGGCGCGAGGGCATCGGTCGCTTGCACGAGGCCCAGCCTGCGAATCCCGACCTCGTCGCGTACCTGCAAGCTGCATCTGCGACGTCGGAGAAAACGTCACGCCAGTTCCGGCAATACGCCGGTTCGCCGCTGCTGGCACTGACCGCGCTGCGCGCCACCGATCGCGTCGTCTTCGTCGAACAGCAGCCGCAGGAAGCGCGCGCGCTGGAAAGAGCCCTGCCACGACGTCGTGGCGTGTCGGTCATCACGGGCGATGGCTATGCATCGCTCAAGGGTTATCTGCCACCCAAAGAAAATCGCGGCCTGGTGCTGATCGATCCTCCCTACGAAGCTGCCGACGAATTCGTCGCACTGGAGAAGGCGTTGCGCTTCGGCCTGGAGCGATGGCCCAACGGCGTGTTCGCGGCGTGGTATCCGATCAAGCTCGATGGCGACTACCGGCGTTTTCACGCCTCACTGCAGCAGTCCGGCCTGCGCAAATTGCTGCTGCTCGAATTCCATGCGAAGCCCGTGGATTCGCCGATGGGCCTCAATGGCTCCGGCATGCTGATCGCCAACCCGCCGTGGCAACTCGATACAGCGATGCGCGAAGCGCTCGGTGAACTGTTGCAATTGCTGTCACCGGACAAAACCGGCAGCGTGCGGATCGAATGGCTGGTGGGGGAGTAGAAGACAAGGCTCACTTCGTGAGCACGCGGGCCCTGCGGCAGGCAGGCCGATGGGATCGGCAGGCCGGCTCGCTACGCGAGCAAGTCAGAATGTTGGTCTGACCTGCCGCGTCGGCGCGGCCCTCCTGCTGCGTCTTCGCAGACTACTTGCCGCAGGCCTTCCCGTGACCAACGGGGCTCGGACAGCGAGCCACGTCATCCCTTTCCGAGCTTCTTGCACTCCTTGTGCCTGAAGCAGCTCGTCAGGTGATCGTTCACCATTCCCGTTGCCTGCATGTGCGCGTAGATGATGGTGCTGCCGACGAACTTGAAACCGCGCTTCTTGAGATCCTTGCTCAGCGCGTCGGACTCGGGACTGGTCGCCGGGACCTTGCCATGCGGGGGGATGTCGTTCTGAATCGGCCTGCCGCCGACGAAGCTCCACAGATGCTGCGAAAATGAACCGACCTTCTCGCTGAACTCGAGAAAGGCCCTGGCATTGCCGATGGTCGATTCGATCTTCAGCCGGTTGCGCACGATGCCGGCATCCTTCATCAGTCGGGTGACATCGCGCTTGCCAAAACGCGCGATCTTTTCGGGATCGAAGCCGGCGAATGCGGCGCGATACCCATCGCGCTTGTTGAGGATGGTCGACCAGGACAATCCTGCCTGCGCGCCTTCCAGGATGAGGAATTCGAACTGGGTCTGCTCGTCCCACGCCGGCACTCCCCACTCGGTATCGTGGTAGCTGACGTAGAGATCATTGCCGTTGGCGACCCACTGACAGCGGGTCTTGTTCTTGGCTGCAGACATGTTTGAGGCATCCCGCGGTAGGTTGTAGGCTTCGACGGGGATATCTTCTCCGCCCCGAACCCCGACTCTCAAGCCCCGAGCCTGCCATGACCGACCGAGAAACCGGCGAATTTCCACGCACCCGTCTGCGCCGCATGCGCTTCGACGATTTCTCGCGCCGACTGATGCGCGAAACGACGCTGGGCCCGGACAACCTGATCTATCCGATGTTCGTGATCGAGGGCCGCAACCAGCGCGAAGCCGTCGCGAGCATGCCGGGAGTCGAGCGCGTCAGCATCGATGAGCTGGTGCGTGAAGCCGAAGAGCTGGTGAAGCTCGGCATTCCGGCACTGGCGCTGTTTCCGGTCACGCCGGGCGAGGCCAAGAGTCTCGACGCCGTGGAAGCGTGGAATCCGGACGGCCTCGCGCAACGCGCCATTCGTGCGGTCAAGCAGGCCGTACCCGAACTCGGCGTGATCACCGACGTCGCGCTCGATCCGTTCACGACACACGGCCAGGACGGCATCATCGATGCCAGCGGCTATGTCCTGAACGACATCACCGTTGCAGCGCTGGTCAAGCAGGCGCTGTCACATGCCGCGGCGGGCGCCGACGTCGTCGCACCCAGCGACATGATGGATGGCCGCATTGGCGCGATCCGCGAAGCGCTCGAACTGGAAGGCCACAGCAACACGCGCATCCTCGCGTACTCGGCGAAATATGCTTCGAATTTCTACGGCCCGTTCCGCGACGCCGTCGGCTCGGCGGGCAATCTGGGCAAGGGCAACAAGTACACCTACCAGATGGATCCGGCGAACTCCGACGAAGCATTGCGCGAGGTCGCACTCGATCTGCAGGAAGGCGCCGACATGATCATGGTCAAGCCGGGCCTGCCGTACCTCGACATCGTGAGGCGAGTGAAGGACACCTTCGGCGCGCCGACTTTCGTGTATCAGGTGAGCGGCGAGTACGCGATGCTGATGGCGGCGATCCGCAACGGCTGGCTCGACGAGCGCGGCGCCATCATGGAATCGTTGCTGTCGATTCGTCGCGCGGGCGCCGACGGCATCCTGACATATTTCGCAAAACAGGCTGCGCGGTGGAGCCGCACGGGCTGAAGCCCGGGTTCGTGAAGTTCGATTTGCTTCACGGACACCTGCAACGTTCTCTGGCATACAGGCGCGCATGAATTCTTCGACTCCGGATCGCTACGCCGTCATCGGCTTTCCGATCTCACACAGCTGGTCGCCGTTCATCCACGGCCTCTTCGCCAAGCAGACGAATCAGTCGCTCACCTATTCCCGTCTCGAGGTCGCTCCCGAGAATCTCGAACGGGATGTCGATGAGTTCTTCACCTCCGGCGGCAAGGGGCTGAATGTCACCGTGCCGCACAAGCAGGCGGTCGCCCTGCTGATGCGATTTCGCACGCCGCGGGCTGAAATCGCCGGGGCGGTGAACACGATCGCCGCTCAGGAAGAAGGCCTGCTCGGCGACAATACCGACGGTGCGGGCCTGATCACCGATCTCACGAAGAATCTCTCGCTCGATATCGCGAACATACGCATCCTGCTGCTCGGCGCGGGCGGTGCTGCACGTGGCGTGCTCGGGCCATTGCTTGGCGCCGCCCCCGAGAGGATCGAGATCGCGAATCGCGACGGCAACCGCGCGACCCAACTCGCGCACGAATTTCGTCTGCTGGGAGAAATCAAAGCCTGTGGCTTCGATGCCATCAGCACGACCGGCACCTTCGACCTGATCCTGAACGCCACCTCGGCGAGCCTGCAGGACACCATCCCACCGATTCCACCGTCAGTGATCGGTCCCACGACCCTGTGCTACGACATGGCCTACGGCAAAGGCGACACGGCGTTCACGCGCTGGGCGAAAAGCGCCGGCGCCGGGCGTGCAGAAACCGGCTGGGGGATGCTGGTCGAGCAAGCGGCCGAAGCATTCCATCTGTGGCGCGGCGTGAAACCGGATACCAGGGCCGTGCTGGAAGCGGTGAAGAAGCAGTAGGGGAAGTTGATAGGGGATAGTTGAAAGTTGATAGCTCGGAAGGGCTCCACACTCCTCTTCGCTATCAACTATCCCCTATCAACTACCAACTGCTTCCAGGTATTCGTCCTTCACCTTCACGTAGTACGCCGCTGAGTATTTCAGGAATTCGATCTCGCTCTGTTTGAGATCGCGCACCCGCTTCGCGGGGCTGCCGACGTACAACCCGCCGCTCTCCAGTTTCTTGCCCGGCGGCACCAGGCTGCCGGCGCCAACCATCACGAAATCTTCTGTGATCACATCGTCCAGCAGGATCGCGCCTATGCCTATCAGACAGGTATTGCCGATCGTGCAGGCATGCAGCGTGACCCGATGACCGACAGTGACGTCCGAGCCGACGAACAACGCCCGGCCGCCGGGCCGATACGGACCGTCATGGGAGACATGCAGCACCGAACCATCCTGAATACTGGTACGCGCACCGATGGTGATCGAATTGACGTCACCGCGAATCACCGCCGTCGGCCAGACGGACGAATCGTCGCCGATCGTGACTTTTCCGATCACGACGGCGGCCGGATCGATGTAGACGCGGGCACCCAGGGTGGGCATGACGGAACGGTAGGCAGAGATGGTCATGACGTGAATTGACAACTGACAATTGACAATTGATATAGCGGGCCCAACATCGATTCTCGATCAGCTTTCATTGTCCATTATCAATTGTCCATTGTTGATTATCAGAACATGACCAACCCGCTGCTCCAAAGCCACGAACTTCCCCCGTTCAGCGCCATCCGCCCGGAGCATATCGAGCCGGCCATTCGTCAGGTGCTGGACGAGAACCGCGCAAAACTTCAGGCGCTGCTCGGCGCAAAGGCGAATACCTGGCAGACACTCGTGGTGCCGCTGGAAGAAATGCAGCATCGCCTGTCGCGCACCTGGTCTCCGGTGGGTCACATGAACGGCGTCGTAAACAGCGACGAACTGCGCGCCGCCTACAATGCCTGCCTGCCGCTGCTGACTGCATGGCACACGGATCTGGCGCAGAACGCCGCGCTGTATCAGGCGTATGAGTTCATCCAGAAAAACGAAGGCGCACGCCTGAGTCCTGCGCAACGCAAGCTGCTGGAGAACGCGCTGCGGGACTTCCGTCTCGCTGGCGTCGCCCTGCCCGAGGATCGCAAGCGCGAGTTCAAGGCGTTGATGGAGAAGCTGACCACCCTGCAGTCGAAGTTCGATGAGAACGTGCTGGACGCGACCAACGCATGGTCGCGGCACGTGACCGATGAGGCTGAAATCGAAGGACTCCCCGCTCCCGTCGTGCAGCGCGCCCGCGCAGCCGCGCAGGCTGCCGGCAAGGATGGCTGGCTGTTCACGCTGGACGCGCCGAACTACGCCGCGGTGCTGATGCACGCGGATAACGAAAATCTGCGCCGGGAGTTCTATCACGGCTGGGTGACACGCGGATCTGATCAGGGCCTGTCGCCCGAGCGTTGGGACAACAGCGCGCTGATGGCACAGATTCTCGCGACGCGACGCGAGCTGGCGAATCTCGTCGGCTTCGACAATTACGCTGAGTACTCCCTGGCCACCAAGATGGCCTCCTCGACGACCGAGGTGCGCGAGTTTCTGCAGCAGCTGGCCATCAAGAGCAAGCCCGTAGCAGCGCAGGAATTTGCCGAGCTGAGCAAGTTCGCCGGTCGCGCGCTGAATGCCTGGGATGTCGGTTTCCATGCCGAGCGGCAGAAGCAGCAGAAATTCTCTCTATCGGAAGAAGCTCTGCGGCCCTACTTCCCGGTGCCGCGAGTGCTCGCCGGCATGTTCACGGTTGCCGAACGGCTCTACGGCGTACGCATCGTCGAGCGCACCGGCGTCGACTTCTATCACGCGGATGCGCGCTTCTACGACATCTTCGATACCGACGGTTCACGTCGTGGCAGTTTCTTCGTCGACCTGTACGCGCGGCCGAAAAAGCGCGGCGGCGCATGGATGGACGAATGCGTCGGCCGTAAACACCTCGATGCGGCCAGCACCACGCTGCCGGTCGCGTATCTCGTCTGCAATTTCACACCGCCGGCCGGCAAGCAGCCATCGCTGCTCACCCATTCCGAAGTCGTCACGATGTTCCACGAGTTCGGCCACGGCCTGCATCACATGCTGACGCGCGTCGATTACCCGAGCATCGCCGGCATCAATGGCGTCGCCTGGGACGCCGTCGAGCTGCCGAGTCAGTTCATGGAAAATTTTGCGTGGCGTCCCGAAGTGTTGCCGCTGATCTCGGCGCACGTGGAGACTGGCGAGCCGCTGCCGCAGGAAGAACTGCAGCGACTGCTCGGCTCGCGCACCTACCAGGCCGGCATGGCAAGCGTGCGTCAGCTGGAATTCGCACTGTTCGATCTGCGCATTCACAGCGAGGTCGCGGGCGAAGGCGTCGATCGCATCATGCAGATCCTCAGCGAGGTGCGCGACAGCGTCGCCGTCATCAAGCCACCCGCCTTCAACCGCTTTGCTCACGGCTTCCAGCACATTTTCTCGGGTGGCTACGCGGCCGGCTACTACAGCTACAAATGGGCCGAAGTGCTCGCAGCCGACGCATTCAGCGCCTTCGAAGAACAAGGCATTTTCAACGAGACGGTGTCGCGCCGTTTCCTGTCTTCCATCCTCGAACAGGGCGGCAGCCGCGATGCCATGGAGGCGTTCGTCGATTTCCGCGGCCGCAAGCCGCAGATCGAGCCGCTGCTGAAGCAGCTGGGTCTCGCGGCCTAGCCCGCGAGACCAGTGGATAGTTGATAGTGAACAGTGGATAGCGGGCAATCCTGCTTCAGCTATCCACTTTCAACTCTCCACTATCAGCTTCCTCATCCCAGATCGAACAGGATCACTTCGCCCGCAGGCGAGCCGCTGATCTCGATGGTCGCTTCATCCGTGATTGCCGCGCCGTCACCGGCCCGCAGCGTCTGGCCGTTCACTACCACCGAGCCGGTCGCGACGTGAATCCACGCATGGCGACCTGCTGCGAGCGTGTGCGAAACCGTCTGCTCTGACGACTCGAGCAAGGTCACGTACATCTTCGCGTCCTGCTCGATGTGGATGAGGTCCTCACGCTTCTCGTTCGACGCGACCAGCACCAGCTTGCCGACCTTCGTTTCGCGCGGAAAGTTGAGCTGCTGATATCCCGGCTGCACGCCAGCACGATCCGGAATGATCCAGATCTGCAGAAAATGCACCGGATCGGTCTGCGAGTGATTGAACTCGCTGTGACGGATGCCGCTGCCGGCGCTCATCTTCTGCACGTCGCCCGGACGAATCACCGACCCCGTACCGATGCTGTCCGAATGCGCGAGCGCACCGTCGAGCACGTACGTGATGATTTCCATGTCGCGATGACCATGAGTGCCGAAGCCCGCACCCGCCGCGACGGTGTCGTCATTGATGACGCGCAGCGACCGAAACCCCATGTGCCTGGGATCGTGGTAATCCGAAAAACTGAACGTGTGATGGCTGTCGAGCCAGCCGATGCGGCTCGTGCCCCGGTCTTCCGCCTTGCGTACGGTGATCATGCAGACCTCCTTTGTTGGAGAAGGAGGATAGGGCCGGAACGAGGAAGAATTTAGAGGGGTGGGGGAATAAGAGTCATTGAGGAGGGCTAACTGGCCAACCGGCTAACTGGCCAACCGGCTAACTGGCTAGCCGGCTAACTGGCTAGCCGGCCGGAATCGAACCACCGCCGGATCGCCAAGCTGGCAGCGGCCAGCCAGAGAAAGAGGAAAGCAGAACGTCCGCCCTGCCTTCCTCTGGCCAGCAGACCAGTCAGCCAGTCAGCCAGTTAGCCAGTTAGCCAGTCAGCCAGTCAGCCAGTTAGCCAGTTAGCCAGTTAGCCAGTTAGCCAGTTAGCCAGTTAGCCAGTTAGCCAGTTAGCCGTAATCCTGCGATCGCAGGATTACTTGGAGATCAGCACCTTCTTCACCCAGCCGCCGCCATTCGCGGTTTCGACCTTGATGAAGCCGCCTTCCTCTTCGCCCATCACGATCATTTCATCGCCCTTGCTGAGCGTCGCCACGGCCTTGCCGGACTCCGACGGGGTTGAATAGACCTTCAGGTTGCCGAGCTTCGGCACCACGGTGTCGCCTTCGTTGAACACGGCGCCGCTCCTGGTCTTCTTGCCGGCCTCTTCAGCGAGCGTGCCGACATCGCGGTGCAGGCTGGGCTGGCCGCGCACGGAGCGCACGATGTTGTTGTAGTTGTCGACGAGGCTGGCTGCGAGGATCTTGCCCTCGTTGGTATTGGCGTAGCCGCCGGCGCCACCGGCCGCACTGCCGCCCCAGAGGAATCCACCGAGTCGCAGGTCCGCTTTCTTGGCGCTGCCTTCGGCTGCAGCTACCTGCACGCCGCTGCGCGCATCCGCCACCAGCATGCTGGTCTGCGCCTCCTTGAATTTGACGCCGCCGGCAATCGCGCCCAGCGCACGCCCACCGGAACCGCCGATCAATCCGCCGAGCGCGCCGCCCATGCCGCCGGCATTGTTCTCCTGAAAGACGACAGCGGGTGTCAGCACGAAGTCGGCGCTGACCATCTGGCCGCCGCCCATGTTCGAGCCCTGGCGCAGTTCACCGGATTCGGCCAGCGCGCGCTCCTGCATCATGTTCTGCATGCCGATGCCGCGTTCGACCACGATGAAGCAGTTCGACTGCTGGACCATCATGCGAATGATGCCGGTCGGTGACTGCAAGCCATAGCGCGACAGCGACTGCGACACGTAATCCTGCGGCTCGACGACGGCCAGGGCACCCATCGGCTTGTCGCATTTCTCGTTGCCGTTGTCGCCCTGCGATCCACCGGGACCGGCAGAACCCTGGACTTCGGAGCCACCCGATCCCTTCTTCACGGCCAGCGGTCCGTCCGCGGCGTGGACAGAGGACAGCGCCATCATCGACAACGCCGTGAGCACGGCAGCCGGAACACTCGCAGGCGGTGCGACCAAAGACTTCATGAGTTGTTCTCCCCGACAGGACGGTACGAAAATTCTCCAACAGTCCCATCCTTAGGACAGAGCAGCATCGAAGCCAGTCGATGCCTGCAGGCGCGGAATCCTGCCGCAACATCAAAGACTCTAAAGACTCTGGCAAAAGCCGCGCGCCGCCGCGATCTGAGCATGGCCCCTATGGAGGGTCAAGGGCGCAGCCCGCAGGATGCTTGGGCAACGCTGCGGCCGCAGCCATTGGACCAAGGTGCAGACGTCGATTGCCTCGATGACATGGGCACGCAATAGTGTCGGCCTCGTGGTTTACAGAGCATCTATGTCGCGCCTCCGTCCGTTGTTCCTCGTCATCGCGGCGCTGGCAGCCGCGGGCTGTTCGGACTCGGACTCGCCGGAGTCACAGGTTCGACGAACCATCGACGCCATGGAAATGGCCGCCAAGGCCCGCGACGTCGGCGATCTGATGGACTTCGTCGCTGCCGACTTTCGCGACGGCTACGGCCAAGGCAGTGACGAGCTGCGCCGCTACATGCAGGGTTACTTCATCGCCAATCAGTCCATCCATTTGCTGACCCGGATCGAGGGCATCGAATTTCCTCATCCGGATGAAGCACGTCTGCAGGTGACCGTCGGCATGGTGGGTCGGGAAGCCGATGCGGCGAACGCCTGGAGTCTCGCTGCGGACGTGTACGACTTCGACGTGACGATGCGAAAGCAGGGGGACGACTGGCGGGTGATCCATGCGAAGTGGCAGAGGCCGACTGGCTAGCTGGCTCACTGGTTCGCTGGCTAACTGGCCCACCGGCTGACTGGCTAACTGGCCAACCGGCTGACTGGCTCACTGGCAAATCGGCGAGAGGTCGAAAGTCACGCTCCTGCCGGTTAGCCGGTTGGCCGGCTGGCCCAGTCGGGTGCTCTCCACGCCATACTGCGCCGCATTGACGCAGATGTGTCCCTCTGTAATATGGCCCGTCTTCCTTCGGGTTGTATTCAACAAGCGCAGGCCGTCACCGTCCCTCGAGGATGCGTGCTCGGGTACGTGTCGCCTGAATCTCCCCAACTGAATCAGTTGCTTAGACTCCCCGGCTGTGGCCGGTGAAGGTCTTCCGAGCCTCGGCCCGAACTGGAAGCAGGTCACGATCCGGCCCGCGTTATGCATCCAGAACGGGGCTGCGGTTTGCGCAATGGGTTCGCTCCATGGCTCCCCGAAGTTTCGGGCTGTAGCGAACCGACACCGGCAGGAATGCTCGTCGCTGGCGGCCCCACGCTGGGCCGTACGACGGCTCCTGCCCCCAGAAGCCGCGAAAAAGCGCGGATTCTGTGCAGAATTTGGTCGATGTTACGGTTTCAAGCGGTAATCCAACATGAGCACACAGCACCACGAAGAGGCGGCGGGATCCTGCCGGACTGTCCGACCCGGAAAGCAGGGTCTGTACGACCCGGCCTATGAACACGACGCCTGCGGCGTCGGTTTCATCGTAGACATCAAGGGCCGCAAATCGCACAAGATCCTGCAAAGTGGTCTCGAGATCCTCACCAATCTGGATCATCGTGGTGCATGTGGCGCCGAGGTGAATACCGGCGACGGCGCAGGCGTCCTCCTGCAGATGCCGCACAAGTTCCTGAAGGAAGCCGCCAGGAAGGCGCGCATCGATCTGCCCGAGCCCGGTTTCTACGGCTGCGGCATCGTTTTCCTGCCGCGTAACGCGACGCTGCGTCGGCGCATCGAAGAGAAGTTCGAGCAGATCGTACAGTCCGAAGGCCAGCATATCCTCGGCTGGCGCACGGTCCCCACCAACAACTCGATGCTGGGCGAGACGGCGAAGTCCTGCGAACCGTTCATGCGCCAGGTCTTCGTGGCCCGCAACGCCGAGATCAATGACGAGCTGGCCTTCGAGCGCAAGCTCTATGTCATCCGCAAGCGGGCTTACAGCGAAATCCGTGCCTCGACGATGGAAGGCGCCGCCTCCTGGTACGTGGCGAGCCTGTCTCACAAGACGATCGTCTACAAAGGCATGCTGCTCACCGCGCAGCTGGGCCAGTACTTCGCGGATCTGAGCGATCCGTCGATGGAAACGGCGCTGGCGCTGGTGCACTCGCGCTTCAGCACCAACACGTTCCCGAGCTGGGACCGCGCCCACCCGTACCGTTTCATCGCCCATAACGGCGAGATCAACACCGTTCGCGGCAATGCGAACTGGATGAACGCGCGCGAGGCGCTGTTCGCGTCGTCCGCCTTTGGCGATGACATCAGCAAGATCCTGCCGATCATCAATCCGAACGGCTCCGACTCCGCGATGTTCGACAACACGCTCGAACTGCTGGTGCTCGCCGGCCGCTCGCTGCCGCACGCGATGATGATGATGATTCCCGAACCGTGGTCGAACCATCAGACCATGGACGACACCAAGCGCGCGTTCTACCAGTACCACTCCTCACTGATGGAACCGTGGGACGGCCCGGCATCGATCTGCTTCACCGACGGCAAGCAGATGGGCGCCCTGCTCGATCGCAACGGTCTGCGTCCCTCGCGCTACTACGTGACGAAGGACGACGTGGTCATCATGGCGTCCGAAGCCGGTGTGCTGGAAATCGATCCGGCCGACATCGTCCGCAAAGGCCGCCTGCAGCCCGGCAAGATGTTCCTGGTCGATACCGAACAGGGCCGCATCGTTCCGGACGAGGAAATCAAGAAGGCCATTGCGTCCGAGCGTCCGTACCGCGAGTGGCTCGACGATCACCAGATTCACCTGAACGATCTGCCGCAGGCGCCGGAAGTGCCGCAGCCCGATCACGACACGCTGCTGCAGCGTCAGATCGCGTTCGGCTACACCTTCGAAGACGAACGTCTGCTGCTGGCGCCGATGGCGCAGAGCGGCGTCGAAGCGGTGGGCTCGATGGGCAATGACACGCCGCTCGCGGTGCTGTCGAACAAGCCGCGCCTGCTGTACGACTACTTCAAGCAGTTGTTCGCGCAGGTCACCAATCCGCCGATCGACTGCATCCGCGAAGAGATCATCACGTCCGCCGAAACCCGTCTCGGTTCGGAAGGCAACCTGCTCAATCCGCAGCCGGCGGACTGCCGTCGTCTCGAACTGAAGTGGCCGATCCTCACCAACGAGGAGTTCGCCAAGATCCGCCGCATGGATCTGCCTGGCCTCAAGGTCGGCGTGCTGCCGAGCCTGTTCCGCGTCACCCGCGGCGAGAAGGGCCTGGTGAAGTCGATGGAAGAAATCCGCCTCATGGCGCGCCGCATGATCGAAGAGGAAGAGGTGAACGTCCTCATCCTCAGCGATCGCGGCGTGAATCGCGAGTTCGCGCCCATCCCGGCGCTGCTGGCGATGGCGGGCCTGCACCACTATCTGATCCGCGAAGGCCTGCGTACTCGCGTGAGCCTGGTGATCGAAACCGGTGAGGCGCGCGAGGTGCATCACTTCTCGCTGCTGATCGGCTATGGCGCCAGCGCCATCAACCCGTACGTCGCGTTCGAAACCATCGACGGCATGATCCGCGACGATCGCCTGGTCAACATCGATCACAAGAAGGCCTGCCAGAACCTCGTCAAGGCCGCGACCAAGGGCGTCATCAAGGTCATGGCGAAGATGGGCATCTCCGCGATCCAGAGTTATCGCGGCGCCCAGGTATTCGAAGCGGTCGGCCTGCGTCAGGACGTCATCGACGAATACTTCAGCTGGACGGCCTCGCGTATCGGCGGCATCGGTATGGATGTCATCGCGCAGGAAGTGCTGGTGCGCCACAAGGCTGCGTTCCCGGATCGCCGCGTCGACAACCACACGCTGCCGGTTGGCGGCCTGTACCAGTGGCGCTCGGACGGCGAACATCACCTGTTCAATCCCGAGTCCATTCACCGCCTGCAGAAGAGCGTCCGCACCGAGAACTTCGCCGTGTTCAAGGAATACACGAAGCTGGTGAACGACGCGTCGACCAACATCTGCACGCTGCGCGGCCTGCTGGAATTCAAGAACGGCGAGTCGATCCCGCTCGAGGACGTCGAGCCGATCGAAGCCATCATGAAGCGCTTCAAGACAGGCGCGATGTCCTACGGATCGATCAGCAAGGAAGCACACGAGACGCTCGCCATCGCGATGAACCGCATCGGCGGCAAGAGCAATACCGGCGAAGGCGGCGAGGATCCCGAGCGCTACCAGGCAATGGCGAACGGCGATTCGAAGAACTCGGCGATCAAGCAGGTCGCCTCGGGACGCTTCGGCGTCACGAGCGAGTACCTCGTCAGTGCGCGTGAAATCCAGATCAAGATGGCGCAGGGCGCGAAGCCCGGCGAAGGCGGCCAGCTGCCTGGCGGCAAGGTGTACCCACCGATCGCCAAGACACGTCACACGACCGCGGGCGTGGGCCTGATTTCGCCGCCGCCGCATCACGACATCTATTCGATCGAAGACCTGGCCGAGCTGATTCACGATCTCAAGAACGCGAATCGTCATGCGCGCATCAGCGTCAAGCTGGTTGCGGAAGTCGGTGTCGGCACAGTGGCCGCAGGCGTGGCGAAGGCACATGCCGACGTCGTGCTGGTCAGCGGTTACGACGGTGGCACGGGCGCTTCGCCGCAGACATCGATCATGCACGCCGGCCTGCCGTGGGAACTCGGCCTCGCCGAGACTCACCAGACGCTCGTGATGAACAATCTGCGTTCGCGCATCGCCGTGGAAACCGACGGCCAGCTCAAGACGGGCCGCGACGTGGTCGTCGCTGCGCTGCTCGGTGCGGAAGAGTTCGGCTTTGCGACCGCGCCGCTGGTGGCGACGGGCTGCATCATGATGCGCGTCTGTCATCTCAACACCTGCCCTGCCGGTGTTGCGACCCAGGATCCGCGCCTGCGCGAGAAGTACGCCGGCAAGCCGGAGCATGCCGTGAACTTCATGCGTTTCATCGCAATGGAGATGCGCGAACTCATGGCGCAGCTGGGCTTCCGCACGATCGAGGAAATGATCGGTCGCGTCGACAAGCTCGAAGCCCGCAAGGCCGTTGCCCACTGGAAGGCAAAGGGCCTGGACTTCAGCAACCTGCTGTACCAGCCCGATGCCGGCAACGAGATCGGCCGCTTCAAGCAGATCGAGCAGGATCATGGCATCGAAAAGTCGCTCGACATGACGAAGCTGCTCGATATCTGCAAACCCGCACTCGAGCGCGGCGAGAAGGTCAGCGCCAATCTGGCCATCCGCAACATCAACCGAGTGTTCGGCACCATCACCGGGAGCGAGGTCACTCGCAAGTACGGTGCGGCCGGCCTGCCCGAAGACACGATCCAGATCGGTCTCACGGGTTCAGCCGGTCAGAGCTTCGGTGCGTTCGTGCCACGCGGCATGACGCTCCGGCTCGAAGGCGACGCCAACGATTACGTCGGCAAGGGCCTGTCGGGCGGCAAGCTCATCGTCTATCCGTCGAAGCGAGCCACGTTCTCCACCTGGGAAAACATCATCGTCGGCAACGTCGCGCTCTACGGCGCCACCAGCGGCGAGGTGTATCTCGCGGGCATGGCCGGCGAACGCTTCTGCGTTCGTAACAGTGGCGTGCATGCGGTCGTCGAAGCCGTTGGCGATCACGGTTGCGAGTACATGACCGGCGGCCGTGTGATCGTGCTCGGCGCCGTCGGCCGCAACTTCGCCGCGGGCATGTCCGGTGGCGTGGCGTACATCTTCGATGAACGCGGCGACGCGCGCGTCAACATCAACGCGGACATGGTCGAGATCACGGGGCTGGAAGAACCCGAAGACATCGCTGCCGTGAAGGCCATGGTCGAACGTCACCTGCACTACACGAACAGCGCCCGCGCGAAGCAGGTGCTGGATTCGTGGGATCAGTCGGTGAAACAGTTCGTGCGCGTGATGCCGCGTGATTACAAGCGCATGCTCGCCTGTATCGCCCGCGCTCACGAGCAGGGGCTCACCGGCGACGACGCAATCATGGAAGCGTTCGAAGAGAACGCCCGCGATACGTCGCGTGTCGGCGGGAACTGAGAACTCCGGCAAAACAAAGGTGGAGCGAGCGGACGCTCGCTCCTATCTACAGCCTGGTGCCTAGCGCCTACAGCCTTACGAAGTAAACATGGGAAAGCCGACCGGATTCATCGAGTACCTGCGGGAGCTGCCCGTCGATCGCACGCCGCAGGATCGCGTTCGCGACTGGAAAGAATTCCATCACCACATGGAAGATAAACGCCTGCGCAATCAGGCGGCGCGCTGCATGGATTGCGGCGTTCCCTTCTGTCACACGGGCAAACTGATCAGCGGCATGGCCTCCGGCTGCCCGGTCAACAACGTCATTCCCGAATGGAACGATCTGGTCTACCGCGGTCTGTGGCGCGAAGCGCTCGACCGCCTGCACATGACCAACAACTTCCCGGAATTCACCGGCCGCGTATGCCCGGCGCCGTGCGAAGGCTCGTGCGTGCTCGGCATCAACAACCCTCCGGTCACGATCAAGACGATCGAGAACTCCATCGTCGACAAGGGCTGGGACGAGGGCTGGATTCTTCCGGAAGCGCCGAAGAATCGTACGGGCAAGAAGGTCGCCGTCATCGGTTCGGGCCCTGCGGGACTCGCAGCCGCCGCGCAATTGAATCGCGCCGGCCACACCGTCACGGTGCTGGAGCGCGCGGACCGCCCCGGCGGCCTGCTCATGTACGGCATTCCGAACATGAAGCTCGACAAGCGCGAAGTGGTTGAACGCCGCATCCAGCTGCTGGAGCAGGAAGGCGTGAAATTCATCTGCAATGCCAACGTGGGCGACAACGTCGAGGCGCAGTTGCTGCGCAAGGACTTCGACGCGATCGTTCTGTGCACGGGTGCAACGCAGCCGCGCGATCTGCCAGTGGAAGGCCGCTCGCTCAATGGCGTGCATTTCGCGATGGACTACCTCACTGCCAGCACCCAGGCGCTGCTGAACGGCGGCCCCGACCACACTCCGATTCATGCGAAGGGCAAGGACGTGATCGTGATCGGCGGCGGCGACACCGGCACCGATTGTGTCGGCACCGCCGTGCGTCATGGCTGCAAGACGGTGACCCAGATCGAAATCATGGACAAGCCGCCGCTGGATCGCGCCGACGACAACCCATGGCCGGAGTGGCCGAAGGTCTACAAGATGGACTACGGCCAGGAAGAAGCAGCCGCGAAGTTCGGCGCCGACCCTCGTACCTATCTCACGACGGTGAAGCGTTTCGGTGCCGATGCGCAAGGCCACGTCAGCGAAGTCGTGACGGTACAGATCGGCTGGCAGAAGAACGACAAGGGTCAGTTCGTGCCGGTCGAAGTGCCCGGATCGGAGAAGTCGCATCCGGCGCAGCTCGTCCTGCTCGCCATGGGCTTCCTCGGTCCCGAGCAGATGCTGCTCAAGGACCTCGCCCTCGAAGCCGATCCGCGCACGAACATCAAGGCCGAACACGGCAAGTTCATCACCAACATCAAGGGCGTCTTCGCCGCCGGCGACTGCCGCCGTGGCCAGAGCCTCGTGGTGTGGGCGATCAACGAAGGTCGCGGCGCGGCGCGTGAATGCGATCGGTACCTGATGGGAACGACCGAGTTGCCGTGAGGCAGTCGGCTGACGTTTTTCCTGCAATCTGAGTGGACCGGCAGGCGATCC
>NZ_DATDJO010000060.1:0-84022 GCF_036520495.1 Povalibacter sp. | reverse complement strand
CAAGCCGATATCCTGCACGGCTGACGATATTGGAAGTCTCGGTAACGATTGGCTCACTGCGTGCGGATTTCATGATGGCCCGGAACGCACACGTGCGATTCCACGATGAGGCCGGATGTACGACTGCAACCGATTCGGCGGGCCCGTGCGAGTGTCTCTGTCAGGCATTCAGCGGAGAGAAGAGGGTGAATGCAGAGACTGAAAAATCAGTCAAGGGGCTGTATCGATCACAAAAACCCATGTATGCAGGATAGCCATTCGGTTGCTGTGTGGATCAAATGCGCCCATGAGCGACGGCCGGCGCATCTCGACGTGGGTACCCGCCCAGACGAAGGCGAGATTCGCGGCACTGGCGCGCCAGCGTGGTCTGTCCGAGTCGGCGTTGATGAAGCGCTTGCTCGAGCAGGCGCTCGTGATCGCCGAGGGCGGCGCCGCGCCGAGCCTCCCCGAAGAAGCGCGCTTGCCGCGCTCGCAGCGCCTGTCCATTCGCCTGGTGCCGGGCGATCGAGTGTTGCTGCGCGAGCGGGCCGCGGCGCGCTCCCTGGCCGCGGCGAGTTACGTGTCGCTGCTGATCCGTGCGCATCTGCGGGCCGTGGCGCCGCTACCCACGACGGAGCTGCGCGCGCTGCGCGAGTGTGTGGCCGAGCTCGCCGCCATCGGCCGCAACCTCAATCAGTGGGTGCGCAGTGGCGGCGAAGCCGCGCATTTGCGACCCGGCAACCTGCAGGTGATGAACATGCTCAAACTGTGCGAGTCGCTGCGCGACCATGTGCGTGCGCTGATGCGCACCAACCTGCATAGCTGGCAATGCGGCCATGGCGATGAGAAGCCGTGAGGCCGAGCGGCCGCGGCCGCTCCTCGACCTGGTGAGTTACGGTCGACGCGCGGGCCTGCCGCGCGAGCACTGGTCGCCCGCTGAACTTGCGCTCATTGCGAGAACGGCGCGCCGCACGCCGGAGGTGATGGTGAAGGTGAGCGGCGGCGGCCGCAGTGTCGCGGCGGTGGCCGCGCACCTCAGGTACGTCGATCGCGAGGGCGCATTGACCTGGCGCACCGATGAGGACGAGGCGCGGGAAGGGCGCGATGTCGCGCACGCCCTGACGGCGGACTGGGATCTCGCGGCCGATGCGGCCGAGATGGCCGCGCCCTATCCGGGCGCACCCGGCCGCCGGCCCACGAAGCTGGTTCACAACCTCGTGCTGTCGATGCCCAAGGGGACGAAGGCCTCGAGCGTGCTCGAGGCGAGTCGCGCGTTCGCACGCGAGGAATTCGCGGGAAGGTATCGGTATGCGATGGTGCTGCACACCGATCGTGGGCATCCGCACGTGCATCTCATCGTGCGGGCAAGGAGCGATCGCGGCGAACGCCTGCGAGTATCGAAGGCCACGTTGCGCGACTGGCGCGCGCAGTTCGCGACGCAGTTGCGCGCGGTCGGTGTCGAGGCGAATGCGACCGAACGCGCGGTGCGCGGTGAGTCTCGGATCGCCCCGCGCGATTCGGTCTACCGCGCCAGCCGGCGCGGACAGTCGACGCACCTGCGGGCTCGGGTCGAGTCGGTGGCGAAAGAACTCCAGGGCGGCTGGCAGATCCGGATCGAACCGGGCGCGATGAAATTGCTGGCGACGCGCCGCCAGGTGCAGGAGGGCTGGCTTGCCGTGGCGCAGTCGCTGCGCGACACGCACCCGGCGATGGCGAGCGAGGTGCGCAGATTCGTGGGGTCGATGCCACCGCCGCTCACTGAGCGACAACGGATTGCGGAGCAGCTTCAGCACCAGCTTCGAAGGGCGCCGCGAACCTGCGAGCCTCCCACCCGATAACTTACGCTCGCGAGTCAGAGTCCATAGAGGACCATCACGCGCCACCGATGGCGCGTCCCATCCGCGCACGTCCATCGCCGTTCGGCACTTCGGGTGACGGCGCCCGCGATCGCGGGGCGCTGTTCAGTGGTGCCGAATCCCCGGTGATCGCTGGGGGTGCTGGGAGGGTGGGGCAAGGAGCAGCGGTGAGTCCGGACTTTTCCCGGGTCGACTCATGCCTGCCGGAAACGTCGAGATCCCCAAATTGTCGACAATGCCCTAGTGAGCCGGCCGGGTGTGCGCTGCACAAGCGCCTCAATTCACCCATTCACGTCCGCGAATTGCCATTGCTTGCCAGTAGCGACACCGTAGGCAATCCAAGGGCAAAAACGTGCATTTCCATCCGGTGAGGGCTGGACCCTATTTCGGACCCTAGCGCACTGCAGCGGTGGACCCTAGCGAGTTATTGCCGAAAAAATTTGAGTGGGATCAGTGGTCGGGGTGACAGGATTTGAACCTGCGACCTATACGTCCCGAACGCGAAAAGACCTGCTGCTACGTGGCTGAAATATTAACAACCACAAAAGCTTAGCATGCACGGTGGGGCCAATAGGGCCTATCTAAACCCAATGGAATCGATCTCTATTGGGTACACCTTTGGTAACACCGAAAATGTGTTTCCGCTTCTTCGGCCTGAGGGGCCAGATTCTGCAGCAGTAGAGACAGGTCACTGCCCGGAGAATGGCCTTCCCCAGCTCCGATCTCGTCCCGGGTTCGCTGACTGTTTTCCCGTGGTCTCAGCCCACCCCCATTGCAATCTCGGCCCAATCGATCAGGCGAGTGCTTGGCCTATACATACCTTCAATGCTGATTCTTCGCTCAGCATTTTGCCGAGAGCCTTCAGATCCGATGCGGATCCCATCTTCGGATTGGATCCCGCCGCAGACTCGCAACTCTTTGTGAGGTGCTGGTGTGGCGATGATTCAATTCGATATTGTGGGTCGGTGTTTGACGCGAACCTACGCCGTCAATGCAAACGGGGAGGAGGACGTGGCCGCCTTCATGGAGACCTGCAATGGAGAGAACGATCCGCTCATGCTCCTGCGTGAAGCATTGTCGACTGAGGATCGGGACCTGATCCTTCACGCTCAAGGGCTGCTACTCGAAGCTGCATCGAGCTGCGGCCTGATGCTTATCATGATCGGCGAGAACGAGCACGAGCCAATCGCGTACGACCGGGATGTGATGGATTTCGCGATGAGAGAAATCGAGTAGTAGCACCGGACGCTCGGGCAGGGAACGTTCGGACCAAATCAGCGAAAGCCTCGAGGGGGCTATTCGGGTTCGGCAAATGCACATGAACACCCGCGTGCGCCCGTGCACTAGGAGCTCAAGTCACCGGTTGGGGGCTGAGACATGCCCATTCGGCCGGATGGCTCGCCAGAGTCACCAGTGCTCGATCGGCCGTGAGCACCTTGTAAAGCTGACAAGCGCCTCCATGTCCAACGTAACAAGAACGGACAATGAGAATGGGGAAGCGAGACCTAGAAAAATGGCCTCAATGCCGCGTTGGCGGTGGCCGGGAACCGCCCTCGGCCCTTGTTGACGAATTCGACCGCATTTTGAGCGATGCGGGCGATGAGCGTCCGCTCCAGACGTTGTTTGCGTCTCACCCGTCCCTATTGGGTCCGCTCACACGGCCCGGTGGCGAATACTGGTGCCTCGACCGGCCGCGCCTCGGCGCCGAGCTGGTTCCCGACTTTCTCCTCGGCACTATCACCTCCGTTGGCTTCCGTTGGGTGATGGTCGAACTGGAAAGCCCGCTCGAACGACCGCTGACGAGGGGCGGCGTGCCGGCGAAGAAGCTTGCGGAAGCCCTGAAACAGGTGCGTGACTGGCGAACATGGCTCGCCGAAAACATCGCTTATGCGCGCACTGAGCTCGGGCTCAAGGACATTGACGGTTCATGTCACGCGTATGTCGTGATCGGACGGCGCGGCAGCCTGGACCCTGCTCAGATCAAGACCTATCGCGCGTTGTCGACCGCCGATACGACTGTGATGACGTATGACCGTTTGCGCGACGTGATCGGGCGCGGTCTTGCCGTTGGAGCGTCCGAATGAAGAACACCGAGATCGAACACCTTTTCAGCGAGACAAAGGTCGAAATCTGGCAGAACCCGTCCTTACGCGAACCGCAGATCGAAGGCTATTTCGCAATCCGGGAACACTTTCAGAAAAGCAACGAGCCGTGTTACGTCCAGCTTCCAGTCGGCTGCGGCAAGACGGGACTCATGGGTTTGGCTCCGTTCAAGGTCGCGAAAGGACGCGTTCTCATCATTGCACCGAACCTGGTCATCCGCGACAACATCCGGCGAGAGCTGAATGTCAGCGATCCGAACTGCTTCTACATCAAACGCGGTGTATTCACACCGAAGAACGGTCCGTATCTGTCCGAGCTGAAGACGGGTGCAAACATCCATGATTGCGACGCGGCCCATATCGTCGTCGCGAACATCCAGCAGTTCTCCGGTGCGCGAAACAAGTGGTATGAGGCCTTACCTGCCGACTACTTCGACATGATCCTTGTCGATGAAGGACACCACAACGTCGCCGAATCATGGGCAAAACTCTTCGAGCATTTCACGAACGCGAAGGTGATTTCCTTTACCGCAACGCCAATGCGCTCCGATGGCAAGGTCGTTGCGGGCGAGCGGATCTACCGCTTCGGATATGCGCGCTCCATGCTAATGGGCTTCATCTCGCAAATCGACGCGTTGTTCGTGAAGCCGACGAGTCTCACGTTCACGGCAGAGGGCGAGACAAAGACGCTCACGCTCGATGACGTGATGAAAATGCGGGACAAGGACTGGTTCAGTAAAGGCATTGCGACCTCGGAGGAATGCAATCGCAGCATCGCTAATGCATCCATCCAGCAGCTGCATCACGTCCGGACGCTCGGTTCGCCGCGGCAACTCATTGCCGTGGCCTGCTCGATCAGACACGCCGCGCAGGTTGCCGCGCTCTACAAGGAACATGGCCTGCGCGTCGAAGTGTTGCACAGTCAACTCGCGGCCGAAGAGCGCGACCGAATTGAAGCGAGCCTGCGCAGCGGGCTCACCGACGTTGTCGTGCAGGTGAACATCCTTGGCGAAGGCTATGACCTTCCGACGCTCTCGGTTGCGGCAGTCTTCCGGCCATACCGAAGCCTCTCGCCTTACGTGCAGTTCGTCGGGCGCATCCTGCGCCTTGCGGCACCGCAGACGCCATATTCGCTCGCGAACCATGTGTATCTCGTGTCGCACGTCGGCCTCAATGATGAGCGTTGGTGGAACGATTTCACCAATTTCGACAAGGACGACCAGGAGTTTTTCAAGGAGTACCTGCAAGGCGAAATGGAGATCGATGGCGAAGGGGAGAGCGGCCCCCGCATGACGCTACGTCCGTTCATGCGCGTCCTCAATGAAGTGGTTGAGAACTACCAGCGCAAGGGTTATCTCAAGAAGATCGACGAGGTGATGATCGGCGACCTCTTCGAGACGATCAGGCAAAAGGGTTTCGAACCAACTGAGTTCGGTTTGACTGAAGACATCATGCGAAGGCGCCTTTCCGCGGCACAAACTGAAAGCAGTGTCGCCGCGTTCAATCCGGTCATCCAGCCGCAGGCGCGCCGCGAAGCGCTCAAGGGACGGCTGCAGAACGAAGCGCGTGCTATCGCCGATACCGTCATCAATCGTCTCAACCTCGACCACCGCGGTCGCGATCTGCTTCGCGCGTTCAGTGGAACCCACAATTCAGAGATCGTGATCCGGCTCGCGAGTGCGGAGCAGAACAAGGTGATGAACCTCGAATCCGGCCAACGCCAATCGGCGGATATCGCTCAGCTTGAAAGCGCAATCGCTGCGTCGGCAGACATCGCGGACAAGATTTCCAGCCTGGTCAGGGAGAAGCTTAGGAATGCCACTAAAGCAGATGATTAAATCGACGGACGTCGAGATCGCAAAGGCCCGACGCACGTGTAGGTACAGCAAGGAAGCGATCCCGAAAGGCTCGGTGTGCATGGTCGTCTACGACGGCCCCCGGGATCGATCCTGTTATTCGAAGAAGATCGCGCTCGACATGATTCAGCTTGCTCGCAAAAGGCTCGATGTGCTGGAAGCCGAGCTGACGCAAGGTCCATGACCATGACGTTTGTCGCTCGTGCTGGCGGTGCTTAAATGGGTGCAACAGCACAACAGCACCTTGATTTTGCTTTCCTCGATGATCTTGCACGGGCTGCTGCGCGCAAGCGCCTTGATCCTGTTCCGTATATCGATTCGGCGATCATCACGCGTCTTGGCCCCGCTCTTGAACTCTTGACGCTGCTCAGGGGTAACGCGTTTCCGGGCGGACGGATCAACGGGGAGATCGGTGCCGCTCTGCGCACGGCGCTCGAGCAAAAGCCCGGCCGGCGCGCCGCCTACATCAATACCGCCGATGAATACGCCGGCTTCATCACTGCCGCGCGCAATCCAGGCGATGACGAAAGGTTGGAGTGGATCGCTTTTTGCCTTGAGGCGCGCAAGGCAGCCGGACGTTCTTTGCCTGACTCCGTCGCGCGCGGAATGGTCGGCGCAATGCGCGAAATGGAGAACAACGTCTACGAGCACAGCGGACGGCACGAGGATGCCGTTGTCGCTTTCCGAGGGACAAGCGAGGATTTCGAGTTCGTCGTCGCCGACAGCGGCATCGGCATACTGAACAGCCTGCATCAGTCGCCTGACTATCAGCATCTGCGTGATCCGGGGACGGCGATCAAGATGGCGCTGAGCGACGGACAATCGCGATGCCGGTATATCGATCCCGCGCGCGGACTTGGATTCCACGATTTGTTCGTGGGTCTGGCGAATTTGAATGGAGAGCTTCGGTTTAGGAGCGATGATCACGCGCTCACGATCGACGGCGCGTCTCCTTCACTCATGAAGGCGCAGCTCAGTCAGAAGGTGCAGCTGCAAGGTTTTGTCGCCAGCGTCGTGTGCCGCCTCAGGCCGACTTCGACAGCGCACTGAGCGGCGGCTCGTGGCCGCCGATCTCATTCCCGACATGTTCGAGCATCGTTCTGATGTTTTCGTCGAATAGGTCATCGATTGTCGCCCCGGTCGCGGTCAGCGCCGGTTCCCATGTCAGGCGCTCGCCGCGAATGACGGCGCGCCGCCGCTTCTGCGACTTCATGAAGGCGTTCGTCTCGATGACCGTCAATCCGGCAAAGGCTTTGCGAAGTGGCGCGAACTCGCCGAAGCCGCCGCGCACCATCAGGTGGAGAGGCTGTTTGACGGCGCCTGCGAGAGCGCTGAGCTGTGCGACGTGCCACTTGATCCGCGATCGCGCGCCGGCGCCGGTCGCAAACTCGAACGCGACGTAGGTGATCTCGGGATGCGCGTTGAGGAACTCGGTCCAGCGTTCCCAATCGCGGTCCGTACGGGCGTTCAAATGGAGCGCGCAGGGCAAGCCTTCCCTCTGCATCTCCGACCAGATGAGCGCGATCCGCTTCATGTTATAGAAGTTGTCTGGGCGCGGCACGTCGTCGAACAGCGAGTAGTTCGGCGTCGTCACGAGATCGATGCCGAGCCGCGCGAGATTGCTTGTGACGGCGACGCGGTGCTCGAGCTTCCACCACCGCTCAAGCGGTGGATCGTGGTCAGTTCCATTCAATATGATGACCGTGTTATCGGCGAGCTGGAAATGCGCAAGGAGTGCGCTCCGCGAGCCGAAGCGCGGAAGGCCGCTCTTCTTGTCGAACATCTGGTAGAGCGACAGAGCGACGGCTTCGGCCTTCGGCGCGCGGCCACGCGCCGACATGTGGTAAATCATCGGCGCGATTAGCGGCAGAGGCCGCGATGAAACCGCAGGCGCGGCCTGCACGCGCATGAGATCGAGACCGCCGACCTCCTGCGAGCGCGCGACCAGGTGCAGCATGTTGCGGGGGCACACGTTGTCGCACGAATTCTGGTTTGTGCAGCGGCAGTACGTCAGGCAGTCGAAGACGCTTGCCTCAACCTGCAACCCTCCGCAGACCTCCTGAAACGAGCATTGCTGACATCCGAGGGATTTCGTGAGAGCGCTGCCGTCATGCCACAGCTTGCGCGAGTTCGGAAACTGGAATCGTTCGACCGGAGGACGGTTGCGGCTACTCGACTTCGACATCGGCGGTACCACTCAGCGGGTTGATTTGAACGATGTGTCCAAGCGCGCAGTCGCCTGCGTCGCGAATGGCGAGGAAGAGATCAGGCGGTGGGGTCTGAACGACACCGATCTGCGTGGTCTCGCGGACCAGGATGAGCTTGCCGCCGCTGATGCAGATCATGACCTGCTCGCCTTCGTGCGCATGAACGCGGTCATTGATATCGGCGTTGATCGTGCGCGTGCGGCAGTCCGGATAGCGCGTGAAAAGTGTCGGCTGTGCGAGATCCTTCTGGCTTTTTCCCAGCCCTTCGTGAAGCTGCGCGCGGCGCGGCGGATGAAATCAAGACCCATGACGCAAGCCCTCCAGGACAGGACGGTAGAGTTTGGTGCGCCCCGCGTTCGTTGCGATCAAGATGCCCTTGTCGGCGAGCGCCACGAGGCGGTTGTTCCAAGCGGTCGCGCCGACCCCCTCATCGTTGCGCTCGGCAAGCGTCGGCGCGTCCGCTTCGCCCGCCTCGAGAACGGCGTCGAGCGCGATGAGCTGCTTGCCGTCGAGCTGGCCAAGGAGTTCCACGTCGGACGGCTCGCCATCGGGGCTCAGGACGCAAACGACATATGCATCGCTGCGCAGCTCAAGGATCAGTTCAAGGTCGTCGCGCGCGCGGCTGGAGAGGTTCGCAGCGATGGGATAGACGTTCGGATATTCGCGGCGCACATATGTGCGATAGGCGACGATGCTCTCGCGCAAAAAGCTCGTCGTGGCGATGTCGATGCCGCTGAAATCGAGAAAGCAGACGTCTGGCTGCGGGGGATTTTTCGTCAGCTGCACAAGGTGAGCGAAAACGGCTTTTCCCTCTGCTTTGCCGGCAAGCAGGCCGTCTTGCGCGAAGTCCTTCATAGCAACATGCATCGTCATGTATCTCACGTTAGTAACGTGAGATATATGATACCATCGCACAGAGGCTGGTCAATAGCTGATAAAGCCTTAAAACTCAGATGTTTACATGATGGTTAAATTTACAAGGTAGGCTTGGGCAATGTACCCTCACGCGTTCACCCAATCAAAGCCTCGGGCCGAGGAACGTGCGTGTTACTGAAATGAATGGACTCGATGTCTACAGACCTTTCCCCAAGGTGAGCTCGCCGTCCGCTCGACTCCCCCTGATTGCTGTCTTCAATTGAAGGGGATCTGGGTGCTGCAGTTCGACGGCTGGTGTCTGTCTGTCGACCATCCGGTCGGGGATCACTTCTGTCGAGTGATGACCGGACAGGCCGCAAACCTTCCGGCAGGAATTGGCGCTACGGCGGCGATCGTCCCCGGCCACTATGCCTCCGAAGAGCATGTGGCGCGCGCGCTCGCCCGCCTAGGAAAGCCAGCCGCGGCTGCACTGATTCAAGGCAAGCTGCCAACAACCAAGGCGATCCGATCAGGAGATCTTGGAGAGATTTTCGCGACGGAATGGATCAATCGCTATAGCGGCTATCGCGCTCACATTAAACGCCTGCGTTGGAAAGATCATCGCAACATGGCGATGCGTGGGGACGATGTCATTGGTATCTCTCAAGACCAAAATACGCACAGACTCTATTTTTTGAAGACGGAGGCGAAGAGCCGAGTAGCGCTTACGGCCCAAGTTCTCGCCGAAGCTCGGGCCGGTCTCGAGAAGGACGGCGGACTCCCGTCCGCACACGCGCTGTCGTTCATATCGGAACGACTCCTCGAGATACATAACCCGCTCGCCGACGCACTCGATGACGCGATGCTCAAGCACGGCATCCCGACGCAGAACGTCCGGCATCTGCTATTCACTTTTTCGGGCAATGCGCCTGACGCTCTGCTAGTTGCGGCGCTGCAGGCCTATCCGGGACCGATTACACAATGGGCTGTTGGGCTGAGGGTGGACGGTCATGCCGCGTTCGTTGGCGCCGTCTATGATCGAGTGATTGCCGATGCCAACAACGCCTGACGCAATCGCTGCCGCCATCGAAGAAGCCGCGTCTGCGGGTTTTCGCGGACGCTTGATCGCACGAGGACAAGCGCGCGCGATCATTTGGCGCGACGGTGCGCTTCCACCGGATGCCCCTAATTTCGCGCCGCAACTTAGTTACGACCTGCACTCTTATGGCTATGCGCTTTTGGGTCTCGGTCTTCGTCTCCGCGAGCTCGGCGGTGATGCCGGCCAGGCGCGAATTGCATTCGAGCAAGCCGCCACCGCTCTTGAGGCCGTAATCGCAAAAGGCAGTCGAAATGAAGTCGATCGCGACTTTCACTTCGTCATGGCCGCGGTGAGTTATCACCTTGCACACCTGTCCGCGCGCGCTTACTCACTTCTGTCGATCGTTGAAGCCGATGAGAACTTCTCCCGGGTGGAGCGTGTGCTCGCTCAACTGATGCGGAGAAATTACAACGCTGTGCGGGCAAGTGTTCTCGACTACCGAGCCTCGGGTGAAGGTAGTGATGCTCGGATTGCCGCCGCCGTACAGATTGGTCTCGATCAGGCGGCGGGGGCGGCGGATCCGATTCAAGGTAGCAACGACTTTCTTTTCGAGGGCCTCGACACCGCACTCACAGATACCTTTGTTGCAGCCATGTCCCTTTTTCTTGTGGGTCTGGATCGCGGCGAACGGCCGTTCGTCGACCAAGCGCTTGAACGCCTAAGAGCAAGCCTTGCGATATGCAGCGAGTTGAACATGCTGCCACAATGGTGGGCGCATCGCGTTGCGATCCACTTGCTGTCTGATCTGTGGTCCAACACCTTTCACGAGAGAGTGCCGCTCCAACCTGCGGGGGGCGAGGCGATCGAATGGATTCGACTTCGAGATCTGTTCATCGCGCTGCTTCAACGGCGTCCTAGAGCTGAAGTCGATCTGTGGCCTTCTCAGATCGAAGCGGCATCGCGAGCTGTCGACCAGGCCGATGACCTAGTGGTCTCGCTGCCTACGAGTGCTGGTAAAACGCGCATTGCCGAACTATGCATACTGCGCTGCATTGCCGGTGGCAAACGGGTGATGTTCATTACTCCACTCAGGGCGCTCTCGGCCCAGACCGAAACTACGCTGCAGAAAACTTTCGGTCCACTCGGCAAACGAATCTCCGCACTCTACGGCAGTATCGGAGTCAGTGGTTTCGACGAGGACGCAATACGTGAGCGTGACATCGTAGTAGCCACGCCAGAAAAGCTCGATTTCGCGCTGCGAAATGACTCGTCTCTTCTCAACGATGTCGGCCTTCTCGTGTTTGACGAAGGACACATGATTGGACCGAATGAACGCGAGGTCCGCTACGAAGTACAGATCCAGCGACTCCTTCGCCGAGCCGATGCGCACGAGCGGCGCATTGTTTGCCTCTCAGCGATTTTGCCCGACGGCGACCAACTTGATGACTTTGCCGCATGGCTGAGGCGTGATCATCCCGGCGGGGTAATCAAGAATGATTGGCGCCCCACACGGTTGCGTTTTGGCGAAGTGGTGTGGGCATCACCCGCAGCGCGGCTCAACCTTCGTGTTGGTGAAGAACGTCCGTGGGTACAACGCTTCCTAACTGGATTCGTACCACCGAATCGGGTTCAGCCAAAGCGTCGTCGTACTAGGCTCTTCCCGGATAGTCCGCGCGAACTCTGCCTGGCTACTGCTTGGAGACTCGTGGAAGACGGACAGACCGTTCTGATCTTTTGTCCGGAGCGGCGAAGCGTTGAACCCTTCGCCGACGTGGTCGTCGATCTTCATGAGCGAGGTGCGCTGCGTTCTTTGCTCGAAGCCAATCCTGTTGTTCTTGATACTGCAATCGCACTTGGTGCGGAATGGCTCGGCCCGCACAGTGCACTCCTCAAGTGCCTGCGCCTCGGCGTCGCTTTGCATCACGGCGCGTTGCCAACGGCCTACCGAAAGGAGGTCGAGCGCCTTCTGCGCGAAAACGTACTCAAAGTGACCATTTCGTCGCCAACTCTTGCGCAAGGACTTAACCTGTCAGCGACAGCCGTTGTGATGCATTCCCTACACCGCAGTGGCGAGAGAATCGAAGTCTCCGAATTCAAGAATGTCATCGGACGGGCAGGTCGTGCCTACGTTGATGTCGAGGGTTTGGTTCTGTTCCCAATGTTTGACGATATAGCGAAGAAGCGCCGTCACTGGGAAGCACTCATCGCCGATCTCGGCGCGCGCGAGATGGAAAGCGGCTTAGTGCGTCTGGTCGCAGCGCTGCTAACCCGCATGCGCGCTCAAGTCGGCGGTGACCTCGATCAGCTTATCGACTATGTTGCCAACACCGCTATGGCTTGGACGTTCCCAGAAGTCGCCAACGAAAAAGCGGAAGAGCGGGAACGGGCGCGTGCCGATTGGGAGCGGCATGTCGCGACTCTTGACACGGCCATCCTCAGCCTCATCGGTGAAAAAGACGTTCCTGATGATGGAGTCGAGGGTGCGTTGGATGACATCCTTCAGTCATCTCTCTGGAATCGGCGCTTGCTTCGTCAGAACGAGACAGTTCAACGAGTGCTCAAGGCGGGGATTGTTTCGCGCAGTCGACTGATCTGGAGCCAGTCTACCGCACAGCGCCGGCGCGGCTACTTCTTGGCGGGTGTTGGCTTGGCCACCGGTCATGCCCTTGACGCAATGGCGGACGCAGCTAACCTTCTTTTGGTTCAGGCAAATGGCGCGATTCTGGCGGGCGACACGACAGCCGCTATCAACGCAATCACGATGATTGCCGAGCGCGTATTTAATGTGTACCCGTTCGAGTCTGACCCCATGCCTCTCAATTGGAGGGACATTTTGCGCAGTTGGCTTCTTGGCGAGCCGCTCGCCGTCGTAGCCGCTGGTCAGGAATCAGATGCGTTGCAGTTCGTCGAGGGCGGTTTGGTATATCGCCTTCCATGGGCGATGGAGGCCATCCGCGTTCGCGCTGAGGCGAACGGCGACATCGTTGGTGACTCGCAAATCGCAGACTTCGAATTGTCCCTCGCTGCTACCGCCGTCGAAACCGGAACGTTGAATCGTTCTGCTTCGATACTCATCCAAGCCGGATTCAACTCGAGGCTCGCAGCAATCAAGGTTGTTACGGATACTGGCGCGACGTTTCAGACAGGTCAGGAACTTCGGCAATGGCTAAGCTCGGAGATTGTCATTGCGCTGAGTGCTCAACCCGATTGGCCCACTGCCGAAACCAAAGCGATGTGGGCCGAGTTCATTTCGAGCTTCGCGCCCCGCGAAAACCGTACATGGGCAGATCGCCGTTATTCGGAGCCTGTGGCATGGTTCGCCGCGCCGCCGCCTGCGGGAACACCCGTGCAGATCCACGATTGGGCGGGTCGATCGCGCGTGCTTTCACCCGATGGAACTCCTCTTGGCACGATGGTGGCTGCGCTCAATCTGCGGAGAGCGGGCTTGGTACGTGCGCATGTGGCTCAAGACACCATCCGAATCGATATCTCGTATCTAGGCCCCAACGACCTGTTCGGCACCTGATCGACGGAGCCGAGTAGGCAGCCAAAATCACGGACTTCGCTATGGCGCGACCACGAAACTGGCAATCGCTGATAAAGCCGAGATCCAGTCAGGAAGAGCAGAAACGGATCGAGCGAGATGTCTTTGATCGGTTCTGCGTAGCATCGGGATTGGCGTACCTACCTGGCTCTCTTCGACAGCCGTCCCCGCCGGCGCCGGATATCTTGGTCACGATTGAAGGGATGGGCGAGGTCTGCTTCGAGCTGACGGACATCTCTCCGGAGGCTGAGATCCGCCGACGGAACGTTCTGCATCGAACTTCAGACGCTTTCCTCGAATGCTTGGACGAATTGCCGGCCGAGACGCAACGCATATTCGATGCGAAGTATTCGAATGCAGTCATTTTTCCATCGATGGTCGGGTTGAGAGGTGATCGCGATCTGCGCAGGCGTGCTCCGGATGTTCTTCGTACGTTGCTCTCCTTGCCGGACGGATTCGAAGGGTCAGTGGCGGAGGCGGGAATAGATTTGCCGCCGGCGACGATCTCTTTGTGCGTCTATCGCACGGACCACACCCAGGGGCCTGCGTTCAGCTCGATAGGTGCATCATTCCTTCCGCGCCTCAACATTGCTGCGCTGTCGAACAAGTTCTCAAAGACATACGCTGTTTCCGGTCGATGCGAATTACTTGCATGGATCGGAGATGGAGGGATATTTCACGAGGAGGACAAAAACGAGATTCCGGCGGTGATTGCTTCAGCAATTGGTAACTCGCCATTTGATCGCGTCTGGTTGTATGAGCCGGCCTCGGGATACGTTCAGTGTTTCGCGCGGGAGTGAGATGAGAAAGCATCAGAGCTTTCGCAACTGGCATTGCTCACCGCGCCCTCAGCGCCGAACGCGAGCTAGAAGTGGCCGCACCGAGCATTCGTCGACTGTCCCGAAGGTCCTTCTTATTCACGGGTCGGTCGAAGCAGATAGAGGGGCGAGCGAACACTGTCGCTCGATGCGGTGCTGAAACCGCCGCCGTCACTGGCTTCTATTCCTGACGCAGAGGATGTGCCAGGAGCAATACAGCATAGAGCTATCCTCAATAATCATCTGCAATGTCCTTTCTACAGCGGCAAGACTCCGTCGTGAGGTGTGACGAACGCACTCGCCGAAATTCGCTGAGGCAAGGCACTGAGCTCGCAGTCGGCACCACGCTCGCGAAGTTCTGAACGTCTCTGAGTAATCTTTAATCCAGAGTTATTCCGGTCACTTTATACCTTCCTTGGTCAAGCACTTAGACCGGAACGCGCGCAGCTTTCTTGGCCGATCCGGCCGCCCTACTCGTTGATTTAGTCCGGGCGTCACTGGTTGTTCTAGCCGGGCCGAGCGAGGCCTTTCTGTTCGTTCTGTCCAGCTGGTGGGCAAATAACGGCGAAGTTTAAAAGGCCGCCCTACACGTAGAGAACCGCCCCTTTCGGGGTCAGCAGCAGAGTTCTCAATGGCAAGCAGCAAACGGAAGATCGATGAGTGGCAGGCTGCAGCCGCGGCGCTCAAGCTGGGCATCGCCTCCAAAGAGCAGATGGCGCTCGTGTACATCATGCTCGACGAATGGGCGTCTCATACAGCCGCACAACCAGCCTCAGAGTCATTTATGACTGCGGAGGAGTGGGAAATCCGACGGACAAACATCAACGCCCATTTGGATCGTCCAGCTATCAGCATTGCCGAAAAGGGCGTTGGGCTCCCCACAGATCTGTACCAAAGCGCAACGTTCTCGGCACTCAAACCGAAGGCGGCCGTTCGGCAATCGCTGAGTCGACGATCGTCTGAAACCGGCGACTTTGTTCGACTCGAGGCCGGCTATCGCGGAGCCCTGACCCTCCGCGGTCCGTTGCTCACTCAAGTGCATCTTTCGGTTCTGATCGGCCTGTTCGAACTCGCGAAGGGGCGCAAGACGAATGAATGGGTGGAGTTGCGCCCGCGGAGGTTCGCTCGAGAGATCCTTGGTTGGGGGGACAACACTCGCTCGGGGGCAGTCGCAGCGAGCGCACTGAAAGATCTGGTGGGGACTGAGATCACGCGCTGTTGGGGATTCGATGCGAGGCCGACCACGGCGCGCATCCTGGAGTTTTGCGAGGTGCAAGACGACGGTAGCCTGCGGGTAAAGTTCCATGACACCGTGCTCCAGTTGTCTCGCGGACGTCTGACCTTCCTTTCAGCCAAGCAGCGGAGCCAGTGCAAACTTGGACTCGAATCCTGGTTGGCCGTCTTCGTGATGTCGAGCGATTGTCACCCGCACGACAGCTTCCGTAAGAACGGCGGATACACTGTGCAATGGTTCCGTCGGTTGAGCGGAACGCCCGACTCGGTGAACAGGTATGAGTTCACGCGCGATCTCAAGGCCGCTCTCAACAAGCTGAAGCAACTGTCGATCATTGAGCAGTTTCGGATCAAGAGAACGGGCGACGTCTACATCTGGAAGAAGGCGCCACGCGCATCAAGATCCACGCTGCAAAAGGCTACGCCATGACTCTCGGGTATGACTGTGGCGGCGATGCGCGCTGCTGCGGCAACGTATCGTGAGTTCCTTCGTCGCGCGATTTCCTTCGCGCTTAACCATCAGCCGTAATCGTGGCGATGGCGGTTTTCATGATCATCTGAACATCCCGTGATCGTGACGATAGCGCGCCGCGGAGGAATACGACTTCACCGTCGTGAGACGCGATCGTGCCTCGAAGGCAAATGCCGCTCACGAGGTAAATGGCTGAGTTCGGACGGCCCGTAAGATCGTTGAGGAATTGTTCTTCGGTAATCTTCGTTTTCATTTTTTTGGATCCGCAGTTGTGATGCCGGTGTGGCTGTGGCGTATAGCTACCTGCTCAAAACTTCGGACCGCGCACTGGATCTGGAACTGGCGACAAGCGAAAAGAGCACAAGAAGTTCGAATCGATGTGCCCGCCATCGATCGGGATGACATGGCCAAGTCATATGTGCCTTTGAGCGAAGCGTCTGGGCAATCTCCGAAAATTTCGTAGAGTCGTCGCGTTATGGCGAAATGGGCCTTGTCAGTCTGATGATTCGCCCAGATAGTGGTTAAAGGAGTGCCGAGATGTTCGGCGACAACAAAGGGGACTAGATGTCCGACCCGAATGACAGCTTTTCGAGCGCGTGCGATTGGTCGAACGCGTGGGGAACAACGTGCGATGTGCAGCTCAGTGCCGAGGCAGGCAGTGCGTGGCCTGCGTCATGTCTGACTTCCGAGACGTGGGGCTCAATCGGTAGCGACTAGAGCCACTGATCTTCAAGACAGCAAGCGAAGGCCCTCATTGGAGAGCCTTCGCGTTTCTACCGATCTACTTCATGGGCATATATGACGTCGAGTTCCCCCAGCATTTCTCCAGAGGACATTGATCTGATCATCCAGCACGGTATTCCCCTGGAGATCAGGCCAGAGTTTGTGCGCGTCGAGAGGGACGGCTCCCTAGAATTTTCGGAGCGAGGTCGTTCCGTGTATAGATATGCATGCTTCATGAGTGCATTGGCCCCTGACGAGGAGATGGCACGCGTGCACGATCTGGAGGGGTTGCGCGGGCTGTCACTCAAAGTCAAGCGGGTGCGCATGTTTCTGGACGCGGACGCGTTGGAACGTGCCCGACAAGGCGGTCGCGTTCCGGTCAAGGCCCGCGCCGTTGTGCAGGCAGTTTCGAACGGCACCTTCGTTGACCTCCGCGAAGCCGTCGCGAGTCGACTATTGGCTGAGGCCGCCGGTCCGAACGTGATACCTGTCTGTTTCAGGAAACTGCGCGGTCCGTGAATTTCCTGCCGGCCTTCCGTGGGCCTCGCCGCGGGTAAGAATTTTCCTGTCGAGGACATGCACGGCGCATTCTCTAACCGTGATGATCAAGTTGATGGAAGAACAAAGAGCCAACCATGGCCGATGTGCAATGAAAACCCCTGCTGTTCGCAGGGGTGGAATGGTCAATGAGAGGTCTGTCGGTACGGACGCGGGTCGAGCGCATCCTTGGCGTTAAGGCTTGCGCGTCGGGCGTCGAATGCGAACGCTTCACCTAACAAAGCGCGGAGTGTCATTGCTTGGAGCTTGTGTCGATCTCTCTTGCCCTCGCAACACCATTGCATTTGCCATGGAATCTCTCGCTCTGACGCATACTCAAGCTTGAGTCCAGCATCGTGTCGAGGCAGCGCCGGCGGCACATGGTCGAACATCTCCGCGGGCACGTCTTTGCCTTGTGCCCGCAAAAGCCCAGCGAACGAATATGAGGCGTGAGCCTTGCCTCCGGACGCGAAGATCCAGAGGTCCCCGAACGCGACAGCTTTTCGAAGTGCCTTACGTGACTCGAATGCTCCGACAAGTCTCTGATCGCGGATGAAGCGCCCGAGTCCAATATCGAGTGACTTGTATAAATTGTGAGTGAAAATGAAGCGCGTGCTCTCCTTGGGAAAGAGGGCGTCCAGCATGTCGATCATCTGCAGTCCCTATGTTGAGGTGGCCTGCAACGTGTAGCGAAGTATGGAAATGGATCTGCCGAAAGCTCCCTATGTGGAAAGTCACTGCTTCTGCAGATCGCCAAGCGCCGCGTCAGTCGAATCGACGCGCCCTTAGGAATCGCTGGTGGGCCGCGAGATTATCGCGAAAAACTTCAGAGTGATTGATGACCGCGAGACTCGAACAGGAACTAAGGATTCTCTCTTGGACCAGAGTGAGAATGCCGGATACGCTGGAGAAGAAGCCTGAGGTTGGTTTGGTCCGTCGAATACGTTGCCCTGAGAGTGCCTCATGAAAGACGAACGAATGCCCACTGAAGACCTCGAGCTGATTCTGCAGCGAGGATGCTTTGAGTCAGACGACCAACGTTACTGCGTCAGCGATGGCAATGGCGTGCTGCGTATCCTTCCGCGCGGCCGTAGACTGCTAAGAGTTTCGCTGTTGATGCATTTCTGCGATCCGTCACCAGCAGATTGCGTTACGAGCGTCGAGTCGTTGCGAGCGTGCGCAATGACCATCAAGCAGGTGAGAGTCTGGCGCGCAATGGATGCGGCGTTTAAGGTACGAACCGGCAGAATTCCAGATGATGCAATCGAACTCGCCCATGCGGCAGCCGAAGGCTCAATGGCAGACCTCCATCGCGCGACGGAGCGCCGCATGCGGAAGTGCGTCAGGCAGCCTGCGAATGTCGTGTTTGCCAATTTCCAGTGTAGGCACGTGGAGGATGGCGAAATGGCCGCCGGCCGTTCCGCGCGGGGTGAACTATAGAACTCGTGCGACGGCGTGCAAAAAAAAACTTTCGATGTGTAGCAACTCAAAAGTCGTCGACATTCGGCCAATGATGGCGAGCAGCAGACCGAACGTCGAATAAAAGGGAGCCCGCCTAGGCGGGCTCCTTGAATAGACCTTGACCTCGCTAAAAGGTTGAATCGTCTTGGCGTCCTCGCACGCGCTCACTCTCCTGACTCTTCCTTTTCCTTCCGAGCTAGGTGTTCTGTAACAAGTCTGTCGAGCTCAGCGCCTTCATCGTATTCTGGAATTCCGTTTTCGGCATCAATCTCGATCCTAGCCAGACGGGAGCTCAACGTGCAGAGCGCAGCGCGAAGTGCGTGCAAGACGTCCCCGACGGCTTCAGTGTGTTGGGGCCAATGCACTTCGTCGAGCCGATCGAGAGCTCCAATTGCATCTCGTTGAGCGCGGCGAGCTTCTCGAATAACACGATCTAGCGCGGTAGTTTGCATGGTGTCTTGAATCGTCATACGTATGTCCTCTTGGATGGGAACTACGTATAGGCACTCACCCTCGACGAGCCGACGGATCAACCTCGGACGCCATCTCTGGGATTTTTCGCCACTTGCTATACGCCAGTAAGAGCCGCTTCGCGGCGTGGTCGACACACACCCTTGCAATGGCGCATTGCGCGCGAGAAGAGAAGAGGAAGGCCGGTAAAACTCGCGCTTTCCGTGACCACACACACGAATGGCACTCGACCACAGATGACCAATTGATTGTTGTGAAACGGGAAATCCGCAATGAAACGAAAATACCTGAAGGTCGCCGTAGCACCTGAGATGTACGCGACGCTCACGCGCACAGCAGATCAGCGCGGACTTACGCTCGCGAGCCTTGTTCGTGCGGAACTCGAGCAGGGACGAGCACCGCTCGCGATTGAGGCGCTGGGCAGTCGTCTCGATCGCCTTGAATCGCTGCTCGCGAAAACTCATGCGCATGACATCTCTGCTCATGAGCGTCTCGTTACAGAGGTTCTGCTGCTAGTCCGGGAGCTCGCCTGCGAGCGCAATGCGCAAGTCCTCGCACGCGTGCGCCAGCAGTTGAACGCGCGTTTCGGAAAGAGCGAGTCATGAGCCACGATCCCGTTCTCAACGCGATCAGCCTACTCGTATACCGCGCTGTCATCTTCTTGAGCACGGCGTTGATGCTGACGGTCATTCTTTGGGTGTGGCTCATTCTTGGCTGGCTCGATCAGCCGATTGCGGACCTACCGGCGTACACCGCTGCGGCTTTCGCGCCGGATGACAATCTGGCCACAAGCATCGTGGCTGGAATGTGTGCGGTCATTGCTTCCTTGATCATGACCGTCGTCTGCTTGCTTGCCGACAAATGGTACCGGCGACCGGCCGCAATTCGGTTGCGTGGATCGCGTCTGGTTGACGCTCGTGGGTGGAGGCGGCGGTGGTGAGCTGGGATCGCGGAACACGCCCTCGTTTGCTCACGATCGGCGACATCGAAGTTCCGTTCGAGGTAGAGCCGCATCATTTTCTGCCGATCGGGTCCACGGGAACAGGCAAAACGATCACGATCGACGAGATGTTATGCACGGTGATTGACCGTGGGGATCGCGTGATCGTCTGCGACCCAAATGGTCACCATCTATCCAAATTCTATCGTGACGGTGATGCGGTGATGAACGCATTTGACCGGCGCTCACTCGGTTGGTCGATATTCAACGAGGTACGCAAAGACTTCGACTGCGACCGACTCGCGCGCAGCATCGTCCCGGAGGGGCGTGGGCCTGATGCGCAATGGCATCACTACGCGCAAGTGCTCCTGAGCGAAGTATTGCGTGCGCTTCTGATGAAAGGGGAGTGCACCACGGAGGCATTGATGCACTTCGCAGGAACCGCTACACGAACGGAGCTCGAGCAGTTGCTTGCTGGTTCTCCCGCCATGGGCTTATTTGACACGGATGCGGCTCGCGCGCTCGCGTCGACAAGATTCATTCTTACCACGCATTTGAATGCGCACAAGTACGTGCCGCAGGGCGCGTTCTCGTTGCGGGACTGGCTGGAGGCGGGCACAGGCAACCTCTATCTGACTTGGCGTGAAGACATGCACGCCGCCCTCAAACCATTGATCACCACATGGGTAGAGATCCTCGCGAACGCGATGCTCTCCTTAACTCCACATAGCTCGCGTCGGCTTTGGCTTGTGCTCGACGAGTTAGGCGCCCTCGGTCGCTTAGGGTCGCTCGAGGCTGTGTTAACACGTGGCCGCAAGTACGGCGTGTGTGTTGTCGCGGGATTGCAGAGCACTGCACAGCTTGATCGACTCTACGGTCGAGACAGTAGCGTCGTTCTTCGCAGCTGCTTTAGAAATACCCTCGTCCTCGGTGTCGCTCGTAGCGATCCGGATACAGCTGACATGCTCTCTCGTTCACTTGGCGAGCAGGAGGTCGAGCGCGAGCAGCTCTCGGTAAGCGAAGGTCCGGCTGGCATCACGCACAGCGTGACAAGCGTTCGGAGCTTCGAACGCGTCGTGATGAGCTCGGAACTAAACGAGCTTCCGGATCTGACGGGCTTTCTCGCGCTGGCGGGCGAGAGGCCGGTAGCTGTGATCCAGCTCACTCCTTACGAGCTGCCAAAGATCACAGCCGGCATCGAGGAATGACGTGCTCACGATCGCGAAGGTCGGTGTCGGTGCTTCCGCTGCTTCTTACTACGAGGGTGCCGATGACTATTACAGTTCCGGTCGGCCACCCTCGTCTTGGTTCGGAGCGGGGGCGGCGCAGCTGGGTCTCGCAGGGGATGTGAATCCGGAGAGTTTTGGTCAGTTACTCGCTGGTCAGCTCCCGAACGGAGAGAAGATTCACAATGCGGCTGCGGGGCGCCGCGGCGGATCCGATTTGACCTTTAGTGCTCCGAAAAGCGTCTCCCTCGCGGTTTTGGTCGGAAAAGACTCGCGGCTCATCGATGCCCATGAGTGCGCGGTGCGAGCAACGTTGGAATATGCACAGGAACTGGCCGCGTATCGAGTCACGGATCACGGTGTGACACGGACCGAGAGGAGTCGCGCACTTGCGGTCGCTATGTTCCGACACGATCTTTCAAGAGATGAGGATCCGCAGCTGCACACGCACGCTGTGGTTCTGAATGTGACACCGCGCGCTGATGGTGCGTGGCGAGCACTGGATCACAGTGAGTTCTATCGTCAACAGAGACTCATGGGTGCGTTGTATCGGTCCGATCTCGCACTCCGCGTCAAAGAGCTGGGCTACGACATACGAGTGACTAACGGCGACGGTCGTTGGGAATTGGCCCACATAAGAGATGAACAGATCGCAGCGTTCAGCAACCGCAGCGCCGCAATCGAGAACGCGTTGGCAAAGCTAGGCAAGACCCGGGCGAGCGCGACGGCGAAAGAGAAGGAAGCCGTAGCCCTTGCAACTCGCGTAGCCAAAACCGAGGTCGTTCGGGGCGTTCTCCATCAACGCTGGGCAGAACGCAGTCGTGAACTTGGGATCGACTATGCAGAGATGCATAGAGCTACGCCGAGTTCGGCGCCGAACCGGATGGAACGCAAGCAAGCGGCTGAGCATGCAGTGCGGTATGCGATTGAACACACGACCGAGCGCGAGGCGATCGTGACAGAGCCGCAGCTTGTGCGTGCGGCCCTCGAGCGTGGCATGGGTTCAACGAACCTCATCGAGATTCGCAGCGCGCTGCAATCCGCCGTGGACAGTGGAGAAGTTTTGAAGGACCAGGGACGGTATACGACGCCTGCGGCACAACGAATGGAGCGCGAACTATTGGAACTGAATCTGCGCGGTCGCGGTGCTGTCGCGCCGATCGCTCCTGAGCGGACAGTACGACAAACTTTGACTGGCACGCACTTGAATGAAGGGCAGCGTGAGGCAGCGTGCGCGATCCTCACAAGCGACACACGCGTCCTCGCAATTCAAGGCAGCGCCGGCACCGGCAAGACAACCATGCTCACCGAGGCGCGCCAAATTGCCGACGCCAACGGATATCAGATGGTCGGTCTTGCACCTTCCGCCGCCGCTGCACGTGAGCTCGAGTCGGCTGGCGTCAAGTCGCAAACTATCGCGGCCTTTAAGACCAACCGTCAGAAACTCGATGCGAAATCGGTTCTCGTGCTGGACGAAGCAAGCATGGTGTCGACGCGAGATATGAAATACGTGCTCGTAACCGCAGAGGCAGCAAAGGCGCGAGTCGTGCTGGTTGGCGATGTGCAGCAACTCAAAGCCGTGGAGGCAGGGCGGCCTTTCGCACAGCTCCAGGCTGCCGGGATCGCACGCGCAGAGATGACGGAAATTCAGCGTCAACGTGATCCGAACTTGCGGCAAGCCGTTGCGCATGCATCTCAAGGTGACGTCAGAACCTCACTGGCGTTGCTCGACACGCGAATCGTCGAAATCGAAACGGCGTCGAAGCGATACGAATCGATCGCAAGGGACTACGCCCAGCTTCCTGGCGAGCAGCGCGCGAACACGCTCATTGTCGCTGGCACTCGCAGCGCGCGCGATGCGATCAATGATCGAGTGCGTCGGGAGTTGAACTTGCCGGCAGGCGTCACGGTTATCACTCTCGAACGGAAAGATCTGACGGCAGCGCAGGCCCGCAGCTCCGCGCAGTATCAGGCAGGAGATCGGTTGCAGGCGACTAAGCAATACGAGTCGATGGGTTTGAAGCGCGGCGATCTCGCCACGGTAATTCAGGCAGGTGACGGTCGTGTGCTTGTCGAGCGTGAAGACGGTCAGCGTGCGGAATGGCGTCCCGCCCTTCAGCCGAACTTCGTTGCGTATCAGACGCACGAACGTAACGTTTCCGTTGGTGACATTCTGCGATTCACTGCGAACGATCGTGCGCAGGGGTTTATCAATGGTGAGCGCGCGCACGTGATCACGATTGATCGCGATCACTCGATTCTTGGTGTTGTGAAAGAAGACGGATCACTGCTCAGTCTGAACGCGAGTCGCCCCCTTTCGATCGAGCATGGCTATTGCTCGACTGTACATAGCGCACAGGGGAAGACCTGTGATCGTGTGCTTGTGGAGGCGGATACGCGAAGCATGACAAGCAATGAGAGCGCGTACTACGTCGCCATTAGTCGTGCTCGCGACGAGGTGAAAGTTTACACGGACGACCGTGAGATGCTGCCGGAGGCAATGAGTCGAACGCAGGACAAGACGGCCGCACTCGATTTGCAAGCCGAGCGTGCAATGTCACCGGCATAGCGGATTGAGGGGCGGGAGTCCCATGCAGTTAACCGGTGTCGAAACGATGACATTTCGTTAACGGCGCCTTGGTGATCGATGACTTGGAGCCACGGTCTCTGTGGCTATCCGCTCGGAAGGGAAGTGACGAACCGCGCGACCGCAGGTGCGAATTGCGGCTGACACGCGATGTGAGTTCAAGGTGAAGTGCGTTCATGCAAGTCTGAGGACCAAAAAAGCCGGCATGTTGGCTTCCGGTACACGCCCACTGCGTAGCCGAAGGTACTCAGCATGCCAACCTCCGTATTCGAGTCTCGTCGCGAGCAACTGTTTCCCGTGCTCAGCACGATGCAAGTGGAACGGTTGCATGGTCGAGGCCGTGTCTTTCACGTCAGTGCGGGCGAGGAGTTGCTGAGACCCGGTGATCGGCCGGGCAGGCTGTATGTCGTCATGTCTGGTCGAATCGACGTGCTCGCGCCAACGCATGACGGCGAGCGCCTCCTTAGGACCGCTTCTGCAGGCGAATTCACTGGCGAGATCGGAACATTGCTTGGGACAGCAGCGCTCGATCTCCTGCGCGTGCGTGAGAGTGGTGATGTGCTCGTTCTCGAGGAGGCAGACGTTCGACACGTTCTGCAGACAGACGAAGAACTGAGCGAGATTCTGCTGCGGGCGTTCATCCTCAGGCGCGTCGGTCTCGTATCTCTGGAAGAGGGCAGGGTTGCGCTGATCGGTTCGCGCCTATCTGGTGACACTCTTCGACTCAAAGAGTTTCTCACCCGAAACGCTCAGCCGTTCGCTGATTTTGATATCGAAGGCGAATCCGCCGAGACGGGACTGATTGGGCAGCTTCATATGCGTGTCGACGATGTCCCACTGTTGTTGTGCCGCAGTGGGCAGGTTCTGAGGAATCCGTCGAATCACGAAGTGGCGGTCGCACTGGGAATGAACCCTGACATCGAGGCGACGAAGGTGTACGACCTCATTGTCATCGGGGCGGGTCCCGCAGGACTAGCTGCCGCTGTGTATGCGACGACCGAAGGACTTTCCACAGTAGTGGTAGAAACCCTTGCTCCAGGCGGACAAGCGGGTTCGAGCTCGAGAATCGAAAACTACCTCGGCTTTCCCAACGGGATTTCTGGACCCGCGCTCGCCGGCAGGGCGCTTCTTCAATCTCAAAAATTCGGGGCGCTCGTCAGTGTCGCGACGAGCGCTTTACGTATCGATTGTGATCAGCGCCCGTATCGAGTCGCGCTATCCGATGGATCCAGTCTTCGTGCTCACAGTGTCATCGTCGCGACCGGTGCGCAGTATCGACAATTGGCGGTGCCGAATCTAAGCGAATACATCGGCCTCGGCGTGTACTACGCTGCGACACATCTTGAGGCGCGTCTGTGCCAGGACGAGGAGGTTGTGGTTGTCGGCGGCGGAAACTCTGCTGGTCAGGCAGCCATGTTTCTTGCTGCGAGCTGCCGCCATGTGCATATGGTCGTCCGTTCGGACGACCTTGCTGCGAGCATGTCGCAGTATCTGATTCGACGTATCGATGAGACGCCGCGTATCTCCGTGCATCTCGAGACCGAAATCATCGCTATGAACGGAGATCGCCGGCTCGAAGGTATCGTGTGGCGCGATCGGGGCGGGAACAAGCACGAGCGCAGCATCCGCCATGTGTTTCTCATGACAGGTGCCGACCCACGCACCGGCTGGCTGCGAAACTGCCTGGCGCTGGACGATAGGAATTTTGTGCGGACTGGACCGGATCTGATCCAGCAAGATGCCGGAAAGACACTGTGGCGCATGCAACGCGCGCCGCACCTGCTCGAGACCAGTGTGCCGGCCATCTTTGCGGTCGGAGACGTGCGCTCGGGCAGCGTGAAACGAGTCGCGTCAGCCGTTGGCGAAGGATCAATTTGCATACAGTTCGTTCATCAAGTCCTGCCAGAGTCGAAGGCCATCGCTTCCGAAGAACTGCAGCAAGCGGCCGTCAGCTGACTCGTTCCGGCACTGGCTTCGTTCGATCGATCTTCGAGTACCACGGCATGAGAATGAAAAACGCGAAATAGACGACCGTGAAGATGCGCGCGAGATTCGTATAGAGCGTCGTCGCCGGCTGCAGGCCGAGGAACCCGAGCGCGACGAAGCTGATCGCGAACGCGAACAGGAAGGCCTTGAACAGCCAGCCGCGATAGCGAATCGACTTCACCTTCGCGCGGTCGAGCCACGGCAGGAAGAAGAAGGAGACAACCGCAATGCCCATCAACACGACACCGAACAGCTTGTTCGGCACCGCTCGCAAGATCGCGTAGAACGGCGTGAAGTACCACACCGGCGCGATGTGCTCCGGCGTCTGCAGCGGATTTGCAGGCTCGAAGTTCGCGTGCTCGAGGAAGTAGCCGCCCATCTCCGGCGCAAAGAACAAGACACAGGCGAAGATTGCAGCGAACACGATGAAGCCGACGAGATCCTTCACGGTGTAGTACGGATGGAACGGAATACCGTCGACTGGATGACCGTCCGGACCTTTCAGTTTCTTGATCTCAATACCGTCTGGATTGTTCGACCCGACCTCATGCAACGCGAAGATATGCGCGATGACAAGAAACACGAGCGCGAGCGGCAACGCAATCACATGCAGCGCAAAGAAACGATTCAGCGTGATGTCGGAAATGTAGTAGTCGCCGCGAATCCATTCGACGAGCGATTCGCCGATGCCAGGGATCGCACCGAATAACGACACGATCACCTGCGCGCCCCAGTAGGACATGTTGCCCCAGGGCAGCAGGTAGCCGAAGAACGCTTCGGCCATCAAGCACAGATAAATGAGCATGCCGAAAATCCACACGAGCTCGCGTGGGTTCTTGTACGACCCGTACATCAGGCCGCGGAACATGTGCAGGTACACGACGATGAAGAAGGCCGATGCGCCGGTCGAATGCATGTAGCGAATGAGCCAGCCCCATTCGACATCGCGCATGATGTATTCGACGGAGGCAAACGCTTCGGCGGCCGACGGCTTGTAGTTCATCGTCAGGAAGATGCCGGTGACGAGCTGCAGGACCAGGACTGCCAGCGCCATTGCGCCGAAGTAGTACCAGAAGTTGAAGTTCTTCGGCGCGTAGTACTCCGTTGCATGCCGCTGAACGAACTTGCGGACGGGAAGACGCGTGTCGATCCACTCAACAACCTGTTCCAAGTTCGACAGGATGCGGTTCTGCGAGCGGCTCTTTCTAAGGCTCATCATGCTGCCCGTCAGATCGCGGCCCGCGCACGCTCGGCGGTTTCACCTTCTTCCTCGATGATTGCCTTGCGTACACCGGGATCGGCATACATGCGCTCGAGGAATCGGCCTAAGTGTTCGAAGCCTTTCAACTCAACGTTGAGGCGGACTGCCCAGCGCAGCATCACGAATAGATAGGGGTCGGCAATCGATCGCTGATCTACCAGCCAGTCTCGTCCATCGAGGCGCGCATTCAAGATCGCGAGATACTTCCGAACGGTGTCGCGGGCAGCTTCGGCGATCTCGTCTACGCGACTGGCATCCGGAAGGAATCGGGTGGGCGAGAAGATCGGTTTGAATGCGGGATGCAGATCTGAGTTGAGGAGCGACAGCCACCGCATCACCTCCGCTCGACCCTGCGGACTCGGTTCGCCAAGCAAATGCGCAGCAGAGTAACGATCCGCCAAGTACCACAGGATTGCCGCGTTCTGTGTGAGATGGAAATCGCCATCAACGAGTAGCGGCACGGTCCCGGTCGGATTGAGTGCCAGGTACTCGAGTGATCTGATGCCGTTGCGATCCATTCTGATCGTTTCGTACGGCACGTCGATCCATTCGAGAACGATGTGATCGGCGAGCGAACATGCACCTGGGAAGTAGTAAAGCTGCATAAGTTTCTCCGCGGTCTGAATTGCATTTCCGCGGTCGCAGGAAGGACGAGTGGGCTGACGCAGGCACGGGCGTGTCCGGTGCAACGACCCGTCCCGTCCTTCCAGGAGCGGCGCAAGGAGGCAGAGCCTCGAATGATCTCGATACAACCGCTACGCAACCTTCCCACGTGGCTGTGCTGCAGACTCCTTCAGCCAGTCTTCGAATCGCTTTGATCCGATACGAGCGCCAGGACCTGCCACGAGACTCTGGTCATTGAGCTCCGCGCCAAAGTAGCGAGCTCGGGGATCTGCGATTACTTCGCGCTTGTCGCCGGTGGCCTTAAGGACGCGCCGAACCAACTCATCCATTTGAAAGCGTTCCGGACCGCCGACCTCCACTGTGCCGTTGAGCGGCGGGCCCAGTGTGACATCAGCGAGTGCGGCAACGACGTCGGCCGACAGGATGGGCTGGAAGAGGGCGCTCGAAATGCGAACGGACTCTCCACCATCTGCCGACTGTGCGATCCGGCCGATGAACTCGAAGAACTGTGTCGAGCGCAGGATCGAATAGGGGATCTTGGACTCCTTGATCAGATTTTCCTGAGCCACCTTGGCGCGCAGATAGCCGCTCTCTGGTAGGCGATCAGTTCCGACAATCGACAGAGCGACATGATGCTTGACGCCCGTGCGCGCTTCGGCGGCGAGCAAGTTAGTTCCTGATGTCTGGAAGAACTTCAGAACCGCTGCGTCCTCGAAGGATGGCGAGTTGGCGACGTCGACGACGACCTGCGCGCCAGTCAATGCCGCATCGAGGCCTTCGCCCGTGATCGTATTGACGCCTGAATCGGGAGACGCGGCGAGAACATCATGTCCCTTGTCGCGCAGAATACTCACCAGCCTCGATCCAATGAGGCCGCTACCACCAATAACGACGATCTTCATCTGTGTTGCTCCTACTCTGTGTTCGATGAAACTGAAGCGGTATCGCGCTTCGGGCGAACAGCATTCACCGAGACACGGGGGTAGGTCTTGGCACCTGATGCGGCAATTTGGATGCGTAATGCGACGAAGACCGTGGCTTTCGACTCACGGCTCATCGTGGCGAGTCCTCCAGTAGCCGTTTGCGGCGGCGATTGTGGCGAACTCGGTTGCGACAATCTGGCACACCTGGAGCAACAGAGCGGCATCACCGGCGTACACCTCGCGCAAGCGCTCGCGAGTCGCGGCATCTGGCTGCGTAGCCTTGACGACGCGCCGCGCGATCGCAATCGCAAGCTGACGTCCTTCATCGGGTGTCTTCGTCAGGAGTGAATCTCCCGGGATCAGATCAACATTGTGCATCTTAGGTCTCCAACTCAACGCCAGTCAGCGGCGGCAGGTTCTTGATGAAAATTCCATCCACGAAACACCAGCTCCATGTTTCGCCACGCTCCATTGAGGTAACGATGGGATGCGATGTGGCATGAAAGTGCTTCCGAGCGTGACGATTCTTCGAGTCGTCGCAGCATCCCACCTGCCCGCATGTACGGCACACACGCAGATGAACCCAGGTATCGCCGAGTCGAAGGCACTCCTCGCAACCGCGCGAGGTGGGCACATTGGTCTGTACGGCAGCAAAGTGTATGCACGTGTGCTCATGCGTGCCTCGGTAATCGAACTGTGAAGGTACTTCCCAACTCCGGGCCAGCACTGAACGCCTGTACGGTGCCTCGGTGCAACTCGACGATGCGCTTGACGACATTCAGGCCGATTCCTATTCCGCATCTGGACCGCGTCCGTGCTGAATCGGCCTGCACGAACGGATCGAAGATGCGCGGAAGTACCTCAGGTGGGATGCCAATTCCGTGATCGACAACGCGTACGCTGACAACGCCAGGAGTGTCCTCGATGCCGATGACGATCATCCCGTAGGGCTCGCTGAACTTCGTGGCGTTGTCGAGAAGATTGATGAGCACCTGGCTGATCCGCAACGGATCGGCTTCAATCATCACGGGCTCCGGTGGCACCAGCACGACCATCGCGAAATGACCTGCCTCCACCTGAGGGCGGCAGGTCTCCGTTGCGACGTTGACGAGATTCCTGAGGTCGATGAGTTCCTTTCGCAGTTCAGGTTTTCCGGAAGTCAGGTAACCCGCGTCCAGCAGGTCGTCTGAGAGACGAGCGATCCGCAATACCTGCCGATCAATCAATGCGCGAGCTTCTTTCCTGCTTGGTGAAGCGGACTCGTGGGTGTCGAGCACCCGAACGGCTGCCTGGATTGCCGCCAGCGGATTTCGTAGCTCGTGGGCGACGGTGGCGAGGAGGTCGATGCGTGATGGTTCGTGAGAAATCGTTTCCATGGGTTGCTGATCTCGCTGAGAAATATCGTTGGGAGCATCTCGTGTGCAGGATTGCCCGCCCTGCGCATCGTCGTGTGACTGTCCGGCTCCAGAGGCATTGACCCCTCCAGGGAAACTCCGCGCATGAACGGGCGGAAAATGCGCGCTCCCGGATCAGCCCCTCGACGAACTGACATCCCGTCTTCTTCGTGGCGAGGGCGGGCAGTGATCATCGGTTCAAGGAAAGTATCTTGCGGGCGCCGCGCGGGCGTGGAAATTGCGTATGGAAGTCCCGCTTGCGCGTGGCGCCATGAAGAAGTGAGGACGCGAGAGTGAGATCCTCAGCGCGCAGTGTCGATGCGTGTTGCTCGAGCCATGCGTCGAAACGCGTCACTCCGATGATCGCGCCCTCATCGGGCGTCAACGAGTCATTGCTCAGTTCTGCGCCGAAGTAGCGCGCACGCGAGTCTGCGATGACGGCGCGCGGGTCTCCCGAAGCTGCCATGACGTGCCGCACGATGTCATCCAGATGGAAGAGCTCCGGCCCGGCATGTTCGATCATGTCATTGCGAGGTGAAGCGAGCGCGAGGTCGGCGAGCGCCGCAGCCACTTCATCTGCAGCGATTGGCTGGACGAATGCAGGCGAGACGCGCACAGCGGTTCCGTTCAGATGCGGCTCCGGGATGCGTCGCAGGAAATCGAAAAACTGTGTCGAGCGCAGAATGGTGTGGGGTATTGGGGAGTGCCGCACCAGGTCCTCCTGCATCATCTTCGCTCGGAAGTAGGCGCTGTTGAGAAGTCGATCTGTCCCCACGACAGACAGTACGACGTGGTGCTTGACGCGTGCCGCTTCTTCGGTTGCTAGAAGGTTGCGGCTAGACGTTCCAAAGAATTCCATCACCGACTTGCCATCCAGAGTCGGCGAGTTCGTGACGTCGATAACGACTCGCGAACCGTCGATCGCGTTGCTCAACCCTTCGCCTGTCAGCGTGTTGACGCCAGTCTTTCGCGATGCCACCACGACGTCGTGACCACGATGACGCAGGATGTTCACTAGCTTTTCGCCCACGAGCCCGGTGCCGCCGACAACTACGATTCTCATCTTTTCCGATCTCCTTCACTGCAAGCGACTCAGTGGCGCCTTTCAGGTAGTCCATCAGACGCCGTTGCGACGTAAGTTCAGCCAAGATCCATTCAGCGTTCTTGAGCGAGCTGTTGATGGTTTGGACGCGAGCAGCGTCGCAGTTGAGAGCACATGTCCAGCCGCAGTCGTCATAGCGCGGATGGTGGCGTTGGTCATTCAATTCGCATCAAACGCATGCAAGAACATGTGTGCGTCTGGCTCAAGAATGTCGCCAACGAGTCCCCCACGTGCGCCACTCCCCAACCCCAAGTGCAGCACGTGATTTTGGCCGGCGGCGGAACTGCAGCCGGCCGCTTCTTCGACTAAGAAATTGAGAGCGACATGCATGCTGCAGACGGCACGGCGTTGAACTCGGCCATCATTCCCAGCCGATCGTCGGCAACACCGTTCGGCGCGATTGCGGTCAGCACATTCGGCGCTGTGGTGGCGGCGACCATGCCGCTCGCCGTAATCCTGTCCATGCCGGATATCGCTGGTGGCCTTTCCGTGAGTGCCGATGAGGCGAGCTGGATCACGACGCTATACAACGTTGGAACGCTGGCGGGTATTCCGGCGGCTGTCGGAGTTGCGGGAGTCACTGGACGCGGCCGAACGATGTGGATCTTCGGGCTTGGCTTTGCGCTTTCGAGTCTGGCGATCGGATTGGGCCACAGCTTGCCGTGGGTGTTCCTTGCGAGATTTGTGGAAGGATTCTTCGGTGGCGCGCTGCCTCTGCTCATGATGCTCATCGTGCTGACGAGTCTGCCGCCAGGAAGAGGGCAACTCGAAGGCCTCACCTTGTTCGCCGTTGCGACGTCCATCGGGGCAGGTATCGCGGCGTGGGTTGCCGATGCATTGGTCGCTTTCGGCGGCTGGCGTGCACTGTTCACATCGCAGGCTGTTGCGGGCGCGATCTATACGCTGCTTGCGCTCTTCGTACTCCGTTCCGACCGCGGCAATCGTGCTCTGCTGAAAAGTTTCGACTGGCCGAGCTTCTTGTTGCTGTCAATCGGACTTGGTCTCGTTCTTATATTTCTGGCCGAAGGAGAACGGCGTTTCTGGTTCGAGAAATGGTGGATAGCAGCGACCCTGGTGTGCGGGCTGCTGTGTATCGCATTCGCAGTCCAGAGCATGCGCCGCGCAGAGCGACCGCTGCTTGTCCTCTCGATCTTCCGCCGCCCGACGCTTTCCTGGAGTCTGATTCTGCAGCTGGCGTTTCGATTCGGCACGTTGCTCGCGGTGTTCATTGCACCTCAATACCTCGCGCGTATTCAGGGGTTCCGCACCGAGCAGCTCGGGAGTGTCATGCTGGTTATGGCGGCGGCGACACTCCTTACCACGCCCATGGCGTACTGGCTGGCGGCGAGGTCGGACCCACGGATCGCACTATCCGTCGGGTTGGCGGCGATGGCGCTCGCGGCCGCAATGTGTGTGCAGATCACATCCGAGTGGGCGAGCCATGAGTTCATCGTGCCGCTGCTGCTCGCTGGAGTTGGTCAGGCGCTGTTCGCGGTCGCAACGATGCGCTACGCCGTCTTCGGCGCAAATTTTCAAGATGGCCCATCGCACGGCATCGCATTCAATATTGCGCGAACGTTCGGACTCGTCGGCGGCCTCGCGCTGGTCACTCACGCGGTGGTTGAACGCGAGAAGTTTCATTCGGCGATGCTGGCGGAATCGATCACAGCTTTCGCTCCTGCCACTGCCGAAAGGCTCGCGGCGATGACACGCGCTCTCGACCCATGGTTGTCGGATACCTCCGGAACGCAGCGAGGAGCGTTCGCTGCGCTCGCACAGGGAACGGCCAGGCAGGCGTTTACGCTTGCGTATCAGGATGCCTTCTTCGTCACGGCCATCGTACTCACAGTCGCGGCCATCTTTGTCTGGGTGCTGCCTGCACTACCGCGCGCGAGTACGCTGCTCCTGCTGCCTCCACCAGGGTCCAGTCAATGAACGCAGAAGCCCGCGGTGCCACTGTACCGGCGACGCCCACTTCTCAACGCGCGGCGGACTCATCGGCGCCATTGCCGACCATCAAGCGATTGATGATGGCGGGCTTCGTGGTGACAGGCGCCGGTTTGCTGATCTATGGCGGCTACGCTGTCTGGCATGGTGTGACACCGTTTGAGAAGACCGACAACGCCTATATCAAGGGCGACCTCACGTTCGTGTCGACGAAAGTGCCTGGGTTCATCAGTGAGGTACTGACGGAGAATCATCAGCGCGTCGCACCGGAACAGGTGATCGCGCGCATTGATCCACGGGACTTCGAAGCAGCCGAGCGCGATGCGCGGGCAAGCGTCGCACGCGAACGCGCTGCACTGATCCAGATCGATGCGCAGGAGCGACTCCAGCGCTCTCAGATTCGAATCGCCGATGCAGCGGTCGAGAATGCAAAGGCGCAACTGCAGCGTGCAGATGCGGAGTTGAAACGGGCGACCGCTCTGGTGAAGGAGCACGCCGTCAGCCAGTCCGTCTACGACACCAGGGTAGCCGAAGGTGTTCGAACACGCGCCGCGCTTGATCAGGCGACCGCGCAGGCGCAGTTCGCGCGACGCCAGCTCGATGTGCTCGCCGCGCAAAGGCAGTCCGTGTCGGCCGCGCTCCTCGGAGCGGAGGCTAAGCTTCTACGGGCCCAAAACGATCTCGAAGCGACCACGATCCGTGCGCCACGCGAAGGACTGATCGCGGGCCGCAACGTTCGCGTCGGTGAATACGTCACGGCCAGCACGCGCCTGATGGCGGTGGCGCCGACCAGAGATCTCTGGGTGGAGGCGAATCTGCGTGAGACGCAGCTTGCGCGCGTACGCCCTGGCGATCGGGTACGCGTCGATGTCGATGCTGTTCGGGACCACACCTATTGCGGCATCGTCGAGAGTGTCTCGGGTGCGAGCGGATCGGAGTTCGCATTGCTGCCACCGGACAACGCCACTGGCAACTTCACCAAGATCGTTCGGCGCTTCACAATTCGAATACTCTTGGATCCGGCACAGGCGGGGCTCGAACGGCTCGCCGGCGGAATGTCCGTGCAGCCCATGATCGCGATCGGTTCGCACGAGGACGGACGTGCTCATCGCGGCGCGTTGGGATGGCTGTCCGGTCCGTTCGGTTGCGAGCAACCGACGCGTGCGCGATGAAGCGGCAGGCATTTCGTGAGGCCGACCTGGCCGGAGGCATTCTGTTACTTAACTTTCAGCACAAGACTATGCATCCCGCCCGCAACGTAACCATTGCTCTCTCGCTGTTTGTTTCAGCTGTCATTGCGCAGTTCGCTCATACGGCCGAGACGAAGCCGACGTACGTTTCGCCCGGAGCGCCTCCGGTCGAGTGCGTCGCGCGCGTCAACTACGATCTCTTCATGGACCTGCCGGGCTATTTTGTTCAGGACCCGGCTGGCAAAGTGTGCGTGCCGTTCACGTACCGCGCTCGCTTCGCGCCACCCGACTACAGGGGTGTTGACTACTTCGCCGCCGAGTTCACCGACGCGAAGATCAAAGCGAAGTACAGAGCCTGCAAGAAGGACCGCGCATGCATTGAGAAGCTCGCCAGCATTCCGCCGCTGAACAAGGTACCCGGCGAGTTCCGTGCGACGGGAGCGGTAGATCCTGCCGGCAAGATCGATCCGCACGGTGTGGTCGATCTGAAGCACATCCGGCGTCCGAGATACTTTGGGACAGCGAAGTATCGTGAGCCGATCGCTGAAACCGAAGCGCGAACCTGGACAATCGAATTCCGGGTACCGCGTGAAGCGTATGAACGCCTGCACATGAAGCGAACCGATCCGGTCGCACTGCGTGGCTGGTATCTCGAAGGAATGGGTGTACCAGACGAGAAGGGTGGAAGGATGCGGGCGCTCGCGGTGCTCATGGGCGGCCGCAGTGTCGAAACGACGGCGATTCAGGCAGCAAACGCGCGACCCTACGATTACGACCCAGCGAAGGCTGCGTACGTTGCGCGCACCTTTCCAGATGCCGCGACCGAGCAGTTCGGCGCACGAGGTTGGCGCAATCACATCTACGAACTGAACCGCGCCGGCTTCGACGTTCTCACATTCGACAAGCGCGGCCACGGTATCTCCGGCGGCTACAACGCCGTGAACACGCTCGAGCAGGGGCGCGACATGTGGCGCGCTCTCGATGCGCTGGAGTCGGGAGAGGGACTGCGAGCGTTGTCGCCGTCAGGACATGTGTTGGAAGGAGCGGCTCTGCGAGGACGATTGCTTGCCGGAATGAAAGCGAAGCAGATCCCCGTCATCTTCGGCGGATCTTCGCAGGGCTCCATCACGACCGCCTGGGCAATGCATCAGAACTTTGCAGAGGACTGCAGCTACGACCTACCGAAAGTGCACTGCTTACCGCCGCATCGCTACAACGTCAAAGCCGCACTGCTCCTGGCAACTGTCGGTGGCGGCGTCGGCGCCCGGCCAGCGCCGGTCGATATCGATGCCGGTGTGCTCGACGAAGCGCGCGCACGGATCGAGAAGAAGGTCGTGATGCTGCCCTCCTCGGAACCGATGGCGCATATCGATGAATGGCCGGCGGTCTTCTTTGCCCGGGGGCTGTGGGACTTCGCCGAATCGCTGGAGGCGACGTTCGATTCCTATCGGCGTGCGAAAGGATTGAAAGAGATCGTCGTCGTCCGCGGGCCGCATGCTGAGGTCGATTCTGGCGTGGAGAACAGCGAGTACGTCACGGCACGCATGGTCTCGTTCTCGACCGCGGCGGTACTGGGTAAGCGAGAAGTGGCGGGGGCGGCGAGTGTGGAAGATCTGAAGGATCTCGTGAGGTCGAGTCCGGCGCAATGGGAGCCGTCGAGTCGGCCGGATGAGTAGGGGACGAGATCGCCGGACGTTCGCGAGCTGCCGATTGCGCGCTTATCTTGGACGCCCGGAATCGGGTCCAAAGCAGGCGGCAGCCTGGTGTGCCGTTGCAACGCTGCCTTGGACGGTTTCCCGTGGCACCTGGGCGGAACTGATCGAACCTTCAATACCCGTTCTCGAATCGACGTGACACTGGACAGATTCGATAACCCGAGGCGTAGGGCACGTTACTCTCAACTTCATGCTCAACCGCGTCGAACAGCCCGGCCATTCCAAACGAGACGTCCTTGATCACGCCATTCACGAAGAATGCCGGTGTCGCCCGAACGCCGCTGCGCTTGCCGCTGTCGATATGCTCACGGACGCGCTGCAGGTACACGGCATCGTCCATCTCGGCAACGAATCGCGCCATGTCGAGCCCAAGGTCTCGCGCATAGCCATGCAGGCGTTTCGTTTCGAGATGGCGCTGGTTGGCAAACAGGAGATCGTGCATCTGCCAGAATCTTCCTTGTGCTGCTGCGGCCTCGGCGGCTTGCGCGGACATTAATGCATGTGGGTGCGAAGACTCCAAAGGATAATGGCGAAACACGAGACGCACCTGCTCGGGAAAACGCGCCAGCATGATCTTCAGTGCGCCGCTGGCTTGTTTGCAGCCGGGACATTCGAAGTCGCCGTACTCGAGCAGCGTGATCGGGGCGTGTATGGGGCCTCGAATGTGATCAGTTGCATCGACAATGTCGACCAAATCCGTTCGTCTGTGGATGCTCATGGACTGTTCTCTCGTCAGTCGTTGCCGCGTGGACTGTTATCGGATGTGAGAACACTACAGTCACTCTGCGATCGCTCACCTGGACCAGTCGCTCGTGAGTTGTAGATGTCGTGCGCCGCAAATCGCACGCATCTGGCTTGCAGAATAGAACTGCGGCGAACCGGAATAGTCGAGCACAGTTCAGCCAAGAACCTCCGCATCTGCTGTCGTACCGTGAACCACGAGCAATCACTTCGAGGTTCACATGTCCACTTCATTCGACGTCGCGGCCATCATCGGTAGCCTGCGCCGCGGGTCATATACCCGCCGCCTCGTCCATGCGTTGGAGCCACTTGCGCCGCCTTCGATGCGCATCGGCATCGTGGAGATCGGCGGACTGCAGATTTACAACGAAGATCTCGATCGTATGCCGCCTATGGAATGGACGGCATTTCGAGAACGCATCGAGCGAGCCGATGCCGTGCTATTCGCCACGCCCGAATACAACCGATCGGTGCCCGGCGTGCTGAAGAATGCGATCGATGTCGGCTCTCGGCCGTACGGGCAGAGCGTTTGGGCAGGAAAGCCCGCGGCTGTGATCAGCGTGTCACAGGGTACTGTTGGAGGCTTCGGGGCCAACCATCACCTGCGTCAGTCCCTCGTGTTTCTCGACATGCCGACGCTGCGGCAGCCGGAGGCGTACATCGGCGGCGTCGCGACGCTGGTCGACGACACGGGTCACATTGCCGACGAAACCAGACGCAGATTCCTCTCGGATTTTCTGACCGCGTTCGAATCGATGATCCGCGCACGTTGAGGGTGTGTCCGGTCTCAGGCCGCCGTGGCAGTAGCGCGCTGCCTCGGTGCCCACGCACGTTCACGCCAGCGCTTGATCGGCATGTCAACGAATTTCAGACAAAGCACTGCCATTGCGAATGAGAACATGACGGTTGCGCTCAGCGAGATCCACCAAGGTTGGTGATGGACGTCTTTGAGCAGGAAGACGACAGGCCAGTGCCACAGGTAGATGCCATAGGACAACCGGCCGATGTAGACCAACGGCGGTGAAGCGAGAAGGAGGCTGCCTGTTCCATGGTCGGCTGCATACCGCACGATGACGAACGCTGAGAGCTCCGCCAATGTGACGATGAGTGTTACACCCTCTGCGGCGAGCCGCGCTGGCACGGAAGGCATGAACGGCGCGGCAACGACGATGATGAGCGCGCCGCACGCAACGATGACCGCATGCCTCGACATCTTGAGCGGCAGCAAAGCAGCAATGGCTCCGATCAGAATGCCGCTCATGCGTGTGTCGAAAGAGAAATAGCCTTGCTGCCATCCCCACGTCACCGTCACGTAATAGCGCCACGCAGTTACGGCAATGAATGCCGCAAAGAGCCACACAATCGGACGCCGCGTTCGTAATAGGAAGGGCAGCACGAGCGGCCATAGCAAGTAGAATTTTTCTTCGATTCCCAGCGACCACGTGTGCCCGATCGTCAGCGGCAGATTCCAAAAGGCAAGCGCGTAGTCCATCAGATAGAAACCGGTGAGGCCGGCAATCAACCACTTGTTGTCGGTCGGCCACAGCGCAGGCGCAAGCAGGACGTAGGCTGCGATGAGAAGCAGTAGCGTCGGGTAAAGTCTCAGCGCACGTCGAGCATAGAACTGCCCGATCGCGATGCCCCCGCTATGGTGTTCAGCCGCAAGGAGCGAAGTGATGAGATAGCCGGAAAGGACGAAGAACACATCCAGCCCGATGAAGCCGCCGCCACCCCACGGAACGTCACAGTGGAAAAGAATGACTGCGAGGATCGACAGAGCGCGAATACCATCGAGCGCCGGGTTGTAGCGCATCATTCGCGTCTCACACGACAATGAGCCGGAAATGCAGCAGCCTGGCAGTCTCTCATGTCGCGGCGCTGGGAATCGTACGCGCATCACTTGGCGTTGCGACACTAAGGTCGATGGCGCGCTCTTCGGAGGTGATCCTGCGATCAAGTTCTGCGAGAAGCCGCTCGGCCGCTTTGAGATCCCGAGTATCGAAGCCTTCGGTGAACTGAGCGTATAGATTCGCAAGCACTTCTCGAGCCTCGGCGTCGCGCCCCTGTCGTGCGCGAAGCTGCGCCAAAGTTGTCGTCGTGCGTAGCTCCCATCCCTTCGCACATTGACGCCGCGCGAGCGCGAGCGAATGGAGCAGACAACGCTCGGCGTCGCCTTCGTCCGACTGTGGCATCGACAGAAGAATGTTCGCCCTGACTCGCAGCAGCTCCGGTGCTTCCCAAGTCTCCGCGTTGCCCGGCGGATGAGCGAGCGTGTCGGTGATTACAGCCAGTGCTTCTTCGAGGTGTCCCGCCGCGGCCAGGCCTTCTGCGAGAGCACATGCGGTAACGGTCAGCATGAGGTTCTTCTGGTTCTTCGTCTTCATGTCGTTCAAGGCTGTGCGCAGCAGTTCGATACCTTTCGCGAGGTCGCCCCGGCGGAGCAGAACTTCGCCTTTCAAGGCGAGTGCCTCCGTGTGAAACCATACGAGGCGGCCTTGCCAATGCGGCTGCGCCATCACCTTCTCGATCACGTCCCATGCGGTGTTCAAATCGCCGCGCCACAGGAAGACGTGACAAACGATGAGCAATGTGTAGCTACGGTTGACCAGCGCGGTTTCTGCAGACTCCGCCAGTGCCTGCCTCGCGGTCTGCAACGCCCGGTCTGGGTAGCCACACAACCATTGAACGCGAGCGCGCCCGGTCAGCCCTCGCGAACGGTAGTAGATCCCGAGTTGCCGGGCACTGGCGGTGTAATGGTCGCCGCCATGCGTGAAGCCTCGCTCGAAGAGCTGCAACGCGGCCGCCTGATTGCCGAGGCAATATTGCGATGAGCCCTGCAGCCAGTCCGAAATGGCCCATAAGATCACGTCGTCGGTCGTTCTCGCGACAGCACCGATCTCTTCGCTGATGGCGAGCGATGCGTGAAAGTCTGTGACGCGGTGCGAAAGGAAGTGCAGGGAGGCGAGCAGCCGCAAGTGAATCGTTGTTTCCGACAGTTGGTGAGCGATCTCGATACCTCGGAGGATCGCAGGCCGAACATCGGCTGCGCCGGTGTACATCGATGAGATCGCGAGCGCTTCCCGCAATACAAGCTCACGCCGACCGCCGCATGTCGAATCTGGAAGGCGAGCCAACGCAGCCTTGCTCCAGGTGAGGCATTCGGTCCAGAGCGAGAAGTGCAGCAGCGTAGCAACGGCGGCGGCGGCCAGCTCGACGCCGAGTTCGGTCTTGGCAGGCGACGTTCCGCTGCGATTGTCAAAGCACCATTCGAGCGCCGCGCGCAGGTTGCCCAACTGCTCGTGATGTGAACGGGCTGCTTCGGCCGCCTTGCTCAGCCATCCAGCGAAGTAGCGTGCGTGTCGCTCAGCGGTCGATTCCGTTTCGCCGGCTTCTTCCAACTGCTCGAGTGCGTAAATGCGCGTCGTCTCGAGCAGCCTATAACTCGTCCCGCCTTCCAACGTCTCGTACGTCGATACGAGCGACTTCGCGATCAGCGAGTCGACTGCGCTCGCGAGCCCGGCTTCGTCCCATTCGTCAGCAGATGAACCTGCAGATGCAACCGCGTGCGCCGCTTCAAGTTTGAACGGGCCGACGAAGATCCCGAATCTCCGCAGCGCTCGTTGCTCCGATTCCGGCAGCAGCTCGTAGCTCCAGTCGAGAAGTGCATGAAGCGTTTTGTGCCTTGGCAACGCCGTACGACGTCCTTGCCAGTGCAGTCCGAGGCGCTTGTCCAAGAGATCCGCCGTTCCTTGCAGGCCGTAGATGCCTACCCGGCCCGCAACGAACTCGATCGCGAGCGCGACCCCATCGAGCCGGCGGCAGAGTCCTGCCACGATCGGCGCATTTGCGTCAGTCAGTTCGAAGCGATTGTCGCCGGCGACTGCGCGCTCGACGAACAGCTTGATCGCTGGAAACGTGAGCGCCGCTTGCGCATCCACCGGAGCATCGTCCGGTGGGTTCGCGAGCGGGCGCAGCCAATGTGCGTGTTCACCCTCGACGCGAAGCGCTTCACGACTGGTCGCGAGAATGTGGACCTTGGGTGCCTGGCTGAAGATCAACTCGGCAAGTGATGCGGCCGCATCGATGACGTGCTCGCAATTGTCGAGGACCAACAGCAGACGTTCGGACTGCAACGACGACATCAGCGTCGCAAGCGTGTCGGGGCTTTGATTGGTGAGACCAAGCGTCGATGCAACGGTTGTGGCGAGCAGCCCTGGATCCGTGATGGCGCCGATATCGACGAAGCACACGTTGCCGGAGAACTCATCGAGCATCGCGTGCGCGACGCATACGGCCACCGTCGTCTTGCCCACGCCGCCAGGACCGACGATCGTCACGAACCGATCGGTCCACAGGTCGGCAACGATTGTGCGAACCACATCTTCGCGACCGACCATGCGTGTAAGCACGGGCGGCAATCCTCGCAGCTGCGCCGTGGTGGATGCGGCGGAGGGCAGGGCCGGCGTAGTTCTTGTCGCCGTCTTCGTGAGAGTGACCGGCGCCACGAAGCAGTAGCCCTGGCCAACGACGTTCTCGATGTAACGAGTCTCGTCGGTTCCGTCGCCGAGCGCCTTACGCAATGCGGTCATATGGACGCGCAGATTTCCTGGGGTCACCACGAGTCCACGCCAGACACGCGTGATCAGGTCACGATGACTCACGATCTCGCCGGCGTGTTCGACCAGCACGATCAGGATATCCAGCGCGCGATCTCCCAACGCGAGCGGCACACCGTCGCGTTCGAGCTGGCGAGTCGCCGGTGAGAGGCGAAACGGTCCGAAGGATGCGATACCGTCGTCTGGGCCGGTCATGGCAGCGAAATCCGTAGGGGAGTCTGGAACCTCGGACGAACTCCGACACCCCGAGTCGGAGTAGACGCTAAGCATACCGCGATCCACGGCAAACATAACCCCGTTCGTCTGTGCAGCCCAGCGCAGAAGGACCGCACCAAAGTCGGTCGCTCATGTCCGCGCCGGAAATGAGCTCCGGGCAAGGATTTGCTCGCGGTACTTAACCCGCCTGCCACCGGGCCGACCCACCTGGGTCCGCGCAAGGGGGCGGGCGCAATCTGCCGGCCCTGTCTTCTGCGGTGTCGCTATGCGCGCACGCCATCGATATCGACGACCGCATCGACGAACGCCTGTGGAGCCTCTTGCGGGAGGTTGTGTCCGACACCTCCCTTGATCAGCCGATGCTCGTACCATCCGGTGAACTTCTTTGCGTAGGACCCGCTGTCCGGATGCGGAGCTCCGTTGGCGTCGCCTTCGAGCGTCATGGTCGGAGCGGAGATGAGGGGACTTGCAGCAAGGCGTTCTTCGAGCACGTCGTACTTCGCCTCACCTGGGGCGATTCCGATTCTCCATCGGTAGTTGTGGATCACGACGTCGACGTGATCCGGGTTATCCAGGGCCGTCGCGGAGCGATCGAACGTTGCAGCGTCGAAATTCCAGGCAGGCGAGCCGAGCTGCCAGATCAGCCTCGCGAAATCGCGTCGATTGGCGGCGTAACCGGCGCGCCCGCGCTCCGTTGCGAAATAGAACTGATACCACCAGCCAAGTTCCGCCTTTGGCGGCAAAGGCGCTCTGTTGGCTTCGCGGCTGCCGATCAGGTAGCCGCTGACTGACACCATGGCACGGCAACGCTCGGGCCAGAGTGCGGCGACGACGTTGGCTGCGCGCGCGCCCCAATCAAAGCCGGCGAGCAGCGCCTTCTCCAGTCGCAACGAATCCATCAATGCGACGACATCCACCGCGAGCGCGGCCTGCTGTGCATTGCGCATGGCACTGCCGGACAAAAAGCGTGTCGTCCCGAATCCGCGCAAGTAGGGAACGATGACGCGAAATCCCTTGCTGGCGAGTGCTGGGACTATCTCGGCATAGCTGTGGATGTCGTACGGCCAACCGTGCAGCAGGATCACTGGGCGTCCATCGCTCGGCCCGGCATCGACGTAGCCGATGCTCAGACCACCCGCATCGATCTGTCGCAGCGGACCGAAGGACGGCATCGCAGGTCCGGCTGGTGTCACTGCACGTGCCTCACTTCCGAACGTCACAGCGCTCGTCGGCAACAGGGCTAAACCCGCAGAGGCAATTCGCACGAAGCGTCGGCGATGGAAGTTGACCGGGTCGCTCGCGTCTGCTGAGGTCATCGCAGTCCGCCGGCCGCAAGCTCGATCATCTTCGCGACCTGCTCGGGATTCGAAACCATGACGACGTGCGATGCGCCGCGGATCACCTCCGTCTTCCTGGCCTTGGCTCGCTCGGCCATGAACGCCAGAGCTTGCGGCGGAATGTTCTTGTCCTGATCGCCATAGATGAACCATGACGGAACGGATTTCCAGGTTGGCGCACTCGCAGCTTCATTGAGAGCCGCTTCCGTGATGGGGCGCTGACCTGCAGCCATGCCAGCCGCTTCGCCTATAGATACGTCTGCAGCAAACTGATCGTGGAATCGTGACTGCTGGATGTACAGATCCTTCCCGCCGCCCGATAACGACACAGGTGCTGCGAGCGCAGCGCCGAGTGTGCTTCCCGGAAACTTCGCCGAAAGGCCGGCCGCGGTTTCTCCAGCCTCGGGGGCGAACGCGGCGACGTACACGAGCGCAGTCACCTTATCGGTCGCGATCTGCGATGAGCTGATGACAGAGCCGCCGTAAGAGTGGCCGACGAGGACGACGGGAGTGTCCAGTCCTTTGACGACGTCTGACACGTACCGCGCATCGCTGGCGACACCGCGCAAAGGATTCGCGACCGCGACGACGGGAAAGTCATTCTTCTCCAGTATCTCGATCACGCCATTCCAGCTCGATGCATCGGCGAAGGCACCGTGCACCAGAACGATGGTGGGCTTCGTCGGTTCTGCCGTGGCACCTGTTGCTGCGAGCAACCCGAGCAGAGTGGCGGCAAATGGACTCTTCATGCGATGTCTCCTCGTGATCAGACTGCCTGGATGCGCAGTGTCCGGGTTCGGGAGACCGGAAACTTGAAGAGGAGCAGCAAGGGTTGAACGGGAGTGTGTTGGTGTCGTAGTTATGATCAGCGCCGTGATCTGGAAGGCCGCGGAGTCGCGCGACGAGTGGCTACGGGGCGACGAGCCAGCCAATCGGAGACATCTGTGTAGAAGCTGGCTGGCGCTTTTGCTTCGACACGACTCGTGATACTTGCCAGAGTGTGGGTCGCAAACACAGTGCGCATCCGGGCCTCGGCTTCCAGCATGACTGCGTGAATCGAACACACGCCTCGTGAAGCCCATCGCGGAGCCGACGAGCCAAAGAGTGCACAGCCCAGGCGAACTTCCTTGCAGTCGAACAGCGGCTTCTTGCCGTCGATCGCGACGATGACGTCCAGGACGCTGATCTTCTCGGGCGTGCGCGCCAGTGCGAAGCCGCCGCCGGCGCCCTCTGTGCCCGCGACGATGCCTGCCCGGTGCAATTTGGTGAAGATCTTCGCCAGGTATTCAGTGGATACACCCTGCAGAGCGGCAAGGTCACGCGTGCTCACGCTGCCGGGACGATTCCTCGTGTCCACCAGATACAGCAGGCAATGCAGCGCATATTCCACGGCGTTGCTGATGTAAGACATTCCTAGGCGCTCCGCCATGCTGTCTCGGCCCGTGCACAGGCACTACTCGAAGACGCAGAACGATCCGCCAACTTCCGATCCATCTGTGTCACCGGAGATTTCCCCGTCGATTCCAATTCCTGCAGCAGCCGCCGGGTATTCACCAGGTCCGGAGTGTCGAAACCTTCCGTGAACTGCCCGTAGATGGTCGAGAGCAGGTCGCGGGCTTCGGTGTCACGCTGCTGCGCCGAGTAGAGCTGCGAGAGCGTTGTTGCCGTGCGTAGTTCCCAACCCCTGGCGCCCTGGCGCCGCGCCAGTGCGAGCGAGTGCAGAAGGGATTGCTCGGCCTCCTGCAGTTTCTCCATAGACAGAAGAACACGGCCTCGGACGCGCAACAGTTCAGGCGCCATCCACGATGCTTCGCCGCTGGGCGAATGCGCAACGGCGTCATCGATGATCTCGAGTGACTCGCCGAGTTGACCGATTCCGGCCAGCGCTTCGGCCAGCCAGCATGCGGTCACGGTCAGCATGAGATGCTTCTGGCTGGCAGCATGCATGTCCGCGAGCGCACGTCGTAGAAGCGTAATTCCCTCGTCGAGGTGGCCGCGACGTACGAGCAGCTCGCCCTTCAGCGCAAGCGCCTCGACGTGGAACCAAATCAGGCGGCCGTCCCAATGAGGTTGCATCATGACCTTCTCGATCATTTCCTGTGCAGCGTCGAGTTCACCGCACCAGAGGAACACGTAGCAGTTGTAGATTAGCGAGTAGCTGACATTGACAGGGGAATCGGTTGCCGCCGCCTCATCAATGGCTTGTCGGGCCGGTCGCAGAGCGCGATCGGGATAGCCGCAGAGCCACAGGACCCGCGCCAGGCCATAGAGCGCCCGCGTGCGGAAATACATTCCGGCGAGTTGTTGGCGGTTGCCGGCTTCCAGTGGCAGCGCGAATCCCTCTTCGAAGTGCTGCTTTGCCTCGACTGGATTGCCGAGAACGAAGTGCGACGAGCCCAGCATCCAATCGGCGATCGCCCGGAGTGAAATATCATTGGACTCTTTCGCGACGGCATCCATCTCCTCGGCGACGATGAGACCTGCTTTGAAGTCAGTCATGCGAAGCAGATAGACATGCAGCGCGGCGAGCAGTCGGAAGCGAATCTGCGCCTCGCCGAGATCTCGCGCGATCTGCAGGCCGCGATCGATGGCAGTACGTGCATCGGCGGCCGCAGTCATCAACAAGGACATCGAGCGCGCTTCCTGCAACACCAGCTCGAACGTGCCGCCCTTCATGGCATCTGGCAGGAGCGACAGCGCCGACTCGCTCCATCTGCGGCACTCGCTCCACAACGAGAGATTCAAGAGGAGCGGTGCGATGGCTGCGGCGAGGGCGATCCCGAGGTCAGGGTGGCGCTGCGCGGAGAAGCACCACTCGAGCGCCGCGCGTAGATTGCCCAAGTGATCATGCCGCAAAGGCGGCTGGGTCGGGCTATCCGATTCCGCAAGTAGTACGTTCAAAAAATACCGCGCATGCCGCTCGGCGGCCGCATCTGCATCCCCACTCCTTGCCAGTTTTTCAGCTGCGTACAGCCGCGTGGTTTCCAGGAGTCGGTAGCACGTTGAACCTTCAGGCGTCGTCACGGATGACACGAGTGACTTCGCAATCAGTTGATCGATCACGTGCGCGACTTCCCCGGGATGCATTCCGGTATCTGAGGCGACTGCCTGAGCTGCGTCCACGTCGAACCTACCCACGAACATCGACAGTCGGCGTAACGCCTGCTGTTCCGGTGACGAGAGCAAGCCAAAACTCCAATCGATCAGACTCTGCAGCGTCTGATGCCTGGGCAGGGACGTACGGCGCCCTTGCCATTGCAAACCGAGCTGTTTCTTCAGAAGGTCAGCTGTTCCCGTCAGTCCGTAGGTGCCGACGCGCCCCGCGACGATCTCGATTGCCAACGCGATGCCATCGACATGGCCACAGATTTCTGAAACGACTGATACGTTTTCGTCGGTGAGCTCGAAGTGAGAATCGCTTGCCAGAGCTCGATCGACGAAAAGTTTGACCGCCGGAAAGGACAGCGCCTCCGTGGCGCTCAGGCGGTCATTGGGCGCGGGAAACGCCAGAGGGTGGAGCCAGTGCGCATGCTCACCTTCCACTCGCAACGCTTCACGGCTGGTAGCGAGGATGTGCGCATCGGTCGCACCGTTGAACATCGCCTCTGCTAACGACGCGGCCGCATCGATCACATGCTCGCAATTGTCCAGGACGATCAGTACGCGCTTTGTCTGCAGAAAGCTCATCAGGGCGGGCAGCGGGTCGGCCGATTGAACTGATACGCCGAGCGTGGAGGCGACAGTCGCGGTGATCAGCGCCGGGTCAGTGAGTGCGCCGAGGTCGACAAAAAACGCTGCATCGTCGAACTCGTCCAGCATTGCGTGTGCGACGGACACGGCCACCGTGGTCTTTCCCATCCCGCCTGGCCCGACGATGGTGACGAAGCGATCCGTACGCAGGTCGGCTGCAATGGCGCGAACGGTTTCGTCGCGACCGATCATTCGACGCAATGCAAGTGGCAGCGCGTGTGCGTAGGCAGGCTTAGTGCCGCAGGGCACTGAATCCTGAGGCCTGGTGTACGTCACCGGCGCCACGAAGCAATACCCCTGGCCAGTGACGTTCCGGATGTAGCGGGCTTGCCCGTCATCGAGCGCCTTGCGCAGCGCGGTCATATGAACACGCAGATTGCCGGGAGTGACGATGAGATCGCGCCAAACGCGCGCCATCAACTCCTTCTGGCTGACGATCTGGCCCGCGTTCTCAACCAGGACCGCGAGGATATCGAATGCACGATCGCCCAAGATGAGAGGAGCGCCATCGCGCAAAAGCTGGCGAGTGCTGGCAGACAGCCGGAAGGGACCGAACGATGCGAACTGGAAATCCGGACTGGTCATGACCAGTAGCCTCAGGGGAACGTCGGTAGCTCAGTCGGAGTCCTCTGACTCCGACATCGGAGGTCGGAGTCAAGAATACGCAGAACGCCGGCGAAAACAACCGTTGGAGTGGCACGGAGTCGATCTGGCGACCGCTTAACGCGGCTTAACACCGCTGAACTTGGGGCCGCTGCCCGGCGGTGGGAGAGTCTGTCGCACGCAGAGCGATCGATCTCAACCCACCACGGAGACAGCTTGATGAACACACCGTCCTCGGAAGTCACGACCACCCGTCGCGACATCCTCACCGCAGCCATCGTCGCCGCAGGTGCTGTCGCACCCGTTGCCGCTCTGGCAGAACCCTCGCGGAAAAACTCCGCGTCTACTTCCCAATCCAGAGGAAACCATCCCGTGAACATGATTACCGCCAAAGACGGCACCCAGATCTACTACAAGGACTGGGGCCGAGGTCCCGTTGTCACCTTCTCGCACGGCTGGCCGCTCAACGCCGACGCGTGGGACGGACAAATGCAGTTCCTTGCGCAGCAAGGCTTCCGCGTGATCGCGCATGACCGTCGCGGTCACGGTCGCTCGGAGCAAGCGTCCTCCAGCAACGACATGAACGGCTACGCCGACGATCTCGCGGCCGTCATCGAAACGCTCGATCTCAAGAACGTCACCATGGTCGGACATTCAACCGGTGGGGGCGAGGTTGTGCGCTACATCGCGCGTCACGGATCGAAGCGCGTGGCGAAAGCCGTACTGATCGGCGCGGTGCCGCCGATCATGCTGAAGACCGCGGCGAATCCAGAAGGGATTGCTCTCGAGGTCTTCGATGGGTTGCGTACCTCCCTCGCGAAGGATCGTTCGCAGTTCTACAAGGAATTCGCCATCCCGTTCTTCGGCGCGAACCGTGAAGGCGCGAAAGTCTCTCAGGGCACACTCGATCAGTTCTGGCTGTGGAGCATGCAGGTCGGCCTCAAGAATGCTTATGAATGTATCAAGGCGTTTTCCGAAACCGATTTCACGGAGGATCTCAAGAAGATCGACGTCCCCACCCTGCTCATGCACGGTGAAGACGATCAGATCGTTCCCGTCCATGACTCTGCAAGGAAGGCAGAGCGAATCCTCAAGAACGTCAAAGCCATCTACTACCCCGGTGCGCCGCACGGTCTGACGGTGACGCATCAGGATCAAATCAACGCGGATTTGTTGGCGTTCCTTCGCAGCTGATTGGTAGCGATACGGCCTCTCCAGAGTTGGAGAGGCCGCGCTCATCGCCAAGAGAATGCCTCGACGACATCGACTTTCTGGAGTGACTCATGGACAACCTATCCCTTCCGGTCGCGCTGTCAGGACTGGTTCCACCAGTCTGCGATGCCGAAGCCGGTCACGAACGACAACACAGCAGATCGCGGACTTCCGACACTGATCCATCGTCGGGTGATGAATCGTGGAGCGCCATCCAGCGAGTGGAGGACATTGTTGAGCAGGCGGATCCGCTGGCGAAGCACGGGTTTTCGCTGCGAGCGGTCAGAACGGCAATGTCCGAGCTGTGCAGTGCCGTCAGGAGTGCACTGGACAACGAGCGCAGTACTGCTGAGGACAGCCTCCGACGGGCTGCAGAGATGCTGCGAGGAATGGGTGAAACAACGGCGCCCGACAAAGACCAGGCGCGCGGCGGCCTGGCACCATGGCAGATCCGCAAGGTTGCCAACTACGTCGATGCGCATCTCGATCGGACGATCAGGAACGAGGACCTCGCCGCAGTCGCGCGATTGAACGCGTCGCACTTCGGCCGCGCCTTTCGCAACAGTTTCGGCGAACCGCCGCACGAGTACGTGATTCGTCGGCGGATCGAGCGAGCACAAGGTCTCATGTTGTCGACGGATGCCCCCTTGAGTGCGATCGCACTCGATTGCGGGCTTGCGGACCAGGCACACCTGAGCAGGTTATTCCGCAGGGTTGTTGGCGAGAGTCCGAGAGCCTGGCGGCGCGCTCGCATCGGCGAGCCGATCGAAAGCGTCTGAGGTTGCCAGAAGCGCATTGAATGCGGAGAACGGCAGTGAGCGGTAGAGAAGGACGAGGAGCAGTTCGCGCCTACCACGTGGGTAGGGCCGAATCGATGTTGCAGCTCGGCGCGCATGTGGTGACGCCTCGCGCCTTCTACATTCATCACGGCATCTACCTGGGTAATGGTCTCGTGGCGCACTACCGTGGTTTCGAGCACGGTCTGCGCATCGGGCCCATCGAAACTGTCTCGATAGAGCAGTTCACGCGTGGGCATCCGCTTCGGGTTCTGCTTGAGGCAACGTCCCGTTTCAGCGGCGCCGAGATTGCTCAGCGCGCCCTGTCTCGGATCGGCGAAAACCGCTATCGCGTGCTCAGCAACAACTGCGAGCACTTCTGCGAATGGTGCGTGCACGCTGAGCAGCGGAGTTATCAAGTGGATCGCCTGCTGCGTTGGATTTTCTGGCCACTGCGGCTCACCCGCAACGTAATTGCTCGCGCGACACGCGCGCTCGGCGTGCCCACGACTGCCGTGTCATGTCATTCATCAGATCGAGGATGCAATCAATGAGCGTCAAAGACATGGTCGTGATCATCACCGGCGGCGGAGCCGGAATCGGATTGGCAGCAGCCCGAGCGTTCGCCGTGGACGGGGCCCACGTCCTTATCACCGGGCGTCGCGCCACGAGACTCGAAGAGATTGCACGTGTGGAGGCACGCATCGAGTGGTTGGCCGCAGACGTCAGCAAGCCCGGGGACGCCCAACGCACCGTCGCCAAAGCGATCGAGTTGTGGGGAAGGTTGGACGTCTTGGTCAACAACGCGGGCGCAGGCGTGCCGATGCCATTGGCGGAGACCACGGCAGAGCACGTCAACGCAGTCTATGCCGTCAACACGATGGGGCCAACGCTGCTTGCGGCTGCCGCCGTGCCGCATCTGATCAAGTCACGCGGATCGATCGTCAACATCTCGAGCAGCCTCGCAACGAAGGCGGTCGCGGGGCTTGCCGACTACTGTGCGAGCAAAGCCGCGCTCGAACATCTGACGCGCTGCTGGGCTCTGGAGCTCGCGCCACAGAGCGTCAGGGTCAACGCTGTCGCTTCCGGTCCGGTGGAAAGTGACTTTCTCAAAGAACGCATGGGCCTTTCGCACGAGCAAGCCGAAGCAGTGAAAGCGCAGGAGCGGGACACAATCCCGCTGGGTCGCAGAGGCGTACCGGAGGATGTGGCGCGCTGGATCGTGGCGCTCGCCAGCCGGGACGCCGACTGGGTCACCGGGCAGGTATTCAACATCGATGGCGGTTTCACGCTGGTCTGACTGCGCTCGTCGAATATCGCTGAGCACGGCGCAGTCCCGCTTTCCTGACTTTCATGACTGTCGAGGAGAAACTTATGAGCGAAGACATTTCCAATGAGAGGGCAGAGGAGATCGTTCAACCGTTTGGTCACCTGCTTTCCATTGCCATTGGCTTGAGTGCCGAGGTCCGGCATAAAAGTGTAGCGGCGCTAAACCGCTTGCTTGCACATACGCTGGCACTACGCGACTTGTACAAGAAGGCGCATTGGCAGACGCATGGTGTCACTTTCTATCAACTGCATCTTCTCTACGACAAGCACGCCGAAGAGCAGGCGGCGATCGCCGATGAGCTTGCCGAACGCATCCAGATGCTCGGGGGCGTCTGCCTGGCCCTCGCCGCCGACGTTGTGCAGGAGTCGCGGATTGCACGTGCGCCACGCGGACGGGAGTCGGTAACGCGCCAACTGGAACGACTCGTCGAGGGGCACCGCATGATTCTTGGTGAAGGGCGTGAGCTCGCGCGGGCTGCAGCGGACATTCAGGACGACGGTACCAATGACCTGATCGTTGGCAGGGTAGTGCGCGGCAATGAACAGCAAAGCTGGTTCGTCGCTGAGCACCTGGAGCATCAACGCACGAATCGCTGATCCGCAGACTGAACGCGAAGTCTGACCTGCGCCTCACACTGCTCGGGGCGCGGTGGCGTACCATTGCATCAGTCGTCGGCGGATCCCGTCCCTATGCGCTTCGGCGGGTTTTCGCCGCTGCGCTTACCTGGTTGCGGCTCTCGGTGTACAGAGGGGATGGGATCACTGGCTGGAAAGGTCTCACGAAGCGCCTCATCCAACCATTCATCATCCCTTTCCAGTTGCAGATCGTGTTCTTTCTGACGTTCGGTGTGCACGGCGTTCTCCCATACCCCCATTCAACTGTTGTGACCCGTACGGAGTGCAGCGATCGAAGCTATTCGACCGTGAACACGGGTGCACCGGTGTTCTTCACAAGCACGACGAGGAACTTCGCCGGAACTGTCTTGCTCGCGTTCCTGCCGATGATGTGCAGGTCGTGAGGTCCCTCATAGAAGGTGTCTCCCGGGGATAGAGTGACTTCCTTGCCACCCTTGACCTGCATGACGATCGAACCCTGCAGAACGTAGATGAAGCCGTGGGCATCGTGACGATGCACTGGATCGGCAGCACCCGGGGCGTACGTCACCGTGATCATCAGGACTTCCTTTCCTGGAAACTCCTGAAGCGGCTTCGTCACGAGCTCGTTGACAGCAACGTCCTCGGAAGCGTGTCCCGAAACAGGGATCACGGCACTCAACGCGACGGTGACGGCGGCAGCAATGCGCTTACGAATCGACATGGGTAGTCCTCGGTAGAAGATAGGTCAGGAGTAGATCCACGATTCACGCCAATCGATTTCTGCAACGATCACTGCATCGCCGGTGACGTAAGAGGATGGCAGAACGTCCGATGTAACGAACCGCAATTGAATTTCGCGCGGAATGATCGATTGCAGATCGCTGTTCCACTCGTGATTCATCGCGAGCCATATCGGTAAGGAGTCATCGCCATCGGACGTGGGCTCGAGAGAGACACACACGGTAAGACTGCGGCCATCCTCGATGGCCCACAGACGGCGTACTGATGAATGCGCGTCGTACCATGCGGCGAGCCTTGTTGAGATCGACTCGACTTCGTCGGCTTCGTTGACGAATTGATGGGCAGCGAGACTCATACGACGTTCCTGATTGGGCGTTTAGCCGCATTGTTCGATGAAATGACGCACAGGGATTGCTGAATTCGCTCGCGACTTGAACGCACCCGTTCTCTTCTCTCCGTGTCGATTCCGTTACGGTGATGCGCGGGTTGTTCAAACATCTGACGCTGGCGTCGATGAGAATTGTCGTCAGTCATCGAACGAGGGCATTGAAATGAGTTCGGTCGAGCAGGTCCTGTACCTGAACGCCGCGGCGCGGGTGATTGCTGGGATCGTCGTACCCTACACACCGCTGATCGCACACGCTGTGACGCATGCGCACGAGCAGTGCGAGCCGTACCTGTTCAACCACGCCATGCGATCGTGGCTGTTTGCTACCGTCATCGCTCGAGCCAGAAACGCGACTCATGATGCGGAGGTTCTGGCGATCGCCAGTGTGTTACACGACGTAGGATTGTCCGCGACATCCGCTGACGGGCTGCGCTTCGAAGTGAAGGGAGCCAACACTGCACGCGACTTGGCATCTGCGGCGGGGATGAGCAGGCGCCGCGCACAACTGGTCTGGGACAGCGTCGCGCTCAGCTCGACGCCTTCCATTGGTTTGTACAAGGAACCCGAAGTAGCACTGTGCGCTGCCGGGGTTTGGCTGGATTGGAGCGGACGGGGCTATGCCGGGATTCCGCCATCCCAGATCGCCGCGATCGTCGATGCCTATCCGAGATTGAGCATGAAGGAGCGGTTCATAGATGCTGTCTGTGACATCGTCGAATCGCACCCGGCATCGACGTACGACAATTTCGCGCGAGACTTCGGCGAGCGCTTCGTGCCTGGCTATGAGGCGCCGTCAACGGTCGACAGGTTGCTCGACTCTCCCCTTCGGGAGTGAGCTGTGGGTTACGTGATGACTGGAAGGACGTTTTGTGTGTTCGCAGGTTCGAACGTCGGCTTCGACGAGGAATTTGCGCAGGCCGCGCGCACTCTCGGCGCTACGCTGGCCGTTCAAGGTTACAGGCTGGTTTACGGAGGAGCGAGCGTGGGGCTCATGGGCGCTGTGGCGGACGCAGCCTTGCAGTGCGGAGGGACCGTTGTCGGCGTCATGCCTCAGTTTCTGATCGCAAAGGAAGTCGCGCACAGGGGATTGTCAGAACTGAAGGTCACGACGTCGATGCACGAACGCAAGCGCGTGATGGCAGACATGTCCGATGGCTTCATTGCGTTACCCGGAGGGCTGGGTACGCTCGAGGAGTTCTTTGAAGTCCTTACCTGGGCGCAGCTCGCGCTGCACCCGAAGCCTTGCGGTCTCTTAAACGTCAATCGGTACTATGACGCGCTGCTCGAATTCCTGAATAGCGCTGTGGAGCGTGGTCTACTGAGCACCAACAATCGATCGCTGCTCCTGACGGACTCGGATGCGGCGACGTTGCTTCAGCGCATGGCGACTCACCGTCCTTCCGTCGAGCCCAAGTGGCTATGAGGAGACTCATCTACCTCAGAGCCTACCGGCGAGCCACAACGCGGCATTGCGCACGTAGCAATGAACGGAAGCCATCGCATCAGGTGTGGTGGCAAGGTTACCGCCCGGTGTCTCAGTGACGAAATCGGGGCTGCCGCGGCGCGGGTCCCAGTTGTAGTCAGCGAAGTGGTGAAACGTCGACTGCGTGACTGCAGGACCGTGATCGTTCGATCGTTCGAAAGCCACGGCGATGTTGAATCGCTGCCCACTTGCGAGGCTGCTTCCAGTGGCAATTGCGCGCGCGCCCGATCTTGATGGCGGAGTCACTACCGCGCCTTCGTGCGGATGCGCGGGCAGGTACATCACCGCTCCATTCTGGGAGTTGGAATCGCGCATGATGGGATGCACCGGGAGTTCGGCCAGGACGCGCTGGTAATCTCCGTTCGCACCGGAGTGGAAGTTCGGCCAAAGAATGTACGGCGTGCCGCGGTCATCGGGAGGAGGCACGGGGCTCGCTGCATTATGGGTGTGAAAGACATTCGCGGCGCCTACCGAACCCAGTGAACAGATGGAACAGCCAAGATCCATATGATCACGGGCAATCATGAGTCCGCCACCGCGCTCCCAAAATCGCAGTATTCCTGCGAGGTCCTCTGTGTGGAGGCCATTGCCCGTGTCAACGGCAAACAGCCAGAGTTCGTCGAAGTCCGCTTGTTCGAGCGTGGACAGTACGGAATCCGCGGCTTCGATCGGATCGCGATCCCTTGTCGTTACATGGAACTGAGGACTGCCATCAGTGTTCTCCAACGACCTGAGATAGTCCCGAAGCATCGAAAAGCGTCCGATGTGCCAATCGTTCGCGGTGTACTCGATGGTCGTTTGTAGCAGGACGCGGATCGGTCTGCTCATGGTGTTGTCCCGCTCGGCTCTTTCCACGCAGCGCAATAGTCGTAGCACGCATGCAATTCTTTGATGACGGTCAGAATCTGTTCTGCGGAGAACAACACGACGGATCCATGGGGTTGCTCGATGACTACACGGCCATCAATGGTCGTGTAGACCTTCGTAGACATCGAATGTTCGGTCTGGTCGCCCATATTGCCTCCGTGAACGCACAGGAATGTTCTCGATCGTTATAGAGAACGACTCCCTGGTTCTTGACGTTTTGAGGCGACAGTTGGATCGGGATGTCCTCGGCGCAAGAACCACCGTTCACTTCAACCGGCCGCTCACGTTCGACGGCCATGTGGCGCGTGTTCAAAAGCAGCGAGACAAGGCCAAGACGCTGGGATTGTGTCGCATCAGGATGCATCGACTAACACAGCCATTGAGCCTGTGCATGCATCACTTTCACAATCGAGTTCGAGGAGTAGGAAAGATGAGCGCCATTGCCGTTCCGGGTCGAGTTGTCGTTGCCACTCGCGTCCTCGCTGGCGTGACTGTGCCCGATACGCCGTTGGTGTCGAGAGCCATCGATATGGCGCGCGAGAACTCGAAACCGTACCTGTTCAATCACTCAATGCGCTCCTGGCTTTTCGCGGAAGCGATAGCGCAGGCGCAAAATTCATCGCATGACCCAGAAGTGCTTGCGGTGGCCACCTTGCTGCACGACCTGGGACTCATGCCGGCCTTCACTGGACCTCTCAGGTTTGAAGTCGAGGGTGCCAACGCTGCACGCGAGTTCGCTCGCAAGCAAGGCATGTCAGAGTCACGCGCGCAGTTGATCTGGGATGGCGTCGCACTGAACTCCACACCGTCCATCGGACTTCACAAGGAGCCGGAGGTGGCTCTCTGCACGACCGGCATCGGCTTGGATTGGGGCGGCTGGGGTTACGAAACGCTGCCGCAATCGCAGATCGACGAAATTGTCGATGCCTTTCCTCGCCTGCAGATGAAGAGCCAGTTCACGCGTGATGTGTGCCGCATCGTTCAAGAACGCAGCACAACGACCTACGACAACTTCGCGCGCGATTTCGGCGAACGCTTCGTGCCGGGATACACACGCCCCTCTGCGGTCGACCTGCTGTTCGACTCGCCGTTCGCGGAGTAGGCGAGGGCTCCCGCAGCCAGGCTCGCTGCCGTGCCTAGACCCGGTCGCCCTACGGTCTTTGCACGGCGTGCGGGATATACGCCACGCCCAACTGAAACCCGATGTCCGGCGTATTGTTCACGTTCTGTACGTTCTCCGTAAAACCGAACGTGAACAGGAATCGATTGATCCGATGACGCAATCCGATGCTGTATTGATACTTCTCGCTGGTCAATTCACCGAGATCCGTCTGATCGTCGGAGTACACGCTCTTACTGATATAGGCTTGCACGTTGACGTGCGTCCGTTCTGTTAGGCGATGTTCATACCCGATGATCAGCGTGGGAATGATTTGCGAATCTTGCGGCACCGGAAATTCTGCGCCGCCGTAGGAGACGGCAGCGACATTGAGGTAGAGCGCGTGGTGTGCGCCGCGACGCTGCAAGGACGCCTGGACACCATAGTCGACCTTGCCGGTAGATAAGAGCTGTCGCGTTCCATCGATGGGAATCTTCGCTGCTGCCTCAAGAGACAAGCCCCAGCGTTCTGGCAATTGAAAGCCGGCGTAGCGGATCCCAATCGTCGGGTCCATGAATCCGCCGTCGGTCGGCGCACCAAAGCTCGTGACTTGCGACGACTTCAGGTCATAGATGAGATTCACATCATCCTTGCTTACTGCCGGACGCCCGAACGAACTGAAACCGAACGTATCGTGGAAACCCTCGATCGTGCTGTCGAGAAAGCCGCCTTGATACGAAACTGCGCTGAGGATCAGATAGCCGGTCCATTCATCGGACAACTTGTAGTGGAACGTCACGTCGAGTGACGCTGATTCGAGATCCAGCAGATAGTTCTCGCCTGGCAAATCGCGGATCGCCTGTAAGTCTTCGGGACCGAGGTCTCGTCTTCCGGCGGGCTCCAGCGACTTCAAATATCTCTCTACCTCTTCACTTAGCGCCCACGTGTTCTGGTAACCGAGCTCCGTCTCGATTGCCCACGTGCCCTCTTCAATCGACAACGCGTAAGCAGGTCGCATGTCGAGACGCAGGAAGCCAAAGGCGGTGAGGTCACGAGATCGAAGCAGACCGTAGAACTGACTCTCCCCGGCGTGGGACACACACGCCTGGCACGAGGCGCAAGCCAGTATCGCGGCCTTAAAGACAGTTCGTGCCTTCATGCGGATCACCTCGATTGATTTGGTCCGACTTTGAACGGCGGAGCTGTCAGAAGCTTGGAGGAACGTGCGCAAACTGGGATCTGTTCGGCCCTGGCCGTGTTCTGTTGCGCCGTGCTGTTGTTCATCGACACGCAGTTGCGCAAGGCGCCGAGGAATGATCCGGAGTCGTCTGTCGAGGGCCGTACCTGTTGCGTCGTCGCACGCTTGCGCAAGTCACCGCCGAGCCGTTCAAGAGCCAGCGCGCCGAAGAGAGCATTGTCGCGTCAAGCTTCGCGCCGGTGCGATTCACATCGGCAGCCAAGATCCTGCGATCCAGTCCAGAGAGCACGCGCAATGACAAGCAAGCAGCAGCCAATACATTCCGGGTTCTCGGCCGCTTCAACGGCGGCTGAGGTTGTTCGCGATATCGATCTGCGCGGTCAGACCATGATCGTGACCGGTGGGTACAGTGGATTAGGCTTGGAGATGGTTCGAGCGCTCGCACGCGCCGGCGTCTCCATAGTCGTACCTGCGCGGGACGCGACCAGAGCTCGGCATTCGCTTTCAACAGTGCCGGGTGTACAGACCGAAGAGCTCGATTTAATGAACCCGGATTCAGTCGATGCATTCGCCGATAGATTTTCGCGGCAGCATTCGACGCTCAACGCGCTGATCAATTGCGCCGGTATCATGGCCAATCCTTTGACCCGAGATGCGCGCGGGAATGAAAGTCAGCTCTCGACCAATCATCTCGGGCACTTTCAGCTGGCCATACGGCTTTGGCCTATGCTCGCCGCTGCGGGCCATGCCAGGATCGTTGCGATGTCCTCGAGAGGGCATCGTTTCTCGTCTTTCGACTTTGAGGATCCCAACTTCAACGCACGTCCGTACGATCGTTGGAAGGCCTATGGACAGTCGAAGACCGCTAACGTCTTGTTCGCTGTTGAAGCTGACCGGCGCGGAGAGTCTCGGGGTATCCGTGCATTCGCAGTTCATCCCGGCACGATCCTCACTGAGCTCTCACGACATCTCACCGATGAGGATTTCGCCGGCTATGGTTTGGCTCGAGATACACCTCGAGGATTCGTGCCGCAGGGACAATCTGCAGCAGAGGGTGGAATGTTCAAGACTGCCGAACAGGGCGCCGCGACCGCAGTGTGGTGCGCGACGAGCCCTCAACTGCGCGGCTATGGTGGTGTGTATTGCGAGGATGTCGACATCGCCGTGGTCTCAGAGGCAGATGATGCCAATGAGGCAGGCGTCAAACCTTGGGCGGTCGACCCCGCGGCGGCGCAGAAGCTGTGGAAGTTGAGCGAGCAGCTCACCGGCGTGCGGCTCGAATGAGATCGCTGGCCGGGTGCGAGCCAACTATCAAATCCCGTGCGGTATCTGTACGTTCGTTGCCCGATCGCGCGACTGTCTTTTGTGTGCGCACCGGCATTTTTATGGAAGCGGCCAATTGCGAGCGCTTTGGCTTGGTGCTCCAGCAACACCTACTTCTGGTTCAGCCGAGCCAATCGCGCCGCATCGCCCCGTTCGGAACGATCCACAGCGTCATTTTTTCGAGTTGGACGTTTCGTCTCCATACTCTGCTGCGGAGGAGACAAAGCCGCTTTTTCGCTCCCTTGAGCGACTTCCGGCTGCAACAGCGCATGCAGTCTTGAATAAAACGTATCCGGATGCCAGTACACCAGCCGCTCACCAATTCCCTTCGGTTTCGGCAGGATGCCTTTCACAATCCAATTGTCGATCGTTGCAATACTGACAGAGAGGATCTGGGCAGCTTGTTCCCGGGTGATAGGGGTGAATGGTTGAGTCGACATACACGCTTTCTCCATTGAGTTGATGAAAGCGTGTAGCGCTGCTGTTTATACATTTTCCCTAGATCGCGATGAGACAGCTCAACGTTGAGGGAGCCGTCGGCGCTTCTTCAATGGGCGGTCGATGCTTCGAAGTGGCGATCTCTGGTTGCATCAGCTGTCGTTCCTGCTCACGCGTAAGGCGAATGCGCCCCTTGTGAATTTGTTCACCTTTACGAGCAGCTTCGAATACGCGATCCATGTGAGTCGCCAATTTTCCCTTGTGTGGATTTAGATAGCGTTGCAGTGATCGAACGTCCCGGTGCCCGGTGATAGCCGCCAATGTGACGAGGTCGAAGGGCATTCCGCTCGCGTAGCCGGCCTCGGCGATTTGGCTGATGGCCTCATGACGCAGGTCATGCCGCCGAAAATCTTCATCCAGACCCGCTCGCGCGCGGATTCGGTCCCATGCACCATCCCACGAGTCACCTGATACTGGAAATACGCGCGGCTCAGCCGCGTCACGGGTACTTGACAGCTTGCTGAGCAGGTCAATGAGATGTGCCCGCAGAGGGGCAGTCCGCGCGGTGCCATTTTTGGTCTCGGGGAAGAACGCAGTACGTTCGAGAAGGTTGGTGTTGGCCCATAGCAGTGCGAGAGCCTCACCCCGCCGCGCCGCCGTTGCCAGCAGGAAGACGATCAGGGTTTCATAGAGGGGAACGATCTCGAAGGTCGTCAGGTTGGTTTCAATGGTGCGGCGTTCGGCTGCGATGTAGCGCTTCCGCGTTGATTCGCTCCCATCGAGCGCGGCTGCTTTCGCCCGTACTGGCTCGAGCAACTTTTGAATTGCGCGATTCCGCGATTGAATTCTGTCTTCCTCACGTGCGGCATCGAGGAGCTGTTCTTCTTCTCCATCCAGCAGGCGCACATCGCGTTCGTTGTTGTACTTGGGGCGAGTCACTCCTTGCATTGGGTTCTTGATTGCAAGGCCCTCTTTGTCGATAGCCCAGCGAATGACCTGTGAGATGAGATCGAGCTCTCGATCTACAGTGGCAAGACTGACAACGGTCGCCTTCTCATTCAGTGTGTCCGTTTCATCGGAGATCAGTTCTCCTGTATTTGCGCTAACGAATCTCTGGATGTGCTTGTTGGTTACTTCTCTGATCGGCCTGATCATCCAGTTCACGTGACCGCGCTTGCGCGGTTCTTTCTTCTCCTTTTTCTTTGTCTCAGTGGCGTCCGCCTTCTTCTTCACTCGCGCCATGTTTTTGTTCTTCGGCCGGGCCGCGGCCAGGCGCTTTGCCTCTTCAGACGCCTGCTTCTTTTTCTCGCGTACCGTCCGAATGCGAGCCTCGAACTTGGATACGTACCCAGCATCCCGAAGCATGCTCGAGAGGGTGTAAGTCTCCACCGTCCCGCCCTTGTGGATTTTGCAGATCTCTTCGATGTACCGGTCAGCCAGTTTGGCAAACGAGACAGCGCCCACGAGATAGTCGAGAGGCGTTTCATCGTTCGACTGCGCTTCAACAAGCTCAATCAACTCTCGTGCCTTTTCACGTGATTCGACGTGCCGGCTGAACTTTCGGAGGCGCAGCTCGCGGAATCGCACCAGGAAGCAGTCGTCAGCGCGCGCGATCTTGGCGGACGAGTAACCGTTCGCCCTTAGCGCTGCGAGATAGCCCTCTGCTTCCTTAAAGCGGCGAAATCCAAATTCTTTCGTGAGCGTTTCGTTGTTTTTGACGCTCACAATGTAGCGCGAGCGATTGTCGACAGAAGCCATTCGTAACTCCAAGCATTGTGGAGCCACGTGTAGAAAGGGCTTTTAAACGTTCGCTCGATCCGACGAGGTTTGGCTACACCCGTGGAACACGCTCGCAAAAAGCGGTGCATTTCACCGATGACGGTGTACGTAACCTATTGATTATCTATTTATTTTGGTCGGGGTGACAGGATTTGAACCTGCGACCTATACGTCCCGAACGTAGCGCTCTACCAGGCTGAGCTACACCCCGAAGCTGAAGAAGATGGCGGATGGGTCGATGCGGTCGGGAATCAGTAAGTGCGATCGACGGAGAAATCTGCCAGTTCGCGCAGGGCTTGCTTGTATGCCGAGTCCGGCAGTACGGCGAGCGCCTCGATAGCGAGAGAGGCTTCCTGCCGCGCGAGGCGCGCAGTGTACGCAAGGCCCCCAGTCGATTCAATTGCGGCAGTGATCTGGGGCAGGTTCTCGACGAGACCCTTTTCGATGCTGTTGCGGATCATGGCGCGCTCGGCATCGGTGCCGTTTTTCAACGCATATATAAGTGGGAGCGTGGGTTTGCCTTCGGCCAGGTCGTCGCCGAGGTTCTTGCCCAGTGCGTCGCGGTCGGCCCGGTAGTCGAGGGCGTCGTCGACCAGCTGGAAGGCGGTGCCGAGATGTTTGCCGTAGCGCGTCATTGCGTCTTCCACCGCGGGAGAGCTGTCGGTCAGGATCGCGGCAATCTGCGCACCGGCTTCGAAAAGTTGCGCGGTTTTGCGGTAGATGACCTCGAAATACCGTTCTTCGGTGGTTTCCGGGTCATGGGCATTCATGAGTTGGAGGACTTCGCCTTCGGCAATCCGGTTGGTGGCGCGAGCCATGACATCCATGATTCGCATGCTGCCCAGGGCCACCATCATTTCGAAGGATCGGGAGTACACATAATCGCCGACCAGGACGCTGGCTTCGTTGCCCCAGACGGCATTGGCTGTGTCGTGGCCGCGGCGCAGGCTGGAGTTGTCGACGACATCGTCGTGGAGCAGGGTTGCCGTGTGAATGAACTCGACGATGGCCGCAGCTTCGGTATGTCGTTGATCTTTTGACCCACAAGCGCGGGCGGCGACCAGAACGACCAGGGGGCGCAGGCGTTTGCCGCCGCTGCCGACGATGTATTCCGCGACCTGATTCACCAGTACGACGTCGCTGGCGAGGCGGTTGCGGATGACGCGATCGACTGCTTGCAGGTCGTCGGTGACCAGTTGTTTAACGGACTCGAAGCTCATGTAATCGAAGGGAAATTTAAAGAGCGCGCATGGTAGCCGAAGCGAAGGGACTGCGGGCAAATGGCTTAAGGGTGAAGCGAGCGGCCCTGACCGTCCACGTGGATGTCGGCGTCGGATGTTCAGGGTTTCGCTCAGTCGTCCAGCGGCGTAAATACAGTGCGGTTCAAAGGCTTGCCTGTGGGGCATTCAGTCCGTACACTTCGCGACCTTTTCCCCGCCGGGTTTTCCCCGGTTGTCCGGAGTCTTTAGTAATCATGTACGCCGTAATTGCCACAGGTGGTAAGCAGTATCGTGTCGCCGAAGGGTCGGTGGTGCGGATTGAAAAGCTGGAAGCCGAAGCCGGTGCGAACGTTGAGTTCGACCAGGTGCTGCTCGTGGGCGAAGGCGACACGGTGCAGGTCGGCACGCCGTATCTGAACGGTGGCAAGGTCGTTGCCACGGTGCAGAGCCACGGCCGCAGCGACAAGAAGACGATCGTGAAATTCCGCCGCCGCAAGCATTACCTGCGTCAGGGCACACATCGTCAGTCCTACACCGAAGTGAAGATCACCAGCATCGTTGCCTGAAACGGCGTCGATTCATTGAGAGAGTTCAGTCATGGCACATAAAAAGGCAGGCGGTAGTACCAGGAACGGTCGCGATTCCGAGTCGAAGCGACTTGGTCTCAAGAAGTTCGGCGGCGAGCGCGTGATCGCCGGTAACATCATCGTGCGCCAGCGCGGCACGGTTTACCATGCGGGCGACAACGTCGGTACGGGCACGGACTACACGCTGTTCGCGAAGGCCGAGGGCCGCGTCCACTTCCGCAAGAAGGGCATCGAGCAGCGCACCTTCGTGAGCGTGGTTCCCGAGTAAAGGGGCGCTCGCTGCAGTATTACGAGAAGCCCCGGCACGTCCGGGGCTTTTTGTTGGTCGAATCGAAAACCTTTCTATAGCAGGCCCCGCAGCGTCAGGCTGGCGGACGCCGGTCCTCGTCAACAGCCGCTGCTTGCCAGTTAGCCAGTTAGCCGGTTGACCAGTTAGCCTTCACTCAAGTCAGTCAGTCAGTAGTCACCAGCCATGCGTTTCGTCGACGAAGCAATCATCAAAGTCAGTGCCGGCCACGGCGGTCGCGGCGCCATGGGCTTTCGTCGCGAAAAATTCATCCCGTTCGGCGGGCCGGATGGCGGCGACGGCGGCAAAGGCGCCGATGTCTATGTCGAGGGTGTCGAGGGCATCAACACGCTCGCCGATTTCCGTTTCAGGCGGGCATTCCGCGGTCCCAATGGCGAGCCGGGCGGCAGTGCGGACTGCACGGGGGCGGGTGGTGAGGATCTGGTGGTGCCGGTGCCGATCGGCACTGTGATCATCGATGTCGATACCGAGGAGCAGTTGGGTGACGTCACGGCGGCAGGTCAGCGGCTTCTGGTTGCCAAGGGTGGCAAGGGAGGCTGGGGTAATGCCCGCTTCAAGACCAGCACGAACCGCACTCCGCGGAAAGCCATGCCTGGCCTCGAGGGTGAGAAGCGCGAGTTGCGGCTCGAGCTCAAGGTCATGGCGGATGTCGGCCTGCTCGGGTTGCCGAATGCGGGCAAATCCACGCTGATCCGCGCCGTTTCTGCCGCGAAGCCGAAAGTTGCCGACTATCCGTTTACTACGCTGTACCCCAATCTCGGCGTTGTGCGGGTCGGGGACCTCAGAAGCTTCGTGATGGCGGACATTCCCGGCCTGATCGAGGGGGCGGCAGACGGCGCCGGTCTGGGTATCCAGTTCCTGAGGCATCTGCAGCGCACGCGCGTGCTGCTGCATCTGGTCGATATTGCGCCTCCGGATCCCGCAGCGGATCCCGTGAAGGATGTTCGCGCGATTGCAGCAGAGTTGAAGAAGTTCAGCGCGGATCTCGCCAAGAAGGAGCGTTGGCTGGTACTGAACAAAGTGGACCTGATGCAGCCGGATGAGGCAGACAAGGTCTGCAAGGACATCGTGCGGCGACTGCGGTGGAAGGGGCGAGTCTTCCGGATTTCAGGTCTCTCCCGGCAGGGCACTGATGCTCTGTGCCAGGCGGTGATGACGCACATAGAAGAGATGGCTGCCGATGCGAAAGCGGCGGAGTCCACTTAGGAGATTCAAGGGGTTAGCGAAAGTTTCGCCAATAAAAAAGCCGGGCATTGCCCGGCTTTTTCGTATCCAGAGACGACTGTGGTCAGCCGGCAGTCATTTCCTTGATGCGGGTATTCAGCTGGCTCTTATGCCGAGCAGCCTTGTTGCGGTGGATCACGCCCTTGTTGACCATCGAATCGATGATCGGCGCGGCATCCTTCAATTTGGCGGCGGCGACGGTCTGGTCGCCCGACTCCACAGCAGCCACAACACCCTTGATCGCGGTGCGCAGCTTCGAGCGGGCGGCCATATTACGGGCACGGCGCTTGATGGTCTGTTCGGCGCGCTTTTCAGCTGACTTGATATTGGCCACGGACGAGGGACTCTGGGAAAAACGAGGCGCGAATTCTGCCGATCGGCAACCGGCAAGGCAAGGGGAAAAGTCGGTTATCGCGCCCGGAAGCCAAATGAGGTCGTGGATGAGCAGCATTTGCCCGATGTCACGCCCTGATTTGCCCGCCACAGGTCATCTTGTCGGTCCGGAATCCGGGCTGCCCGCCGCGCAAGTCCTTCGGTGAGGCTGTAAGCCTTCCCTGTACCATTGCCGCCCCATGAATTCAGAACTCGAATCGATCGGGCATCTCGCCGCATGAGTCGCGCCTTTTTTCGCACTACCGCCGTTGTAGGGTTCACGACACTTCTTTCCCGCATCACCGGTCTGATGCGCGACGTCGTCTTTGCCTCGATGATCCCGGCTGTCGCGCTCGAGGCGTTCGTCCTCGCCAATCAGATTCCGAACCTGCTGCGCCGGTTGTTCGCCGAAGGCGCGTTCTCCCAGGCGTTCGTGCCGGTGGTCGCCGAGTATCGTGCCCAGCGTTCGACGGATGAAGTGCGCGGACTGGTGGACGCCGTCAGCGGAACGATGGGGCTGTTCCTGCTGGCGGTGTCGATCGTCGGCGTGCTGGTTGCGCCGCTGATCGTGCTCATCTTTGCTCCGGGGTTTCACACGAAGGATGCCGGGCAGTTCGATCTGGCCGTCGAGATGCTGCGCTGGACGTTTCCTTACCTGTTGTTCGTGTCGCTGACGGCTCTGGCCGGCGGGGTGCTCAACAGCTATCAGAAGTTCGCGCTGCCGGCGTTCAGTTCGGTGCTGCTGAATGTCGTCATGATCGTGTTTGCTGCCTGGCTCTCGCCGTATTTCGAGCAGCCGGCGATGGCGTTGGCGATCGGCGTATTCGTCGGCGGCGTGGCGCAGGTGCTGCTGCTCATACCGCCGCTGGTGCGTATGAACCTGCTGCGGTTGCCGCGCTGGAATCTGCAGCACGAGGCGGTACGTCGCATTGCGAGGCTCATGGGGCCGGCCATCGTCGGGTCGTCGATGGGCCAGCTGAGCGTCATGATCAGCACGGGCATCGCCTCCTTGCTGGCGGATGGCAGCATGACCTGGCTGTATTTCGCGGACCGGCTCGTGGAGTTTCCGCTGGGGGTTTTCAGCATTGCCCTGGCCACCGTGATCCTGCCCGCCCTGTCGAAGCATCACGCGACTCAGTCCTCGAAGGACTTTGCTGCCACTCTCGACTGGGCGATCCGGCTGGTGTGCCTGATCGTGATTCCTGCCTCGGTCGCGTTGTTCGTCCTGGCGGGCCCGCTGACCGTGGCGATCTATCAGCGTCGCGAGTTCACGGCCTTCGACGTGGAAATGACCCAGCTCGCGCTGATGGCGTTCTCCTTCGCATTGCTGGGGTGGAGCCTTATCAAGGTGCTCGCGCCGGGGTATTACGCGCGTCAGGACACGAAGGGGCCCGTGAAGGTCGCCATGCGCGCCCTGGGGCTGACGATGGTGCTGAACCTGATCGTCGTCGTCGCGCTCTGGCTGACCGGTCGTATCGCCGATCCCGGCATGCACGCCTTGCTGGCGCTGAGTAACGGCATCGGTGCGATTTTCAACGCCGCGCTCCTGTACCGTGGACTGACGCGTTCCGGAGTCCTCGAGCCGCAGGCCGGCCGTCGCCGATTTCTGCTGCGGGTCGTGCTGGCCAGTGCCTTGATGGCTGCCTTTCTGTGGTGGTTCGGCGGCGATGTGGCAGTCTGGATCGCGGCCTCGACCATGGAGCGAATCGGCTGGCTGACCGCGATCGTCGTGGGCGGCGCCGCCGTCTACTTTGTGGCATTGGCCGTCATGGGTGTGCGGCCGGGTCAGTTTCGGTTGCACGCCAGGCACTGAATCGGGCTCGCAGTCCGGGCAAATCGGCATGAGGCAAGGGAGCGCGGGCCCCTATAATCCGCCCCCTCTCAATGACGATCCGGGGGTTCAGAGGCCACGATGGAATTGATCCGGGGCCTGCACAATCTGCGTCCACGACATCGCGGTTGCGTACTGACCGTCGGTGCATTCGATGGCGTACACCGCGGGCATCAGGAGATGATCCGGGTCCTGCGCGAGAAGGGCGCCGACCATGGTCTGCCGGCCGTGGTCCTGTCGTTCGAGCCGACCCCACGCGAGTATTTTGCCCGTGGCACGCCACCGGCACGGTTGACGCGGTTTCGCGAACGTTTCGAGGCGTTCGCCAGCTATGGGCTGGACCGGTTCGTCTGCCTGCGTTTCAATGAAAGAATCCGCGCGATGCGCCGCGAGGAATTCATCGAACAGGTATTGGTGCAGGGGCTCGGTGTGCGACACATGGTGGTCGGACACGACTTTCGTTTCGCGCGCGACAACGACGGCAGCGTCGCGACGCTGCGCGAAGCCGGGCCGCGCTACGGGTTCGAGGTGACGGAGGTGCCGCCCTTCGAAATCGATGGCGAGCGAGTGAGCAGTTCCCTGATCCGGCAGACGCTCGATGTGGGCGACATGCTGAGTGCCCGGAAGCTCCTGGGTCGGCCGTATCGGATCACTGGCAAGGTCGTCGATGGTCAGAAGCTCGGCCGCAAGCTTGGGTTTCCCACGGCGAACCTCAGATTGCATAGACGAGCGACACCGCTGGCGGGCGTGTTTGCCGTGCGGGTGTCCGGTGCCGGATTGAAGGATGCGCCGGGTGTGGCGAGTCTGGGTACGCGCCCCGTGGTGAACGGCAAGGAATTGCTGCTGGAGGCGCATGTGTTCGATTTCAGCGGCGACCTGTATCGACAGTATCTGCATGTCGACTTCATCGACCGGCTGCGCGATGAGTTGTGGTTTCCCAGCATGGACGCGCTGGTCGAGCAGATGCATCGCGATGCGACGCTGGCGCGTCAGCGATTGTCCGAGCAACAGAGGTAGCGATATGCCGCGAGTCGCGGCAACGAAACGATATGGCTGAGTACAAAGACACGATCAATCTTCCGCAGACCGACTTTCCCATGAAAGCCGATCTCGCCCGTCGCGAGCCCGACATGCTCAGGTGGTGGGAAGAGAATGCGATTTACGCGAAGTTACGCGAGGTCGCCCGCGGCCGCCCGACGTTCATCCTGGCGGACGGTCCGCCGTATGCGAACGGTGCGATTCACCTGGGTCATTCGATCAACAAGGTGCTGAAGGACATCGTCGTCAAATCGCGCACGATCGATGGCTTCGACGCGCCTTACGTTCCGGGCTGGGATTGCCATGGCCTGCCGATCGAGCACCAGATCGAGAAAACCCGTGGCAAGGAAGTGAAATCGCTGGAGCCGCGCGCTTTCCGTCAGGCCTGTCGCGAGTACGCGATGGAGCAGGTCAACATCCAGCGTGAGGATTTCAAGCGTCTGGGTGTAATGGGCGACTGGGATCGTCCGTACATGACCATGCAGCCGCGCTACGAAGCGGAGCAGCTGCGTGCGTTCGCGCAGATCGTGCGCAACGGCCACGTCTACAAGGGCCTCAAGCCTGTGCACTGGTGTCTGGATTGCCGGTCGGCGCTCGCGGAAGCCGAGGTCGAGTACGAAGACAAGACCTCGCCTGCGATCGATGTGCGTTTCCGCGTCAAGGACCCCGCCGATCTGGCAAGTCGTTTCGGCCTCGAGGATGCGTCTGCCGCCAGCGTCGTGATCTGGACGACCACGCCGTGGACGCTGCCAGCCAACCAGGCCGTCGCGCTCGGGCCGCAGATCAAGTATTCGCTGATCGACACCGGATCGGAATTGCTGATCCTTGCAAGTGAGTTGGTGGCCAGCGTGCTCAAGCGCGCGAATATCGCGGAATCGAAGCAGCTGGCCGAAGTGGTCGGTGCGGAACTCGAGGGGTTGCAGCTCGCTCATCCGTTCTATGAGCGGACGGTGCCCGTGATCCTGGGCGATCACGTCACGCTCGATGCCGGTACGGGTGCGGTTCACACGGCGCCGGGACATGGTCAGGAAGACTATGCGGTGGGCATGAAGTACAAGCTCAGGATCGACAATCCCGTCGGCAGCAACGGACGATTTGTCGCGGGCACGCAGTTCTTCGAAGGCGAGAAAGTCTTCGATGCCAACAAGCACGTCATTGAAGTGCTCAAGGAGCACGGCGCGTTGTTGCACGATGAATCGCTCCGCCACAGCTATCCGCATTGCTGGCGCCACAAGACGCCGGTGATCTTCCGTGCGACGGCGCAATGGTTCATCAGCATGGAGCAGGCAGGTTTGCGCAAGTCAGCGCTGCGCGAGATCGGCAAGGTGAAATGGATGCCGGCCTGGGGCGAAAGCCGCATCGGCAACATGATCGCGGATCGGCCGGACTGGTGTATTTCGCGGCAGCGCGTCTGGGGCGTACCGATCCCGTTGTTTACGCACAAGACGACCGGCGAAATGCATCCGCGCTCCCCGGAGCTGGTCGATGAAGTGGCCAAGCTCGTCGACAAGGACGGCATCGATGCCTGGGCCGATCTCGATCCCGTCCAGTTGCTCGGCGACGAGGCGGCGCACTACGAGAAAGTCATCGACATCATGGATGTCTGGTTCGATTCCGGTGTGATGCATCACTGCGTGACAGCGGCGCGCCCGGAAATCACCGCACCCGCCGACCTGTATCTCGAAGGCTCCGACCAGCATCGCGGCTGGTTTCATAGTTCGCTGCTGACGTCGGCCGCCTTGCACGATCGTGCGCCGTATCGTGCGGTGCTCACGCACGGATTCACGATCGATGAGAAGGGACGCAAGATGTCCAAGTCGCTCGGCAACGTGATCGTGCCGCAGAAGGTGATCGGCGCCCTCGGCGCCGATGTGCTGCGACTGTGGATTGCCGCGACCGACTACGCCAATGAAATGAGCCTGTCGGACGAAATCCTGAAGCGCGTCGGCGAGTCATATCGCCGCATGCGCAATACGGCGCGCTTCCTGCTCGGCAATCTCACGGGCTTCGATCCGGCGACCGATCAGCTGCCGCTGGACGAACTGGTCGCGATCGACCGCTGGGCGCTGTGGCGCACGCAGCAGTTGCAGGACGAAGTCATCGCCGCCTATCGCGACTATCAGTTCCACCTGATCTACCAGAAGGTTCACAACTTCTGCAGCGTCGATCTCGGCGGCTTCTATCTGGACGTGCTCAAGGATCGCCTCTACACCACGCCAGCCAGGAGTGCGGCGCGGCGTTCGGCGCAGACGGCGATGTTCTGGATCGCCGAAGCCATGGTGCGCTGGCTCGCGCCGATTCTTTCGTTCACGAGCGAGGAAATCTGGCGTCATCTTCCAGCGTCCACGGGATCGGGTCCGCGCGGCCAATCCGTGTTCTTCGAGACCTGGGCGCAGCTGCCGCAGGGCGCGGCGGTGCGCCCGAATGTCGATTGGGATGCGGTACTCGAGGCGCGTAGTGCTGTGGCGCGAGAGATCGAGAAGGTGCGCAACAGCGGCGCCATCGGCGCTCCGCTCGATGCGGAGGTCGATCTCTACTGTGCACCGGCGTTGCTGAACACGCTGAGCGAGTTCGGTGAGGAACTCCGGTTCGTGTTCATCACGTCCGCTGCGCGCGTGCATCCTGCGCAGGAGCGGCCGGCCGATGCGGCGCCGGCACAGGAGGGTGATCGCAACAATGCATGGATCCTCGTGCGGCCAACGACGTCCACCAAGTGCGTGCGTTGCTGGCACAAGCGCCCCGATGTCGGCGTCAGCGCGCAACATCCGGAACTCTGCGGACGTTGTGTGACGAATCTCGACGGCCCCGGCGAATCACGCCGCTTCTCCTGATAGACGGACCCGCATGAGCAACGGATCGATATCGAAAGTCTGGTTTCACCCCACCCGCGGGGCCAGCAACTGGTTGTGGCTGTCGGCCTTCGTGGTGCTGATGGATCAGGTGACCAAGGCGCTGGTCGTGGGATCGGTCAAGGGCAAGGCGAGCTTTGCGCTGCTGCCGATTCTCGAGATCGTCTATCTCGAGAATCGCGGCGCCGCATTCAGCATCCTGCACGATGCCGGCGGCTGGCAGCGCTGGTTCTTCATCATGCTGGCGCTGGTCGTCAGCGTGGTGCTGATGCTCTGGCTACGCAAGCTGCGCACTCCTGAGCAGACCGTTCTCGCGGTCGGCCTGTCGCTGGTGCTCGGTGGCGCGCTGGGCAACGTGATCGACCGTGTGTGGCACGGCTACGTCGTCGACTTCATTTATTTTCACTGGGGAACGTGGGATTTCCCGGCCTTCAACATTGCGGACACGGCGATTTCCATCGGCGCTGTCTGCCTGCTGATCGACGCATTTTTCGAGAGCGGACGAGAGAAGGACAAAGCGGTGAATGCAGCCGCACAGGCGGAGAAAAAGTAGTGCAGATCCTCCTCGCCAATCCCCGCGGCTTCTGTGCCGGCGTCGATCGGGCCATCGACATCGTCGAGCGCGCCATCGAGTTGTTTGGCGCGCCGATCTATGTGCGCCATGAAGTGGTCCACAACCGTTACGTGGTCGACCGGTTGCGCAACATGGGCGCGATCTTCGTCGAGGAACTCAACGAAGTGCCCGCCGACGCCACCGTGATTTTCAGCGCGCATGGCGTTTCGCGCGCAGTTCAGGACGAGGCCCGCGGTCGCGGTTTGAAGGTGTTCGATGCCACCTGCCCGTTGGTGACGAAGGTGCATATGGAAGTGACCCGTTATGCCCGCGAGGGACGCGACGTGATCCTGATCGGGCACGAGGGGCACCCCGAGGTCGAGGGCACGATGGGACAGTTCGATACGTCGTTTGGCGGTCGCATCCTGCTGGTCGAGACGCCGGATGATGTCGAGCACCTGGATGTGCGCAATCCCGAGCAGCTCGCCTTCGTCACACAGACGACGCTGTCAGTCGATGACACGCAGCTGGTGGTCGACACACTGCGGCGCCGCTTCCCGGCGCTGGCGAATCCACGCAAGGAAGATATCTGCTACGCCACACAGAACCGCCAGGACGCGGTGAAACAACTGGTTGAACGCTGTGACCTGATCCTGGTGGTCGGCTCGCCAACGAGCTCCAATTCCAATCGATTGCGCGAGATCGCCGAAAAGGCCGGCATTCCGGGGTATCTCATCGACGGACCTGAAGACCTGAGGCGCGAATGGTTCGAGGGCAGGAAGTGCATCGGGGTCACGGCCGGTGCCTCAGCGCCGGAGATTCTGGTCGAACGCGTCGTGGCGCGGATTCGCGAGTGGGGTGGGGAAGCGCCGGTGAACCTGGTCGGCCAGCAGGAAAACATCGTCTTCAGCCTGCCGCGGGAACTGCGCCTCGTACGGTCGATGTCCTGACGCCGCGCGGGCTCACTTCGTGGGCTGAACGCGCATGACGTAGGAAGCGGCGCCTGCGCCCGCCGCTGACCAACTGACCGAGACTACGTACGTTGCCGGATTGGTGGACAGGTCGCGCGTGATGGCGCCAGTACCGTTCGGCAGCGTCTTGCGGATCTCCTCATGCCAGCACGCGGCTTCCTGGGAGGCGGCATTGATGGGGCGCGGGTCGCGCGTCTCCGTGCACAGCACGCCGATCACATTGGCATAGCCGGTGCGGCCCGCCGTGTTGGTGTTCACCTTGTCGGCCATTACCTGAGCCAGTCGCGCCGCCTGCGCCTGAGGGTGCGTATCGACATCGGTCTGCAGCGCTTCTCCGTAGAGAGCCGCGATGCCGATGAGCCCGATACCGACGACCAGCAGCGCCGTAATGACCTCGACGAGAGTGAAGCCGGAGGAGGAGGGAAAGGCTGTGGGCCGGAGCCTGGAGGCTGGAGGCTGGAGGCGTGACGGACGTGGGCTGGATTCAATATTCCGCTCGCCGCTGAGAGCACCAGCAATAAGTCGTCGAATCTGCAAGATCTAACTCTTGGTCTGGCTACAGCCTACAGCGTACAGCCTGCGACCAACGGAAGTCCCGCGCGGACGACCAACGGAAGTCCCACGCGGACGACCAACGGAAGTCCCGCTGGACAGCCTGCGGCCCGGCCTTAGCGCTTGTCACCCGCATCGCAGAGGCTTGTTGCTCGAATCTCGTTGTGAGACTCGCGGCCGCCCGGTCTGGCTGATGATGATGGCCCGCGCCTGTGCGCTGCCGCGATCGTCGCAGAAAAGCAGCGTGCCATTCACGACTCCCTGCCGGTAGGCGCGAAATGAATACGCCTGCCGATTGGAAGTGATTTCGCCGTTGGGCCATCCCGGGTAGGCGACCAGGATGTCCTCGCCGGCGTCTCGTTGCGGCAGGTCGTCGCTGTCGCTGTTCACGAATACCATCCAGCCGCTGCTCCATGTCTGCGCACGATTACTGCAGGTTTGTCCGTCCGAGGATTTGCAGAGGCTGACCGTCTTGCCACGTTTGATCGCTTCGCTGCGCGCCAGATACAGCGCATGGACGAAGCTGTTGACGGCCGTCGTCCGTGCGCTATCGCGCAGGATGCCGGCGAACGACGGGGCGGCTATGCCGCCTACGATGGCGACGATGGCCACTGTCGTCAGCATTTCGAGCAGGGTGACTCCGGTGGACCGACGTCGACTGGCACGCATCCATGTGCTCCTGAGGTGGCGGTGGCAGCCAGACTAGGCGGCACGGTGGCCGGAAGACGCCGATTTTGTCGGCATTTAGCCAGTATTGCGTTGTGCGCCCGCAGACGCATGCCATACCCACGCGGCCACATCCGGGGGTATGCTCCCGGCCAGTTGTCCGAACCCCAGTGCATCCCGCCGTGACCAGTTTGTTTCAGGCCTATCCGCAGTCCCCGATGACTCGCGAGACGATCGTCGAGGAGCTGCAACTCCACGGTCTCAAGCCCACCGGACAGCGCGTACGGGTGGCCCAGATCCTGATGCAGACGCCCACCCACATGACCGCGGAACAGATCCTGGCGGCGGTCAGGCAGGGTGGGGAGCGCGTGTCCAAGGCGACGGTCTACAACACGCTCAATGTGCTGGCCCGGACCGGCCTGATTCGTCAGATCCATGTAGATCCGGAGCGATCCGTCTACGACTCCACCCGGGCGCCGCATCATCATTTCCATGATCTGGACACGGGTGAGTTGTGCGACATTCACCCGGACGAGATCACCTTCAGTCGTTTCCCGGCCTTGCCGGACGGCATGGAGGCCGAGGCCGTCGAGGTCGTGATCCGGATCCGCCGCCGGAGTGCGGGTCGCTGATACGTCACGGTTTTCAACCGTCCGCTACCTCTGGTGGAATTCTTTCTCTATACTTCGCCCCCCTCGCGGGCCGGAGTAGCTCAGTTGGTAGAGCAGCGCATTCGTAATGCGCGGGTCGGGGGTTCAAGTCCTCTCTCCGGCACCACCCTTTCGTAAACGCCGCGCCTTGCGCGGCGTTTGCGTTCCGGCGCCGGAATCCGGAACTGCAAGCTGGATCGCCGGCCGGCTCGACCTTCGGGACATCGCAGCGACGTGACCAAACCTGCACGCTCCAGATCCAGCCGCAAACTGACCCGTAGTCGGATATTGCTGTACCGGCTCGCCGTTGGACTCGCAGCCGGCATCCTCGAAGTCCTCTGGCATACGTGCCGCATCCGCTACGTCGGGCTCGATTCCTTCAACAAGTTGGTTCAGGAGCATGGCGCCGTGGTGCCGGTGTGCTGGCATCAGCACCTGCTCATCTGCGCGCGGTTTCTGGTGAGCAAGCGGGTGTGTCCGCCGCTCAAGGCGGGCTTCATGATTTCGCCGTCAGTGGACGGCGAGGCGCCGACGATGCTCGCCCGCTTGTATGGGGCTCACGTCGTGCGCGGCTCCGGAACCTATTCGGGGCTGCGTGCCGTACGCGGCGCCAAGCAGGCCATCGAACGGGACGGCATTTCCGCTGCCATGACGCCCGATGGGCCGAAGGGACCGAGATTCAAGTTCAAGCCCGGCGCCATCTTTGCGGCGCAGACCACCGGCAAGCCGGTCATTCCGCTGGCCTTCGCAGCGAGGCCAGCCTGGGTATTGAAAACCTGGGACAAATTCGTGATCCCGGTGCCGTTCGGGCGTATCTGCATTGCGATCGGCGAACCGTTCTATCCGCCGGCGGAGATGAATGGCGAACAGATGGCAGAGGCGCAGCGCGAAATGGAACGCCGCATGCTGGCGACATACCGGTTGGCCGCGGCCGAACTCAGGAAATAATCATCCCTTGGTGGCGTGCGCTGGTGACACGTCGGCGCAATCGGGGTCGGCGCACTCTTCGGCCTCGATTTGAATCGTCGCGTGGGTGATGCCATAGCGTTCTGCCAGCACCGCCTTGGCCTGCCGCAGTACCTGCGCGTGATCCGCGGTCGTGCTGACCGCTGCGTGCATCGTCAGCAGCACGTCGTGCGGCCCTACGAGCCAGGTGTGGATGTGGTGCACGTCGTGAATGTCGGGTACGCGCGCTTCGAGTGTGCTGCGTAATTCCGCGACGTCGAGGTCGTCGGGCGAGCCCTCCATCAGAATGTGTGTCGAGCGTCGGATCAGTGACCAGGCGCTGCGCACGATCAGCAGGCAGACGAAGACGGACAGCAGTGGGTCGATGGGGGTCCAGCCCGTGTACATGATCACCAGGGCCGCAACGATGGCGGCCGCTGATCCGAGCAGATCGCTGAGCACATGCAGCGTCGCTGCGGCAATGTTGATGTCGTGCGAGTCGCCCCGCCGCAGCATGGCGAATACGATGAGATTCACCGCCAGTCCGATGGTCCCGATCCACAGGATGGTGAACCCGTCGACCGGCACCGGCTGCATAAATCGCTGCACGGCTTCGATACATATCCAGGCCGTGATGAACATGAGCGCGCAGCCGTTGATGAACGTCGCGAGCACGCGCAGGCGTTGATAGCCGAAGGTGCGACGCAGATCGGCAGGCCGTTTTGCGATCAGGATGGCGGCCCATGCCAGGGCCAGCGCCGCGGCATCGGTCAGCATGTGCCCGGCATCGGCCAGCAGCGCCAGCGAGCCTGCGATCAGGCCGCCGGCAAACTCGACCAGCATGAACACGAACGTCAGGGCAAGCGCGAATCCCAGCAGTTTCAGGGACGATCCGTGCGCATGATCGTGAGCGTGATGATCGCTGGCGTGTCCGGAGTGCGACCCGTGCCGGTCACCATGGCCATCGTGGGAGTGAGGCGCGTGCATGCCATGGAGCATAGGTCGACGCTCGGGCATTACAAGGGTCGGGCGAGTCGTCGCGATTGATCTGATGGGATCGGAGCGTCTACGTACAACTCCGCAATCCGGCGCTTCCGATCTCACGTTATTTCTTTGCCACCCTCCACGGACACGCCCCACACGCCATCAGCGCAGGAATCATGGAAATCTCGGTAGTCATCCCGGTCTGCAACGAAGAGGAGAATGTCGGTTCGTTGGCCCGGGAGGTCAGCCAGGCACTCGCCGGATTTCGGCGCTTCGAAATTATTTTCGTTGATGATGGCAGCACCGACGGTACGGCAGCCGCCGTGCTGGCCGCGCAGGTTCAGGGAATTCCCGAGCTGCGACTGCTGCGTCATTCGAAGCGCAGCGGGCAAAGCGCCGCTGTGCATGATGGCGTTCGTGCGGCGCACGCCGACTGGATTGCAACCCTCGACGGCGACGGTCAGAACGATCCGGCGGATATCCCTGCGCTGGTCGCTGCCCGGCAGGCACGGGGCGAACGCGTGAAGCTGGTCATGGGCAATCGCAAGGCTTCGCGCCAGGACACCTGGTTACGCAAGGTGTCCTCGAGCGTCGCCAACGCCGTGCGCAGCTGGTTTCTCAACGACGGCACACCCGACTCCGGTTGCGGCATCAAGCTCATGCATCGTGCGACCTTTCTCGAATTGCCGCGGTTCGATCACATGCATCGCTTTCTGCCGGCCCTGTTTCTCAATGCCGGGTGGGAAGTGATCTCTGTGCCGGTTCGTCACCGCCAACGTTCACACGGGGTATCGAAGTACGGGCTGCGCAACAGGCTGTGGGTCGGAATCGTCGATCTGTTTGGAGTGCGCTGGATATTGAAGCGCAACCCGCCTCGCCCGACGGTGGTGGAGCAGGGCAGCGAGCGATAGGTAGCCGGCCGGAGCTGTCGCAGGATCGCGACCGGGCTGCCTGCCCGACGGGAAAATTCTGCAACGTTGGCTCCCCAAAGCAATTGCCGTGCGAACCCGACGGAAGAGCAGGCGGCAAATGCCCCTGATCATTGACTCAGGGTAATGGCTGTCGCCATCACGATCAAACGCCGTATGTCATTGACGGCTATGATCCTTCAGAAGGCCGTGCCACAATCGGTCGCAGCTTTCGTTCGCCCATAATTCAAACCGTCGGGCGACACGGCGGGAGGATTGTTCAATGACTGCCACCGACCGATCCGGCATGCCGGATCGACACACCAGTTTTCGGGTAGCAACGCGCGGCCATTGCGCCAGCATTCGCGTGAGCGCGCGGTTCCGATAGCGATCATCCATTCGGCTCCACCCAGTGGCGAGCGATCCGACCAAGGTCATTGATCCCATCCCGCGAGCAGCAGGCGGCAGTCTGTTCGTGACTCGACCGCCAGCGAGCGCCCAGCAGCGTTCGAAGGCGGGGCTGGATGTGCTGCTCACCAAGGCAGCTGTCGATTTTCAGAATCCGCCTGCCTCCGATGTCGATCAGCTCGTGCGTCAGAACCTCGATGCATTGCGCGACGCGACTGGCATCGATGCCTTCCTGGTCGCGCTGATCGACGAACAGGAACCGACCATCCGCAAGGTCATTGGCTCGGCGAGCCTGTTCGCGACGTTCAATCCCGACGTCTTCAGCGGCCAGTCGCTCGAGACGCTGCCGTACCTGCGCGACCGTCTCGAACACATCCGCATCATCGAGATCCGCGATACGCAGCAGCCGCGCCGTGAGCTGGCGGCGGAGGCAGCACGCTTCGCCTCGATCCAGGTCGGCGCCGTACTGGTGGTGGGATTCGCCGTAGCGGGTCGGATCAGGGGCTTTTTCGCGATGTGCTCCACGCGACCGCGCGAAAGCTGGGATGCCAACCTGCATCTGGCGATGAAGCTGCTGGCCTCCAGCTATGCCAGTGGCCTGGAGCGCAAACAATACCGCGCGCAGTTCGACAACCTCGAAGAGCGCAGTGAACTGGCCCTGCACGGGGCCAACGACGGGTTGTGGGATTTCGATCTCGAGAAGAACTCCTCCTATTTCTCGCCGCGCTGGAAATCGATGCTCGGTTACTCCGACGACGAGGTGGAGCCGCTGGTCGACTGGCAGCCGCTGGTTCACCCCGAGGACCTGCCGCGGGTTCAGGGTGCGCTGCGCGATCATCTGTCGGGCAAGGAGCCGATGTTCGAAAGCGTGCATCGCCTGAAACACCGCGACGGCTTCTGGCTGTGGGTGGTGAGTCGCGCCAAGGCGCGCGTCGACGAGCACGGTCGCACGCGCCGCATCGTCGGCGTGGATCTGGACGTGACCGAGCGCAAGCTTTACGAGGAAGCGTTGTTCCGCGAAAAGGAAAGCGCCCAGATCACGCTGCAATCCATTGGCGACGGCGTGATCACGACGGATTCGACCTGCCGGATCGAGTATCTGAACCCGGTGGCTGAGCAGCTCACGGGCTGGCGGCTCGAACATGCGCAGGGCCGCGTCATCGATGAGATCTTCCGCAGCTTCCACGAGGAAACCTGCGAGCCGCTGGAGAATCCTCTCGCCGTTTCGATTCGCCGCACGCGCGCGATCAAGTCCGTCCGGCCGACGTTGCTGATCCGTCGTGATGGCAACGAGCTGTACATCGAAAGCTGCGCTTCGCCCATCCGCGACGGCTCCGGCGTCGTCTGCGGGGGCGTGCTGGTGTTCCATGACGTGAGCGAGAGCCGCGAACTGAATCGCAAGCTCTCCTACCACGCGAGCCACGACATCCTGACTGGCCTGGTGAATCGGCGCGAATTCGAGTCGCGGCTCGAACGCGCGATGAAAAGCTCCAAGGCGCGCGAGGCCTCGTTCGCGCTGTGCCACATCGATCTGGATCAGTTCAAGATCATCAACGACAACTGCGGACACAGCGCCGGCGATGCCCTGCTCGGCCAGGTGGGCGCATTGCTGAAATCCAAGATCCGCTGGCGCGATACGGTCGCGCGTCTCGGCGGTGATGAGTTCGGAGTGCTGCTCGAAAGCTGTTCCCTGGAAGAGGCGGTCCGGAATGCGGAAGCGCTGCGTGAGGCGATCCGCAACTACAAATTCGTGTGGGAAGAGCGCACGTTCCGGCTGGGCGCGAGTATCGGCGTGGTGCCGCTGTCGACCGAGAATGAAGACGTGGCCTCATTGCTGTCGGCGGCAGACAGCGCCTGCGCCGCCGCGAAAGAAAGCGGCCGCAACCGCATCTACAGCTTCCAGGAAAACGACATCGACCTGATGCGTCGGCGTCGCGAAATGCAGTGGGCGGCCCGCATCAACAACGCGCTCGAAGACAACCGCTTCGAAATCTATCGCCAGGTGATCCAGCCGCTGCAGAAACCAGACCCCGGCCTGCACTACGAGTTGCTGCTGCGCATGCGCGACGAGGCAGGCAAGATCGTGACGCCGGATCAGTTCATCGCCGCGGCCGAGCGCTACGGCCTGACGCCGAATATCGATCGCTGGATGATCGAGCATGCGCTGCGCTGGCTGGTGTCGGAAGCCGACGAGCGTGAAAAGCTCTCGATGTGTTCGATCAATCTGTCAGGCCAGAGTCTGGGCGACGACAAATTCCTGCCGTTCGTGATCGATCACTTCCATCGCAGCGGCATCGACGCCTCGAAGATCTGTTTCGAAATCACGGAGACGGCGGCAATCGCGAGCTTCTCGCAGGCGAACCGCTTCATTCACGCGCTCAAGGAGCTCGGCTGCCGGTTTGCGCTGGATGATTTCGGTACCGGGCTGTCTTCGTTCGGTTACCTGAAGCACTTTCCCGTCGACTTCCTCAAGATCGACGGCAGCTTCGTCAAGGAAATCCTCCACGACCCGATCGATCGCGAGATGGTGCGCTCCATCAACGAGATCGGCCATCTCACCGGCAAGCAGACGATCGCCGAGTTCGCCGAGAACGCCGAAATCATCGAGATGCTGCGCAGCCTGGGCGTCGACTATGCACAGGGCTACGGTATTGCGACGCCGCAGCGCGTGTTGCGAGCCGTAGCGAGTTAGAAACGGGATTTCACGCAGCGAGCAGAGTGCACGGGGAGATCAAAATCTCTTCGTAGCGCCAGTGGAATATTCCTTCTGACTACCCGACGCCCGCAGTCAGCTCCTGCTCAGCGCCGTAACGGCGCGCTCGCTTCGGCAGCTGGCGCCACGCGGCAATCACCCGTGACGCATCGATCCCCAGGATATTGAGCTGTCCTTCAACCTTGCCCTGCAGCGCGATGGCAAAAGTGTTTCTGCCTCCTGGCCGATACCGTTGCGGATCGGCATCGGCAAACAACGTCACTACGGAACAACCGACCGCGGCGGCGACATGGGCCGGGCCGGTGTCTACGGAGATCATGCTGTCGGTGCGTTCGAGCAGGGCGACCAGAATCGGGACGGGCAGATCGTTGGCGACGTTGTGGATGTTCGTGATGCCCGCTTCGCGAATGATGTCCTGGTTGAGTTCGTGTTCCTGGGGAACGCCCAGCAGCACGATGGCACTATGCGGGCGGTCTTTGCGCACTGCGCGAATCACCTGGGCCCAGCGCGTTTCCGGCCAGTATTTCTTGTTGGTCACGCGCCGTCGTTTCCAGGAGCGCATGGTGCGCTTGTTGCCCGCCTGGATGGCGATCAGCGATTGACTCTCCAGCCCATGGCGGACCAGCCAGGGCTGCAGGTCGCTGCGCATGGAGGCAGTAACCTGCAGGAACGCGTGCGCCGAACGGGTGTGCTGCGCCGGTGGATAAACATTACCCAGCGCGACGGGTGTCTCATCGGCGAAACGCACCCAGCGATCGGCGTCGTGCTCGCCCGGGATGGTGTTAGTGAAGTCGCAGACGAATTCGTCCGGCACGTTGCCGCGGCGTAGCAGGTCGCGACCCACATCGTGCGGGTGTGCGAACCACGTAGGGGTCGGGCCGCGGGCGCGCAGCCAGCGCACTAGGCGTTGCTGATCGGGACTCAGCAGATACGGTCGGCGTCTACTGCCGATGATCCTGATGTCGCCCACGCCCGGCTGTCCGTCGAGCAGGGGGCGCGTCCAGCCGCCTGAGCTCACGATGTCGACGGGCACGCCAAATCGTTCGTGCAGGCGACGGATCATGGGAGTCAGCAGCACCATGTCGCCCAGCGCACCGAAGCGCACGATCAGGACGCGCTGGGTGGCGGGGCTTCGGCTGTCGACGAATTGCATTGAATGCCAGTCGTTCTTCCGATACATGCGCTGCCTTACGTTGAGGCTCGTCTATTCGTGGATGAACGGCACGATCGCGGGCGAATTTACGCCAATTCATCGGACGATGCGCGAGTTTGATGCCCACATGCCTCGGGCTTCTTTGCTTGCGGCATGAGAGGGGCGCTGCTATTTTGCTCTGCGGAGATCGACCCGGCGCACCTGCCTTCCGCGCCGACCTCCCACTCTCGCCCGACAGTTCATGCGTTGACGCAATCCGTTGCGGACATGTCGTTCGTGAGAAGGATCTGCTTGCGGCTCGCAGGTGCCGCGGCTTCAAACCTATCGGAGATCGCCATGAGTTTCAGTCTGCCGACACTTCCCTATGCCTACGGTGCGCTGGCCGAACGCGGCATGTGCCAGGAAACCCTCGAGCTGCATCACGGCAAGCATCATCAGACCTACGTGACGGCATTGAACGGATTGGTCGAGAAGAACGATGCCCTGAAGGGCAAGTCACTCGAAGAGCTGGTCACCCTGTCGTACGGCAAGGACGACCTGACGCCCGTCTTCAACAATGCCGGCCAGCATTGGAATCACAGCTTCTTCTGGAATTCGCTGTCGCCGAACGGTGGCGCCATTCCTGCGGCACTGGAGCAGAAGCTCACCGCGGACTTCGGCGGTGTCGATCAATTCAAGGCGCAGTTCAAGGCGGCGGCGCTCGGTCAGTTCGGTTCGGGCTGGGCCTGGCTCGTGCTCGGCAAAGACGGCAAGCTGAAGATCACCAAGTCCCCGAATGCCGGCACACCGATCGCGACGGGCGAGGGCAAGCCGCTGCTGGTCCTCGACGTGTGGGAACACGCGTACTACGTCGATTTCCGCAATCGCCGTCCGGACTTCACGGACAACTTCCTCAACCGTCTTGCCAACTACGAATTCGCCGCGGCGAATCTGCAGTCGGCCTGAGGATCCTTTGAGATCCGGATCGGCGTTCTGCCGGTCCGGGTCTACATGCTGAAGCGCATCGACAGGTCGACGGCCTGCACATGCTTGGTCAGCCCGCCGATGCTGATGAAGTCGACCCCCGTGTCGGCAATCCCACGAATCGTCTGCAGTGAAACGTTGCCCGAGGCTTCGAGCTTCACCCGCCCGCCGTGCTGACGATTGATGGCGACGGCTTCGCGCATCATCGCCAGCGTGAAGTTGTCGATCAGGATGCGATCGATATCGGTCGCCAGCGCCTGCCGCAGTTCGTCGAGACTCTCCACCTCGACTTCGACCACGCGATCACCTGCGACACGCCGTGCATGTGCCACGGCCGCTGCGATCGACCCGGCGGCGGCGATATGGTTCTCTTTCACCAGGATCGCATCGAACAGGCCGATCCGGTGATTAACGCCACCACCGCAGACCACAGCGTATTTCTGCGCCAGCCGCAGGCCTGGTACCGTCTTGCGAGTGTCGAGCACGCGCGTGGACGTGCCTGCAATGGCCTCCACGTGGGTGCGCGTACTGGTGGCGGTTGCTGACAGTGTCTGCAGGAAATTGAGTGCAGTGCGTTCGCCGGTCAGCAGGTTTCTTGCCGAGCCAGTGAGCTCGCAGAGCGTCTGATTGGCATTGACGCGGTCGCCATCGTTGGCGAACCACTGGATGTGGATAGCAGGGTCGAGCTGCCTGAAGACCGCGTTGAACCAGTCGCAGCCGCACAGGACGGCGGTTTCACGTGAGATCACTGTGGCACGAGCGTTCTTTTCAGCCGGGATCAGCGATGCGGTCAGGTCGCCTGTACCGCTGTCTTCAGCCAGGGCTCGGGCGACCTGTTCGCCGAGGTCGGCCGGGAGGTTAGGGGTTTTCATGCGCAGGATTAGAGCATAGGCCCCGCTCGGCCAGAACCTGTGCGCTCACGACACTGTATGATCAGCGCAAGCCGTTGATTTTCCCGTCCATTGAACAATGACCGTGGCGTCCCCATAATCCTCGCGCCCCAGCGTCTGGTATCCATGAGTTTGCAGCCCCCCCAGCCCCCTGTCGTTTCGCCGTGTACCAAGGTCTGTACGCTGGATCCGCAGGGCATCTGCATCGGCTGCGGCCGGGAGCTCAGCGAGATTGCCAACTGGCCGCGCATGTCCGCGACCGAGCAATCGGATGTATGTCGTCGCGCGCACGAGCGGCGCGAACGTTCCCGCCTGAAAGTTTGAGAAATTCCGTCGAGGTGATTGCAGTGGATGTCATCGAACGCATCAAGTCCCAGCTCTCTTCCAGCCCCGTCCTGCTGTACATGAAGGGCACGCCGGACTTTCCCCAGTGCGGTTTCTCCGCGGCAGCCGTGCGTGCGCTTTCTGCGTCGGGCGTGACGTTCGGTCACGTGAACATCTTCGAAGATCCGGAAGTGCGCGAAGCGCTGAAGGAGTACTCGAACTGGCCGACCTATCCGCAGCTCTATGTGAACGGCGAACTGATCGGCGGTTCGGACATCATCATGGAGATGTACAACAGCGGTGAGCTGCAGAAAGTACTCGCCGAAGCGAAGTAGTCAGGCGGCCGGGTGATGAGGTGACGGTAGCGTCACTTCATCACATCACCGCACCTCGGTTCCCATCCGGTTGCAGATCTTGCAGAACAGCTCGGCCGTCTGCTGAGCGTCGTACAGTGCCGAGTGCGCTTCGTTCGAATCCCACGCGATCCCTGCGGCGTTCAGCGCCTTTGCCAGTACCGTTTGCCCGTACACGACGCCAGCCAGCGTCGCCGTGTCGAAGCTCGAAAAGGGATGGAATGGATTGCGCTTGATGCCGCAGCGTGTCACCGCCGCATTGAGAAAATTCAGATCGAAGGATGCGTTGTGGCCGACCAGTACGGCGCGGGTGCAGTCGTTGTCCTTCATCGCCTGGCGGATGTCGCGAAACAGGCGGGCGAGCGCATCCTTCTCGGGGATCGCAGGACGCAGCGGGTGATAGGGATCGATACCGTTCACCGCGAGCGACGCCGCCTCGACCTTGGCGCCTGGAAACGGCTGCACGTGGTAGCGCCAGCCTTCACCCGTTCGCAGCGAGCCGTCGCCCTGGATCTCCACCAGAACCGCCGCGATTTCCAGCAGCGCATCCGTATTCGGGTTGAATCCACCGCATTCGACGTCGACGACGACCGGGAGAAAGCCGCGAAAACGACGCGCCATCGGCAACTGTTCAATCAAGGGGACGATTCCTTCAGGTCAGGCGCCAGGCGATGGATTCGCCCGCGCGGAACGGCACCAGTTCATCCGTCGCGAACGGATAGCTGGCCGGTGGGGTCCAGGCGGACCGCTCCAGAGTGATGTGGCTGGTGTTGCGCGGCAGGCCGTAAAAATCCGGCCCGCGCAGCGAAGCGAACGCTTCCAGTCGATCCAGACGGCCAGCCAGCTCGAATGCTTCTGCATACAGCTCGATGGCGGCGTGCGCGGAGAAAATTCCGGCGCAGCCGCACGCATGCTCCTTCGTGTGTTTCGCATGCGGGGCGCTGTCCGTGCCGAGAAAAAAGCGCGGATCGTCGCTGGTCACCGCCTCGATCAAGGCACGTCGATCGCGCTCGCGCTTGA